>CAVZHX010000006.1:0-292114 GCA_963775165.1 uncultured Pseudomonadota bacterium | reverse complement strand
CCAGCCCTCGGCCCCCCTGTCGGTGCAGATGCCGCTGTTCATGCTGCTTCTGGTGACGCTGGCCCTGGGCGCGCTTTTGGGCGGGTTCGCCGCCCATCTGTCCCGGATGGGCCGGGAACGGGCCAGGGCCAAGGCGGCCAAACCCACGAAATCCGGGCTCGCCGCCTTGCCGGCCAGGACCGGCGGCTCTAAACCCGGCGAGGAATGAACCCGCCGCTCGCCAATCCGGTTTTCGTCGCCCTCGACACGCCCGACCTCGATCGCGCGCTTGGCGATCGCGCGAGGCCGTCAAGCCCCATGTCGGCGGCCTGAAGCTCGGTCTCGAATTCCTCACCGCGCTGCGGCCCCGAGGGCGTGCGCCGGATCGCCGAGCTCGGCCTGCCGGTCTTCGCCGACACCAAGTTCCACGACATTCCCAACACGGTGGCCGGCGCGGCGCGCGCCGTCGCGCGGCTGGGCGTTGCCATCTTCAATGTCCATGCCTCGGGCGGCGAGGCGATGATGCGCGCCGCGGCGGAGGCGGCCGCGAGCGTCGCATCCCGCGCCCGAAGTTGATCGCGCGTCACCGTGCTGACCAGCCTCGACGACGCGCGATCTCGCGGCGTCGGCCAGCTGGCCCCGGCCGCGACGCAGGTGATGCGGCTGGCCACGCTCGCCAAGGGCAGCGGCCTGGACGGCGTGGTCTGCAGCGCCCACGAGATCGCGCCGGTGCGCGAGGCCTGCGGGCCGGATTTCCTGATCGTGGTGCCGGGCATCCGCCCGGCCGGGGCCGCGCTCGGCGATCAGCGCCGGGTGATGACGCCGGCCGAGGCGCATGCGGCGCCGGGCGCCGATATCCTGGTGATCGGCCGGCCGATCACCGCCGCCGCCGACCCGGCTGACGCCGCCCGCGCCATCGCCAAGCCGAAATCAACGGCTTAAGCAATCCTCGACTTTGCTTGATTTCCGGCCCGGCGGCGGCCATAAGCGGCGCCCTCATGGCGCATCGCTGGTCAAGATTTGCGGCATCAACAGCGCCGAGGCGGCCGATGCGGCCATGCGCGCGCGGCGCCGATTTCGGCGGGCTGGTTTTCATTCCGGCTCGCCGCGCTATCTCTCGCTGGACGCGGCGCGCGCCCTGGCCGAGCGCATGCGCGGGAAGGCTGCGGCTGGTGGCGCTCTTCGCCGATGCCGACGACGCCGCCATCGCCGCGGCGATCGCGGCGGTGCAGCCCGATTTCCTCCAGCTTCACGGCAACGAGAGCGCCGGAACGCGCCGGCGACGTCGCGCGCCCGCTTCGGCCTGTCCGGTGATCAAGGCGCTCGCCATCGCCGAGGCCGCCGATCTCGCCGCGCGCCCGCGCCTATGAAGACGTCGCCGACATGCTGCTGTTCGACGCCAAGCCGCCGCGACGGCGCGGCGCGCGCCGGCGGCCATGGCGCGGCCTTCGACTGGCAGATTGCTCAAGCGGGCGCAGTTTCGCGCGGCCCTGGCTGCTGGCCGGCGGCCTCGACCCGGACAATGTCGCGCGCGCCATCGCCGCGAGCGGCGCGCCGGGCGTCGATGTCTCCTCCGGCGTCGAAACCGCGCCCGGCGTCAAGGAGCGCCGCAGTGATCGCCGAATTCGTCGCCGCCGCGCGCGCGCCGGCACGGAGGCGCGCGCATGAGCGACCTGCCGCCCAATTCCTATCGCACCGGCCCCGACATCGCGCGGCCATTTCGGCGCCTATGGCGGACGCTTCGTCGCCGAGACGCTGATGCCGCTGATGCTCGATCTCGAACGCGCCTACGAGGCGGCCAAGCACGATCCGGCCTTCCAGGCCGAACTCGACGGGCTGCTCAAGCATTATGTCGGGCGCGCCAAGCCCGCTCTATTTCGCCGAGCGGCTGACCGCGCATCTCGGCGGCGCGAAGATCTATCTCAAGCGCGAAGACCTCAACCACACCGGCGCGCACAAGATCAACAATTGCCTCGGCCAGATCCTGCTCGCCCGCCGCATGGGCAAGACGCGCATCATCGCCGAGACCGGCGCCGGCCAGCATGGCGTCGCCACCGCCACGGTCGCGGCGCGCTTCGGCCTGCCCTGCGTCGTCTATATGGGCGAGGTCGATATCGAGCGGCAGAAGCCCAACGTCTTCCGCATGAAGCTGCTCGGCGCCGAGGTGCGCGCCGGTCGACCTCGGGCTCGCGCACGCTGAAGGACGCGATGAACGAGGCGCTGCGCGACTGGGTCGCCAATGTCGACGACACCTTCTACATCATCGGCTCGGCGGCGGGCCCGCATCCCTATCCGGCGATGGTGCGCGATTTCCAGACCGTCATCGGCAACGAGACGCGCGCGCAGATGCTGGAGACGCGAAGGCCGGCTGCCCGATCTGCGTCGTCGCCTGCGTCGGCGGCGGCTCCAACGCCATCGGCCTGTTCCATCCCTTCCTCGACGATCCGCGATGTCGAGATGCACGGCGTCGAGGCGGCGGGCGAGGGCGTCGACACACCGCGTCATGCCGCCACGCTGACCAAGGGCACGCCCGGCGTGCTGCATGGCGCGCGCTCCTATCTGCTGCAGGACGAGGACGGCCAGATCCTCGAGGCCCATTCGATTTCGGCCGGCCTCGATTATCCCGGCGTCGGCCCGGAGCATTCCTGGCTCAAGGATCCGGGCCGGGTGAAATATTTCTCCGCCACCGACCAGGAGGCGCTCGACGCCTTCCAGCTGCTGTCGCAGCTCGAAGGCATCATTCCCGGCGCTCGAATCTGGCCATGCCATCGCCCATGTCATGCGCGATGGCGCCGCAGATGGCGAAGGACCAGCATCATCGTCGTCTGCCTGTCGGGCCGCGGCGACAAGGACGTCTTCTCCGTCGCCGCCGCGCTGGGAGAGACGATATGAGCCGCATCGCCGCCCGCTTCGCCGAACTCGCGAAGGCCAGACCGCGCCGCCTTCGTGCCCTTCATCACCGCGGGCGATCCGGATGTCGAAACCTCGCTGCGCGCATGCTGGCAGAAGCTGCCCGCCGCCGGCGCCGACCTGATCGAGCTCGGCATGCCGTTCTCCGATCCGATGGCCGACGGCCCGGCGATCCAGGCCTCGTCGCTGCGCGCGCTCAAGGCGGGCACGACCTTGCACAAGGTGCTCGAGCTGGTGCGCAAGTTCCGCAAGGCGGACACCGACACGCCGCTCGTGCTGATGGGCTATTACAATCCGATCCATGCCTATGGCACCGCGCGCTTCGCCAAGGACGCCGCCGCGGCCGGCGTCGACGGGCTCATCACCGTCGATCTGCCGCCCGAGGAAGACGAAGTGCTGCGCCTGCCGGCGCGGCGCACAGGGCATCGACATCGTGCGGCTGGTCACGCCGACGACCGACGACGCGCGCCTCAAGACCATCGCTCGATGGCGCGGGCGGCTATCTCTATTATGTCTCGATCGCCGGCGTCACCGGCACCAAGAGCTTCGCCGAAGACGACGTGCGCGCGGCGGTCGCGCGCGTCGAAGGCGCAGCCGAGCTTCCCGTCGCGGTCGGCTTCGGCATCAAGACGCCGCGAGCAGGCCGCCGCGATCGCGCGCTTCGCCGATGGCGCGGTGGTGGGCTCGGCCATCGTGCGCAGATCGCCGAGATGTCGCCGCAAGGCCGGCCGCACGCGGCACATCGTCGTCGCGGATGTGGTCGATTTCTGCGCGTCCCTTGCGCAATCCGTGCATGCGGCGCGCGGCGGCTCCGTGCTAGGCTGACGCCATGAACTGGATCACCAATTTCGTCCGTCCACGGATCAAGAGCCTGATCGGCGCGGCACGCGCGCGACACGCCGGAGAATCTGTGGCACAAATGCCCGGCCTGCGGCGAGATGATCTTCCACCGCGACCTCGATCGCCGCCCAGCATGTCTGCCCGCAATGCGGCCATCACATGCGCATCGGGCCGGCGGAGCGTCTTCGCGGCGTTTTTCGACGGCGGCGCGTACGAGGAGCTGCCGCCGCCGGAGGTGGCCTGCCGATCCGCTGCGTTTCCGCGACGACAAGCGCTACAGCGACGGCTGAAGGACGCCCGCGCCAAGACCGGCCGCAAGACGCGCTCGTCGCCGCGCGCGGCACGCTCGACGGCCTGGCCGTGATGGCGGCGGTGCAGCCCTTCGATTTCCTCGGCGGCTCGCTCGGCATGGGCGTGGGCGAGGCGCTGGTCGCGCGCGATGCGAGACCGCCATCGCCGAGAAGCGGCCCTTCATCCTGTTCGTCTCGTCGGGCGGCGCGCGCATGCAGGAAGGCATGCTGTCGCTGATGCAGATGCCGCGCGTGACCATCGCCGTCGACATGCTGCAGCGAGGCGGGGCTGCCCTATATCGTGGTGCTCACCGATCCGACCACCGGCGGCGTCAGCGCCTCCTATGCGATGCTGGGCGACGTCCAGATCGCCGAGCCGGGCGCGCTGATCGGCTTCGCCGGCCAGCGCGTGATCGAGCAGACCATCCGCGAGCGCCTGCCCGAGGGCTTCCAGCGCGCCGAATATCTGCTCGACCACGGCATGATCGACATGGTGGTGCATCGCCACGAGTTGCGCGACACGCTGTCGCGGATTCTGCACATGCTGATGAAGCGGCCCAAGCCCCGGACACGCACCCTGCCGCCGACGATCACCGCCAGCCCCACGCGCAAGCCACCGCCCGCGCTCAATGGCGGCGGCAACGGCAGCGGCGTGCCCATACCCTGATGAGCGACGTCGCGGTTTCCAGCAGCGCCATTCTCGACCGGCTTCTTTCGCTTCATCCCAAGCAGATCGACCTGGTGCTGGACCGCATCCAGCGGCTGCTTGCGGCGCTCGGCCATCCCGAGCGCCAGCTGCCGCCGGTGATCCATGTCGCCGGCACCAACGGCAAGGGCTCGGCCTGCGCCTTCGCCCGCGCCATGCTCGAAGCCCAGGGCGCGCGGGTCCATGTCTATACCTCGCCGCATCTGGTGCACTTTCACGAGCGCATCCGCATCGCCGGCCATCTGATCGGCGAGGACGAGCTTGCCGCGATGCTCGACGAATGCGAGCGCGCCAATGCAGGGCCTTCCCATCACCTTTTTCGAGATCACGACGGCGGCGGCGTTTCTCGCCTTCTCGCGTCACCCTGCCGATGCGCTGGTGCTCGAAGTGGGGCTGGGCGGCCGCTACGACGCCACCAACGTGATCGATCTGCCGGCGGTCACGCGTGATCACGCCCATCGGCCTCGACCATGCCGAATTCCTCGGGCTCGACCTCGCCGACATCGCCGCCGAGAAGGCCGGCATCATCAAGCCCGGCGTCCCGCTCGTCGTCGGCCGCCAGGACGACGTCGCCCGCGACGTCATCATGCGCCGCGCCGATGCGCTGTCGGCGCCGCTCGTTCTTTTCGGGCAGGACTTCTTCGCCCGCCAGGAGCACGGCCGCATGGTCTATGAGGACGACAGCGGGCTTCTCGATCTGCCGCTGCCCAGGCTGGCCGGCGCCCACCAGATCGACAATGCCGCCACCGCCATTGCAGCCCTTCGCCATGCCGGCATGGGCTGGGGCGGCGAGGCCGCGATCGAGGCCGGGCTGGGAACTGTCGAATGGCCGGCGCGGCTGCAGCGGCTGACGCGCGGCCTGCTCGTCGAGCTGGCGCCCGACGGGGCCGAGCTCTGGCTCGACGGCGGCCACAACGTCCAATGCGCCGAGGCGCTGGCCCGCGCCATGGCCGATTTCGAGGAGAAGAGCGGCAAGCCGCTGTTTCTCGTCTGCGGCATGCTGAGGACCAAGGACGCGGTGGGCTTTCTGGCGCCCTTCCGCGGGCTGGCGTGCCATGTGCTGACGGTCGCCATCGAGGGCGAGGCGGCGAGCCAGGGCCCGGGCGAGCTCTATGACGCCGCCCGCACCGCCGGCCTCGACGCCAGTCCCGCCGACGACCTTGAGGACGCGATCCTGCAGATCGCCGCCTGGTCGCGCGCCAGCCCCAAGGACGGGGCGCCGCGCATCCTGATCTGCGGCTCGCTCTATCTGGCCGGCCGCGTCCTCGCCGAGAACGGCTAAATCTTCTACTGGCCTTCGAACTGGCCGACCACTTCGCCTTCGGCCAGCACATGGCCCTTCATCGCGTCCACCACCGCGTCGTGGCTGGCCTTGTCGGCCGGGATGTCGAGCGTGGTGTCGAGCGCGAAGACTTCATAGTGGTAGGGGTGCGTCACGCCCTTGGGCGGATGCGGGCCCATATAGCCCGAGGTGCCGCGGATATTGAGGCCGTTCATGGCGCCCTTGGGATCGGCCGGCATGGCTTCGGTCGACATGTGCGCGGGCAGCTGCGTGACATCGGCGGGCACATTGTAGAGCACCCAGTGATAGATCGGGTCGGCCGGCTGGCGCCGGTGTCCTCGGTGAGCACGACATAGGATTTGGTGCCGGCCGGGCCCGCGCTCCACATCAGCGGCGGCGATTCATTGGCGCCGTATCCCGAATATTCCAGCGGGATCATGGCCATGTCCTTGAAGGCGGACGACATGACTTGGAGCTTGCCGCCGGCCTTCATCATGTCGACGGTGGCGGTGGAGGCCTCGGCGGCGAGGGGCGTTGCGACGAGCGCGGCCAGTGCCGCGCCCGCAAGAGCGAATTTCAAGGCAGTCATGGATGTCCTCCCCGGACAGATGCGGTTGGCGTCGAACGCGCCCCTTCGACGCCGCGCAACTTAGTCCTGCGGCGCGGCGGAGTCATCCCTGCCTCGAAATTCCAAGCGGACGCAGGCTGCCTTTATCGAGGGGGCAATTGGGGGGCACTTCTGAATTTATGATATAAGCGCCGCAGTCGATTGACGCCGTCGGACCACGCTTGGCTGCGTCATCACCGGCCAATTCCTGCGAAGGGGGAGCAATTCATGAGCACACAGAGCGATCGCATCGGCCGCCGCGCCATTGTCGCCGGGCTGGGTATCGGAACCGCCGCGCTGACCGCCGGCGCAGGCGGTGCGCGGGCCGCCGAAGCACCGCATTGGCGGCCGACGCTCGACCCCCAGGACGCGTGGATGGATCTGCCGGGTCAGCATCGCTTCGTCTTCGAATTCCACCACGCCCGAAGGCGGCGGCCATGCGCTGTTCTTCGCGCGGAATTTCTTCACCGCCAACAAGGAAGGCTATGGGCTGGCGCCGTCGCAGCTTGCCGTCATCATCGTCCTGCGCGCCGAATCCACGTCCTTCGGCTACAACGACACGGTGTGGAAAAAATACGGCAAGGAACTGTCGAAGATACTGAAGCTCGAACAGGTCCACATGGCCAATCCCTACAACGCAGCCGCGCCCGGACTTGCCAATCGCGGCGTCGCGATTTCGACCCTGATCGCAGACGGCGCCCATTTTGCCGTCTGCGGCATGTCGACCATGGGCCTGTCGCACGGTCTGGCCGCGCAGACGCACGGCAATGCCGACGACATCCATAAGGAGATCGTCGCCAATCTGATCCCCAACAGCCATCTGGTGCCGGCCGGCATCGCCGCGGTCAACCGCGCCCAGGAACGCGGCTACGCCTTCGCCTATACGGGGTAGGCTCGACGGAGTCTGGCGAGATCGGCCGAAGTGCGGCGGGGATGACGGGGAAACGGGATGGAGCGGCTTGCGCGTGTGGCATTTGTGTTCGGCGTTTTCGCCGCGGGGCCCGCATTTGCCGCCGGCGGGCGCGACATCGCCATGCAGGGCACGAAAACCGTACCGGCCTGTTCGGCCTGTCACGGCATGAAAGGCGAAGGTCAGCCCGCTGCGGGTATCCCGGGGCTCGCCGGGTTCAATGCCGGCTACACCGTCCGCGCACTCACCAGCTTCGCCGATGGCACGCGCAAGAACGACACGATGGGCCCCATCGCCGGCGCGCTGAGCGACGCCGAGCGCAAAGCCGTCGCGGCCTATTACGCCAGGCTCCCTGCTTGGGTAGCGGCGCCGGCAACTGCGGATGCATCGAAGATCGCCGCCGGTGCAGCGTTGGCGCGCAGCGGCGACTGGTCCAGGGGCCTGCCGGGCTGCAGCCAGTGCCACGGCGCCGATGGCAGCGGTGTCGGCGCGCTGGTGCCGAGGCTGGCAGGACAATCGGCGCAATATATCGAAGCCCAGCTCGAGGCCTGGCGGACCGGCACGCGCAAGGACGATCCGATGGGCCTGATGGCCGGAATCGCGCGCAAGCTCGACACGACCGAGCTCGCCGCCGTTGCCGCCTACTACGCGGCCGCGCCGAAGGTGCCGGCGGCGCCTGCCGGCAAAGCGGCAGCCGGGACCGGCGCGACGAAATCGGGGACGTTTGTGCCGCCGCCGGACAGCGCGATTCCGGACAACGAGTTCGGCAAGATGGTGCGTCTGGGCGAAAACATCTTCCGCGACACCCAGCATTACGGCGCGCAATATGTCGGCAACACGCTGAACTGCCAGAACTGCCATCTCGACGGCGGACGGATGGCCGGTTCGGCGCCGCTATGGGCGGCCTTCGGCAGCTATCCCGCCTACCGTTCGAAGAACAAGCATGTGAACTCCTATGCCGAGCGAATGCAGGGCTGCTTCCGTTACAGCATGAACGGCAAAGTGCCGGCGCTGGGCAGCAAGACGCTGGTTGCGCTTGAGGCCTACTCCTTCTTCCTCGCAAAGGGCGCGCCCGTCGGCGTCGACATGCCCGGCCGCGGCTATCCGGCGCTGAAGACGCCGGCCAGGCCCTTCGACTATGCGCGCGGCGAAAAGGTCTACACGCAGAGCTGCGCGCTGTGCCACGGCGCGAACGGTGAGGGGCAGAAATCCGCGACCGGCGAGCCGGTGTTCCCCGCGCTGTGGGGCGCCCAATCTTTCAACTGGGGCGCCGGCATGACCAGCGTCAAGAACGCGGCCGAGTTCATCGCAGCCAACATGCCGTTCAGCCAGGGGGCGACGCTTTCCGATCAGGATGCCTGGGACGTCGCCGCCTTCATCGACAGCCATGAGCGGCCGCAGGATCCGCGCTTCACCGGCTCTCTCGCCGAGACGCGCATGAAATATCACGACAGCGCGATGTCGATGTATGGCCGGACGGTGAATGGCGTCATGCTTGGCGCGCATTCGCCGCCGTCCGGCCGCCGATAAGACCTCTGGGCTGCGCTTGCGCGATCGGGAACCGGCTGCGCTGACTTCGACCGTGCCCCAACCCGCGCAACTTAGTCCTGCTGCGTGGCGGAGTCATCTCGACGAACCGAAAGGCCGAAAGGGCGCCTCAGCCAATCTGGCCTTTTAATCTCAGCCTCCATGTTCTATATTTGTTCCTAAACCCTCGCGCAGGGGAGCAAATAGATGAACGATCCTGAAGATGGGCTTCCGATCGCAGAAGACGTCGGCGAGTGGGCATCGGAGAAACATGAGCGTCTGCGGAAATATATCGACATCACACGAGAAACACGTCGGAAATATACCGATCCATCTCGCCCAGCGAAATATCGCGGCGGAGCAACATATATTGACCTCTTTTGTGGTCCGGGGCGTGCCAAAGTTCGCGATACCGACGAGATAATCGACGGCAGCCCGGTGGTTGCGTGGAAAGCGTCGGTTGATGGCAAGGTACCATTTTCAGAAATGCATATTGCTGATCTTAATCCGGCGTTCAGCGATGCGGCGGTCAAGAGGATCGTGCGTCTCGGGGGACCCGCGATTGGTTATGCAGGATATGCCGAGGATACGGCCAAACAAATAGTCAGTCGCGTAAATCAATATGGGTTACATTTTGCATTTCTTGACCCATACAGTCTCGGTGGTCTGTCTTTCGAGATTATTCGGACGCTTGCCACGCTGAAGCGCATCGACATCTTGATGCATATAAGCGTGCAAGACCTACAACGAAATGCGGATCGCTATACAGCCGAAGAATTCAAAACGTTCGATGTGTTTGCTCCTGGGTGGCGGTCGAAAGTCAATGTAAATCAAAGCCTGTCGTCGATCCGCACTGCGATCTTGGCGCACTGGCAGAATTTGATACGCAGTTTGGGCTTTTTAGATATGCGGAGTGTTGAGTTGGTAAGGGGGAGCAAGAATCAAAGACTTTATTGGCTGGCGTTTGTAAGCCGGAGTAGGATCGCGAATTATTTTTGGGATGAAATTCGAAATGTTTCGGGTCAAGGTGAGCTTGGAATCTGAAAGCACTTTGGTATGGCCGGACTAAGCGACATTGAATGGACGGATGCGACATGGAACCCGGTGTCGGGATGCAAGATCATCTCGCCGGGCTGCACGAACTGCTATGCCATGCGCATGGCCGCGCGCCTTCAGGCGATGGAGCATCCCGCCTATGAAGGCGTAACGCGCAAAAGCGGCGGCCGCCCAAAATGGTCGGGCCGTCTGCATCTGAACGAGGCGGCACTCGACGTTCCCCTGCGGTGGCGCGCGCCGCGCAAGATATTCGTCAATTCCATGTCCGATCTTTTTCAGGACGGCGTGCCGGACGAATTCATCTGCCGCGTCTGGGATGTGATGGTCCGGGCTGAACAGCACGTCTTCCAGATTCTGACCAAGCGCCCCGAGAACATGCTCCGCATCGTCACAGAAAATGATCTGGCGGTTCGGCCGAACATCTGGCTGGGGACATCGGTTGAATTCCGCCGCATATAAGCATCGGATCGACGATCTGCGGCGCGTGCCGGCTACCGTGCGGTTTATCTCGTTCGAGCCGCTTGTCGGTGGGATTGGCCGGGTGAATTTGTCCGGCATTGATTGGGCAATCGTTGGCGGCGAGTCCGGACCACGTGCGCGCCCGATGAAACCTGCCTGGGTTGGCACGATCGAAGGGGAATGCCGCCGCCAGAGCGTGGCGTTCTTCTTCAAGCAGTGGGGCGGCGTGAACAAGAAGGCGACGGGCCGCGTCTATCGTGGTCAGACTTGGGACGAATATCCCGCTGTCGCCGAAATGGCGCTCGCCTGACCCTTGAACTCGTCTCCATCGTTCCCATCTTTCAAAGTTTGGCAGGAACGAATGGAGAACTAAAGCGATGACCGATCACCCTGAAACCACAGACGAATTCGAAGACCCCGAAGCCGGGCGCGCCGCCTGGGAGGCCGAAACCCTGGCCGTGGCCGAAGCCCATGGCGGGCTGATGCCGCTGATCGACGGTCCCTATCCGGGCGACCGGCCCCAGCTCCGCCTGACCGGGGCCCCCGCCGCGCCCGCCGCCCCAAGGCCCCATGGCGACACCGAGACCGAGCTCAACGCCCTGATCGCCGAATGCCGCCTTTTCATGCGCGAGATCGCCTTCCACTCGGCGCGGCTGGCGCCTGACGCCCGCGACCGCATCCATTTCATCGAGTTCCGCCTGCAAGCTCGCCGAGACCGGGGCGCGGGTGGCCGAGACCGTCGTGCGCCTGCGCGGTGGGCAGGGCGGCGATGAGCGGCGCCAGCGCATGGTGTTCGAATATGTCCGCAAGAGCGCCGAGGCGGTGGGGGACCCTCCCCCCTCCCCAGTGAATCGCCCGAAAACGCGAAAACAATTATCTGTCGGAAATTCCTGTGGCTGAGCAACTTCGGGAAAATGTTTCCTCCCGCGTAAACGGGGGAGGCGCGAAACCGAAGCCCAAAAAGCAACGGGGCCGCCCGAAAGGCGGCCCCGAAGCCCTCTAGAGGAGGCGGAGAGGTGTCAGATCGAGGATTCGATCCATTCCTTGATCTTGGATTTGGGCAGCGCGCCCACCTTGGTGGCGGCGACCTGGCCCTGGCTGAAGATCATCAGCGTGGGCACGCCGCGCACGCCATATTTGGTCGGGATGCCGGGGTTCTCGTCGATATTGACCTTGGCGATGGTGATCTTCTCGCCGAGTTCGCTCGGCCAGCTCGTCGAGCGCCGGGGCGATCATGCGGCAGGGCCCGCACCATTCCGCCCAGAAGTCCACGACGACCGGCTTTTTGGCGCTCGAGAACGTCGGCCTGGAAGGAGCTGTCGGAGACCTTGATGGGCGGCATGGGCTGTCCTTGGGGAAGGTGAATACGTCTTGCAATTGAATCTAGGAACGCCCCCCCAGAGGGTCAAGGTCGCGCGCGCGGTCGCGCGCCGCAATCCGGTCCGCGATTTCGGCGTCCAGAAGGGCGTCGGGCAGCGCGCATCAGCGCGGGGCCTTCGGTCCAGACCAGCGCGGCAGGCGATTCGTTTGGCCGGGAAATATCTTCGCCAGTGCCGCGCGGTAGAGCGCCATCTGGCGCCAGATAGAGCCGGGGCGACGTCCTCGGACGCGGCGGGCGGGGGCCGGTTGGTCTTGAAATCGACCGCCAGCACCTCGCCGTCGGTCACCGCCAGCCGGTCGATGCGGCCATTGATGCGGGCGCCGGCGCCCAGCTCCGGCAGCTCGGCGACGATGGCGATTTCGGCCCGGGCATTGGGCGGCGAAGGCCGGCGCGAATTCGGGATCGTCCAGCACCGCCAGCGTCTCGGCGGTGAGCGCTTCGGCCTCGCTCGGCGGGCACGCCGCGGCGTGCGAGGAACTTGCCGGCGATGGCGGCGCGCTCGGCCGGCGCCACCTCGGGCAGGCGGGCCAGCAGCGCATGGACCAGCAGCCCGCGCCGGAAGCGCCCCGCCCCGCCGCCCGCATCGAGCGGGGAGAGCGATGACCGGGCCGTCTTCGGCCACGCGGCGTCCGACGGCCGGATGATCCGTGGACGGACGATCTCGGGCGCCGGTTTGGAGGTCGCCCAGTCGGGCAGGGCGGGCAGGGGCGTCTTGGCTGTGGCCGGCGCCGCCGCCTCGACATCGGCCTCGCCGAGGACGAGCACGCTCTCGTCCATCGCATCTGGGTGGGCGTGCCGAGTTTCTGCGCCGCCGCTTTCGCACAGATCGTACCAGGAGCCCTCGCGGATGCCGCGCGCGGTTCTCGAAGCCGCAGATCACAAGCCGCTCGCGCGCCCGGGTCAGCGCCACATAGAGCAGGCGCCGGTGTTCCGTCGAGCGCGGCCTGCCTGGCCGCCTCCTTCGCCGCCTTGACTTTCGCGGGCGCGGCGGCCTCGGCCATCGGGAACACCACGCCGCCATCCTCCGTGTACAGAAGCGTGCCCTTGGCGCCCGGCGCCTCGGGCAGCGAGGTGGTGTCGGGCAGGATGACGATGTCGGCCTCCAGCCCCTTGGCCCCGTGCACGGTCATCACGCGCACCTCGTCGCGCCCCCGTCTCCATGTCGCGCTTGACCTCGACGTCGCCGCGCTCGACCCAGAACAGGAAGCTCTTCCAGGCTCGGCGTGTTCAGCGCCTCGAAGGAGAGCGCAAGCGACAGGAATTCGTCGATGGCGTCGGCGGCTTCGGCACCCAGCCGCGCCAGCAGTCGCCGCTTCATGCCGTGGCGCACCAGCGCAGTGGCATAGAACTCGTAAGGCGGCGCGTAATCGGCGGCCCCGCGCATCTCCTTGAGGAAGGCATGCGCGAAGCCGAATGCGGCACATTCGCCCTGGCGCGCGCTCGAGCGCCCGCCACAGCATTCCGTCGCGGTCGACACACAGGGCGTAGAGTTCGTCCTCGCTGAGCCCCAGCATGGGCGAGCGCAGCAGCGCCGCCAGATTCAGCTCGTCCTCCGGCAAGAGCACGAAGCGGCCCAGCGCGATCAGGTCCATCACCGCGATCTGCTCGGTGAGCTTGATGCGGTCGGCGCCGGCCACCGCGATGCCGCGCTCCTTGAGCTGGCGGATGATCTCGCTGGCGAAGGGTTCGCGCCGCGGCATCAGGATCATGATGTCGCCGGGCGCGATGGGCTTGTCGTGGCCGGGCAGGCTGGTCTTGCCGTCGGTCCAGCCCCTGATGCGCTCGGCGAGCCGTGCCGCCAGCCGCCTGACCGGGCTCGTCTCCGGCTCCACGTCCACGGGTCGCCACGGATCGGTGTCGGGCCGCGCGTCGGGCTTGAGCGCCGGCCAGAACTCGACGCGGCCCTTGGCCTCTCGCGATGGGCGATGTGCGCGATCGGCGCCTTCGGCCGAGGTCAGGCCCTGCGCGCGCGTCCGGATCGGCGAACACGGCGTCGACGAAGGCCAGCACTTGCGGCGCCGAGCGGCGCGAGGTCCCCAGTTGCAGATCCGCGAAGCCCTCACCATCTCCGATGCGGCGAGCGCGAAGTGGCGCCGGTTGACCTCGAACTGGACGGGGTCCGCACCCTGGAAGCTGAAGATCGACTGCTTCTCGTCGCCGACCGCGAAGACGGTGCGCGCGGTCCCGTCCGTCCCCTTGCGCCCTCGCCGGCGAAAAATTCCTCGGTCAGCGCGCGCACGATCTCCCATTGCTCGGGGCTGGTGTCCTGGGCCTCGTCGATCAGGATGTGATCGAGCCCTCCGTCCATCTTGTAAAGAACCCATGCCGCCGCCTCGCCGCTTCTTGAGCAGGTCGAGACTGGCAACGATGAGATCGTCATAGTCGAGCACGCCGCGCACGCGCTTTTCCCGCGCGTAGATCTGGCGCACGGCATCGGCGAGCGTCAGCGCCGCCTCTGCCAGCGAGGCCGCATGCGCAGCGCGGCAACGCGCATCGGCTTCGAGAACGCGCATGCCCAATTCGTTGAGGTAGGCGAAGAGGGCGGGATCTGCAGTCTCAAGCGCCTTGGTTGCCAGCCTTGCGTACAGCGTTCCGTCGCTCTTCAGGAAGCGCATTACGAAGCGCCTTGTAACTTTGCATATGCCAATCGCCATCGACGGCCCGTGCGAGCTCGGCGGCACGGTTGCTGTCCGTCTTGCCGCCGCCGGCCAGCCAGGCGATCGCTTGGCGCAGCCGAACTTCTTCCGCTTTTGCCTCGCTGCAGAACTCGGCCACGATGCGCTCGACGGTGTCGCGCGGGCCGGCCCCATGCGCATGGCGGACGGCATGCGCAAAGGCATGACCATCGCCCTCCAGCGCGCCGAAGAAACGCTCCAGCTTGCGCCGGTCATTGCCTAATGCTGCATCCAGAATCTGGTGCAGCCGGGTTTCGCTCGTCTGGGTCACGAGATGAGCGGTCGCGGCCGCGAGCTGGGCATTGCCGGAGCCGGCCATCTCGAGCACGCGCGCGCGCGCAGCGACCGATCAGTTCGCGCGCGGTCTGGTCGTCGAGTACCCGGAAGCCCGGCGCGATCCCGGCCTCGAGCGGGAAACGCGCCAAAAGATACTGGCAGAAGGAATGGATGGTCTGGATCTTGAGCCCGCCCGGCGTCTCCAGCGCCAGCGCGAACAGCCGCCGCGCCCGCGCCAGCCCTTCTTCGTCGCGGACGCGGCCGCCGATCTCGCCGACTTTTTCGGCCAGCACGTCATCGGGCAGCATCGCCCAGGAGCCGAGCTGGTCGAACAGGCGCCCCTGCATCTCGGCTGCGGCCGATTTGGTGTAGGTGAGGCAGAGAATTCGCGAAGGGCTCGCGCCATCGAGCAGCAGCCGCGTCACGCGATTGGCGAGCGTGTAGGTCTTGCCCGAGCCCGCATGGGCCGAGACCCAGGCCGAGCGCCGCGGGTCGGAAGCGTCGTGCGTGGCCAGCCTCGGCGCGCTCATTCTTCGCTCCCTTCCCAACCGGAGAGCGACCATTCGCGTACGCGGGCGAGATGATCGTAGTCGCCCGGGATATCGGCACGGAACGGCATGACGCGGGAACGGTAAGGCGTGTCGTCGCGATCGAACACGGCGATGCGCGCGGTCAGTTTGTCCCGCGCTTCGGCGACGAGGGCGGCGATATCGCCTGGGATGGCCCTGATCTCTCCTGGCTCGGAACCGCCGCCGAAACGGATATAGATGAGCTCGGACGCCGCGAGCTTACCGATCTCGACGAAGCCCCCCTCAGCCAGGATCACGCCTTCGAGCGGCAGCTGCGGCGCAAGCAGCCCTGCCACCTGCTTGTTGGTCGGCGGGTTGCCACTCTTGTAATCGATGATCGGCGCCGCCGCCGCTGCGCAGCAGGTCGATGCGGTCCGCGCGCCCTCTCAGCGTGAAGCGGCCAGCCGGGCCAGCGAAATCGCATTGGCCGCGAACCTCCACGTGAGAATTGGCGACGTTCTGACGTCGTTTGCGCTCTTCCGAGACGAACCAATGGGCCGCGTGGATGAAGCGGGGATACCACAACGCGCGCGCCGCCTTGGGAACTGCCATCTCGTCGAACACGCTATCGGCAATCGCGATCAGCCGCGTCTCGGCGTCTGCGGGAAGGATAACCGGAAATTCCGTCGAGAATCGCTCAAGCGCCGTATGGATGGCCGTGCCTTTTTCCAACGGACCGATCTCCGCGTCCAGCGGGTCGAGCAGCGTGAGAGCGAGCACGTGCTTGGCGTAAATTGCATAGGGATCGCGCAGCCAGGTTTCAATCTCGGTGACGGAAAGACTGCGCGGCCGTTTGGCGACCGGCGGCGTGGGCCGTGGCTGCGCGAGCGGCGGTTCGCGCGTTGCGGGCATGTCGACCGTTTGCGCGAGCGAGGCGTAGGGGATGGGGCTTTTGAGGTTCTCGGCAAATCCGAGCCCGTTGGCCAATTGCCTTAGACGCTGCCACCAGCGCGAGGCGACAGTCGGCGCGCCGTCGACCTTGAGCGCGCGCGTAAGCACGACACGCGGCGCCGAGGCCAGCGTCGCGAAATCGTGCGCCGCCAGCCCGATCGACCGTTCGGGTGGCTCGAGCCCCAGCCTCTCGCGCATCGGCCGGGACAACCATGCATCCACTGCCGCCGCACGCGGGCCAATTGCTTTCGTTGAGCCCGCCAAGCACGATGAGGTCGAAGCTCTGCAGCCGCGCTTCGAGGGGCCCCAGAATCGCGAGCCTCGGATGGCCGCCATAGGTGGGCCGCACCGCACGCTCGTCTGCCAGCGCGCGGAACAGCGCCGGATAGGAGCCCGGATCGATTCCGGGAAGATCGGCACTGGCCTGCGACAACTCGGCGATCAGGGCGGCAGCGCGCTCGCCTGGCTCGCCGCGCCACAGCCGGGCGGCGCCTTCTTCATTGTCTGTCGAGGCGAGCGCCTCGGCTGCATTGACATGGGCGGAAATAGCGGATGGGAGCGAGATCTCGTCTTCGTTTATCGCTGTGGCCAGCGGGGATAGTGCGCGCATGACGGCGTCGAACCAGCGGATCAAGCCGTCATGCTCCGCATCCGGTCTCGCGCGGCGAATGCGCGCCGCGACGCCTTCCAGGCCGGGATCGGGACGGGGACCGCGCAGACAGAGCCGATCGAGCGTGCGCACAAAGCCCCGGAATTCGCCCGTCCCCATGCCGCATGCCGTGAGCGGATGCTTCAGGAGTGCGAGCAAAGGCACCGGCGCGAATGCGGCGTGGGCGGCATCAGCCAGAAGGCAGAGGAACGCGCCCGGCGGTGTATGGGCCAGGGGCCTTCCGCCGGAATCGTCGATGGTGATATTCCAGCGGCCAAGTTCGGCGGCAACGCGTCGCGCCAGATTGCGGTCAGGCGTCACGAGGGCAGCGGTCTGGCCCGGTGCATCGAGCACTTCGCGCAGCATCAGCGCGATGGCCGACGCTTCCTCCGTCGGGTGAGCAGCTTCGACCAGTGACAGGCCGTCGAGGCCAACTGCAATTTCTTCACGATGGCTCCGGGCGATGGTCTGCCAAGCGTCCGTGGTCGGCGCCGGACGCAGCACCTCACGCAAAAGAATATCGCGTGCATTCGCTCCAATTTCACGTGTCCAGTCGACGACATCGTCTCGTCCAAGGCCGATCCGTGCCAGAAGCTGCTTCATGCCGCATTGCGGATGGCTTGCGTCGATCTGGTCCCACGCCCCGTTGTCGAGTTCGCGATCAAGACCAGGAAGGATCACCGAGCCCTGCGGCAAATTCGCGATCACTCGAAGGAGCTCGGCGGTGGCCGGAATACTGCCGGTCGAACCGGCGGCGATCATCGGCCCGTTTGGCGGCGACGTCTCAAACCGGCGCGCGAGCGCCGCCAGCGCGGCATTGCGGCGTGTGGCAGCGCCCACGACCGCTTCTGCTTTCAGCAGTGCTGGCCATTGGTCGCGCAGAAGCGAGAGGAAGTCTTTGACCTCGGTCCAATGACTCGCAAGATCCGCTGGCACCAGCATTTCCAAATTCGCCAGATCGGCGCCCTGCGTCTCCGCTTCTCGCAGGAACGCGGCGAGAGCACCTGCAAGGCCCGCGGCCTGCGCGAAAGTGAGCGTCCCGTCACGTTGCGCGCTGTCCCAGCGCTGCACCAGCGTGGCGAGCAGAAGCTGCTCGCGGACCGGCGCTATCACCGGCGGCAAATCGAGGTCTTCGACCGCCGGATCGAAGAGGAACTCGTCCTCATCGACATCGCCGAGAGCGCGGATTTCGGGAAGCAAGGCCGCGCCGCCCAGCACGTGCGCGAAGGCATCGGCGAGCGTGCGCGTCGCGCGCCGTGTCGGCAAATAGATGACAGCCCGCGAAAGGGCGAGCGGGTCCCCATCCGCGTTCAGCCTCAGGACCAGACCGCGCGCAAGCGTGTCGGCAAATGGGAGGCCCGCCGGAATTGTGAAGACTTGCGCGGGCATCTCGCGCCCTAGACCGGAGTAAGATCGGCGAGGAAAGCTTCGGACGCCGCCACCGCCTCCGGCCGATCGATGTGCATCCACACGCCATCTAGCCGGATTCCATAGAGGCGCCCATTCGCGATGGCCGCGTCCCAGAGCGGATTAATCGAGAACTTGCCGCCTGACGCGGAGTCGAACAGTCGTGGATGAAGAATCTCGACGCTCATCCAGACGAAGGGCGCCACATGGTGTTCCGGCACGCGGGAAAGCCGGCCTTCCGCGTCCATCAGAAAATCGCCCCCGCCCTCGTAACAGACGGTATGAACGGTCGGCGCCAGAAGCATCAGCGCGTCCATGCCAGCCGGGTCCCAGCGCGCCTTCAGCCGCTCGAGGGCGCGGCCGGCACCGTCGATCCAGACTGTGTCGGAATTGACATGAAAAAATGGTTCGCCCTCGAAATGGTGCAGCGCCCCGTAGACGCCGCCGCCGGAATCGAGCAACTGCGCGCGCTCGTCTGAGATGCGGATTTCCACGTCCTTGCGCTTCGCCAGATGCGCTTCGAGCATCTCGGCGCGGTAATGAACATTGACTACGATCATCGTCACGCCGGCTTCGACGAGCCGGTCGACAACATGGTCGATCAGCGCCTTGCCCTGGACCTTGACCAGCGGCTTTGGCAAATCATTGGTGAGCGGGCGCATGCGGGTACCGAGGCCAGCGGCCATGATCATCGCCCGGGTCAAGCCGGCCTTGCTCATGCGATCGCCCCCTCGATGCGTGGCCTGCCGCGCCGCTCGAGCGGGATCGTGCGGGCGTACCACTCTTTGAGCGGCGCCAGCGCGGGATGCTCGAGATCTCGATTGAGATAGCCCCACACCCGGGGCAGATAGGCAAGATAGCGCGGCTTTCAGTCCCGCTTGAAGAGCCGTGCAAATATGCCAACAATCTTCGCGTTGCGCTGGGCCGCCATCACGGCCATCTCTCGGCGAAGCGCATCGGCGTCGATTGTCATTCTCCACGAGCGCATGGTTTGGAAATAACGCCGCGTCATGGCATCGCCCAGTTCCGGCGCCACATCGCGGCGCGCATCCTCGAGCAGCGAGACCAGATCGTAGCTGCGGGCCCCCGCAACCGCATCCTGAAAGTCGATCATTCCGACACGGGCTGGCCCACGCCGTTCGGGCAGCCAGAGGAGATTCTGCGCATGGTAATCGCGATGCACGAAGACCGGAGGCGCCGAAAGCGCGGGGCCGAGCACCTCGCGCCACAGGGCCGCATGTTCGAGAATTTCTGCGTCGGTCGCGGTGCGGCTGAGCCCGACGGGGAAGAACCACTCCGTCATCAGCGCGACTTCCGCCAGCAGCGCGGTCTCGTCATAAGCATAAAGCGGCTCGCCTCCGGCCAGCGTTGCCGGAGGGGATTTGGTGTGAAGTTGTGCCAAGGCATCGACGGCATTCTCATAAAGCATCGTTTCGTCGCCGCCAGCAGCGAGCACGTCGGCATAGAGCCGGTCGCCGAGATCTTCCATCAGGACGAGGCCCTTGGTGACGTCGGCGGCGTAGAGTTGCGGCGCGCTGAGGCCACGGGCCCCCAAATATTCGGCGACGGCCACGAAGCGTGCGCAATCGGCGCCGGCCAGACGCGCGACCGCATTGTAGCCGAGCCTGTGGCGTTCTTCGATGCTGGCGTCCGCAGGGCAGGGCGGCTGCTCGGCCTGCTGCGGCTGGTCCATCAGCATCGCGCGGCCTGCGGCTGATGCCGCGCGCATATAGCGCCGGGTCGAGGCGTCGCCCGGCAGCGGCGTCAACTTCGCATCCGCCCAGCCCGCATCCTTCAGAAAGGCGCGGATCGCTTCCTTGCGCTCATCCGGCATCGGAGCGAGCCTTCGCGAATGTTTCCGTCCATCGCGCCGGACCGCTGACCAGCGCTCGCCGTGCCTCTGTGCCGCGCACATGCAGCTCGATATGCAGCGTATCGGCGGGAAGGCGCGTGCCGGCCCGTTCCGGCCATTCGATCAACGCTGCACCGCTTGTGAGCGCTTCATCCAGTCCCAATTCGTCGAGCTCTCCAGGGTGTTCGATTCGATAAAGATCATAATGACTGATAGCCATGCCCGGTACGTCATAGCGCTGCATCAGCGTGAAGGTCGGGCTCGCAATGGCACCCGCCACGCCCAGTGCGCGCAAGATTGCACGCGCCAAGACGGTCTTGCCCGCTCCCAGGTCGCCACCCAGCGCGATCACATCGCCGGGCCCGAGGCCTGCGGCAATCCGCGCGCCAAGTGCCCCGGTCGCTGCCGGGTCGGGCAGGTCGCATGTGGCTGTGAATTTGACGATTTCACTGCTCATTTCGTTGCTTCTAGACCTGGCGACGACTTCCCTCAACACATGGGCGGGGAACGTTGATTCCACCCGGCGCCTCGGACATGTTAGCAGACGATCCCCACGCAGGGCGCATGTGGGGGTCCATCCCGGGATTGTCGAGGTATGTCGGAGAAAGTTGTCATCATCGGGGCCGGTCAGGCTGCCGCGCAGGCGGTCGCGACCCTCAAGGCCGAGGGTTTCGCCGGCACCATCACCGTGGTGGGCGATGAGCCCTTTGCGCCTTATGAGCGGCCCCCCCTATCCAAGGACTATCTCTCGGGCAGGAAGGAGCGCGAGCGGCTGTTCCTGAAGCCGCCGGTTTTCTATGCCGAGGCCCATTGCGAGCTCCTGCTGGGTGTGTCGGCTCTTTCGCTCGACCGCTCCGGCAAGACCGTGGTGCTGTCCGACGGCCGCAGCATCGCCTACGACAAACTTCTCCTCGCCACCGGTTCGCGCGTGCGCCGCATCAAGATCGCCGGCGCCGACCTGCCCCAAGTGCACTACCTGCGCAATATCGCCGATGTCGACCAGCTGAGGCCGGCCCTGACGTCGGGCCTCAGGCTCGCCATCATCGGCGGCGGCTATATCGGCCTCGAGGTCGCCGCTGTCGCCAGAGGACTCGGCGTCGACGTCACAGTGTTCGAATTGCTGGACCGGGCGATGGCACGTCAGGTGACGGCGCCGATCTCCGCCTTCTTCGAAAGCGAGCACCGCGGCGCCGGCGTGCGGCTTCATTTCAACACCGGCGTCGAGGCCTTCGAAGGCGAGAGCCGCCTGGAGGGCGTGCGTGCAGGCGGGCAATTCTATCCGGCCGATCTCGCGCTCGTCGGCATCGGCGTCGTCCCGAATATGGAGATCGCGAGGAACGCGGACCTCCCTTGCGAAGACGGCATCGTCGTCGACAGCTTCTGCACCAGCCCATCCGATCCCGCGATTTTCGCGGCCGGCGACTGCACACGCCATCATGGCCACGACGGACGCTTCATCCGGCTCGAATGCGTGCAGAACGCAATCGACCAGGCCAAGCATGCAGCGCTGGCGATGATCGGCAAGTCCACGCCTTATCGCGAAGTGCCCTGGTTCTGGTCGGAACAGTACGATCTCAGGCTGCAGATCGCCGGACTCGCACAGGACGGCGACTCACTGGTGCAGCGCGGCGATCCGCGGAGCCGCAAATTCGCGGTGTTCCGCATGCACGACGGTGCGGTCACGGCAGTGGAGGCCGTCAATGCGGCGCATGAATACATGATCGGCCGCAGGTTGATCGCCGCCGGCACCCAGATCGCGCCCGAGCGTCTGGCCGATACCTCCATCCCCATGAAACAGATGATGTGATCGCTTCGCAGCGACACGCCGGCAAGAACATGACATGCCCAAAATAAGGTATATCGAGCGCAACGGCACGGAACGCGATGTCGAAGTCCCCGTCGGCTGGTCGGTCATGGAAGGCGCGGTTCGCAATCTGGTTCCGGGCATCGATGCCGATTGCGGCGGCGCCTGCGCCTGCGCCACCTGTCATGTCTATGTCGATCCAGCCTGGGAGGCGAAGCTGCCGCCCAAGGAAGACATGGAAGAGACGATGCTCGATTTCGCGCAGGACCTTCAGCCGAACAGCCGGCTGTCATGCCAGATCCGGGTCACGCCCCAGCTCGACGGATTGATCGTGCGCACGCCGAAAAGCCAACACTGACCAAGACGCGTCAGGCCACATGGGCGCTGCCGGATTGGGCCGGTTCGCCCTCGGAAACGCGGCGCGGAAGATGACAGCGCACCAAGGTGCCGCCGGCTTTGTCGCTTTCGATCTCCACCCAGCCGTCGTGCAATTCGACAAAGCGATTGACAAGTGCGAGCCCGAGGCCCGCGCCCGCGCGCTGGCCCGACTGGCCCTTGGCGGCGAAGCGTTCGAACACATTGGCTTTGACTTCGGGGGCAATGCCCGGTCCGGTGTCGGCAACGTAGATTTGCACGTCCTCGCCAACGATCATGGCCCCCAGCGCAATACGGCCGCCGCGCGGGGTGTATTTGAACGCATTGGACAACAGGTTGAATACCACCTGGCGGAGGCGCTTCTGATCGACCATGACCATGCCGGCACCGTGCGCGCATTCGAGCTTGAACTCGATGTCGAGGCTCTCGGCGTGCTGCCGCAAGGGCTCGGCCACGCGGCTCAAGAGCTGATAGAGGTCTACACGGCCGAGCTCCAGCCGCATCGCCCCGGAATCGATCATCGCCAGATCGAGGATGTCGCTCGTGACCTCGGCCAGCTTGTTCGAGGCGGCGAGAATGTCGTGAACATAGTCCCTCTGTTTTCCCGTGAGCGTCCCGGCGTGGCCAGAAGCCAACAGGTCTGCGAAGCCGTGCACGGCATTGAGCGGATCGCGCAGCAGAAACGACGCGTGATGGATGAAATCCGATTTCAGCCGGTCGGCGGCGACCAGCGCCTCGTTGCGGTCGCGCAGCGCACTTTCGATGCGGAAGCGGTCCGTTATGTCGGCAAAGGTCACCAGCGTCGCGCCGTCGGGCAGCGACGCCAGCGACAGTGACAGGATGGTCTTGTCGCTACGCTCGATCTCGCCCCAGTCGTGCCGGATTTCGCCGCCTGCGGAGATCGCTGCGATAAGACGCTGCCACACCGCTTCTTCGCCGAACCGGGCGATGCAGGCGTCGGCGATACGCTGCACATGAGGTTCGTCCTTCTAGGATCTGCGGCTCCAGCTCCCATATCCGCGCGAAGGCGGCGTTGTGCAGCTTGAGCCTGCCGTCCGGCGCGAAGACGGCGACAGCCTCCTGCAACGTGTCGAGCGTGGCCGATTGCACCTTGATCAGCGTGTTGTAGGAGCTTTCAAGCTCCAGCTTTTCGCTGACGTCTTCATAGAGGAAGGTCAGCCCGCCAAAGGGATGCGGTTGGGCGACGACCCGCAGCGTCTTGCCGCTTGGAACATGCCACAGTTCTTCTGGCAGACGTTCGGCGCCCTGCTCGTAGAGCGCGAGCCGGCCGCGCTTCCAGGCCTGATAGTCGCGTTGCTCGGGCAGTTTGCGGGCTTCGCGCAGCTGGTCGAGAATTTCGCCATCGGTCGGGTGGCGGTCGAGCCAGCCGCCCTCGAGTCCCCAAAGCACCGCGTAGGCTTGATTGTAGAAGGTGAGCTTCTGATCGCGGCCGAAGATCGCCACGGCCGTCGCCAGCTTGTCGAGTGTGTCGGCGTGGGCGTCGATGTGCTGCTGCAAACGCGCTTCGGCGTTCGAAAGATCGGTCACGTCGATGGCCGAGCCGACGATGCGGTCTTGCTCGATCGGCACGTGCGTGAAGGCAAGCGCGCGGCGATGACCGCCGAGGACGGCGAAGCGCTTGGCTTCCATGGTGTGGCCCTCGGCGCGCGCGGCGCTCGCCAGATCGCGATCCGACTTGTCGAGGCTCTTTTGCGCGGCGACGGCCGCCTCTTCGCTTTCGGCACCGCTCGCCGAGACAAAGGCACGATTGCCCCAGATCAGAGCCAACGTCTTGTCGCGCAACCACACGGGCATCGGCAGCGCATCGAGCACGGCGCGGAAGTCAGGCAGCTGCGCCTTTTCGGGCTCCGGTTCCAGCCACATCGCGGCCATACCGCCCACGGCGCGAGCGCGGACCAGGATCGCGCGGCCGGTGCGATCATGCGCGGTCAGGGCGAACGCGGCGCCGTGATCGCTGAGCGCGTCCATCGCCCGGGAGAGTTCGGTGGCATCGGCCCCGGCTAGACACGAATTGAGAAGCTGCTCGCCGCCGCCATAGGAATAGGGGGCATTGTCGCCGCGTCCCCATACCAGCACGGCTTCGCGCCCGGCCGCGATCAGTGCGTCACGGGCGCCGGAGGCGGCGCGGGCACGTGCTCCCGAAACCCTCAGGCTGCGGCGCAGGCGGCTCGCCGCGCGCTGTTCGGCGATGGCCCACAATGCGGCCGCGATCGCGAGCGCGACCGCGCCCGCGGCGACCGCCACGGCCACGAGGGCCGAGGCGCCCGGTGCTGCGTTGGCGGCATAGGCCGGTACCGGCACCAGCAGGAATGCCAGCGCTATGGCGCCCTGCCTGCCGCTCACGCGGGTCCACCCCCCATAGCCATGGCGCATCTGACGTCCCGTGAAGGGACCCATTCTGGCCGCCCCCGAATTCTGCCGCGCGCGGCGAATCACTTTGGAATCAATATGATACGGGGGCGGGCGAGATGCGGCTAGACCATGTGGTTAAGAAAGTGTAAACCCCGAAATCTTGGATGGCGCACAAGATGTCGCGGTGCGGACAGCCAGCCGACGATTGCCGAGTCCGATCAACGCATTAGCCGGTCGGTACACGGAAGAACAGACGGCAAAACGGCCCCCACCCTCGCGGGCAGGAGCCGTTTTTTCCTGTGAATCGTCCGCAACCTAGTAGCGGTAGGTTTCCGGCTTGAAGGGGCCGGCCTGGGAAACGCCGATATAGGTCGCCTGCTTCTCGCTCAGCTTGGTCAGCTTCACGCCGATCTTGTCGAGATGGAGCATGGCGACCTTCTCGTCGAGCGTCTTGGGCAGGGTGTAGACGCCGACCGGATATTGGTCGGTCTTGGTGAAGAGTTCGATCTGCGCCAGCGTCTGATTGGTGAAGGAGGCGCTCATGACGAAGCTGGGGTGGCCCATGGCACAACCTAGATTGACCAGCCGGCCCTCGGCCAGAAGGATGATGCGCTTGCCGTCGTTGAACTCGATTTCGTCAACCTGCGGCTTGACGTTGTGCCATTTGAAATTGCGCAGCGCCTCGACCTGGATCTCGCTATCGAAATGGCCGATGTTGCAGACGATGGCGCGGTGCTTCATCGCCCGCATGTGATCGACCGTGATGACGTCGATATTCCCGGTGGTGGTGCAGAAGATGTCGCCGCGCGGGGCGGCGTCTTCCATCGTCACCACTTCATAGCCTTCCATCGCCGCCTGCAGTGCGCAGATCGGATCGATCTCGGTGACGAGTACGCGGCAGCCGGCCTGGCGAAGGCTTGCGGCAGACCCCTTGCCGACATCGCCGAAGCCGGCGACCACTGCGACCTTGCCCGACATCATCACGTCGGTGGCGCGGCGGATGCCGTCGACCAGCGATTCCCGGCAGCCATAGAGGTTGTCGAATTTCGACTTGGTGACGCTGTCGTTGACGTTGATGGCGGGCCACAGAAGCTGGCCCTTCTTGTGCATCTCGTAGAGGCGGTGGACGCCGGTGGTGGTCTCTTCCGACACGCCCTTGATGTTGTTCGCGACCTCGGTATACCAGCCCTTCTTGTGCTTCAGGCGGCGCTTGATGGCGCCGAACAGGGCTTCCTCTTCTTCATTGCCGGGCTTGTCGAGGAAGGCGGTATCGCCCTTCTCGGCGCGCGCGCCCAGATGGATCAGAAGGGTGGCGTCGCCGCCGTCATCCAAGATCATGTTCGGTGTGCCGCCATCGGCCCATTCGAAAATGCGATGGGTGTATTCCCAATAGTCTTCGATGTTTTCGCCCTTGATCGCGAACACCGGCGTGCCGCCCGCGGCGATGGCGGCGGCGGCATGATCCTGCGTCGAATAGATGTTGCAGGAGGCCCAGCGGACGTCGGCGCCCAGCTCCGTCAGCGTCTCGATCAGGACCGCCGTCTGGATCGTCATGTGCAGGGAGCCCGCGACGCGCGCGCCCTTGAGCGGCTTCGATTGGCCGTATTCGGCGCGCGTGGCCATCAGACCGGGCATCTCGGTCTCGGCGAGGTCGATCTCCTTGCGGCCCCAATCGGCGAGATTGATGTCCTTTATGGCGTAATCGTTCGGGTTGGTCATCGATATGTCCTTTGTTGTTTGGGCGAAGCCCCGCCGCGACCGCGCCTCACGCGCCGCAACGGCCAGCATGGGGATGAGCTGAGGCCAGCGGGGGGTATAGCAGCGGGGTCGGGAGCGGGCAAGGAACATATAAAGAAATCTGCATGTCCTTAGGCCGCCGCCGATCTCAGCTCATGTTTCTGTATGAAACATGATTTCCGCCCTTTTTTTTGCGGCCCCAAAAGGGCAACCCCATCACATGGGGATCGAAATAGCGCCTGCAAGGGACGCGGCATCAAATCGCCGCCGGTGTCACAACCGGGCTAGATAGCGCGGCAGCTCCCGTTCAAACTGCGGGAAATAGCGTCCGATCACCGTCAGATCGAAACGGGAGAGGATCGCTTCCTTGGGCTCGCGGTCGAGCAGGAACGCGAAGGCGGCGGCGATACAGGCCTCCTTGCTCTGCGTTCCGCCGAGCCTCTCGTGGTCGGCATCGGAGAGCGTCACCTCGTGACGGGTCTGACTGCCGCCCTCAGCGATGGTGATGGCGAAGCTGTTCGAGCCGGTGGCCTGAACGTCGATCATGGCGAACAGTCTAGCGCCGTTTCAGCCTGTGGCCATGCCTTGCGCGTCTGCGGTCCGCCGCTAGGATCGCCGCCGGAACGAGAAGCCGGGGCGCGCATGGAAGCGGCGGCGAATATGGCCGTGCACAAGTCTGCAGGCGAGATCGATTGCGTTTGCGTCTGCGTGCGCGTGCCCAAGAGCGGCAGCGCCAGCCTGAGCGAAATGCTGCGCGCGGGCTTCGCCGGCCGCCGCACCTTCTATATGCCCAACACGCTCGATCCCGACGCCACCTTCTCGGCCTTCCAGCGCCATCGTGGGGCGCGCTCGCGCAGGCGCAACCTGTTCAAACATTACCGTTCGATCGGCATGGAGCATGTCTACAGGCTGATCGCGCGCGAAGCGAAGCAGGGCGATTTGATCGATGGCGGCCATATCGATTTCCGCACCGTCTCGTCCCGCATTCCGCTGCGGCTCAAGATGATCACGCTGGTGCGCGAGCCGGTGGCGCGCGTGCTCTCGGAGTACAATTATTCGCGCCAGGGTTATTTCAAGAAGCCGTGGTTCAACCGCTTCGATGCGGGCGTGCTGCACAAGGCCGCCGCGCGGCTGAGCTTTGCGGGCTATCTCGATTTCCTTATTGAGCATCGCGAGCTGTGGGGTGATATCGCTTCGACCTATGTCGGCTGGGATGGTGCCGAAGAGCTCTCCGCCCTTTTCGCCCGCAACGTCTTCCATGCCGGTGTGCTGGAGGATTCCGGGCGTTTCGCTGCCGGGTTGTCGCAGAAGCTTGGGGTGCCGCTGGCGCTGCCGCACGAAAACCGCACCGGGATCACCGCCACGCGCGAAGTGACAGCCGCCGAACGCGCCAGGATCGAGCGCCTCTACGCGCGCGATTTCACGCTCTATCAATGGGTGCGCGAGCGCGCCTGATCAGTCTTCGCCGAACTTGGCTTCGATCAGCGCCAGGATGGCGGTCATGGCCTCGTCGGCGTCGGGGCCTTCGGCCACGATCTCGATTTCGCGTGCCCAGGCTGGCCGCCAGCATCATCAGCCCCATGATCGAGCGGGCATCGACGCTCTGCCCGTCCTTGCTGACGGTGATGTGCGATTGAAGCGGGCGGCGGCCTCCACCAGCTTGGCGGAGGCGCGCGCATGCAAGCCCGCGCTTGTTGCGGAATCGTGGCGACGGCCTCCCGCCGCACGGGCTCGTGCCATGGCGTTCAGGCCCCGCCCGCCAGATCGGCCGAGCCCGCGCGCATGTATTTGCGCCCCGCCTCGATGGCCTCCTTCACCGCCTGGTCCAGCGGCAGCTTGGCGCGCACGTCCACCAGCTTGATCAGGCTGGGCAGGTTGGCGCCGGCCAGCACTTCGATCTTGCCGCGTTCGAGCAGGGTCAGCGCCAGATTGCAGGGCGTGCCGCCATACATGTCGGTGACGATGACCACGCCATTGCCCATGTCCACCGATTTCGCGGCGGCGGCGATCTCGCGGCGGCGGCGTTCGATGTCGTCTTCCGGCCCGATGCAGACGGCGCGCAGATGTGCCTGCGGGCCCACCATGTGCTCCATCGCGGAAATGATTTCCTGGGCCAGACGGCCGTGGGTGACGATAACGATTCCGATCATGTGCATCGGATAATGTGTGGAGGATGGCGAACGATATCAAGGCCCCGCGCCGATGGAACCCCTTACGTCGGTGCGGCCTGCTCGCGGAAAAGGCCATGGGCGAAGGCAGCCGCGGCAGCCGCGATCTTGGCAGCTGCGGAAATTTCGAACGGGTCGAGGCGGACGAGCGGCGGACTGGCGGCCTCGGCGAGGCTCGGGATGGCCGGGTGGCCGCCAGCGTTCGGGCTCCGGCAGCCGCGCCAGCGTCCTGGCCGGGGCCAGCTCGACGGCCAGCGCAACAGGCGCTTCTTCCCGGCAGGGCAAGGAGATGATGCCCACGCTGCGGACCTCGATCAGACCGGCGAGGTTGGCGGGGGCCGACGCAACCAGTTGCCCCCTTCGACCGCGAGCGCCGCGCGGTCGTCGGCCACCAGCACCGCACCGCTGCAATCAGACGCAGCGCCAGGTCGGACTTGCCCGGCCCCGCTCTGGCCCCAGCAGTAGCACGCCGGCCTCATCGGGCGCGCCGAACGCCGCCCCGGCGGTGCCCAGCACGACGCAGCTCGCATGGATGGCTTGGCGCTCATCTCAGGCCCGCGTGATTGAGC
This sequence comes from uncultured Pseudomonadota bacterium, assembly GCA_963775165.1. Classification (GTDB taxonomy): domain Bacteria; phylum Pseudomonadota; class Alphaproteobacteria; order Micropepsales; family Micropepsaceae; genus Rhizomicrobium. The sequence continues at coordinate 262,822 of CAVZHX010000006.1, read as the reverse complement.
GGCAGTTCGACGACGAAGCGCGCACCGCCCATCTTGTCGACGGGCCCTAGCCGGTTCTCCGCCCAGATGCGCCCGCCCACGCCCTCGACGATCTGGCGCGCGATGGAAAGCCCGAGCCCCGAATTTTTGCCGAAATCGCTGTTCGCGCGGCCGCTCGGTGTAGAAGCGGTTGAACACGGTTTCCAGATTGTCCGGCGGGATGCCCGGACCCTCGTCCTCCACGGTCATGCGCACGGCTGATCGGCGCGGCTGCGCGGCGATCGTGCACCGTGCCGCCGTCGGGGCTGAACGAGATCGCGTTGTCGATCAGATTGCGGAAGATCTGGCCCAGCCTCTCGCTGCGCCCGGCGACAACCGCGCCGCCCGGAAGCTCGAGATCGAGCACCAGCTTCACCTCGCGCGGCAATCTCGCAGCTTGTAGATCTCGACGATGGTCTCGAGCAGATGCGGCGATGTCGACGGGCTCGGCCTGTTCGCGGCTGAGTTCGGCATCGAGGCGCGAGGCGTGGCTGATGTCGGTGATCAGCCGGTCGATGCGCTTGACGTCGTTGCGGACGATGGCGATCAGTCGTTCGCGCGAGGCGTCGTCCTTGGCGCGCGATCAGCATTTCGACGGCGCTTCGGAGCGAGGTCAGCGGGTTCTTCAGCTCATGGGCGACATCGGCGGCGAAGCTTTCGATGGCGTCGATGCGGTCGTAGAGCGCGCGCGTCATGGCCGACAGGCGGATCGGCAAGCTCGCCGATCTCGTCATTGCGCTCGGCCATCGGCGGGATGGTTTCGCGCCCCGCCCGGCCGTGGCGCACGCGGTCGGCGGCGGCGGCCAGCCTGCGGATCGGCTCGGCGATGAAACCGGCCAGATAGAGCGAGGACACCAGCATCACGATCAAAGCCGACCAGGAACACTTCCATCAGGGTGGCGCGTTCCTCGCGCAGGATGTCGTCGATGTCGCCGCTCTCGGTCGAGACCATCAGCACGCCATAGATCGCCTTGAACCGCTGCACCGGCACCGCGACCGAAAGCACGAGCTTGTTCTTCTCGTCCACGCGTTCGGTGGTCGCGACCTCGCCGCTCAAGCGCCTCCACCACTTCGGAATAGACGCGGCCATCCTGGCCGGCCTCGAAATAGGGATCGAGCTTGGCGAAGGGCCGCACACCCATGACGCCGTCGTAGACGCGCACGACGTCTTGTTCGATGCGGTTCCAGAAGTCGATGCGGCGGAAGCTGAAAGGTCTGCACCATGTTGCGCGCCAGCAGATTGCGGGTGTCGATCTCGAGTTGCCGTCGGTGCCGTAGAGCCGCGCGCGCAAGCGCTGTGGGCGCGATCAACTGGCGCAAGAAGCGGCTCGGCCTCGTCAACCTTGATCGAGCGCGTGGCGTCGTCGGTGGTGTATTCGGCGAGCGTGCCCGCGACGATCAGGGCCTGCTGCTTGATGCCGGCCAGCCGCTCGTCGATCAGGCCCACGCGCGTGGACTGCACGAAGATCACTCCGCCCAGCAGGATCACCAGCACGATGGCGTTGAAGAAGATGATGCGCCGGGTCAGCGCAGAGAAACGTCGGCTTCGGCCGGGCAGTGGCGTCCGCTGCAGCACGGAGTGGTGTTCGCCGCGATGGACCTCGCGGCCCGTGTCGTCCAGCGTGCTCATGACGGGCCCATGGGGCGCAGGCGCGGGTCTCGCTTACGATTCGCGATAGCGGTAGCCCACGCCATAGAGCGTTTCGATGGCATCGAAACTGTCGTCAACCGATTTGAACTTCTTGCGCAGCCTCTTGATGTGGCTGTCGATGGTGCGGTCATCCACATAGACCTGATCGTCGTAGGCCGCGTCCATCAGATTGTCGCGGCTCTTCACGAAGCCGGGACGCTGGGCCAGGCATTGCAGGATCAGGAACTCGGTCACGGTCAGCCGGACCGGCTTGGCGTCCCAGGTGCATTCGTGGCGCTGGGGGTCGAGGACCAGCTTGCCGCGCACCATCGCTTCCTTCTTGGTGTCGGCGGCGCCAGCGCCGGGGTTGTGGCCTTCGGCGCGGCGCAGCACCGCCTTGACCCGCTCGAGCAGCAGGCGCTGCGAGAAGGGTTTGCGCATATAGTCGTCGGCGCCGGCATTGAGCCCCATCAATTCGTCGATCTCCTCGTCCTTGGAGGTGAGGAAGATGACGGGCACATCGGAGGTCTGCTTCAGCCGGCGCAGGAGCTCGAGGCCGTCCATGCGCGGCATCTTGATGTCGAGGATGGCCAGGTCCGGCGGCGTCGCCGAGAGCGCGGTGAGCGCCGAGGCGCCGTCCGCGAAGGTACGCACATGATAGCCTTCCTGCTCCAGCAGCATGCTGACCGAGGTCAGGATGTTCTTGTCGTCGTCCACCAGTGCGATTGTTGCCATCGTGTCATTTCCCGGCCGATGCCCCCGACGCTAATATAGTAACAAGGCGCCGCAAACCAAACTCCCAGGCGAAATCCCTCAGATGTCCGTTTCCGCACCCGAATTTCAGCCTCGCCGGTTCCGCACCACGGTGCCCTATTACGCGCGCTACCGGCTCGGCTATCCCGAGCGGCTGGTCAGCGCAGCGGCTGAAATCTCTGCACTTCAGCCGGGCGAATTGGTGCTCGATCTGGGCTGTGGGCCGGGGCTTCTGGCGCTGTCCTTCGCCGGGCTGGGGGCGCGGGTCGTGGCCGTCGATCCCGAGCCGGAAATGCTGGCGGCTGGCCGGCGGGCGGCGGCGGAGGCGGGGCTCGCCATCGATTTCCGCGAAGGCAGCTCGTTTGCGCTGCCGGCCGGTCTCGGCTCCGTCAAATTGGTGACCATGGGCCGCTCCTTCCACTGGATGGACCGTGCCGCCACACTGAAGGCCCTGGACCGGATCGTCGCGCCCGGCGGCGCTTTGGCGCTGTTCGGCGAGAGCCATCCACGCACGCGGGAGAATCGCTGGCGCCAGATCGCTGCGGAGGTCAGCGCGCGCTACGGTGCCGACCACGAGCTGCATCGGCGGATGCGCCGCGCCCCGGATGCGCGCAGCCACGAATCCTATCTCTTCGATTCTGCCTTCTGCGAGCTCGTCGGCTCCAGCGTTTTCGTGCGCCACACGCTCACGGCTGAGGACATCATCGGTCGCGAATTGTCGCTGTCGGTCAGCAGCCCTGAAAAGTTGGGCGACAGGCGGGAGGCGTTCGAGGCCGAGCTGCGCGCGGCGCTCGCCGAATTCTCGCCCGACGGGCAGTTCACAGAAATCGCCGAACTGCGCGCGGTGGTCGCGCGCCGGTCCTAGAGTGCAATCAGCCGACGTGGGAACCGGTTCGGCATCCGATCGCGCGGCCAAACAGATAGGTAGCGGCAGACCGCTTCAAAGAAGCGGGATTATGTTCTAGACAAAGGCGATCTTCAGTATCTCATAGGAGTGGGCGCCGCCGGGGGCGGCCACCTCCACAGTGTCGCCGGCGGATTTGCCGATCAGCGCGCGCGCGATGGGGCTCGGAGATCGAGATGCGGCCCTTCTTGGCGTCGGCCTCCATGTCGCCGACGATCTGGTACTTGCGCTCCTCGTCGGTGTCTTCGTCGACCAGCGTGACAGTGGCGCCGAATTTGACGGTGCTGCCCGACAGCTTTGAGACGTCGATGACGTCGGCGCGGCCGATCATGTCCTCGAGCTCGATGACGCGGCCCTCGATGAAGGCCTGGCGTTCCTTGGCGGCGTGATATTCGGCGTTTTCGGACAGATCGCCATGGGCGCGCGCCTCGGCGATCATCTTGATCACGCTTGGACGTTCAACCGTCTTCAGATGGTTGATCTCGTCTTCGAGGGCCTTGTAGCCGGCCGCCGTCATGGGAATACGTTCCATCGATCCTTCAGTCCCGCTACCGGCAAAGACACCCCTTACGGCCCAGCCAATCAGGGCCGGCCGGAACGGGACTCACCGAAACTCTCACTAAATCCATTCAACGGCTGGGATTTTCTTGTCCACGCCGCAGCAACTGCGCCAAAACTGTAGGGCTGGACCGGGGCGACTTCAAGGGATGGGGACGGCCTCAGGCGTAGCTCTGCAGCGGGGCCACTTCCAGCGAGCCCGCCCTGAGCGCGGCGATGGCCTGGGTGGCGGCGGCGGCGCCCGCCATGGTGGTGTAATAGGGCACTTTCATCTGCAGCGCCGTGCGCCGGATCGACATCGAATCGGCCAGCGCCTGCGCGCCCTCGGTGGTGTTGAAGACCAGTTGCACTTCGCCGTTCTTGATGCGCGTCGACGATATGCGGGCGGCCCTCCAGCACCTTGTTGACGCGTTTGACGGCGAGGCCGTGGCTCTCGAGGAAATCGGCGGTGCCGCGGGTGGCGATGACGTCGAAGCCCATCGTCAGGAGCTGCTGCGCCGGCAGCAAGTGTCAGCGATCCTTGTCGGCATCCTTGACCGAGATGAAGACGGTGCCGGCCAAGCGGCAGCTTGAGGCCGGCGCCGATCTGGCTCTTGGCGAAGGCGCGGCCGAAATTCTCGTCGAGCCCCATCACCTCGCCGGTCGAGCGCATCTCGGGGCCCAGAATGGTGTCGACGCCGGGGAAGCGCGCGAAGGGCAGCACTGCCTCCTTGACCGCGATGTGCTTGTGCTGGCGCGGGCTTGAGATCGAAGCTGGCGAGCTTCTCGCCCGCCATCACGCGCGCGGCGATGGCGGCGATGGGCAAGTCCGATGGCCTTGGCGACGAAGGGCACGGTGCGGCTGGCGCGCGGATTGACCTCGAGCACATAGATGTCGCCGTTCTGCACCGCGTATTGCACGTTCATGAGGCCGCGCACGTCGAGCGCGCGGGCAAGCGCCACGGTCTGGCGCTCGATCTCCTCGATGGTGTCGCGCGATAGCGAATGCGGCGGCAACGCGCAGGCCGAATCGCCGGAATGGACGCCGGCTTCCTCGATATGCTCCATGATGCCGGCGATGAACACCTCGCCGGTGCCGTCGGCGATGGCATCGACGTCGATCTCGATGGCGTGATGAAGGAAGGCGTCGATCAGCACGGGATGCTCGCCGGAAATCCTGAACAGCTCGCCCGACTGCAGATGCGCCTTCATGCGCGGTCTCGTCGGGGACCACGACCATGCCGCGCCCGCCCAGCACATAGGAGGGCCGCAGCATCACCGGATAGCCGATCTCGCCGGCCGCGGCGAGCGCTTCCTCGGCGGTCATCGCGGTCGCGTTGCGCGGCTGCTTGAGACCGAGCCGGTTGAGCAGACGCTGGAAGCGCTTGCGGTCCTCGGCCAGATCGATGGCGGCAGCCGAGGTGCCCAGGATCGGCACGCCGGCATCGACCAGCGTGTCGGCGAGCTTGAGCGGCGTCTGGCCGCCGAACTGGACGATGACGCCGGCGAGCGTTCCCTTCGATTGCTCCATCGCGCACGATCTCGAGCACGTCCTCGGCCGTCAGCGGCTCGAAATAAAGCCGGTCGGAGGTGTCGTAATCGGTCGAGACGGTTTCCGGATTGCAATTGATCATGATGGTCTCGAAGCCCTGCGCCGACAGCGCGAAGGCGGCGTGGCAGCAGCAATAGTCGAATTCGATGCCCTGGCCGATGCGGTTGGGACCGCCGCCCAGGATGATGACCTTGTTCTTTTCGGTGGGAGCAGCTTCGCACGCGGGCGCGCCGGCGACGGGCGATTCATAGGTCGAATACATATAGGGCGTCAGCGCCGCGAATTCGGCCGCGCAGGTGTCGATGCGCTTGAAGACGGGATGGACGCCGAGCGCCAGCCGCGCCGCGCGCACCGCCTTTTCCGTTGCCGCCCGAAGCTCGGCGAGGCGCGCATCGGAGAAGCCCATCGCCTTCAGGCGGCGCAGCTTTCGGCCTCGTCCGGCAGTCCGTTCGCGGCAATCTCCTTTTCGACGGCGACGATGACGTGCGATCTCGTTCAGGAACCAGGGATCGTATTTGGTGATGGCCTGGATTTCGCTTAAGCGGAAATCCGAGCCGCATCGCCTGGGCGGCGAGGCGCAGGCGATCGGGCGTGGGCCGCGCCAGCGCGGCGCGGATGGCGTCGGCGTCGTCGGCGAGTTCGATCTCGTCGAGGCCGGTGAGCCCCGTCTCCATCGAGCGCAGCGCCTTCTGCAGCGACTCGGCGAAGGTGCGGCCGATGGCCATGGCCTCGCCCACCGATTTCATCGAGGTGGTCAGCACCGGCTCGGCGCCGGGGAATTTCTCGAAGGTGAAGCGCGGGATCTTGGTGACGACGTAATCGATGGTGGGCTCGAAGCTCGCCGGCGTCACGCGTGTGATGTCGTTGTCGAGCTCGTCGAGCGTGTAGCCGACGGCGAGCTTGGCCGCGATCTTGGCGATGGGAAATCCAGTCGCCTTCGACGCCAGCGCCGAGGAGCGCGAGACGCGCGGGTTCATCTCGATGATGACCATGCGCCCGTCCGCAGGGTTCACCGCAAATTGAACATTAGAGCCGCCGGTCTCGACTCCGATCTCGCGCAACACCGCGATCGAGGCCGAGCGCATGCGCTGATATTCCTTGTCGGTCAGCGTCAGCGCCGGCGCCACCGTGATGGAATCGCCGGTGTGCACGCCCATCGGATCGACGTTTTCGATCGAGCAGACGATGATGGCGTTGTCGGCCTTGTCGCGGACGACCTCCATCTCGAATTCCTTCCAGCCCAGCACGGACTGCTCGATCAAGACCTCGTTGGTGGGCGAGGCGTCGAGGCCGGCCTCGACGATCTCGAAGAATTCCTCGCGGTTGTAGGCGATGCCGCCGCCCGTGCCCCCCAGCGTGAAGGAGGGCCGGATCACCGCCGGCAACCCCACCTCGTCCAGCGCCGCCATGGCATGGGCGAAAGCATCCGGCGACAGCTCCATCACCGCATTGTTCTCGCTGTCGTAAAGGAAATTGCCCTCGGCGTCCTTCTTGTGGCGCAGATAGCCCTTGAGCGTGACCCCGCGCGGCACGTCGAGCCCGATCTTGAGCATGGCCTGGCGGAAGAGTTCGCGGTCCTCGGCCTTGTCGATGGCGTCGGCCGCCGCCCCGATCAGCTCGATGCCGTATTTTTCGAGCACGCCGCGCTTGCGCAGGCTGAGCGCGGTGTTGAGCCCGGTCTGTCCGCCCATGGTCGGCAGCAGCGCGAAGACGCGGCCCGCGGGCACGTTCGCCATTTCGCGGGCGATGATCTTTTCGACGAATTCCGGCGTGATGGGCTCGATATAGGTGGCGTCGGCCAGCCCCGGATCGGTCATGATGGTGGCCGGGTTCGAATTGACCAGGACCACGCGGTAGCCCTCTTCCTTCAGCGCCTTGCAGGCCTGGGCGCCGGAATAGTCGAATTCGCAGGCCTGGCCGATGACGATGGGCCCGGCGCCGATGATCAGAACGGTGTGGATATCTTGGCGTTTGGGCATGTCGTCTCGCGCGTGGGCAGGCGCGCGGACGGACGCGCGCCGTGTCAGGCCGGATTGCAGGTTAAGGGGATCGTGTAGCGGGGAGTCGGGGCTGGGGCAACCCCGGAACAAGCGCAGGTGGAAAAGGCCGCAGCGCGGCAGCTAGCTGCGCCATCTAAGCGTCCGCTCCGTCACCGGATTGACGAATGGCGCGCCGTTCGCCACCGATTCGGCCCAGGCTTTCTTGAGGCGGTGGTACCAGATGGCGGGCTGGTCGGCGTCCTGGATCAGCATCAGGCGCGGGTTGAATTTCAGCCCTTCCTTCTGCAGCTCCACCATGCGGCGGTCGTCGCCGAGGAAGGTCGGCCCGACGGCCATGAACACGGGCTTGATGAAGCCGAGCCAGGCCGGCCAGTAGAATATCTGCGTCACCTGGGTCGTGGCCGCGTCGGTCGGCGTGCAGACGGTCAGCCCCACCACGTCGATGTGCCGGCCCAGAAACGTGCCGCGGATGATCTCAAAGCGGGTGGATGGCAGCTCAAAGGTGATCTCGGTTGTCACATCGGCGCCGAGCAGCTTGTAGGCCGGCTTGCTGGGCTGGTGGCGCTGCATCGTGAAGCCGGTGGGCAGCGGGCCATAGGCCTTTTCCTTGAGCTTCGGCGTCACCTTCCACCACCAGCGGCCGTGGACGTAAGGGGCGTGCGCCGGGTCCATCAGCCCGATCACGGCGTGGTCGATGCCGCAGTGGAAGGTCTGGCTCATGGACCAGCGCGGCCGCGCATTCGGCACCGGGATTTTTGGCGGCGCACATGCGGGCGCCGCGGCTTCCTGACCCTCGGCTGCCATATAGACCCAGATCAGGCCGTCCAGATCCCGCGCCGGATAGGACCGGACGCGGATTTTGGCCGGGTCCATGTCCTGACCCTCGACCAGCGAGGGAATGGCGGCGCAGACCCCGTCGGTTCGGAAGCGCCAGCCGTGATACGGGCACTCGACCGTGTTCTCTGCCAGCACCCGGCCGGCCGAGAGCGGCACGCCGCGATGGGGGCAGATATCGCGCAGAGCGAAGGCTGCACCGTCGCGGCCGCGGCCGATCAGCACCGGCTCGCCCAGCAACATGCGGCGCATGAGGCCGCCCGGCTTCAGCTCGACGCCGAGCGCGGCCATGTACCAGAGGTTTCTCAGAGGCGCGTCGTCGCCGGCCATGCCCAGTCTTGTCCGGATCGTCCGGCCGGAGGTAGCGCCTGCGCCGGGATTTGTCGATTCCGGCGTCGGGAGCCGCGCGGCGCCGTCCTAGCCCTTGCGGGTGGCGGACTTGGACTTGCTCTTGCTTTCGACCGGCTTCAACAGACTGTCGAGCGGCGTCGTCAGCTGCGCGGCGGTAAAGGCGGGGACCTGGAAGGCCCAGCCGCCCGCGTGCTTGTTGACGGCGCGGGCCTGGGCCCCGGCCTTGTCCTTGCCCTTGGCTGCATCGGCGGCGAGCGTCACCCAATATTTGTCGCCCTGCTTGATGACGTTTGCGGTCACCGTGAGCCCGTCGAAGGTCTTGGCGACGAGCTGCGACGCCTTGGAGAAATCGAATTGCGAGGCGGGCTCGACATTGTCGAAGCCGAAATTCACCAGTGCCGCGCCGACATTGTCGGCCCCGCCATTGTCGGCGACCTGGCGGCCCTTGGGCGGATTGGCGAGCTGGAAGTCGGACTGGCTCGGCTTGTCGCGGCGCACGATATAGGCGGGCCCACTCGGCGGCGTCACATCCACTTCCTGGATGTCCGTGCGGTCGATATTGACGATGTCCTTGTTGATCCAGTCCTTGGGATCGGGCTTGGGCGTAAAGACGCTGCGCACGAGCCAGCTCTGATCCGAATCCGGTGTGCGTACGAACAGGCCGGTGGCCCCGCCGGTGTCGCCGATGTCCTTGGTTTTGCCGGCGATCAGGCTGGCGATGACGTGGTTGTGCTCGTCGAGCAGGGTGATCTCTGTGCCCATGCCGCCCTTGTCGGGGTTGTCGAGATCGAGGAAGTGCAGCCAGTCGGGCCGCGCGGTCTTGGGTGCGATCGTCTCCAGCCCCGCCATGCCGACGACGGTTCCGCGCACGGTCGCGAACGCGGCCGGGTAGTCGTGCCGGGCGGGCAGCACCCAGCCCGACGACGGTTTGAAGACCACGTCGAAGGCCCCGTATTTCTTCGACGCGACGTGGATGCGCGCGACGTCGCGGTTCTGTGCGGCCAGATGCGGGAAGAACGAGCGCGGGGTGTATTTCGGCGCCACCAGCGACGCCTGGTGCCACAGCGCCAGCGCTGCCAGCGCCACCGTGACGACGGCGGCGGCCCCCAGGATGATGAGCTTGCGTCGGCGCGGATCGTGGAAGATGGCATCGGCCATGGCGTCGGCTCTCACAACGGCAAAGCGCGGGCGCGGCGGCGCCGGCGCAGGATGGCGAGGAGCAGGGCGAAGGCGGCGACCAGAATCGGCACCAGCGCGATGTTGATGAACGCAAGCAGCGAGCCCAGCGCGTCGACCTCCTTGACGAGATTGTGCTGAACCTCGCGCAGCGCGGTGCGCGTGTCGACCAGCTGACGCCGGAACTTGTTGACCTCGTCCTGTTGGGCCGGCGTCAGCTTGGTGGCGGTCGCGCCGGCGCCGGCGTCGACAGCATTGCCGGCATTGCTGTTGCCCTGCTCAAGGGCATGCAGCCGGCCTTCGGTGTCCTTCAGCTTCTGTTGCAGCGTGTCGGCTTCCTGTTGGAAGCGGGCCTGGGCGTCAGCCTGAAGCTGCTGAACCACGGTGAAGGGCCGCTCGCTGGCGGCCCGCGTGCGCAGGGAGATGAGCGCGTTCGAACCGCTCAGATTCTCGACTGCGTTGAGCACGAAGGAGCCATTGTCCGCGAACGGCACCGCCACCTGACGGCCGTAGAGATTCTGGGTATGCACCCAGAAACGGTCCTGGAAGATGTCGGTGTCGGCCATCACGATGAGGTTGATGGCCTTGGCCGACTTGATCTGGGGGGCGGCGGTCGCGGTCTCGGCTCCCTTTGGCGGGCCATTCGGAAAGGCCGTGTTCGCGGGGCCCGAGATGCGCGCGGCGACGACGTAATGTTTGCCGGTCGGAACCACGCGCTCCATCATCTCGCGCGGCTGCACGCCGATGCGCACCAGGATCGCCGGCAGAAGCTGGGCCTGATCGGATGACGTCGCCAGCGGCGTGAAGTTCGTCGTCGCGCCCTTGAGCTTGGTGAGCGCGCCGGCGTCGGCCAGAATCAGGGCCTGCAGATCGGCCGTCACCTGGTCCTTGGTGTCGAACTGATCCGGCGTCAGGTGCAGCCACGCTGGATACATCGTTTGCGGATTGCGCGGATCGGCCGAGACCGTCACCTTCAGCGCCAGGCTCCGGTCGGCGACGATGCTGCTGGGGTCGTAACCGATGCCCCAGGCGTGGAAGAGCTGGGGCAGATCGGACGAGGATTGCGCATTGCGCCCGTGCATCTCCTGCGCCAGTTCGGAGCTGGGATCGACGAAGACGAGCGCGCGCCCGCCGCCCAGCACGAACTGGTCGATGGCGTAGCGCTGCACGTCGGTCAGCTTCTCCGGCTGCACGATCATCAGCACCTTGATGTCCTTGGGGATGGCCGTGAAGTCGGTGCCGAGCGTCTTGAGCTGATAGCTCTGCTGCAATTGCTGATAGGCGAGGAAGGGACGCGAGTTTCCCTGAAGCGCGGCGGTGACGCCGCCGGCGGCGCTGTCCAGCGGCAGCGAGGAGATCACGCCCACCACAGGCTTCTGCGGCGTGTTGAGCCGGTAGATCAGCGAGGTCAGGTCGTATTCGAGATAGGGCGCGCGATCGTGACTGAAGAAGGGAATGACTTCCTGGCCGTCGATGGTGTTGGTGCCGACGAGGCCGAAATAGACCTGATCGCCGGAATCGGTGGGCGCGCCGGTCAGCCCGTCGGCTGTGGCCTCGTCCTCGGCCGCCGTGTAGGGCTCCGGATCGATTTCCTCGAGAATGATCTTGCCGTGGCTGAGCGCGGCGTATTCCTGCAACAGGTCGCGCACCTGCTGGGCGTAGCTCTGCACGTCGGCGTAATTGGCCGCGATCTTCTTGGAATAGAAGAATTGCAGCGTGATCGGTTCCTTGAGATTGGCGATGGTTTCGCGCGTGCCCTGTGACAGCGTGTAAAGGCCGTTCTGGGTGAGGTCGAGGCGCTCGGTCGTCAGCGTGGCATCGGCGGCGATGTTGAGGGCGACGAAGATCGCCGCCGCCAGCACCACTGCACAGATCGCGTAGAGCCGTCGCGACAAGGTTCGGCGGGTGTGGACGTCCATCTCTCAGCCCGCCTTCCTGAGATCGACCAGCACGATATTGATCGTGAGGAAGAGCGCGATCAGCGAAAAGAAGAAGATCACGTCGCGCACGTCGATGACGCCGGTGATGATGGCCGAGAAATGGGTGAGGAAGCTGAAGGACGAGATCGCCGTGATCAGCGGCAGGGGCGCCCAGCTCTGGAAGAAATCGAGCACCAGCGGCGCGCCGGAGACAGTGAACAGGAAACAGACGACGACGCTGACCACGAAGGCGATCACCTGATTGTCGGTGGAGGCCGAAACCGCCGCGCCGATGGCCAGATACCCGCCCGCCATCAGGAAGCTGCCGACATAGCCGGCCAGGATCACGCCGTTGTCGGGCGAGCCCAGATAATTGACGGTCAGCCAGATCGGGAAGGTGAGGACCAGCGCCACGCCCGTGAACGCCCAGGCCGCCAGATATTTGCCCGCCACCGTCGCCCACAGCGGCACCGGCAGCGTGAGCAGCAGCTCCATCGTGCCGGCGCGGCGCTCCTCGGCCCACAGCCGCATCGAGATCGCCGGCACCAGGAACAGATAGAGCCACGGATGATAGTTGAAGAACACCGAAAGGTCGGCGATGCCGTTCTGGTAGAAATTGCCGATGTAGAAGGTGAAGGCGCCCATCGTGAACAGAAAGATGACGATGAACACATAAGCCAGCGGCGTGGCGAAATACGCCGCGAATTCGCGCTTGAAGATCGGCCATACCATGCTCATGGGCGGCGCTCGCTCTTCTGGCCTTCCCTGGCGCGGGCGGCGTCATGGGTGGTGAGCGCGCGGAACACCTCGTCGAGACGTCCGGCTTCGGCGTAGAGCTCCTTGACGTCCCATTTCTGCGCCGCCACCAGCGCGCTCACGTCCTCGATCAGCAAGGTGCCGGGTTTGGGAAAGGCGGTCAGCTCGGTCGTGCCGTCCGGCCTCAGCGTCTGCTCGACGTTGACGACGTTGTCGAGCGATTTGAGCTTGGCTTTGGCGTCTTCGGCCTGATCGGCCGGCAGCGCCACGGTCACGGCATTGTGATGGCGCGAGCGGGCAAGCAGTTCCCCCGGCGTGCCGTCGGCGACCACGCGGCCACGGTCGATGATGACGGCGCGCGTGCAGATGGCCTCGACCTCTTCGAGCAGATGGGTGGAGATGATGATCGCCTTGTCGGGCGCCATGGCGCGGATCAGCGTGCGCACCGCATGCTTCTGGTTGGGATCGAGCCCGTCGGTCGGCTCGTCCATGATGAGCACCGGCGGATCGTGCAGGATCGCCTGCGCCAGGCCGACGCGGCGCTTGAAGCCCTTGGACAGCGTTTCGATCGGGCTGCTCGAGCACCGGGTCGAGTTCGGTCTTGGTTACGGCGTCCGCGATGCGGGCCCGCGCCTCGGCCCTCGAAAATCCGCGAATCTCGGCGATGAAGGCAAGAAACTGCCGCGGTGTCATGTCGCCATAGGCCGGCGCGCCTTCCGGCAGGTAGCCGATCTCGCGCTGTGCGGCGATGGTGTCGGTTTCGATGTCGTGGCCGCAGATGCGCACGCGGCCGGCGCTGGGCGCAAGATATCCCGTCACCATCTTCATGGTGGTGGATTTGCCGGCGCCGTTCGGCCCGAGAAAGCCGAGCACCTCGCCTTTGCCGACTGATAGGTCGACACCGGCCACGGCCGTGATCGGGCCGAAACGTTTGGTCAATCCTTCGATTTCGATCATGCTAGGAGGCGCGCCGGTAACCGGCGCCTCGGCCCTTCGGTGCCCCGCCCACTTAGAGAAATCCCTTTTGCCCCGCAAGGTTGAAATCGTTACGGATAGGTCATGGCTTGGCGGATTTCCGGCGGCCGGGCCCTTCCCCACCGGGGGCGGAGCCAGCCAGAATGCCGTTCACGCCATCCCGCGCAAGAGCGCGCCGGCATAGCGTTGGGACCAAGGGAGACGGCCCGGTGATTGAGATCAAGGCTTTGCTGCGCGCCACCGTGGTCGGCATTGTGCTGCAGGTCGTCATGTACGTCCTGGGCCATTACAGCGCCTGGGTGGCGATCCATGTGTTTTTCTTCGGCGGGATGATGATTTCGGCCGTCACCGGTTATCTTTACGCCATGGATGCGGGCAGCGGCTATTTCGCGGGCGCCACCGGAGGCGCCATCGCGGGCGGTGGCTGCGGCCTCATCGGCATCGGCTTGTCTGCGGCGCTGGGCGACAGCGTCTCTTCGCTGATCGCCATATGGACCGCGATCGCCGTCATGATGGGCGCGATCGGCGGGCTGTTCGGCCAGATGGCCGCGAACCTGCGCGCCATGGAGCGCTGAGCGCCGATCGAAGCGGTATCTTTATTGGAGGATTTGTCGGCCGGCCGGCGAGAACCTGCCGGATGGGGCTGGGGGGCTTGAACGCCCGGCGGCTCTCTTACGCAACCGCGCGGCCGGCCGACGATGCCAATCTGGGCCCCGAAAACGGCCGGCGAATGGTGCAATAATGACCATTTCGTGGCTCACGCAAATGTCACCTCGCGGATAGAAAGGACCACCCATGACCCGCATGCTGACGGCGACCGATGCGCTTGAAACCTATGTCGACGAGGTCGGCGTCCGCGAAACACCCGCCCAGATCCGCTGCCGCCGCGAGACGGCGCGCATGACCGAATCCAACATGCAGATCGGTCCCGAACAGGGGGCCTTCATGGCGCTGCTGGTGCGAGCGATGGGCGTGAAACGCTACATCGAGGTGGGTACTTTCACGGGCTATTCGGCGCTGAGCGTGGCGCTGGCGCTGCCGGATGATGGAAAGCTCATCGCCCTGGACGTGAGCAAGGAATACACAGACTTGGCTCGTGGTTACTGGGCCGAGGCCGGCGTCGCGGACAAGATCGACCTGCGCCTCGGGCGGGCCGTCGAAACGCTCGACCGGATGATTGCTGCGGGCGAGACGGCGTTCGATTTTGCCTTCATCGATGCCGACAAGCCGGCTTACGACGCCTATTACGAACGGCTGCTGAGGCTCCTTCGACCGGGTGGTCTGATCGCGCTCGACAACATGTTGTGGAGCGGGAAGGTCGCAGACCCAGCCGATATGACAGAGAACACGGTCGCGATCCGCGCTCTGAACCGGAAAATCCACGATGACGCCCGCGTCGACATGGCGATGACCACTGTCGGCGACGGGGTGCTCCTGGCCCGCAAACGCTAGGGAGGGGAGCAGGGCGAGGGGTTGCGGGCTGCTGCGGCCGGGCCCATCATGACCGAACGATGACCGAAGAGCCCATAACGGTTGTCCGCGCGGAGCCCCGCTCTTTCGCGCGGATGGGAGACGTGAGCGGCTTTTCCGGCGTCGGACACACCGCAGTGCAGGTGCGTTTCGAGCGGCGCGAGCTCAAGCGCATTCTCGACATTTATGGCCGCATGGTCATCGCCGGCGAGTGGCGGGACTACGCGCTCGATTTCCTCGAAGACCGCGCGGTGTTCTCGGTGTTCCGGCGCACCAGCGAGATGCCGCTCTATCGCATCGAGAAGCGGCCGAAATTCAAGACGAGGCAAGGTCAGTATTCGGTGGTCGCGGCCGGCGGTCAGATTCTCAAGCGCGGTCACGAGCTGGCGCAGGTGTTGCGCGTGCTCGAAAGAAAGCTGATCAAGGCGCTGGCGGCCGAGTAGCGCTCTCAAAGCGAAAGGCCCCGGATTTTACTCCGGGGCCTACATTTGTCTTGTGCCGAGGCTTAGCGGCGGTTGCCGAAAAGCTGCATCAGCATGATGAACAGGTTGATGAAGTCCAGATAGAGCCTCAGCGCGCCGATGACGGCGCCGCGGCCGGCGGCCGTGCCGTCCATATTGGCCGAATAGCTCTCCTTGATCGACTGGGTGTCGTAGGCCGTCAGCCCCGTGAAGATCAGCACGCCGATCACCGAGATCACGAACATCATCATCGACGATGCGATGAACATGTTCACGACCGAGGCGATGATGATACCGATCAGCCCCATGAACAGGAACGAGCCCCAGGCCGACAGGTCGCGCTTGGTGGTGTAGCCGTAAAGGCTCATGGCGCCGAAGGTGCCTGCGGTGATGAAGAACACGCGCGCCACGCTCTCGCCGGTGAAGTTGAGCAGGATCGAGGCGATGGAAATGCCCATCAGCGCGGCATAGCCCCAGAAGCTGGCTTGCGCGGCGCCCAGGCTCATCCGGTTGATGCGGAAGGAGAGCAGTAGCACAAGCGCCAGCGGCGCGAAGATCGCGATCATCCCCAGCATCGTCAGCCCATAGGCATTGGCCTGCGGCACGAATTGGAAGAACAGGTCGCGCAAGGACGTGTTGGCCGTCACCCAGGCGGTGGCGCCCGTCAGCCCCAGCCCGATCAGCATGTAATTGTAGACGCGCAGCATGTAGGTGCGCAGGCCTGCATCGTAGAGGCCGGCTTGGGCTGCCGGTCGGCCGCTCAGAACCCGGTCATAATCATTGGCCATGGAAATCCTCCTTCGCCGGCCGCAGGGCCGGTTTGCATGTAATATCGGCGCTGAGTCCGGCTGGATCAAGGGGCGGGCAGTAACCCCTACGAGAACTTAAGGAAACTGTCGCACAGAGTGAAAATCGCGGAACTCTGCTGCTTTTTGTCTCACGGATTGCGCAGCAGAGCCGCCGGCTTCGCCGACAGCGCCGCCCAGGCCCCGGCGAGGCCGAACAAAAGCGTGGCCGCCCCGCCTCCGATCACGGTCAATATTGTGGCGCGGGCGTCGAAGACGAAGGGCGTGTCGAAGACCTGGCGCGCGATCACGGAGGCGGCGAGCGTGCCGGCGCCCAGCGCGATCACGCCGGTCAGCGCGCCGAGCAGACCGTATTCGAGGGCATAGACGCCGGCGATGCGCGCCCGCGTGGCCCCCAGCACCTTGAGCACCGTCGAATCGTAGAGCCGCGCACGCTGGCCCGAAGAAATCGCGCCGGCCAGAACCAGCAGCCCGGCAAGGATCGTGACCAGGCTCGCCGCGCGCACGCCGTCGGCCAGTTCCTGCAGCAGCACACTTACCTCGGCGATGGCTTCGCGCACGCGCACGGTCGAGACATTGGGGAATTTGTTGGTGATGGCACGATAGACGGCATCCTCTTGATCTGGCGGCACCCGCACGGTGGCCAGAAACGAATGCGGCGCCTTGTCGATAATGCCGGGCGACAGGATCAGCACGAAATTCTGCCGTCCGTTCGAGAAATCGACGTGCCGGAAGTTGGCGATGGTGCCGGTCAGCTCGCGGCCCAGCACATTGACTGTGATGGTGTCGCCGAGCTTCAGGTGCATCTGTTTCGCCAGCTCGGCGTCGAAGGAGACGAGCGTCGGCCCGCGATAGCCGGACGGCCACCATTTGCCGGCCGTGACGGTGGTGTCTTTCGGGATCGCGCTCGCATAGGTGATGCCGCGGTCGCCATTGAGTGCCCAGCGCCCGTCCTGCGCCACGGTCTTGATCGCCTGCTGCGACGGCACGCCGTTCAGCGCAGTGATCCGTCCACGGATCATCGGCGTGCGCTTGTAATCCGTGGCCGAGGGAAAGCTCGCGATGGTGCGGTCGAAGGCGGCCGCCTCGCCGGGCTGGATATCGACGAAGAAGAAGCTGGGCGCCTTGGCCGGCAGGCTGTCGGCGACGCGCGTCGTTATCGTGTGATCGAGCAGCGTCACCGTGGCGAGCAGCGTCAGCCCCAAACCCAATGACACGACCACGCCGGTGGTGGCTGCGCCCGGCCGCGTCAGATTGGCGAGCGCAAGCCTGAGGCCCGGCTGATGCGGCCGCGGCAGGCGCAGCAGCACCGCGCGCAAGCCCCACGCGGCGAGCCGCAACACGACAAGTCCGCCGGCAATCCCTGCCACGAACCAGAGCGCGAAGCCGCGCTCTGGCGCGATCAAGAGCGCCAGTCCGATCACCAGCGCCGCGCATACGGCGGAAGCGGCCAGATAGGGCAGGCGGCCGCGGCCGCGGGCGGGCGCGACGATGTCGCGGAACAGGCTCGCCGGCGTGATCTGGCGCGTGCGTGCGAGCGGGGGAATGGCGAAGGCGGCCGCCGAGAACAGCCCGAAGATCGCAGCCAGCGACAGCGGGGCGGCGAAGACGCCGAAAGCGAGTCGGGATCGGAATGTCGGCACCGTAGAGCCGCTCGATTAGGAACGGAAGTGCGCCGCCCAGCGCCAGCCCCACGGCGACCGCAACCAGAGCGATCGCCATCACCTGCAGGAAATAGACGCGGAAGATCAGCCCGCCCTCGGCGCCCAGCGCCTTCAGCGTGGCGATCTCGGTGCGCTTCCTGTCGAGGAAGGCGGAAATTGCCTGGCCGGCGCCGACGCCGCCGACGGCCAGCGCCGTCAGTCCCACCAGCGTCAGGAACTCCGAGACCTGCTCGATAAAGCGGCTGGTGCCCTGTGCGGCGTCGTTGTGATCGCGCACGCGCCAGCCGGAATCGGGAAAATCATCGCGCGCGGCGCTCCGGAAGGCGGCGATGCTGTGGCCGGGCGCGAACGCCACCTGATAGTGGTAGCCGATCAGGCTGCCGAGAATGACGAGGCCGGTCTTCTCAAGCCCCTGTTCCGACACCAGCACATGCGGGCCGAGGCTGAAGCCGCCGGAGATGCGATCGGGCTCGTCGTCGAGTACGGCGGCGATGCGGAAGCTCTGCGTGCCGATGCGCATGGTATCGCCGACTTTAAGCCGCAGCCGGTCGAGTAGGCTCCGCTCGGCCACGGCGCCGCACATGTCGTCATGGCACGCCAGCGCCTCTTGGAAGTCGCCCGCCGGCAAAAGCCCCACGCTACCGTAAAGCGGATAAAGGGAATCGACGGCCTTCAGTTCGACCAGCGTGCGCCCGGCATTGTCCCCGCCGCGGCCGGCATAGGCCATCGCCTGCATCGTCGTGTTTTCGGAGACCCGGCCATAGGAGGCCAGGAAGTCATGTTCCTTGGCGCTGGTCTGACGATGCACCAGCGACACCGAGACGTCGCCGCCGAGAAGCACGCGGCCCTGATCGTTAATGCCCGACAGCATGGCCTGGGCCAGCGAGCCGGTGCCGGCGATCGCGGCCACGCCCAGAACCAGACAGGCGAAGAATATCCGAAATCCGGTGAAGCCGCTGCGCAATTCGCGGCGCGCCAGCCGGACCGCGAGTGGCCAGCTATTCATGCGGGCGCCACCGTCTCGTCGGCCACAATTGCGCCGTCCTTGATCCTAAGGATGCGCGCGCAACGCCGGGCCAGCATCTCTTCATGGGTGACGAGGAACAGCGTCGTGCGCTTCTTCGCATGCAGCGCGAACAGCAGATCGGCCACTTCGGCGCCGGTGGCGCCATCGAGATTGCCGGTAGGCTCGTCGGCGAACAGCACTTTCGGTTCGGGCGCGATGGCGCGGGCCAGCGCCACGCGCTGCTGCTCGCCGCCGGAAAGCTGGCCGGGATAGTGGCTCGCGCGCGCTCCAAGCCCGACCGCGGCCAATTCGGCGCGCGCGCGCTCGAAGGCGTCGGCGGCGCCCAGAAGTTCGAGCGGCACCGCGACGTTCTCCAGCGCCGTCATGGTGGGGATCAGATGGAAGGACTGGAACACGATGCCAACGGCGCCGCGGCGGAAGCGGGCAAGCGCGTCCTCGCCCATGTCGGTCAAGTCGGTGCCGGCAATGCGCACGCGGCCGGCGCTCGGTGCCTCCAGGCCCGCGGCCACCATCAGAAGCGAGGATTTGCCGGAGCCGGAAGGCCCGATCAGTGCCACGGTCTGCCCCGCCTCTACGGCGAGCGTGATGCCGTTCAGGATGTTGACCGGCCCTGCCGCGCTTTCGAGCGTGAGGCGGATATCATCGAGGTCGATGGCGGCGGTCGGGCGGTGCATCGGGGCCTTTCCTTTCGTGCGCTGCCTGCCACTGTGGCGCCAAGCTCGGGGTAGACTTGCGAATCGGCCGGCGCCCGCTTGCGAGCGGACAAAGCGGCCTCTATGGCGATACGGCATGAGAACGGGTCTGTTCAAGCACAGCTTTGTCGTTGTTTGTGGCGCGCTGGCCCTGGCGCTGGCGGCGTTCGCCGGTTCCGCCCGGGCCGCGCCGATCAAGATCCTGGCGCTCGGCTCCAGCCTGACGCAGGGCTACGGCCTGCCGCCAGGCACAGAATTTCCGGTGGTTCTGCAGGAGCGGCTGAAGCAGGCCGGCATCGATGCCGATGTCATCAATGCCGGGGTCTCGGGCGATACCTCGGCGGGCGGACTGGCGCGGCTCGACTGGTCGCTCGCCGACCATCCCGATGCGGCTATCGTCGAACTCGGCTCCAACGATGCGCTCCGTGGGCTTCCGCCCAGCAACACCGAAAGCAACCTGTCGAAGATTTTGGAAAAACTGAAGGCGGCGCATGTACCGGTTCTGCTGTGCGGGATGCTGGCCCCGCGCAATCTGGGGCCCGATTACGCCAAACAGTTCGATCCGATCTACGCGAAGCTCGCCAAGAAATACGACGTGCTGCTTTATCCTTTCTTCCTAGACGGCGTGGCGCTCGATCCCAAGCTCAACCAGGACGACGGCATGCATCCCAATCCGGCGGGCGTGAAGATCATCGTGGCACGCATGCTGCCTTATGTTAAGAAACTCGTGGCCGAAATTCCGGCGCGAGCGAACGCGGCGGCGCGCTGATGTTCCGGCGGCTCCTCTCGGTCGGCGGCTTTACGCTCATCTCGCGCATCACAGGCTTCACGCGCGACATCCTGATGGCCGCGATCCTGGGCCGCGGCGCGCTGTCGGACGCCTTCATTGTCGCCTTCCTGTTTCCGAACTATTTCCGCGCCATTTTCGGCGAAGGCACGATCAATCCGGCCTTCTTGCCGCGCTATGCCAGCCTTCGTGCCACCGGCGAGAGCGATGCCGCCGACCGCTTCGGCGACCAGGTCTTCTCCTGGCAGATGTCGACGCAGCTCGTCATCCTGGTGGCGGCGCTCGTCATCATGCCGTGGCTCATTCATGTGCTGGCGCCGGGCTTCGCCGCCAATCCGGATCAGTTCGCGCTGACCGTCAGCCTGTCGCGCATCACTTTTCCCTACCTGATCCTGAGCCTGGTCGCGGTGCAGCTGTCTGCGATGCTGAACGCGATCGAGAAATTCGCCGCCGCCGCGGCCTGGCCGATCTTCCTCAATCTGGCGATGATTTCGGCGCTCATCGCCTCGCACTGGTTTCCCAACGCGGCCTATGCGGCGGCCTGGGGCGTTCTTGCCGGCGGCGTGGCGCAGCTTTTTTTCATCCTGGTGACAAGCGCCCGCGCCGGCTTGCGTCTGCGGCTGGTGCGGCCGCGCTGGACGCCGCGGATCAAGGAGTTCTTCGTCGCCTTCGGCGCGGTGACCTTCGGGACGGCGAGCATCATGGCCGCGCCCTTCATCGACACTGTGATCGCGAGCCTGTTGCCCACCGGCAGCCGCACCGCGCTCTATTATGCCGACCGCATCGATCAGCTGCCGCTGGGCGTGCTGGGTATCGCGCTCGGAACGGTGCTGTTGCCGGAGATGTCGGCGCGGCTGGCGGTGAACGACCGCACCGGGTCCGATGCCGCGCAGAACCAGGCCGCCGCCTTGTCGCTGTTTCTCCTCCTGCCCTTCGCGGCGGTGTTCGTCGCCATCCCCAACACCATCATGCGCGCCATCTTCGCCCATGGTGCCTTCGATGCCCACGCGGCGGCGCTTTCGGCGGTGGCGCTGGCGGCCTATGGCGTGGGCCTGCCGGCGTTTGCCATGACGCGGATACTGCAATCGAGCTTCTATGCCCGGCACGACACCATGACGCCGGCCCGCATCACGGTCGCCGCCATCGTCATCAACATTGCTTTCAAGGTGGTATTCGTGTGGGGCTTCGGCGCTGGCATCGGCGGCATCGCGCTGGGCACCTCGCTGGGGGCGTGGTCGAACGTGGCGATGCTGCTGATCCTGGCGCGGACGCGCGACCTATTGCGCGTTGATGGCGCCTTTTGGCGCGCGCTGGCGCCGACGACCCTGGCGGCGGCGTTGGCGGCGGGCGGTGCGCTTTTGGGCCGTTACCTTGGACCGCTTGCGGTGGCGCAGTCCGGAACGTGGCAGGACCTGACAGCCTTCGGGTTTGCAGCGGCGCTGGGGATTGCGGCCTATCTCGCCGTGGCCTTCGCGTTTAGGCGGATTCTGCCGCTGGGGCGTTTCGCGGGCAAGGCGGCGTGATGCGTCTGTTCGTGGGCCTGTCTCTCGCCGACGAGGTGGCGCAAAGCCTGCTGCTGCTGAACGGCGGCATTCCGGGCGCACGCTGGATGAACCGCGACCAGTTGCATCTGACGCTGCGCTTCATCGGCGAAGTGGATGGCCTTAAGGCGCGCGACATCGACGATGCGCTGATGACGATTGCCGCGCCCGGCTTTTTGCTCGAGCTTCACACCGTCGGCACCTTCGGAGGTCGCGAGCCCAGGCAATTGTGGGCGGGCGTGCGGCCCAATCCGGCCTTGATGCATCTGCAGAAGAAGATCGAGACCGCGCTGCAGCGCGTGGGGCTGGCGCCCGAGCCGCGCAAGTTCACCCCGCATGTGACTATCGCGCGCCTGAAGGCGGTGGCGAAGCCCAGGCTGATCGAGTATCTGAGCCATCATGCGCTTTACGCCAGCGCGGGTTTCGACGTCGCCACCTTCCAGCTTTTCCGCAGCACGCTGACGCCCAACGGCAGCATCTACACCGCCGAACGCAGCTATTCCTTCGCGTCCTGATCGGGGGCGTTGTTGATCGCCTCCATGTCGGCGTCGGAGAGGCCGAAATGATGGCCGATCTCGTGCACCAGCACGTGGCGGACGATGTCGGCGAGGTCGTCGTTGCCCCCAGCCCACATGTTCAGAATCGGGCGGCGATAGAGAAAGATCATGGTGGGCTCCGGCCCGGCCGCATTGGCGATGCGGGCCGCGAGCGGGGCGCCGCGGAACAGGCCGAGCAATTGATAGCCGCTCCTGAGGCCGAGGCCGGCGATGGTTTCGGAGTCGGGGAAGTCCTGCACCACGAACATGACGTCGCCGGTCAGCGTCGTGAACTCCTCGGGCAGGGCGGCGAAGGCCGCGCGCGCCATGGCTTCGAGGTCGTCGAGCGAGGGCTGGGGGTGGACGGGGCGATGGGGCATGCTATCTCCGGGCGGCAGGGCCAGTGGTGGAGATGGGAATGGCGAAGCTCGATATCAATGCCCGCAAACAGGCGCTGGCGGATTTGCCCGGCTGGCGCGAGGTGGCCGGCCGCGACGCCATCGCCAAGACTTTCAAGTTCAAGGACTTCAACACCGCCTTCGGCTTTATGACGCGCGCAGCGCTCCTGGCCGAGAAGATGGACCACCACCCCGAATGGTTCAACGTCTACAATCGGGTGGAGGTGACGCTTTCCACCCACGACGCCGGCGGCGTGACCGAGAAAGACGTCAAACTGGCCAAGGCGATGGAAGAATACGCATCCGGCGCGTGACCGCGGTCGCTATGTCTTCACCGCATTCTTCTTGAGGTCGTCGACCACGCCTGGATCGGCGAGCGTGGAGGTGTCGCCGAGGTTGCTCGTATCGCCTTCCGCGATCTTGCGCAGGATGCGGCGCATGATCTTGCCCGAGCGGGTCTTGGGCAGTCCGGGCGCGAACTGGATGGCGTCTGGCCGGGCGATCGGCGACAGGTGCATCGCCACATATTTCTTCAGCTCTTCGGCCAGTTCCGGCGAGGGCTGTTCGCCGACCGTCAGCGTGACATAGGCATAGATGGCCTGGCCCTTGATCTCGTGCGGGAAGCCGACCACGGCGGCCTCGGCGACCTTGGTGTGGGCGACCAGTGCGGATTCGACTTCCGCCGTGCCCAGCCGGTGGCCGGAGACGTTGATCACGTCGTCGACGCGGCCGGTGATCCAGTAATAGCCGTCCTCGTCGCGGCGGCAGCCGTCGCCGGTGAAATATTTGCCGCGATAGGTCTTGAAATAGGTGTCGATGAAACGCTGGTGGTCGCCATAGACCGTGCGCATCTGGCCGGGCCAGCTTTGCGTCAGCACCAGATTGCCGGTGGCCGCGCCTTCCAGCACCTTGCCGTCGGCATCGACGAGCTGCGGCACCACGCCGAACAGCGGCTTGGTGGCCGAGCCGGGCTTGAGATCGGTGGCGCCGGGCAGCGGCGAAATCAAAATGCCGCCGGTCTCGGTCTGCCACCAGGTGTCGACCACGGGGCAGCGGCTGTCGCCGACGACGCGGTAATACCACAGCCACGCTTCCGGATTGATCGGCTCGCCGACCGTGCCGAGCAGGCGCAGCGAGCTGCGCTTGGCCTTCTTCACCGGCGCCTCGCCCTCGCGCATCAGCGCGCGGATCGCGGTGGGCGCGGTGTAGAAGATGTTGACCTTGTGCTTGTCGCAGATTTCCCAGAAGCGCGACGAGGTCGGATAATTCGGCACGCCTTCGAACATCATGGTGGTGGCGCCGTTGGCGAGCGGGCCATAGACGATATAGCTGTGGCCCGTGACCCAGCCGACATCGGCGGTGCACCAGTAGATGTCGCCGTCGTGGTAATCGAACACATATTGGTGCGTGAAGGCGGTGTAGAGCAGATAGCCGCCGCTTGTATGCAGCACGCCCTTGGGCCGGCCGGTCGAGCCCGAGGTGTAGAGAATGAATAGCGGGTCCTCGGCATTCATTTCTTCCGGATCGCATTCGTCCGGCACCTTCTTCATCTCCTCGTGCCACCAGATGTCGCGGCCCTGGTGCATCATCACCTTGCCGCCGGTATGCTTGACCACCAGCACCGTCTTCACGTCCGGACATTGGGTCATCGCCAGGTCGGTGTTGGTCTTGAGCGGCACCGGCTTGCCGCCGCGCAGGCCCTCGTCGGCGGTGATGACGAAAGTCGAGGTGCAGTCGTTGATGCGGCCGGCCAGGCTGTCGGGCGAAAAGCCGGCGAACACCACCGAATGCACCGCCCCGATGCGTGCGCAGGCGAGCATCGCATAGGCGGCTTCGGGAATCATCGGCAGATAGATGGTGACGCGGTCGCCGCGCTTGACGCCGTTGGCCTTCAGCACATTGGCGAACGTGCAGACCTGCTCATATAGCTCGCGATAGGTGATGGCGCGCGAGGAGTCCGGATCGTCGCCTTCCCACAGGATCGCGGTCTGGTCGGCGCGCTTCGGCAGATGGCGGTCGATGCAGTTGGCGGTGACGTTGAGGGTGCCGTCCTCGAACCATTTGATGTGCAGATCGTCCGGGTCCCAGGAGACGTTCTTGACCTTGGTGAAGGGCTTGATCCAGTTAAGGCGGGCGGCCTGTTCGCGCCAGAAGCCTTCCGGGTCGGAGACCGAGCGGGCGTACATCTCCTCGTATTTTTCCTTGGAGATGAAGGCCTTGGTCTGCCAGTCCTTGGGCACGGGAATGAGGTCGGTCATCGGCATTTCCTCGTTTGTCGCGCTGTTTGGGCGATATTGGCCGCTCGACGCGACGGCTTCAAGGCGGCGGGCTTGACCAAAGCTGTGACGCGCGCGAGGGATAGGCGTCACCCATTCGCGACCACCCGTCATGCAACTCCATCTCTCCGCCTGGCCCGAGATCGAAGCCTATCTGGCGCGTTCGAAGGCGATCGTGATTCCCATCGGCTCGACCGAGCAGCATGGGCCGAACGGCCTGCTCGGCACCGACGCGCTCTGCCCCGAATCATCGCCAAACGCGCGGGCGAGGAGGCGCGCATCCTGGTCGGGCCCACCTTCAATGTCGGCATCGCCCAGCATCACATGGGCTTCGCCGGCACCATCTCGCTTCGGCCCACGACCATGATCGCGGCGATGGTGGACTGGGCGGCCTCGCTCGCGCGCCACGGCTTCGAGCGACTCTATTGGCTCAACGGCCATGGCGGCAACATCGACACCATCAACGCCGCCTTCTCGGAGATCTATCACGGCCAGAGTTTCGCCGAGCCGGGGTCGAACCGGCCGCCGCTGCGCTGCATGCTGCGCAATTGGTGGGAGCTGCCGGGCGTGATGGGCGTGTGCAAGCAATTGTTCCCGGTGGGCGAGGGCAGCCACGCCACGCCGAGCGAGGTCTCGGTCACCTATTTGGCGCATCCGGAGGCGCGGAAGCACGTGACCATGAGCCCGAAGATCGCGCCCACCGGCCCCATCTTCGATGCCGAGGATTATCGCCGCCGCTTCCCCGATGGCCGCATCGGCTCCGATCCCTCGCAGGCGTCGCCCGAGGCCGGCGAGAAGATCGTCAAGGCCGCCGTCTCCGCGCTGATCGGCGAATTCCATCGCTTTGCGGAAAGCTGATTTGTTCGATTGTTGCAGATTGCCGGGCGCCGCCTTGACTTGCGCGCGGCGCGGATCAGAACTCCGCCCATTCCCAGGGGCGCTCCTTCCAGGAGCTGAGATCGCAATCACGCGGGTCCCTTAGAACCTGATCCGGTTAGAACCGGCGTAGGGAGAGGCCAGATGAACAAGCCCGTTCTCAATCCCAAATCCATCGCGATCACGCGCGGGCCCTTGCCGGGCTCGCAGAAGGTCCTGGTGGATGGCGTGCCCTTCCGCGAGGTGGCGCTGGCGGGCGGCGAGCCGGCCGTGCGCCTCTACGATACATCCGGTCCGTATACGGACGATAACGCGACCATCGACATCGAGAAGGGGCTGGCGGCGCGCCGCCGCGACTGGATCCTCGCCCGCGGCGATGTCGAGGAATATGACGGCCGTGCGCGCAAGCCGGCCGATGATGGGCTGAAGCCCGGCGAGCTGCTGTCGGTGCCGCAATTCGACCGCGCTGGCCGCAAGCCGTTGCGCGCGAAACCGGGCCGCAACGTCACCCAGCTTCATTATGCGCGTCAGGGCATCGTTACCGAAGAAATGAAATTTATCGCCGCGCGCGAAAACCTAGGACGTTCGGCGCTCGCCGACGGCAATTCCTTTGGCGCATCGATCCCAGATCACGTCACGCCCGAATTCGTCCGCGACGAGATCGCGCGCGGCCGCGCCATCATCCCGGCCAACATCAACCATCCCGAAACCGAGCCGATGATCATCGGCCGCAACTTCCTGACCAAAGTGAACGCCAATATCGGCAATTCCATCGTCACATCGGGCGCCGCCGAAGAGGTGGAGAAGCTGGTGTGGTCGATCCGCTGGGGCGCCGACACGGTGATGGACCTTTCCACCGGCCGCCACATCCACACCATCCGCGAATGGATCGTGCGGAATTCCCCGGTGCCCATCGGCACGGTGCCGATCTATCAGGCGCTGGAGAAGGTCGGCGGCGTCGCCGAGGAGCTGACCTGGGAGATTTATCGCGACACGCTGATCGAGCAATGCGAGCAGGGCGTCGATTACTTCACCGTCCATGCCGGCGTGCGCCTTGCGCATATCCCGCTGACCGCCGAGCGCGTCACCGGCATCGTCAGCCGCGGCGGCTCGATCCTGGCCAAATGGTGCCTCGCCCACCACAAGGAAAATTTCCTCTACACGCATTTCGAGGAAATCTGCGAACTGCTGAAGGCACTATGACGTGTCGTTCAGCCTCGGCGACGGCCTGCGCCCCGGCTCGACGGCGGACGCCAACGACGCCGCGCAATTTGCCGAGCTCGAAACGCTGGGCGAACTGAACCGTATCGCGCAGCGCCACGACGTGCAGGTGATGATCGAAGGCCCCGGCCATGTGCCGATGCACAAGATCAAGGAGAACATGGACCGCCAATTCGCGGCTTGCGACGAGGCGCCTTTCTATACCCTGGGCCCGCTGACGACCGACGTCGCGCCGGGCTACGACCACATCACCAGCGCCATCGGCGCGGCGATGATCGGCTGGTTCGGCACCGCGATGCTCTGCTACGTCACGCCCAAGGAGCATCTGGGCCTGCCCGACCGCGACGACGTCAAGGACGGCGTCATCGCCTATCGCATCGCCGCCCATGCCGCCGATCTGGCGAAGGGCCATCCGGCCGCGCGCATCTGGGACGATGCGATGAGCAAGGCGCGCTTCGAATTCCGCTGGCGCGACCAGTTCGCGCTCGCGCTCGATCCCGGAGACGGCGCAGGCTCTTCCACGACGAAACGCTGCCCGCCGATGGCGCCAAGGTGGCGCATTTCTGCTCGATGTGCGGGCCGAAATTCTGCTCGATGAAGATTTCGCAGGAAGTGCGCGACGCCGCCAAGGGCCAGAACGACACGCTATCGACGGCCGAAATCCGCGCCGCGATGGCGAAGAAGGCCGAGGAGTTCAAGCGACCACGGCGGCGAAATCTATCTGCCCAAGGACGCGGCGGAGTAGGGGCCGGATGCGCTAACTGAAAAATCCGGTCGCCATGGCGGCGCCGAATTCCTGTCCGGCCACGCTGCCCCACCAGCTGAGGCGACCGTCCTCTTTGGCGGTGGGGTCTTTTTCCATGCCAATTTCGCGGGCAGCCACCTTGCCATCCGGGGCAATCAGGACGTTGCAGGGGATTGCGAGACGGCCGTCCTTACGTGCCATTGCTTCCATGAGCCGCTCGCCATAGTGGGCTTCCATCAGCGGCTGGAACACGCTGGCCAGCAGCTTGTTGAAAATTGCCGCGATGGCGTCCGTCGTCATTCTGTGCTCCGTGCCCGACAAGACGGGAACGAATCGAGAACGCCGGGCCGCCGAATTCGCGCTGCAGCGAGGCGAAATCCGCAATCTCTTCGAGGCAGGGCGTGCACCATTCCGCCCAGATCGGCATCAGCACCGTGCCTTTTCCCTTGATGTAATCGCGGATGTTGTGGAATCCGTCCGGGCCCTCGATTTCCACATCCGGCAATTCCGAGGCGGCTCTCTCGAATTTCTTGGCGATCTTGTTGTTCTTGAGCACGCCGTGGGCGATGGGCGAAGTCGAGTTGTCGGCGCGTGCGGGTCCGGCCGCGGCCAGGCTAGCCAGCCCGGCCAGCATCGTTCTGCGGTTAAACACGAATGAACCCACCATGGCCCCCGTGCGCGATCACCGGCACATCTCGGCCGCCACGGCAAATAATGCCCAGATGGCCGAAGACTTCAATGCTAAGAGAAGATGGGAGATTCCGGGTTCAAATCCCTCACACATTCTGCTCGATATAGCCGCGCAGGCGGAAGTTGGTCAGCGTGGTCAGGGCCCACAGATCGAGCTCGACCTCGGGCGTGATCCATTTGGGATCGATCTTGGCCGCCAGCACCGCCTGCCCGCAGACATGGAATTTGATGCCGACCTTGGTCATCTCCTTGATCATCGCCAGGTCGGGATTGTCGGCGCCGTTATGGCGCGGCTTGTAGAATTCGTCCTTCAGGATGGAATTGGTCGTGCCGCGGTGCAGGACCACCGCGAAGTCGATATGGTCGGCCGGCACGCCGTAATGGACCAGCGTGTTGTAAAGGTGGCCGATGGCCAGAAGCCCCTGATTGACGGTGCCGGGTTTCTTGGTGGCTGTGGGATCGTTGAACACGATCTTGTACATGAGGTTCGGGTCGGGCAGCTCCTTGGCGCCGGGCACGTCCTTGGCCATGCCCGCGCTCGGCAGCGGCAGGCCCGGCTGGGCCGCGACCTGCGCCGGCTGGGCGGCGGCGGGAAGCGAGAACGCCAGAGCCATCGCCAGCGCCGCGAAAACTGTCTTGTCGAGCAACCTCATCATCGCCTCCCCGAGAAATCCGTCCCCCAATGGACGCGCGAGGTTACGCGCGCCGGCGGCACGGAACAACAGGATGGAGAAGGCGGGGCCGGCCGCTGCCTCAGTTCAGGTCCCTGGAGAGGATCAGCTTGAAGGTCAGCTTGTCGGTGGCGCTGTTCAGCCCGAAGCCGACGCCGGCCTCCAGGTCGAAGGAGCCGCTGTAGTCGAACACCGCGAAGGCCTGATGCCATTGCTGGTTCGACGGATTGAAATGCCGGATCTGGCCGAAATCGTCATATTCCTCGGCGGCGATCGCCCAATGGGGCGAAAGGTTGAGAGCCAGCCGCGTCGAAGGCGCGAAATCGAGATGGGAAAAGCCGATATAGGAATTGTCGAGGATCGGATTGAAGACGATATCGACCGCGCCCAGATGCAATCCGATGATGGGGCGGATTTCGGATGTGAAGCGCTTGGTATCCCAATGCTTGGAATTGTAGCTGAATTCGAAATTCATGCCGTAGAAGAAGGTCCGGTCGTCCGCATGGGGCACGACGAACAGGGCGCGCAGCTTGAAGCCGTTGAGTCACCGGCGCCCTGGTTGCTGGAGACGCTGTAGAGCGGCATATAGAGGCCGGCTTCGAACCAGGGCATGACGCCATAGGCCCATTCGGGCACGCCGCTCCAGGTGTGGTTGGCGACGAGCGCACCGGGAAATTCGGGCGTCTTCGATCCGTTCGGCGATGTAGTTGTTGTGCAGCGTCAGATTGAACACGCCGACCGGGGCGATCGAGGCGTCATAGACCTGAATTTCGTCGGTCTGCGCAGCGGCAGCGACGGGCCACAGGAGCGCGAACGCGGCAAGCGCTCCGCGCCAGCAGGTCGGAAACTTGCGGGCAATGGCCATGTCGGATTTCCCCCTCGGAATTGCCGGTCGCGGTTGGCCGGAATCTCGCTTATTTGCCGATTTGGCGGCAATTAAATTATCGTATATCCTAAGGAATTTCTGCGTATGAGATGCAATCTCAGCGTAGCGTCCGCCGCCCGGTCACCGCGTGGTACAGGACCAGCACGATCACTGCGCCCAGCACAGCCACGAACATCGATTTCAGGCTGAACTGCCAGAAGATGTGCTCGCCGAGCGAGCGAGAACAGCGCTCCGCCCACCACCGCGCCGGCGATGCCGAGCGCGACGTTGAGGAAGCAGCCTTCGCCGCGCCGGTTGATGATCTTCGAGGCGATCCAGCCCGCAATCAGCCCGAAAACGATCCAGCCCAGAATGGACATATCCTATTGCCCTCCTCCCCCCTCCCGCCCCGTCAGGTCTTCCAGCATCTCCATCTGGATCTGCTGGATTTCGAGCAGCCGCACCCATTGGTTGTGCAGGAGCTGGTCCATCTTCTCGGAGAGCGCGCGGATTTCGATCTCGGCCTTGAGGTTGACCTTGTAGTCGTTCTCGGCGCGCAACCGGTCGCGGTCTTCCTGGCGGTTCTGACTCATCATGATGATGGGCGCCTGGATGGCCGCCAGCATCGACAGGATCAAGTTGAACAGGATGAAGGGGTAGGGGTCCCACGGATGCCACAGGAAATAGATGCTGTTGGCGACGATCCACACCCCCATCACGCAGAAAAACAGGATGATGAATTTCCAACTGCCGCCGAACTCGGCCACCTTGTCGGAAATACGCTCGCCGATTGTGAGCTGGCGGTCGAATTGCTTGTTGAGATTGTCGGCGACGAGTTCGTTGTCGTGGATGCTTTCCAGAACCTCCTGTTCGAGCGCCGACAACTCGCCGCGCTCCTTCTCCATCTCGTTGCGGACGAATTCGGTGCGAAAGCGGTTGAGGCAGGACAGGCAAATCGTGCTGTCGGGCGACCACGCCGGCGTCCGCTGCTGGATCATGTCGGACAAGGCCGGGCGGATGACGCTCGCCGGCAGCATCTGGCGGGCGGGCTTGATATTGCCGCAGACCGCGCAGGTCTGGGTCTGGTGGCGATGCTCCGTCATGGCCCATGTCCCCGATTCCGGCGTTCGCTTACGATATCCGGGCTGTTCTCCGCCGTCACCTCTCGGCCGGAATCGGGGCGATTACAGAAAATTGAGGGAACCGCGCCCCGCCAAGCAGGTATAATTGGTGGATGAGGGGCGTCGTTTCCGAAAGGACAGACGCATGAAAACGATCCTATTTCTGGCCGCAGCCGCGTCCGCGTTTGTGGCGGGCCCAGCCTCCGCGCAGGGCCAAAGCCAGGATCAGGAACAGTGGAATTTGAACAACCCGCAGCGGCAGGCCTGCGTCAGGATCGGCGAAATCTATGGCTGGCAGCCGGTCAACGACCGCACGCTGATTATCCGCAACAACCGCCAGCAAAAATTCAAGGTCGATCTGGTCGGCATATGTCCCGGATTGCGGTTCAAGCTCGGGATCGGAGTGCGCTCGTTCGGCGGCTCCGAGCTGTCCTGCGTGTCGCCGGGAGACGACATCTTCTTCCACGACACCGGCATGACGATGCGGTGCTCGATCGCCAAGGTCGCGGCCTACACGCCGCAGATGGAAAAGGCCGACAAGGACGCCGCCGCGAAGAAAGACAGCAAGTGAGCAAGTGAGTCGGACATCTAGCCACGTCCGGTGAGCGCGAGGCCGGCCAACGCCGCGGCCGGGCGGCGTTCGCCGACAATGGCATTGCGCGTGTTGGTAACCGGCGCGCGCACGAGCGCCGCCGCGCCGGCTTCGCCGTGAAGAAGACCCAGCCTGTCCAGCACCGCAGCGATCGCCGTCTCCGAGGCGCGCGAGGCACCATCGTCGATCTTGAGCGCGATGCCCAGGCCGGCCCCGGGAACGATGCCGGCATAGACGCCTTCGGCCCCGGTCTTGACGGCGGCGCGGCCGCCGCTCGCGCCCATCAGGATGGCGCAGGCCCGCCCCGTGCCGGAGACAAGTTCTGGATGGGCGGTCATGGCGGCGACGATCCGTTTCGCGGCCAAGGCGCGCGCCGGCGCCAGCCCGGCCGGATCGGCGAGCTTCGCCAGCGCTCGCGCGAAAGCCGACAGTGGCAGCGCGAAATTGGGCACCGCGCAGCCGTCGACGCCCCATGGCATGTCCGCGCCGATGCCGGCGAGCCCGGCCAGCGTCTCGGCCACCAGCTTCTGCACCGGGTGGTCGTGGCCTTCGTAACCTTTGATGGGCGCGCCCAGATGCCGGGCCAGCGTGAGGAAACCCGTATGCTTGCCCGAGCAATTGTTGTGGATGGCGCCCGGCTGCTGCGCCGCGCCGCACCATCTCGCGCCGCACCGGTTCGTAGCGCGGGGCCTGCGGGCCGCAGACGAGATCCGCCTGCGATCAACCGATGCGTTCGAGCCAGGCGGCAACGCGGCTCGTGTGCATGGGCTCGCCGGAATGGGAGGCGCAGGCGAGCGCGATCTCTTCCTCGCTGAGACCGAAGGCATCGGCCGCCCCGGATTCCACCAGCGGCATCGCCTGGATCGGCTTCAGCGCCGAGCGGGGATAGATGATCCGCTCGACATCGCCCAGCGCCGCCACCAATGCGCCGGAGCCATCGGCAATCGCGACGGCGCCGCGATGGAAGCTCTCCACCAGCTCGCCACGCGTCACCTCGACAAGGACGGGATTGGCCATTGCGCTTTATAGCATTGTCATCGCGGACGGACGCGGTAGCGTCCGACTCGGAGCCATGGCGGAATGTCACGTTGGGGCCAGGCTCGCGCTCGCCCGCCAGAAGCCGGCTCACTGGCCGTGATGACAAGGGAATAAGGAATGCGGGGATATTTTGCTGTTGGCGTCGACGGGGTGTCCAAGCCGTTGAATCTGGGCAATCTCCAGCGCATCGCCCATGCCTTCGGCGCAAGTTTCTTCTTCACCATCAACGCCCAGGTCAAGACCCGCGACGTCGAGCACGCCGACACCTCGCATGCGGCCGGCCACATGCCGGTCTATCGCTATGGCGAGGCGGCGCGAACTGCGCCTGCCCGTGGGCTGCCGCATGGTGGGCGTGGAGATCACCGACGAGGCGATCGAGCTGCCGCGCTTCCGCCATCCCTTGCGCGCGGCCTATCTGTTCGGGGCCGAGCGCATGTCGCTGTCCGAGCCGATCCTTCAGGCCTGCGATTTCGTGGTGAAGATTCCCGACCAAATTCTCGATCAATGTCGGCATGGCCGGGGCCATCGTGCTCTATGACCGGCTTCTGAGCCTCGGGCGGCTATCCGGCGCGGCCGGTGCGGCCCGGCGGGACCGCCGACAACATTCCGCCGCCGCACCAATGGGGCGCGCCGCTGGCGCGGAACGCGCGCGACGCTTAGCCACCCGCGCTTTCGCGGACGGCGCCGATATGTATAGTGGCGCCCGTTTTCTCAAATCCTCGGCAACATCCATATGGAATCGGCACTTTCCATCTCCCATCTGCGCAAGGTCTATCGCGACGGCAAGGTCGCGGTGGACGATCTGTCGCTCGACATCGCGCCCGGCGATTTCTTCGGCTTTCTGGGCCCCAACGGCGCCGGCAAATCGACCACCATCCATTGCGTCACCGGCATCGCCACGCCGACCTCCGGCACCATCAAGATATTCGGCGTCGACGCGGTGAAGGATTATCGCGAGGCGCGCCGGCTGATCGGGCTTTCGCCGCAGGAATTCAATGTCGATACCTTCGCCACCGTGACGCCAGATCCTCGACTGGGTTGGCGGCTATTTCGGCATGCCGCGCGCGCTGCAGCGCAAGCGCGCACGGAGATGCTGATCGAGAAATTCGATCTGGTGCCACACGCCAAGAAAACGTTCCGCCAGCTTTCGGGAGGGCTCAAGCGGCGCATGATCCTGGCCCGCGCGCTGATGCACGATCCCGACCTGCTCATCCTCGACGAGCCGACGGCGGGTGTCGATGTCGAGCTGCGGCTCGATCTGTGGCGCTATCTTCAGGAGCTGAACAAGGAGGGCAAGACCATCCTGCTCACCTCGCATTATCTCGAAGAGATCGAGCGGCTGTGCCGCACCATCGCCATCATCAATCACGGCCGCATCGTGCGCCATGCGGACAAAGCGCGAGTTCATCGGCGAGATGGGCGGCGTGGAGGCGGCCTATCTCACGCCACGGGCGCGCGCCCGAGCACATTGCCGCAGCCGGGGAGTGAGCGCGATGACCATCAACTGGATCGGCCTTTTCACGATCATCCGCCGCGAGATGTCGCGGCTGATGCGCGTGCCCATCCAGGCGTTCGTGGCGCCGTGGATTTCGGCGCTGCTATTCATCTTCATCTTCGGCTATGTCGTGGGCGGGCGCATTTCGCTCATCGCCGGCCACAGCTATCTCGAATTCGTGCTGCCGGGCATCGTCATGCTGAACGTGGTCAACGCCGCGTTCCTGCAGTCCTCGTCCCAGATCTATTTCGCGCGCTTCATGCGCTATGTCGAGGAGACGCTGGTCTCGCCGCTCGTCCTATGCCGAGATGATCGCCGGCGTCATCGCCGTGGTGGTGCTGCGCTCGCTGGTCACCGCGGTCGGCATTCTCATCATTGCCGCCCTCTTCGGGGCGGCTGGTGTCAGCGGCATCTTCGAGTTCGTGTTCTGGATTCTGGTGGTTTCGATCGTGTTCGGACTGCTGCGGCCAGATCGTGGGGCTGTGGGCCAACAATTTCGAGCAGCTCACAATCCTCAATATCTTCTTCATCACGCCGCTTTCCTTCGTGGGTGGGGTCTTCAACACGGTGGCGATGCTGCCGCCATGGCTGCGCTGGATGGCCTGGGCCAATCCCTTCTTCTATTTCATCAACGGACTGCAGGCATTCGATGATCGGCTTCACCGAGGCGCCGGAAGGGCTGGGCGCGGCGGTGACGCTGGCGCTGGCCGCGGTGCTGGGCGTCACGGTGTGGCGGCTTTATTCGGTGGGCTACGGCCTCAGGGAGTGATGGTGGAACCGCCGCGTGAATTTTTGGCCCGCGCGCATGGACCCGGCGGGCGCGAATCTCTATGCTTCGATCCGTTCCGCGACCACACCGGCGCCTGAATTCGCCTGACAGATCTGGGCCACGCGTCGCACCATGGCCGGATATGGCGGTTCTCGCGAACGGATATTTGGCCCGGCAATGACCGCAAATCTCACGCTTGCCGAGGGTTGAAGACAGATGATTCGTATTCCGTTTCCGATTGGCCGGCGTTGCTGGCGTAGCCGTGCTCATTGCCGCCGGTTTTGTTTCAGGCACGGCTGCGGCCGCGGACAGCCCGACCCTGCTCGGCGCCTACAAGGACTGGTCGGCCTATACGACAGGGTCCGGCGATTCCAAGACCTGCTATGCGCTGTCGCAACCCAAATCGATGTCGCCGAGCAATGTGACGCGCGATCCAGTGTTCTTCCTGGTCAGCGATTGGCCGGGGCGAAAGGCCAAGGCGGAAGTCGAGGTCGTTCCCGGCTATCCCTACAAGGACAGCAGCAAGGCGACCGTGCAGGTCGGGTCCGACAAGTTCACGTTGTTCACCAAGAACGAAGGCGGAGGCGACGGCAATGCCTGGGTCGAGGCCAAGGCGGATGAGCCCAGGCTGGTCGATGCCATGCGCCGCGGCGCCCAGATGATCGTCACCGGCACCTCCTCGCGAGGCACGCTCACCAAGGACGTCTATTCGCTTTCCGGCATCTCGAACGCCCTCGACAAGATCCATTCGGCCTGCGGGATGTGAGGGACGCGAATAGTGAGTAGGGAGTAGCGAATAGGAAGGTCGGGCTCGCTATTCGCTATTCGCTATTCGCTATTCGCTTCTGTAAACTGGTCTGCAT
This sequence comes from uncultured Pseudomonadota bacterium, assembly GCA_963775165.1. Taxonomy (GTDB): domain Bacteria; phylum Pseudomonadota; class Alphaproteobacteria; order Micropepsales; family Micropepsaceae; genus Rhizomicrobium. The sequence goes on along the minus strand of CAVZHX010000006.1, from coordinate 226,813 downwards.
GCCCGATCGAATCTCCCTCATCGGCCTGGATTTCGAGGCCCTGAAGACCGCGCTCGCCGATGCCGGCGTGGCCCAGAAGGCCGCGCCCATGCGCGCCCGCCAGCTCTGGAACTGGGTCTACGTTCACGGCGCCCGCGATTTCGCGGCGATGACCAATCTGGCCAAGGACTTCCGGAGCGAAATGGCCGAGCACTTCACGCTGGCGCGGCCGCAGATCGTGAGCGAACAGATCTCGCAGGACGGCACCCGCAAATGGCTGCTGCAGTTCGGGCGGGCAGGAATTCGAGACCGTCTACATTCCCGAGGCGGGCCGCGGCACGCTGTGCGTCTCGTCCCAGGTTGGCTGCACGCTCAATTGCCGCTTCTGCCACACCGGCACGCAAGCCTTGGTGCGCAACCTGACGCCGGGCGAGATCGTCGGCCAGATCGTGATCGCGCGCGATGCGTCGAACGACTGGCCCTCCACCGGCGAGAGCCGCCGCATCACCAATGTGGTGATGATGGGCATGGGCGAGCCGCTCTACAATTTCGAGAACGTCAAGACCGCGCTACTGATCGCCGCCGACGCCGACGGGCTGGCGCTGTCCAAGCGGCGCATCACGCTGTCGACGGCGGGCGTGGTGCCGATGATCGCGCGTGCCGGCGCGGAGATCGGCTCGGCGCTGGCGATCTCGCTCCATGCGGTGCGCGACGACATCCGCGATGTGCTGGTGCCGCTCAACAGGAAATATCCGCTTGCCGAATTGCTCGACGCCTGCCGCGCCTATCCGGGCCTGTCGAACGCTCGGCGCATCACCTTCGAATATGTGATGCTGAAGGGCGTCAACGACAGCCTGGCCGAGGCGCGCGAGCTGGTGCGCCTGATCAAGGGCATTCCGGCCAAGATCAATCTGATCCCGTTCAATCCGTGGCCCGGCGCGCCGTACGAATGCGCGGACTGGGAGCAGATCGAGAAATTTGCCGAGATCGTCAATCGCGCGGGCTATGCCAGCCCTGTGCGCACGCCGCGCGGCCGCGACATCATGGCCGCCTGCGGCCAGCTCAAGAGCGAAAGCGTCAAGCTGCGCGCCAAGGATCGGCTGGCGGCGGTGGAATCGGCGAAGCTTGCGAAGATGCCGGGGTAGGGGAAAGCGATAGCCTAGAACCGGTATTCCACAGCCGCCGACACGGTCTGGCTCATGTGGTTTCCGGTGGGGGCCGACGCGCTGGCCTCGGCATGCAAATAGATCTGGCTTTCGACCTGCACCTCGATCCTGCCGCCGACCGTCAGCAGATCGCGCGAGGGCGACAGTCCGAAAGATTCGAGCGCGTTGCTGCCGCGCTGCAGGCTTGCGACCACGCCGCGGCTGATCGAAAGCACTTCGTGGCTGTAGCCGATCCGCATGGCCGGCATCACTTCGGCGCCGCCGTCCGTCCGGTATGTGGCCGAAAGTTCCAGCCCTGCGAACGGGCGCAGGGATTCCGCCCTGCCGGAAGCATAGCTCAGATCGAATGCCGGCGAACCGCTTTCGGCCGTGCCGTCGCGATCCAGATGGGCATAGTCCAGTCCGGCGCGCGGCGTGAGCGACAGGGCCCCGAGCGACAGGCGCTTTTCCGCTTGCACCGCAGCCGACATGATCCGGCCATCGAAGCTCGCGCTCGCCGTCTGCGGGCCCAAGGTCGACGAGAACCCGCGGTGTGCGTGAAAGTGCGCCCAGGTGTATCCGGCCGACCCAGAGAACATCATCCCCTCGGACTTGAAACCGCCATACAGCGAGGCCTGGTACTGGTCCGCCGCCCCGCTTGCCTGCGCGGCGCTCTGTTGGAGATTGATATGCGAATAGCCGCCGGCCGCGCCGACCCGAAGCCCGGAATCGTAGCTGTGGTCGATACCGGCAAGCAGTGATGGGCTATCGGTGCTGAATTCCTGGCCGGGGACGCTCGTGCGATACTGGTCAAATTGGCCTTGTGCATCCAGCCAAACGCCGCTGCGCGTTTCGGCGCCGCTGCGGTCAAGCCCGGCATGCGACAGCACCTCGCCGGTGGCGCGATGGGCGCTTTCGATTGCGGCGGTCGAAAGCGAGGTCACGACCACATCGCTCGCCGGCTGAAGCGTGAGATCGACGGCCGTTGGGAGATAGCTGACGAACTGGAGCATGTCGGGCGCGCCCGTGCTCGTCACGGACGCAAAGTTTCCGGAGATGCCGCCGACCGTCAGCAGCAATGTCCGCACGGTCGGCATGTAATCGCCGGGCAGATAGTTGAGGTCGAGCCGACCGTCCAGATTCGCGGTGCCAAGGACCAGAAGCTGCGAGACCGCATTCGGACCGACATCGAGGCTCAACGTGCCCGTCGAGCCCTGGGTGTAATTTCCGTAGACCGACAAGGTGCCTATGGAGCCACCAGGGGTGACCGCGCCGTTGTTCGTCACGCCGCCGTGGATCGTTCCGTGGCCGCTCAGATTGCCGCCGCCATTGACCGTGACGTTGCTGGCGATGCTGGCGCCCCTATGCGCGGCATCGCCGATCTCAAGCGTGCCGCCATTCACGATGGTGGCGCCAGAATAGCCGTCATGGCCATTGAGCACGAGCATTCCGGCGCCGGATTTCGTCAGCCCGCCGGTGCCGGAAATGTTGTTGGACCAGATCGAATTGTAGCCGGCGGTATCGACCGCCCAGTCCATGTCGAAGCTGCCGGGCCCGCGCACGGCGGCCCCGGCGTTCAGGAGCCCGTGCCCGTAAATGTAGGCCGGGCCGATCGGCGTTGCGGTCGTCAGAACCGTCTGCACCATCTGCTCGGAGGTCATGTAGGGGAATGCCTGCTCGACCAGCGCCAGCGTGCCCGAGACCAGCGGCGTGGCCATGGAGGTGCCGCTCGAGATGGCGTAGCCGCCGCCGTTCGATGTCGAATAGGCGTTCACGCCAGGGGCGGAGATGCACCAGGCCGCGTCCTGGCCGCATTGATTGGAGAAGCTCGCGATCTTGTTGTTCTGATCGACCGCGGTGACGGCGATGAATTGCTTTTGGAGGTCCGGGAAATATTCCGGCGTATCCGCGGGGTCCCAAGGCTTGGTGTCGGAAAAATTGCCGGCAGCGAAGACGAAAATTACGCCATGGTTTTCGGCATCTGTGAAATTGGAATGCAGGCTGGCCATCTGATCGGGAGAAAGGGGGAAAAAGAATGTAACCCAGCTGTTGCTGGCGATCCTGACATTGTTCGCGATCATCTGCTGGACGCCGGCGAACATCCGGTCGTTCACGTTGATGACGTCTGCGCCGATGAGGATGTCGAACGCCATCAGGTTCGCGTTGTAGGCGACACCCTGCATGCCGGTGCCGTTGCGGTCGGCGGCGGCCAGCCCGGCATCGAAGGTGCCGTGGCCGTTGAGGTCGGACAGGTTGGAGGTATTGAAGGCGTAGTCGTAGCCGGTGATTGTCTTGCCGGCGAACTCGGGATGCGCCGGATTGATCCCGGTGTCGAAGATGGCGATGGTGGTGCCGGCGCCGGTGTAGCCCAGCGCATAGGCCTGATCGGCATGGATCTGGGCCAGTCCGCCCGAGGCATAATATTCAGGGGTGTCGAAGCTCGCCGCGCTGCCGGCATGGGCATGGCCGCTCAACGCCAACAGGCTTGCCGCGGCCAATAGGCCAAATCTCAACGACCCGCGCCTCGCGCGGCATTTGCCGACGTCACCTTCCACCCCCACCCCCAAACTAGCGTTGAGCCAATTTTCCTTGCGCCCCGGAAAAGGGCAAGCGGATTCTTGGCGGAGCTAGGATGGATTTTGGACCGGCCGCGTTAGCCCTTTGCGCTGCAGCTCGCCCCACCCAGCACGCAGAAATTCGCGCAATGGGGATGGTTGAGCGGCACCGGCCGGTTGGCCTCGGCCAGCGTGGCGCCGAGCTCGAACTGTTCGTCATAGGGCAAGAGCGTGCAGGAGAGAACAACCGGGCGCGCCGCGCCCTTGCGCTTCACCACCATGCGGCTCGACGCACACATCACGTCCGCGGGCGAGACGCCAAGGATGCCCCAGCAGGCGGTGGTGATCTCGGGCACATCGGCATCGGCGTCCATCTCCGGGAAGATCACGAGTTGGCCGGGATCGTTCGCGTTGATCTTCCATTTGTGCGCGGCGATCAGCTTCGCAAAACCGGCACGCAAATCCTCTTCGCTTTCATTAGTGAAATGCCGGGCGGCCAGCGTGGTGCGGATGCCGTGTTTCGCCAGCCAGTCGATCCCGGCCACGGTCTTGGCATAGGTGCCGGCCCCGCGTTCGCCATCATGCACGGCCGCCGAATAATGATCGAGGCTGACGCGCAGCGTCAGCTTGGCGCCGAGGCGGGTGGCCAGCGACTTGAGCCCCTTGTCGAAGCGGCGCATCGGCCGCATGGCGTTGGTCAGCACCAGCACCTCGAAGCCGCGGGCCAGCGGCGCCTCGATCATGGCGAGGATCTCGGGGTTCATGAAGGGCTCGCCGCCGGTGAACGCGATCTCGCGCGTGGCCCAGCCGAGCTGCGCGATCTCGCCCAGATAGGCTTCGACCTCGGCGGCCGTCAGATAGGCGAGCCGGTCGTTCTTCGGGCCCGCTCTCGATGTAGCAATGGCCGCATTCGATGTTGCAGAGCGTGCCGGTGTTGAACCACAGCGTGTCCAGCCGCTCGAGCGCCACGGTGGCCCGCGCCTCGCCCTTGGCGGTCGTGGCCGGGTCGCGGAATTTCGCCGGATCGAGCCGCGCCTTGGCGGCGGGCTTGGCGTCGACGCGCAGATTCACGGGGCTCCTTTCCCGGGCCGCTTGCCCGCGCCCGCACCTTGCCTATAGTCCCGGCCCGAAGCCGGGAGTGCAACCGTGTCGAAAAATCGCGTGAAAAAGGTGGTTTTGGCCTATTCGGGCGGGCTGGACACCTCGGTCATCCTGAAATGGCTGCAGACGGCATATGGCGCGGAGGTTGTCACCTTCACCGCCGATCTGGGCCAGGGCGAGGAGCTGGGGCCCGCCCGGAAAAAGGCGGAACTGCTTGGAATCAAGCCGCAAAACATCTTCGTTGAGGATTTGCGGGAAGAATTCGTGCGCGATTACGTCTTCCCCATGTTCCGGGCCAATGCGGTCTATGAGGGCGTCTATCTGCTCGGCACCTCCATCGCGCGGCCGCTGATCGCCAAGAAGCAGATCGAGATCGCCGAAGCCGTGGGCGCCGATGCCGTCTGCCATGGCGCCACCGGCAAGGGCAACGACCAGATCCGCTTCGAGCTCGGCTATTACGCGCTGAAGCCGGACATCAAGGTGATCGCGCCGTGGCGGGAATGGAACCTGACCAGCAGCACGAAGCTGATCGAATTCGCCGAGGCGCATCAGATTCCGATCCCGCGGGACAAGCGCGGCGAGGCGCCGTTCTCGGTCGACGCCAATCTTCTGCATTCGTCGTCCGAGGGAAAGGTGCTGGAAGACCCGGCGCTCGAAGCCGAGGAGATGGTCTATCAGCGCACGCTCTCGCCCGAGGATGCGCCCGACAAGCCCACAATGATCGAGATGGGTTTCGAGGCCGGCGATGCGGTTTCGATCGACGGCGAAGACGCTGTCGCCCGCCACGCTGCTCGCGCAGCTGAACGATCTCGGCAAGGCCAACGGCATCGGCCGCATCGATCTGGTCGAGAACCGCTTTGTCGGCATGAAGTCGCGCGGAGTTTATGAGACGCCCGGCGGCACCATCCTGCTGGCCGCTCACCGCGCCATGGAATTGATCACACTCGACCGCGGCGCCGCGCATCTGAAAGACGAACTGATGCCGCGCTATGCCGAGCTGATCTATAACGGCTTCTGGTTCGCGCCCGAGCGCGAGATGCTGCAGGCCGCCATCGATCACAGCCAGCAATTCGTCAGCGGCACCGTGAGGCTCAAGCTTTACAAGGGCAATGTCATCGTCATCGGGCGGTCGTCGCCGGCGTCGCTCTATTCGGAAAGCCTCGTCACCTTCGAGGACGACAAGGGCGCCTATGACCAGAAGGATGCGGCCGGCTTCATCAAGCTGAACGCGCTGCGCCTCGGACGCTCGCCATGCGCAAGAGGACAATGAAACCATGAGCCAGGCCAACGCGGATCAGATCGAATATTGGAACGGAGAGGTTGGCGAACGCTGGGTCGAGATGCAGACGCGCATGGATGCCTGCATGTCCGACATCGCCGCTGCGGTGCTCGCGCTGGCAGGCGCCAAGCCGGGCGAGCGCGTGCTCGATGTCGGTTGCGGCTGCGGCGCTACCACGCTGGCGCTGGCGAAAGCGGTCGGGCTGTCGGGCCATGTGACGGCCATTGACGTCTCGCGGCCCATGCTCGATCTGGCGCAGCGTCGCGCAGAAGAGGCGGGCGCAGACATCGCCTTCGTCGAGGCCGACGCCAGCGAACAAGAATTCACGGCCCCATTCGATCTGGTGTTCTCGCGCTTCGGCGTGATGTTCTTCGCCGATCCCGTCGCCGCCTTCGCCAATCTGCGCCATGCGCTCAAGCCCAAAGGGCGGCTGCGCTTCGTGTGCTGGCGCGCGCCGGCGCAGAATTTGTGGGCAACGGCGCCGTTCGCCGCCGTGAAGGACCTCTTGCCGCCGCAGGAGGAAGCCGATCCCGATGCGCCCGGCCCCTTCGCGTTCGCGGACGACGCGCGGCTGAAGGCGATCCTGGGCGATGCCGGGTTTTCCGGCGTCCGCATCGAAAAACTCGACACGGTGATGTTGCTCGGCGCCGATGTGCCGGCCGCGCTGGAACAATCCCTCAAGATCGGACCTTGTGCGCGGGCCATCGCCGGCGCCGACGAGGCGCTGAAGGATCAGGTGCGCGCGCGCATCGCCGACGTGCTGGTGAAATTCAAGACCGAGCGCGGCATCGCTGCCCGCCGCCGCCTGCTGGCTGGTGAGCGCGGAGAACTAGACGTCCAGCGCCGCGCAGATGCAGGTTGAGCCTCAGGGCGAGACCGCATATCCTGCCCCTGATGATGGCGACCTTAGGCTTCGTCGCTCCCTAAGGGGACGAACAGTCACTGGATGGGGCCATTCCGTTAAAGCGCGCGCCGAACCAGTCGATCAAATGTGCCACGCCGATGGGAACAATGCCGCCGTGATCGACTCCGGAGGTCTCGCGATACTCGATGGCCATGCCGGTCGCGCAAATCATATCGCGCACCCGTCTCGTCCAATCCACGTCGACGTCCTTGTCGGCGTCGCCCTGGTAGATCGCCACCGGCGCGGAGAGGGGCAGGAACTCGTCCTGCTTCTTGATCCAGGTCCACCAGGGATTGCCGTCGACCAAGGCCTCCGGCCGGCCGATCGGTTCGTTTGCCGTCGAGGCCGCCATCCAGGCATCGTGGCAACCGGCGGCCATGGTGGCGAGGAGCTCGAGGCCCTTGGACGTCAGGATGTCCCGAAGGCGCAGCTCCGGATGCCCGACGCTGAGGCCCGCCAACGACTCGATGATGTAGCCTGCGTTGTGCGGGTTGCTGAAACCGGCGCGGATGATATCGCTACGAAGCACCGCAGGGGCCATGGCGAAAGCGCCGACAAGTTTCATCTCCGGCAGGTAGCTAGCCGCGAGGTGATCGGACCATAGCGCCGCTCGTCCGCCTTGGGACCATCCGTAGACACCGAAGCGGGTGCCCACGTTGGCGGGCCCAAAGTTGCTTACGGCGCGAGCGATGTCGAGAGACGCTTTAGCCTCCATTTCCGCGTTTCCATAAGCGGTGGCTCCTGGAGTGCCGAGGCCCTGATAATCGCTCATCGCCACTACGTAGCCCCGAGCCAAAAGCTCGGATAGCAGCGGCGTGCGCTCGCGGCCGTTTATGCCAATCCGCGGACGGCGAGACGGCGCGCAGGTATCCTCGGAACCAGCCGTGGGGTGAGCCCAAATCAGGAGATCCTGCGGCTTGGTAGAAGTGGCGACAGGAACGTAAATCTCACCCGAGACATAGGTGAGCCCACCTTGTGGAGCAGCCGACACGTAGACGACATTCCAGCCACGACCGCCTTGCGGTTCGTCGTCTCGCTCTCGAACCCAGTAGATATCGCCCGGCTTTGCCCCGGCGGCTACCGTACTTGGCACCTCGTCCCAGAACGGCGAGCCCGCCGGGCCCATGCGGCTCGCAGAAGGTTGTGCCGCGGCAGCGCTGGCTGTCAGTAGCGCTCCAGCCAATAACGCCGTCAATGCCTTTAGCACGATTACCTCCCGTTCGCCTGACTTCGCCGCTGCGTACTGCCGATGAAAGCGCAGCAGTGCAGATGGACTAAACGTCCAGCGCCGCGTTCAGCGCGTTGTCCTGGATGAATTCGCGGCGCGGCTCGACCATTTCGCCCATCAGCTTGGCGAACAGCTCCTCGGCCTCGTCGGCATGCTCGACCTTGACGCGCAGCAGCGTGCGCGCGTTCTCGTCGAGCGTGGTCTCCCACAATTGCTCGGGGTTCATTTCGCCCAGGCCCTTGTAGCGCTGCAGCGAAATGCCCTTGCGGCCCCAGTCGAAGATCGCGTCGAGCAGCTGCGTCGGCGAGCGCACTTCGCGCGTCTCGTCCTTCCGCGGAGCGTGCCGACCTTGAGATAGGCGGCCTGCAGTTCGGCCGCCATGCGGTCGAGCTTGCGCGCATCGGCGCTCGACAGATCAGCGCGCCGTCGATGGCGACCGCCTCGCGCACGCCGCGCACGTCGCGCCAGAATTTGAGGCCGCCGTCCGGCGTCGGCTCGCCGTGCCAGCCGCGCTCGGTCTCGTCGGACAATTGGTCGAGGCGGCGCGCGATATAGGCCGCCGCGTCCTCTGCCCTTGGCCGGATCGTTGAGCGACGTCGGGATTGAGCGCGCCGGCGATCGCCGCCTGCTCCAGCATGAAGCGCGGATAATGGCGCGGGAAGCCGTCGAGCGCCGCACTGGCGGCACGCGCGCGCGCCACCAGCGCGTCGAGATCGGCGCCCGTCACCACTTCGCCGGTGTGCAGGTGAAGCTCGCGCCCGCCGATGCCTTCGGCGATCAGGATAATCCTCGAATTCGCGTTCGTCCTTGAGATAGCGCTCGGACTTGCCGCGCGCGGCCTTGTAGAGCGGCGGCTGGGCGATGAAGAGATGGCCGCGTTCGATCAGCTCCGGCATCTGCCGGTAGAAGAAGGTGAGCAGCAGCGTGCGGATATGGGCGCCGTCGACGTCGGCGTCGGTCATGATGATGATCTTGTGATAGCGCAGCTTGTCGGGATTGAACTCCTCCGGGCCGATGCCGGTGCCGAGCGCGGTGATCAGGGTGGCGATGGTTTCGCTCGACAGCATCTTGTCGAAGCGCGCGCGCTCGACGTTGAGGATCTTGCCGCGCAGGGGCAGCACCGCCTGGTTGGCGCGGTTGCGCGCCTGCTTGGCGCTGCCGCCGGCGCTGTCGCCCTCGACGATGAAGATTTCGCATTTGGCCGGATCGCGCTCCTGGCAATCGGCGAGCTTGCCGGGCAGCGAGGCGCCGTCCAGCGCGCCCTTGCGGCGCGTCAGTTCGCGGGCCTTGCGCGCGGCCTCGCGGGCGGCGGCGGCCTCGACCACCTTGCCGACGACGGCTTTGGCCTCGGCCGGATGCTCCTCGAACCAGCGGCCGAGCTGGTCGCCGACCACGCCTTCGACCACGGGCCGCACTTCGGAGGAGACGAGCTTGTCCTTGGTCTGCGAGGAGAATTTCGGATCGGGCACCTTGACCGAAAGCACGCAGGTGAGCCCTTCGCGGCAATCGTCGCCGGTCAGCGGGACCTTCTCCTTCTTCGCGATGCCGGAATCCTCGGCATATTTGGTCGACCACGCGCGTCAGCGCCGCGCGGAAGCCGGCCAGATGCGTGCCGCCGTCGCGCTGGGGAATGTTGTTGGTGAAGCACAGCATGCTCTCGTGATAGGTATCGTTCCACGTCAGCGCGGCTTCGACCGTGATGCCGTCGCGCTCGGCCGCGATCATGATCGGGGCCGGGATCAGCGCGGTCTTGGCGCGGTCGAGATAGCGCACGAAGGCCTTCGAGCCCGCCTTCGTAATGCAGCTTGGCTTCCTTCTTCTCCACGCCGCGCTTGTCGGCCAGCACGATCGTGACGCCGGAATTGAGGAAGGCGAGCTCGCGCAGCCGGTGTTCCAGCGTGGCGAAATCGAACTCGGTCTTGGTGAAGGTGCGCGGGCGAGGGCAGGAAGGTGACTTCGGTGCCGCGCTTGTCGTGCGCCTCGCCCACGATCCTTCAGCGGCGCCTGCGGCTCGCCGTCGCGGAAGCGCATGTAATGCTCCTTGCCGTCGCGCCAGATGCGCAGGTCGAGCCATTCGCGACAGCGCGTTGACGACGGACACGCCGACGCCGTGCAGCCCGCCGGAGACCTTGTAGGCGTTCTGCTCGAATTTTCCGCCGGCATGAAGCTGGGTCATGATGACTTCGGCGGCGGAAACGCCTTCGCCGTCGTGGATGTCGGTGGGGATGCCGCGGCCATTGTCGCGCACGGTGCAGGAGCCGTCGGGGTTCAGCGTCACGCGCACGCGGTCGGCATAGCCGGCCAGCGCCTCGTCGATGGCGTTGTCGACCACCTCGTAGACCATGTGGTGCAGGCCCGAGCCGTCATCGGTGTCGCCGATATACATGCCCGGCCGCTTGCGCACGGCGTCGAGGCCCTTGAGCACCTTGATGCTGTCGGCGCCGTATTCGTAGTCACTGGAGAGGTGTCGGATTGGACATCTGCGCTCACTGCCGCAGAAAGCGCCATCGGCGACGACGAAGATCTGGGCGCGGCCGCCCATCGTCTTCGAACAGCGAAAGATCGGTGCCGGTCATCCAGGCCTGGGCGCCGAGCGCGAGGATTTCCTCGAACAGGGCGGCGCGGCGGGACGGTCGAGATGGGCGGCGATCTCGTCGAGCAGCAGGATCGGCGCCGGCCGCTCCTTCATTGCGAAAGCTCCCGCGCATCGGCAAGCACGATGGAGATCAGAAGCGCCTTCTGCTCGCCGGTCGAGCATTCGCGCGCGTCGGTGCGTTTGGCGGTATGGCGCACGGCAAGGTCGCTGCGATGCGGGCCGAGTCGGTGCGGCCGCTCTCGGCGTCGCGCGATGCGCGCGCACGCGAGGCGGGCGCGCGAGTGCTGCGACCGGCACTCTCGCTGTCTTCAGCGATCAGTTGGTCGGCCTCGCCGTCGAGCGCCAGCTGCGCGGCCGGGAAATGCCCTTCCTCGCCGCGCGCCGCAAGTGCGCGCATTGAGGCGTTCAATCGTCTCCGCACGGGCGCGCGACAAGGCGATCCCGGCCTCCGCCATTTCGACTTCGAGCCCATCGAGCCAGGCCGGGTCGCGCGGGCCATATTTCAACAGCCGCGCGCGCTCGCGCATCGCCTGTTCGTAGCGCGCCGCGCGGCGGGCATGAGCCGGATCGAAGCCGAGCACCAGACGGTCGAGGAATTTGCGCCGTCCGCTCGCGCCCTCGATGAAGAGCCGGTCCATGGCGGGCGTCAGCCACGCCATCTGCACGATCTCGCCCAGATCGGCCGAGCCTTGCGCCGGCGCGCCGTTGAGCCGGACCTGGCGGCGCTCGCCGCCGCCGGCCGCGAGCGTCAGCCCGGTGCCGATGTCATGGCTCTCGTCGCCGCGCGCCACCGTCGCCGCTACCGCCCACAGCGCCTCGCCCGGTGCGGCAGGGCCTTTGCGGATGTGCTCGCTCAGCTTGGCGCCGCGCAGGCCGCGGCCCGGCGTGAGCAGCGAGAGCGCATCGAGCAGATTGGTCTTGCCCGCGCCGTTGGCGCCCGCCAGCACCACCGGCCGTTCGTCGATGACGAGCTCGGCGTGGGCATAGGAACGGAAATTGGCCAGCACCAGCCGCGTCACCGCGAGCCGCGCCGAGGAATCGGCATCGCGCTGGCCTTCCGGCGCGGAGGAAGCAATCGCCATGGTGTCAATCGCGTTCGCCAATCGGGTCATACCCGCATGGGCATGAGGACATAGAGCGTGCGCGGTCGTCCGTGTCTTCGATGATCGTCGGCGATCCGGCGTCGGACAGCAGGAAGCGCACCTCCTTGCCCTCGATCTGGCCGGTGATGTCGAGCAGATAGCGCGCATTGAAGCCGATCTCGATGGGGGCGGCGTTGTAGGTCGCGCCCAGATTCCTCGGTCGCGGTGCCGGATTCGGGATTGACCACGGACAGCGTCACCCGGTCCTGCGCCAGATTGAGCTTCACCGCGCGGGTCTTGTCGGCCGAGATGGTCGAGACGCGGTCGACGGCGTGGGCGAATTCCTTGGCATCCAGCACCAGCACCTTGTCGTTGCCGGCCGGGATGACGCGCTGATAGTCGGGAAACGTGCCGTCGATCAGCTTGGAGGTCAGCTCGACGCCGTCGGTCGAGAACTGGACCTTGGTGTCGGACAGCGAGATGTCGATGGCGCCTTCGGCGTCGTCGAGCAGGCGGCGCAATTCGGTCACCGTCTTGCGCGGCACGATCACGCCCGGCATGTCGGCGGCGCCGTCGGGCAGGTCGAGCTCGTAGCGCGCGAGCCGGTGCCCGTCGGTCGCGGCCGCGCGCATCGTGGGCGTCTTTCCGTCCTTGGCCGCGTGCAGATAGATGCCGTTCAGATAGAAGCGGGTCTCCTCGGTCGAAATCGCGAACCGCGTCTTGTCGATCAGGCGCTTGAGATCGTCGGCGGCGAGCCGGAAACGGTGGGGCAGGGCGCCCGCCGTCATCTGCGGGAAATCTTCCTTCGGCAGGCAGGCGAGCTCGAAGCGCACGCTGCCGGCCGAGACCGCGAGCCGTCCGCCTTCGGAGCTGAGCAGTTCGGCCTGCACCTGCGCGCCTTCCGGCAGCTTGCGCACGATGTCGTAGAGCATGTGGGCGGGCGCGGTGGCCGCGCCGTTGCGCAATACGTCGGCGGGCAGGGATTCGACCACCTCGATATCGAGATCGGTGGCCGTCAGCTTGAGCCGGCCCTTGGCCGCCTCGATCATCACATTGGACAGGATCGGGATCGTGTTCCGGCGTTCGACGACGCTTTGGACGTGGCAGAGCGCCTTCAGAAAGGCGCCGCGTTCGACATTGATTTTCATGGCCTTGCGCTCGGTCCCGTCGCTTCTCGATTGCCGTTGGCGGCCGGGCGGCTCGGAGCCACGCAAAACGGCCGGAAAACCCTTGATTTGCCTGAGTTCCGAGAGGACGGAACTCGAAGCAGACGAGTATATCAAGTGTGCTCAGCCCCGCCTAGCGTTTCGGAGCTTTCGGGAGCCCTTTCGGGGCCAGCTTTTCGACCAAAAACGGAGCGCCGCGGGCGGCCCCGCACGCGCTCCGTTTGGCCCCCACCAAAGGCGCCGGACGGCTGATTTACAGCTCGCCGCGGCGCGAAAGCACCTGCTTCAGAAAGTCCACCTCCTGCTTGAACAGGGGATCCTCGTCGCACAGCGCCGCCACCCGCCGGCAGGCATGGAGCACGGTGGTGTGGTCGCGGCCGCCGAAGCGCCTCCCAATCTCGGGCAGCGAACGCATGGTCAGCTCGCGGGCCAGATACATCGCCACCTGGCGCGGCCGGGCGACGCGGCGCGTGCGCTGGGGCGAATGGAAGTCGCGCATCTCAAGCTTGTAGAACTCGGCGGTCTTGCGCTGGATGTCCTCGATCGACGTCTTGTGCACGATCAGCCCGCGCTGGCCGACCGTCTCCTCGGCGATATCGAGGGTGACCGGCTTTTTGGTCAGATCGGCATAGGTGGCCAGCTTGATCAGGACGCCGATCAGTTCGCGGGGGCTGGCATCCTCGATGTCGGCGATCCGCTCGCAGCACCTCGGCCGGCAGGACGGCCTCCGGACGCTCGCGGGCAAAGGATTCGGCGCGCGCGCGCAGGATGGCGAGCCGCGTTTCGCGGTCGGGCCTGCCGAGCGCGATCACAAGCCCACCCGACAGCCGCGAGCGCACGTCGGCGCCCAGATTCTCCAGTGCCGCGGGCGGCCGGTCGGCGGCGATGACCACGCGGCGGCGCTGGTCGGCGAAGGCGTTCACCGTGTGCAGGAATTCGGAGATCGTCGCGGAGCTGCGGCAGATGTGCTGCAGATCGTCGATCAGAAGCAGATCGGCGGCGCGGAGCTCGTCCTTGAAGGCCAGCGTGTCCTTGCGGTGGAGCGCGCCCAGGAAGTGGCGCATGAAATCCTCGGCGCCCAGACAGCATCGGCCGCCGCCCGCGCTGCTTCGCCTCCAGCGCGGTGGCGTTGAGCAGATGGGTTTTGCCGTAGCCGAAGCCGCCATGGACGTAGAGCAGGCCGATGTCCGAGCTCTCGGCCTCGGCGAGCGCGCGGGCCGCGCGATAGGCGAACTCGTTGGCCTGGCCCGCGACGAAGGTCTCGAAGGTCTGGGCCGGATGCAACAGCCGGTTGCCAAGCGCGCGCCGCACCTGCGGCCGTTCCTCCTCGGGCCCGCGCAGGAAGGAGACCGGCGCCGGCTTGACCTCGGTCTCATGCATTGGCGCGTTCGGCCGCCGCACCGATCGCCGGCGGCGCCACGCACGATATTGAGCGAGACGGGCTCGCCGCCGCTCGCCAGCAGCGCCCGCTCGATCCGGCTCGCATAGTGGTTGGAGACCCAGTTGCGCGCGAACGGCCTGGGCGCGCCGATATGGACATCACCCTTATCGGCCGACACCAGGATCAAAGGGTTGATCCAGGCGTCGAACACCGCCTCGCCCAGTTCCTTGCGCAACCTCTCGCGCGCCGCTGCCCACACCTTCGGCCAATCCGGCGGCGATACTGTGCTCGTGACCTGTCCCATTATTCGTCCTTACCCGTTGCGCGGCGCCGTGTTCCCGGCGTCCAGCGGCCCCACATCCTTATCGTTGTCCTGAATTCACATTGCCCGTCATCGTCGCTGCGGCGTGCCGTCCGTCTTCATCACATTCCTCCCGTGGCTGTTGTTGTTGTTCCGTCAGGTCTGTCGCCAGGGCAGGCCAGCGGCCTTCCACCCGTTGCGCAGCCCGCGATGACTCTCGTCGTCGGCAATGCCCTCGAAGCCGCTAGCTATGTTGTAGGCTTTTTTGAAGCCGGCCTTTGTCAGCTCGATCGCGGCGGCCCGTGAGCGCTGGCCGGAACGGCATAGGAACAGCACCGGCGTGTCATGTGTCGCGCCGCGGGCGGAGAGGTGCGCCGTCGTCTCGCGCACGAAATTCGGATTGACCGTCATGGATGGATAGGACTGCCACTCGACTGTCAGCACCCGGCGGCCGAGGCTGCTCAGGTCGGGCAGGCCGACGAACATCCATTCCGCTTCGGTGCGCACGTCGATGATCTGGGCGCCGGCGTGAGCCTCCAAGAGAGCCCAGGCATCGCTGCATTCGATGTCGCCGGCATAATCGGGTTCGGAATTCGCTGAGCTCACCGCGGCAGCCCCCCAAAAGACAGTCCTTCGGCGGCGCGCGCAGACGCCCCCGTGAAGAAGAACTTCAAGTACTCTTTAAATTCTGGATTGTACCATCCGGCAGAAGGAAAGAATATTTCGTGCCTCGACTACATTTTTATTGTTATTTGTCTTTGGCATTTCTTTTCTCGCCCCGCCGTTAGGATGAGCAAAGATAGGCCCAGAGCCGCGGACGACGCAAGCGAAAAACGCTCTCCTAAAGTTAATAATTGCACGTCGTGCGCTTTTCATGACGCCTGCGTGACGCAGCTAACTATGTGTGACGCATACGGAAAATGTAATTTTCCAGCAAATCAGCGGCTTAGGCGAACTGCCCTCGCGGAGCCGGCCAGCGATGCTCCGTGTGCTGTCACATATCATTTATGATCAGCATACGGAGAAATAAAAAAAGACCCGGGATTTACCCGGGCCGGTCACAAACGGAATTTCTCAAGAATTCGGGAGGGTTGGTCACTTGCCGAGGTTGGCGACCCGCTTGGCCAGCCGCGACACCTTCCGCGAACCCGTGTTCTTGTGGATAACCCCCTTGGAAACCCCGCGCATGATCTCGGGTTCCGCGGCCTTGAGCGCGCTCTCCGCGGCGGATTTGTCGCCGGAAGCAATGGCCTCCTCGACCTTGCGCGTGAAGCCGCGGACGCGGCTTTTGCGGGCATGATTGACGGCCGTCTGCTTTTGGGCGCGGCGCATGCGCTTCTTGGCCGAGGCGATATTGGGCATCGAAGATCCTGTCGGTTCCGTAAGGGCCGGGCCTATAGCCCGGGGCGGGCCCAGCGTCAAGAAAGCCGGGGCTCAGCGGTCCTTGAACGCCGGTTTGCGCTTCTCGGCGAAGGCGGCCATGCCCTCCTTCTGGTCCTCGGTCGCGAACATGGCGTGGAACAGGCGGCGCTCGAAGCGGATGCCTTCGGCCAGCGTGGTCTCGTAGGCCCGGTTCACGGTCTCCTTGGTCATCATGACGATGGGCTGGGACTGGGCGGCGATTGTCTTGGCCGCCTCCACGGCCTCGTGGATCAGATCGCCGGCGGGGACCACGCGGCTGACCAGCCCGCGCGCGTTCGGCCTCCTCGGCCGTCCATCATGCGCCCGGTCAGGCACATTTCCATGGCCTTCGACTTGCCGACGAAGCGGGTCAGCCGCTGGGTGCCGCCCATGCCGGGCATGATGCCCAGCGTGATCTCGGGCTGGCCGAATTTGGCGGTGTCGGCGGCGATGATGAAGTCGCACAGCATGGCAAGCTCGCAGCCTCCGCCCAGCGCATAGCCGGCGACGGCGGCGATGATCGGCTTGCGGACAGCGGCGATGCGGTCGCCGGCAGCGGCGAAGGTGTTGGCCTTGAACATCTCCATATAGGAGAGGCTTGCCATCTCCTTGATGTCGGCGCCGGCAGCGAAAGCGCGCTCGGAGCCGGTCAGCACGATCGCGCGCACCGCGTCGTCGCGGTCCCAGGCTTCGAGCACCGACACCAGTTCGTCCAGCAGCTCCGCATTGAGCGCATTGAGCGCCTTGGGCCGGTTCAGCGTGATCACACCCACGCCGTCTTCGACCTTCACCAGGATGTTACGATAGTCCATCGCGACCACTCCTTACCCGCGTCCATGTCCTCGCGCGCGCCGCGTGCAAATGCAAGCGGGCGGATTCGCGCGGGGCTCGATGTGCCGCTTTGCTAGTCAATCTGCTTGGAACGCAGGCGCTTCAGGCGCGAATGCGCCTTCTTGGTTTCGAGGCGCCGCTTTTTCGCCGCGCGCGACGGCTTGGTGGGCCGTCGTGGCTTGGGGATGGCGGCGGCGCGGCAGACGAGATCGACAAGCCGCGCGCGCACGTCCTCGCGATTGCGCTCCTGGCTGCGGAAGCGGTCGCCGCGCAGCACCAGCACACCGTCCTTGGTCAGCCGCCGTCCGGCCAGATGCGCGAGCCGCACGCGCACGCCGTCGGGCAATTCGGCGTGGGCGGTGTCGAAGCGCAATTCGACCGCCGTGGCCACCTTGTTGACATTCTGACCGCCGGGGCCGGAAGCGAGCACGAAGCTCTCGACCAGATCGTCCTCGTCGATGGCGATGGCGGGCGTGATCTGCAGTTTGGCCATGATTGTGTCTCGGGCGGCTATTTCTGGCAGCTCGGGCAGTAGAAGGTCGAGCGCCCGGTCTGGACGATGCGCCTGATCGTGCCCTTGCATCCCTTGGCCGGGCAGGGCTCGCCTTCGCGGTCGTAGACTTCGAAGCGGTGCTGGAAATAGCCCATGCCGCCGTCAGATTTCTTGTAATCGCGCAAGGTGGAACCGCCGGCCTTGATGGCATCGCGCAAAACGTCCTTGATCGCGGCCACCAATGCCTTGGCGCGTTCGCCGGAGATGGTCGAGGCCTTGCGCCTGGGCGAGAGATGGGCGCGGAACAGCGCCTCGCAGGCATAGATGTTGCCGATGCCCGCGACCACGCGCTGGTCGAGCAGGGCCGCCTTGATCGAGGTCTTCTTGCCCTTGAGCGCGGCGGCGAGCACCTCGGCGTTGAAGGATTTGTCGAGCGGCTCGGGACCGAGCCCCTTGAACAGCTTGTCTTCGCCCAGCTTGTCGGTGTCGAGAATAGTCATCAGCCCGAAGCGGCGGTGATCGGTGAAGACGATGCGCGCGCCCGCATCGGTCTCGAACACCACATGATCGTGCGGCCCGTTGCCCTCCTCGGAGGGCACGCTTTCGTCCTCGATGCCGTCGAGCGCAATGGCGTGCCCGCGCGCATAGACCGTCATCCGTCCGCTCATGCCCAGATGCATGACGAGCGTGGTGCCGTTGTCGAGATCGGCCAGGATGTATTTGGCGCGACGGCGCAGGCCCGTGACCTTGCGGCCGGTCAGGTGCTGGACGAAGCCCGCCGGGAAGGGGATGCGCAGATCGCCGCGGCGCGTCTCGACTCGCGTCAGCCGGTGGCCCTTGAGCGCGGGCTCCAGGCCGGTCCTCACGGTCTCGACTTCGGGCAGTTCGGGCATGGCAGGGCTGTTAAGCGTTGGCGGGCGCGACGGTAGCCCAGAGCCGGGCCACAGGCTATTGTCCGGCCACCATGAACAAGACGTCCCAAAACCGCGTCCTTCGGCTTCCGCGAGGTGCCGGAAGCCGAGAAGGAAGCCCTGGTGCGCGAGGTCTTTTCCTCGGTCGCGGGCAAATACGACCTCATGAACGATCTGATGAGCGCGGGCGTCCACCGGCTGTGGAAGGACGCCATGGTCGAATGGCTGAACCCGCGGCCCGGCTGGAAGGTGCTGGATGTGGCCGGCGGCACCGGCGACATCGCTTTCCGCATCGCGGAGTTCGCGCGCATGCGCGGCGGCGAGGCTGAGATCACCGTCTGCGACATCAATGCCGACATGCTGGCCGAAGGCGTGGTGCGCGCCGGCAAGGCTGGCGAAACGCACATCGAATGGGTGTGCGGCGATGCCGAGGCCCTGCCGTTCCCGAATTCCAGCATGGACGCCTATACCATCGCCTTCGGCATCCGCAACGTCACCCATATCGAGCGCGCGCTGGCCGAAGCGCGCCGCGTGCTGAAGCCGGGCGGGCGCTTTCTCTGCCTCGAATTCTCCCGCGTCTCGGCGCCCGATCCTGGATACGCTCTACGAGCGCTATTCCTTCGCGGTGCTGCCGAAGCTGGGCGAGTGGGTGGCGAAGGATGCGGCGTCCTATCGCTATCTGGCCGAAAGCATCCGCCGCTTCCCGCCGCAGACCAAGTTCGCGAAGATGATCGCCGCGGCCGGCCTTTCCCACGTGAAGGTGCGCAATTTCATGGGCGGCATCGCCGCCATGCATTCGGCCTGGCGGATATGATCCGTGTACTGAGAGATATCGGCCGCCTGTGGCATGCTGCGCGCGTGCTCGCGCGCCACGATGCGCTGTTGCCGGGCGAATACGCCGCGCAGATGCCGGCTTCGTTGAAATTCGTCCGCCGCGTCCTCGCGCGCGGGCCGGCGGAGGTCGCGGGCGAAACGCCGGGCGCGCGTCTGGCCAAGGCGCTCGAGAGCCTGGGCCCGGCCTATATCAAGCTCGGCCAGGTTCTGGCGACGCGCCCCGACATCGTCGGCGACGAAGTCGCCGGCGCGCTCGAGGCTCTGCAGGACCGGCTGCCGCCCTTTCCGACTGCCGAGGCGAGGCGCGAAATCGAAGCCGCCTTCGGCCGCCCGCTGGACTGCACTGTTCTGCGAGTTCGGCGACGCGGTGGCCGCGGCCTCGATCGCGCAGGTGCACGAGGCCGCGACCGCCGAGGAGCCGCCCAGCACTGTCGCGGTCAAGGTGCTGCGGCCCGGCATCGAAGCCGAATTCGCGCGCGATCTTTCGGCCTTCGCCTTTGCCGCGCGCATGGCCGAGCGGCTGTCGAAGGAGGCGCGGCGCCTGCGATTGATCGCGCTGGTCGACACGCTGGCGGCCTCGGTGGCGCTGGAGCTCGATCTGCGCATGGAGGCGGCGGCGGCCTCCGAACTGGCCGAGCGCACCGGGCGGCGACGCGGATTTTCGCGTGCCCGCGGTTGACTGGGCACGCACCGGGGGCCGCGTGCTGACGACCGAATGGATCGACGGCGTGCCGATCCGCGATCGCGACGCGCCTCGAAGCCGCCGGCCACGATCCCAAGGCGCATCGCCTTGGTGATCGTGCGCAGTTTCCTCACCCAGGCGCTGCGCGACGGCTTCTTCCACGCCGACATGCATCCGGGCAATCTGTTCGTGGACGCCGATGGCCGGCTTGTCGCGGTCGATTTCGGCATCATGGGCCGGCTCGACCGCGCCATGCGCCGCTTCATGGCCGAGACGCTGGCCGGTTTCCTCGCCCGCGACTATCGGCGCGTCGCCGATGTGCATTTCGAAGCCGGCTTCGTGCCCGCGCACCATCCGATCGAGACCTTCGCGCAGGCCTTGCGCGCCATCGGCGAGCCGATCTTCGGGCGTCACCGCGCGCGAGGTCTCGATGGCCCGGCTGCTGCAGCAATTGTTCGACACCACGCGGCGCTTCGACATGCAGCTGCAGCCGCAACTGGTGCTGCTGCAGAAGACCATGGTGGTGGTGGAGGGCGTGGCCCGCAGCCTCGATCCCGATTTCGACATCTGGGAGGCGGCGCGGCCCGTCGTCGAAGAGCTGGATGATCGCCGAGGTGGGCCCGCAGGCGCAGCTGCGCGAGGCGGCCGAGGGCGTGAATGCGCTCGGCCGGCTGGCGCAGAACCTGCCGCAGCTGTTGCGCAATGCGGAGGTCGTTTCGGCGATGCTGGCCGGCGGCGGCCTCAGGCTTCACCCCGACACCGTGCGCCAGATCGCCGCCGCGCAGGCCGCGCGCACGCGCCATGTGCGCATCGCCATCTGGATCGCAGCCGCCGCCTTAGGACTGCTTGCCCTGGGGATGTTCTGAGCGCTTGACGACGTGCATGTGGCCGGCGTCGCAGCTCTTCGCGCCAGCGGGGTGAATGACGTACACATCGACATGCACGGTGTGGTCGGCAAGGTCGGGCGTCTCCGGCACGCGCACATGCACCGCGCCCTTGCTCAATTGCTGGTCGGTGGCGAGCACCCGGTTGTAGCCGGTGGCAGGCGCGGTACTCGGCTCGGCCGAGATCGTGAGCACCACGCGCACGTCCTTGTTGGGCGCGACGTATTCCAGCGCCTCGCAGGCGATGCCGATCTCTTCGCCGGGCGAAACCACGGGCACGACCTCGTCACTGGGCCCGAGCGTTGTGCCGCGAACGGTCTTGCTCGCCTGCACGGCATCGGCCGAGGCGGATGCGGCCGCCAGCGAAGCCGCTGCAATCAGTGCTGCGCCAAGCCAGACGTTACGCATGTTCCGACTCCCAGATGCGGACGGAGTCACTCTATCCGCAACTTGGAGATGGGTCACTGGGAATCGGCGGAAACCCTGTTTGCGCTGCAACACGGCGCGGTTGCCGCCGCCGCACCAGAAGCACGAAGCGCGTGGTCAGCAGCACCGCCGCGATCCCTAGTCCGAAAGCCAGCCCGATCCAGATTCCGAGACCCTTGAGCCCCACTCCGAAGGCGAGCCACAGGCACATCGGGAATCCCGCCAGCCAGTAGCTGGTGCCGGCGATCCACATCGGCATGCGCGCGTCCTTCAGGCCGCGCAGCGACAGCGCCATGATCACCTGCTGGCCATCCGCCAGCTGGAAGATCGCAGCCACGTGCAAGAATGTGGCCGCGAGCCGGATTGCGCCTTCATTGGCCGCTGTCGGGGCCAGATAGAGTTCCGCGATCTGCGGCGCGAACAGCCAGAACGCCGCCGCCGTGCAGGCCATGAAGCAGGCGCCTATGGCCATCGCGCTGAATCCCACGCGGCGCACTGCGGCTTCGTCGCCCCGGCCCGCCGCCAGGCCCACGCGCACCGTTGCTGCCATCGCGACGCCCAGCGGCACCATGAAGCTGATCGACGTAACGTTGATCGCGATCTGGTGCGCGGCCACGCTGACTGTGCCGAAGGTGCCGATGATCAGCGTTGCCGAATTGAACAGCATGGCTTCGAACAGCATGGTCAGGCCGATCGGCATGCCGAGCCTGAGCGCTTCGCTCAGCTCGTGCCACACCGGCCGCCAGAAGCGGCGCAGGATCCGGTACTTGCGCAAGGACGGCGTCAGCCGGATCACCGCCAGCATGGCGAGGAAGGTGAAGCTGTAGGACAGCGTGCTGGAAAGTCCCGAGCCCACAACGCCCAGCTTCGGCGCGCCGAAATGACCGAAGATAAGCGCGTAGTCGCCCAGCCCGTTGAAGATGATGGCGCCGGCCATGACGATCAGAGGGGCGGTGGCGCGGTTCAGCGCGGCGGCGAAATTGCGCAGCACCTGATAGCCGAGCGACGCCGGCAGCCCCAGGCAGAGTGCGGTGACGAACTGGCCGGCGCCCGCGGCCAGCGCCGGCTCCTGGCCCAGAGCCAGCAGGATCTGCCTTGTGAACAGCAGGAAGGCCACGAGCGGCAGCGACAGCAGCAGCACCGACCACAGCCCCATGCGCACGGCGTGGCGAACGCCGGCGCGGTCGCCGGGATTGGCGCCGAGCTTGTGCGCGATCATCGGCGCCACCGCCGACGCCGGGCCGACGCCGATCAGCCAGGCGAAGAAGAACACGGTGTTGCCCAGCGCCGCCGCCGCCAGCGCGGTCTCGCTGAGGCGGCCGAGCATGATGACGTCGGTGGTCATCACCGCCATCTGGGCCAGCTGGGTGATCATCAGCGGCAGCGCCAGGCGCAGGAGCGCGCGCGCTTCGGCCAACCAGGCCCGCAGCCCGTTCGCGCAAACGGGCCCGGGTTCAAGGGCGGCAATGCTGAAGTCTGCGATATTGCTCATGACTCGGGTCTTGTTCATTGCCCGGGCCCGGCTTGCACCACGATCGGAGTACAAAAAAACCCTCCAGAGCGCTGTCCGGGCTCGGGAGGGGAAACGTCCAGAACGGAAGGTGTTTAGGCCTCGTTCTCCTCGCGAGCGGCTGCGGTTTGGCCGCCAGCATGGCACGGCACATCGCAGCAGATGATCCTCTTCGTGCCGGTCATGGTCGCTGTCCCTGCCTTGCGAGTCCGCGCCGGCCATTTGGCCGCCGCAGTGGGCGGGTTGCTACGCTCGGGCCGCGGCGAAGTCAACTCGTCATTCGCGCAAGGGACCCATGCGCGGGCAGGACATGCGGGACACACGAATCGGCGCCCGCGCCGGCCTCATAGGCGGCAGCGAGGTCCGGGCAGAAGCGCTCGCCGCGCCCATCTGGGTGACCGTTGATGAGGGGAAGGCGTTTGGCCATCGCCAGCCTTCCTGTCGGTCGCGTGCGATTTGCCGCCGCCGCTGCGGCGCGTGCATTGATTTTCCGCAATTTCGATTTCGCGCGGCCCCGAAATCCCTGAAGAATCAATGGCAAACGCGGTCGTTCGCATTTGAATCGAATTTGCCGAAAATGCCGCCGAAACCCTTAAACCTCCCGCAAGAGCCGCGGTCTCATATGCCTTTGTCCGTGCAGCAAGCGACGCACGGCCTATGGATCGGAACATGCAAGCTCTCGGATTGGTGTGGGGCGATATGGATTGCTGCGCACCCGATTATCGTCACACCCGCACTGTTCTCGGCGCGCCCGAGCATCCAGGTGCCAAACAGACGTTGCACATATGGCGAGCGCGCATGGCCAAAGGCGGCTTCGTCGTCGGCCAGGACATTCCCTCGCGCGAGCTTGCCGGCGTGCTGCGAAACCTGGCGGTCTACGAGCCGGTGGAAGATGGACACGACTATCGGGTGCGCATCGCCGGCACCGCCTTCTATCGCCGCTTCGGGCGTGAGGTGACCGGCCGCCTTCTGTCGGAATTGTTCGACCTGCAATTGTTCGCCGACATCCGCAAAGGTCTGTTGGAGGTGGTCGGGCACGGCACGCCCTATTCCGTCGCCATCGAGCGCAGCCAGGGCGCCCGGCCGGCGGTGCAGTCCGAGATCCTGCTGCTGCCGGTGGCATCGCCCGACGGCCAGGCGCGCTGGGCGCTGGCGGGCATGTTCTTCTACGATTGGGCCAGCTGAGCGGCTTCCGCTTGGCCGGGCCGGCGCCGTAAGCTCGGCCTGCCATGACAAGCTGGAACATTGCCCATCGCGGCGGCGCCGCTCTCAATCCCGAGAACACTTTGGGCGCCTTCGCGGCGGCGCTGGCGCGCGGCTGCGACGGCGTCGAGCTCGACGTTCAGCTCTCCGCCGACGGCGAGGTCGTGGTGTTCCACGACCTGCGCCTCAAGCCCGAAATCTGCCGCGGACCGGACGGTGCCTGGCTGGGGCGGGCCGGACCGCTGATCAAGACGCTGACGCTCGAACAGTTGCGCCGCTACGATATCGGCCGCCCCGATCCCGCAAGCGCGTACGCGCGCGCCCATCCGCATCTTGCGCCTCATGATGGCGCGCGGATTCCGACGCTCGCCGAAGCGATCGCGGTGGCGAACGCGTCGCCCAGGCCTTTCCGGCTGTTCGTCGAATTGAAGACCTCGTTTTCAGAACCCGAAACCTCGGCGGCGCCCGAGGCGCTCGCTGCCGCCACGCTCGCCGTCCTCGAACGCCACGATTATCTGAGCCGTTCGGTTCTCGTCGGCTTCGACTGGCCGGGCCTGCTGCATGCCAAGACTCGATGCCCGACATCGCCTGCTGGTTCACGACGCTGCCGCAGAGCTGGTTCGGCGACGGCGCACCGCCCGCCGAAGACGGCCCGCCTCCGGCGCACGAGCTGGAGCGTTTGCGCGAATGGGCCAGGACCGGCACTTCGCCCTGGGCGGGCGGCTACGACGCGGCGAAGTTCGGCGGCTCGATTTTGGAGGCGATCGCCGCCGCCGGCGCCGACGGCTGGTTTCCCTATCATCGCGATGCAAGCGAAGGCGCGGTCGCGCAAGCCCGCGCGCTTGGGCTCAAGGTCGGCGTATGGACCGTGGACGATCCGTCCGCGATGGCCGCGATGCTGGCGCGCGGCGTCGATGCCGTCTGCACCGACCGGCCCGACCTTCTCGCCGCCGAAATCAGAAATTCATCGCCAGGTTGACGTTGACGCTGTCGGGCGTGGCACCCACCGAAAGCCGGTAGGGACTGTTCGGCGGCTGGTAGCGCGAGACCACGAGGTAATTGACGCCGAGCGAAATCACGTCGCTGGCGGCGACGTCGTACCAGTGATGCTCCTTGGCCTGCACGCGCGAATAGCCGACGAGCAAGCCCAACCCGAAGGCGGGAAGGCCGTATTGCCAGCCATAGCGGTGCCACAGATAGGCCGCGCCGGCCTGGGCGCTGGCGGCGGAATCCGAGGGGAAAGACTTGTAGTCGGTTCCGTTCGGCCGGCGCTCGTGCACGACATGCTTGAGCCCATAGGCGATGCCGACGGTGGCGGTCCAGGCGACAACGAGCTGGCCGAAGCCCTGATAATCGTCCTTGTAGAGCGAGATGCCGGCGGCGGTGACCGGAATCGCAAAACGCAGGATGTCGCCGGCCTTGGTCAGCGTCGGGTTGCCTGCGGCCGCGGCCGGACCTGGCAGTACGGAAATCGCCGCCGCAGCGGCAAGCGCGGCGAGGCTTCGCCGCAATGTCGTGGCAGGAACGAAAGGTGACATCGAACGGGATTCCGGATGAGAACGGGGCGCCGCTCGCCCCACCCCGTGATATGCCACGAAGCCAGCCCGCGCACTATACCAAATCCCAAACTTGGCGCGCTGCGGCGCGACACGCCCGCGAAGCATGGGCGAGCTTCGCGGGCACGCCGTTGGACTTTCAGGCCGACACGTCGACCGTATTTCCCACACTGGCAGACGTGGCGGACTTCGCCGCCCCGGCCGCCGCGACAGACGAATTGTCGCTGTCGCCGTCATTGTCCGGCCCCGAACCTTCGGACTTCTCCGGGGTCTTGTAGCTTTGCGCCATCTGGGGCAAAGCCATCGAGCTGGCAATATGCATCCTTGCCTCCTCTGGTTTGGATACATGTGCGAGGCTAGGTGCACGGACTGAAGCGAGCGTTACCGCGCGCTATACGCTTTCGTAACTGCGCGACAAGCTCTTTGCCTGCTCGATCTTGTTCTCACAATCCTTCGAACAGCGCCGTCGAAAGATAGCGTTCGGCGAAGGAGGGGATGATCGCGACGATCGTCTTGCCCGCCATCTCCGGACGCGCGCCGACCTCGAGCGCGCGCCGCGATTGCGGCGCCCGACGAAATGCCGACCGGAATGCCTTCCATCCGCGCCACCTTGCGCGCGGTCTCGAACGCGGTTTCGTTGGAGATGGTGATGACTTCGTCGATCACCTTCGCGGTCGAGGATCGCCGGCACGAAGCCCGCGCCGATGCCCTGGATCTTGTGCGGGCCGGGCTGCGCCGCCGGAGAGCACCGGCGAATCCTCCGGCTCCAGCGCGATCATCCTCACGGCTCGGCTTCTTCGCCTTCAGCACCTCGCCGACGCCGGTGATGGTGCCGCCGGTGCCGACGCCGGAGATCACCACATCGACCTTGCCGTCGGTGTCGTTCCAGATTTCCTCGCGCCGTGGTGCGCGCGGTGGATTTCCGGATTGGCGGGATTTTCGAATTGCTGCGGCATCACCGCGCCGGGCGTGGCATCGACGATTTCCTGCGCCTTGGCGATGGCGCCCTTCATGCCCTTGGCCGCTTCGGTCAGCACCAGTTCGGCGCCCAGCAGCGCCAGCATCTTGCGCCGTTCGATCGACATCGATTCCGGCATCACCAGGATGAGCTTGTAGCCCTTGGCGGCGGCCACGAAGGCCAGCGCGATGCCGGTGTTGCCGCTGGTCGGCTCGACCAGCGTGGATTTGCCGGGCGTGATCCTGCCCTGCTTTCGAGCGTCTCGATCATGGCGACGCCGATGCGGTCCTTGACGCTGCGCCAGCGGATTGAAGAATTCGAGCTTGAGCAGGATGTCCGCCTTGACGCCGGCCTCCTTGGGCAGGCGCGCCAGCGCACCAAGGGCGTGTCGCCGATGGTTTCGGTGATGGAATTGTAGATGCGGCCGCGGCCGGGCTTGCCTGTTCCATATGTGATCCTCCTGATGGGTCATAGTTTTTCGGTATCAGTCGTCAGGGCAGCCGGGCTCTTAAACCCGGAATATGTCAGGTAGAGGCCGAGCGCGAATGGCACGATGAGATAAAGATCGAGATGTGTCCTCGACGTGCAGCGCGTCGAACAGCGCCATCATCGATAGGTCCGGTAGAATCAGACAGTGCCGTGCCCTTCAGCAGCACCAGCCATCCCACCACAGTGACGACGATCGCCGGCAGCGCCGCCGGACCACACATTGTGGCTCAAGACCATCGCCAGGCCGGCGGCGACCGCCAGCATGCCGAGCATGAGAAGCAAAGTGCGATCGGTGAACAACAGATTTGCGAGTTCGTGGTGCAGGACCAGGGAAACCGCGAAAACGATGGCGAACAGGCCCATCAGCCTGCTGAGATAAATCGTCGTCCGGGACATCGCTTCCTCCGGTTTCTTTGGGCGGTCACGCCGCGCCGCGCGGGCGCCGGATCAAATCGTGAAGTCGGCCGCCGTGCCGCCGCCGCAATCCACGCCGGCGGCGCGCGCGCGCTGGCAAAGTCTTCGATGGAGATGGCGTCGAGTTCCTGCATCACCTTCTGCCTGTAAGATCTGGATCAGCGGGGTGACGATTTGGGCACCGAGATCGGAGCGGGGCTCGGCATCGTCGCGCTCCTCCTGGTCCTCGACGCTTTCGGCCACGCGCACCACATCGCCGACCGAGATGCGCCGGCGCTCCTTGGCGAGGCGATAGCCGCCTCTGGGGCCGCGCACGCCCTTGAGCACGCCCGCGCGCACAAGCTGCTGCATCACCTGTTCGAGATAGCGCTGCGGCACGCCCTGGCGCGCGGTGATTTCCTTGGCCTGCACCGGTTCGGGACGGGCATTGAAGGCGATGTCGATCACGGCCTCGAGCGCGAGAAGGGTCTTGCGGGAAAGTTTCAGCATCGTCTCAGTTCGTCTCGGTTGCGGAATGGCCGGTCGAGCCGAAGCCGCCTTCGCCGCGCGCGGTGGGCGGCAGGTTTTCGGATTCGCTCAGGTTCACGTGTTAGATGGCGCGGCGATCACGAGCTGGGCGATCTTCATGCCGCGGGCGATGCGGAACGGCGCGGTGCCGTGGTTGATGAGGATCGCCTTCACTTCACCGCGATAATCGCTGTCGATGGTGCCGGGTGCGTTGAGCACGGTGATGCCGTGCTTGAGCGCAAGCCCCGAACGCGGCCGCACCTGGCCCTCGTAGCCTTGCGGAATCGCGACTGCGATGCCGCAGGGCACAGCCGCCCGGCCGCCCGGTGCCAGCTCGAATTCAGTTTCGTTGGCAGCGACGAGATCGAGCCCGGCCGCGCCTTCGGTCGCGTAGGCGGGCAGGGGCAGGTCGCGCGCATGGGCGAGGCGCTGGATTTCGAGATTCATGCCGCCTTGCCTTTCAGCGCGTGGGCGATGCGCGCCGCCAGGCGCACGCCCACCTCGCTCTTGTCCATCTCCGGCCAGTCCTCGACCGCGCCGGCGGTGATCAGATGCACGGTGTTCTTGTCGCCGCCCATGATGCCGGTCGAAGGGCTGACGTCGTTGGCGACGATCCAGTCGCAGCCCTTCCTGGCGCGCTTGGCCTGGGCCTGGGCGACGACGTTCTCGGTCTCGGCGGCAAAGCCGATCAGCAGCGCCGGGCGCTGCGCCGACTGGGCGAGCGTGGCCAGGATGTCGGGATTGGGGATCAGCGACAGCGAGGCCGAGGCGCTGTCCTCGGGCTTCTTGATCTTGTTGTTGGCCATGCGCTCTGGCCGCCAGTCGGCGACGGCGGCGGTGCAGACCGCAACGTCGGCCGGCAGCGCGGCCTCGCAAGCCGCCAGCATCTCGCGCGCGGTTTCGACCTTCATCAGTCTGACGCGCGGCGGCGGCGCCAGCTCGACCGGACCAGACACCAGCGTCGTCGCCGCACCGGCTGCGGCCAGCGCGCGGGCGATGGCGTAGCCCTGTTTGCCCGAGGAGCGATTGGCGATGAAGCGCACGGGATCGAGCGGTTCGTGGGTGGGCCCCGCGGTCACCAGCGCCGTGCGTCCCGCAAGCGGGCCGTCGCTGGCCATCAATGCCGCTTCGATGGCGTCGGCGATTTCGAGCGGCTCGGCCATGCGTCCCGGCCCGTATTCGCCGCAGGCCATGGCGCCGTCATTGGGCCCGATGAAGAGAACGCCATCCTGCTTGAGTGTGGCGAGGTTGCGTTGTGTGGAGCGGTGCGTCCACATCCGCACGTTCATAGCCGGTGCCATCAACACCTTCTTGTCGGTGGCGAGAAGCGCGGTCGAGGCCAGGTCGTTGGCGTGGCCATTGGCGAGCTTGGCCATCAGGTCGGCCGTCGCCGGCGCGACGACCACAAGATCGGCCGCACGCGACAATTCGATGTGGCCCATCTCCGCTTCGTCAGTGAGCGAGAACAGGTCCTGGAACACTTTCTCGCCGGCCAGCGCCGACACCGACAGCGGCGTCACGAACTGGGCGCCGGCCGCGGTCAGGATGGCGCTGACCTCGGCGCCGCGCTCCTTGAGCCGGCGAATCAGCTCCAGGGCCTTGTAGGCGGCGATGCCGCCGCCGATGATGATGAGGACGCGCGTACCGCGCATGGAACACCCACCCTAAAGTTATCGGCCAAAGTCCGGCCCTTGTCTGGGGTTTATATCGAATAACGCAGCGAACGTGTAGTTCTTCCTTGTCCGCCGCGACCCTCGAGCTAAGAGATTGGATCTGAATATGGAAATGGCAATCGGGGGGTCCGCTCGGCCACGCTGGGCGAACCCATGAAGCCGGCGCCGCGTGCAATCATCGACTTCTGGCTGAACGAGGTCGGGCCTTCCCGCTGGTTCGCCAGCGACGAAAAGCTCGACGGCGAAATCGCCGCACGCTTCCGCCGCGCCTGGGACAAGGCCCGCCGGGGCGAACTGGAAGAGTGGGAGAGAAGCGTCGAAGGCGCGCTGGCCCTGCTGCTTCTGCTCGACCAGTTTCCCCGCAACATGTTCCGCGGAAAGGCGGAGGCGTTCTCGAGCGACGCGAATGCGCGCGCCGTCTGCGAAGGCGCGCTGGCGCGCGGCTACGATCTGATGGTGGCGGCGGGCCTGCGCGCGTTCTTTTATCTGCCGTTGATGCATTCGGAGAATCCGGACCACCAGGACCGTTGCGTGCAACTGGTGGCCGAACGGCTGGGAACCGCGAGTACGAATTATCCCTTCGCACTCGGTCACCGCGACGAAATTCGCCGTTTTGGCCGCTTTCCCCGCCGCAATGCCGCGCTCGGCCGCAAATCGACGCCGGCCGAACGGCGATACCTCGAAAATCTGAGCCGGCGTTAACCGCAGGCTTACCGCGCCGGGCGTCCAATGCTCGCGAACGACGCAGGGGACGCGTCATGCGCGCAGGCGATTTCTACCAGATTGCAACCGACCTGGCTCTGGAGCACGGCCCGGTCGCGCTCGATTACGCGCGCCGCGCGACGCTGCAATTCGAATGCGAAGGCGAGGCCGAACGCGCGCGCTTCTGGTTCGCGATCTCGGTTCTTCTGGGCGACATCGTCGAACACCGTCTCGATCCTCACGCGCCCATCACATTTCACT
This sequence comes from uncultured Pseudomonadota bacterium, assembly GCA_963775165.1. Taxonomy (GTDB): domain Bacteria; phylum Pseudomonadota; class Alphaproteobacteria; order Micropepsales; family Micropepsaceae; genus Rhizomicrobium. The sequence goes on along the minus strand of CAVZHX010000006.1, from coordinate 196,361 downwards.
GATATTGCAGCGGCGAAGCGGCGCGCAATCCCGCTTGCACGCGGCGCCCGCCCATGCAAACTCGATCGCGGACGATGTGAAGCAAGGAACCGCGCGATGCCGCTGGATCCCGTGGTGCGGGCGCTGCTCGACCAGATGGCCGCCCAGCCCGGGCCGAAGCTGTGGGAATTGACGCCGGGCGAGGCGCGGCTCGCCATGCGTGCGATGATCGAGGCCATCGGCGGCAAGGGCGCGCCGATCGGCAAAACCGCCAATATCGCCATGCCGGGCCCGGGCGGCGGTCTCGAACTGCGCGTGTTCACGCCGGTGGCCGCCGGCAGCGACGCGCTGCCGGGTCTGGTCTATTTCCATGGCGGCGGTTTCGTGATGGGCGACCTCGACACCCATGACGAGCTCTGCCGCATGCTGGCCAACGAAGCCGACGTGCGCGTGATCGCGGTGCATTACCGGCGGCCCCCCGAGGACAAATTTCCCGCCGCGGTCGAGGACGCCGTTGCCGCGGTCAACTGGATCGAGGCCAATGCCGCCTCGTTGGGCATTGACGCGAACCGGCTTGCTGTCGGCGGGGATTCGGCGGGCGGACAGCTTGCCGCCGTTGTTGCTCAGCAGGCCAAGGCGAAGGGCTCGCCGAAGCTCTCGTTTCAGCTCTTGCTGTTCCCGGTGACGGACACCGGCACCAACACCGCCTCGCATGAGGAATTCGCCGAAGGCTATTTCCTCGAACGCGATGCGATAGTCTATTTCAGCGAGCATTATATCCCGGCCGATGCCGACCGTTCCGATGTCCGGCTCGCGCCGCTCAAGGCCGCCGACCTGGCGGGTCTTCCGCCCGCCTATGTCATGCTGGCCGGCTACGATCCGCTGCACGACGAAGGTCTGGCCTATGCCGAGAAGCTGCGCGAGGCGGGCGTGCCGGTCACCGTCGCCGACTATCCCGGCATGATCCACGATTTCGTGCTGATGATGGGGGCCTTGCCGCAGGCCCAGCCCGCGATCGATGCCGCCGCCGCCGCGCTGAAGTCCGCGCTCAATCCGGAATAAGCTTGCCCGGATTGAGCACGGCTTTGGGATCGAGCGTGTGCTTGATCGCGCGCAGCACCTCCAGGCCAAGCTCGCCTTTCTCCGCAGCCATCCAGGGCAGATGATCCTGGCCCACGCCGTGATGGTGGCTGAGCGTGCCGCCATGGGCGACGATGGCGTCGGTGACCGCTTTCTTGATCGCCTGCCATTGCGCCAGTTCGCTGTCGAGCGTGCGCGGGAAAATGGCGGTGAAAGTAAGCCCGGCGCCATCGCGAGAGGCGTGGCTGACATGGCACATGGCGATGCCTTGTGCATCGGGCCGCGGCGCGGTTTCGCGAATCGCTTTTTCCAGCGCCGTGCGTGTGGCGGTGTAGAGTTCGTCGAGCTTGGCCCAGGTCGTCGCGGTCTCGAAGCTGTCGATGCCGACGCCGCGATCGAGCAGCGGATCGCGCAGATAGGGCACATGGAAGCGGTTCTGGTACCACTGGGTGCCGACGCGCGAGCCGAGCGCATTGGTGCCGAGCCGCCCGGTGATGGCGGCGACGCGCTTCTGTCCGAAGGCAATTTCGTCGGCCGGGCCTTCGAAACCGGCGATCAGCAGCGCGCCGTTGCCGAGCGCGGGGTTCGCCAGACGGCGCCGCAGCCAGTTGCCGAGCCCGGGCCGGGCACGGGATTGCGACAATACGGCCATCACGCGCGTCTCGTCCGGATCGGTCAGGCGCAGCGTCGTCGCGTTCACGCCGGCCTGCATGGCCTCGCGGATTGCCGCGATCCCGCTCTGGAAATCGGCGAAGAGGTAGCCTCGATAGTCGCGCGCGGCCGGCGCCGGCCGCAGCCGCAAGATCGCCTCGGTCACGATGCCGAACTGGCCTTCGGCGCCGATGACGAGATCGGTCAGCCGGGGGCCCGCCGCCGAGGCCGCAAACTCCTCGGTCGCGAGGGCGCCGCGCGGCGTCACCAGCTTGACCGCGGCAAGCCAGTCCGCCGGCCCGCCATAGCGCTCCGATTGCTGGCCGGCGCCGCGATGCGAAATCCAGCCGCCAAGCGTCGAGAATTCGAAGCTTTGCGGATAATGGCCGAGCGTCAGTCCTTCGGCGGCGAGCACCTTCTCCAGCGTTGGCCCGGCGATGCCGGCTTCGACGCGGGCACGGCAGGACACCGGATCGATTTCGATCACCCGATCCATGTTACCGAGATCGAGCGTGATCACGGCCTTGGCCGTGCCCTTGTCCGCGGTGACGCCGCCCACCACGCTGGTGCCGCCGCCATAAGGCACCACTGCAAGCCCGCGCGCCTGGGCCAGCATCAGGATCGCCAGCACTTCGTCGCTGCCGCGCGGGAACACCACCACATCCGGCGCCGACGACAGATCGCCTGCGCGCAGCCGCAGCAGATCGTGATAGGAGCGGCCGAGCGCATGGGAGGCCCGCGTCTCGCCGTCGTCGCGCACCTGTTCGGCGCCCAGGATCGAGACGAGGCCGTCGCGCTCCTCGGGCGCGAGCCGGACCGGCGGCAAAGTGATGTCTTCGAGCCGGCGCGCGGGCGTCGCCAAGAGGCTCGGCATGCCGAGCTCGCCGGCAAGCCAGGTCCACACCTCCTCGCGGCTTTCGAGCGCGCCGGCGTGGGAGACGAGCCCCCATCCGTTCCAGCGCCGCTTGCCCTGATCGATACTCATCGCCGAGATGCCTTTCCTGCCCGGGGGGCAAGCCGCGAACGCCGGGGGACAATCTAGAGCGGATCATCGTTTCACGGAATCGACGATCCGCTCTAATTCTTTGTTTTCTCGCAATTCCGGACGGAAAGCCGGTTCCACGCTGTCGCTGCTCGTCCCGCTTTTCCTGGAATTGCTCCGGCCCATAAGATTTGCCGATGGCGCCTGCAAATTCGGCACGCTTTTCAGCACGTGAGCTTGGCTGCCGCAAAGACGCTCATGCCGGCTCTGGGTGGGTGCTGAAGACGGGCGCGATGGCGTCCATCTCGTGCCGCCGCCTGGCGAGGTCCCAGCCCAGCTCCTTCGCCATCATGTCGGTGACGGCGCCGAGGGCGGCGTTGCCGGGATGGCCGAGCTGGCCGATGCCGGTCCGCCGCATCACGACGTCTTCGAGCGTCATCGCCATCTCCTCGCGCACGGCGTAGAGCACCTGCGCGCCGATATCGCCCGAACGCGACACGGTCGCGCGCAATTGCGGCGTCGTCGCCAGTTCGAGGACGCGGTCGAGCCGGCTGCCGTAAAGCCGGGCCACGTGATCGATCGCCAGATCGCTGTAAATCCCGCGGCAGCGTTCGATGAACGCTTCGAAATCATCGATCGCGCCGCCGGGCAGACGTGTCTGCGCTGTGGCACAGGGCGCGAATTTGCCGCCGAGACGGGCACAGACGACATCGGTGACCTCCTGGGCCAACTCACGCGAAGTCGTCCATTTGCCGCCGACGGCCGAGAACAGGCCGCTCACGCCGTCCTTCTTGGCGTGATCGATCAGTTCGGCGCGGCGGCTGGCCTTGTAGGTGCTCGATTTGCCGTCGTCCACGAGCGGGCGCAGGCCGGCATAGAAGAACTGCACCTGACTGCGGCCGAGCCGCGCCTGGGGCAGATGCGTGTTGATGACGCCGAGGAAGCTCGCGATGTCGGCTTCGCTGACCGCAACCGTGTCGGGGGCGGCCGTGAAGGCGGTGTCGGTGGTGCCCAGAAGCGTGTGGCCGCGCCAGGGCAGCACGAAGAAATGGCCGCCGCCGGCCGTGACCGTGAGCGCGTCGCCGCGCGTCATCGCCGGCACGATCAGATGGATGCCCTTGGAGCGCCTGAGCCGGTGCGAGGCCGGTTTGCCCAGCGCATGGTCGAGGAACAGGTCCGACCACGGCCCCATCGCCAGCACCGTCAGCTTCGCGCGCACGTCGAAACGGTCGTCGCTGAATTTGTCGGCGACGCGCGCGCCCTCGACGTGGCCGTCGCGGATGACAAGCACCTCGGCGGCCAGATGGTTGACGCAGACCGCGCCCGCGGCATCGGCCGCGATCACGCATTCGAGCGCCAGCCGTTCGGGCGCGTACATCTGTGCGTCGGAATAGACAAACGCGCCTTCGAAACCGTCACCCTCGAGCGACGGCTCGCGCGCGAGCGCGGCCTTCACGCCCAGCCAGTCATGGCCGGGCAGGCGCTGGGCCGGTTCGTCGAGCCAGCCGCGGTCGTAGGAGAGAAGGTCGTAGAGCGTGAGCCCGGCGCTTATCACGCTGCGTGCGCGCCGGCCCCTGCCGTAGAGCGGCAGCAGAAAAGGCAGCGGCCGGACCAGATGCGGCGCGTTGCGCTGCCAGATGCGGCGTTCGCGCAGGGACTGGCGCACCAGAGCGAATTCCAGATTGCGCAGATAGCGCAGGCCGCCGTGGATCAGCTTGGAATTGTGGGCGCTGGTGGCGCCCGCGAAGTCGCCTGTCTCGATCAGCGCCACCGTGAGGCCGCGCAGGGCCGCGTCGCGGGCGATGGCCGCGCCCGTGATTCCGCCGCCGATGACAAGAACATCGAACAGGCTGTCGGCGAGACGCCGGGGGGCGCGGCGCATCAGCGGAGACTTATTTGATCTTGCCTTCCTTGAACTCGACGTGGCGGCGCAGCACCGGATCGTATTTCTTGACCGAGAACTTCTCCGTCATGGTCCGGGTGTTCTTCTTGGTGACGTAGAAGAAGCCCGATCCGGAGCTGTTCAGTCTGATCTTGGCCGTGGTGGGTTTGGCCATGGCACTGCTCGCTTTCTAGTGGTCCGCCGAAGGGCCGGTAACCTAGCCGGGCGGGCCGGGAAGTCAAGGCCGGGCGGCGCTGGTCGGTAACGCAAATTTAAGCCGGAAAGCCCTTTTGCGCCCGGTGAACTTCGCCCCGGACTCGACTATAAGCTCGCGCCGCGGCGCCCAGCATCGAAGTCGGCTTCAGTGGACATCTACCTTCCCATCGCGCAGCTGGCGGTGAACTGGGTTGTCTTGCTGGGCCTTGGCCTCGCCGTAGGTTTCCTGTCCGGCATGCTCGGCGTCAGCGGCGGCTTCATCACCACGCCGCTGCTGATCTTCTACGGCATCCCTTCGGGCGTCGCGGTGGCGAGCCAGGCGAGCCCGGTGGCCGCCGCCTCCCTGGTCGGCGCCATCCGGCAGGGCAGCAAGAAGTCCGTCGATTACAAGATGGGCCTCTGGCTCCTGCTCGGCGGCCTCGCCGGTTCTGGCGCGGGCGTCTACATCTTTCGCCTGCTCCAGAAGATCGGCCAGATCGATTTTGCCATCCAGGCGAGCTACCTCGTGCTGCTCGGCACCATCGGCACGCTGATGCTGAGCGAAAGCGTGCGCACGCTGCTGTCGGCGCGGAAGGGCAAGCCCCCGCCGGCGCACATGCCGGGTCAGCACACCTGGATCCACAACCTGCCGTTCAAGATGCGCTTCTACCACTCGCGCCTCTATATCAGCGTGATCCCCGTGATCGTGCTGGGCTTCGTGGTTGGGATCATGACCGCGATCCTTGGCACCGGCGGCGCCTTCATCCTGATCCCGGCCAAGGTCTATCTGCTCAGGATGCGGACCAATCTCGCCATCGGCACCTCCCAGTTCCAGATGTTCATCGTCGCCTGCATGACGACCATGCTGCACGCCATGGTCGATCAGACCGTGGACGCCGTTCTCGCCTTCATCCTCGTTCTGGGCGGCGTGGTGGGCGCGCAGTTCGGCGTCGTCATGGGCTCGCGGCTGAAGGGCGAGGAGCTCAGGACATTGCTCGGCCTCCTGATCGTCGCCATCGCCATCCGTCTCTTCATCGGGCTGGTGGTGACGCCGGCTGATCTCTATTCGATCTCAGACGTTCTGCGCTGAGGGCTTTCGCGCCAGCAGGAATAAGAGATAACCCGCGGAGATCGCAGCCAGAACCGCGACCAGGCCGGTCGGATTCCAGGCGTCGAGCGCCGCCCCTTCGATGGCCGGTCCGGCCAGCAGCCCCATGCAGTAGCTCATGACGAAGGCGGCGTTGGCATTGGCGAGGCTCCCGCCCCGGAAGCGCTCGCCCAGAAGCGTCAGCGCGATCGAATAGATGCCGAGGATCACCCCGCCCCACACCAGCAGCAAGAGATAGAAGAGGATAGGCGTGGCCGCCACCAACGGCGTCAGCACCGCGCCCACCACGCCCGAACCGGCGCAGATCGCGAGCAGCTTGCGCCGGTCCATGCGGTCGCACAGATGTCCGATCGGATACTGGAACAGGATCGCGCCGATCGAGATCGCGGTCACGACCAGCGCGGCATGGGCCTCGCTGTAGCCCGAGCGCACCGCATAGACCGGCAACAGCCCGTTCATGCCGGCGTCGATGGCGCCGAACACGGCCGCCGCCCCGAAGACGGCCGGCGCCAGCGCGATCACCGAGAAGGGCGAGCCGTGGGCGGGTTCCTCGAGCCGCGGGGCGCTGCGGCGCGCGAGCAAGACCGGCACGATTGCGATCAGCAGCAACGCCGCACCCACGGCGAAGGGCGCGATCCCGCGCGTGCCGATGAATTGCAGCACCGCCGGACCGATGCCGAAGGCGCCGGCCAGGCTCATGGTGTAGATCGCGACGTAGCGGCCGCGATTGGCGTCGTCGGCGAGGCGGTTGATCCAGAACTCGGTGGCGACGAAGAGCCCGTTGAGCGCGCTCGACAGCACGAAGCGCGCCGGAAACCACAGCCACAGGCTCGGCACTTCGTAAAGCGCGATCAGCGAGGCCGCGCACACCGCAAGCGAAAGCCCCAGGAATTCGGCCGCGCCCAGCTTTCCGATCCAGCGCGGGATGAAGGGCGTGACCATGAGCGCGGCCAGCCCGCCGGTCGCCAGATTGAGGCCGTTGACGCTGCCGGCGACGCCCATGCGTTCCAGAGCCAGACCGAGCAGCGGCAAGGTCAGCCCCATGCCGATGCCATAGGCGATGCAGGCCGATAGGATCGCGAACAGGCTCAGCCGGCGGGCCCGGGCATCGGGCGCGGCGCTCATCTCTTTCGTGCGCGGCGCTTGCTGCGCGCGAGGAGGCGGCCCTTCGGTTTGGGAGGCGGTTCGCTGTTGTCATGTTCGGCGATCTCGAAGCGCAGACCGCCGGTCAGCGGCGCCGCCTCCAGAAGCCGCACGATCATGCGATCGCCGAGGCGATAGGCGGTGCCGCTGCGGTCGCCGATCAATGCGTGTTTCTTCTCGTCGTGGCGGAAATATTCGAAGCCGAGCGAGCGCGCCAGGATCAGGCCTTCGGCGCCGGTTTCGGCCAGCCGCACGAACAGGCCGAAGCGGGTGACGCCGGTGACGCGCGCCGCGAAGGTGGCACCGACGCGATCCTCCATGAAGGCGGCGACGTAGCGGTCGGTAGAATCGCGCTCGGCCGCCATGGCGCGGCGCTCGGTCATCGAGACGTGATCGGCGATTTCGCCGAGCTTGCCGAGCTCGTTGTCGCTCAAGGCCCCTTCGCCCAGCTTGAGCGCGCGGATCAGCGCACGGTGGATGACGAGATCGGCATAGCGGCGGATCGGCGAGGTGAAATGGGAGTAACGCGCCAGATTGAGCCCGAAATGGCCGGCATTGTCGGGCGCATAGACGGCCTGGCTTTGCGTGCGCAAGACCACTTCGTTCATGACCTCTTCGTGCGGGCCGCCTTTGGCCTGGCCGAGGATGCGGTTGAAGGTGGCGGGCTTGACCACCTGGCCCTTGGCGAAGCTCATGCCGATGGTGCGCAGATAATCCGAGAAGGCATAGAGCTTTTCCTGGCTCGGGCTTTCATGGATGCGATAGATCTGCGGCTGCCGCCGTTTCTCCAGCGTTTCGGCGGCGGCGACATTGGCCTGGATCATGAATTCCTCGATCAGCCGCATCGATTCCAGCCGCTCGCGGTAGGCGATGGAGGCGATCTTGCCGTCCTCGCCGATGACGATGCGGCGCTCGGGAAGATCGAGGCTCAAAGGCTCGCGGGCGTCGCGCGCCTTGGCCACGCATCGGTACGCCGCCCACAGATCGCGCAGCGCGGGCGCCGCGTCTTCGGTCTGTGCATCCGCTTTGCCGTCGAAGGCGCGCTGGGCCCGGGCATAGGTCAGCGTCTTGGCCGAGCGCATCAGTCCGCGCAGGAATTCGTGACGCAGCTTCTTGCCGTGTTTGTCGAACACCATGCGCACCGCCAGACACGGCCGGTCGACGCCTTCGTGCAGCGAACACAGCTCGCCCGACAGCCTGTCGGGCAGCATCGGCACCACCTGGTCGGGGAAATAGGCCGAGTTGCCGCGCTTGTAGGCCTCGTTGTCCAGCGCCGAGCCCGGCGTGACGTAATGGGCGACATCGGCGATGGCCACCATGACGACATGGCCGCCTTCGTTTGTCTTGTCGTCGTCGGGGCCGGCCCAGACCGCGTCGTCGTGATCGCGCGCATCCTCGGGATCGATGGTGACCAGCGGCAGGTTCCGCAAATCCGTCCGTCCACGGAGCGTTACGGGTTTGGCGCCTTCGGCTTCGTCAATCGCCTCGCGCGGGAATTCGGTCGGGATTCCGTGGGCGTGAATCGCGATCAGGCTGATGGCCCTGGGCTCGGACATGCTGCCCAGCCGCTCGATCACGCGCGCGCGCGGATTGCCGGCGGTCCGGCCCGAAAGCGGTTCGGCCATCACCAGTTCGTTCGATTGCGCGCCGCCGCGGTCGCGCGCCTCCACCGTGAATTCGCTGCGGGTCTTGCGGTCGATGGGGGCGATGCGGCCGCCTTGCGGGCCCTCGCGATAGACGCCGAGCACGCGGTGGGCGCTCGCGCCCAGATGCTTGATGATCCGGGCTTCGTAGCCTTCGGGGATTTCGGTCAGCCGGGCGAGGATGCGCTCGCCGGCGCCGAGTTCGAGCGCGCCCTGGTCGCGGCCGGGCACGACATAGATCGTGGGCGGCGCCTTTTCATGCTCCCAATGCTGCGGGCGGGCCAGCAATTCGCCGTCGGCGTCCTGGCCGATGATCTCGAGCACGGCCACGGGTGGCAGCGTGCCAGACGGCGCGTAAGACTTCTTCTTGCCGCGCTCGATCGCGCCGTCTTCTTCGAGCTCCTTCAGGATGCGCTTGAGCGCGATGCGCGCGTCGCCGCGCAAGCCGAGCATGCGCGCCAGATCGCGTTTGGCGGTGCCGGGATTTGCGGCCAGGATTTCGAGAACGCGCGCCTTGTCGAGCGGCTTTTTCCCGTCGTCCTGTCTGTGCCGGGCCAAGCCTCACCCGCCTCCGGCCGTCGCCTTGGTCTTGCTGGCGGCCGCTTTCCTTTTCTTCGCCGGCGCTTTTTTCGCGGCCTTCGCGGCCGGCTTCTTTTCGGCGGCGGGCTTTTTGGGCTTGACCGCCTTCTTCTTCTTGACCCCGCCCTTGGCCGCGCGCTCCGCGATCAGCGCGACCGCCTGATCGAGCGTGAGCGAGAGCGGATCGGTGCCTTTGGGGATGGTCGCGTTGACGCTGCCATCGGTCACGTAATGCCCGTAGCGTCCGCTCATCAGCTTGATGGCGGTGCCGTCGTCAGCGCCCAGTTCTTTCAATGCGTCGGGGCCGCGGCGGCCTTTCGATTTGGCCTTCTTCTCGGCCAGCAATGTGACCGCGCGGTTCAGGCCCACGGTGAAGACATCTTCGGGCGTCTCCAGCGAGGCGTATTGGCCGTCATGGGCAACATAGGGCCCGAAGCGGCCGAAATTGGCCATGATCGGCTTGCCGCTTTCGGGATGGAGGCCCACTTCGCGTGGCAGCGCCAGAAGCTTCAGCGCATATTCGAGATCGACGTCCGAGGCGTTCGTGCCCTTCGGGATCCCCGCGCGCTTGGGCTTCTTCTCCTCGCCGCGCTGGACGTAGGGCCCGAAGCGGCCGCTCCGAAGCGTGATCTCTTCGCCGGTTTGGGGGTCCTGGCCCAGCGCTTTGGGCTGGCCCGAGCCGGCGTCTTCGGCGCTCTGGCCGAGCTGGCGGGTGTAGCGGCAGTTGGGATAGTCCGAGCAGCCGACAAAGGCGCCGAAGCGGCCCAGCTTGAGGCTCAATTCGCCCGTCTCGCAGGCCGGGCATTTGCGCGGGTCCTCGCCGGGCTTGCCGGACGGAAATATATGCGGGCCCAACATCTCGTTCAGCGTCGTGATGACGTCGGAGATCTTGAGGTCCTTGGTCTCGCCGATGGCCGCCGAAAAGCCGTTCCAGAAATCGCGCAGCAATTCCTTCCAGCCCAGCGTGCCGGCCGAGACCTCGTCGAGCTTTTCCTCGAGGTCGGCGGTGAATCCGTATTCGACGTAATGGCCGAAGAAGCTGGTCAGAAAGCTGGTGACGAGGCGGCCTTTGTCCTCGGGAATGAAGCGGTTGCGGTCCATGCGCACATAGGCGCGGTCTCGCAGCGTCGACAGGATCGAGGCGTAGGTCGAGGGCCGGCCGATGCCCAGTTCTTCGAGCTTGCGCACCAGGCTGGCCTCGGAATAGCGCGGCGGCGGCTCTGTGAAATGCTGGGCCGGAACGATGTGATCGGCCTTGAGGGCCTCGCCGTTCGTCACTTTGGGCAGGCGGGCGCCGTTCTCGTCATCCTCGTCGTCCTTGCCTTCCTGGTAGAGCGTGAGGAAGCCATCGAACAGGGTGACCGTGCCGGTGGCCCGCAGCGTGACCTTCGCGTCGGCGGAGACGGCATCGACGGTGGTGCGTTCGAGTTCCGCCGATTCCATCTGGCTCGCCACCGCGCGTTTCCAGATCAGCTCGTAGAGCCGGGCCTGGTCGGAATCGAGGCCGCGGGCGACATGGTCGGGCAGGCGGGTGAAGCTCGTCGGCCGGATCGCCTCGTGGGCTTCCTGGGCATTCTTGGCGCGGCTCGTATAGGCACGCGGCGCATGGGGCAGGTAGCGCTTGCCGTAGTTCCTGCCGATCATCTCGCGCGCTTCGGAAATGGCTTCGCCGGCCATCTGCACGCCGTCGGTGCGCATATAGGTGATGAGGCCGACGGTCTCGCCGCCGACATCGATGCCTTCGTAAAGCCCCTGCGCGATCTGCATGGTGCGCTTGGCCGAGAAGCCGAGCTTGCGCGAGGCCTCCTGCTGCAGGGTCGATGTGATGAAGGGCGGAGCGGGGTGGCGCTTGACCGGCTTGGATTCGACGCTGCCCACCTTGAAGGCCTGCGCGCGGATCGCGGCGACGGCGCGGGCCGCCTCGGCCTCGTTGCCGAGCGAGAGCTTGTCGAGCTTCTTGCCGTCGAGATGGGTGAGGTGCGCGGTGAAGCTGCCGGCAGCGGCGGCCATCTCGGCATCGACGGTCCAGTATTCCTGGGGCCGGAAGGCCTCGATCTCGGTCTCGCGCTCGCACACGAGCCTCAGCGCCACCGACTGCACGCGGCCCGCCGAGCGCGCGCCCGGCAGCTTGCGCCACAGCACCGGCGACAGCGTGAAGCCGACCAGATAGTCGAGCGCGCGCCGCGCCAGATAGGCGTCCACCAGCTCTTCGTGGATCTGGCGCGGATGGGCGATGGCGTCGAGCACCGCGTTCTTGGTGATGGCGTTGAAGACCACTCGCTCGACTGGCTTGTCCTTCAGCGCGTGGCGGGCGCGCATGACCTCCAGCACGTGCCAGGAAATGGCCTCGCCTTCGCGGTCGGGGTCGGTGGCGAGAATCAGCGTGTCGGCGGATTTCAGCGCGTCGGCGATATCCTTCAGCCGCTTCTGGGCCCGCCCGTCGACCTCCCAGGTCATGGCAAAGTCCTGGTCGGGCTTGACCGAGCCGTCCTTGGCCGGCAGGTCGCGGACATGGCCGAAGCTGGCCAGAACGGTGTAACCCGGGCCCAGATATTTGTTGATGGTCTTGGCCTTGGCCGGCGATTCGACGACGAGAAGTTTCATGCGGACATTGACGAGGGCCAATGGCGCGGGCTTGGGAGGGTGACCAGGACCCGCGTGTGGCGCTTTCCAGGGGGGTTGAGGGCAACGGCGCGGACACTGGGCGAAGCGCCCGAGGGGTGTCAACGGGCGGTCACCCTCAGAATTTGCTATCTCAGGTAGAAATACCGGTCAAATTTTTCGTTTCAACAATCTTCGGTTGAAACTCTTTGTCGCTCCCATTACCATATGGTCGATGTTTGGAGCAGAGATATCCATGGCTGGGTCTTTCTCTGCGCGATCCGCGGCAGCAAGCGACGAAGCGGCCTGGCCGATCACTGCCACGGACACTGCGCATTATATGCGGGACATGCTCCGGGGGCTGAAGACGATCGCGGCCCGCCAGGACCAGATCGTGCTGGCCTGCCTCCTGGAGGCTGCGGCGCGGGAAGCCTCGCGGCTGGCCGACGGCCGCCACTCCTAGGCCCCTTGGCGGCTCACGCCTGGGAGACGCGGTTTCCCGGCTGGCGCGCAAGCCGCCCGGCCAGCTCGAGTTCGAGAATGACGGTCAGCACCGCCGCCGGGCTCGCGCCCGACTGGCGCACGAGTTCGTCGATCTCGACCGGCGCTGGCCCCAGCAGTTCGACGATGGCCTCGCGAACGCGGTCGGCCTCGGTTTCGATGCCTGCGGCATCTGCCGACGCGGCGATGCCGTCGCCCCCCGGCAAAGGTTCGCGGAAGGCACGGCCGAGTATGGGCCTGAGCACCGCGAGCACGTCGGCGGCGCTTTCGGTCAGCGTCGCGCCGTCGCGGATCAGCCGGTTGGTGCCGCGCGCGCGCGGGTCGAGCGGCGAACCGGGCACGGCGAAGATCTCGCGGCCCTGTTCGAGCGCGTAATTGGCGGTGATCAGCGAGCCGGAGCCCTCGGCGGCTTCGACGATCGCCACGCCGCGCGCCAGCCCGGAAATGATGCGGTTGCGGCGCGGGAAATGGCGTGCCTGCGGCGCCTGGCCGGGCGGCATTTCGGAGACGAGCGCGCCTTCGGCGGCGATCCTTCGATAAAGCGCCTCGTTTTCGGGCGGATAGACCACGTCGACTCCGCCGGCCAGCACCGCGACCGTTCCGGTCGCGAGCGCGCCTTCGTGGGCGGCGGCATCGATGCCGCGCGCCATGCCCGACGCCACCACCAATCCTGCCTCACCGAGATCGGCAGCGAGTCGGCCGGCGAATTTGCGACCCAGCGCGGAGGCGTTGCGCGCGCCCGACGATCGCCACCATGTCGCGGCCGAGCAGCACCGGATGGCCGATGATGGTCAGCACCGGCGGCGGCGCATCGAGCGCGGCAAGGCCAGCGGGATAATCGCTCTCATGGGCGATGACGATGCGCCCGTTCAGCTTCGCGATTGAGTCCAGTTCGCGCCTGGCGTCGTCCGCGCTTGCGATCCTGAGCGGCGCCGACGCACCGCCGCGCCGCGCCAGCCGCGGCACCGCATCGATCGCGGCGAGCGCGGAGCCGAAGCGCGCCATCAAACCGGCGAAGGTGACCGGCCCGATATTGGGCGTGCGTGCCAATCTGAGACTGGCCAGCCTTTCGCCATCGTTGAGCGATCGCTGCGTCATCGCGTCCCCGCCTTTCGGCAAGAAGACGGAACCATTTGACTTTCGTCAATGCCTCCGCGGCGGCGGCGGCACCATTCTTTGCGCGGGATCGGTATTGGGAGCGAACGATGAATTCCGGAGAATTGGGCTATCTGATCATGGCCATCGGCGCAGTGGTGATTTTCGCCGTCACGCTGGCTTATGCGAACTGGGTTGCGCCGGGCGACAGGATGCATCCCGGCGAATAGGCAAATTGCCGCTTACGCCGATGTAACTGGCGCCAGGCGGTGGGTTGCGCGTTCCTGAACCAAAGGAGCGCGCAATGACCACTGCGAATTTGACTTACCTTGCAATCGTTCTGTTCGGCTTCGTGTTGCTGGTCGCGGGGCTGGGCTATGCCATGCTGACGACCTCCGGCGGCTCGCGGGGCTGACATTCAGCTCCGCGGCGAAGGCCGCCTTCAGCTCTGCGGCGAAGGCCGCTTTCCGATCCTGGGCTCGCGTCCGGTGACGAGCCGCGCGATATTGCCGCGGTGCATCGCCCATATGATGGCGGCGAGAACGAGCGCCAGCGTGGCGTACAGGTGCTCGCCGAAGGCAGCCATATAGGCCCACGTCACCCCGGTCGCGACCAGCGCCGACAGCGAAGAGATGCGGAAGATCATCGCGACCGCGATCCAGGTCGCGCCGGCAAGAAGCCCCACCGGCCAGTAGAGCGCGATCATCACGCCGAAGAAGGTCGCAACGCCCTTGCCGCCGCGGAATTTGAGCCACACCGGGAAGATGTGGCCGAGGACCGCGCCCAGCCCCGCGCACACCGCCATGTCGTTGCCGTAGGCGATGCGCAGCACAATCACCGCCACGGCGCCCTTGCCGGCATCGCAGAGGAAGGTCGCCGCCGCCGCCCACTTCTTGCCGGTGCGCAAGACGTTGGTGGTGCCGATATTGCCGGAGCCGATCTTGCGCACGTCGCCGGCGCCGGCCAGGTGCGCGAAGATCAGCCCGAACGGGATCGAGCCCAGCAGATAGCCGGCCAAGAGCGCGGCCAGATAATAAGGCCCGGTTCCGCTCCAGGTGATGGGATGAAAGAAATCGAACATCAGCCGCGCGCCCTGCTTGGCTCAGGCCCCGCTTGCGCGCGAGCGGCGATAGGCCCGGAAGCCGTGACGCTCGGCGGCGGCAGCATTTGGGAAGAACACCAGATCCTCCAGCGGCCGCTGCGCGACAAGGCTGCTTGCGCCCGCATCCGCATCGTAGTGCCTGGACTTGCGGTAGCCGACGAGGGCATGGGCGATATCGCTTTCGCAGTAATAGCAGCGCAGCCGCAGCTCGTCCTTGCGCACCAGATAGAATTTGCGGCTGGCGCTGGGGCCATCATGCGCATCGTTGGTGATGCAATTGGGATTGGGACACTCTAGCCCGTATTCCGGCGCTTGCACATGGACGGGATAGTCCGGCGCGCGGAAGCCCGGGCCGAATTTCTCCAGCGCGAATTCCTTCTCCAGGTCCAGAAGTGCCGCGATCAGCGCCATGCGGATGGGAACGCCGTAGGCCGCCTGGCGGAAATAGGCCGCCTGCGGGCGCCTCGTCGAGATCGACGTCGAGCTCGCCCACCCGCGGCAGGGGATGCAGCACGCTGCTGCGCTTGTACTTCTTGTTCTTGAGGAATTTCGCGTCGACCTTCATGTAGTCCTGATCTGTGCTCGGCCCAGCGTTCCTTCTGGAAGCGGGTCATATAATAGACGTCGACGCTCTTCGGAATCTTGATCCGCGTCTGGCGCTCGAGATCGGGCGCCGGGATGAGCGACAATTGGTGCGGCTGCTCGGCGGTCACGTAGAGCGCGTCGATATCGGCATATTCCTTCTTGTAGTCCTCGGGCGCCGCGGCGCGGCCGCCGAATTCGTGGCGCAGCCGCCAATCGACATGGGCGGGCAGCTCCATGCCCTTGGCGCCCGGCTTGAACATGATGCCGGCGCCGAAACGGGCCAGCGCATAGACGAAGGAATGGATGGTGCGGCTGCCCTTGAGGTCGCCGGCGATCACCACCGAGAGGTTCCTCAGATGCCCGCGCTCCTGCTTCAGCGTGAAGAGATCGCAGAGCGTCTGGGTCGGATGTTCGTGGGCGCCGTCGCCGCCATTGATGACCGGCACGGCCGCATATTCGGCGGCGAGCTTGACCGCGCCGTCGCGGGGATGGCGGATGACGAGCGTGTCGGCGTAGTTGGAGGCCACGCGCACCGTGTCGGCCAGCGTCTCGCCCTTGGCGGTCGAGCTGGTGGCGGGATCGGCGCTCGAGATGGTGTCGCCGCCCAGCCTGAGCATGGCGCTCTCGAACGACAGGCGCGTGCGCGTGCTGGGCTCGTAGAACAGGGTGGCCAATATCTTGCCGGCGCCGACCGTGAGCCCCCGGGCGATGCGGTAGCGGATTTCGGCATCGCCGAGTTCGGCCAGATAGCGCTCGGCGATGGCGAAGACGTGCTCGATCTCGTCATTGGTGAGATCGTTGATCGAGATGATGTGTCTCAAGCCGCCGGTCATCGCGAAAGCCTCAGGGTGCCGGGCCGGTGGCCGGATTTGAGGACTGGGCTTTGTGCCGCGCGCCGCATGTAAGGTCCGGCTTATAGGCAAGGGGACCGGGTGGGGCAAGGCGGCCAGAGTAAGGCGGGCAGCCGCTGTCACATTATAGAAGCGGTGGGCCGGGCCCGGCGCCGATCTCCTCCAGCGCCCGGCCCGCCGGTTCGGGCAGAAGGGCAATGCCGATCAGCGCCAGCGGCATTGCCAGCAGCGACACCGCGATGGCCGGCCCGTGGCGCGCCGAAGCGGTCGTACAACACGCCTTCGAGCGCGAGCCCGATCGCCCCCGACAGGATCGCGGTGAAATAGCGAATGCCGGAGACCGTGGCGCGATAGGCGGTGGGGAATATCTCGACGGCCAGGGCCGCCAGCAGCGCATCGGACGCCAGATAACCGAAGATGGCCACGATCCACGCCAGCGGCAGCACCCAGCCGCCAAGTCCACTGTAGAAGACCGCAAACGCGATCCCCGAAATCGCCGCGCAGACCATGAGCACGCGCTTGCGGCCGATCCGATCGGAGACATAGCCGGCCAGGAGATTCCCCGCCAATGCGACCAACCCGCCAGGAACATAAAGCAGCGTCACCTCGGCCGGCGCGTAATGATGGGTCTGTTGCAGATATTTCGCCATCAGCACGGTGGCCGGGCCTTCGGCATAACCGAAGCTGCCGACCGCCAGCACCATCAGAGCAAGCCGGCCCGGATGTTCGCGGACGAGGCGCGCGAGCGCATCGCGCGCGGCACCGGCTTTCGAGCCCAGATGCGCCAGTTCCTTGCGGCGAAGCTCGAAGCGGGCGGTCTCCGGCAGCCAGCGGCGGTAATAGGCAAGAATGAAAAGCGTGCCGCCGCCGATCACGTAAAGCGCGCGCCAGCCATGGGGCAGGATATTGATCGCGGCGAAGGCGATGGCCGCCAGCCCGGCGCCGAAGGCGTTCATCGCGCCCAGCGCGCCCGCGGCCGAGCCGCGCACGCCCGCCTCGATCTCCTCGACGATGACGACGATGCACAGCAACTCCTCGGCATAGCCGAACACGCGCGCACCCACCTGAAGC
Organism: uncultured Pseudomonadota bacterium; assembly: GCA_963775165.1. Classification (GTDB taxonomy): domain Bacteria; phylum Pseudomonadota; class Alphaproteobacteria; order Micropepsales; family Micropepsaceae; genus Rhizomicrobium. Next base: position 179,313 of record CAVZHX010000006.1, on the reverse strand, counting down.
CCCACGAAGGAGCCGTAGTCCGGCGCGAATGCCGTCGCCACCGTGAACAGCGCCTCGCCGAAGACGGTGATGAGAAGAAGCCGCCGGCGCCCGAACACATCGGCGCTGAGCGCCATCGCCAGCGCCGGGATCGCCGCCAGCCGGAAGAACGAGACCGTGGCGCCGGCCATGTCCTCGGGAATGTGGAGCGAAGCCTGGATCTGCGGCAGCGCCAGGCCGAAGACATTGAGGTCGTAGCCGCTGAAGAGAAATGTGAGGCCGACGAGCAGAAACACGAGCCGCTGCCGGCGCGGCAGCTTCATCAGCGACGGCGCTGCCGCCCGCTCGGCGGTCATGGCCGGCGCAGCCGATCGAGCGCGCCCTGCAGGATGTAGGCGGCCGCCATCTTGTCGACGAGTTCGCTGCGGCGGGCGCGCGAGGCGTCGGCCTCGATCAGCGTGCGGGTGACGGCGGCGGTGGAGAGCCGCTCGTCCCAGAGCAGGATCGGCAAGGTCGCGCGGGCGGCGAAATTGCGCGCGAAGGCGCGCGCCGATTGCGCGGCCGGCCCTGATGAGCCGTCCATGTTGAGCGGCAGCCCGACCACCAGCCCGCCGATGCCTTCCTCGGCGATGATGCGTTCGAGCGCGGCCGCATCGGCGGAGAACTTGCCGCGCCTCAGGGTCTCGCGGGGCGATGCGATGGTCCTGAGCGTATCGGATAGCGCGACCCCGATGGTCTTCTCGCCCGAGATCGAGGCCGGCAAGGCGCATCCCGGGCGCCAGCGCCGCTTTGAATTCGGAGAGGTAGCTACAGATCATTCTGCATTCTCCCTCGCCCCCTTCAGGGGGAGAGGGCCGGGTGAGGGGCGACGAATGAGGCGGTCGCTTGCCAGCCTTCGCCCCTGTTGCTAGCAAGACATGGATTTCTAACACACGAAGAGGCCCATGTCCGTCGACAAGGACACCGTGCGGCGCATCGCCCAGCTTGCCCGCATCGCCCTCGAAGAGGAGCGCGTCGAACCCATGGCCGACGAGCTCAACGGCATCCTGCGCTGGGTCGAGCAGCTCGCCGAAGTCGATGTCGAGGGCGTGCCGCCGCTGACCAGCGTGGTCGAGCAGCGCCTCAAGATGCGCGAGGACGTGGTCACGGCCGGCGAGGACCCCGACGGCGTCACGCCAGAACGCGCCCGAGGGCGAGGACCATTTCTTCGTCGTGCCCAAGGTGGTGGAGTAGGCCATGTCCTTGCCCGGTTCGCCCACGCTGTTCACGCTGGCCGAGGCGCGCGACGCCGTGCGCGACAAGCGCATCTCGTCCCGCGAACTGACCGAGGCCATGATCGCGGCCGATGGCGGCGGCGCGGCCGCTCAACGCCTTCGTCACCGAAACGCCCGAGCGCGCGCTCGAAATGGCGAGCGCAAGCGACGCGCGCCTCGCCAAAGGCGAGGCGCGCGGCCGCTCGAAGGCCTGCCGCTCGCCATCAAGGATCTGTTCTGCACCAAGGGCGTGCGCACCACGGCGGGCAGCCGCATCCTCGACAATTTCGTGCCGCCCTATGAATCCACGGTGACGCAGAATCTGTGGGATGCGGGCGCGGTGATGCTCGGCAAGACCAATATGGACGAGTTCGCCATGGGCTCGTCCAACGAGACCAGCTATTTCGGCCCGGTCATCAATCCCTGGCGCGCGGCCGGCGGCAATCAGGCGCTGGTGCCGGGCGGCTCGTCGGGCGGCTCGGCGGCCGCGGTCGCGGCCGATCTTTGCCTGGCCGCCACCGGCACCGACACCGGCGGCTCGATCCGCCAGCCCGCCGCCGTCACCGGCACCGTCGGCATCAAGCCGACCTATGGCCGCTGCTCGCGCTGGGGCATCGTCGCCTTCGCCTCCTCGCTCGATCAGGCCGGGCCGATGACCCAGACCGTGCGCGACGCCGCGATCATGCTGAAGGCGATGGCGAGCGTCGATCCGCAAGGATTCCACCAGCGTCGACATGCCGGTGCCCGATTACGAAGCAGGGTCTGGACGCCGGCGTGAAAGGGCTGCGCATCGGCATCCCGAAGGAATACCGCATCGACGGCGCGCCGCCCGAGATCGACGCGCTGTGGGACAAGGGCGCCGAATGGCTGAAGGCGCAGGGCGCCGAGATCGTCGAGGTCAGCCTGCCGCACACCAAATACGCGCTGCCCGCCTATTATATTGTCGCGCCGGCGGAGGCCTCCTCGAACCTGGCCCGCTATGACGGCGTGCGCTACGGCCACCGCGCCGACGGGCGCGCACGACATCACCGATCTTTACGAGAAGAGCCGCGCCGAAGGCTTCGGCCGGAGGTGCGCCGGCGCATCCTGATCGGCACCTATGTGCTGTCGGCCGGCTATTACGACGCCTATTACGCCCGCGCCCAGAAGGTGCGCACGCTGATCGCGCGCGATTTCGCCGCCGCCTTCGAGACGTGCGACGTGCTGCTGACGCCGGCCACGCCGGGCCCCGCCTTCGCGCTCGGCGCCAAGACCGACGATCCGGTCGCGATGTATCTGAACGACGTGTTCACCGTGACGGTGAACCTGGCGGGCCTGCCGGGCATGTCCGTGCCGGCCGGACTGACGGCGAACGGCTTGCCGCTCGGCCTTCAGATCATCGGCAAGGCGTTCGACGAGGCGACGGTGCTGCGCGCCGGCCGCGCTCGAGACGGCGGCGAATTTCACGGCCAGGCCCAAGCCGTGGTGGAGCGCGCATGAGCGAACACGCCAAATCCTCGAAGCTCATCGAAGGCGCAACCGGCGACTGGGAGATCGTCATCGGCATGGAGGTCCATGCCCAGGTGACGTCCAAGTCCAAGCTGTTTTCCGGCGCCTCGACCGACTTCGGCGCGCCGAGCCCAACGCCCAGGTCAGCTTCGTCGATGCGGCGATGCCCGGCATGCTGCCGGTCATCAACCGCAAATGCGTCGAGCAGGCGGTGCGCACCGGGCTGGGACTGAAAGCGAAGATCAACCTGATCTCGGTGTTCGACCGCAAGAACTATTTTTATCCCGATCTTCCGGCCGGTTATCAGATCTCGCAGTACAAGCAGTCCGATCGTCGGCGAGGGCGAAGTCCTGATCGATCTGCCGGGCGGCGAGAGCGCGACAGTCGGCATCGAGCGGCTGCATCTGGAGCAGGACGCGGGCAAGAGCCTGCACGACCAGCATCCCGACCATTCCTATGTCGATCTCAACCGCGCCGGCATGGCGCTGATGGAGATCGTCAGCCGCCCCGACATGCGCTCGGCCGAAGAGGCGGCGGCCTTTCTCAAGAAGCTGCGCGCGATCGTGCGCTATCTCGGCACCTGCGACGGCAATATGGACGAAGGCTCCATGCGCGCCGACGTCAATGTCTCGGTGCGCAAGCCCGGCGGCCCGCTCGGCACGCGCTGCGAGATCAAGAACGTCAACTCCATGCGCTTCATCGCCCAGGCGGTGGAATACGAGGCGCGCCGCCAGGTCGACGTGCTCGAATCCGGCGGCAAGATCGAGCAGGAGACGCGGCTTTTCGATTCACGCGCCGGCGAAACGCGCTCGATGCGCTCCAAGGAAGAAGCGCATGATTACCGCTATTTCCCCGATCCCGACCTGTTGCCGCTGGAACTGGACGAGGCCTGGGTCGCCGCGATCGACGCCTCGCTGCCCGAACTGCCGGACGAGAAAAAAGCGCGCTTCATGAAGGATTACGGGCTTGCCGCCTATGACGCCGGCGTGCTCGTCGCCGAGCGCGAGCCGGCGGATTATTTCGAGGATGCTGGCGGACGGCGTCGATGCCAAGCTCGCCGCCAACTGGCTGAACAACGAATCCTTCGGCCGTCTCAACAAGGAAGGCCTCGCCATCGCCGATGGCCCGGTGTCCGCAGCTGCGAACAACGCCATCGTGCAGATGGTCGCCGATCGGACGATCTCCGGAAAGATCGCCAAGGACCTTCTCGATATTGTGTGGAGCGAAGGCGGCGACCCGCGAGAGATGGTCGAAGCGCGCGGCCTGCGCCAGGTGACCGACACGTCCGCCATCGAGAGCGCGGTCGAGCGGTGATCGCCGCGAACCCCGACAAGGTCGAAGCAGGTCGAAAGCAAAACCGAAACTGGCCGGCTGGTTTGTCGGTCAGGTGATGAAAGAGACCGGCGGAAAAGCAAATCCGCAGGCCGTCAACGCCGTCCTCAAGGCCCGACTCGAACTGCCCGACGAGGGGTGATTCGCACATTTGCAAGCCGTTGACCGGGCGGAGCGGATGCGGCAGACTTTTTTGTCCGTGTACGGAATAGCGCGTAAAAGCCAATAAAAATAAGGGTTTTATGAAATTCGCGCCCGGGGCGCCCCGGCCGATTCAGGGCAGTATTGCTTCATTAAAGCAACTTACTCATATTCTTAGCGTTTTGGGGGGGGCGAGTCGCACGGCCCCGAAAACGCTAGAGGAGTCGTTTACATGCCAATGACTGCAAGGAAGAAGCCGGCGAAGAAGCGCTCGGCGAAGAAACGGGCCACCAAGAAGCGCGTCGTCCGGCAGGCGGCGGCGAAGGGCGCGGCGCGCAAGACCAAGAAGCGGAAAGCCAAGAAGAAAGCCGCGAAGAAGGCAAGAAAGCCAAGAAGGCCAAGAAGGCCAAAAAGGCGAAAAAGGCCAAGAAGGCGAAAAAGACCAAAAAGGCGAAAAAGGCGAAGAAAGCCAAGAAAGGCAAGAAAGCCAAGAAAGCCAAAAAGGCCAAGAAGGCCAAGAAGGCCAAGAAGGCCAAAGCGCAAATCCAAGCGGGCCAAGAAGGCCGCTCCGGTCGCTGCTCCGTCGGTGATGTAGGAGCGGCTTGTGCTTAAGGCAAAGGCCGCGGTCTCCCGGACGCGGCGCAAACGTCCCTCCGGACGGCCGCGGCCAAGCCCATAAGAAGAAAGCGGGCAAGACCCGCCGCCAGGCCGCGCAAATCCGCGATCCAGCGGCCAAAGTGCCAGCAGACAAGCGGCCCATCGACACTCTATTACTGGCCGACGCCGAACGGCTGGAAGATCTCCATCATGCTGGAGGAGTGCGGGCTGCCCTATGAGGTCAAGCTGGTCAATATCGGCAAGGGCGAGCAGTTCGAGCCCGCCTTCCTCAAGATCTCGCCCAACAACCGCATGCCGGCCATCGTCGATCCCGACGGCCCGGGCGGCAGGCCGATCTCGGTCTTCGAGTCCGGGGCGATCCTGCAATATCTCGGCCGCAAGACCGGCAAGTTCTATCCCCGGAACGAGCGCGCGCGCGTCGAAGTGGACGAATGGCTGTTCTGGCAGATGGGCGGGCTCGGCCCCATGACGGGCCAGGCCAACCACTTCGTCAATTACGCGCCGGAGAAGTTTCCCTACGCGATCAAGCGCTACAGCGACGAGGTCGACCGCCTGTTCGGGCGTGATGGAGGTGCGGCTCAAGGGATCGGGATTATCTGGCCGGGGCTTATTCCATCGCCGACATGGCCTGCATCGGCTGGGTCTTGGGCGGTGTGCGGCTCGGCACCGATATGAAAAAATTTCCACGGCTGTCGGGCTGGCTCGAACAGGTGCAGAAGCGGCCCGCCGTCGCCCGCGGCCTCGCCCTGCATCTGCGAGCTGCGCCGGCACGTGTCGAGCGATCCCAAGGCCGAGAAAGAACGCCGCCAGATCCTGTTCGGCCAGCGCGCGCGGCTTTGAAGTCTCTCCCGCGGCCGGTTCGCCCAAAATCCTAATAGTTGTTGAACGTCAACATTAACCTCGCCTTAGCATGTTCCCTCTCACCATCGCGCACGCATAGGTAGACCGGAGCGTATGCAAGTGTGGGGACGTGGACACTCAGGGTCCACATTCGAAAGGGGACTTGCGATGGCGTGCGTGGATGTCGACGCGCTCACGCAATTCGAAGCCGAGGCGCGCAATGGCCGCGCCGATGCGCTTTACAATCTCGGGCTGGCCTATTCCACGGGGCAGGGCGTGGACGTGGATTACGTCGCCGCCCACAAATGGTTCAATCTGGCCGCGATGAAGGGCAGTGCGCTGGCGAAAAGCTGGCGGGCCCAGCTCTCCCGGGAAATGAGTTCCGGCCAGATCGCCGAAGCCCAGCGGCTTGCGCGCGAATGGCTCACGATCCTGCGCTGAAGATGAATTGAACGGGCCCGGCGATCAGCGTTCGGGCCTTTGTTTTGGCACCGCGATCCGAGATGGCCGCGGCGTCGGGATCGTGACCGGATCGGAGGGCGCCACCGACGGTTTCCGCACCGGTTTCGCCGGCTCCAGACGATGCTCGAGTTCGGCCGTCTCCGTGGGCCGAGGCGCGGCGGCGTTGGCATGCCCCGGCCGCGTCTCCCGAACAGGGATCGAAGCGGGGACCGCCGGTGCGGGGCCGAGCGAGGCCAGATGCGGAGGCGGATTGGGGCGATAGAGATCGGCGAGGATGCGCAAGGGCTCGCTTCCGCCCGCCAGGCGGTTGCGATAGACCTCCATGTTCTCGATCACGCGCTGCACGTAATTGCGGGTCTCGCGAATAGGGGATCTGTTCGATCCAATCGATGGGATCGACGCCAGGAGTGCGCGGATCGCCATAGGTATCGATCCATCTTTTCACGACTGTCGGGCCCGGCATTGTAGGCCGCCGCCGCCAGGATGTAGGAGCCGCCCCAGTCGGAAATGTCGGTCGCGAGCTCGGTCATGCCGAGCTGGATGTTGTAGTGGGTGTCGGTCGTCAGTTTGGAATGCTGATAGGGCAGGTGCGACAGCCGCGCCATCTGCCTGGCCGTCCGCGGCATCAGCTGCATGATGCCGAGCGCGCCCGCGCGGCTGACGGCATCGGGATTGAATTCGGTCTCCTGCCGGATCAGCGCAAGCACCAGTGCGCGCTTCCGGCGTGTCGCCCGGCCCGCGATAGCCGGGCAGCGCAATCACCGGATGCGAATAGGAAAACAGGTCGATGCCGTCATAGCTTGCCGTCTTGGCCACGCGCACCGCGATCTCGCGGTAGCCCATGCGCACCAGGTCGCTGGCGAGCAGCTCGATATGGCCGGCATCGGGATGGAGCTCGGCATCCTGGACGGCGAACAGCCGCACGAAGCGCTCTTCGCCCAGATCGGCCAGCACGCGGATGGCGCGGGTGAGGCTGTCCTTCTCGAAGCTCGCGCGCGCCGCTGAGACATGCGCCGCCGTCTCCTTCAGATGCAGACGCGGGGCATCCTCGATCCGCGCCAGCGCAAGCTGGCCATAGAAGGTTTCGGGATTGTCCGCGGCGACCGCATAGGCGCGCGTGGCGTCGGCCATCTTGTCTTCAGCCTCATAGGTGCGGCCGATCCAGTAATCGGCGCGGGCCACGCTGATCGGCCGCGACACTCCGCCCGCCAGCTGCCGGAAGTGCGTCAGCGCCTGCTCGGGCTTGTGCAGGAAGCGCAGCGCGATCCAGCCCGCCATGAATTCGGCTTCGGCGAAATCGCCGCCCTGATTCAGACCCGTGCCGGAGACGAGGTCGTAGGCGATGTTGTAGTTGCCGTCCTTCATCGCCTGGCGCGCGGCGATCGAGAGTTCGCCCCACCAATGGCTGGGATCGATCTTGGCCATCGCGCGCGTCGGCGCCTTGACGAGCAGCTCTGGCTCGTCGCCGCTGCCGCCGGAAAGGCGCAAGCCGCGCGCGCGGTCGAAGAGCAGCCCCGGATTGGCCTGCAGCGATTGCGGCAGCGTGTCCGCCATGCGTTCGCCGGCGCTGGGGTGGCTGCGCAGCGCCATGCGGACCTCGCCGATGCGCTGGGCGTCGCCGGTGACGCGGCTGATCTGCCGGCGCGCGGCGGAAAGATCGCCGCGCCAGCAACAGATGATCCAGCCGCTGGCGGTCCACCTCTGGCGTCAGGATGTCGCCGTGGCGCTGGGAGATGTCGAGTTCCTCGGCCGGTTCGAAGCTGTCGTCGATCCAGGCGGTGCGGATGAGTTGACGGCCTTCGTCGCGCGCGCCTTGGGCGATCATCGCTTCGCCCAGCCGCACCTTGCCGATGCCGGTTTGACGGGCTTGCGGCTGCCGAACCAGGCGATGACCCCGGCCGGCGCCATGGTGGCGGGCATGGCGTGCTCGGCGCGCGCATAGACGACGTCGGCGAGCGGCCAGTCGGGGTGTTCGCCAAGGAAGGCGTTGATCTCGGCAAAGCTCGCATTGCTGTCCTTGTCGAGCACGTAGCGCCAGGTGACGAGCGCCTGCGCGGTCCGATCCTGGCCCTGATCGGAAAGAGCGCGCGCGGCCGTCCAGTCGCCTCGGTTGGCGGCGGTGAAGGCGCTGGTGAAGCGGTCGTGATCGGACGGGCTCAGGACGTGGATCAGGCTCGGCCTGATATCGGGGGTGGCCAGCAAGGCCGCCTGTTCATCGCTCGCGCTTTCGCTGCCGTCGGCAATAGGCTGCATCGTGATGGTGCCGCCCGATTGGCTGAGGCCCGGCGGCAATGGCCGCGGAGCGGGCGCCGGCGTCTGCCCAGCCGCATTCGCCGCACCCACGACAAGCGCGGCCGCTGCAAGCAAGGCGACGCGATACGCGTTCACAATCGGGACCCGTTTCGGTGCGGCGCAAAGAACGGTGGATAGTATCGCGGGGGGCGGGCCGTGGCCAGTGACGCTTGCGCGATCTTGTCTTGCCGTGCGCGGGCGGCGGGCGTTAGTTTCGTTTTTGGTTTAGATGGAACTTGGCCATGCGCGACATGCGCGAACGCATCCTGGGATCGATCCCCGCCCTCATCACGCCGATGAAGGACGGCGGCGTCGACGAGGCGGCGTTCCGCAATTCGTCGCCTGGCAGATCGCCGAGGGCACCCACGGCCTGGTGCCGTGCGGCACCACCGGCGAATCGCCGACGCTCAGCCATGAGGAACACAAGCGCGTCGTGGAACTCTGCGTCGAGGAGGCGAACGGCCGGGTGCCGGTGATCGCCGGCGCCGGTTCCAATTCGACCGCGGAGGCCATCGAGCTCACCGCCATTCGCCAAATCGGTGGGCGCCGACGCGGTGCTGTCGGTGCACCGGCTATTACAACAAGCCGTCGCAGGAGGGCATCTACCGCCATTTCGCGGCCATCGCCGAGGCGGTCGACATTCCGATCCTCCTCTACAACATCCCCGGCCGCGCGATCGTCGACATCTCGGTCGAGACCATGGCGCGGCTCGCCAAGATCGCCAACATCATCGGGGTCAAGGACGCCACCGCCAATCTGGCGCGGCCGAGCCGCGAGCGGCTTGCCTGCGGCAAGGCCTGGCGGCTGCTCTCGGGCGAGGACGGCACCGCGCTCGGCTACATGGCCCATGGCGGGCATGGCTGCATCTCGGTGACCGCCAATGTCGCGCCGCGAGCTCTGCGCCGCAGTTCCAGGACGCCTGCCTGAAGGGCGATTTCGACCGCGCGCGCGCGATGCAGGACCGGCTGATGCCGCTGCACGACGCGCTGTTCTGCGAGCCGAGCCCGGCGCCGGCGAAATACGCCGCCTCGCTGCTCGGCCATGTGCACGGACGAGGTGCGCCTGCCGCATCGTGCGCGGCGAGCGACGGCCGCGCAGGCGCGCGTGCGCGAGGCGATGACGGCCGCGGGCTTGAAGGTCTAGATGGCGAAAAAAAGGGACGACGGCCGCAAGATCGTCGCCGAGAACCGCAAGGCGCGCTTTTCCTACGCCATCGACGTCGACGCTCGAAGCGGGCTCGATGCTGATGGGCTCGGAGGTCAAGTCCCTGCGCAGGGGCAAGGCGACCATCGCCGAATCCTATGCCCAGGCCAAGGACGGCGAGATCTTCCTCGTCAACGCCTATATCCCCGAATACACCAGGCCAACCGCTTCAACCACGAGCCGCAGGCGCACGCGCAAATTGCTGGTGCACAAGCGCGAGGCGGCGAAGCTCGCCGCCGCCACCCAGCGCGAAGGCATGACGCTGGTGCCGCTGCGCGTCTATTTCACGCCGAAGGGCATCGCCAAGATCGAACTCGGCATCGCCAAGGGCAAGAAGCTGCACGACAAGCGCGAGACCGAGAAGAAGCGCGACTGGGCCCGCGACAAGGCGCGGCTGCATGCGCGAAAAGGGATGAGCACGACGACGACATCCAGCCGAAGGCGCGCGTCAAGGAAAGCTGATCCGCTCAAAGGAGAAATGGGCGGAGGAGGGCAGGCTGCTCACCGGCCGGCCCGATCTGGGCCATGTGAACCGCCTGCCGCCGGGCCAGCGCCTGGTCAACAATTGGCCGGTGCTCGATCTCGGCGTGCAGCCGCAAGTGAAGCCGGAGAACTGGCGGCTGCAGATCGGCGGGCTGGTCGAGAACCCGATCGTCTGGTACGCTCGACGAATTCCTGGCGCTGCCGCAGGAGGATTTCGTCAGCGACATCCATTGCGTCACCCAATGGAGCCGCTACGACAATCATTGGCAGGGCGTTTCCGCCGCCGCGCTGCTCGATCTCGTGCAAGCCCAAGCCCGAGGCGCGCCACGTGCTCTTCCATGCCTATGACGGCTACACCACCAATGTGAAGCTCTCGGTCTTCGCCGAGCCCAACGTGCTGCTGGCCCATGCCTGGGAGGGCAAGCCGATGCCGCGCGAGCATGGCGGGCCGGTGCGCGTGGTGATCCCCGACTGGTATTTCTGGAAGAGCCCCAAATGGGTGACGCGGCATCGTCTTCGCGCCGAGGACCAGCCCGGCTTCTGGGAAACCCGCGGCTATCACAACGAAGGCGACCCGTGGAAAGAGGAAAGGTACAGTTAACCTTGGGTTGCTGGACCACTAGATCTGGTGTAATGTTCCACTTCCGTTCCGAGCCAAAGGAGAAAATGGAACATGACAACGTCGAAGAAAGATGCCTCGAAAGCGGGCAAGCTCCTGTCCAACCCGAATACGCCAAAGTCAGTTAAATCGGTTGCGGCGTCGGACTTGGTGCAGACAAAGCATCACCCAAAAGGAAAGGCGATATTATACTTGACAGACCCAATCCCAAGCCATAGATTTAGGGCATTGGAAGGGTTTAGTCATGGCCAGCGCATTCAGCAATCCAAGATTTCACGATGAAAAGGCGGCTTTTTCCGCCCTAGAGGCGATCATGTGGCCGGAAGGCCCGACCTGCCCGCATTGTGGCGCGACTGACCGGATCAATCGCCTTGAAGGCCAGAAGACCAAGGCCAGCAAGAAGCACCCGGAAGGCAAGGTTATTCATGGCCTTTGGAAGTGCTACCACTGCCGGGGCAAGTTTACGGTCCGCAAGGGCACGATCTTCGAGGATAGCCCCTAGAGCTTCACCTGTGGTTTCAGGCGGCATACCTGATGTGCAGCAGCAAGAAGGGCGTTTCCGCTAACCAGCTTCACCGGACGCTGGGCTGCACCCTCAAGACGGCTTGGTTTGTCGGCCATCGCTTGCGTGAAGCCATGCGCGACGGCGGCTTGGCCGTGCCGTTTGGGAGCACTGGCGGGATGGTTGAGGTTGATGAAACCTATATCGGCCATCAAAAGGGCAAGCCCAAGAAGCGCGCCTACCATCACAAGATGAAAGTCCTGACGCTGGTTGACCGGGAAACGCGCCAAGCCCGCAGCGTCGTAGTCGAGAATATCCGTCCCGCGACCATCGCGCCGATCCTGCGCGAGAATATGGCTCGTGAGGCGCGTCTGATGACCGACGAAGCGGGGCACTACATGCGCGTAGGCAGAGAGTTTGCCGGGCATGAAATTGTGCGCCACGGCCAAGAGGAATATGTGCGCGGCGAAGCCCATACGAACACGATTGAGGGTTATTTCAGCATATTCAAGCGCGGCATGAAGGGCATCTACCAGCACTGCCAAGAAAAGCACCTACACCGCTATCTGGCGGAGTATGATTTCAGGTATAATCACCGCGTCGCGCTTGGAACTGGTGATATGGAACGCACTGAGATTGCGCTACGTAACAGTAAGGGAAAACGTTTGACCTATCGGGACTCGTTATGAGCGTTGCTTCTCTGCGGACGGAACCGCGCGACCCGGTCGCTGGCGGCTTCTATACCGTGAAAGAGGCAGCGCGACTGTTGGATATTTCCAATAGCGGCGTCATAGCGGCATGGCTTAGAGGTCGTGCCGGTCGGGGTGCAGGCCCCGTTATCCATCGGCAATATGAGCCGATTGGGAAAGCGCAAGAACTTGGCTTTTTGGATCTTATCGAAGTGCGATTTATTGAGCATTTTCGAAAGCAGGATTACAGCCTCCAAAGTTTGCGCAAAGCTGCTGATGTCGCGCGAGCCGAACTGAAAGTTGAACACCCGTTCGCACTTTTCGGCGTCAAGTTTATTGGTGAGCGCAAAAACATCTTTCTAGAAGTGGCCAAGTCTGAGGGAGATAAAAAACTCCTCAACCTCGTTACTAAACAGTTCGCTATCTACAAGGTTCTTGAGAACGTGTTGGAACATGGCATTGTCTTTGATCCCACCTCTGGCCTCGTACAACGCTGGAAGCCGCGCGATAAGGCGTTTCCGCATGTCGTAGTCGATCCAACGATTGCATACGGCCAGCCCACAATCGAAAGCACTCGCGTAACAACGGATGCCATTTTCAGTTCTTGGAAAGCAGAAAATGGGGATATTGACGCTGTTGCGGACTGGTTTGAGATTGAAAAGGGACTGGCAAAAGAAGCGGTGGAGTTCGAGTTGGCATTGCCCAATTGAAAATAAGGGCGGACGAAAATGTCTCGCCTAAAATTGTCCAGGCTGTTCGGTCTCTGATACTGAAAACTGGATGGGAAATGACTTACGTTCGCGAATTTCATTCCGCTAGAACCGCTGACGAAACGTGGATGCCGCGATTTTCACAAGAGGGTGGAAACGCGATTTTGTCGGCGGATAGGCGTATCCTGACACGGCCACATCAAATAGCTGCAATAGCGCAGGGCGGCCTAATAGGAATCTTTTTATCGCCCCAATGGGCGCAGTCACACCGCAATGAGCAGGCCGCTCAAATTCTTCATTGGTGGCCTTGCATTGAAAAGACTATATCAAATTCCAAACCCAAAGATTGTTGGAAGGTGCCGTATGGCTACAACAAAGGCGAACTCGAAAAAATTTCCGTTAATTTCGCCAAAGCCGCGCAAGCAGCCGCTAAAGGCAAGTGACGATTTTGCATCCGTTGCCAAGCGCCTCGAATGCGATCCTGATATGGCCGCGTTTGACGCGAAGCTGGGGAAGATCGCGAAGCCGAAGGCGTTGAAATAGCATTCATGATGCACCCGCCGTCACTCCCGCAAGCTGTGCTCTCACGTTCATTCCGTGCCGGGAACGGAGAGTTGGGTTTATTGCTGAAGGATGCGCCCGCGTTTCTGGATGCCTGCCAAGCTGATGTCGTCAACGTCCTAGGATGGGAGCTTTGGCTGGTAAATCATGACTGGAATGCTGCTTTAAAAGAACCTGGAGCGGCACCAGGTTATTGGTGCGGGTTGATACCTGTGCGCGGTCAGGCACTTCCCGGTGTCTTCCAAGGCTCGGGCGACCTGAATGCCACTCGCAAAGAACTAGAGAGCCTCAATGTAGAGACGCTAATTGATGCTCGATGGTCTGAATATATCAGGGTCAACATTACCTTGGACTAGGGTTTGTGGTAGGTCTGTCAAGTATAAAATCGCCAAAGGAAAAGGCAAATGATCTGAATGGGTGGGTGTGAGCCCGCCCATTCGTTCATCTAGTCAAGATGTTGTGGGACGAACTCTGGCGTGCAGCGCCTCCAATCATTCAGGCTATCTCTGTTGCCGTGGCAGCCTATTTCGCTGTCCAATCTCTTCGGGCGTGGCGCACGCAGATGCTCGGCAGGCGTCGCATAGAGATTGCGGAAGAAACCATCGTTGCCGCTTATCGTGCGATGGAGGCGCTCCAGTGGATTCGCAATCCTATGTCATTTGGCGACGAAGCGAGCGATCGTCCTAAGTTTGCTGGTGAGAGTGCAGACGACGCTAGACTGCGTGACACGTACTTTGTGGCCTTCAAACGGATGAAAGAGACTTCGGACGATTTCGTGGCGCTGGGCAAAATGAAGACTCTCTGCAGGGTCTATTTTGGCACCGAAGTCGAGGATGCGATCCAAGAGTTATTTCGGATACGTCATGAGGTAAGCGTTGCGGCGCGCATGCTAACAAACAGCGTGGGCGGGCAAAGGCTGCGGGGAGCCGATGATTTGGGGCAAAAGATGCAAGCAAGAATTTGGGCTGACGAGAACGAAGAGGACGAACTAACTCCGAGATTGGATGCGGCAATCAGGAAAATTTCGGAAGTCTGCGAACCTCATCTTCGATGATCCACGTCACGGCAGCGGCCCACTTAGAATACCCCCACCTCCGGCATCCGAAGACCTGGAGTGCGTGGGGCATCGTGTGATGTATGCGTGTACGCACTTATCCCCTCTCACGACTGCTCGCACCTCTTCATTCATGGTTGCGAATTTGTGTGCGATCGCCGTTGCTTAAGTGCCGCCGCGAAACATTATAAGCCATTGAAAAATAAAAGCTTATCCCCATCTTGGCAGGGCCTCGCGCAATCCCCATCTCTGCGTCAGCAACGAAGCGGAGATCGCATGACGGCGTAGCGGCAGCGCGAGACCAGACAGGGCCGGGTGCGAGCTCGCGCGCACCCATGCGGGCCAGAGCGTTTTCCCGAAAAGTGGATACCGGTTTTCGGCAGAAAACGCGACCAAAGGAGAACCGCAAGGACCGTGGCGAAGCGAAGGTGCCGGTGGTGGCGCGTAACAGCGCGATGGCCGGCCCGCCGGATGTTTCAAGGAGAAAGCGGGTCCGTGCGGCCCGCTTTTGTTTGTGGGGCTAGAGTGTGATCCGGCTTCTTTGAAGCCAAATCACGCTCTATCTATTTATTTGGTCGCGCGATCGGACGCCGAACCGGTTCCCACTTCGGCTGATCGCGCTTTAGATCTGCGGCATCGCCGCGATCTTCGCTTCGTGCACCACCGCGTCGAACATCTTTTCGGTCAAGACGCCGGTGTTGGTGTTGTAGCGCGAGCAATGATAGCTCGCGATCAGTGACAGCTTGCCCACCTCGTAGCGCGCGCCATGCTTGAACGGGTGATCCTTCAGCTTCAGGCCAAGGGTCTTGGCCGTGCTGTCATGCGCGATTTTGCCCAGCGCCAGGATGGCGCGCAGATGCGGCATGGCTTCGATGGTCGCGGCCAGGAACGGACGGCAGGTGGCGATCTCCGCCGGCAGCGGCTTGTTCTGCGGCGGCACGCAGCGCACCGCATTGGTGATGGCCGCAGTGGACGAGTTCGAGCCCGTCGTCGGCGCGCTGGCCATAAGTGCCGCGTGCCAGCCCGTGCTTGAGCAGCGTGGCGTAGAGCAGATCGCCGGCGTAATCGCCGGTGAAGGGCCGCCCGGTCTTGTTGGCGCCATGAAGCCCAGGCGCCAGCCCCACGATCAGAAGCCGCGCCTCATGCGCCCCGAAGGTCGGCACCGGCGCGTTGAAATGATCGGGGAAGGCTTTCCGGTTCTCAGCGCGGAATGCCTTCAGCCGCGGGCACAGCGCGCAGTCGGCCGCCGGTTGGTGTCGCGCTGTCATGTCCCCTCCCGCGTCGGGAAAGCAGATAGCGCAATCGGGGCGGGTCTGCCTATGGCCGCCGGCCCTCAGGCCTGGGCGTAATGTTCGTGATCGTGTCCGTCGGGCCCGGGATGCTCGTTGGCCGTGTGATTGGCCGTCCGGGGGCCGCCTTCGCGCGCGATCGAGACCTTGAGCTCGTCGAGCTCGATGAAATTGTCGGCCTGGCGGCGCAACTCGTCGGCGACCATCGGCGGCTGGGTGCGGATGGTCGAGACCACGCTGACGCGCCTGCCCTTGCGCTGGACCGCCTCCACCAGGCGGCGGAAATCGCCGTCGCCGGAGAAGATCACGATGTGGTCGGCGATCTCCGTCATTTCCATGACGTCGATGGCCAGCTCGATGTCCATATTGCCCTTGACGCGGCGGCGGCCCTGGCCGTCGGTGAATTCCTTGAGCGGCTTGGTGACGACGGAAAAGCCGTTGTAATCCAGCCAGTCGACCAGCGGGCGCAGCGGCGAGAATTCCTGTTCCTCGGCGACCGCGGTGTAGTAGAAGGCCCGGACCAGCACCCCTTTGCGGGCGAAAAGCTCGAGCAGGCGCTTGTAATCGATATCGAAGGCCAGGCCCTTGGCCGCACCGTACAAATTGGCGCCGTCGATGAACAATGCAAGTTTCTCTTGCGGGTAGAATAGCATCTCAATCCCTCCAAACCTAAAATAGCAGCACGGAAATCCCAGCCGGCACGCCTTCTTTCTATGCCAACGCCTGCAAGACGCAAATGACAAGTGAGTTCATGCTGTGATTTTGATCGGACTTGGCGCCAATCTTCCCTCAGCTGTGGGAATGCCGGAACGAACATTGCGCGCGAGCCTCGCCGCGCTTTCACAAAACGGCGTGAGCGTGAAATTGGTTTCACGCCTCTACCAGACTCTCGCATGGCCGGATCCATCCGATCCCCCATTCGTGAACGCGGTGGCCTTGGTCGAGACAATGCACGACCCGGCGGCGCTGATGGCGCTTCTGGCGGCGACGGAGGATGGCTTCGGCCGCGTGCGGGGCGCGCGCAATGCCCCGCGCACGCTCGATCTCGATCTGATCGATTACGACGGCCGGATCGAGCCGGGCCCGCCCGAGCTGCCGCATCCGCGTGCGGCCAGCCGCGCCTTCGTCCTGGTGCCGCTGGCCGAGGTGGCCCCCGGTTGGCGTCATCCGGTCTTGGGCCGCGGCGCCGGCGAGTTGCTCTGCGCCTTGCCGCCGGACGAAAGGACCGCCATCACGCCGCTCGGTCCGTTATGGCCGTGATGGCGCGAGGGGATATTCAGTGGTGGGGGTCGTGGCGGTGCTCCCGCAGATGTCGGAGCTTCAGGCCCTCCAACCCATTGCGAGTGAGTTCGTACTCCCAGCTCAGGAATTCCTCGACACTGAGGGCGTAGCGCCGGCAGGCTTCTTCGAGGCTGATGAGACCGCCTTCGACCGCGAGCACCACCTCGGCCTTGCGCCGGTTCACCCAGCGCTTGAGGTCGGGCGGTGGCAGGTCGCGCAAGGTCAAAGGACTGCCGTCGGGGCCGATCACATATGCCGCGGGGCGTTTGCCGCCTTGTCCCATGCCACGCTCCGTGTCTGTCGCAACAGGGTAAACCGCTGCCAAACGCATCGTTCCTGGGCTCGCGGACCAAATTTCGCTCCTTCGTAAGCAAAGGTTAGGCGGCTTCGTTAAATTTGATTCCAATCCTGCGAGCTTGGCCCGCGCCGGGGCGGCCGCCCGCGGGCTTGCCGGGCGGCAGGCAGTTCCTATATATGGTCCCGCGCCGCATGCTCGGCAGATGAAGCATGCCTCACGCTCAACTTCTTGAATCCGAAGGATTTCCGTATGGCTCGCGTGACCGTTGAAGATTGCGTCGACAAGGTTCCCAACCGCTTCGATCTGGTGCTTTATGCCGGCTTCCGTGCGCGCCAGCTTTCCGGCGGGGCCGAGCCGCTGGTCGACCGCGACCGCGACAAGAACCCGGTCGTGGCGCTGCGCGAGATCGCCGGCAAGCAGCTCAAGCCCGACGAGGTCAAAGAGGACTATATCAAGTCGCTCCAGAAGCACGCCGAGGTCGACGAGCCCGAGGAGGTCCCCACCGAGGAGGACCTGAGCCGCGAGGACGTGCAATACCGCCAGGTGACCGAGGAGGAGCTGCTGCGCGCGCTCACCTCCGAGGCCCAGCGCCGCGCCGAGCCGCAGCCCGAGCCGGAAGCCGATTACGACGAATAACACATCATGTAGATTGTGGAATGCGGAAGGCGGGACGCCTCAGGCTCCCGCCTTTTCCATGTACGCCGATGCGATCGCGGGGCAGGGGGTAAAACGGCCGCGACATTTCCTATACGATTCCCGGCATGAGCGCTCCGACGCAGCCCGCCCAAAGCCCGGCTGCGGCGGTGCCGGCTTCGGCCGTGCCGCCGCCCGCGCCCGCGCGCCTGCGCGGCCGGCGCAAGCTGATGCGCCAGACCGAGCTCGTCGACCGGGTCAAGGCCTATGAGCCGGAGGCGGACGAGGCCCTGCTGAACAGGGCCTATGTCTATGCCATGCGCGCGCACGGCAAGCAGTTCCGCGCCTCGGGCGATCCCTATTTCGCCCATCCGCTCGAAGTCGCCGCGCATCCTGACCGAGCTCAAGCTCGACGTGCCGACCATCGCCACCGCGCTCCTTCACGACACCATCGAAGACACCGACGTCACCTATGAGGATGTCAAGCGCGATTTCGGCGAAGAGATCGCGGGCCTCGTCGATGGCGTGACCAAGCTCTCCCAGCTTGAGCTGTTCTCCGAGCGCACCAAGCAGGCGGAGAATTTCCGCAAGCTGATGCTGGCCATGTCCAACGATCATCCGCGTGCTCCTGGTCAAGCTCGCCGACCGGCTGCACAACATGCGCACGTTGGGCTATATCACAGACGCCGAAAAGCGCCGCCGCATCGCCCAGGAAACGGTCGACATCTATGCCCCGCTCGCCGGCCGCATCGGCATGCAGAACATGCGCGAGGAGCTGGAAGACCTCGCTTTCGCCGAGCTCAATCCCGAGGCGCGCAATTCTATCGTCACGCGCCTCGCCCGGCTCAAGGACACGAGCGGCGACCGGGTCGGGCGCATCGCCGACCAGATCAAGCGCAAGCTTGCAGAGAACGGTATCGACGCCTGGGTCCATGGGCGGGCCAAGCGACCCTGGTCGATCTGGCGCAAGCTCAAGGACAAGCAGCTCAATTTCGAGCAGCTGTCGGACATTCTCGGGTTTCCGCGTGATCGTTGCGAGCCCGCAGGATTGCTACCGCGCGCTGGGCGTGTTGCACCAGAACTGGCGCATGATCCCCGACCGCTTCAAGGATTTCATCTCCAATCCCAAGACCAACGACTACCGCTCGATCCACACCACCGTGATCGGCCCGGAGAATCAGCGTGTCGAAGTGCAGATCCGCACCCAGGAAATGCACGATGTGGCCGAGCGCGGCGTCGCCGCCCATTGGCGTTATCGCGAGCATGTGAGCGACCACGAAGCCAAATCTGACCGCGCACTCGAATGGCTGCGCGACATGGTCGATCTGCTCGAGCGCGGCGATTTGGCCGAGGAGTTTTTCGATCACTCCAAGCTCAACCTCTATCAGGATCAGGTCTTCTGTTTCACGCCCAAGGGCGATCTGATTGCGCTGCCGCGTGGCGCAACGCCCATCGATTTCGCCTATGCCGTCCATACCGATCTCGGCAACACCACTGTCGGCGCCAAGGTCAACGGCGCGCATGTACCGCTGCACACCCTGCTCCGGAACGGCGACCAGGTCGAAATTATCCGCACCAAGGATCAGACGCCGTCGCCTTTGTGGGAACAGTTCGTGGTCACGGGCCGCGCGCGCGCCGAAATCCGCCGCTTCCTGCGTCACGCGCAGCGCGGCGAGCACGTCAGTTTTGGCCGCAAAATTCTGGAGAAAGCGTTCGGCACGCTTGGCTACGAATTTTCCGACAAGGCGATCGAGGAGATCGCCAAGAAGCTGAGGCAGTCCAAAGCCGAGGACATCTATGCCGAGGTGGGGCGCGGCGCGCTGCCCGCGCAGGAGGTGGTCGAGGCCGCGTTCCCGGAGCTCAAACGCGATCCGGAACGGCAGAAGCTGGCCAGCTACGCCCCGGCCGCCGAGCGCAAGGCGATTTCCATCCGCGGACTGACTGAGGGGATTTCCTACAAGCTCGGCCAATGCTGCCACCCGCTGCCCGGCGACCGCATCGTCGGCATCATGGTGCCGGGCCAGGGCGCGGTGATCCACACCATCGATTGCGGCGAGCTGGAAAAGGCGCAGACCGCGATGGCCGACTGGCTGGATGTCACCTGGGGCAAGAACGCCGCCGAGCTCGGTAGCTCGATCGCCCGCGTGGCCGTGCGCGTGAAGAATGCACCGGGCTCGCTCGCCGCCGTCATGACTGCGATCGGCAACAATGGCGGCAACATCTTCAACATGAAGGTCACGGGCCGCAATCCGCTGTTTTTCGACTTCCTCGTCGATATCGAAGTGCGCGACGTCGCCCATCTGCAGAACATTCTGGGCGCGCTGCGCGTCATCGCCGCCGTCGAGTCCGTCGGCCGCGTGCGAGGCCCGCAGGAGGCCGACAGCGACCAACCCGATATTTATTTGTGACGGCTGATGAAACAGAGCTCCCTATGAACCGTCTGCGCCTTGGCGTGAACATCGACCACGTCGCCACCATCCGCAATGCGCGCGGCGGGCGCCATCCCGATCCGGTGCGCGCGGCCAGGCTGGCTGCCGTCGCCGGAGCTGACGGCATCACGGCGCATCTGCGCGAAGACCGTCGCCACATCTCGGATGACGACATCGAGCGTCTTTCACGCGAGATCGAACTGCCGCTCAATCTCGAAATGGCGGCGACTGGCGAGATGCTCGCCATCGCGCTTCGCCACAGGCCGCATGCGGCCTGCATCGTGCCCGAGAAGCGCGAGGAGCGCACCACGGAAGGCGGTATCGATGCGGCCGGGCAGGTGGCCAAGCTTGCGCCAATCGTCCGTGCACTGAGCGAGGCCGGAATCCGCGTTTCGCTGTTCGTCGAGGCCGACAGGGTCCAGCTCGATGCGGCGAAGTCGCTAGGCGCGCCGGTCGTAGAGCTTCACACCGGCGCCTATTGCGAAGCCGAAGGCGCGGGCCGTGCACGTTATCTCGCTGCGGTCGTCGAAGCGGCGGCCTATGGCGCCTCGCTGGGCCTCGAAATCCATGCCGGTCACGGCTTGGGCTTCGGCACCGTGGGCCCCATCGCTGCGATCCGTGAGATCCGCGAGCTCAATATCGGCCATTTCCTTATCGGCGAGGCGATCTTCTCCGGCCTCGATGCGGCAATCCGGCGCATGCGGGCGCTGATGGATCAGGCGCGCGCCGAATCCGACGGCAGGAACATCGCCTGATGATCATCGGCCTCGGCTCCGACCTCATCGACATACGCCGCGTCGAGCGCAGCATCGAGCGTTTCGGCGCCCGCTTCCTCGAACGCGTCTTTACCGAGATCGAGCGCGCCAAGTCTGACGGCCGCGCCCAGCGTGCGGCCAGCTACGCCAAGCGGTTCGCCGCCAAGGAGGCCTGTTCCAAGGCGCTGGGTACGGGCCTTAGGCACGGCGTCTTCTGGCGCGACATGGGTGTGGTGAATCTGCCGGGCGGCAAGCCAACGCTGCGGCTGACGGGCGGGGCGCTGGCGCGCCTGCGTGACATCACGCCGCCGGGCCAGGAACCGGTCATTGACCTTAGCATGACCGATGACTTCCCCTTGGCCCAGGCCATCGTCATCATCTCCGCCGCCGACCGCCCGCCCCGGAGCGATCCCAGTCCATGACATTACGGTTTCTCCGCTTGACCGCCTCCACCCCATCCGGTTCTTTCTGACCTGACCCAAGACCTGTGGCCGATATGAACGACAAGACCGACACGCAACCGGCCCCGCGCCCGAAGGCGCGCGATGAGCAGAAAGGCGGGGTGCCCCCGGTGTCCAAGGGCGCCGTCGCGCGGGCCGGCCAGAAGCAGCAGGAATCCTGGGTCGAAACGGTCAAGACCATCATCTACGCGCTTCTCATCGCGCTGGTGATCCGCACCTTCCTGTTCCAGCCCTTCAATATCCCTTCGGGCTCGATGGAGAACACGCTCCTGATCGGCGATTACCTCTTTGTCGAGAAATACGCCTATGGCTACAGCCGCTATTCTTTCCCCTGGGGGTTGGGGCCGCTGGGCGATGCCTGGCAGGGACGCATATTCGGCTCGCCGCCCAAGCGCGGCGATGTGGTGGTGTTCAAGCTGCCGAGCGATCCCTCGATCGACTACATCAAGCGCCTGATCGGCCTGCCAGGCGACCGCATCCAGATGATGAACGACCGGCTTTACATCAACGACAAGATCGTGCCGCAGACGCGCAGCTCGGACTATGTCGAGACGCTCGACGGCTATGAGCACCACGTGCCGCGCTACCGCGAGATGCTGCCCGGTGGCAAGAGCCACGATGTGCTGGACCGCGACCCCAATGGGCCGGCCGACAACACCGACGTCTATGTGGTGCCGCCCGGCCATTATTTCATGATGGGCGACAACCGCGACAATTCCGACGACAGCCGCGCCGGAGTGGGCTATGTTCCGGCCGAGAACCTAGTCGGCAAGGCCGAATTCATCTTCTTCTCGACGAATGGCAAGGCGCATTTCTGGCAAATTCTGGGAATGGCCGTGGACGATCCGCTGGAGCCGGCTCTTCACGGTCATCGACTAAGCGGGCGAAAGCGGCAGAGCAATCCGCCTCGATGGCCGAACTTGAGCGCCGGCTGGGCCACGTCTTCAAGGACAAGAGCCTGCTTTCGCGCGCGCTCACCCATTCGAGTGCCGACACGGCGGCCTCCAACGAGCGGCTGGAATTTCTGGGCGACCGGGTGCTGGGTCTCATTATCGCGGAAAAGCTGCACGCGCTTTACCCGAACGACGCCGAAGGCGCACTCGCGCTCAAGTACAATGCGCTCGCCCGGCGCGAGAGCTGCGTGGCGGCGGCCGATGCCGCGGGGATCGGGCCGCATCTGATCCTGGCGGCCGGCGAAGCGGGCAGTGGCGGCCGGCTCAAGGCGGCGATCCTCGGCGGCGCGGTGGAGGCGGTGATCGCAGCTCTTTATCTCGATGGCGGCATGAAGGTGGCGCGTCGCTTCGTCGAGCGCCACTGGATCGACGCGTTTGCCGGCCTCGACCGCGACATGCGCGATCCCAAAACCGCGCTTCAGGAATGGGCGCAGGCGCGCAAGGGCAATCGCGCCGCGCCCGCCTATCGTATTGCCGCCCGCGAAGGCCCCGATCACGCTCCGCATTTCGTGGTCGAGGTGCGTGTCGAGGGGCATTCGCCCGAATCCGGCGAAGGCCGCTCCAAGCGCGAAGCCGAACAGGCCGCGGCCAAAGCCATGCTGGACCGTCTCGGGTTGTCGGAAACATGAGTAGCGAACAGGCAGAACCCACCCGTGCCGGATTTGTCGCCGTGATCGGCGCGCCCAATGCCGGCAAATCGACGCTCGTTAACGCGCTCGTCGGCAGCAAGGTCTCGATCGTTACCCACAAGGTGCAGACGACGCGGGCGCCCGTGCGCGGTGTGGCGATGCACGGGAACGCGCAATTGGTGCTGGTCGACACGCCGGGCATCTTCCGCCCGCGCCGCCGGCTCGACCGCGCCATGGTCAAGGCGGCGTGGATGGGCGCCGGAGATGCCGATGCCGTGGTCGTGATCGTCGATGCGCCCGATCTTGCGGCCCAACCCGAGGGTCCCGCCGCGCGCGACACCACCGCGATACTCGAAGAACTGGCCAAGGCGCCGGCCAAGCCGGCGGCGCTGGCGCTGAACAAGATCGACGCGATGAAGACGGCCGAATTGCTGCCGCTGGCCGCGAAACTGAATGCCGAAGGCCGTTTCGAGCAGGTGTTCATGATCTCGGCGCTGAAAGGAGACCGGATCGGCGACGTCGCCGATTGGTGCGCCTCGAAGATGCCGGAGGGCCCTTTTCTCTATCCGCCCGACCAGGCCGCCGACATTCCGCTGCGTCTGCTCGCCGCCGAGATCACGCGCGAGAAGCTCTATCTGCGCCTGCACGACGAACTGCCCTATGCCACCGCGGTCGAAACCGAGAAGTGGGAGGAGAAGAAGGACG
The DNA here is from genome assembly GCA_963775165.1 of uncultured Pseudomonadota bacterium. Lineage (GTDB taxonomy): Bacteria > Pseudomonadota > Alphaproteobacteria > Micropepsales > Micropepsaceae > Rhizomicrobium. The sequence goes on along the minus strand of CAVZHX010000006.1, from coordinate 155,654 downwards.
GCTCGGCCAAGATCGACCAGATCATCTATGTCGAACGCCCGGGCCAGAAGGCCATCGTGCTGGGCAAGGGCGGCAAGACCATCAAGGCCATCGGCGAGGCCGCCCGCCACGAGATGGAAGAGTTGTTCGTCCGGCGCATCCACCTGTTCCTGTTCGTCAAGGTGCGCGAAGGCTGGGCGGACTCGCGCGAGCATTATCGCGAGATTGGACTGGAATATCCGGAGGATAACTGAATTTGGAATGGTCCGACGATGCCATTGTGCTGTCGGTGCGCGGCCATGGGGAGACATCGGCCATCGTTGATGCGCTGACGCGCGCGCACGGCCGCCATGCCGGGCTTGTGCGCGGCGGAGCGTCACGGAAGGTGAAGGCGGTCCTGCAGCCGGGCAATTCGCTGCATGTCGTGTGGCGGGCGCGGCTTAGCGAGCATCTGGGCAGCTACACCGCCGAGCCGGCGCGGCTGCGCTCCGGGCAGTTGATGGAGCGCCGCGCGGCATTGACGGGCCTCAACGCCTTCACCGCGATGGCGGCGGCGATGCTGCCGGAGCGCGAACCGCATCTCGCGGTTTATGAGGCGGCGCTGGTGCTCCTGGAGGCGATGGTGGACGGCCAATTCGCCGACTGGGCGCCGCTCTATGTGCGTTGGGAGGCGGGCCTGCTCGATGAGCTGGGCTTCGGCCTCGATCTTTCCCAATGCGCGGCGACGGGCGCGACCGAAGACCTGACTCATGTCTCGCCGAAAAGCGGACGCGCGGTCTCGCAGGCTGCCGCGGCGCCGTATCGCGAGCGGATGTTGGCGCTTCCGGCATTTCTGCTGGGCTCGCAGAATGCGCTGGCGCCGGCCGATATCGTCGCGGGCCTCAGGCTGACCGGGCATTTCTTGCTCGAACGGGTGCTGGCGCCGCATGGCAGGCCGTTGCCGGCCGCGCGCCTCAGGCTCGAGGAGCTCGCCGCCCGCGAATCGGAATAAAGGTGATCCATGGCAGACATCGAAGACGAAATCCGCCCCGAGCCGCTGGCAGCCGCGCTGTCCGAACGCTATCTGGCCTATGCGCTGTCGACGATCACCCAGCGCGCGCTGCCCGATGCGCGCGATGGGATGAAGCCGGTGCATCGCCGCATTTTGCATGCCATGCGAGAGCTCGGCCTCCGACCCGAATCCGGGTTCAAGAAGTGCGCGCGCATCGTCGGCGACGTGATCGGCAAGTTCCATCCTCATGGCGATCAGGCGGTCTATGACGCGCTGGTGCGGCTGGCGCAGGATTTCGCCGTGCGCTATCCGCTGGTCGAAGGCCAGGGCAATTTCGGTAATGTCGATGGCGATAACGCCGCTGCCATGCGCTACACCGAAAGCCGGCTGACGCCGATCGCCGAGACCCTGCTCGATGGGCTCGACGAGAATGCCGTCGATTTCCGCGCCACCTATGACGGCGAAGAGCTGGAGCCGGTGGTGCTGCCGGCGGCGTTTCCCAACCTGCTCGCCAATGGCGCCAGCGGCATCGCAGTGGGTATGGCGACCTCGATCCCGCCGCACAATCTGGGCGAGCTGTGCGCGGCGCTGGAAGTGCTGATCAAGAATCCGAACATCCTGGAACGCACGCTTCTGAAGCATGTGAAGGGCCCGGATTTTCCGACCGGTGGCATTATCGTCGACGACGCCGAGACCATCGCCGGGGCCTACCGCACCGGCCGCGGTGCATTCCGTGTGCGTGCACGCTGGCGGCGCGAAGAGGGAACGCGCGGCAGCTATCAGATCGTCGTCGATCAAATCCCCTATCAGGTGCAGAAGGCCAAGCTGATCGAGCGTATCGCCGAGCTGATCGAGCAGAAAAAGCTGCCGCTGCTCGACGACATCCGAGACGAATCCACCGAAGACGTGCGCATCGTGCTGGTTCCGAAGAGCCGCGCCGTCGAGCCGGAAATTCTGATGGAGCAGCTGTTCCGCCAGACCGACCTCGAGACGCGCATAAGCCTCAACATGAATGTGCTGGACAATGGGCTGATCCCGCGAGTGATGAGCCTGAAGGACGTGCTTCAGGCCTTCGTCAACCATCGCCGCACCGTACTCGAGCGCCGCTCGGCGCACCGGCTTGAGAAGATCGCCGCCCGCCTCGACATCCTCGAAGGCTATCTCGCCGTCTATCTGAACCTCGACAAGGTCATCAAGATCATCCGCAGCGAGGACGAGCCCAAGCCCAAGCTGATTCAGGCGTTCAAGCTTTCCGAGACACAGGCCGACGCCATCCTCAACATGCGCCTCAGGTCCTTGCGTAAGCTCGAGGAAATTGAGATCCGCCGCGAACACGCAGATCTGGTGAAGGAGCAAAAGGAGATCAAGAAACTGTTGGGCTCCGAGAGCTTGAAATCCGCGAAACTGATCGAGGAAGTGCGCGTGATCGATGCCAAGTTCGGCCAGAAGACCACGCTCGGCAAACGCCGCACGACATTCGCGAAGGCCGCTGAGATCGCCAACATCCAGGCCATCGCCGAAGAAGTCGTGGCGCTCGAGACCGCGGTCGAGCGCGAGCCGATCACTGTCGTCTGCTCGCAGAAGGGCTGGCTGCGCTCCCTCAAGGGCCATCAGGAGGAAAGCGACGCCGTCAAATACCGCGAAGGCGACCGCCGCCGCTTCTGGATCCAGGCCGAGACGACGGACAAGCTTCTGCTCTTCGCCACCGATGGTCGCTTTTTCACGCTCGATTGCGCCAAGCTGCCGGGCGGCCGGGGCAACGGCGAGGCCATCCGCACCTTCATCGACCTGCCGCCAGAGGCAGATCTCGTCTCTGTCTTCGTGCACGAGCCGGGGCGCAAGCTGCTCCTCGCCCAGACCTCGGGGCACGGTTTCGTCACAGCGGAGGACGATGCGCTCGCGATGAAACGCTCGGGCAAGCAGGTGATGAACGTGCCGGCAGGACAGGAAGCGGTTGTCTGCACCGAAGCCGCTGGCGACACCGTCGCGGTGGTCGGTGAAAACCGCAAGCTGCTACTCTTCCCATTCACAGAGGTTCCGGAAATGGCGCGCGGCCGCGGCGTGATCCTGCAGCGATACAAGGACGGCCATATCCTCGATGCGCGCGTCTTTGCGCTGAAGGAAGGCCTCAAGGACCAGAACAACCGCTCCTGGACGGCGAGCGAGCTCAAGGATTGGCGCGGCCTCCGCGCCCAGGCCGGACGGCTTTTGCCCAAAGGTTTTGCCAGATCCGGTAAGTTCGCCTGACTGTTCGGTGGCGCATTCCCGGAAGCCGTGGCAATCTCGCCGCGACCCTCGGCAGGATTGTCCATGCTCTCCATCGCCCGCGCGCTTGCCACAATAGTCCTCATCGCTTCGTTCCTGCCGCAGGCCGCCCTTGCAGACTGCCGCGGCTCGCATGCTGTCGATCATTGTCTGATCGGAACCTGGAAAATGACGGAGAGCGGCGCCGAACGCTGGATGCGCGAGAATATCCATAGCGCGCACGTCCAAAGCGTTCAGGCCACGAACAACACCATCGCATTCACCGCCGACGGAAAATTCAAGACCGGAAAAATCAACGTCAACGCGCAGGTCGTTGGCGAAGACCGCTCCGCAGCCGCCTCCGGACATTTGGAAACGCAAGCTTCCGGGACATGGGCGGCCGGGGCGGGGCGCCTAGACATGTGCCCGGCGCAGATGACGCAGAGCGGGTCGGTGCATCTGCAGGATGGGGAGGGCAACGCCATTACGACGCCGATGGCGCGCATTCCGCAGCAGAGCAGCGAGATTTCCTACACCTGCACCGGCAGCACCTTCACGACCACCCAGCCTATGCCGCGCGGCACCACCGCCACCTCAACCTATGCTCGCTTGCATTGAATTTGCGGTAGCGGCGGGTTTGGGTGTCCCCGACGCTTCGAGGCGGCATCCCACGAATACCGGATGGAACTTAAGGAGAACGCGGCCGCGATGCGGGCAGCCGTGACCGGTGGCGAAACCGAAAGCGACCGCGTTTTCGCCGTCGCCAAAAGATTCGAGCGGTTGGCGGCGAACGAAATTTGAGCCACGCCGTTATCTGACTGCCGCGAACCGGGGAGTGGCGGATTGGTGCGATGTATATCATTCGAGGTCTGTTCTGGTTTGCAATTGTCGCGGTCCTGATGCCGCGCGGGCCCGATCTTGGGATCGATCTTCAGGAGCTCCGGACGGAACTCGCCGCCCAATCCCTCTCGATTGCCCGCCCGGATGCCATCGCATCGCTACGCGGCGAGATTGCCGCCGCCCGCATCCGCGCGGAGGATCCGGTCCGCATCTGGCGTGACGGCGCTCTGAAGCAGCTTTCCCGCGTACGCGTCGAGCTGGCACAAGCGGCGCGTGCATCGGGCCACACCCACCCGGAGCTTACGAGCGCACGCAATCCTCTCTTCTAGACCGCCGGCATCGCCCGGTTGAGGATCGCGTCCACGTCGATCTCGGCGCCGCTGCCGCCATAGGCGAAGCCGGGATACTCCGACATCCGCGTCGCGACGAATGCGTCGGCGACTGCCGCCGGCCCCTGGCGCACCAGGATTGCCGCCTGCAGCACGACGGCCATGCGCTCCACCAGATGCCGCGCCTCGGCTTCGCCCGGAGGCTGCACCAGCCGGTTCTTCATCTCGTCGATGGCCCGGTCGAGCAGGTGGTTTTCGCCATGCGCTTTTTCGAGTTCGTCGATGAAGGCGGCGACGCTTTCGGGCTCGCGCCGCATTGCGCGGATCACGTCCAGGCAGATCACATTGCCCGAACCTTCCCAGATCGAATTGAGCGGCGATTGCCGGAACAGCCGCGGCATAACGCTGTCTTCGACATAGGCCGATCCGCCTTGTGCCTCCATCGCCTCGTAGACGACGTTCACCACGCGCTTGTTGATCCAATATTTGCCGGCCGGCGTGGCGATGCGCGAGAACGCAGCTTCGAGCGGATTGTCGCCTGCCGCATCGAAGCTCGCCGCGATGCGGAAGGCGAGGGCGGTCGCGGCTTCCGATTCCACCGCCAGGTCGGCCAACAGAACGCGCATCAGCGGCTGGTCGATCAACTTCTTCTGGAAAGCGGTGCGATGGGCGGCGTGCCACAACGCGTTGGCCAGCGCCTGACGCATATAGGCGGCGGGGGCGATGGTGCAGTCGAGGCGCGTGTGCTGCACCATCTCGATGATCGTGCGCACGCCGCGGCCCTCTTCTCCGACCATCTCAGCCCAGGCGCCGTGATATTCGATTTCCGATGAGGCGTTGGCGTGATCGCCCATCTTGTCCTTGAGCCGCATGACCTGAATTGCATTGCGCTCGCCGTCGGGGGTCCAGCGCGGCGCCAAAAAGCATGTGAGCCCTTTTTCCGTGTAAGCGAGCGTCAGAAAGGCGTCCGACATCGGCGCCGAGCAGAAGAATTTGTGGCCCGTCAGCGTGTAGGCCCCGTCCCCGTTCGGCACGGCGCGGGTGGTGTTGGCGCGCACATCCGAGCCGCCCTGCTTCTCGGTCATCGCCATGCCGATGGTGGAGCCGGCCTTGTCGGCGGCAGGGCAGGAGGCACGGTCGTATTTCGCCGCCGCGACGCGCGGCTCCCATATGGCGGCGAGGTCGGGGGCGTGATGCAGCGCCGCCGGGGCGGCATAGGTCATCGTCATCGGGCAGCAGACGCCCGGTTCGGCCTGCGCCATCAGGAATTCGAGCCCGGCGTGGAGAACATGTCCGGCCTTGGTTCCGCTCCATGCCGCCGCCGCATAGCCGGCGTCGAGCCCCAGCGTCATTAGCCAGTGATAGGCCGGATGGAACTCGACCTCGTCGATGCGCCGGCCATAGCGGTCGAAGGCCCTCAGCTCAGGCCGGTTGCGGTTGGCTTGCATCGCCCACTCGGCCACCTCGGCGGAGCCTGCGCGCGCGCCGAATGCGGCCAGCCGCCCGGCATGGTCGGCCCCGCCTGCATGGCCAAGCGCGTGCTGAAGGGCGAGGTCGGACGTGAACAGATTGACGTCTTCGAAGGGCGGCGGCTGGTTGGTCACCTCGTGGGTGTCGAGCTTGGTTCGGGGCCTGAATGGGGACATGGTCGCCTCCTGCCGCATTATAGGCCCGCGGAGCCAAATCGGCGGAATCGGGGTGTTTGTTATCCTACAAATCTGGCATTGTTCCATAACGGGACAAAACCGGCCGGAGCGGCCGGGCTTAGGCTGGTGGGGACTCTAGTGGAATGACAGCACTCGGGAAACTGAGCGCGATCTATGTCGCGGCGGCGTCGGCCTATGCCGTGGCGGTTGTGCTGGCCCAGAATCCCGATTTGGCGGCGACGGCGCAGGATATGGCCGACCGCGGCGCAGTGGCCGCAGGCGCGCTCTACGATCAAATGTTCGCGCCGGGCGGGACGCAACTTCCTGTCGCGCCGAAGCCGGTCCCGCGGCCCATCACGGCCCCGAAGCTCGCGCAGGCATCCGCGCCGGTGCTCGCAGTGCGGAAACCGCGAACCACCGTCACGATCGATATTGCGCCGCTGCCGGCCACGCCGCGTATGCAGCACGCGCCGCCGCGTTTGGAGCCTGCGCCACCGCCGGCGCAACCGGCGCCGGCGCCACCACACCGGGCTCAGCCGCCAAAGACTCCCGAACGCACCGATCTGGCCCGAGCCGAACAGCGTCTCGAGGATGCGTTGACGCCCGAACTCCATGCGAATTTTGATCTCTTCGTCTATGTCAGCAAGGCGGTGGACGGCCCGCTGGCCCAGCACATGTACGTCTTCGCGAAGAACGACGCTGGCGCTTTGGAGCCGCGCTACGACTGGCCGGTCTCGACGGGCCGCGAAGCGCTCGAGGAGAACGATCGCGGGTGGAAATTGTCCACGGCGACGCCGGTCGGATATTATGAACTCGATCCCAAACGCATGTACCGCCGTTACCGCTCGGTCGAGTGGGACAAGCGCATGCCTTATTCGATGTTCTTCAACTGGGTGCATGACGGGCGCGAGACAGGAATCGCCATTCACGCCGCGGAAGGCGAAGACATTGCGCTGTTGGGCCAGCGCGCCAGCGGTGGCTGCATCCATCTGTCGCCCAAGAACGCCGGACTCCTGTTCCGGCTGATCCACGACGACTTCAGGGGCGAGGTGCCGCGCTTTGCCTACGACCGCAAGACCGCGACCATGAGCAATCACGGCCAGCTGATGCGGGGGGCCGACGGCAAGCTGCGCTTCACCAGAGGCTACAAGGTCCTGATCTATATCGAGAATTACGGTGGCGGGAACGACGTCGTGGCGGCGCTGATGTGAACGGACTCGCCCCGGCGCGCTTCGTAGAGCGCGACCGCCGCGGCATTGGAGACATTGAGGCTTTCCATTCTGGCGTCGATCGGGATAGTCGCTGCGATGTCGCAGCGCTCCCGCACCAGCCGGCGCAGGCCCGCGCCTTCCGCACCCAACACGATCGCGAGGTCGCCTTCGCGGACGGCCGCCTGCAAGCTCGCTTCGCCGTAGCCCGTCAGCGCCACGCGCCAGAAGCCGAGCTGGGCCAACTCATCGAGCGCGCGCGCGATGTTCACGACCGCGATGTAGGGCACGATATCGAGAGCGCCCGAGGCGGCCTTGGCCAGCACGCCGGACTCTGCCGGCGCGTGACGGTCCTGCACGATCGTGGCCGCGACCCCGAATGCGGCTGCCGAACGCAGGATGGCGCCGACATTGTGCGGGTCTGAAACCTGGTCGAGCACCAGCACGATGCGCCGGCGCCCCGGCTCCGCTGCCAGGACTTCCGCCGGATCGCGATGAGGCAGCGGCTCGCAGAGCAGTGCCGCGCCCTGATGCACCGCACCTTGCGGCAGAATGCGCCCGATGGCCTCGGCATCGGCGGTCTCGTGCCGCACGCCGTCGAGCAGCTTGGCGCCGATCTCACCCACAGCGCGCTCGGTCAGGACGGCGCGCGTGACCTTGCGCGCCGGATTGGCGAGGGCCGCCCTCACGGGATGGAGGCCGTAGAGCCACAACCCGGCGGATCTGACGGGGGAAGGGTTGCGGCGGAATTGCTTGTTGCGGGGCTTGACCATAATCCCGAGCTTATAAAGCAGATCGGCGCGCAGGCCATGCGCGGAACGGCTTTGCTGGACACGAAATTCCCGCGCCCGGCTCGGTTGACAGCCCCGTCCGATTGGTCGATATCCGCCCGCCACGGCCATGTTTTCGTGAAAGTATCCGTGACGTGGAGGGGTGCCCGAGTGGCTAAAGGGGACGGACTGTAAATCCGTTGGCTTCGCCTACGTTGGTTCGAATCCAACCCCCTCCACCAGTCTTCGCGGCGGCCGCGGGGGGAATCATCGCGGCGAAGTTGCGAGGCAACGGAGCTGGGCGGTCGCATGGCGCTGCGGTCCGGCAAGGCGGCGCTCAAACGACCAGGCGAGGCCGGAGTATGGAGGCGGCTTCTTGCGGGTGTAGCTCAATGGTAGAGCAACAGCCTTCCAAGCTGATGACGAGGGTTCGATTCCCTTCACCCGCTCCATCTTTCGTGACCCAAGCAGAGGATGTGCACCATGGCGAAGGCCAAATTTGAGCGGACGAAGCCGCATTGCAACATCGGGACGATCGGTCATGTAGACCACGGCAAGACGACTTTGACGGCGGCGATCACGAAAGTGCTGGCGGAGACGGGCGGGGCGACGTTTACGGCCTACGACCAGATCGACAAGGCGCCTGAGGAGAAGGCGCGCGGGATCACGATCTCGACGGCGCATGTGGAATACGAGACCAAGAATCGTCACTACGCCCATGTCGACTGCCCCGGCCACGCCGACTATGTGAAGAACATGATCACGGGCGCGGCCCAGATGGACGGAGGGATACTGGTGGTCTCGGCGGCGGACGGTCCGATGCCGCAGACGCGCGAACACATCCTTCTGGCGCGCCAGGTGGGCGTTCCGGCGCTGGTGGTCTACATGAACAAGGTCGACATGGTGGACGACCCCGAGCTTCTGGACCTGGTTGAGATGGAGGTGCGCGAGCTTCTGTCGTCCTATCAGTTCCCGGGCGACGACATCCCGGTGATCCGGGGCTCGGCGCTGATGGCGCTTGAGGACAAGAAGCCGGAGCTCGGCCGGGATTCGATCCTGAAGCTGATGGAGGCGGTTGACAGCTACATCCCGCAGCCGGAGCGTCCGATCGACCAGCCTTTCCTGATGCCGATCGAGGACGTGTTCTCGATCTCGGGCCGCGGCACGGTGGTGACGGGGCGCATCGAGCGGGGCGTGGTCAAGGTTGGCGAGACGGTCGAGATCGTGGGTATCAAGCCGACCTCGACGACCACGGTCACGGGCGTGGAGATGTTCCGCAAGCTGCTCGACCAGGGCCAGGCTGGCGACAATGTGGGCTGCCTGCTGCGCGGTGTGGAGCGGACGGGCGTGGAGCGTGGCCAGGTTCTGGCCAAGCCGGGCTCGGTGACGCCGCACACGAACTTCATGGCGGAAGCCTATATCCTGACGAAGGAAGAGGGTGGCCGTCACACGCCGTTCTTCGCCAATTACCGTCCGCAGTTCTATTTCCGGACCACGGACGTGACGGGCATCGTCAAGCTGCCTGAGGGCACGGAGATGGTGATGCCGGGCGACAATGTGACGATCGAAGTGGAGCTGATCGTGCCGATCGCGATGGAGGAGAAGCTGCGCTTCGCCATCCGCGAAGGCGGCCGTACCGTCGGCGCCGGCGTCGTCGCAAGCATCATCAAATAGCGCCGTTCGCCCGCTTCAGGTGGGAGCGGCTTCCAGTGCTGCCTTGGCGAGCCAGAGGCGCTGGTCGAGAAAGCTCGCGCGGATGAAATCGGCCTCGGTCAGGCGGATAAAGGTGACCGCGCCAGTTTCGGGGGCCAGCGAGAACGGGAACAAGGCCGGTGAGGCGGCGAGCGCCTGGGCGGGGGGATCGGTCGGGCCGGGCTGTGGCGCCATGGCGCTGCTTAGCACGGGGCCCCGGCGCCCGCCCAGTGCCGCCGAATTCCGCGGATTTGGCGCTTGCGAAGGGCCGGCGAGGCTGGTAAACGGCTCGCTCTCGACAAAGAGTCAGTGCGCTGGCGGGCAGGCGAGGCCGCCGGCGCGCATGCATTTGTCTTTTAGGAGTGTAGCTCAGTTGGTAGAGCGGCGGTCTCCAAAACCGTAGGCCGGGGGTTCGAGCCCCTCCACTCCTGCCAAGTGATGGCGCAGTTACATAGTAGAACGGATGCCCAGTGTGGCCGACCTGAAGAAGAAAAAAGCGGCGGAGAGCGCGAACCCGGATTTGCCCGCTCCGCCCGCGAAGCGCACGGGTCCGATCCAGTTTTTCCAGGAGGTGCGTCGGGAGACCTCCAAAGTGACGTGGCCGACCTTCCGGGAGACGTGGCTGACGACCGTCATGGTCTTCATCATGGTCGGTCTGACAATGGTGTTTTTCTTCGGGGTCGACTTTGTGCTGCAGCTGGGCGAGCGCTGGCTCGTCGGCGCGGCGGGTTGAGATTCCGGATTCCAGGATACGACGAAGGCCGCTTATGAGCGACGCAGGAACAGCAACAAAATCGGACGCCAAATGGTACATCGTCCACACCTACTCGAATTTCGAGAAGAAGGTGGCCGAGGAGATCAAGCGTCAGGCCCAGATCCAGGGGCTCGAGGACCTGATCGAGGACGTGCTCGTCCCCACCGAAGAGGTGATCGAGGTGCGCCGCGGCCAGAAGGTCAATGCCGAGCGCAAGTTCCTGCCTGGCTATGTGTTGTTGCGCGCCAAGCTGACGGACGAGGCCTATCACCTGGTCAAGAACGTGCCCAAGGTCACCGGCTTCCTGGGACAGAACAACAAGCCGATGCCGCTCAGGCAGACCGAGGTCGACCGCATCCTCAATCAGGTCACCGAAGGCGCGGAGCGCCCCAAGCCCTCGGTCAGCTTCGAGATCGGCGAACAGGTACGCGTCGCCGACGGACCGTTCACGTCGTTCAACGGCGTTGTCGAAGAGGTGGACGAGGGGCGTTCGCGTCTGAAGGTCGCTGTTTCGATCTTCGGTCGCGCGACGCCGGTGGAACTGGAATACACGCAGGTCGAAAAGCTCTGACCTGCATCTAAAGCGGGAGGGCCGGCCAGGCCCGTCTGCACCGCGAACCGCGCAAAGGAGGCGGGATTCGAATGGCGAAGAAAATCGTGGGTTACGTCAAATTGCAGGTGCCGGCCGGGGCGGCCAATCCCTCGCCGCCTATTGGTCCGGCGCTGGGCCAGCGCGGCCTCAACATCATGGAGTTCTGCAAGGCGTTCAATGCCAAGACGCAGGACCAGGAAAAGAACATGCCGATTCCGGTGACCATCACCGTCTATTCGGACAAGTCCTTTTCCTTCGAGATGAAGACGCCGCCGGCTTCCTACTTCCTGAAGAAGGCGGCCAAGGTCGATGGCGGTTCCAAACTGCCCGGCCGCGATGTCAAAGGCAGCGTCAGCAAGGCTCAGGTCCGCGAGATTGCCGAGGCCAAGATGAAGGACCTGAACGCCACCAATGTCGAGGCGGCGATGGCCATGATCGAGGGCTCCGCGCGCTCGATGGGCATCGAGGTCAGGGAGTAGGCGCCATGGCAAAGATTTCGAAGCGTTACCGGAAGGTCTCGGACGGCATCGACGCCTCCAAGCTCTATCCGCTCGAAGAGGCTGTGAAGCTCATCAAGTCGCATGCGAGCGCCAAGTTCGACGAGACCATCGAGGTCGCCGTCAATCTGGGCGTCGATCCGCGCCATGCCGACCAGATGGTGCGCGGCGTCGTCTCGCTCCCGAACGGCACCGGCCGCACGGTGCGCGTGGCCGTGTTCGCCAAGGGCCCCAAGGCCGAGGAGGCCAAGAAGGCCGGAGCTGATATCGTCGGCGCCGAGGACCTCGCCGAACAGGTGCAGAAGGGCGAGATCAATTTCGACCGCTGCATCGCCACGCCCGACATGATGGGCGTCGTCGGTCGTCTCGGTAAGGTGCTGGGGCCTCGGGGCCTGATGCCGAATCCGAAGGTCGGCACCGTGACCATGGACGTGGCGACCGCGATCAAGAATGCCAAGGGCGGTGCGGTCGAGTTCCGGGTCGAGAAGGCAGGCATCGTCCATGCCGGTGTCGGCAAGGCGAGCTTCGCCGACGACGCATTGCTCGAGAACATCAAGATCTTCGTCGACGGCGTGGTGAAGGCCAAGCCGAGCGGCGCCAAGGGAACTTATCTGAAGCGGATATCGCTCAGCTCCACTATGGGGCCGGGCGTGAAAGTGGCATTGAGCGGCATCGGCGAGACCGGGGCTGCGACGTGAGGAGCATAACGAATTCCGGCGGGCGCCTCGCCGGAACCTGTCCGAGACCGCTGGTGGCCATAGGGTCTTAATTTCCAGCGCAGACGGGGCAAGAACCGGTTTCTCTCCGTTTCGGGGAGCATCGGGTTTGGGCCCTGGGCAGGCCCCGCCGAATGGCGGGGATGAGCAACAGGGCGGCATCCGGAGCGTCACGGATGCCGGTTGTTTAGGAGAGCCAAGTGGAGAAAGCCAAGAAAGCCGAAGTCGTCGAAAGCCTGAACGGGCTTTTCAGCGAGGCCGGCTCCGTGGTCGTCACCCACTATAGCGGCCTGACGGTTGCCGAAATGAGTGAGCTTCGCCGGCGCATGCGCGCCGCCGATGCCTCGTTCAAGGTGGCAAAGAACCGTCTGGTCGTGCGCGCCCTCGAAGGAACGGCCGCTGCGCCGATCGCCCATCTATTCAAGGGCCCGACGGGAATTGCCTTTTCCAAGGATCCCATCGCGGCTTCGAAGGTGGCAGTCGGCTTCGCCAAGGAGAACGAGAAGCTCGTGATCCTGGGCGGGGTGGTCGGAACGACGGCACTGGACGTCGAGGGAGTCAAAGCCCTCGCCGAACTGCCGTCGCTCGACGAGCTGAGAGGCAAGATCGTGGGCCTGATCCAGGCGCCCGCGACCAAGATTGCCGGGGTGCTGGCCGCCCCTGCGGGCCAGCTCGCCCGCGTCATCGGCGCGTATTCCTCCAAGGAAGCGGCTTAGTCAGGCGACAAAATAATCAATCCAATCAAACCCGTAAGGAAAGTCTAAGATGTCGAAGATCGAAAAACTGGTGGAAGATTTGTCAGGCCTCACGGTCATGGAGGCGGCCGACCTGGCCAAGCTCCTGGAGGAAAAGTGGGGCGTGTCGGCAGCGGCGCCGGTGGCCGTGGCCGCCGGTCCTGCGGCGGCGGCGGCGCCTGCGGCCGAGCAGACCGAGTTCACGGTCATCCTGACCGCGGCCGGCGACAAAAAGATCAATGTTATCAAGGAAGTCCGTGCGATCACGGGCCTGGGCCTGAAGGAAGCCAAAGACCTCGTCGAAGGCGCCCCCAAGGAGGTCAAGGCTGATGTGAGCAAGGCCGAAGCAGAAAAGCTCAAAAAGCAGCTCGAAGACGCTGGCGCGAAGGTCGAGCTGAAGTAAGGAGGCGTCGCCGGCTTGAAATACGGCGTACGCGTACATATTTCGTTCATCCACCCCCCGCGGCGGCGTGAGCCGGCGCGGGGCCGGTGGCTTGTGCCCTTCGGGGACCGGAACATTGGGAATCAGATAAGGATCGCGGGATGACTCTCTCCTTCACGGGACGCAAGCGGCTTCGCAAGACCTTCGGCACCATTGTCGAGGTGGCGAAAATGCCCAACCTGATCGAGGTCCAGAAGACCTCCTATGACCAGTTTCTCCAGGTGGCGAAGCCCGAGGGCGGCCGGCTGGACGAGGGTCTGCAGGCGGTGTTTTCGAGCGTGTTCCCGATCAAGGATTTCTCAGAGCATTCCCTGCTCGAATATGTGGATTACCACTTCGAGGAGCCCAAATACGACGTCGAGGAGTGCCAACAGCGCTCCATGACCTATGCCGCGCCGCTCAAAGTGACGCTGCGCCTGATCGTGTTCGATGTCGATCCGGAAACCGGCGCCCGCTCGGTCAAGGACATCAAGGAACAGGATGTCTATATGGGCGACATCCCGTTCATGACCGAGAATGGCACCTTCGTCGTCAACGGCACCGAGCGCGTGATCGTCTCGCAGATGCACCGCTCGCCGGGCGCATTCTTCGACCACGACAAGGGCAAGACGCACTCCTCCGGCAAGCTTCTGTTTGCCGCCCGCGTCATTCCCTATCGTGGCTCTTGGCTCGATTTCGAATTCGATGCCAAGGACATCGTCCACGTTCGCATCGACCGCCGCCGCAAGCTGCCGGCGACGACGTTGCTCTACGCGCTCGGTATGGATCAGGAATCGATCCTCGACTACTTCTATTCGAAGATCGCCTTCAAGCGCACCAAGGACGGCGCTTGGACTACGCCGCTCGAAGAAGCCTGGATGCGCAACGCCAAAGCGACGACCGACTGGGTCAACGCCAAGTCGGGCGAAGTCCTGGCGGAAGCCGGCACCAAAATCACCGCGCGCACGCTGCGCAAGTGGAAAGAAGAGGGCATCAAGTCGATCCTCGTCGGCGATGAGGAATTGCTCGGCCGCTATTCGGCGCTCGACATGGTCAATGTCGAGACCGGCGAAATCTTCGTGGAGGCCGGCGACGAGTTGAGCCAGGCCTTGCTCGAGCAGCTGACCGAAGCTGGCTTCGACGAGATCGACGTCATCAATGTCGATGGCATCACCATCGGCGCCTATATCCGCAACACCATGGCGGTGGACAAGAACCACAGCCGCGAGCAGGCGCTGATCGACATCTACCGCGTCATGCGTCCCGGCGAACCGCCGACGCTCGACACCGCCGAGTTCTCTGTTCAACCAGCTCTTCTTCGATTCCGAACGCTACGATCTTTCGAGCGTCGGCCGTGTCAAGATGAACATGCGCCTGAACCTCGATGCACCCGATACCATGCGGGTGCTGCGCAAGGAGGACATTCTCGCCATCGTCAAGGCGCTGGCCGATCTGCGTGACGGCCGCGGCGAAATCGACGACATCGACAATCTCGGCAACCGCCGGGTGCGCTCGGTCGGCGAGTTGATGGAGAATCAGTTCCGCGTGGGCCTGCTGCGCATGGAGCGCGCAATCAAGGAGCGCATGTCAGCGGTCGATATCGACACGGTGATGCCGCACGACCTGATCAATGCCAAACCCGTGGCCGCGGCGGTGCGCGAATTCTTCGGCTCCTCGCAGCTGTCGCAGTTCATGGACCAGACCAACCCACTGTCGGAAGTGACCCACAAGCGGCGCATGTCGGCGCTTGGGCCGGGCGGACTGACGCGCGAGCGTGCCGGCTTTGAGGTGCGCGACGTGCACCCCACCCATTATGGGCGCATCTGCCCGATCGAGACGCCGGAAGGCCCGAATATCGGCCTCATCAATTCGCTGGCGACCTATGCGCGCGTCAACAAATACGGTTTCATCGAAAGTCCCTACCGCAAGGTCACGGACAAGCGCGTGACGGACGAAGTGATCTATCTGTCCGCAATGGAAGAGGCGAAATTCACGATCGCCCAGGCCAACGCGACGATCGACAGCAAGAACCGGCTGATCGACGAATTGGTCTCCTGCCGCAGAAGCGGGAACTTCACGATGACGACGCCGGACCAAGTGGAGTTCATTGATGTGTCGCCCAAGCAGCTCGTTTCGGTGGCGGCGGCCTTGGTGCCGTTCCTCGAAAACGACGACGCCAACCGCGCGCTGATGGGCTCAAACATGCAGCGCCAGGCGGTGCCGCTATTGCAGCCGGAAGCGCCGCTCGTGGGCACCGGCCTCGAAGACGTCGTGGCGCGGGACTCCGGCTCGGCAATCGCCGCGCGTCGCACGGGCATTGTGGATCAGGTCGATGCCACCCGTATCGTCCTTCGCGCCACCGAGGAAACCGATCCCACCAAACCGGGTATCGACATCTATCGCCTCAAGAAGTTCCAGCGCTCGAACCAGTCTACCTGCATCACCCAGACGCCATTGGTGAAGGTGGGCGACGCGATCCACAAGGGGGACATCATCGCCGACGGGCCCTCGACGCAGCTTGGCGAACTGGCGCTCGGCAAGAACGTGCTCGTCGCCTTCATGCCGTGGAACGGCTACAATTTCGAAGACTCCATCCTCATCTCCGAACGCATCGTGCGCGACGACGTCTTCACCTCGATCCACATCGAGGAATTCGAGACCATGGCGCGCGACACCAAGCTCGGGCCTGAGGAAATCACACGCGACATCCCCAATGTCGGCGAGGAAAGCCTCAAGAACCTCGACGAAGCCGGCATCGTCTATATCGGCGCCGAAGTGAATGCAGGCGACATCCTGGTCGGCAAGGTCACGCCCAAGGGCGAGACCCCGATGACGCCGGAAGAAAAGCTGTTGCGGGCGATCTTCGGCGAAAAAGCCGCCGACGTGCGCGACACCTCGCTGCGCGTGCCGCCGGGCGTCACTGGCACCGTGGTCGAGGTGCGGGTGTTCAACCGCCATGGGGTCGACAAGGACCAGCGCGCGCTCGCGATCGAACGTGCCGAGGAAGAGCGTCTGGCCGAGGACCGCGACGACGAACTGGCGATCCTGGAACGCAACATCTTCGCGCGCCTGGCGGAGATACTGCTCAACAAAACTGCGGCCTCGGGTCCCAAAGGCATGCTCCCCGACAGCAAGATCACGCAAGGCGTGCTCGATTCTCTGTCGCGCCATCAGTGGTGGCAGATTGGCCTGCGCAACGACAAGGCGATGGCCGAGATCGAGGCGCTGCGCAAGCAATACGAGGATTCCAAGCAGCGTCTCGACAAGCGTTTCGCCGACAAAGTCGAAAAACTGCGCCGTGGCGACGAACTCGCGCCGGGCGTCATGAAGATGGTCAAGGTGTTCGTCGCGGTGAAGCGCAAGCTGCAGCCGGGCGACAAGATGGCCGGCCGGCATGGCAACAAGGGCGTGATCAGCCGCATCCTGCCGATCGAGGACATGCCTCACCTCGAGGACGGCACCCAGGTCGACATCGTGCTCAATCCGCTGGGCGTGCCCAGCCGCATGAATGTCGGCCAGATTCTGGAGACGCATCTGGGCTGGGCTTGCGCCGGTATCGGCCGGCAGATCGGCGAGGTCGTGGACAAGGTCAAGCGCGATGCCAAGGCCGAGCCGCTGCGGCGCGCGCTGAAGCAGGTCTATGGCGACGATGACCGGCTCAAGGAACTCGACGATGCCGGCCTGCTCGAACTCGGCACCAATCTGCGCGCCGGCGTCCCGATCGCGACGCCGGTGTTTGACGGCGCCAAGGAACGCGACATCGTCGACATGCTGAACCAGGCGGGCTTGACCGAATCCGGCCAGGTCACGCTCTTCGACGGGCGCACCGGCGATACCTTTCGCCGTCAGGTCACCGTCGGCTACATCTACATGCTGAAGCTGCATCATCTTGTCGATGACAAGATCCATGCCCGCTCGATCGGCCCCTACAGCCTCGTCACCCAGCAGCCATTGGGCGGCAAGGCGCAGTTCGGCGGCCAGCGCTTCGGCGAAATGGAGGTGTGGGCGCTCGAAGCCTATGGCGCGGCCTACACGCTGCAGGAAATCCTGACCGTGAAGTCCGACGACGTGGCCGGCCGCACCAAGGTCTACGAGGCCATCGTCCGCGGCGAGGACACCTTCGAAGCCGGCATCCCCGAGAGCTTCAACGTGCTCGTCAAGGAGATGCGCTCGCTTGGCCTCAATGTGGAACTGCTGAACGGCTGAGCCCCGGCACGGCCGCAGTCACATACAAATTTCTCTCCAAGAGAGGACAGAATGAACCAAGAGCTCTTGAACGTCTTCCAGACCGGCAAGGAAGTCCCGACCTTCGACCGCATCCGGATTTCGCTCGCTTCGCCCGACCAGATTTTGCGCTGGTCGCACGGCGAGGTCAAGAAGCCGGAGACCATCAACTACCGCACCTTCAAGCCGGAGCGGGACGGGCTGTTCTGCGCCCGCATCTTCGGGCCGGTGAAGGATTACGAATGCCTGTGCGGCAAATACAAGCGCATGAAGTATAAGGGCATCGTGTGCGAGAAATGCGGCGTGGAAGTCACGGTGCAAAAGGTGCGCCGCGACCGCATGGCCCATATCGAGCTGGCTTCGCCGGTGGCGCATATCTGGTTCCTCAAGTCGCTGCCGAGCCGCATCGGCCTCATGCTCGACATGACGCTGAAGGATCTCGAGCGCGTACTCTATTTCGAGAACTACGTCGTCATCGAACCGGGCCTGACCCCGCTCAAGGAGCGTCAGCTTTTGAGCGAGGACGAGTATTACAAGGCCCAGGACGAGTACGGCGAAGACAGTTTCACCGCCATGATTGGTGCGGAAGCCGTGCGCACGCTTCTTGGCGCTATCGATCTTGAAAAGTTGCGCGATGATCTGCGCGTCGAGATTGCCGGCTGCAACGGCGGCGAGAAGCCAAAGAAGCTGGTCAAGCGTCTCAAGGTCGTCGAGGCCTTTATCGATTCCGGCAATCGCCCGGAATGGATGATCCTGACGGTGGTCCCGGTGATCCCGCCGGAGCTGCGCCCTCTTGTGCCGCTCGACGGCGGCCGGTTCGCGACGTCCGATCTCAACGATCTTTATCGCCGCGTCATCAACCGCAACAATCGTTTGAAGCGGCTGATGGAGCTTAAGGCGCCAGACATCATCGTGCGCAATGAAAAGCGCATGCTCCAGGAATCGGTCGACGCGCTGTTCGACAACGGCAGGCGCGGCCGCGTCATCACCGGCGCCAACAAGCGGCCGCTGAAGTCGCTCGCCGACATGCTCAAGGGCAAGCAGGGGCGCTTCCGCCAGAACCTGCTCGGCAAGCGCGTCGATTATTCGGGCCGCTCGGTGATCGTGGTCGGCCCCGAGCTCAAGCTGCATCAGTGTGGCCTGCCGAAGAAGATGGCGCTCGAACTCTTTAAGCCGTTCATCTATTCGCGGCTGGAGGCCAAGGGTTTCACACAGACTGTCAAGCAATCCAAAAAGCTGGTCGAGAAGGAGAAGCCGGAGGTCTGGGACATCCTAGAAGAAGTGATCCGCGAGCATCCGGTGCTCTTGAACCGCGCGCCGACGCTGCACCGCCTGGGCATCCAAGCCTTCGAGCCGGTTCTGATCGAAGGCAAGGCGATCCAGCTTCATCCGCTGGTCTGCACCGCCTTCAACGCCGACTTCGACGGCGACCAGATGGCCGTCCATGTGCCGCTGTCGCTCGAAGCCCAGCTCGAAGCGCGCGTGTTGATGATGTCGACGAACAACATCCTGTCGCCCGCCAACGGCAAGCCGATCATCGTGCCGACCCAGGACATCGTGCTCGGTCTCTATTATCTGAGCCAGGAGCGCGAGAAGGAACCTGGCGAGGGCATGGTGTTCAACGACATCGGCGAGATCGAGCACGCCCTGTTCGCCGGCGCCGTCACGCTGCACGCCAAGATCGAGGCGCGCTACAAGACCGTCGATTTCGAGGGCAATCCGACGACCCTGCGCGTGAAGTCGACGCCGGGCCGGATGATGATCGCCGAAATCCTGCCGCGCAGCCCCAAGATCCCGTTCGAGCTGGTCAACCGCCTGCTGCGCAAGCAGGAGATCAGCCACCTGATCGACGAGGTCTATCGCCATTGCGGCCAGAAGGAGACCGTTCTCTTCGCCGACGCGATCATGTCGCTAGGTTTCCGCGAGGCCTGCAAGGCCGGCATCTCCTTCGGCAAGGACGATATGGTCGTGCCCGAAGCCAAGCACACGCTGATCGAGGAAACCCGCCACCGCGTGCGCGAATACGAGCAGCAATATCTGGACGGGCTTACCACCGACAAGGAGAAGTACAACCTCGTCGTCGATGCCTGGTCGAAATGCACCGATCAGGTGGCCGCGGAGATGATGAAGGAAATCTCCGAGCCCAAGATCGATCCCGATACCGGCCGCATCATGGAGATGAATTCCATCTATATGATGAGCCATTCGGGCGCTCGTGGCTCGCCCCAGCAGATGAAGCAGCTCGCCGGCATGCGTGGGCTGATGGCCAAGCCGTCTGGCGAGATTATCGAGACGCCTATCCTTTCCAACTTCAAGGAAGGGCTGACCGTGCTCGAATACTTCAACTCCACCCACGGCGCCCGCAAGGGCCTGGCCGACACCGCGCTCAAGACGGCGAATTCGGGCTATCTGACCCGCCGCCTTGTCGATGTGGCGAACGACTGCATCATCACGGCCGAGGATTGCGGCACCAAGCACGGCGTAACCGTCCAGGCGGTGATCGACGGCGGCCAGGTCGTCTCCTCGCTCACCGAGCGCATCCTCGGTCGCACCACCGCCGAAGACATCAAGCATCCGGACACCGGCGAAGTCATCGTCCGCCGCGGCAAGGAGATGACCGAGGACATCGCCGAGCGCATCGAAGATGCGCATATCCAGAAGGTACGCGTGCGCTCGGTGCTATCGTGCGAGCTCAAGGAGGGCGTCTGCGGCAAATGCTATGGCCGCGATCTGGCGCGCGGTACGTCGGTCAATATCGGCGAGGCGGTGGGCGTGATCGCCGCCCAGTCGATCGGCGAGCCGGGCACACAGCTCACCATGCGCACCTTCCATATCGGCGGCGCGGCGCAGTTCGCCGGCCAATCGAAGATCGAAGCCAGCTACGACGGCAAGATCAAGATCACCAACCGCAACGTGGTGAAGAACTCCGAAGGCGAGCTGATCGCGATGGGCCGTAACATGCAGGTTGTGATCCTCGATCCCAAGAGCCAGGAGCGTGCGAGCTACCGCATCACCTATGGCGCGCGGCTGAAGGTCGACGAAGGTGCGTCCGTCAAGCGCGGCGATCGGCTCGCGGAATGGAACCCGAACGCGCTGCCGGTTCTGACCGAAGTCGAAGGCGTGGTGAAGTTCGAGGACCTCGTCTCCGGCATCTCGCTCAAGGAAGTGGCCGACGAGAAGACCGGCGTGACCAACCGCGTCGTCATGGACAGCCGCGGCGCCGGCTCCAAATCCCAGGATCTGAGGCCTGCCATGGTCATCACCGACAAGAAGGGCAAGATGGTCTCGCTGCCCAGCGTTGGCGAGGCGCGCTACGCGCTTTCGGTCGACGCCATCCTGTCGGTGGAGGAGGGCGCCGAAGTCAAGGCTGGCGACGTCCTCGCCCGCCTGCCGACCGAGGGCGCCAAGACCCGCGACATCACCGGCGGTCTTCCGCGCGTGGCGGAACTGTTCGAAGCGCGCAAGCCCAAGGAATGCGCGGTGCTGGCCGAGATCGATGGTTTCATCGAGTTCGGCAAGGACTACAAGAACAAGCGCCGCGTCATCATCCGGCCCAAGGACGACAAGCTCGAGCCGGTGGAGTTCCTGATTCCGAAGGGCAAGCATATCTCGGTGCGCGAAGGCGACTAT
This sequence comes from uncultured Pseudomonadota bacterium, assembly GCA_963775165.1. GTDB lineage: Bacteria > Pseudomonadota > Alphaproteobacteria > Micropepsales > Micropepsaceae > Rhizomicrobium. The sequence continues at coordinate 134,387 of CAVZHX010000006.1, read as the reverse complement.
GTCGAGAAAGGCGATTACATCGTCGATGGCAATCCCAGCCCGCACGACATCCTGCGCATCAAGGGCGTAGAGGAGCTGGCGGCCTATCTGGTCAAGGAAATCCAGGACGTCTACCGGCTGCAGGGCGTGAAGATCAACGACAAGCATATCGAAGTGATCGTGCGCCAGATGATGCAGAAGCAGGAGATCCTCGACGGTGGCGACACAACGCTGCTCGCCGGCGAGCAGGTCGATCTGAGCGAGCTCGAAGATGCCAATCGCAAGGCTGCCGACGAGGGGCTCGGCCTCGCCACCGGCCGGCCGGTGCTGCTCGGCATTACCAAGGCAAGCCTGCAGACCCGCTCGGTGTTCTCGGCGGCGTCCTTCCAGGAGACCACGCGCGTGCTGACCGATGCCGCAGTCAACGGCAAGGTCGACACCCTCGAAGGCCTCAAGGAGAACGTGATCGTCGGCCGTCTGATCCCGGCGGGCACCGGAGGGGCGGTGGCACGGCTTCGTCACGTCGCGCAGGAGCGCGACAAGGCGATCCAGGCCGAGCAGGCTGCTGCTGCCGTGCCGCAGCTCGAAGGTCCTGCCGAGGAGACGCCGCAAGAAGCGGCCGAGTAAAACGATCTGAGCCGGAAATATCGGAGACCGCCGGGAGCAATCCCGGCGGTTTCTTTTTCGCCTGACATCAAACGCGTGAAATGGGAGGCGGCGGCGCCTGGCCCGCGCTAAGGTTGCCCCATGAACCGCAAGCCGCATTCCTGGGATCGCGAAGCCGCCCGTGCCGGCAAATACGACGGCAAGTTTCTGATCGGCGTGCTGTCGACGGGAATCTACTGCCTGCCGTCCTGCCCGGCCCGGACGCCCAGGCCGGAGAACGTACGGCTGTTCAAGACCGAGGCGGAGGCGCAGGCCGCCGGGCTTCGCGCCTGCAAGCGTTGCCGGCCAGACCTCTACTACCGCGGCGAAGACGGCGACACCCAATTGTTCGAGGGGCTGGCGGTTCGCGTCCGCGCCGCGCCGCATGACTTCGCCGATACCGCCGCCCTGGCCAAAAGCTGTGGCGTCAGCCAGACCAAGCTCGGCGATTTGTTCCGGGATCACGCGCATCTAGCCCCCGCCGCGTGGCTGCGGCGCGAGCGCGTGCGGGCCGCGGCAAAGGCGTTGTTGAGTACGGGCGACCGCGTCGTCGACATCGGTTACGCCGCGGGCTTCGAAAGCGAGTCGGTGTTCCACCGCCAGTTCCTGGCGCTGACGCGGATGACCCCGGGCTCCTACCGCGCGCTCGCAAATTCGAATGTGTTTCTGCTGCATCTGCCGGCCGGATACCGGGCCGCCGAAATTTTTGCCTATCACGCCCGCGACCCGGAAAGTCCGTGCGAGCGCGTGGACGGCAATCGTATTTTGAAGGCGCTGCTTCTCGACGAGGGCGCGGCAGTGCTGGAAATCTCGCTCGAAGGCGAGGGTGCCTGGTGCCGCGTTCATTCGGAACGTGCCCTGAGCCGGGAGAGCATGGCTGGGTTCCACGCCGCCGCCACGCGCATGCTGGGGCTGGCTGGCGATGTCGGGGGGTTCGAAGCCCGTACGGCGCGAACGCCGGCAAACGCCCGTCTCGTCGCCAGGCGCAAGGGCCTGCACGTGCCGCTGATCCCCACCGGTTTCGATGCGCTGTGTTGGGCTGTGATCGGCCAGCAGATCAATGTGCGCTTCGCCGCCAGCCTGCGGCGCGAGATTATCGGCCTTGCCGGCGAAAAGGTTGGGGAGATGCGCGCGCATCCGCTGGCCGCGCGCGTAGCTGGGCTCGACCCCACCGATCTGAACAGGCGCCGCTACTCGCGCTCCAAGGCGGAGTATCTGATCGGCGCCGCGCGCGCGGTCGCCGAAGGCCGCCTCGACATCGAAGCGCTGCAGGAGGGCTCTGCCGCGGCGGCCGAGAAGGCGCTTACGCAAACCCGCGGTATCGGCACCTGGACCGCGCGCTACGTCATGCTGCGCACGGGCTTCGCCGATGCCGCGCCGTTGGGCGATTCCGCGCTGGCCACCGCGCTCCAGCGCCTGCACGCGCTCGAGGAGCGTCCGCCGCCCGACGCCGTTGATCGCCTGATGCGGGTGTTCTCGCCGCATCGCAGCCTCGCGACCGCGCATCTTTGGGCCAGCCTGAAGGAGCCCGCATGAGCAATTCCGTCTATTGGGGTCACATCAAGAGCCGCTTCGGCGCTTTCGCCGCCTGGGTCGACGGAACGGGACGTCTGCTGCGCTTCGATCTGCGTCCAAAGAGCGCGGCTCGCGCTCTGCCCGATGCGACCCACGACGAAGCGGCTGTCGCCGACGTCCGGCGTCAGATCGGCGAATACGATGCCGGCACGCGTAAGACATTCGATGTCATGCGTGCCGCAGCCGGCACACCCTTCCAGCACAGGGTCTGGGAGGCGCTGTGGGAGATCCCCTATGGCGAGACCACCTCCTATGGCGCGCTCGCCAAAATGCTTGGTCTCAAGAACGGAGCCCGTGCGGTCGGCCTCGCCAATGGCGCCAACCCCATCGGGCTGATCGTGCCGTGCCACCGCGTCATCGGCGCCGATGGCAGCCTCACCGGCTATGGCGGCGGATTACCGCTCAAGAAGGCGCTGCTCGCCCACGAGGCCGCCCATGCAAAAAGGCATGGCGAACTCTTCGTCGTCGGCTAAAGAGGAGTGGCATGGCCCGAAGCCGCGGGAGCCCTATTTGCGAATTGATTGCAACTTGTCCGAGGTGGTGGCCCTTGGCGCACCTCTGGCGGCGGTCGCAGGCACGCTCCAGATCCCGGGCAAAGGGCAAAATTCCGAGCGAAATAACGTTTCGCGGCCTTGACCGCCCGGGACCCCGCCGATATATACCCCCACCTTCTTTGGACAGGCCGTCGGCAGACACCGAAACGCTGTCGGGAAGCAAGTACAGAGGTTTAGCAGCGTGATCCGGCCGTTCGGCCCGATCCTCCGCATTGCGAAGCCAGCCCCGGGCGGGAGCTGGCCATTAGGTTTTGGCACATGCCGCCGGCCCATGCCGGGCAGAGGTCAGGGAAGCAAGAATGCCGACGATCAACCAGTTGATCCGCAAGCCGCGCACGGACAAGCCCAAGCGCAACAAGGTCCCGGCGCTGACCGGCTCGCCGCAGAAGCGCGGCGTCTGCACGCGCGTCTATACGACGACGCCGAAGAAGCCCAACTCGGCCTTGCGCAAGGTCGCGAAGGTGCGTCTGACCAACAGTTATGAGGTCGTGAGCTATATCCCCGGCGAGGGCCACAATCTTCAGGAGCATTCGGTGGTGCTGATCCGCGGCGGCCGCGTCAAGGACCTGCCTGGCGTGCGCTACCACATCATCCGCGGCGTGCTCGACACGCAGGGCGTCAAGGACCGCAAGCAGCGCCGTTCGCTCTACGGCGCCAAGCGGCCGAAATAGGAGAGACGCCATGGCCCGCCGCCGCCGCGCCGAACGTCGCGAGATCAACCCGGACGCCAAATATGGCGATATCGTACTCGCCAAGTTCATGAACAGCCTGATGTATGCCGGCAAGAAGTCGGCGGCCGAGAGCATCGTCTACGGCGCTTTCGACACGATCGAGGAAAAGACCAAGCAGGATCCGCTCGGCGTGTTCCACGAGGCGCTGCGCAATGTCTCGCCGGCGCTGGAAGTGCGCTCGCGGCGCGTGGGCGGCGCCACCTATCAAGTGCCGGTCGAAGTGCGCACCGACCGCAGCCGCGCGCTCGCCATCCGCTGGCTGATTACCGCCGCGCGCGCGCGCAATGAACCGACAATGACGGGGAGACTCTCAGGGGAGATTCTGGACGCCGCGAGCAATCGCGGAAACGCCGTGAAGAAGCGCGAAGACACGCATAAGATGGCGGAGGCGAACCGCGCCTTCTCCCATTACCGCTGGTGACGCGTAGCCCCAAGGACTGTTGAATCATGCCGCGACAAACCCCGCTCGACAAATACCGCAATATCGGCATTGCCGCGCATATCGATGCCGGCAAGACAACGACGACCGAGCGTATTCTTTATTATACGGGGCGTAGCCATAAGATCGGCGAGGTCCATGACGGTGCGGCTACCATGGACTGGATGGAGCAGGAGCAGGAGCGCGGCATCACCATCACCTCGGCTGCCACCACCTGCATGTGGAAGGACCACCGCATCAATATCATCGACACGCCCGGGCATGTCGATTTCACCATCGAGGTCGAGCGCTCGATGCGCGTGCTGGACGGGGCAGTGGCTGTGTTCGACGCGGTGGCTGGCGTCGAGCCGCAATCCGAGACTGTCTGGCGCCAGGCCGACAAATATCGCGTTCCGCGCATCTGCTTCGTCAACAAGATGGACCGCATCGGCGCCAATTTCGAGCGCTGCGTCGCCATGATGGTCGATCGCCTCGGCAGCCGGCCCATGGTGATCACGCTGCCGATCGGAGCCGAGGCCGATTTCAAGGGCCTTGTCGATCTGGTCGCGATGAAGGCGCTTATCTGGCACGAGGAGCAGCTGGGCGCGAAGTTCGACGTCATCGACATCCCGCCCGAGTTCGCCGACAAGGCCGCCGAATATCACGCCAAGCTGGTCGAGATGGCGGTGGAGGAGGACGACCAGCTCCTCGAAGCCTATCTCGAAGGCACTGCACCCACCGCCGAAGAGCTCAAGCGCTGCATTCGCAAGGGCACCACGGCCTTCCATTTTGTGCCGGTGTTGTGCGGTTCGGCTTTCAAGAACAAGGGCGTACAGCCGCTGCTTGACGCGGTCGTCGATTACCTGCCATCGCCCCTCGACGTGCCGCCAGTCGAGGGCATCGATCTCAAGGGCAACGCCGTGGAACGTTTTGCCGACGATAAGGCACCGTTCGCCGGGCTCGCATTCAAGATCATGGACGATCCCTTCGTCGGCTCCATCACCTTCGTGCGAATCTATTCCGGCACGGTCGCGTCGGGCACTGCCGTTCTCAACTCGGTGAAGGACAAGACGGAACGCGTCGGCCGCATGCTTCTGATGCATGCCAACAGCCGCGAAGACATCAAGGAAGCTTATGCCGGCGACATCGTGGCCTTTGCTTCGCTCAAGATTTCGACGACCGGCGAGACACTGTGCGATCCGCAACACCCGGTGATCCTGGAGCGCATGGAATTCCCAGATCCGGTGATTGAAATCGCGATCGAGCCCAAGACCAAGGCCGATCAGGAAAAGATGGGTATGGCACTGGCGCGTCTGGCGCAGGAGGATCCATCCTTCCGCGTCTCGACCGACCAGGAATCCGGCCAGACCATCCTCAAGGGCATGGGCGAGCTCCACCTCGACATCAAGGTCGACATCCTCAGGCGCACCTACAAGATCGACGCCAATGTCGGCGCGCCGCAGGTGGCCTATCGCGAAACGCTCTCCAAGCCCGTCACCATCCTATACACCCACAAGAAGCAGACCGGCGGTTCCGGACAGTTCGCCGAAGTGAAGATCGATTTCGAGCCGCTGCCGCCGGGCTCCGGCTTCCAGTTCGAGAACAAGGTCGTGGGCGGCTCAATCCCGAAGGAGTTCATTCCTTCGGTGGAAAAGGGCATGCGCGTGCAGAAGGAAAGCGGCTTAATGGCGGGCTTTCCGGTCATCGACTTCAAGGCGACGCTGGTGGACGGCAAATATCACGAGGTCGATTCGAACGCGCTGACCTTCGACATCGCGTCGCGCGCGGCCTTTCGCGAGCTCGCCACCAAGGGCGTGGTCAAGCTGCTCGAACCGATCATGAAGGTCGAAGTGGTGACGCCCGAGGATTTCCTGGGCAGCGTCATCGGCGATCTCAACTCGCGGCGCGGCCAGGTTCAGGGCACCGACACCCGCGGCAATGCGCAGATCATCACCGCGATGGTGCCGCTCGCGAATATGTTCGGTTACATCAATACGCTCAGGTCGATGACCCAGGGCCGGGCGCAATACACCATGCAGTTCGATCACTACGAACAGGTTCCGCAGGCGATCGCGGACGAGGTCAAGGCGAAATACGCATAACGTCATAGACGAAGTTAGACGACGGAGACAGGACCATGGCGAAGGCCAAATTTGAGCGGACGAAGCCGCATTGCAACATCGGGACGATCGGTCATGTAGACCACGGCAAGACGACTTTGACGGCGGCGATCACGAAAGTGCTGGCGGAGACGGGCGGGGCGACGTTTACGGCCTACGACCAGATCGACAAGGCGCCTGAGGAGAAGGCGCGCGGGATCACGATCTCGACGGCGCATGTGGAATACGAGACCAAGAATCGTCACTACGCCCATGTCGACTGCCCCGGCCACGCCGACTATGTGAAGAACATGATCACGGGCGCGGCCCAGATGGACGGAGGGATACTGGTGGTCTCGGCGGCGGACGGTCCGATGCCGCAGACGCGCGAACACATCCTTCTGGCGCGCCAGGTGGGCGTTCCGGCGCTGGTGGTCTACATGAACAAGGTCGACATGGTGGACGACCCCGAGCTTCTGGACCTGGTTGAGATGGAGGTGCGCGAGCTTCTGTCGTCCTATCAGTTCCCGGGCGACGACATCCCGGTGATCCGGGGCTCGGCGCTGATGGCGCTTGAGGACAAGAAGCCGGAGCTCGGCCGGGATTCGATCCTGAAGCTGATGGAGGCGGTTGACAGCTACATCCCGCAGCCGGAGCGTCCGATCGACCAGCCTTTCCTGATGCCGATCGAGGACGTGTTCTCGATCTCGGGCCGCGGCACGGTGGTGACGGGGCGCATCGAGCGGGGCGTGGTCAAGGTTGGCGAGACGGTCGAGATCGTGGGTATCAAGCCGACCTCGACGACCACGGTCACGGGCGTGGAGATGTTCCGCAAGCTGCTCGACCAGGGCCAGGCTGGCGACAATGTGGGCTGCCTGCTGCGCGGTGTGGAGCGGACGGGCGTGGAGCGTGGCCAGGTTCTGGCCAAGCCGGGCTCGGTGACGCCGCACACGAACTTCATGGCGGAAGCCTATATCCTGACGAAGGAAGAGGGTGGCCGTCACACGCCGTTCTTCGCCAATTACCGTCCGCAGTTCTATTTCCGGACCACGGACGTGACGGGCATCGTCAAGCTGCCTGAGGGCACGGAGATGGTGATGCCGGGCGACAATGTGACGATCGAAGTGGAGCTGATCGTGCCGATCGCGATGGAGGAGAAGCTGCGCTTCGCCATCCGCGAAGGCGGCCGTACCGTCGGCGCCGGCGTCGTCGCAAGCATCATCAAGTAAGCAGCGGGAAAGCGGCGGCCAAGAGCCGGTTTGGAGAACAGAACATGCAGAGCCAAAACATCCGGATACGGCTCAAGGCCTTCGATCACCGCATTCTCGACAATTCGACGCGGGAGATCGTCAACACGGCCAAGCGCACGGGCGCGCAGGTGAGGGGACCCATTCCCCTACCGACGCGGATCGAGCGCTTCACCGTGAACCGCTCGCCCCATGTGGATAAGAAGAGCCGTGAACAGTTCGAAATTCGGACACACAAGCGGCTCCTCGACATCGTGGAGCCTACACCGCAAACGGTCGATGCTTTGATGAAGCTCGACCTTGCGGCCGGCGTCGATGTCGAGATCAAGCTCTAAGGAGTAAACGCGCGATGCGCACAGGCGTCATCACGCAGAAGGTCGGTATGACTCGCCTCTTCCTGGAGGACGGCCGGCATGTGCCCGTCACGGTACTGAAGCTCGATGGCTGTCAGGTCGTGGCCAGGCGCACCGATGAGAAGGATGGCTACACCGCCGTCCAGCTCGGTTCTGGATTTGCGAAGACCAAGCGGCTGACCAAGGCCGAGCGCGGCCATTTCGCCAAGGCGGAGGTGGAGCCCAAGAAGAAGCTCGCCGAGTTCCGCGTGGACACGGAGAATATGCTCGACGTGGGCGACGTGATCCAGGCCGATCATTTCGTGCCGGGCCAGAAGGTCGACGTCACGGGCATCACCATCGGGCGCGGCTTCACGGGTGCCATGAAACGCTGGAATTTCCGCGGCCTGGAAGCGTCCCATGGCGTGTCGATCAGCCATCGCAGCCTGGGCGGCACAGGCGGCCGCCAGGATCCCGGCAAGACCTTCAAGAACAAGAAGATGCACGGCCATTACGGCACCGACCGCGTGACCACGCAAAATCTGGAAATCGCCAAGGTCGATGTCGAACGCGGCCTCATCATGGTCAAGGGCGCGGTGCCCGGCCACAAGGGCGGCTGGGTGATGGTGCGCGACGCCGTCAAGCACGTCCGGCCCCAGGACGCACCGTCGCCGGGTTCTGTGAAGAAGCGCGCCGCTAACGGCGGAGCACCGGCGGAGCCGGCCGCCGCGGCTTCCGAAGCGAGCGAGGGAGCGGAATCGTGAAAACGGAGATCCTCAACCTCGACAATAAGGCCAGCGGTGAGATCGAGCTCGATGACGCGATCTTCGGCCTCGATCCGCGCGCCGACCTAATCCAGCGCGTGGTCGTCTGGCAGCTGGCCAAGCGCCGCGCCGGCACCCACAAGGTGCTGACCCGCGGCGAGATTAACCGCACCAAGAAGCGCCTCGGGCGCCAGAAGGGCGGCGGCACGGCCCGTCACGGTGCCCGTTCCGCGCCGCTGTTCGTCGGAGGTGCCAAGGCCATGGGCCCGGTGAACCACAGCCACGAGTTCTCGCTTCCGAAGAAGGTGCGTGCGCTCGGTCTCAAGCATGCGCTCTCGGCCAAAGCCAAGGATGGCGCCATCGTCGTACTCGACGAAGCCAAGTCGCCGGCTATGAAGACTAAGGAGCTGGCGGCGCAGTTCAAGGCGCTTGGTGTCGAGGACGCGCTCGTCGTCGACGGCGAATTCGATCTCAATTTCGCGATGTCGGCGCGCAACCTCGCCAGCGTCTATCTGATCCCGGCGGATGGTCTCAACGTCTACGACATCCTGCGCCGGGACAAGCTGGTGCTGACCAAGGCGGCCGTCAAAGCGATCGAGGAACGGCTGTCATGAGCACTCATTACGACGTCATCTTGTCGCCAGTGATCACCGAAAAGGCGACCAAGCTCACCGAGAACAATCAGGTGGTCTTCCGCGTGCCGCTCGATGCGACCAAGCCGAAGATCGCCAAGGCCGTGGAAGAGCTATTCAAGGTCAAGGTCATGGCCGTCAACACCCTGCGCATCAAGGGCAAGGTCAAGACTGCGCGCGGCAAGGCTTACAAGCGTAGCGATTACAAGAAGGCGGTCGTGACGCTGGCCGAGGGCCAGCAAATCGACATCACCACGGGGCTCTGACGATGGCGCTCAAGAAATACAAGCCGACGACGCCGGGCCAGCGCCAATTGGTGCTCGTTGACCGCAGGCTTTTGCACAAGGGCGGACCCGTCAAATCGCTGACAGAGGGCCAGCAACGGCATGGCGGCCGCAACAACACCGGCCGCGTCACCGTGCGCTGGCAGGGCGGCGGCCACAAGCAGCGCTATCGCGTTGTCGATTTCAAGCGCCGCAAGTTCGATGTCCCCGCAGTGATCGAGCGTATTGAATACGATCCCAACCGCACGCCTTTCATTGCGCTCATCAAATACAAGGATGGCGAGCTCGCCTATATCCTGGCGCCGCAGCGGCTGGCGGTCGGCGACACCGTCATCTCGGGCGACAAGGTCGATGTGAAACCGGGCAACGCCATGCCGCTCGGGGCCATGCCAGTCGGCACCATCGTCCACAATATCGAGATGAAGCCCGGCAAGGGCGGCCAGATCGCCCGTTCCGCCGGCACTTACGCCCAATATCTCGGCCGCGATGCCGGCTACGCCACCCTCCGCCTCAATTCTGGCGAGGTTCGCCGCGTCTCGCTGACCTGCATGGCGACCGTGGGCGCGGTCTCCAATCCCGATCACATGAACGAGGTGATCGGCAAGGCCGGCCGCAATGTCTGGAAGGGCAAGCGCCCGCATGTCCGCGGCACTGCGATGAACCCGATCGATCATCCCCATGGCGGCGGCGAAGGCCGCACCAAGGGCGGCCGCAATCCGGTCACGCCCTGGGGCAAGCCGACCAAGGGCGCGCAGCACCCGCAACAACAAGAAGACGCAGAAATTCATCGTGCGCTCGCGTCACGCCAAGAAGACGCAAGGATAATTAGATGACTCGCTCGGTTTGGAAAGGCCCGTTTGTCGACGGTTATCTGCTTAAGAAGGCGGAAGCCGCGCGTGGTTCCGGCCGCAAGGACGTGATCAAGACCTGGTCGCGCCGCTCGACGATCCTGCCGCAATTCGTCGGCCTGACCTTCGGCGTCTACAACGGCAAGAAGCACATCCCCGTGCTCGTCACCGAGGACATGGTCGGCCATAAGCTCGGCGAATTCTCGCCGACGCGTACCTTCCACGGTCATTCGGCCGACAAGAAAGCGAAGAGGGGCTGAGACATGGGCAAAAGCGCACGTCGCCCGCATCCTCGCAGACAATCAGGCCATGGCGATCGGCCGCAACATCCGCACGTCTCCGCGGAAGCTCAATCTCGTAGCCCAGTCGATCCGCGGCAAGCCGGCAGAAAGCGCCCTCAACGAGCTCACCTTCTCGCCCAAGCGCGTGGCCAAGGTGGTCAAGAAGGTACTGCAATCGGCCATCGCCAACGCCGAGAACAATCACGACCTCGACGTCGACGATCTGATCGTCAGCGAGGCTTCGGTCGGCAAGAACCTTACAATGAAGCGTTTCCATGCACGTGCCCGCGGTCGTGGCGCCTCGATTGAGAAGCCCTTTTCGCAGATCACGGTGATCGTCCAGGAAAAGGAAAAGGAGAAGAAGCCGGCGCCCAAGAAGCCGGCGCCGAAGAAGAAGGCGGCGCCGAAATCGGAAGCCGCCGCCAAACCGGCAGCCAAGAAGCCGGCTGCCAAGAAACCTGCCGCAAAGAAGACCGCGGCGAAGAAATCCGCCTCGAAGGCGAAGGAGAAGACCTGATGGGTCAGAAGGTCAATCCGACGGGGCTGCGCCTCGGCATCAACCGCACCTGGGATTCGCGCTGGTACGCGAACAAGAAGGATTACGGAAGGCTCCTCCAGGAGGACATCAAGATCCGTCATCATCTGGCCGAGCGCCTGAAGCAGGCCGGCGTCAGCCGCATTGTGATCGAGCGGCCGCACAAGAAGTGCCGCATCACCATCCATTCGGCGCGGCCTGGCGTGGTCATCGGCAAGAAGGGCGCCGATATCGAGAAGCTGAAGAACGAGGTTCAGAAATATACGGACGATGAAGTCCATCTGAATATCGTCGAAATCCGCAAGCCCGAGATCGACGCCAAGCTGGTCGCCGAGAACATTGCCCAGCAGCTCGAGCGCCGCGTCGCTTTCCGCCGTGTCATGAAGCGCGCCGTGCAATCGGCGATGCGCCTGGGCGCACAAGGCATCCGCATCAATTGCGGCGGACGGTTGGGCGGCGCGGAAATCGCGCGCGTGGAGTGGTATCGCGAAGGCCGCGTGCCGCTGCACACCCTGCGCGCCGACATCGATTACGGTGTTGCAACGGCCAAGACCACCTACGGCACCTGCGGCGTCAAGGTTTGGATTTTCAAGGGCGAAATCATGGAACACGATCCGATGGCGAACGACAAGCGCTTGGCCGAGGCCTCCGAGCGCCGGCCGTGGCGGACGCGATCGCCAGCCTGCGCCGGCGGCATAGTTCGAAGAGACAGTCATGCTTCAACCAAAACGCACAAAGTTTCGCAAGCAGTTCAAGGGTCGCATTCACGGCGCGGCCAAGGCCGGCACCGCGCTTAATTTCGGCGACTACGGGCTCAAGGCTGTCGAGCCCGAGCGCATCACCGCGCGCGAGATCGAGGCGGCGCGCCGCGCCATTACCCGCCACATGAAGCGCGCCGGCCGCGTCTGGATTCGCGTATTCCCGGACGTTCCGGTGTCGAAGAAACCGGCCGAAGTGCGCATGGGTGCGGGCAAGGGCTCGCCCGAATTTTGGGTGGCAAAGATCAAGCCCGGCCGCATCCTGTTCGAGATCGACGGGGTCGATCGCGAAACGGCCAAGGAAGCGATGCGGCTGGGTGCGGCCAAGCTGTCAATCGCGACCAAGTTCGTGGCGCGGTTGAGCGCGTAACGCGGAGAGGATCATGGCAAGGAAAGTTTCGAGCGCGGCCGAGGATATACGGATGAAGTCGGCGGACGAGTTGGCCGACCAGCTCGCCAAGCTGAAGAAGGAGCAGTTCAACCTTCGCTTCCAGCGCGTCAACGGCCAGCTCGAGAACACCGCGCGGGTGCGCAGCGTGCGCCGCCAGATCGCGCGCATCGAAACGATCTTGACCGAGCAGCGCCGCAAGGCGGGCTGAGGGAGAAGAGGACTTAAGAAATGCCGAAGCGCGTGCTGCAGGGCGTCGTGGTCAGCGACAAGAACGCCAAGACCGTGGTGGTGAAGGTGGAGCGCCGGTTCACCCATCCGATGATGGGGAAGACCGTGCGCCGTTCGAAGAAATATCACGCCCATGACGAGAACGCAGAGTTCAAGGTGGGCGACCTCGTGCGTATTCGCGAATGCCGGCCGCTATCCAAGCTGAAGAGCTGGGAAGTAATCGGCCGCGCGGGCGAGGAATGAGCCGCGGGCCTCGGGAGCAACAAGAATGATACAAATGTCCACCGAGCTTGACGTCGCCGACAATTCCGGCGCCCGCCGCGTCATGTGCATCAAGGTGCTGGGCGGCTCCAAGCGCAAATATGCCGGCGTCGGCGACACCATCGTCGTCTGCGTCAAGGAGGCGATTCCGCGCGGCCGCGTGAAGAAGGGCGAAGTACTGAAGGCCGTGATCGTGCGCACCGCCCAGGGCGTGCGCCGGCCGGACGGCAGCCTGATCCGCTTCGACAACAATGCCGCGGTGCTGGTCAACAATCAGGGCGAGCCTATCGGCACTCGCATCTTCGGGCCGGTGACGCGCGAGCTGCGCTCGAAGAACCATATGAAGATCATTTCTCTCGCACCGGAGGTGCTGTGATGGGCGTGAAGATACGGAAGGGCGATCGCGTGATCGTCATCAGCTGGCCGCGACAAGGGCAAGAAGGGCGAGGTGCTCAAGGTCTATCCCAAGGAGGACCGGGCGCTGGTCGCGGGCGTCAACATGGTCAAACGTCATCAGCGCCAGACGCAGACCAAGCAGGGCGGTATCATCTCGAAAGAAGCTGCCATCGAACTGTCGAACATCGCCTATGCCGATCCCAAGACGGGCGAGGCGACGCGGGTCGGATTCAAGATATTGGGCGACGGCCGCAAGGTCCGCTTCGCCAAGAAGTCCGGTGAGGTGATCGATGTCTGATCAGGGCACCAAGGCCAAGAAGGCCGCTCCGAAGAAAGAGGCCGGCACCAGCGTCGCGGTCGGCGAGGCCTCGCGCGATCCGAACTACGTTCCGCGCATGAAGCAGCGCTACAACGACGTCATCCGCAAGCAGCTGATGGAGAAGTTTGGTTACAAGAACGCGCTAGAAGTGCCACGGATCGAGAAGATCGTGCTCAATATCGGCGCGGGCGAAGCCTCTGCCGACCAGAAGAAGCTGCAGGCCGCAGTCAACGATCTCTCAGCCATCGCCGGCCAGAAGGCGGTGGTGACTCGCGCCAAGAAGGCGATCGCGACCTTCAAGATCCGCGCCGGCCTTCCCATCGGAACCAAGGTAACGCTGCGCAAGGACCGCATGTATGAGTTCGTTGACCGTCTCGTGACCATCGCTCTGCCGCGCGTGCGCGATTTCCGCGGCCTTAACGGCAAGAGCTTTGACGGGCGCGGCAATTACGCCATGGGTCTCAAGGAGCATATCGTCTTTGTCGAGATCGATTACGACAAGACCGAGACGGTGTGGGGCATGGATATCATCGTGAATACCACCGCGAAGACCGACGAGGAGGCCAAGGCGCTCCTCGAGGGCTTTCCAGTTTCCCTTTATGAGTTAGGGCAGCGATCATGGCAAAAAAGAGCCAAATTAACCGCAACGCAAAGCGCGAGAAGATGGTGGCCCAATATGCCGCCAAGCGTGCGGCGCTGAAGGCGCAAACCGAAGACATGTTGGCGCCGCCGGAAGAGCGCTTCCAGGCGCATGCTGAAGCTGGCCAAGCTGCCGCGCAATTCGTCGAGAGTTCGCATTCATCACCGCTGCGAACTCTCTGGTCGTTCGAAAGGCTATTACCGCAAGCTCAAGCTGTCGCGCATCGCGCTTCGGGACCTCGCCGAATTTCGGCCAGGTGCCCGGCATGACCAAGGCGAGCTGGTAGGAGGAACGAGAAATATGGCGATCACCGATCCCATCAGCGATCTGCTTACCCGCATTCGCAACGGCCAGCTGCGCGGCATGACGAAGGTCAATTCGCCCAATTCGCGGCTGCGCGTGCGGGTGCTCGACGTGTTGCAGGCGGAAGGTTACATCCGCGGCTATGCCGAGATCGAACAGAAGGACGGCCACAAAGAGCTCGAAATCGAGCTGAAATACCACGAAGGCCGCCCCGTGATTCGCGAGCTGAAGCGGGTCTCCAAGCCCGGGCGCCGCGTCTATCTCTCGGTCAAGGACTTGTTGCCCTATCGTCAGGGCCTCGGTGTTTCGATCGTGTCGACCCCGCAGGGCGTGATGACCGATGCCACGGCGCGCGAGCGGAACGTCGGCGGCGAAGTTCTCTGTCACGTGTTCTAAGCCGGGAGCGGAAGGAAAGACATGTCACGCATCGGCAAAAGGCCGGTCACGCTGCCCAAGGGCGTCACAGCCCAGGTCGAAGGCCAGACGGTCAGGGTCAAGGGACCCAAGGGCGAGCTCAAGGTCACACTTGTCGACGATGTCGAAGTGCAGCTCGCCGACAACGGCGTCGTGGTCTCACCGCGGCCGGATTTCGAACGGGCGCGCGCCATGTGGGGCCTGTCGCGCACGCTGGTCAACAATCTGGTGCGCGGCGTCACCGATGGTTTTACCGAGAAGCTCGAGATAAACGGCGTCGGCTATCGCGCCGCGGTCCAGGGCAAGAACCTTAACCTGCAGCTCGGCTTCAGCCACGATGTCGCCTATCCGATTCCCGACGGCATCCAGATCGTCACCGAGAAGCCGACATCGATTGCTATTTCGGGCATCGACAAGCAGTTGGTCGGCCAGGTCGCCGCCGAAATCCGCAGCTATCGTCCGCCCGAGCCCTACAAGGGCAAGGGCGTGAAATATGCGGGCGAGCATATCCTGCGCAAGGAAGGCAAGAAGAAGTAGCCATGACGAAAAGCCTCTTCGACCGGCGCAAATTGCGCACCCGATATCGGCTCACGAAGAACGCCAATGGCCGTGCGCGGCTGTCGGTGTTCCGTTCCGGCCGGCACATTTACGCTCAGATCGTCGATGATCGCGCCGGCGCGACCCTGGCTGCGGCCTCGACCAACGAGAAGGACGCTCCCGGCAAGACCTACAATATCGCCGCCGCGGCGGGCGTCGGCACTCGGATCGCCGAGCGGGCGGCGGCCAAAGGCATCAAGCAGGTCGTGTTCGATCGCGGCGGCTACATCTATCACGGGCGCGTCAAGGCGCTCGCGGACGCGGCCCGCGAAGGCGGCCTCGAATTTTGAGAAAAGGATCGTTCTATGGCGCGTGAACCTCGTCAGCGCGAACGCGAAGAACGCGATAGCGAATTCATCGACAAGCTGGTCCACATCAATCGTGTGGCCAAGGTGGTCAAGGGCGGCCGGCGCTTCGGCTTCGCCGCTCTTGTGGTCGTCGGCGATCAGCGCGGCCGCGTCGGTTTCGGCCACGGCAAGGCCCGCGAGGTCCCCGAAGCCATCCGCAAGGCGACCGAGGCCGCCAAGCGGGCGATGATCCGCGTGCCGCTCAAGGACGGCCGCACGCTGCATCACGACACCCGCGGCCATCACGGCGCCGGCAAGGTCGTCGTGCGTCCGGCCCCGGCCGGGACCGGTATCATCGCCGGCGGTCCGATGCGCGCGGTGTTCGAGGCGCTCGGCGTTGGCGACGTGGTCTCCAAATCGACGGGCACCTCGAACCCCTACAACATGGTGCGTGCGACCTTCGATGCGCTGGCGCGCCAGCAATCCCCGCGGATGGTGGCCCAACGCCGGGGCCGTAGCGTGGCCGAGATCATTTCGCGCCGCGAAGGCCAGAAGGCCGAGCCAGCGCCGGCAGGGAATTGACCATGGCCGAAGCGAAGAAAAAGGCGCCCGCGAAAAAGACTGCCGCCAAGAAGGCCGGCAAGACCGTGACCGTGCGCCAGTTGCGCAGCGCCAACCGCAAGCCCAAGGAACAGGACGCGACGCTGCGGGGACTGGGGCTCGGCAAAATTCGGCGCACGCGCACGCTCGAGGACACGCCGGCGGTGCGCGGGATGATCCGCGCCGTCGCCCATCTCGTCGAGATCGTCGAGGAGACGAAGTGATGAAGCTGAACGAAATCGCCAATCGCCCCGGCGCTAAGAAGGTGAAGAAGCGCGTCGGCCGCGGCACCGGGTCCGGACTTGGCAAGACCTCCGGCCGCGGCGTCAAGGGCGCCAAGGCCCGCACCGGCAATTCCGTGTACGGCTTCGAAGGCGGCCAGATGCCGCTTTACATGCGTCTGCCGAAACGCGGTTTCAAGAACATCTTCGCCAAGGATTTCGTGCATGTGAATCTGGGCCGCATCCAGAAGGCGATCGACGACAAGAAGCTCGATGGCAAGAAGCCGATCACCGAAGAGGTGCTGCGCAACGCCGGGCTCGCCGGCAAATCGAAGGACGGTGTGCGCCTTCTGGCCAAGGGCGAGATCAAGACCAAGATCGAGATCGAAGTCGCCGGCGCCTCGAAGAGCGCGGTGGCGGCGGTCGAAAAGGCCGGCGGCAAGGTCGTCGTCACCTACAAGAAAGTTGTCCATACGAACAAGAGCGGTGAACCCGGGCGCCGGCAGCAGCGCCGTGCCGCGGCGGCCGAAAAGCGGGCAGGCGGCGCAACCGCGTGACGCATGGTTCCGCGGATCGGGAGGGCTTGGGCCGATCATGCTTCGACAGACGCCGGCCGGGAGACGTATAAAGACGCCTGACGCCGGAAGAGTTGGATGGCGGTGCCGTTGATGGAGTGAGGAATGGCCTCAGCAGCCGAACAACTGGCCGCGAATTTCAGCTTCAAGACCTTGGGCAAGGCGACCGAGTTGCGTCAGCGCATCCTGTTCACGCTGGGCGGGCTGATCGTGGCGCGGCTGGGCACCTATGTCCCGATGCCCGGGATCGATCCGGCGGCGCTGGCCCAGCAGATCCAGCAGCAGGGCGGCGGTATTCTCGACGTCTTCAACGTGCTGGCCGGTGGCGCCATCGGCCGCATGGCGATCTTCGCGCTCGGCATCATGCCCTATATCTCGGCCTCGATCATCATCCAGCTGATGACGACCGTGTTTCCCGAGCTCGAAGCGCTCAAGAAGGAAGGCGCGGCGGGCCAGAAGACCATCAACCAGTACACGCGCTACGGCACCGTCGGACTTGCCGCGCTTCAGGCGCTCGGCATCGCCATCGGGCTCGAGCATTGGGGCAATGTCGTCATCGACCCGGGCTGGTTCTTCCGGGTGTCCGCCATCATCACGCTGACGGGCGGCACTATTCTTCTGATGTGGATCGGCGAACAGATCACGCAGCGGGGCGTCGGCAACGGCATCTCGCTCATCATCTTCGCTGGCATTGTCGCGCGCTTTCCGCAGATGATCGGCGCGGTGCTGGAACTGGGCCGCCAGGGCGCGATTCCGCCGTTGGTCATGATCGGCGGTATCATTTTCGTGGTGGTGCTGATCGGCTTCATCGTCTTCATGGAGCGGGCCCAGCGCCGGCTGCTCGTGCAATATCCCAAACGTCAGGTCGGCAACAGGATGTTCGGCGGCGAGTCCTCGCATCTGCCGCTCAAGATCAATGTCTCCGGCGTGATCCCGCCGATCTTCGCCTCGTCGATCCTCTTGATGCCGGCGACGGTCGCCAATTTCAATTCCGCGAGCGTGCCGGACTGGCTGCAGACGATCCTGACCTATGTCAGCAACGGCCAGCCGCTCTATCTTCTGCTGTACGCGCTGCTGATTATCTTCTTCGCCTTTTTCTACACCTCGATCATCTTCAATCCGGAAGAGACCGCGGACAATCTGAAGAAATATGGCGGCTTCATACCCGGTATCCGTCCGGGCAAGAAGACGGCCGAATATATCGATTTTGTGCTGACGCGGATCACAACGGTGGGCTCGCTTTATCTGGCGCTGGTCTGCCTGATCCCGGAATGGCTGATCCACGCCTATTCCATCCCGTTCTATCTCGGGGGCACTTCGATCCTGATCGTCGTCAGCGTGACGATGGACACGGTGGCCCAAATCCAGAGCCATCTGATCGCGCAGCAATATGAGGGCCTCCTCAAGAAGGCCCGGCTTCGGGGAGCGAATAGACGGTGAATTTGATCCTTTTTGGCCCGCCAGGGGCGGGGAAAGGGACGCAGGCCAAGATTCTTCAAGAGCAACACGGTCTGCCGCAACTTTCGACCGGGGACATGCTGCGCGCGGCCATCGCCGCCGGCACCGAACTGGGCATAAGATGCAAGGCGATCATGGATTCTGGCGATCTGGTGCCCGACGAGGTCGTGGTCGGCATTATCGCCGAGCGCTATGACGAGCCCGACTGCGCGAACGGCGCAGTGTTCGACGGCTTCCCCCGCACCATCGCGCAGGCCGAGGCGCTGGACCGCATGCTGGCAAGCCGCGGCCGCGCCATCGACCTGGTGCTGGCGCTCGACGTCGACGATGCCGTCCTGGTCGGCCGGGCTGAGCGCCGCGTCCGCGAGGCCCTGGCTTCCGGCGGCAAGCCCCGCCCCGACGATACGCCGGAGACGCTGAAGATCCGGCTTGCCGTTTATTACAAGAACACGGCCCCCCTGCTCGAATATTATGAGCGGCAGGGCAAGCTCACCCATATCGACGGCATGGCGCCAATCGCCGAGGTCACCGGAGCCATCGCCGCTGCCACCGACAGCGTGAGGCGCTGACACCGCGAGCCCGAACGAGGAAAAACCGTTTCCAGAAAAAGGGTTTAGCGGGAGTTGACTGGGGTGCGGCGATTTCTATAATCCGCGCCCTTGCGGATACCAATCCGTCCATTCCGGCAATTGCTTGGCCCTGCGTGCGAGTTGGGCAAGCTAGGATATGGGCGATGGCGCGGCGTCTGTGAAAAAAGTAAAGTAATTTCAGTTACTTAATGGATCGAAGGAGATCGTCGTGGCGCGCATCGCCGGCGTCAATATCCCAACCCAGAAGCGCGTCGAGATCGGCCTGCGCTACATCCACGGAATTGGCTCGGCCAAGGCCAGGGAGATTTGCGACAAGGTCGGCATCGCCGCCAACCGCCGCGTTCACGACCTGACCGACGCCGAGGTCATCCAGATTCGCGAAGTGATCGACCATGACTATATGGTCGAAGGCGATCTGCGCCGCGAAGTGGCGATGAACATCAAGCGGCTGATGGATCTGGGCTGCTATCGGGGCTTGCGCCACCGCAAGGGCCTGCCGGTCCGCGGCCAGCGCACCCACACCAATGCGCGCACGCGCAAAGGCCCCGCCAAGGCCATCGCGGGCAAGAAAAAAGTCACCAAGTAAGGTCGAAAAACATGGCGAAGCCTTCCGGCGCCGCACGCGTGCGCAAGAAGGAAAAGAAGAACATTGCCGTCGGCGTGGCCCATGTGGCCGCGACCTTCAACAACACGATCATCACGATCACCGACGGCGCGGGCAACGCGATTTCGTGGTCGTCGGCCGGCATGATGGGCTTCAAGGGCTCGCGCAAATCGACGCCCTATGCCGCCCAGGTCGCCGGCCGAGGATGCCGGCAAGAAGGCGATGGATCACGGCATGCGCACGCTCGAAGTCGAGGTCTCGGGTCCCGGTTCGGGCCGCGAGTCGGCGCTGCGGGCGCTGCAGTCGGTGGGTCTGACGGTCACCTCGATCCGCGACGTGACGCCGATTCCGCACAATGGCTGCCGTCCGCCCAAGCGCCGCGCGAGTGCTGAAGCATTTGAGTCACGGATTAGTTCGGACATAGCTACCCATCGAACGTATAGGGCGTGGTCCGACACGTCCGGGATACGATGAGGAAAAGATGTTTCAGAAAAACTGGCAGGAACTGATCAAGCCGCAAAAGCTCAAGGTCGAGGCCGGGCACGATGCGGGCCGGCAGGCAGTCATCGTCGCCGAACCGCTGGAGCGCGGCTTCGGCCTGACGCTCGGCAATGCGCTGAGGCGCGTGCTGCTGTCGTCGCTGCAGGGCGCGGCCGTCACCTCGATCCAGATCGAGGGCGTGCTGCACGAATTCTCCTCGATTGCGGGCGTGCGCGAGGACGTCACCGACATCGTGCTCAACGTGAAGCAGATCGCGCTGCGCATGCATGCCGAGGGGCCCAAGCGCCTCAGCTTGCGCGCGAGCGGGCCCGGCGAAGTCACGGCCGGCCAGATCACCGCGAGTCGCCGACGTCGAAATCCTCAATCCCGATCTCGTGCTGTGCACGCTGGACGAGAAGGTCGATTTCCGCATGGAGCTGACGGTGGCGACCGGCAAGGGCTATGTCCCGGCCGACCGCAACCGCCCGGAGGATGCGCCCATCGGCCTCATTCCGGTCGATTCGCCTGTTCTCGCCGGTCGAAGAAGGTCTCCTACAAGGTCGAGAACACCCGCGAGGGCCAGATTCTCGATTACGACAAGCTGACGCTGACGGTCGAGACCAACGGCGCGGTCACGCCGGACAACGCGGTCGCCTATGCCGCGCGCATCCTGCAGGACCAGCTTCAGGTCTTCATCAATTTCGAAGAGCCGCGCGAGCGCGTCGCCGAAGAGGCCAAGCCCGATCTCGCCTTCAATCCGGTGCTGCTCAAGAAGGTGGACGAGCTGGAGCTTTCGGTGCGTTCGGCCAATTGCCTGAAGAACGACAACATCGTCTATATCGGCGACCTGATCCAGAAGACCGAGGCCGAGATGCTGCGCACGCCGAATTTCGG
This sequence comes from uncultured Pseudomonadota bacterium, assembly GCA_963775165.1. GTDB lineage: Bacteria > Pseudomonadota > Alphaproteobacteria > Micropepsales > Micropepsaceae > Rhizomicrobium. The sequence goes on along the minus strand of CAVZHX010000006.1, from coordinate 113,447 downwards.
CCGCAAGTCGCTGAACGAGATCAAGGCGGTGCTGGCCGAAATGGGCCTGCATCTGGGCATGGAAGTGCCGGGCTGGCCGCCGGAGAACATCGAAGACCTCGCCAAGCGTTACGAGGATCAATACTGATCTTACGAAGTAGAGTTGCCATGCGTCATCGCAATCAGGGCCGTAAGCTCAACAAGACCTCCTCGCACCGCACCGCCATGTTCGCGAACATGGCGGCCGCGCTGATCAAGCACGAGCAGATCAAGACCACGCTGCCCAAGGCCAAGGAGCTTCGGCCGGTGGTCGAGAAGCTGGTCACGCTGTCGCGCCGCGGGTCCTCTGACCTGCATGCCCGCCGCCAGGCGCTCGCCACGATCCGCGACGCCGACCAGGTGAAGAAGCTGTTCGATGTGCATCGGGCCGCGTTATGCCGGGCGCCCGGGCGGCTATACCCGCGTGCTCAAGGCCGGCTTCCGCCACGGCGACAATGCGGCGATGGCGTATCATCGAATTCGTCGACCGCGACCCTGAGGCCAAGGGAATGGACTCGGGTCCGGTGATGGGCGCGAGGGAAACCGAGGAATAATTTCGGCGTTCGCTTGTGTGACAATCGAGGGGCGGCTCATCGGCGGGTCGCCCTTTTGCGTTGGAGGATATCATGGCCATGAGATTGAAACTCGTTCATGCGGCGCTTGCGGCATCGCTCATGCTGATTGGTGTCGCTCCGGCACGTGCCCAGGGCGAAGTGCCGAAATCCATGGGGCAGGTGCAGCTGACCTTCGCGCCCGTGGTCAAGCGCGTGGCGCCGGCCGTGGTCAATGTCTATGCGCGCTCGGTGGTGCGGCAGCAGGTCAATCCCTACTTCGCCGATCCGCTGTTCCAGCAGTTCTTCGGCATGTCGCCGCAGTTCCGCCAGCCGCATCCAGCAATCGCTGGGCTCGGGCGTGATCGTGCGCTCGGACGGCCTCGTGCTCACCAACAACCATGTCATCGCCGGGGCGCAGGACATCGTAGTCGCGCTCTCCGACCGGCGCGAATTCAAGGCCAAGGTGATCCTGGCCGACAAGCGCACCGATCTGGCTGTGCTCAAGATCGATACCAAGGGCGAGAAGCTGCCGACGGTGCAATTCGGCAACAGCGACAAGCTCGAGGTTGGCGATCTGGTGCTAGCTATCGGCGATCCCTTTGGCGTCGGCCAGACCACGACCATGGGCATCGTTTCCGCGCTTGCGCGCACCAATGTCGCCGACGGCAATTACCGCTTCTTCATCCAGACCGACGCGGCGATCAATCCGGGCAATTCGGGCGGCGCGCTGATCACCACCGACGGCAAGCTGGCCGGCATCAACACGGCGATCGTTTCGAGCGGCGGCGGCAATGTCGGCATCGGCTTCGCCATTCCCGCCAATCTGGCCAAGCGGGTCGTGGACGGCGCGCTCGGCGGCGGCGTCAAGCTGCCCTGGATCGGGGCGGAGGGCCAGGCCGTCACGGCCGAGATCGCCAGTTCAATGGGCATGCCAGCACCCCAAGGCGTGCTGCTCAAGGAGATCTATCCGGGCGGGCCCGCCGCGACGGCTGGCCTCAAGGTCGGTGACGTCGTCGAATCGATCGACGGCATCCCGGTCAACGACATGGACAGCCTCAATTACCGCGTCGCCACCCACAAGGCCGGCGATGGCCCGAGCTTCAAGGTGTTCGCGAACGGTCATGTCCGCGATGTCACTGTGAAGCTCGAATTGCCGCCCGCGACCCCGCCACGCGACACCGCCACCATCGGGGGGCACAATCCGCTGACGGGGGCGCAGGTGGAGAATCTCTCGCCCGCGGTCGCCAACGACCTGCAGATGGACATGATGGCCAAGGGTGTCGTCATCCTGTCGCCCGGCAACTCATTCGCGGCGCAGCAGGGCGTCCAGTCGGGCGATATCGTCAAGGCGGTGAACGGCGAACCCATACGCGACGTCGGCCAGTTGAAGCAGGCCCTTAGCCAAGCTGAGGCGCAGGGCAGCTGGAACATCGAGATCGACCGCGGCGGCCAGCACATGACGCTGCGCGTGCAGGGATAGATAGGGCGAATAGCGAATAAAGCTGCGCGATGCGTTTTTGCCCCCGCGACTTGTCCGCCGTAGGGCGAAGGCGGAAGCGGGCAAGTGGCGAGCCCGGCCTTGTGTCGGGGGAGCCGAGTGGGCGGAATTCACCGGCGAAGCGCTCGCGGCGTCTCTGGATCTGCTAGACGCCTGGGCATCGGCCCGCCCTGTGCGTGGATACCCCCGCGGACGCCGTGGTACCGTTGCCCGTGCGATGGGAGCGAACGATGTTGGCACGACTCTCGGCAGTTCTTGCGGTCATTCTTTGCTCGGCGTCGATTCCGGTTCCCGCCCATGGAACGGAAGTACTCCATCCCAAGGGCGTCTATCAGGAGCCGGCCACCGGCATGTCCTACCCGGAGGCCATCGGCGATTTCGCCCGCGTGAATGTCATCAAATACGCACCGGACGGCACCGACGAAAGCGTCGGCTACAGCGATGAAACGCCTAGTTCCGAAATCGTCATGACCGTCTATTTCTTTCGCTCGCCGCCCTTACATAGCTTCGGTTCGCCACAATCGGTGATCAATTCCGCGCGCGCCCATCTTTGCGACGAACAATTCCGCGGCGTCGAGAATGAGGTGATGGCGGCCCATCCCGATGCGCGGCTGCTCGGCGAAGAAACCATATCCCTCGATCAGCTCGGCACTTCGTTCAGCGGGCGCAAGGCGGACTACGAAATGACCATTTCGGACTTCTTCGGCCGCAGCCAAACCACCCATTCCGAGGCTCATCTGTTATGCTATGCGGGCGGCGAGTGGTCGGTCGAATACCGCATCGATTACCCGGTGGGCTACGACGCGAGCGCCAAGATCTCCGCGTTCATGCGCGATTTCCAATGGAGCATCAAATCGGCGCCTTGAGCACGCTGGTTGCGGTCGCGGGGCTTGGCTAATATCTGGCCATGAGCGACCTATTCCAATCCGCTGGCCTCGAAAACGACGCGCCGCGGCCTTTGGCCGACCGGCTGCGCCCCAAGACGCTGGCTGAAGTCGTGGGCCAGGACCATCTGATCGGACCGGAGGGGCCGATCGGGCGGATGGTGGCGCAGAACCGGCCGCATTCGATCATCCTGTGGGGGCCGCCCGGCACGGGCAAGACCACCATCGCACGGCTTTTGAGCCACGCTTTCAGTCTGCATTTCGAGCAATTGTCGGCTGTGTTTTCCGGCGTCGCCGACCTCAAGAAGGCCTTCGAGGCGGCGCGGGCACGCCGCCGGACCGGGCAGGGCACGCTTCTGTTCGTCGACGAGATCCACCGCTTCAATCGAAGCCAGCAGGATTCCTTCCTGCCGGTGGTCGAGGACGGCACCGTCATCCTGGTCGGTGCGACCACGGAGAACCCGTCCTTCGAACTGAACGGGGCGCTTCTGTCGCGCACGCAGGTGCTGGTGCTGCGCCGCCTTGACGACGCGGCGCTGGAAACCCTGCTCGAACGCGCCGAATCCCATTACGGCGAAAAACTGCCGCTGACTGACGATGCGCGGGCGAGCCTGCGGGCGATGGCCGATGGCGACGGGCGCTATCTGCTCAATCTGGCCGAAGAGGCCGCCGCCTTGAAGGTGACGAAGCCACTCGATTCCGCAGCTCTGGTCGCCGCCGTTCAGCGCCGCGCGCCGCTCTACGACAAGAGCCGGGAAGAGCATTACAACCTGGTCTCTGCGCTGCACAAATCCATCCGCGGCTCCGATCCCGATGCCGCGCTCTATTGGCTGGCGCGCATGCTGGCCGGCGGCGAACAGCCGCTTTACATCGCCCGCCGGCTTGTGCGCGCCTCCGTGGAGGATATCGGTCTCGCCGACCCGCAGGCCGTGGTGCAGGCGCTGGCTGCGAAGGACGTCTACGAATTCCTGGGTTCACCGGAAGGCGAGATCGCGCTTGTTCAGTGCGTGCTCTATCTGGCGTCGGCACCCAAATCGAATGCGGTCTACAAGGCCCAGGGTGCGGCGAAGCGCGCCGCCGAAGCGCACGGCTCGCTGATGCCGCCGGCGCATATCCTCAACGCGCCCACCAAGCTGATGACGAATCTTGGCTACGGCAAAGGCTATGAATACGACCACGAAGCCGAGGAAGGCTTCTCCGGCCAGAATTATTTCCCGGACGGCATGGCGCGCGAACGCTACTACACGCCCGGCGATATCGGCTTCGAGCGCGAAGTGGCCAAGCGGCTCGATTATTGGGCCAAGCTTCGCGCCAAAAAGGGCGGCACCTAGAGCAATTCCAGGAAAAGTGGGAACCGGTTTTCCGTCCGGAATTGCGTGAAATCGATGAAATTAGAGCGGAGCGTCGATTCCGTGAAACGATGATCCGCTCTAGCCGTCTTGCACTTTCCCATTGCCGTAGCGCAGCACCCTGACCTTCTCCAGCGTGACCAATCCGGAGCCCATCAACGCGTCCAGCGAAGGCAGGAAGGCGTTGATCTTCTCCTCGCTGTCGACGATCTCGATGACGATCGGCAGGTCCTCGGAAAGGCGCAGAATTTTGGCGGTGTGCAGATGGCTCGAATGGCCGAAACCCATGGGCCCGCGCAGCACCGTCGCTCCCCCGAGGCCCAACTCGCGCGCCCTGAGCACGATGGCCTCGTAGAGCGGCTTGTGCTCGTGGCGGTCGCTCTCGCCCAGGAAGATGCGCAGCAGCACGGCGTCGTTCGGGATCTGCATCTTCAGGTTCCTTTCAACTGATTGAGGGCGGCGGCGCAAATCGAGCCCAGCCACACCGAAACAAGGCACAGCGTCACCGAGCCCACGACGTTGCCGCCGGCGTATAGCCATTCGCCGTCCTGCATCAGGTTCAGCGTCTGCAGGCTGAACGACGAGAATGTCGTGAAGCCGCCGCACAGGCCGCTCATCACGAACTGGCGCGTCGTGCCCCCCACCAGCAGCCGTCCGTCCGGCGAGGTCAGGGTTCCGAAGAAACCTATGATGAACGAGCCCACGACGTTGACGATCAGCGTGCCCCAGGGGAAGGTCTCGCCGAATCCGGTGGCCACCAGCCCCGAGATCGCGTAGCGCCCGAAACTGCCTAGGGCTCCGCCCAGCGCCACGAATAGATAGATTTGAAGTCCCATCGGTACCCCCGCGAGCCTCTTGCAACCCGGGCGCAATGCCGCCGGCCTCTGCGGTTGCGCATGCGCAGCCGCCGCAGCATGTTCCCTTGCTAGGAGTTATCAGCCCCGATGGACGGCCATGCGGCGGCGGTTTTCGGGGGAACCCCATCCCCGTTGGCAAGTGAAGCTAAGGATTCGGGGCCGGAGCGTCAATTGAGCCACGACAAGCAAGACGCCGCCAAAGGTGCGTTTACCCGCCCCGTCGCCACTGACGACGAGGGACTGCGCCTCGACCGCTGGTTCCGCCGCCATTACCCCGCGCTCGGCCACGTTCAGCTCGAGAAGCTTCTGCGCACCGGACAAGTGCGGCTCGACGGCAAGCGCGCCAAGGCATCGGACCGGATTGCCGCGGGACAGGCCGTGCGCCTGCCGCCGCAGGTCGCCCATGAGGCCGCGCCGGAGCGGTCGCGACAAACCGGGCTCGGCGAACGTGACAAAGATTTCGTACAATCCCTTGTGATCTATCGTGATTCCTCAGTCCTCGTGCTCAACAAGCCAAGCGGGCTGGCAACCCAGGGCGGCTCGGGGCTTAGCCGCCATCTCGACCAGATGCTGGATGGGCTCAGCTTCGGCAAGAAGCAGCGGCCGCGGCTCGTCCATCGCCTCGACCGCGACACCTCGGGCGTGCTGGTGGTCGCGCGCACGGCCCCGGCTGCGGCGGCACTGGCGCAATCGCTGCGCCTGCGTGACGCCAGGAAAATCTATTGGGCGCTGGTGAAGGGCGTGCCGCGGCCACCGCAGGGCACCATCAAGCTGGCGCTGGCCAAGGAAGGCGGTCACGGTCCACACGGCCGCGACGAGCGCATGGCCGCCGTCGAAGCGGGCGAGGGCGGCGCCAAGGCGGCCATCACCGATTACGTGGTGATGGGGCGCGCGGGAAGGGACTATGCCTGGGTTGCGGTCAGGCCCGTCACTGGGCGCACACATCAAATCCGCGTGCATCTGGCCGCCCTCGGCACTCCAATCGTGGGCGATTTCAAATATGGTGGGGCGGCGGCACGCGGAATGGGCGAGATCGCGGACCGGTTGCATCTGCATGCGCGTTCCATCGACATCGCCCATCCCGATGGCGGCCGTCTTGTCGTGACCGCGCCGCTGCCAGCGCATATGCTGAAGACTTGGCGGCTGCTCGGCTTCGATCCGGATTCGACGTCCGCCCCCTTCGCACCGGCAAAGCAGAGAAGGACAAAATGAAGCGTCCGTCTTATGTCCGTCACTGGCGCGAGATCGAGCCGGCCGAGCAGATGCGCCCGCCCGTCATGGACGAGCCCTTCGGCTATATCGCCGAATTCGCGGCCGCGGCGGGGCTATCGCATCTGCGCGTGGCGCACTTGCGCCTGCCGCCAGGCGTGCGTTCGCATCCGCCCATCGCCAGCCGCGACGAGGACGGCTTCTTCTTCGTACTCGAAGGCGGGCCCGATCTGTGGCTCGACGGACATCTTCATCGGCTGAAGGAGGGCGACGGCGTCTGCTTGCCATCCGGCACGGGCATCGCCCACGCCATGCTGAACAATTCGAGGCGCGAGGTGCGGCTTCTGTTCTTTGGCGAGGGCATGCGTATGGCTTCGCTCTTCGGCCATCCCATCGACCGCGCTGCCGCCGACAATCTGGCGCGAATGGGCAAGCTGTGGTCAGACGCGCCCAAGCGGAAACTCGGCGGCCATGACGGCCTTACCGACGCCCGTCGCGATGGCCGCGCGCGCAAGAGCGCAAGCAAGACCAGGCGGCCCGATTTCGTCATGCACTGGCGCGACATCCTCAAGCGAAAGGCGCGCGCCTATCCGGGCAGCGAGGAACTGCACGGTCTCGCGGCCCCCTTCGACGCAAAGGCGCGGCTGACGCGCATCGGCGTGCATCTGGAGGTGCTGACGGCAGGGCGCCGAACCTCCTGGCCGCATGCCGAGCGCGACGAAGAGGAATTCGTCTATGTCGTCTCGGGGCAGGTCGACGCCTGGAACGACGGCCACGTCTCGAAAATGACCGAAGGCGATTTCATTGGCTGGGAGAACGGCACCGGCATCGCGCACACCGTCATCAACAATTCCGATACCGATGCCATCCTGATCGTCGGCGGCGAGGCCAGCCGCATCCGGCGCCAGCTCTGCTATCCGCTCCATCCCAAGCGGAACAAGGAGGTCGGCGAACGTTATTGGGCCGATCATCCGTCGCGCAAGCTGGGACCGCATGACGGCATGTCCGATGCGTTGCGTGCCCAGGCGAAAGCGGACAAGAAGGGCAAGAAGGCCAAGAAGGCCAAAAGGAAATCGGGCAAGAAATCCGGGCGTTGAATGGCACAGCAAAGAGTGAAGCGTTTCTACAAGGAGGTTTCGGTCGGCGAGAGCGACGGCGGTTACGCCGTGCTGCTCGACGGCAAGCCGCTGAAGACTCCGTCGCGCTCCGCCTATGTGGTGCAGAGCCGTGCACTGGCCGGGGCGTTGGCCGAGGAGTGGCGCGCCCAGGGCGATGTGATAGAGCCGGCCACGATGCCGCTGACGCGCCTCGTCAACACGGCTCTCGAGCATGTGCCGATAAACCGCGGCGCCATCGCCGATCAGATGCTGGCGATGGGCAAATCCGATCTCGTTTGTTACCGCGCCGAGGCACCAGAGGCGCTGGCCGCGCGCCAGGCCGAGGCCTGGGACCCCTGGCTTGACTGGCTCGAGGAACGCTATCAGGCGCGCCTGGCCACGGGGCAGGGCATCGCCTATGTCGAACAGCCCGCCGAGGCGGTGCTTTCGCTCGAGCAGGCGATCTGGAACCAGAACGACTTCGGGCTCACCGGTCTTTCCGCCGCTGCCACGATCCTGGGCTCGCTGGTGCTGGCGCTGGCGCTGGTCGAGGGCCGGCTCGGCGCCGCCGACGCCTTCCGGCTGGCCACGCTCGATGAGGCCTTCCAGGCCGAGAAATGGGGCGCGGTCGCTGAAGCCAGGGCGCGGCAGGACCGGATGGCGGCGGAGCTCGCGGCGGTGGAGCGTTTCCTGCAGCTGGCCTAGCGCCGGCAGGCGCGGCTTGACCCCGAGCCCATGCGGTTCACACTCTCGGGGGCCGCCCCTGCCGCAGGTTGTATCATGAAAGACATCCTCGAAGAGCTGGACCGCCGGCGGGCGCGCGCCCGCGCCGGTGGCGGACAGTCCCGCATCGATGCCCAGCATGGGCGCGGCAAGCTGACCGCGCGCGAGCGCCTTGAAGTGCTGCTCGATCCGGGCTCCTTCGAGGAGTTCGACATGTTCGTCGAGCACCGCAACACCGATTTCGGGGCCGACAAGAACGTCATCCCCGGTGACGGCGTCGTGACCGGCTGGGGCACGATCAACGGCCGCATGGTCTATGTCTACGCCAAGGATTTCACCGTCTTTGGCGGCTCGCTGTCGGAGACCCATGCCCAGAAGATCTGCAAGATCCAGGATATGGCGATGCAGAACGGGGCGCCGGTGATCGGCCTGCTCGATGCGGGCGGCGCCCGCATCCAGGAGGGCGTGGCCTCGCTCGGCGGCTATGGCGAGGTGTTCAAGCGCAATGTGCTGGCCTCCGGCGTGGTGCCGCAGATTTCGGTGATCATGGGCCCTTGCGCTGGCGGCGACGTCTATTCGCCGGCCATGACCGATTTCGTCTTCATGGTGCGCGACACCAGCTACATGTTCATCACCGGCCCCGACGTGGTGAAGACGGTGACGCAGGAGGACGTGACGCCCGAGGAGCTGGGCGGGGCGGCCGTGCATACGACCAAATCGGCGGTCGCCGACGGCGCCTATGACAACGATGTGGTGGCGCTGGAACAGATCCGCCGGCTCTACGATTTCCTGCCGCTCAGCAATCGCGAGAAGCCGCCCGCCTGGCCGACCGAGGACAGCGCAACCCGCGAGGAGCCGAGCCTTGACACGCTGGTGCCGGATAATCCCGGCAAGCCCTACGACATCAAGGAGCTGATCGCCAAGATCGCCGACGAGGGCGATCTGTTCGAAATCGGCGAGCATTTCGCCAAGAACATCGTCACCGCCTTTGGCCGTATCGAAGGTTCGACCGTGGGCTTTGTCGCCAACCAGCCGATGGTGCTGGCCGGCGTGCTCGACAGCGATGCCTCGCGCAAGGCCGCGCGCTTCGTGCGCTTCTGCGATTGCTTCGATATCCCGCTCGTGACCTTCGTCGATGTGCCGGGCTTTCTGCCGGGCACCGCGCAGGAGCATGGCGGCATCATCAAGCACGGAGCCAAGCTGCTCTTCGCCTTCGCCGAGGCGACCGTGCCCAAGGTCACGGTGATCACGCGCAAGGCCTATGGCGGGGCCTATGACGTGATGGCGTCCAAGCACATCCGCGCCGACGTGAACTATGCCTGGCCGACGGCGCAGATCGCGGTGATGGGGGCCAAGGGCGCGGTGGAAATCATCTTCCGCCAGGACGCGGGCGATCCCGACAAGATCGCCGCCCGCACCAAGGAATACGAGGACCGCTTCCTCAATCCCTTCATCGCCGCCTCACGCGGCTATATCGACGAGGTGATCGAGCCGCGCCACACGCGGCTGCGTATCGCCCGCGCGCTGCGCATGCTCAGGAACAAGCAGGTCCCGCAAATCTGGAAGAAGCACGACAATATTCCGCTCTGAGAAATAGCCGTCACAGCACGCGGCCAATCTGATCGTTATTTCTCCCCCACCCAGGCCCAGCATTCGAGTTCGACCAAAGCGCCTAACGCCAGACCGCTGGCGCCGAAGGCCGAGCGCGCGGGCAGCCGGTCGGACTTGAAGTAGGTGACGTAGACGGCGTTGAACGCGGCCCAATCCTTCATGTCGGCCAGCATCACCGTGCATTTGAAGATGTCATCGAAACCGAGACCGTGCTCGCGAAGAACGGCGCCGATATTCTCCATCGTCTGGCGCGCCTGGCCCTCGATGCCGCCCGGCGCCAGCTTGCGCGAGCCGCCGACATTGCCGAGCTGCCCCGACAGATAGAGCACATCGCCGACCCGCACCGCCTGGCTGAAGGGCAGCCCATCCTTGCCGGAATTCAGATATTCGACCATGGTTTGCCTCCATCTTTTCGCAAGGTCAGATAGCAGATCGTGGCGGGGCGCTGCGAGTGGCCCGTTGGCGCGATTTCTTTTGAGCCCGGCGTTCTCATGAAGTAATTTGATTTTGCCGGCCTACGAGCTGGCAAAGAAATAGTCGGGGGAGACGCCGGATGACGGATCGAACGGCGGCGGAGGCGGGCGCGGCCGAAGCTCATGCCCCGATGAACGGCTTCACGATCCTGGCCGCTGCCACCGCAGCGATCGGCGGGCTTCTGTTCGGCTACGACACCGGCGTGATCTCGGGTGCGCTGCTGTTCCTGAAATCGACATTCTCTCTGTCCACGGAGATGCAGGGCGTCGTCACCAGCGCGGTGCTGGCGGGCGCCTGTGTGGCGGCAATGTTTGGCGGCTGGTTCGCCGACCGCTTCGGACGCCGCGTGGTCATGCTGGTTCTGGCGATTCTCTTTGTCGTCGGCGCCTTGATCTCCGCCTTCGCCGGCACAATCGAGGTGTTGCTGGCGGGCCGGGTTCTGATCGGCATCTGCATCGGCGTGGTCTCGTTCGTGGCGCCGCTTTACATCGCCGAGATCGCGCCGCCCCATCATCGCGGCAAGCTGGTTTCGCTCAACCAGCTCGCGATCACGATCGGCATTCTCGTCTCCTACATCGTGGACACCGCCTATGCCGCGCAAGGGGAATGGCGATGGATGCTGGGACTGGGCGCCGTTCCCGGCGTGATGCTGGCTATCGGCATGCTGTTTCTGCCGGAATCGCCGCGCTGGCTGCTCAAGAGCGGACGCAAGCAGGAGGCCAAAGCGGTGCTGACGCGTGCGCGCGGCAGGGCCGACGTCGACCACGAGGTCTCTGAAATCGAAGCCGATCTCGAATTGGAGAGTCACACGCCGGGCTGGAGCCAGTTCCTCCGGCCGGGATTCAAGCGTCCATTGATGCTCGGAATCGGCCTAGCCGTCTTCCAGCAGATCACCGGGATCAATACGGTGATCTATTATGCCCCCACGATCTTCGAATCGGCGGGCTTTCATTCGGCGACGGCGTCGATTCTCGCCACTGCCGGCGTCGGCATGGTCAATGTCGTGTTCACGATTTTCGCGCTGCGCGTGATCGACGATGCAGGCCGGCGCGCGTTGCTGCTGACGGGCACGCTCGGCATGGCGCTGTCTCTTGTTATCCTCGCGGCTGGCTTTGCCTTCGGCCACGCCTTGCCCGGCTTCGAATGGCTCGCGGTGGGAAGCCTGATGGCCTATGTCGCCTTCTTCGCCATCGGCCTTGGTCCGATCTTCTGGCTTTTGATCTCGGAGATATTTCCGCTCGGCGTGCGCGGCCGGGCCATGGGCGTGGCGACCGTGGCGAACTGGGGCTTCAATCTTCTTGTCGCTCTGACGTTTCTGGAGTTGCTTCGTTCGTTCGGCCCGGCGCAGACCTTCATTCTCTATGCGGGGCTCAGCGTCCTGGGCTGGGCGCTGGCATATCGGATGGTTCCGGAAACCAAGAACTTCAGTCTCGAGGAGATCGAGCAGTTCTGGGCCGAGGGCAGGCCGGTGAAGGAGTGGGGCAGCGCGTACTGAAGCTCCGTGCCCTGCTTGCTTCGCGCATACGTAATACCCGCAAGGCGCGCGCGAGCCGGGCTTTGCGCTATCCTTTCCTTTGGCGGCATGATGCGCAGGGAGCATGGGCACACTCGACCTCTTCGAACGCATAGGGCTGGCACTGGCGATCGGACTTCTGATCGGCATCGAGCGCGGCTGGCGCGAGCGCGAGGGGCCGAGCGGCAGCCGCGTCGCCGGTATCCGCACCTTTGCGCTGATCGGGCTTCTGGGCGGCATCTGGGGCGCGCTTTATCCGCTGACCGGCGGCTGGGCGCTGGGGCTGGCCGGCCTCGGTTTCGCCATCGCCTTCACGGTGTTCCAGTGGCGCGAAAGCGTGGCCGAGAACAATCTGTCGGCCACGGCGCTGATCGCCGGCCTCCTCACCTTTGCGCTCGGCGCCTATGCGGTGCTTGGCAATATGACTCTGGCTGGGGCGGCCGGTGTGGCCGCCTTCGCGCTTTTGGCCGAGCGCGAGGCGCTGCACGAATTCCTGAAAAAGATGACCTGGCCGGAGCTGCGCGCCGCACTCGTGCTGCTTGCGATGACCTTCGTGCTTTTGCCGGTTCTGCCCAATCGCGCCATCGATCCGTGGGGCGCGCTCAATCCCTATGTGCTGTGGCTGATGACCATCCTGATCGCGGTCATCTCCTATGCCGGCTATCTGGCCACGCGCATTGCCGGCCCAAGGCGCGGGCTGCTCTTTGCGGGCGCCTTCGGCGCCCTGATCAGTTCGACCATGGTGACGCTCACCTATTCGCAGAGCGCGCGGAAGAATCCCGCGATCGCGCGCCAGAACCAGACCGGAATTGTCGCGGCCTGGATAGTCTCACTTGTTCGCATGACGGCGCTCGGTTGCGCCATCGCGCCCGCGCTAGTGGTGCCGCTGGCGCCGCCAATCGGGGCCGGGGTGATCGTGCTGCTCGCGATCGGCTTTTTCTTCGATCGTCGCGTCGCCCATGCTGCCGAGCCGCCCCGGATGACGCTCGTCAATCCGTTCGAGCTGGGCGAGGTGCTGCGCTTCGGTCTTCTGCTCGCCGTGGTGATGCTGATCGCCAAGCTGCTGCTCGCCCAATTCGGTCAATCGGGGCTCCTACCCTTGGCCGCGGCGACGGGCCTGGCCGACGTCGATCCGATCACCCTGTCGACGGCACGCATGCTGTCGGGCGGCGTGGCCCCGTTCAGTTTGACGCCCGCGGGGGCGGCGCTGGCGATCCTGGTTGCAGCCGGGGCCAATCTCGTGACCAAAGCGGGCGTGGCGGTCGTCATGGGCGGCCCCCGTCTGGGCACGGAGCTTGCCGCTACCGCCGCTTTCGTGATTGCGGTCGGCGTGGCGGTATGGTTCCTGCTGCACGGTCTGTGACCGTCGCGCCATTCGTCGGAGTCCAAGGTGTTCGACAAAATTCTGATTGCCAATCGCGGCGAGATTGCGGTCCGCGTGATCCGTACGGCCCGGCGCATGGGGATCGCGACCGTCGCCGTCTATTCGGACGCCGACAAGGACGCGCTGCACGTCGAGCTGGCCGACGAGGCGATCGCGATCGGCGCGGGGCCCGCAGCGCAATCCTATCTTCGCGTCGAGAAGATCGTCGAAGCCTGCAAGCGGACTGGCGCCCAGGCCGTCCATCCCGGCTACGGCTTTCTGTCCGAGCGCGAGGTGCTGGTCGAGGCGCTGGCGAGGGAGGGCGTCATCTTCATCGGCCCGAACGCAAAGGCCATCGCTGCGATGGGCGACAAGATCGAATCCAAGAAGCTGGCGCTGGCCGCCGGTGTCCCCATCATTCCCGGTTTCGTCGGCGAGATCGAAGACGCGGCCCATGCCAGAACCATCGCGGCCGAACTTGGCTATCCGGTGATGGTGAAGGCCTCCGCCGGCGGCGGCGGCAAGGGCTTGCGCATCGTCCGCGACGAAAGCGAGATCGACCAGGCCATCCGGTCTTCGCGCAACGAGGCGCGCGCCAGCTTCGGCGACGAGCGCCTCCTGATCGAGAAATTCGTAAGCGAACCGCGTCACATCGAGATCCAGCTGATCGGCGACCGCCACGGCAACATCATCCATCTGGGCGAACGCGAATGCTCGATCCAGCGCCGTCATCAGAAAGTGATCGAGGAGGCGCCGTCGCCGCTTCTCGACGAAAAATTGCGCGCCGCGATGGGTGCGCGGGCCGTGGCGCTGGCCAAGACCGTCCAATACGACAGCGCCGGTACCGTCGAGTTCATTGTCGACGGAGACAGGAACTTCTACTTCCTCGAAATGAACACGCGGCTTCAGGTCGAGCATCCGGTAACCGAACTGGTCACCGGTCTTGATCTGGTCGAACTGATGATTCGCTCGGCGGCGGGCGCGAAGCTCGCGCTCAAGCAGAAGGACGCGAAGCTGAAAGGCTGGGCGGTGGAGGCGCGGATCTATGCCGAGGATCCCTATCGCGGTTTCCTGCCATCGACCGGCCGGCTTGTGCGCTATCGTCCGCCGGCCGAGGGCCGCTATGACGAGATCACCATCCGCAACGATACCGGAGTCTCGGAAGGCAGCGAGATTTTGGTCTTCTACGACCCCATGATCGCCAAGCTGTGCACCCACGGGCCGACGCGCGAAGCTGCCATCGATGCCATGGCCGCCGCGCTCGACGAATTCCGCATCGAAGGCATCAGCCACAACATTCCCTTTCTGACCGCAATCATGCTCGACCGGCGCTTCCGCGAGGGTCGGCTGACGACAGGCTTTATCGCCGAGGAATTTCCGAATGGCTTCCATGGCCGCGCGATGGAGGAGGCCGACCGCCGCCGCTTCACCGCCGCGGCCCTTGCCGCCACGCTTCTTGAGGCGGCGCGTGCAGCCGCCATCTCCAGCCAACTCGACGGGCCGCCGCCGATTGGCGACGCCTACATCGTCAGCCTTGGCGATACCAGGGCCGAGGTGAGCGGAGCCTATGTGAACTCGGGCCGGCTGCACGCCGTCATCGATGGCGAGGCCTGCGATGCGGGCCTGCGCTGGGCACCGGGAGAATTCGTGCTCCATCTCGACGAGGCAGACGGCTCGCGGGCAATCCAGATCTCGCGGATTGCCGGCGGCTATCGTTTGAGCCATGGCGGCATCGCCGTTGTGGCGCGTGTGCGGCGGCCGGCTATCGCGCGGCTCGCGGCGCTGATGCCTAAGAAGGCGCCGCCCGACACCTCGCGGCTGTTGCTATGTCCCATGCCGGGACTGGTGGTATCGGTCAATGTCGCGGAGGGTCAGGAGGTCAAGACCGGCGAAACGCTCGCCGTGGTCGAGGCCATGAAGATGGAAAATGTGCTCTTGGCCGAACGCGATGGAACCATCAAGACAATTCACGTTCGGCAGGGCGGCAGCCTCGCTCTCGACGATGTTATCCTGGAATTCGACTGAAGGAGCTGCCGATGACAAGCGACGCCAATGAAGAGATCGCGACGTTGCGCTTCCGTATCGAAGGCTTTGTGCGAGCCGTCGGCTATAGAAACTACGTCATCGTCGAAGCCAACAAGCTCGGCCTCGACGGCTGGGTGCGCAACCGCGCCGACGGCACCGTCGAGGCGTTGGCCTCGGGCCCGGTCAAGGCGATCGAGGCCTTTTTCACGGTCTGCGCGCGCGGGCCGGCCGGCGCGCGCGTGACCAATGTCGAGATGCAGAAGGCCGAGCCGCCTGCGGAAAAAGGCTTCCACAGGCGTCCGTCGCTGTAGGGCCGTCTCACGTCCGCCTGCGGAACAGCTCGCGGAAGACCGAGATCATGAACACCAGAAGCCCCAGCAGCGCGATGCCGCCGCCTGCCGCCGCGAACGGGCCATAGAAGGCGTTGTTGCCGCTCGTCAGCAACAGCCCCAGCGACACCGCAAAGACCAATGCCCCCACCGAGGAGAGCACGAAATTCGTCCACGCCAAGGCCGGCGAATAGCTGTCCTTGGTGAGCGAATAGAAAGTGCCGTACAGCGCCAAGCAAACCCAGCCCAGCAGATTCAAATGGGCATGCATCGGCGCCAGCGCGAAATCCTCGCTGTTGCCCATGATTTCGCCAAGTACCATTCCAGCCAGAATGAATAGCGTGCCCGAGGCAAAGAACGCCGTCCCAATGCGCGGCATCAACCCCTCCCGTCGATCTCTGAAACGTGAAGAACGCAGTACAGACGCCGGATCGAAGCCCGTTGGAAAGAATCGATAAAGCCGGCCGCGCGCAATCTGGGGCGAAGCCACGGCGTTGACAAGCTGGCAGGCCGGGTCAGTCTTCGACCGGCCCGAATACCCGTTCGAAGGATTGCTTCAGCGCCATGTCGACATCCGCCATGGTAACCGCGATGCCGAGATCGGCGAGGCTGGTGACGCCGTGCGCGGAAATCCCGCACGGCACGATGCCCGTGTAATGCGACAGATCGGGGTTCACGTTGAGCGCCACTCCGTGAAACGTGACCCAGCGGCGCATGCGCACACCGATGGCGGCGATCTTGTCCTCGCGGCTGTCGCGCGCGACCCAGATGCCGATCCGGTCCGCTCGCCGCTCGCCCTTCACGCCGAGCTGCGCCAGCGCTCCGATCAGCCATTCTTCGAGATCGCGGACATAGGCGCGCACGTCCGGCTTGCGGCGCTTGAGGTCCAGCATCACATAGCCGACGCGCTGGCCGGGCCCGTGATAGGTATATTGGCCGCCGCGGCCGGTCTTGAAGACGGGAAAGCGCGGATCGAGCAGATCCGCGTCGCGGGCGCTGGTGCCGGCGGTGTAGACCGGCGGATGCTCGACCAGCCAGACCAGCTCGGATGCGGTTCCGGCCGCTATCGCCTCGGCGCGTGCCTCCATTCTGGCGGCCGCCTCGGGATAGGGCAGGAGTCCGTCCTTCACGACCCATTTGGGCCTCATCGCGGTATCGAGCGCCGTCACGGCCGATCTTAACTCCGCAGAAAGCATGCGCACGTCAGATTTGTACCTGGAACGGGACTGCTCTCAGGTTTGGGATATGGCTGTCAACATCGAAACTGTCAGGGTCGAACTTTCGGTCGTGCTCGGCCGCTCCGTCATCCCCATGGCCCAGCTTCTGCGCATGGGTCGCGGTGCCGTCATCGAACTCGAACTCGCATCAGGATGACCCCATTCTGATTCTGGCCAATGACCGGCCGGTCGCGCGCGGTGAGATCATCCTGCAGGGCGACAAGATTGCGGTCTGCGTGACCGACCTGATCAAGGGCCATTATCAAATATAACACAAATATTTCTGTATAGTATAATAATACCCACTCAATTCTTGCATTAAGCGTGTCTGACCGCTATTTCTACTGTGGAACGCAGCAGCCGCAAGGAGCGGGCCGTGCTCCCGATCATTCTGAACAGCCATTCGCGGACAGTTGGTCTGGCGGGCCGCGGCGAGGGACTTTTGCGCCGGCAACAGATGCTGGCGGGGGCGGGGGTTGAATTTGTGTCCGTCGCTCCCGACGCCGGCGAGGCCGCTCTGAGGGCCCTTGGGCTTTTCTTCGTGGCCGGGCTGACAGAGGCGGAATCGCGGGCACTGGCGGGACGCGCGCGGAGCGCTGGGGTGCTCGTCAATGTCGAGGACATGCCAGCCCTGTGCGATTTCCACGTGCCGGCGGCAGTCCGGCGCGGTGATCTGCTCCTGACCGTCTCCACTGGCGGCAAGGCGCCAGGGTTGGCCCGGCTCATCCGCGAATGGATTGAGGCCCGCTTCGACGAGGATTGGCGCGACCGGTTGAGCGAAGCCGAGCGGGCTCGCGCGTCCTGGCGCGCGGAGGGCGCCGAGCCACCGGATGTCTCTCGGCGGCTGCGGGCATTGGTATGGGAGCGGGGCTGGCTCCGGTGACGAGCATCACAGTACTCGACGAGCACTCCAATCGGCGCGGCAGCCGGCCGATTCCGGACGAGGCAATCGCGCGTCTGGGTGAGCTCCGCGCGGCGGCTGGCGGACGCGACGCCCGCGGCATCCTTGAACTCGCGCTCCGCGAGGCCTTCCCTGCACAGACGGCGGTCGTGTCCTCGTTCGGGGCGGAGTCGGCGGTGCTGCTGCATCTGGTGGCGGGTGTCGATCCGGCCACGCCGGTGCTCTTCCTGAACACCGGCAAACTGTTCGGTGAGACGCTTCGTTATCGCGACCGCCTGCAGGAGCTGCTGGGCCTGGGCGATCTGCGCTCGCTCGCGCCGCATCCCGACGATCGCGCGGCGCGAGATCCTGATGGCGTGCTTTGGGCGCGCGACACCGATGCCTGCTGCGACTTCCGCAAGGTGATCCCGCTCAAGCGCGCACTGACCGGCTTTGCCGCGCAAATCACCGGCCGCAAACGCTTCCAGACCAGTGCGCGGTCCGACATGCAGGTCGTGGAATATTTGGAAGGCCGCTTCCGCTTCAATCCGCTGGCCGATTGGAGCCAGGCCGATCTCGAAGCCTATATCGTGGCGCACGATCTGCCGCGCCATCCGCTGGTGGAGGATGGCTACCCCTCCATCGGCTGCATGCCCTGTACCCGCCGCGTGGTGGAAGGCGAGGGCTATCGCGACGGCCGCTGGTCTGGGCTCGACAAGGACGAGTGCGGCATCCACGTCGGCGTCGACGGCGACGGTATCTAGGCCCGCGTTCGAGGCACTGGCCTTGAGTTTCGGATCGAAAATACCATCATTTTCGGCCACACGCGTGCACCAGTCGCCTATATTGCGGCCGCTGGACATGCGCGACATATATATTAGATATATCGAATATAATGGAACTTGAAGAGGCTGCCATGCGCTGTGCCACGCGTCGCGATTTCGGCGCTCTTCGTGCGGCTTGCCCCCAGGGCAAACCCGCATGAGCATCACCGATCTGCTCTCGATTGGCTCCGGGATTCTGGTCGGCTTCTCGCTTGGGCTCCTGGGCGGCGGCGGCTCCATCCTGGCGGTGCCGCTGCTCGTCTATGTCGTCGGCGTGCGTTCCACCCATGTGGCAATCGGCACATCTGCGCTGGCCGTCGCCGTCAATGCCTTTGCCAATCTGATCCCACATTCGCGCGCCGGCCATGTGAAGTGGCCCTGTGCCGCCACCTTCGCGATCTTCGGCATTGCCGGGGCGGCCGGCGGGGCGGCGCTGGGCAAGGCGGTCGGCGGCCAGCAGCTTCTCTTCCTGTTCGGTCTGGTGATGGTCGCCGTCGCGGTGGCGATGCTGACGCCGTGGGCTGCGGCCTCGGGCGACCCCGGAGTCCGCATCAATCCCTCCATCACCTGGCGGCTGGCCGCGACGGGGCTTCTGGTCGGCGCCTTGTCGGGCTTCTTCGGCATTGGCGGCGGCTTTCTGATCGTGCCGGCGATTATGCTGGGCGCGGGCATGGCCGCGATCAACGCCGTGGGGTCGTCGCTGGTCTCGGTGGGCGCGTTCGGATTGACGACCGCGATCTCCTACGCCGTCGCCGGATTGGTCGATTGGCGCATCGCGGGCTTCTTCATTCTGGGCGGCGTGGCCGGCGGGCTTGCCGGCACGCGGCTTGCCAGGCATCTGGCCACAAAGCGGGCCGCGCTGACCCGCATCTTCGCGGTTGCCGTGCTGGCGGTGGCGGCGTTCATTTTGTGGCGCTCGGCGGGGGCATTTTTCGCCTGATCAGGACGCTTCCCAGCCCGGGCCGGATTTGTTAAACCCCGCCGCCGGCCGGTGTTTCGGCCTCCGTGCGGTCGTGGCGGAATGGTAGACGCACTAGCTTGAGGTGCTAGCGGGGTAACACCCATGGAAGTTCGACTCTTCTCGACCGCACCATTTCTGAAATGTCGTACCGCGCAATCGACGTGCGGCGCCAGGTGAGGAAACGCCGAAACCCGGATGATAGGAGGCCCCATGAAGTGCCCAAACTGCGACAGCGAGCTGGTGCAAAAGAAGCGCGATGGGGTCGAGATGGAAGTCTGTCCGTCCTGCGAAGGCATGTGGCTCAGTTGCCAAGAGCTTGCCCAGCTTGAAGACAAAGTCTTCGATTTCGGCGACGACGAGAAAGGCAGCTTGATGCTTGGCTCTTCGCCCACCACCCGCAAATGCCCTCAGTGCGGCAACCTCATGAAGAGCTTTCAATACCGGCTATACGACCTCGAAATGGATTTTTGCGAGCAGCACCACGGCTACTGGCTGGAGGCCGACGAGGACAAGCGGGTTCTGGAACTCATGAAAAAAGAAGAGACAAATCTCGGCAGAACAGTCCTCGCCGAAGACAGATTTGCCGCACACCTGCGATATCTGCGGTCGGGCTCCTTCATGGACAGAATTCGCGATTTGGCCACCGCGGTGATGGATCCCAAATCGAAGCCTGCGTTTTAGAGCAATTCCAGGAAAAGTGGGGACCGGTTTTCCGTCCGGAATTGCGTGAAAACAAAGAATTGGAGCGGATCGTCAATTCCATGAAACGATGATCCGCTATAGGCCCGCGTCGCAGACCACACGGCATCGAAGTGCGCGCGCTCATTCGTCCGCCGCGTCGTCGCCTTCCTGCGCGCCCCAATCGCTGTCGCGCGTTCCGTCGAATTCGGGCAACAGCGCGATCATCGCCAGAAACAGGCAAAACGCGAGCGCCCCGCTCAGCAATTGACTCGCGCTGGGGCCGGGCGGCTGTTCCATCTGCCACTTGAGATGCTGCTCGGGCGACGGGGTCCAACCCAATGGCATCGCGTCGGCAGCCTCGCAGCGCACGGTGTCGCCGTGCCGGTTGAGGCAAGTCGGCGCCGCGGACGCTGGCGTGGCCACGAGCCAAGCCGCGGCAAGCGACAGGATCAAAGGGCGCATGGCCTCGCCTCCGCGGACAGAATAGCCGAGTCTCCGCACGAAGCCACGCTGGAACCGGCCGCCCGCAATGGCGCGCGATTGAGGACGCTACAGCTGCTTCAGCCACGCGGTGGCGATCGCCCGGGCGGCATCGACCGCCGGCTTTCCGGCCCGGTAGCAGTATTTCCAGTCCGCATCGTGCTGCCGGTCCGCTTCGTTGACGAAGTCGCCGTTCTTGACCGGGGCGTTGAAATTCACCGACGAGCATTCTTTCAGGAAATCCTGCAGCTCCTGGCGCAGCGCGACGTTTGGGTCGGCCGGATGTTCGCGGTCGAACTTTGCCTTGGCATCGTTGTAGTCTTTCTGGCGCGCCGCGTTTTGCTTCTGCCGGTCAGCCTCGGTCATCAGCTGCGGATGCGAAGGAATCTGCCCTTTCGCCTGCATGGCGAGCATTGCTTGCTGCTGCGCCTTGACCTGGGCAATCATCGCATTGATCTGGGCGTCGGTCAGGCCGGCCTTCTTGAACTGGCTGCGTTGCTTCTCCAGGTCGGAGGCGGCGTTCTTGATTTGCGCTTGGTCCTTGTCGAAATCGGCCTGCGTGATGGCGTTCTGCTTGGCCATGTCGTTCTTGGAGATCAATGAGAGCGTGGGCGCGTTCTGGGCCCGCCAAGCGGCATACTGATCCCGGAATTCCTTAGTCTTGGCGTAGGCCATTGCGATCGCACCCACGGCCTTCACCACCGCGACCCTTGCGGTCGGTCCGAGCATATTGAGACCGGGAGGTGCGCTGAGGCCGCCGCCGGCCACCAACTCCACCACCCGGTCCTGTACGTCACCGGTGGACAGGCCCGCGTCGGACAAGGCATCGGCGCGCGCCGGTACGACCTGGCAGAGACCGCCGACCACGGCCGCGCCGGCCAGGACGATCAGCATTCGTGTGCGCACGGCATGGCTCCTCAGTTGGTGCTTGCCACTGTTGTCGAATTCGAACTGCGGTGCCGCGCCTTTTCCCCATGAGGGTCCGGCGCGTGCTGGCGGACTCTGGCGCCGTGGCTAATTGCAAGGCCCGAGATAGCGGCCAGTGGTGGTCTGGGTCATGTGCATCGCCTGTTCGCCGTTATCGCTCATATCGATGGTCGTCGTGCTTTGCATGGTATCTCCGGCGTAGGTCGCCTTGCCTGTGCCGTGCATCTCACCGCGGCCTGTGTGGCAGACTTCCGACCAGCTCACCGTGCCGCCGGAAACTGAGGCGTTGCTGACTGAGCAGTCGCCGCGGCCGCCGGGGCCGCCTGGGCCGCGCGGGCCTTTGCTGTTCTGCGGCACGGGATGTTCGCCACTGATGCAGGTGGTGAAGGTCGTGGTGTTTCCGCCGATATGGACATTCGGCGGAAGTTGCACGCCGGGCGGCAGCTTCGGCATCGGCATGCCCTGCATCGTGGTGGTGAATTCCCACTTGCCGGATTTGATGCCCGCTGCGGTTGCCGGCATGGCGAAGACGCCGATGCCGCAAACCGCCAGCACACCGATTGCGACAGCCGCCCGCTTGTCCATGAGATGCCCCTTGCCCTGCTGAGTCCCTGGCCGCCAAAATAATCCGTACGCAACGCCGCCGCAATGTGCCGGTTGCGGCGGGGCCCGTGGAGTGGGGTGGTTTCGCGTTGTCGCCGCGATCAGCCAGCGATTTTTTTGGGACGGGCTGTTCCAAAAATTACCAATCTGTAACGATCGGCGAAGAGCGGGCCCCGCCTTGACCAAGCCGAACGCAGTTCGGGCCGGTCAATTCAATATGCGGAAGGATTGCACCGACGCATCGATCGCGGGCGCGTATTTGTCGTATATGCCCGGCTTGGTATCGAAGCCTGCCACCATGATGGTGTAGCGCTTGCCGTTGCGGAACAGCGCGACCACGCGCGTCCGCCCGAATTCGCTGCCGCCGCCATAGACGACGTCATAGGCCGGCTGGCCACCCACGCTTATCTGCTTCGAGGAATCGATCTTGAAGGGAAGCCCCATGGATTTGATGACGCCCTTCAAGGCAGCCACAAACTCGTCAAAAGTCTGGGCTCTGGTGTCGTTCACCGATATCAGGATCTCGCCGTCCAGCTGCGGTCCAATTCCGAAAGTGTTCTCCTTGCCCGAATAATCGGGATTGAGCAGGTCCGTCGCCGACGTGCCCTTGTCGATCCAATCGTCCGGATAGGAGACCTGCACGCTGTACTTGTCGGACTTGTAGGTCTTGATGCCGGCGGCCCGCGCCCCCAGCGGCATCATGGTTGTCGCGGCCATGACGATTGCGGCAAAGACAAATCCAGCGGTGAGCTTCATTGCCCCATCCTCCTGAAAATATTGCGGGTCAAATATACGCATCATCACCGTGCCGGAGCGTTTTTTTTTGGCCGGCGGAGGCGCGGGCCAGTGCGGCCGGACGCTCAGGCGAGCCAGCCGGCGGCCCTGTACCAGGCCGCGGTTTCGCGGAAGCCCTCCGCGACGCCGATGGTCGATCGATGGACGGTTGGCGGAAGCGCTTCGTCATCCGCGACCGACCAGTCTGGGTGGAGCATCTCGCGCGCCTTGCCGGTCGTGAAGATGGGGGCACGGCCGCTCAATCGCCCGCGCCACGTCGAGACGGCCGCCGCGAGCAGCAGCCCGCGGTTGGGCACGCGGACGAACCGGGGGCTGTTGCCCAAGGCGCGGGCCGCTTCGGCGAATAGCTCCGGCATCGAGTAGCCGGCGGGATTGGTGTCGGCGAGCGTGTAGAGTCCTGCAGGCCCTGCGCCCATGGCCAAGCGGGCCATTGCCGCTGCCGCATCGCGGACATGAATGAGGGTCACGCGTCCCGATCCGAACAGCGGCACGATCCGGCGCGACACCATCTCGAAGATCGCCAGGGTCTGGCGGTCCCACGGTCCGTAGATCGCCGGGGCGCGCGCGATCACGAGCTGGCTGGGCGCATCGCCATAGGCGGCGCGCGCGGCTTCCTCGCCTGCGCGCTTGCTCGCGGCGTACTCGGAAAGCTGCGGGTGGCGCGCAGTGATCGAGGAGACGGCGACGAAGCGCGCATCGGGTGCGTGGCGGCGCGCAATCTGGGCGACGGCCTTGGTGCCTTCGCGATTGGTCCGCAGGAACTCGGCCTTGTCGCGCGCCTTGACGAGCCCTGCCGCATGCACGATCGCGTCGGCCCCGGAAACCAGTCGCTCGAGCGCGGGTGCGTCTTCGAGGCTGCCCCGCACGACATCGAGCGAAACCCCGCGCCAGTGCTCATGCGCCGGCTCGCGGCGGGCCAAAACGCGAACCCGCGCGCCTTCGCGCGCCAACGCTGCCACGAGATGCAGACCGAGAAAGCCAGTCACGCCGGTCACGGCGACGACCGGGCCGCTTGTCATTCCGTCTTGGTATCCGCTGGCGCCGCCGTATTCTGCGGGAAGGCGCCTGCCAGATACATCATGCGCGCGCGGATGCGGCTCAGCTTGCCCGACGAAGTCTGCGGCAGGCTGTGCGGCGGCACCAGGACGATTTTTGATTCGAGGCCATAGCGGCCGCGGAAGATGTTGGCGATTTCGGTGGCCAGCGCATCGCGCCGGTCGGGGTCGGGCGTGCGGCACTGGACCAGCGCCACCACTTCCTCATCGTCGTCGCCGTCGACCGAAAAGACGGCGACATCGCCGCTGCGCAGATACGAGACCTCGGCTTCCGCCGTCCATTCGAGGTCCTGCGGCCACAGATTTCGGCCATTGACGATGATGAGGTCCTTGGCGCGGCCGGTGATCACGATCTCGCCGTCGACGAGGTAGCCGAGGTCCCCGGTGTCGAGCCAGCCATCGGCGCTCAGGACCCGCGCGGTCTCTTCGGCCGCGCCGAAATAGCCGCTCATCAGGCTCGGTCCGCGCACATAGATACGTCCCACCTGCCGTTCGCGCAGCACGCGGCCGGTCTCGTCGCGCACTTCGATCTCATGGCCGGGCAGCATCTGGCCGCAGCGCACGAAGGTGCGAACGCGGCCGCTGTCATTGTCGGCGGGCCTCGCGCGGCGTTCGTTTTCGAGCACCGCCCCGTCCACGGTGTCGTGCTGCGCGCCCACGCCCAGCGGTGCGAAGCTCAATGCCAACGCGGCCTCGGCCATGCCGTAGCTCGGCAGGAAGGCACTCGAGTCGAAGCCGCGCGCCGTGAAGCGCTCGGCAAAGCGCGTCAGCACGTTGGGGCGGATCATGTCGCCGCCGATTCCCGCGCGGCGCCAGCTCGAAAGGTCGAGGCCCTCGGTCGATGCCGTTTCGGTGCGGCGCACGCACAGCTCGTATCCGAAGATCGGACTGAACGAGATCGTGCCGCGATTGCGGCTGATGAGGTCGAGCCACAGAAGCGGGCGCCGCGCGAAATCGCGGGTTGCGATCACATCGACCGTCATTTGACAGGCCATGGGCATGAGCAGGAAACCGACGAGCCCCATGTCGTGGTAGAACGGCAACCACGAGACGCCGCGGTCGCCCTCTACGATCCTGAGCGCGTCGCGCGAGGTGCTGCGCGCATTCGCCATGAAGGCGCGCTGGTTGACGGCGATGCCGAGCGGAAACCGCGTGCTCCCCGACGAGAACTGCAGATAGGCGAGCCCCTCGGGATCCGGCTTCGGCAATCCGTTGAGCGCAGGCTGCACGTTCCCGAGCAGGTCGAGCGTGCCGGTTAGCCGGACATCAAGGCCGGACACCGCTTCTGCGAGCCAGCCCACCAGCGCGGCCGGCCCGAATGCGGCGGCGGCGCCGATGCCTTCCATCATTCGCCGCAGATGCGCGATGTAGCTTTCCTTGCCGCCGAACGCGGCCGGCAAGGGCAAGGGCGCCGGCACGAGGCCGGCATATTGGCAGGCGAAAAAGGCCCGCACGAAATCGCTGTCGCTTTCAGCGATCAGGGCGACGCGGTCGCCCGGCGTCAGTCCGGCCCCCAGCATCCTGCGCGCCAGCGCGACCGCATCGTCGCGCAGAACTCGGTAGGGCAGGGCCTCGATGAGCGCGGCCTTGCTCGAATAGAAGCTCAGGCCCGTCGGTGCCTGCGCTGCGTAGTCCAGCGCTTCGGCGATGGTGCCGAAATCGGCATACCGCTTCGCGTGGCCAGGATGACAAGATCGTATAGGTGCCGGCATCTTGCGGTCTTGTTATTAGGTTATCTTGTCGCTTCGGGTAGCAGAGCGGCGTGGGATTGGCAATCTCGGCCGCGCCCGCCCGCCCCCTGGGGCCCGCCCGGCATGGGTCTGCGGGCCGTCGAAGTCATTGTCGAGTGTGGTCAGTATGTTGTGCGTCGGTGCGGCTGACGGGGCGTCATGAGCATTCCTGCCCGCGTTCATTTCGTCTGGATCGGCACTCGATTGCCCTGGCCCTACGTTTTTGCCGTTCTTTCCGCCGCCGAGCGGAGCGAATTGCCCGAAATCATCCTTCATCACACCGAGTCTCTTGAGGACAGTGCGGCGATCAGGGCGTTGCAGGCCGCCACCGGTGTGCGCCTGTCGCAAATCGACCCGATCGTCTGCTTGGCGCAAGCCGGTGCAACACTCGGTGTCGGTGATCGGCTGGCGGCCGTTTACGGCAAACTCGAGAAACCCACGATGCGGGCGGATATGCTTCGCGCAGCGATCCTCTATCTGCAAGGCGGCATCTATCTCGACCTCGATACGGTCACCACAAAATCCCTTCAACCTTTCCTTAGCGCGCCGAACTTCGTCGGTTGCGAACTGATTGTCTGGACGCGCGCGGTACTCAAGTCACGGTCGCCCTTCGTCTGGGCGCGTCATCTCACGCTCGATTTGATCCGCAAGGGCGCGCGGCATATGTCGGACGGCTGGGAAAAATTCCGTCGCGTCGAAAGGTTCTATTCCCGCAGCCTCAACAACGCCGTCATGGGCGCCGAACCGGGGTCGCGCCTTTTCGCGGATTATCTCAACGCGATGCTACACGTTCCCATGAGCCCCCCTCCGCGACCCTACGCGTTCGGTCCGCATTTGCTTCAGGACGTGGTCCGCCGTTATCGGGGCAGCGATCTGGCCATCCAGGACCCCCGTGTCTTCTATCCCATGCCGCCCGAGATATCGGACCATTGGTTCCGGATGTACGGCCAGGTCCGGCTCGATGAGGTTCTGTGGCCGGAGACGCGGGTGGTGCATTGGTACGCCTCGGTTCGAACCAAATTCCCGGTTGCGCTGATCGACCCCCAATTTGTGCGGGACCATAGAGGTCACCAGCTCTTTAGCGCCTTGGTCTGGTCGTGCGTGCGCCGCCTTCCCTAGGGCGCAATTGCCCAGCCGCGTGCCGGCTGCCCCCCGGCGCCGGGCCCTTGACCCGTGGACTGCGCCGGCACTGGCCCGGCCGCTCGGCCCGGTTCACGTCCGGCTTGCTTCGCGGCAAGGGCCGACGTAGCTTAAGTCCTTGTCTTTGCAATCGGCGTCGTCAGGCGCCGACGGTCGGCCATGGCTTGGGGCGGGCCGTAAGGGTCATGGCTGGGGAGCGGGGGCCAGCAGGATTTCTCCTCACGCATTTTCCGGGTTGCGATGCGCATCGGCCGGCGTGCATGGCGTGCGTATCGTGGTCCTCGACGACAGCTTTGATTGAAGTGGGCCAACCAGCAACAAGGTGTACCTCGTGAAAAGGAAAACGATCCGCATCGCCATTGCGGGAGTAGGCAATTGTGCCAGCGCGCTCGTGCAGGGCATCCACTATTACACGCCCGAGCGCTGCCGCGACGGCGTGGTGGGGCTGATGCACGAGGAGATCGGCGGCTATCTGCCCTGCGACATCGAAGTCGCGGTGGCGTTCGACGTCGACGCCCGCAAGGTGGGCCAGGATGTCAGCCGGGCGATCTTCGCCAAGCCCAACTGCACCAAGATATTCCAGGCTGACGTTCCCGACAGTGGCGTGATCGTGCGCATGGGCCCGGTGCTCGACGGCATCTCCGAGCACATGGCGGACTATGTCGAGGACCGGACCTTCGTCCGCTCCGATGCCAAGGAGCCGTCGAAGGCCGAG
This sequence comes from uncultured Pseudomonadota bacterium, assembly GCA_963775165.1. Taxonomy (GTDB): domain Bacteria; phylum Pseudomonadota; class Alphaproteobacteria; order Micropepsales; family Micropepsaceae; genus Rhizomicrobium. Next base: position 85,935 of record CAVZHX010000006.1, on the reverse strand, counting down.
ATCGTGCGCGAGCTTCAGCGCAGCGGCGCGGAAATCCTTCTCAACTACGTTCCGGTGGGCTCCGAGCGGGCCGCGAGCTTCTATGCCGAATGCGCGCTGGAAGCCGGCATCGGCTTTATCAACAACATGCCGGTCTTCATCGCCAGCAACAAGGAATTCGCCGAGCGTTTCAAGGCGCGCAACCTGCCTATCATCGGCGACGACATCAAATCGCAGCTCGGCGCCACCATCACCCACCGCATATTGACGGACCTGTTCGCCAAGCGCGGCGTCAAGCTGATGCGGACCTATCAGCTCAACACAGGCGGCAACACCGACTTTCTCAACATGAAGAACCAGCAGCGGCTGACGTCGAAGAAGACCTCCAAGACCGAAGCGGTGCAGTCCGTCGCCAAGTCGCGCATGGAAGACGAGAATATCCATGTCGGCCCCAGCGACTACGTGCCGTGGCAGAACGACAACAAGGTCTGCTTCCTCAGGATGGAAGGCCGCCTGTTCGGCGATGTGCCGATGGATCTGGAACTCAGGCTGTCGGTCGAAGATTCGCCCAATTCGGCCGGCGTCGTGATCGACATGATCCGTTGCTGCAAGCTGGCGCTGCAGAACGGCGTCGGCGGCGTGCTTGAAGGGCCGAGCGCCTATTTCTGCAAGCATCCTGCCGTGCAGTATACCGACGACGACGCCTATGCCATGACGGAAGCCTTTATCCGCACCAACACGGCCAAGCTCTACGTCGTGCGATGAAGTGCCTCATCGTCGCCGCCGGGCAGGGGACACGCCTCCGGCAAAAGGGCGAGGTCAAGCCCCTGAATTCACATCCGCGGCGTGCCGCTGATTGAACGCGTGATCGGGCGTGCCCGCGCCGGCGGCGCCGACGAATTCCTCGTGGTCAGCGGTTATCGCAGCGATGACGTGCGAAGCGCGCTCGAGGAATTCTCCGAGCGCGAAAGCATTCCAATCACCCATATCTTCAACGAGAGCTGGGACCGCGCCAACGGCGTCTCGCTATTGAAGGCCAAGCCCTATCTCGACGAGCCGTTTCTGCTGACGATGTGCGATCATCTGGTCGATCCGGAGATCGTCCGGCGGCTGATTTCGGAGCCGGTCGAACCGGGCACCGTGACGCTCGCGGTGGATTTCAACGTCGACAATCCGCTCAACGATCTCGAGGACGTCACGCGGGTGAAATGTGCGGACGGCCGGATCGAACAAATCGGCAAGGTCATCCGGGATTTCAATGCCCTCGACACCGGCATCTTTCTCTGCACCCCGATCATCTTCGAGGCCCTGGAACGCAGTCAGGCCGAAGGCGATGACAGCATTTCGGGGGCGATGAATGTGCTGGCGCGGTGGGGACAGGCCCGGGTCTTCGATATCCAGGGCCGGCTTTGGGTCGACGTCGACGATCCGGTCGCCTTCGACAAGGCCGAGCGCCTGCTTAAATCCGAACAGCTCTGACCGATGATGCGGGCGCGGAATCTGCTCGGCTCTGGCAGCGGCGATGGGCCGCTGGTGGCCGATGCGATGGCCGGCGGCGGGGGCGCGGTGACGGTTGGTGAACCCGTTCGGCGTGCTGAGGAGATCGAAGAGATCTCCAATCTATATGTGATCCATCCCCTGGCCGGCTGGCTGGCGCGGCTGTTTGCGGGGCTGGGGATTTCCGCCAACGCCGTTTCGCTGACCGGGATGGCGCTGGGTGTTCTTGCCGGGTTCGCCTATTATCATTTTCGCGATCTCGCCTTCGCGCTCGCCGGTTTCGCCTTGATGGTGGGATGGCATGTGCTCGACGGCGCCGACGGCCAGGTTGCCCGCCTCACGCATACCCAGTCCGAACTCGGCAAGGTGCTGGACGGAATCTGCGACTATGTGACCTTCACGGCGGTCTATGTGGGTTTGGCACTATCGTTGAGCGCGGAATGGGGCGGCTGGATCTGGCCCCTCATGCTTCTGGCCGGCATCTGCCATGCCGTGCAATCCGCGGCGTACGAGAGGCAGCGGCAGGAATACAGTTTCTGGGCCCGCGAACGCCCGGCGGCGGAGCACGAGAACCGCGGAACGCTGCATCCCGGCACGGCTTCGTCGTCGTGGCTCGCCGGCCTTCTCCATCGTTTCTATGGCTGGATGCAACTCTGTCTGTCCGGACCTACCGTCGAATTCCACGAGCAGCTGGCGGCGGCGCTGAAGGCCGAACCCGGCCGGGCCGAGGCGATCGGAGCGGATTACCGCGCAAGCTTCGCGCCGGCGCTGCGGCAATGGTCGATCCTGTCGGCCAACTACCACACGCTTGCGATCTTCATCGCCGCGGCGTTCAAGGCACCGCAATATTACTTCTGGTTCGAGATCGTCGGCTTCAACGCGGTTCTGATCGCGTTGCTCATGCATCAGCGCGCGCGCTATGCCCGGTTCCTGGACAGCATGAACACCGTCGAATGAAGCGCGCGGGCGATCGACGTGCGAGACGGGAAGAGATAGGCCGCAAGCGCCATCAGCAGCAGCGACGGCGCCAATTCCGCCAGTGCCGGATTGAGGTCGAGCAGCAGGTCGAGATGGGCGATGATCTGCTGGATCAGCGTGAAGACCAGGCCGATAGTGGCACCGATCGTGATCTGCCGTCCGGTGTTCTGCGAACGCGGCGAGCCGAAGACGAAGGGGATGGCGATCAGGATCATCGCCACCATCGAAATCGGGATGCTCACTTGCGCCCACAACTCCTGTTCATAGCGCGCCGCCGGCTGATGGCGCTTCGTGAGCGAGCGGACATAGTGGTAAAGCCCGATCGGCGGCATGCTCTCGGGCGGCAGCACCAGCAGCCGGGCCTGCTGGAGCGGCAGGAACGAGTGCCAGGGCAACGAGTTGAGGCGCTCGGTCTGGAATTGCGAGGCCTGGATGCGCTTGCTGACGACGCCCGTAAGGAGCCAGGTGCCGTCCGGCTTGATGACTGCGTGGTCGGCGTGGATGAAGCGCCTCAAGGCGCCGTCCGGCGAGAAATCGTAGATGTCGACATTCTTGGGCGCATTGCCGTAGCCGAATTCCTGGACGTTGAGGAACTGGTTGCCGTTCTGGGCCCAGAAACTTTCGCCGCCAAGAACGGGCGCCGTCGAGGAAAGCTTTGAGGTGCGTTGCGCCTCGGCCAGCTGCTCGGCCGGCGGGATCACGAATTCAGCGTTGAGGAACAGAAGGACGAGTATCGGCACCGCAATCTTGAGGATCGCGCCGGCAATCCGGAGCTCGGAAATGCCGAGTGACCGCATCGCCGTGAGCTCGGAATTGGCCCCAAGCGCCCCCAGTGCCAGAAGGCTCGCCAGCAGCATCGACACTGGCGCCGATTGCGACAGCCGCGACGGCCATGTCAGCAGCACATAGGCCAAAGCGTCCAAGAGATGGTAATGGCCCTGGCCGACATAGCTGAGCTGTTCGACGAAGACGAGCAGGCTCAATAATCCGCTCAGCCCCCCCACCACGATCACGAAGGCCTTGAGGGTGCCGAACTCGATATAGCGATCAAGCTGGGTCATGATCGCCGAGCGTCTTGGCGGAACCGCCGCTCCACGGCGCCGTCGAGAGGCGTTGCGCGAGCCACACGCGCCTGATCCGGAAACCGTATCCGGGCATCAGCCAAACGATGGTAGCCATCAGGCCAAGCAGGCCCGGCACCCACCAGACCCCCGGAAAGGGCGCGATCACGCCGTTCTGGACCCAGGTGCGCACCGACATGTAGAGGAGGTAATAGCCGGAATAGACCAGGATCGCCGTGCTGATCTTGGTGTATCTGCTCTGACGCGGCTGGGCGCGGCTCAGCGGCACGGCGAGCATGGCGAGCAGGAGCGTCGACACGGCGGTGGTGAGCCGCCATTCGAACTCGGCGATGTCGTTGATGGCGCCGGACCCGGCCAGGTGTGCCGTGCTGGCGGACACGGAGCTGTATTCGGGTGGCTCGCCGAGCTTGCCGTTCGGGTTCACGATCATGCCCTGCACGCTGAGTGCGCGATCGTTCTGTCCTGCCTTCCGGGCGATCTGGTAGATGCGGGCATCGTCGAGATAGATGCCGGAGCTCTCGCCACCGCTCGTCTGACGCAGCTTGTAGGCGAGCCGCGCGTGGATGATTTGAAGGCTGTTACCCTGTTTCAGCTGCACGAACACGTCTCTTGCCGGCGACTGCGGCCCTTCGCGGTTGCCGAGGAAGATCACGCGGTTGCCATTGTCGCCAACATAGAAGGTGCCGGCCTGCATGTTGTCGACGTTGAGCAGCACCTGCGCGCGCTGTGTAAGCTCATGCAGCTTCTGATACGCCCAGGGCCGCACGAACAGCGACAATCCTACGACGACGACCGCCAGATACGCCGCCACGGTCAGCGTCGCCCCCAGCACTCTTGCCGGCGTGACGCGCAGCGCGAACATCGCCGTGAACTCGGATTCGCTGTACAGCTTTCCGAAAGCCAGCACGATCGCAAGGAAGAGCGATATAGGGATCAGCACCTCGGCCGCAATCAGCACCTTCAAGCCGATCAGTGCGGCGATGGTGTTGGTCGGCAGCAATCCGTTGACTGCATCGGCCAGGAAGGCGGCGGCGCTGTAGCTGGCGAACAGCGAGGTGAGGATGGCCAGAATGACCAGGAGCGGCTTGGTGATCTGCCGGATCAGGTAATGGTTGATGATCAAGGCCGCGCCTCGCCATTCGCGGCCGCGCAGAAGCAGCCCGGGCGAATGCCACGATGCCGGAAAGCCGTCATGAGAAGTGCCTTACGCCAATGGGCGGCAACGTTGCTGCTACCGCGGCCCGACAAGGAAGGCAGGCCGCGGTAGCCTTTCAGTAGCCGTAAATAAGAATACTGCCGTCCAGAGGCGGAGGCGACAAGGCCTCCACCGCCTCGCAGCCCGCGATCTTTCCGCTGGAACGGCGCAGTCCGTTCCACCAGCTTCGCCGGAGCCCCGGGAATCAACCCTTTCAGCACATCAGGCACCACTCGCCCGGCGCAGGCGGGTCTGATTCGCGCAACGGGCGCCCTTGGTCCCTTGGCCGGGCCCCATCCGCTCGCCGGGCGAGGCCAAGCCTTCAAAAAGGCGGGGTCCGGCCGGGCCCTCAAACCGGGCTTGGGGGTCTATGCAACCCATGAAAAGCTGTGACAATATTATGTTCGCACTCTATAAACGGGACCGGGCGATAAGGCTGGATGCTCGAAGCGGCCGTGGGTAGGCGATCCCCGGGAGGCTCGGCAAAGGGGCGTATGGATAATTCTGCTGGCGATATTCGAGGAATGATATTCGACAGGCTGCGGTCCTCGCTGGGGAAATCTGTCGAACTTTCCGATCAGACCAACATAATCAACGATCTGGGCCTCGACTCCGTCGCGGTGATGGATTTTGTGATGGAAATTGAAGACCGGCTCGATATCTCCGTTCCACTCGATCAGATCGCCGAAGTGGAAACGATCGGCGACCTGGTTGCCACCGTGCATGATTTGAAGGCGGCTCCGAAGCAATGTCTCTCCTGAAGAAATTCGCGCCGACCGCGGCACTCTACGCCAAGCTGGAAAGCGCGGGCTCGAACCCCTTCACCGTTGTGTTCGATGTCGTGCTTTCGCCAACAGAGGCGAAGATCGGAGACCGCGACATCCTTCTCCTGGGCACGAACAATTATCTGGGCATGACCTACGATCCGGCCGTGATGGCCAGGGCCGTCGAAGCGATCGAGCAATACGGCACCGGAACTACCGGTTCGCGCATCGCCAATGGCAGCTACAAGGGCCATACGCGGCTCGAACGTGCGCTTGCCGATTTCTATGGCCGCAGGCACGCGATGGTGTTCTCGACTGGCTATCAGGCCAATGTCGGCATCCTGTCCACGCTCGCCGGCAAGAACGATCACCTCATTGTCGATGCCGATTCGCATGCCAGCATCTATGACGGCTCTTATCTCGGCCACGCACAGGTGACGCGCTTCCGCCACAACGATCCCGACGATCTGGCGAGACGCCTGCGCCGCCTTGGTAGTGCGGAGGGCGACAAGATCGTGGTCGTGGAGGGCATCTATTCGATGTTGGGCGACACCGCGCCATTGCGGGAATTCGCCCAGGTCAAGCGCGAACTGGGCGCCTATCTGGTTGTCGACGAGGCCCATTCGCTGGGCGTGTTGGGCGAAACCGGCCGCGGCCTTGCCGAAGCCGAAGGCGTCGAAGCCGATGTCGATTTCGTGGTCGGCACCTTCTCAAAAAGCTTGGGCGGCGTGGGCGGCTTCTGTACGAGCGATGTCGAGGATTTCGACGTGCTGCGCGTCGCCTGCCGTCCCTATATGTTCACCGCTTCGCTGCCGCCCAGCGTCGTTGCTGCCACGATGGAGGCGCTCAACCAGCTGCGCACGCGGCCTGGCCTGCGCGTGCGCTTGCGTGAGAACGCCGGCCGGCTTTATTCGGGACTTGCCCGTCTCGGCTTCAGTCTCGGTCCGGAAGCAAGCCCGGTGGTTTCGGCTCTGATGCCGAGCTCCGACGCGGCCTTCATGTTCTGGAAGCGGCTGTTGGAAGCGGGCCTCTACACCAATGTCAGCCTGCCGCCGGCGACGCCGCGCGGACTTGCGCTTCTGCGCACGAGCGTGAGCGCCGCCCACACGCACGAGCAGATCGACCGCGCGCTGGAGCTGTTCGCCGAGATCGGGCGCGACATGGAACTCATCCCGCATGCGCCGGAGCTGGCGATGGCCGCGGCTCAGTAGCCGGCGTCTCTCAGTAGTATTTCAACTTGACCGACACGGCATTGTCGCCCTGATGAACGGGGATCAGCACTTGGCTGAGCCTGGGCGGCCCCACAAACAGCGTCGGATTTTTGGAGAAGCCGGCACCTTCGACCGGCAGTCCCAGGAAATTCGTGTCGTAATGGCCGTTGGCGTTTTCATCGTGGAAGAGCGCTACGGCGTAGTTGCCGGGTGCGGGCAGGACAAAGCAGAAATGCGTATCCGGCGCCGTCACGGGAAAGGTCTGGCGGGCGACCTTGTATTTTCCGTCGAGGAAATGGGCCGGCTGATCGGGATAGATCGTGACGGTTATCACGCCCTTGGTGTTCCGCATTCCGATGACGTCGACGTTGAGGCGCGCCTGCTTGAGGTCGGCGGGGTTGCAGGCCGGAGCGTTGGGCGGATAGAAGGCCGGGGAATCGGCCAGCGCCGCTTGCCAGGCAGATCCCAGCGACAGCACGAGGCCGCCAAGCAGCACCAGCTTGAGCAGGGTGCGCATCCATGTGCACAGAAAGGCCCGTGCGACCCCATTGACGGCTTTTATCGGTTTCATTTCGTCTCCCGCCCTGTACCAGACGATAGCTGGACCGCGGCTCGGCGGGCCCGACGATGTGGCAACTCTGGTCGGGCTGCTCTTTACAATCCCCACCACCGGTCTCGCAAGCTTGGGCCCGTTCGCCCGTCATCAGGTTCCCGGCCGCATACTGGTGGCCAGCGCGCGTTTATGTCATATGCCTCGTGGCTCTCGCCCTGACGGAGGGACGTCAAATGATCGAGGCCGCTTCGGCGGCGCAAGGGCAAAGGGCGGGTGGCGAGAGCGATGAGTGACACGCGCGAGGTTGCGATATTTCGCCACAACCTCTTCAAGGTCTCCGAGCCCTTCGTCGCCCAGCAAGCCCAGCAATTGCGGCGGTACAGGCCGATCTATCTGGGTCGGCTGCGTTATGGTGCCCCACCCCCGGGCGCAGAGACTCTGGCGTTGCAGGACCGAGGCGGGCTCGGCGCCTGGCTGACGATCGGCGCGCAGATGATCACGCGCAACCCGGCCCCCTATCTGCGTCTGCTCGGAGAGCGACGGCCATCGCTGATCCATGCTCATTTCGGAATCGACGGCGTCTATGCGCTGCCCCTGGCCAAGCGGCTCGGGGTTCCGCTGGTGACCACGTTCCACGGCTATGACGCCACCTTGTCGGATCTGGTTCTTCTGTCTTCGCCGGCCTGGGCGAATTATCCGCTCCACCGGCGCCAGCTTGCGCGCCAAGGCGATCTGTTCCTGTGCGTCTCGTCCTTCATCCGCGACAAGGTGCTGGCGCTGGGTTTTCCCGAGGCGCGCACACGTGTCCACTATATCGGCATCGATCCGACGCCGATCGTGCCTCGACATCCGGACGAAGAGACGCCCACCATCCTGCATGTCGCGCGGCTGGTCGAGTTCAAGGGCACACAATACCTCATCCGCGGCTTCGCGGAGTTGATCCGGCGCGTTCCCAACGCCAGGCTCGTCATCATCGGCGAGGGGCCGCTGCGGCGCTCGCTCCGCAGTCTGACAAAATCGCTGGGCATCGACGACAGCGTGCATTTTCTCGGTGCATTGCCCCATGCAGAGGTGATGGCGTGGCATCGCAAGGCCGCGGTGATGGTGCTGCCCAGCATTCTCACCTCCACCGGGCGCACCGAAGGCCTCGGCATGGTGCTTCTGGAGGCCGCGGCCACGGGCGTGCCTGTGATCGGCACGCGCAGGGGTGGCATCCCCGAGGTCGTCGTCGACGGAAAGACCGGCTTTCTGGTGCCGGAGCGCGACAGCGCGGCTCTGGCCCGGCGTTTGGAGGATTTGCTGACCGACCGCGAAATGCGGCTTCGCATGGGTGCGCAGGCGCGCGCGCACATCGAGCAGAATTTCGATATCCGCGTGCAGACCAGGATGCTGGAAGACCTGTACGACTCGGTGCTCGCGCGCAGCGACGCAATGGCGAAAGCCGCGAGCTAATGCGGAACCGGGCCGGGGGCGCGCGTTGTGTGCGCCGCGCGGCGCCTTGCATAGAGATATTGTCCGCCATAGGTCAGTGCGGTTGCCGCGATGACTATGCCGATTTGGATTTCGTCGTTCGTGCCGATGCCGAGGAACCTGATCGCTTCCACGGTCCCGGCGAGTGCGGCGATGCCAATGACGGGCGGGATCAGGCCGTGGGCGAAGTCTGCCGCGCTTATCGACCACTGCCGCCACAGATAACGGCTCGCCCACATCAGCAGCGGCGGATAGATTGCGAGCCACATCGCCGACACGGCGATGATGCCGGTTTGCGCCGGGAAGCTGTAACCGGCGATCAGAATCCCGATCGTCAAAAGACCCAGCGTCGTCGCCGAGAGGCGCGCGGCTGAGCCGGGCCGGCCGGACGCCATCAACAGTGGATAAAGCAATTGCGTGGTCACCCGCAGCAGCGCTGCTGCGGCGAGCAGCTTCAGCGGCAGGGCTGCGGCCGAATAGCTGCGGCCCTGTTCGTCGTGAAGGAGGGCCGTTAGCGGATCGGCGGCCAGGATCAGGCCCACCATCAGCGGGAACACCAGATATGCCAGCCGGCCGACCGCCCAGATCAGGGCCCGCGCCAGGCGATCGCGCGCCGCCGCGACCTTTGCGAAGACTGGGAGCGCAGTGCGGTTGAGCAGGCTGCCCGCCGCCATCGCCGGCTCCATGGCGATATCGAAGGCCACGCGATAGATCGCCAGCGGCGCCGGCCCGTAAAACCATCCCACCAGCAGAAAGTCGATGTTCTTGAACACCTGCTCGAAGATGTTCGAGGTGGCGGCCCGCATCCCGAAATGCACCAAGGGCGAAATCGCCGGCATCTCGAAGCGAAGGTGTGGAAGGAACGGCTTGGCTATCAACGCCCCGATCGTTATGTACAGCCCGCTCGCCGCATTGGCGATGACCAACGCCCAGGCGCCGGCGCCCAGCGCGCCCAGCGCCAGCCGCGTCAAGGCGGAGGCCAGCGTGGAGCCGACATTGATGACCGCGATGCGCTCATATTGCAGCTCCCGGCTCAATATCGCCTGCGGGATCACACCGGCGGCGATGATTGGCTGCTTGATCGCGACCGCAAGAAAATAGCTTGCCATTCCGGCTACGCCGAAAATCCGTGCTATCCAGGGTGCGGCCAGGAGCGTCAGCCCGCCCATCGCCAGACCGGCGCCGGCGATGAACCAGAACAGCGTGTCGAGCTGCAAACGAGAGATCGACGGCGCCTGCACCAAGGCTTCGCTGGCGCCGAGTCCATTGAACGCTTCGATGACCATCCCTACCGAGATCACAAGGGCGGCGATGCCGACCTGGTCCTTGGTCAGGAACAACAACACCGCCAGCGTGGCCGAGAAGTCGATCACCTTGGCGAGGATGGTGGCGCCGCCGAGCCAGTTGAAGCCGCGGGCCAGATGGCGCTCGGGACCGTCCATGCCGGGGGCGTGCGTCACTCGGATTCGGCCGGAAGGGATGGAGCGCCCGGTGCTGGCAGAAACACGGATCGATTGCGGAGCAGATGGATGAGCCAGCGCCACGATTGCCGCATCCAGACGCGGAATTGTTTGCCGCTCCATAATCCGCGCTCGATCGGCGCCGACCGCATCCGGTTCTCGAGCAGGGCCGCGAGCTTCTGCGCGCGTGCATCCCAGGTGAGATGCGCGCTATCGCCAAGGGCCGCAGCGGCAAGGCGGGCGGCAAGCTCGCTGTCGCCGGTGAGCGAGCGGATGGCTTCCACCAGAGCCTCGACAGAATCCGGCCGGCAGAGTATTGCGTTCTCGCCATCGCGGAGCACTTCGCGAACATCGGCGACGTCCCCGGCTATGATCGGCCGGCCGGCGCCCAGATAAAGAAACGTCTTCAACGGCAGCACCGTCGAACCGATTACTCTCATGGGCAGATGTGATGGCGGGATTAGTAGGATGTCGGCCGCTTGGATATATCGCCCGAGCGCTTCCGGGGTCTGCCAGGGCACCATGCGGATGTTGGGAACCGCCTTTGACAGCTTTTCGATCGGGCCCTCGCGGCTGGAGCCGACGAGCAGGAACTGGACATCGGGCAACTTCTTCGCCGCCTTGATCACCAACTCCAAACTCTTCTTGCGGTTGACGCGCCCGGTGTAGACCACCGCCTTGCGCTCCGGGTCGATGCCGAGTTCGCGCTTGGCAGTCTCCACGGTCAGGCCCCGGGCGAAGCGCTGCGGCTCGAAGCCGTTGTGGACGCAATAGAGCTTGTCCGGCGGGACGCCAAGCGCGAGGTATTTCCGGCGCGTGTAATCGGAGTGGCAGATATTGACGAGGAAACGGCGATTGCCCATCAGGCGATAGAGCCAGAACTGCAACGGCGGAATCTGATCCGGCCAGGGCCGGTAATGATCGAAGGCGACGCGGTGGCCGAACATCAACGACACCCAGACGATCCAGAGATTGGACGTATAGACGAGATCGGCTCCGCGGAACTCCTTGCGCAGCACCATCGTGAGCCCGCAGAACAAGTGCCGCACGGCCCCTAGACGGTGCGGCGCCCAGGCACGAACCACGGGCATGCCTGCAAGGCCGGCTGCCGTCTCGCAATTGGCGCGGCCGGAGGCGGGAACGTGGAACCAGGATTGCTCCGTCAGGGGCGCAAGGTGCTTCGCAGTCGAAACGACCACTTCGGCATCCGCCTCGGGGTTTGGAAGCGGATTTTCATAGGTGAAGAGAATTTTCATCGGTGACCGCAAGGAAAGGCGCAAACGCCGTTGACGGCCCACCGAAAATGTGCCGAGGCCCGCAGGGGCGCGAATATATTCTGGCGCAAAACCTGGATCAACAAAAACCCGGACGTGCCAAGCCCGTTGAAGGTCTCGATCATCATGCCGACCGAGATCATCAGCACGGCGATGCCGACCTGGTCATTGGTCATGAACAGGAGCACAGCCAGCGTGGCCGAAAAGTCGATCACTTTGGCGAAGATGGTGGCGCCGCCAAGCCAGTTGAAGCCGCAGGCCAGATGGTGCTCGGGACGGTCCATACGTGAAGTGAGTGTTACTCGGATTCGGCCGGAAAAGAAGGGGCGGCTGCTGCGGGCAGGAACAAGGACCGATTGCGCAAGAGGTGCACAAGCCAGCGCCGCGATTGGCGCAGCCAGCTCCGGAATTGGCTGCCGCTCCAGAACCCGGCCGCAACCGGCGCCGACCGCATCCGGTTCGCGACGAGGGCTGCGATTTTCTGCGCGCGCGCTTCCCATGTGAGACGCGCGCTATCGGCAAGGGCCGCAGCGGCCAGACGCGCGGCGAGTTCGCCGTCGCCGGCGATCGTGCGGATCGCCTCGACCAGAGCCTCGATCGAATCCGGCGGGCAAAGCATCGCGTTCTCACCGTGCCGGAGCACTTCGCGGACGTCGGCGATATCGCCGGCCAGGATCGGCCGGCCGGCGCCCAGATAGAGGAAGAGCTTCAGCGGCAGCACGGTCGAGCCGAACTCGGTCATGGGCAGTTGCGACGGCGGGATTAGCAGCATGTCGGCTGCCTGGATATAGAGTCCCAGCACTTCCGGCGTCTGCCAGGGCACCATGCGGATGTTCGGAACGTCTTGCGCAAGCCTTTCGATCGGGCCTTCGCCGCTCGAGCCTACGAACAGGAACTGAATGTCGGGCAGTTTCTTCGCCGCCTCGATGACCAGCTCAAGACCCTTCTTGTGATTGACGCGCCCGGTATAGACGACCATCTTGCGCTCGGGATCGATGCCGAGTTCGCGCTTGGCCGTCTCCACGGTCAGGCGCTCGGCGAAGCGCTGCGGTTCGAATCCGTTGTGCACGCAATGGAGCTTCTCCGGCGGAACGCCGAGTTCGAGATATTTCCGGCGCGTGTAATCGGAGTGGCAGATGTTGATGAGAAAACGGCGGTTGCCCATCAGCCGATGGAGCCAGAACTGCATCGGCGGAATTTGATCGGGCCAGGGCCGGTAATGATCGAAGGCAACGCGCTGGCCGAACATCAACGACATCCAGGCGACCCAGAGATTCCGCGTGTAGACGAGATCGGCCTGGCGGAACTCCTTGCGCAGAACCACGGTCAGCCCGCAGAGAAAGTGCCGCAATAATCCGGGCCGGATCGGCGTCCAGACGCGGACGGCAGGCATCGCCGCGAGATCCTGCGCCGTCTGGCGATCGGCGCGGGGAATGGGGACATGCAGCCAGCACTGCCCGCTCAGAGGTGCCAGATGCTTCGCGGTCGAAACGAAGACTTCGGCATCCGCCTGGGTGTTGGGAAGCGGATTTTCGTAGGTGAACAGGATCTTCATCTATGACCGCGAGGAGGGGCGCGAACGGAGTTGGCAGCCGGACGCGTGCAGATCAAAGATCTGTTGAGGCCCCAGCGCCGCGAATATAGGTGGGCAACCTAGACGGATCAATAGAAGGCGCCCTGCCCAAGTGACGGGATTTCCATGGGTTTCGCCCCCCGTCTTTGACTGCCGAGCGGGTTTTACGTTACCAATTGCCCTGGGTTCGGAGCGTCGGGCGGGCCGCCGGAAAGCCCCGGTGGCGGGTGCGGCTGAGGGGTGTCGGAAAAGGGAATGCAGACAAAACTGGCCTTGGGCCGCGCCTGGCATGGACGCAGCTACGATCTTGGCCGCATGACGCTCGCCGATCTGTGGCGCGCCTATCTCACATGCCCCGCGATCGATCTTTATCTTGTGCTGGCGGTCGTAAGCGCAGGCGCGGCTCTCTATGACGAGGCGACGTGGCGGGCGATCGTCTATCCCGCTGTCGCGGTGTTCGTCGCCTATCCAGTGGCGTGGTATCTCATCCACCGTTACATCCTGCATGGCCGGTTGCTCTACAAGATGGAATGGTCGGCGGCACTGTGGAAGCGCATCCATTTCGACCATCATCAGGACCCGCATCGTCTCGAAGTCCTGTTCGGCGCGCCGGGCAATGTGGTGCCGACGCTCGTGCTCGTCACGCTGCCGATCGGTTATGCGATCGCGGGCTGGCCGGGCGCGGCCGCGGCCTTTGCGGCGGGGCTGGCAACGACCTGCGTCTATGAATTCGTCCATTGCATCCAACACCTGAACTACAAGCCGAAGAGCCGCTTCGTCCTGCATCTGAAGCGCTGCCATCTCGCCCATCACTTCCACAACGAAAACGGCAATTACGGTATCGTCAGCTTCCTGCCCGACCTGGTGCTCGGCACCTATTACCGCGACGTGCGTGCCCGGCCAAAGAGCGCAAGCGTCTACAACCTCGGCTATGACCTCGACGAAGCGCGCCGCTATCCCTATGTGACCAAGCTGACCGGTGCGCCGCCGCGCGATCGCCCGCCGCCGGCGTTCGCGGGCGCCGAAACAACGAGCTTTGGGCCGGCTTCGTGAGCGAAATCGAGGTCATTCCCGTCGAGGGCCGCGCGCTGCTCGACCGCTTCATCCGTGTGCCCCATGCCATCCATCGTGGCGATCCCCATTACGTCGCCCCGCTCCATCTCGAACGCCTGGATGCGCTGACGCCGAAAAACCCGTTCTTCGGTCACGCCGATGTGCAGTTCTGGATCGCGCGCAAGGACGGCCGCGATGCGGGGCGCATCAGCGCGCAGATCGACCATCAGGAGCTCGCCATCCGCCCGGATGCGGCTGGCCATTTCGGCATGATCGCGGCCGAGGACGATCCAGCGCTATTCGGCGCGCTTCTTTCGACTGCGGAGGACTGGCTGCGGGCGCGAGGACGGGCGCGGAGCGAAGGCCCTCTCAATCTCAACGTCAACGAGGAAACGGGGCTTCTCGTCGAAGGCTTCGATACGCCGCCGATGCTGCTCATGGGCCATGACCGGCCTTATGTGGGCGCGCGCATCGAGGAACAGGGCTACGCCAAGGAGAAGGATGTCTTCGCCTATGTCATCGACATCTCCACCGACATGCCGGCCAGTGCCCGCCGTCTGGTGGACCGGCCCTTGCCGCAGGGCATCACGCTCAGGCGCATGGATTTCAAGCGCTACGACGACGAGGTCCGCGCCATCACCGATATCTTCAACGACGCCTGGCGCGACAATTGGGGTTTCGTGCCGCTGAGCGAGGAAGAGACCGACCATCTCGGCAAATCGCTCAAGCCGCTGCTCGATCCGCGCCTGGCCGCGTTCGTGGAGCAGAACGGGGAGCCGGTGGGTTTCCTGATCGCGCTGCCGAATCTCAACGAGGCGATCCGCGATCTTGGCGGCAAGCTGCTTCCCTTCGGCTGGGCGAAGCTTCTGTGGCGGCTCAAGCTGGCAGGCGTAAAGTCCGCGCGCGTGCCGCTGATGGGCATCAAACCGGCTGCTGCCCGCGGCGTATCCGGAGCCGTGCTGCCGTTCCTGCTGATCGACGCGGTGCGCAGGGAAGCCATGAAGATGGGCTTCACCCAGCTCGAATTGTCCTGGATCCTCGAGGACAACCGGCCCATGCGCCACATCATCGAGAAGGTTGGGAGCAGGGCCTACAAGACCTACCGCATCTACGGAAAGCCGCTGTAGCCCGCCGGCGGAACCGGGGCGGCGATATTGACGCCAACCGGAATCTTGGCACATGTCCTGGCGGGATCGGTGCTCGCCACCGCGCGGCTGTGTGACGGCGGCATCATCACCCCCGCAGACACCCGCCTCGTGCTTGGCCTGGCGCTGTCGGCCTGCCTCTACGCCCCATCTCCGGCACCAAAGTCGGCATATTCCGGATGTGATGCCCTGCCAAAGTGCCGCATTTGCCCTGCGAACCCTCGCGCGCTAGGCTTGCTGCAGCGCAACATAATGGGCGGTCCGGATGGCGAAGAAGCGGGTCATGAAATCGGAGCGCGGGGTCGAGCTGAGCGAGGTGATCCTGTTCGGCGGCCAGCCGCGCGCGCGGGTGGGCACGCAATATGTCGTCTCGACGCCGCGGCGTCCGGAAGGCAAGACCTTCGCCACCGTCGATGAAGCGGCCAAATATTTCCATGTCCAGTTGAGCCTAAGCGGCGGTCGCGCGCCGTCGACCGCCGTCGCTCACGGGTCCAGAGCGCTTGGTCGGGCGGCCAAAACCGCCTAAGTGTGGGGCCGACGCCCGGTGACCAGGTCCGTCATGAGCTATCCGCCGCCCGATCCCAATATCCGCGTCTATTTCACGCCGCCGCCGGCCTTCCGTGCCATGGGCTGCGCGGGCTGCCTGTTTGCCTTGTTCATCATCGGCGGAATCGTGGGCGTGCTGTTGTTCGGCTGGAAGACGCTGCTGGGCATGTGAATGTCGGCGAGGCTTCATCTCATCAAACTTTGCGTGGGCGCCGAATTGATCGCCGATCTGGCGGCGTGGCAGGCGAGGCGCCTCGCGCCCCTCAAGAAGGCCGGCAAGCCGCTTCGGCTTCAGCACATCACGCGCCAGATGCCCAAGCGCCGCGACGAGCTGCTCGACGGGGGCTCGCTCTATTGGGTGATCAAGGGCCAGATCGCGGTGCGCCAGCGGCTGATCGATCTCAAGCCAGTGATGCGTGATGGCGTGCCCCATTGCGCCATCGTCTACGATCCCGAACATGTCCCGCTGATCCGCCGCGCCCATCGCCCGTTTCAGGGCTGGCGCTATCTGAATCCCGCCGACGCGCCGCCGGATGCGCGCAGCTTCAAGGGCGCCAAGGGCCTGCCGGACGAATTGAAGGCGGAGTTGGCGGAACTGGGTCTGCTCTAGACGGCCATGTTGTCGATCAGCCGCGTCGTGCCCACACTCGCCGCGGCCAGGATGCGTGCGGGCCGGGACAGGTCGCCGATTGTCTGCAGCGTCGCGGCGTCGCGGATGGCGACATAATCCACCGACGTGAACCCGGCTTGCAGAAGAGCGTCGGCTCCGGATTTCTCGGCCTCCGCGATCTGCGCGCCGCTGCGTGCCCGTTCGATCGTTTCGCGCAACACCGTGTTCAAGCGGCCGGCAATCTTGCGTTGCTCGGCCGTCAGGTAGGCATTGCGCGAGGATAGCGCCAACCCGTCCGGTTCACGCAGGATCGGGCCGCCAGCGATGCCGATGGGCAGCGCAAGATCGGCCGCAAGGCGCCGGATCACCAGAAGCTGCTGGTAGTCCTTCTCGCCGAACATCGCGACCGTGGGCATGGCGGCGATCAGCAGCTTGGCGACGATTGTGGCGACGCCCGCGAAGAAATGCGGCCGGAACTGGCTCTCCAAGCCGTCGGCTGGCCCGTTCCACATGGATCGTGGTCGCGAAACCGTGCGGGTACATCTCGGCCACGGTGGGCGCGAAGACGAGATCGGCGGCGCCCCTCTCCTCGAGCTTGGCAAGATCGGCTTCGAGCGTGCGCGGATAGCGGTCGAAATCCTCGTTCGGGGCGAATTGCGCCGGATTGACGAAGATGCTGACGACGGTCTTGTCCGCGCGCGCGGCGGTCGCGCGCACCAGGGACAGATGGCCATCGTGCAGCGCACCCATGGTCGGCACCAGGCCGATGCACGCGCCGTCGCCGCGCCAGGGCGCGAGCGCTTCGCGCAAGGCGGCAATGGTGCGGACGAGGGGTGGGGTTGTCATGGGAGAGCGACATTAGCGGGCGGCCCGCTTCCGCGCTAGAATTCACGATCAGGATTGGACCCGCTTCCATGACTGCCGTTTCGCTGCGCAACGCCCTCTCCGGGGCCTATCTGGCCGACGAAGACGAAATCCTCGCAGGCCTGATCGAAAAGGCGCGGCTGCGGCCGGCCGAAAAGCGCGCCACCGAGGCCCTGGCCCGCGAGCTGGTCGCGCGCATCCGTGCCGGCCGCGAGGCCCGCAGCGGCCTGGACGCCTTCACCCAGGAATATGCGCTGTCGAGCGAAGAGGGCGTCGTCCTGATGTGCCTGGCCGAATCGCTCTTGCGCGTGCCCGACGCGGCGACGGCCGACCGCCTGATCGCCGACAAGATAGGATCAGGCCATTGGGACCAGCATCTGCACAAATCGCAATCGCTGTTCGTCAATGCCTCGACGTTTGCGTTGATGCTGACGGGCCGCGTCGTGCGCCAAGACGAGGTCTCCGGCTGGGATTTCGAGGGCATCGTGAAGCGGCTGCTCGCGCGTTCGGGCGAGCCGGTGATCCGCCAGGCCGTGACGTATGCCATGCGCATTTTGGGCGGCCAGTTCGTGCTTGGCCGCAGCATCGGCGAGGCGCTGCGCCGCGCCAAACCGCAGATCGAGGCCGGCTACCGCTTCTCCTTCGACATGCTAGGCGAGGCCGCCTACACCGCCGCGGATGCCGCGCGCTATTACGGAGCTTACGAAAACGCGCTGGCCGAGATCGCCAAGGCATATCCCGATCTCGATAGCTCCGTGTTCGAGCGGCCCAGCGTTTCGGTCAAGTTGTCGGCGCTGCATCCGCGCTACGAATATGCCAAGCGCGAGCGCATCATGGACGAGCTTGTGCCAAGGCTGGTCGCGCTCGCCTTCGCCGCGCGGCAGGGCAATCTCGGCTTGACCATCGATGCCGAAGAGGCCGAGCAGCTCGACCTCATGCTCGACGTCTTCGAGGCCATGAGCGAGGCCGACGATCTGATGGGCTGGGACGGGCTCGGCCTCGCCATCCAGGCCTATTCCAAGCGCACGCTGCCGCTGATCGCCTGGCTCGGTGACATGGCGCGGCGCCAGCGCCGGCGCATTCCCGTGCGTCTCGTCAAGGGCGCCTATTGGGACACCGAGATCAAGCGCGGCCAGGAAATGGGCCTTTCCGATTATCCGGTGTTCACGCGCAAATGCGCGACCGATTCCTCCTATCTCGCCTGTGCGCGGGCGATGCTGGCGGAAGGGGGCGCAATCTATCCGCAATTCGCCACCCACAACGCGCATACGCTTTCCGCCGTGCAGGTGCTGGCCGGCGAGCGGCGCGATTTCGAATATCAGCGCCTCCACGGCATGGGCGAAATGCTTTACGAGCTGTATCGCGAGGTGAAGCCACCGCGCCGCGTCGGCGCCGGCACGCGCATCTACGCCCCGGTCGGCAGTCACGAGGAGCTTCTGGCCTATCTGGTCCGCCGCCTGCTCGAGAACGGCGCCAACACCTCTTTCGTCAACCGGCTCGCCGACGAGAAGGCGCCGATCGAAGCCATCATCGCCGATCCGGTCGACGAACTTGCGGCGTCGAAGCCTTTGCGCAATCCGCGGATTCCGAGGCCGGTCGACCTGCTGCCGGACCGCAGGAATTCGTCCGGCTTCTACTGGTCCGATCCGCTCAAGGCGCGGGCCGCGCTGAATGCGATGGAGAAGGCGCTCGAAGCGCCGCAGACAGCCGGCCCGATCGTCGGCGGCGTCGCGCGCGAAGGCGAGGCTGTGCGCGTACACGATCCCGCCGATTGCCGCCGCCTCGTCGGTGAGGCAGTTGAAGCCACGCCCGCCGATGCGCTGGACGCGCTGGGCCTTGCGTATAAGGCCCAAGGTGAGTGGGAGGCGCTGGGCGGCGCGGCGCGGGCGTCGATTCTCGAACGCGCCGCCGATCTCTATGAGGAGGATCGCACCCACCTGATGGCGCTGGCGGTGCGCGAGGCCGGCAAGACGCTCCCCGATGCGCTCGCCGAAGTGCGCGAGTCCGCCGATTTCCTGCGCTATTACGCCGCGCAGGCGCGCGAGAAATTCGAAGGCGAAGTCGCGCTGCCGGGCCCCACCGGCGAAACCAATGCGCTCACCTTGCACGGCCGCGGCGTCTTCGCCTGCATATCCCCATGGAATTTTCCGCTGGCAATCTTCACCGGCCAGCTGGCGGGCGCGCTTGCCGCCGGCAACGCCGTCCTCGCCAAGCCCGCCGAGCAGACGCCGCTGATCGCCGCGGCGGGGTTGCGGCTTCTGCATCGCGCGGGCGTACCGGCCGAGGTGCTGCATCTGCTGCCCGGCGACGGGCCGGCAATCGGCAATCCGTTGTTCGCCGATACGCGGCTGGCCGGCGTCGCCTTTACGGGTTCGACGGACGCGGCGGGCGCCATCAACCGCGCGCTGGCAGCGCGCGGCGGAGCCATCCCGGCGCTGATCGCCGAGACCGGCGGGCTCAACGCCATGATCGTCGATTCGACGGCGCTGCCCGAACAGGTGACGCGCGACGTCATCGCCTCGGCCTTCGACAGCGCCGGCCAGCGTTGCAGCGCATGCCGCGTGCTGTTCGTGCAGGACGAGGTCGCCGACCGGATGCTGGCCCTGATTCTGGGCGCCATGGACGAACTGGCAATCGGCGATCCCATGCGTCTCGACACCGATGTCGGCCCGGTGATCGACGAAGAGGCGCAGAAGACGCTCGCCGCCCACGCCGAGCGCATGGCGGTCGACGCCAGGCTGCTGCGCGCGCTGCCGCTCGGCCCCGACCATGAGAACGGCACCTTCTTTGCGCCCCACGCCTTCGAAATCGATTCGATCTCAAGGCTCACCCGCGAGGTTTTCGGGCCGATCCTGCATGTCGTGCGCTATCGCGCCGACCGGCTCGACAAGGTCTGCGAGGCGATCAACGCCACCGGTTACGGGCTTACGCTCGGCATCCACAGCCGTATCGACCAGACCGCGAAATTCATCCGTGCCCGCGTCCGTGTCGGCAATATCTATGTCAACCGCAATCAGATCGGCGCCGTGGTGGGCGTGCAGCCCTTCGGCGGCGAGGGGCTGTCCGGCACCGGGCCCAAGGCCGGCGGGCCCAATTATCTCCTTCGCTTCGCCCACGAACGCACCTATACCGTCAACACCACGGCAGCGGGCGGCAACGCCGCGCTTCTGAGCGGCGCTGGTGAAGACGAATAGGGGCGAAGAGGGGCGGATGAGCGGAGCGGGCGCTCATATCATCGTATTCGGCAACGAGAAGGGCGGATCGGGCAAGACCACGGCGGCGATGCATGTCGCGGTCGCGCTCGCCCGGATGGGCAAGTCGGTGGCGCTGATCGATCTCGACAGCCGTCAGCAAAGCCTGATGCGCTATGCCGAGAACCGCCTGGAGTGGTGCGGCCGCAAGGGAGTCGATCTGCCGCAGCTCGAAGGCTTCACGGTGGCGCGGCCCAATGGGGGCTCGCTCGATGCCGCCGCCGAAGCCCAGGCGCGCGAATTCGCCGGCATCCTGGAGCGGATTTCGAGCCGGCTCGACTTCGTGGTGATCGACACGCCGGGATCCGACACCAAGCTGTCGCGCCTTGCCCATGCCGAAGCCGACACGCTGGTGACGCCGCTGAACGACAGCTTCGTCGATTTCGATCTTCTGGCGCGAATCGATCCGATGACGTTCAAGGTGACGGCGCCGAGCCTCTACAGCGACTTCGTCTGGGACTGCCGCAAGCGGCGGCTGCTCGCGAGGAAGCCGGCGCTCGACTGGGTGGTGATGCGCAACCGCATCTCCGCGTCGGAGGCGCGCAACAAGCGCCGGCTCGCCGCGGCCCTGGGTTCGCTCGCCTCCCGCATCGGCTTCCGGGTCGCGCCCGGTTTCGGCGACCGCGTGATCTTCCGCGAATTGTTTCCGGTCGGTCTGACCATGCTCGACCTGCCGCAGAAAAGCGTCGGCATCTCGTTGACGATGTCCCATGTTGCAGCGCGGCAAGAGGTGCGCGAGCTGGTTGGAACACTGGACCTGCCGGGCATCGGCGGCGAAACCGGGGATATCTAGGCTCCGCGCCGCGTCGAACGCGGCCGATCGCCGAAAGGAAGCGTTCACGCTGTCGCCGGCCGGGGCTGGGCCGCAGCGTCTGGGTCTTGGAAAATGGCCGGGAAGCCCCGACATTAGGGGGCAAGGAAGAGGCTGCCATGGCCGCCAAGGAAAGATTGCCGACGGAGCGTTCCTCGTCTGCCGAGATCGACGCGTTCCTGGGCGCGGCCGCGCGCGTGCCGGCGCTGTCGCAGGTGCGCGGCCGGCTGATCTTCGCCATCGACGCCACCATGAGCCGCCAGCCGAGCTGGGACCGCGCGGCCGAGATCCAGACCGACATGTTCGAGGTCGCCCAGTCGATCGGCGGGCTGGCCGTGCAGCTCGTCTATTTCCGGGGCCAGGGCGAGTTCGAGGCAAGCGAGTGGACCACGACGCCATCGGCGCTCGCCGCGCGGATGAACCGCGTGGCCTGCCGCAGCGGCTTCACGCAACTCCGCCGCGTGCTTGCCCATGCCGCTGAAGAGGCGAAACAGACGCGTGTCGGCGCGCTCGTCTATGTCGGCGATTGCTTTGAGGAGCGTCCCGACGCCGCGATCAAGGGCGCGGCCGCACTCTCGCTTCGTGGCGTGCCGGCCTTCATGTTCCACGAGGGCGACGATCCAACAGCCGCCCATGTCTTCGGCGACGTCGCCCGCCTGACCAAGGGCGTCTATGCCCGTTTCGATTTGGGTGCCGCCAAACAATTGCGCGAGCTGTTGATGGCGGCGGCCGTCTATGCCACCGGCGGCGAGGTGGCGCTCAGAGATTACGGCGACCGCGTCGGCGGCGAGGTGCTGCTGCTGGCCCGGCGCCTCAGGGGCGGTTGATGGTCGCCCTTGTCATTGGCGTTCTGGCGCTGCTCGCCCTGATCTTTCTCGGTCAGCTCTTTTCCGGTGCCGATCCCAGGGCGCTGGTCAAGGGCCTGCGTTACACCGGCGCCGGGCTTCTCGGCGTGGCGGCGCTGGCCCTCATCACGGTCGAGCGCGACGGCCTTGCCTTTCTGGCCGGCAGCATGGCCTGGGGCCTGTTCACGGGTGGCCGTGTGCTGCCCTTCGGCTGGGGTCATGGCATCCGGCATCGCACCCAGCACGGCCCCGCGCCCGGCGGCGGAAGCAGCACCAGCCAGGCCAGCCGCGTGCGCACCGCGTGGCTCGAACTCGAGCTCGATCACGATACCGGCGCGATGCGCGGGACCGTGCTCGAGGGCCGCCACAAGGGCCGCCCGATCGAGCGGATGCCGCAATCGGCGCTGGTCGAACTTTACCGAGAGACTGCGCATGCCGATCCCGAGAGCGGCCGGCTCCTCGAAACCTATCTCGACCGCCGGTTTGGCCCCGGCTGGCGCACCGCCTCGCAAGAGAGCGGCGAACGCGCGAGCCAGGGCAACGGCAGGGACCGGGGCCGCGCCCGTCCGGACGGCGGGATGACGGCGGCGGAGGCCTATGCCGTGCTGGGTCTGGCGGCCGGCGCCGGCAAAGAGGCGATCCGGGCGGCCCATCGCAAGCTGATGCTCCAGAATCATCCGGACCGTGGCGGTTCGAGCTACCTCGCCGCCAAGATCAACGAAGCCAAGGATGTGCTCTTGGGCTGAGTCTCAACGCTCGGCCACCGCCGCGAAGCAGGTCTGGCCGCGTTCGGTCAGTCGTTCGCAGACCTTGCGCGCTTCGCCTTCGGCAAAGCGGCCGAAACGAGCGCGATAAAGCGTCTGGCCGCCGACACCCTCAAAGGGCACCACGATCCGTTCGGCCTGACCCAGAATGTCCATCGACCTGTGCGCGTAGGCGGCAAGCTGCTGCTGCGCCAGCTTCGGATCGGCAAAGGCGCCGATCTGGATGGTCCAGGCATGCAGGCCGAGTGCGTTCATCGCCGAAGGGGTGATGCCGTCCATGCCGCGAAGCGCGACGCTGCGCGCGGTCGGTTGCGGTATCGCTGTCGGGGGAGGCGTGGGCGCGGGCGGGTTGGCGAGCGCCACCCTGAGCTGCGGGCGCGGCACCGGCTTGGGCGCGATGATATTGGCGATCTCGTCGTTGGCATCCGTATCGGAGCGCTCCTCGGCAACGTCCTCGTCGTTGGGGTCGACCGCTTCGGCGGGGCGCAGCTCAGGCGCGATGGAGGCGATTACGGTCCTGGCCTTCGGCGTGGGCACCACATCGTTGCCCAGATCGAAGCCGGCCAGAATCGGAGCGGCCACGGCGCCGCCTCCGGCGGCGTGCCACGGCACGTCCGCGCGGGCCACCAGCGTCGGATGATCCTGGACGCGGGCGAAGGTGTCGTTCAGCAGCTTCATCATCTCCTCGTCGCGTTTGCGCGCGGTGCGCCCGCCCATGACGATGCCGATGAGATTGGTTTTACCGCGCACGATGCTGGAAACCAGATTGAATCCAGACATGCTGGTGTAGCCGGTCTTCATGCCGTCAGCGCCCTGATACTTGCCGATCAGATTGTCATGGGTGTCCCAGGTCTGATTGTGGAAGGTGAAGCTGGGCGTCGCGAAGAAGTGGTAGTAGCGCGGAAAATCATAGGCGATGTGGCGGGCCAGGATTCCCAGATCGTGCGCGGTGGTGATCTGTTGGCGGTTGGGCAGCCCCGAGGCATTGGCGTAATGGGTGTGCGCCATGCCCAGTTTGACGGCCTCTTCGTTCATCATGTCGGCGAAATGGCTCTCGCTGCCACCGAGCTTTTCGGCGATGACGACGGCGACGTCGTTGGCCGAACGCACGACGATGGCCTTGATCGCCTGTTGGACCGAGATGTTGTCGCCGGGCCGCATGTAAAGCTTAACCGGCGACTGCCGGGCGGCGTGCGCCGAGACGGTCATCGGCGTCTGCAGCGTCACCTGACCCTTCTGCATCGCCTGGAACAGCAGATAGAGCGTCATCAGCTTCGTCAGCGAGGCCGGATAGCGGGTAGCATCGGCGTTGCGTGCGTAGAGCGCCCTTCCGGTTTCGCCGTCGATGATGAGAGCGGCGTCTTTGGTCGGGTAGGTGAGGCTGTCGCGGTGGCGGCTGGCGGCCGCGGCTGTCTGCGGCCCGGCAAGCAGAATCGGAGCCAGGACAGCCGGCAGGAGCGCAACGAAGCTCCTTCTCACGATCACGCGCAACGCGGCGCGTGGCCCTCCGAACATACGTACCCCTACCGAAGGCACATGCGTACCCCTACCAAGGCGGCTATCCCGATGTCTCGCAATGAGACCAAATAGTGTTCCCGAGCGCAAGGCCCGGCGCGAAAAACATATTAACTTACGGGTATTTACGCCTAGTTAATAGTTAAGGCGAAATCGCGGCAAAATTTGCCGGACCGCCGCGATCGCGGGGCTTCGGCGCGACTTTTGTGCAATGCAGCATAAAACCCTTGACTTCGGGTTTGCCGCACCGCATATAAGACATGCTGCACCGCAACACGGGCAGAGCGCGTTCCCCGGCAAGGCAGGGCGTCCGGGGACCGCATCGTGCGAACAATTGAGAAGGATCGAGTGAGATGGCGACCAAGGCAAAGGCGGCCAGCGAGAAGCTGGAGACCACCGAAACTGTGGAAGCGGTGATGAAAAACGGTACCGAGGCCCTCAAGAACGGCTTCGACAAGGCGGTCAAGGGCTACGATCAGCTCTTCGCCTATGGCAAGGACACCGCCGAAGCGTATCTGAAATCCGCGAATGTCGCGGGCAAGGGCGTGGAAACGCTCTCCAACGAGTTCTACAGCTTTTCCAAGCAGGCGCTCGAAGGGCATATGACGGCCGCAAAGGCCCTGATGGGCTCCAAGTCGCTGTTCGAGGCCTTCGAGCTGCAGACCGATTTCGCCAAGAGCTCGTTCGACACCTATGTCGGCGAGATGACCAAGCTCGGCGAGATTTACGCCTCTGCGACCAAGCAGGCGATCGAGCCGCTGCAGGGCCGCATCCAGGCCTGGGTGGACGTGGTGCAAAGCACGCGCCCGATCTGACCCGACCGCGTAATATTATTTTCTGACAGGAAGCCCGGACGGCTGCTGCGGTCCGGGCTTTTGTCTTGCGAGCGCGCGTTGGCGAATCGGGCCCGTGCGGCCAAGTCCTTGTTGCAAAGGCCTCCCCCCTTTCCGTTAAGCTGGAAAGAGAGCAAAGTTTTGCACGTGGCGGCAGCGAGCAGCCGATTGGAAATGGCAGACAAAAAGCAAGATCGCGGGCGGACCGATGACGGCGAGGGCGGCGATCTGGGCACCGGCATCGTCACCAAGACCGCGCCCAAGACCAAGAAGCCGAGCCTCTACAAGGTGCTGCTGCTGAACGACGACTACACGCCGATGGAGTTCGTCGTTCATCATTCTGGAACGATTCTTCAACAAGAACCGCGACGAGGCGATCGAGATCATGCTGCATGTCCACCGCCACGGCGTGGGCATCTGCGGCGTCTTCACCTACGAGGTCGCGGAAACCAAAGTGGCGCAGGTGATTGAATTCGCGCGCCGGCACCAGCATCCTTTGCAGTGCACGATGGAGAAGGAATAGAGCCGATGCCCTCACTGTCGCGCAGCCTGGAACAGGCGCTGCATCGCGCGATCAAGCTCGCGAGCGACCGCCATCACGAATATGCGACGCTGGAGCACCTGCTGCTCGCGCTGATCGACGATCCCGACGCCGCGCAGGTGATGAAGGCCTGCAATGTCGATATCGACGGCGCTGCAGGCAGCGCGCTGCAGCGCTACATCGACGAGGAACTGCTGACCCTCGTCATCGAGGACGGCGAGGACGCCAAACCGACCACCGGCTTCCAGCGCGTGGTTCAGCGCGCCGTTCTGCATGTGCAGAATTCCGGCCGCGACGAGGTGACCGGCGCCAACGTGCTGGTGGCGCTGTTCACCGAGCGCGAGAGCCACGCCGTCTATTTCCTGCAAGAGCAGAACATGACGCGGCTCGACGCGGTCAGCTACATCAGCCACGGCATCGCCAAGCGGCCGGGCATGAGCCAGCAGAAGCCCGTGCGCGGCGCCGACGAGGACGAAGACGGCGACAAGGCCGCCAAGCAGGGCACCGAGGCGCTCGAAGCCTATTGCGTCAACCTGAACGAGAAGGCGCAAGCTCGGGCCGCATCGATCCGCTGATCGGCCGCGAGCGCGAGGTCGAGCGCACCATCCAGATCCTGTGCCGCCGCCAGAAGAACAATCCGCTGTTCGTGGGCGATCCCGGCGTCGGCAAGACCGCCATCGCCGAGGGCTTGGCGCGCAAGATCGTCAAGAACGACGTGCCCGAAGTGCTGCAGGACTGCACCATCTATGCGCTCGACATGGGCGCGCTGATCGCCGGCACGCGCTATCGCGGCGATTTCGAGGAGCGGCTGAAATCGGTCGTCAAGGAGCTGGAAGGCCATCGACGGCGCCATCCTGTTCATCGACGAGATCCACACCGTGATCGGCGCCGGCGCCACCTCGGGCGGGGCGATGGACGCCTCCAACCTGCTCAAGCCGGCGCTGCAGGCCGGCACGCTGCGCTGCATGGGCTCCACCACCTACAAGGAATACCGCCAGTATTTCGAGAAGGACCGCGCGCTGGTGCGCCGCTTCCAGAAGATCGACGTGGCCGAGCCGACCGTGCCCGACACCATCAAGATCCTGAAAGGGCTCAAGCCCTATTTCGAGGAATATCACAAGGTCCGCTACACCGCCGACGCGATCAAGGCGGCGGTCGAGCTGGCGGCGAAATACATCAACGACCGCAAGCTGCCCGACAAGGCCATCGACGTGATCGACGAAGTCGGCGCGGCGCAGATGCTGCTGCCCGAATCGCGGCGCAAGAAGGTGATCGGCGTCAAGGAGGTCGAAGAGGTCGTCGCCAAGATGGCGCGCATTCCACCCAAATCGGTGTCCAAGATCCGACACCGAATTGCTGCGCAACATCGAGACCGATCTCAAGCGCGTGGTGTACGGCCAGGACGAGGCGATCCATGCGCTGTCGTCGGCGATCAAGCTGGCGCGCGCGGGCCTGCGCCAGCCGGAAAAGCCGATCGGCTGCTATCTGTTCTCCGGCCCCACCGGCGTCGGCAAGACCGAAGTGGCCAAGCAGCTCGCCTCGATCATGGGCGTGGAGCTGCTGCGCTTCGACATGAGCGAATATATGGAGCGCCACACGGTCACGCCGCCTGATCGGCGCGCCGCCGGGCTATGTCGGCTTCGACCAGGGCGGGCTGCTCACCGACGGCGTCGACCAGCATCCGCATTGCGTGCTGCTGCTCGACGAGATCGAGAAGGCGCATCCGCGACCTGTTCAACATCCTGTTGCAGGTGATGGATCACGGCAAGCTGACCGACCACAACGGCAAGAAGATCGATTTCCGCAACGTCGTGCTGATCATGACCACCAATGCGGGCGCCTCCGACGCCGCCAAGGAAGCCATCGGCTTCGGCCGCGGCAAGCGCGAGGGCGAGGACGAGGAAGCGATCAAGAAGCTGTTCACGCCGGAATTCCGCAACCGGCTCGATGCCACCATCGCCTTCGCCGCCGCTCGGCCGCGACACCATCGACCGGGTGGTGGAGAAATTCGTGCTCGAGCTCGAAGCCCAGCTCACCGACCGCGACGTGACCTTCGATCTGACGCCGGAGGCGGCGCGCTGGCTGGGCGAGAAGGGCTATGACGACGCCTTCGGCGCGCGGCCGCTGGCGCGCGTGATCCAGGACCACATCAAGAAGCCGCTGGCCGACGAAATCCTGTTCGGCAAGCTGAAGAACGGCGGCACGGTGCGCATTCTGCTCGACCGCGACAAGGATGCGCTGGCCTTCGAATTCATCACCGACGCCGACGCCAAGGCCGCCCGCGCCCCCAAGCAGCTCCCCCCGCCCAAGGCGGAAGAGAGCGTGTAGCTAATCGACCCTCCCCTTGTGGGAGGGTCGAATTGCGCAGCAATTCGGGGAGGGGTGTGCTGTCAACTCCACTGATCGAGTGCGAGGTGACGTTTCTGCCGCCGGAAGAAGGCGGGCGGCAGACAATGCCGAAATTGTCAGGGAATATTTATCGGCCTCTCCTTGTAATGGGGGATCCAAACCGGCGTCAGGCGAGTGTCGAAGTCCCGTGTTGTGGAAGTGGAGCGCGCGGACGGCTCCCGCAGAGAAATCAGAACCGACAAATATCTGAGCGAAGAGCATCTCGGGGTTCTATTCTTTGGCGGACCTGATACGGCGATGTTTGGGGAGAATGTCGTCGTTTCGCTAGAACTCGTTTCGAGTGACAATATCGAGAAGCTGAAGGAGGGTACAACGTTCACAGTTCGAGAGGGCCCGAAGATCGTCGGCTTTGGAAAGGTCCGTAAGTGGCTGACGTGAAGAGTTATTCCTCCTCCATCGCGGCCGCCCAAAAAGTCCTCGACGATTTCCTGGCCACGTTCAATGCGCATAACATTCGACCCTCCCCTTGAGGGAGGGTCGAATTGCGAAGCAATTCGGGGAGGGGTAATGCCACCAGCCAAACTGACCCATACCGAACGATGCTCGAAATTCAAGCATGATGCTGCGAAAGCGTTACGCACAAATGCAACTGAGTGCGAGCGCAGGTTGTGGTCGCTCTTGCGCGGCAAGAAAATGGCACAACTGCGCTTTCGCCGACAGCAGCCGATAGGCCCTTACATCGTCGATTTTTTCTGTCCCGCGGCGAAGCTGGTGATCGAATTGGATGGTGACCAGCATAGCCGCGCAGAAGACCGCGCCCGTGATGCTGCGCGGACGAACTGGCTCGAAACGCGCGGGTATCGCGTCCTGAGAGTCACGAACAGGGAATTTCTTGAACACCGGGAAGCTGTGCTCGAAGGAATCTGGCGCGTAGCACAAGATAGGGGCCCGCGCCACCCCGAACCGCCTAATGGCGGTTCGACCCTCCCTCAAGGGGGGAATTATCACCTTGACATAGCACGGCTCAATCCCTAGATTAGAGGGGTAGATGGAGACGTGACATGGCTAAGGGCATTCTTTCAAACCCAATCTTTCAGGACGAGACCAAAGCCCGCGAGTGGCTTGAGGCGCGGATTTGGAAGGATGGCCGCGTTTGCCCGCATTGTGGCGTTGTGGATCAATCCACGCTTATGCAGGGCAAATCGACCCGCCCCGGCCTCTACCAGTGCAACGTCAAGGAATGCCGCCAGCCCTTCACTGTGACCGTGGGGACGCTGTACGAGCGCAGCAAAATCCCCCTGCATAAGTGGCTGGCCGCAACTCAGCTTCCTCATGTCCAGCAAGAAGGGCATGTCCGCGTTGCAGGTTGGCCGTATGCTTGGGATCAGCCCCAAGTCTAGCTGGTTTATGATGCACCGCATTCGCGAGAGCCTTCGCGATACCGATCTTGCGCCGCTTGGCGGGCAGGGAAAGACGGTTGAGGCGGACGAAACATTCATCGGCGGCAAAGAGCGCAGCAAGCACAAGAGCAAGCGCAATTCAAAGAACATTGGCGGCATGGGCAAGGAAGCCGTGTTCTCTCTGGTAGAGCGCGGGGGCAAGGTCCGCTCACAGCGCGTTCCGAGCGTGAGCGCCAAAACGCTTCGTCCTATACTCGTGGAACAGATCGATTCGGCGACGAAGCTCTACACTGACGACGCGGGGCAGTACCGCCACATGAACAAGGACTTCGACCACGACGTAATCAATCACTCGATTGACGAATACGTGCGTGGCGATTGCCACACGAACACCATCGAATCCTATTTCGCCACGCTGAAAAGGGGAATTACTGGCACGTATCACCATGTCAGTCCGCAACACCTAAAGCGTTATCTGTGCGAATTCGACTATCGCCACAATGAGCGTTCGGCTCTGGACATTGACGATGCAGTCCGCATGGAAAAGAGCGTGAGCGGCATTGTCGGAAAGCGTTTGACGTATCGGCGCACTTGTTCGCGAAGGAGACCCCGTCCTTGGCGCATAAAAAATACCACGGCCCAAAGCGTAAGAAGCGCAAGGGAATAGAAGGATGAACGTGCAAAGCGAGCTAACGGCGTCGTCACGCAAGAGCGGAAGCAAGCGCACCTTCGGTAATAGAACGTTGGTGAGCGCGAGGGGCGCTAAGCAAGACGAATTCTACACCCAGCTTTCCGACATCGAGAGAGAGTTGCGGCATTACGCGGCGCACTTCAAGAACAAGACCGTCCTATGCAATTGCGACGATCCATCGATCAGCAATTTCTTTCACTACTTCTCGTACAATTTCGAGAAGCTGAAACTGAAAAAACTGATTGCCACATGCTACAAGAGCAACAACGCCCACCTGTTCAGCACGCAGGCGGTGCAAACTGGACTGCATCTGGAATACAACGGCGACAAAAACGATAACCCAATCCCAGACCCGAACGAGATCGGCATCCGAAAACTAAAGGGTGACGGCGATTTTCGCAGTGATGAATGCGTCAAACTTCTCAAGCAAGCTGATGTGGTCGTTACTAATCCACCATTCTCGCTGTTCCGCGAATATGTTGAGCAGTTGGTAAAACACAAAAAGAAGTTCCTCATTATCGGGAACATCAACGCGATTTCCTATAAGGAATGTTTCGAACTAATCAGAAAGAACAAGATGTGGCTCGGTTATACGTGCGCACGGCATTTTATGAGGCCGGACGGCTCCATGTTCGAAAGCGCGCGGTCGTTCTGGTACACGAATCTCGATACGGCTGAAGCGGCATGAAGAGCCTAATCCCGTTTCGGACGTACAATGCGCGCGATTATCCGGCATACGATAATTACGACGCAATCGAGGTCTCTAAAGCCGTTGATATTCCAATGGACTATGACGGCGTGATGGGTGTCCCAATCACTTTCCTCGATAAATATAACCCCAAGCAGTACGAGATTCTTGGAATTACAGATCGGGGCAATCAGTGGGGTCTGAAAATCAAAGAATATACTGATGACGATGTGGCTAATGCCAGCGACCTGAATCTGGCGCGCCGCGATAAAGGTCGGGCGCGGTTACAAAGCCACTTACGCGCGCCTCTTGATAAGACGCAAACCGTGAAGATCGCGCTGCACAAGATCACCGTAAAGACCCTAACCGACGGGTTCGCGGATAACGCCGAGCAGGGCGTCGTCGCGTACGGCGGCAAGCTCGACATTCGACCACCGTATCAGCGTGAATTTATCTACAAGGACAAGCAGCGGGATGCGGTGATCGATAGCGTCCGCAAAGAGTTTCCGCTGAATGTGATGTATTGGGCGGTGCGCGATGACGGCAGCTATGAAGTCATCGATGGTCAGCAGCGCACGCTTTCAATCTGCCAGTATGTGCACGGTGATTATTCGATCGATGGCCTAGCGTTTCACAATCTTCAGAATGACCAGCAGAAGCAAATCCTCGGTTACCAGTTGATGGTGTATTTTTGCTCCGGCACCGACAGCGAAAAACTTGATTGGTTTCGGACCATCAACATCGCCGGCGAGGAACACACGGACCAGGAATTGCGTAATGCCGTGTATGCCGGTCCTTGGACGGCTGACGCCAAGCGCTACTTTAGCAAGACAGGCTGTCCTGCCTACGGGATTGCCAGCGATTACGTGCGCGGAATCCCGATTCGGCAGGACTATCTTGAAACGACTATCGCATGGCGCTCGGATGGCGAGATCGATGAGTACATGTCGAAGCACCAGCACGACACAAGCGCTACGCCGCTGTGGCAATATTTCCAGAAGGTCATCGGTTGGGCGAAGGCGACGTTTCCGAAATACCGGCGCGAAATGAAGGGGGTCGATTGGGGCACTCTCTACAATGAGTACAAGGACGAAGAGGTCGATACAGACAAACTGGAGAAGCGCGTCGCAAAGTTGATGCAGGATGACGATGTGCAGAAGAAGTCTGGAATCTACCCGTACGTGCTGGACGGGGACGAACGTCACTTGAACATCCGCGCATTCTCCGACAACATGAAGAGAGAGGCGTACGAAAGGCAAAAGGGAATCTGCCCGAAGTGCAAGAAGAAGTTTGCGCTTGAAGAGATGGAAGGTGACCACGTGAGGCCGTGGCACGAGGGCGGGAAGACAGATGCGAAGAACTGTCAGATGCTTTGCAAAGACGACAACCGCCGGAAGTCAGGGAAGTAGCTGCTTTAGCGCGCTTTCTTCTTCGGCTTATGAATCGGCTTCGTCGCCACGGCAATATCAACCGCGCGCTCAAAACGTTCGTGAGCATCTGGAAGGACATCCTTCGGAGTCGGCTTAGGCGACTTCTTAGTTGAGCTTTTCATAGCGCCCCAATTCTTTCGATAAGCGTCCCACCGGGAGAAGCTGCGCAGCGCTTTGCAGTAGGTTGATGTCTGATGCATCCCAGTCCGCATCCGCGTCATAGACAATCGAGTGGAACGGTGACTTTTCCTTTAGATTGCCTACATCAATATGCGCAATGGCCTTAGCGTTCACCGAATTGGCATTCGGTAGAACGGTATCGATCAACAAAAGACGCGCGCCAATAGGTGCGGCGAAATCGAAATGGTAGTTCCTATTGCTGGCACCAATCGCGGTCGTTTGTCGCGATACATTCGGCGCGCCGAAACGGGCTGTCAGTTCCCTGTAGGTGCGGTCGTAAATGGTTTCATCCGATCTTTTGTAATGCTCTATCGCGTAGCGAACTGCATCTGATGCAGCGCGTGCAACAAGCGCGATACCAGAGAATACATCTTCCAATTTCATTTCACTACTCGTGATTTGTCCGCTGACACCACGGAGGGACGAGCCTCGCAAAGATAGGGTCAACCAGTGATCGATATTGGGAATCTCAACGGCGTGCGCGCGCGCATTGCGCAAGGCGTCGCCACGATCCGAAACGACGCAGGTGCGCGAACCACCGCTAACGTGAACGACGACATTTCCATTGGAGGGGTAGAGAATCGGCGTAGGCACCAAGACACCATCTGCGTCCGGGACTGGCGCGAAGGCCGAAGAGATATGCTGCGTAAGATTCATATGAGCCTCCCGCGAGGCGGCAGCTCTGGTAGCTGGTTTTTCGCGAATATGATTTTCAGTCTCAGAGCAAAACCAGTCCAAGGCCG
The DNA here is from genome assembly GCA_963775165.1 of uncultured Pseudomonadota bacterium. Lineage (GTDB taxonomy): Bacteria > Pseudomonadota > Alphaproteobacteria > Micropepsales > Micropepsaceae > Rhizomicrobium. The sequence continues at coordinate 52,640 of CAVZHX010000006.1, read as the reverse complement.
ATTTGTAGGATTTGATCGCCGGCGACAGGGGAAGCGCCAATGGCAATTCCTCTGGCGGACGCTTTCCTGTGTGGAACTGGCGGTTTAGCGCCCACGGATGATAGTGTGGCCCACGCACATAGCGCGGGCATTCGTGCCCTTCCGGTACATCATTTGTGTGCCCCTTCGGTGGCGCATCAAAGTCGAGCCGCCAGACGCATGGCGGCAGATTTACGGTGATGGTGAAGGAACGCGGCGTGTCCAGCGGGAAGTCGATTATTTCGAGTGTCGAGGCTGTCGGTACGCCGTCCATGGCTATCGTGTATTTGAGGCGACATTGATCCTCGTTTGGGTCACATACCCAACCGCCGTCGCCGACCAAGGTCTTATGCGCCGCCACGAAGGCGTCCACAGCTTCGACCGTCCAGAGCATTGGTGTACCCGGTCCCCGTCCCGCTATCATAGCGTACAGGACAGGGCGAGGCTCTACCCCTAGTAGGTGCTATGTCAAGGTGATAATTCCCCTCAAGGGGAGGGTGGGACTTGGTTATCAGGCCCGTCCCCGCATCGCCTCGGCAATTACGTGAGCAGCTTCGTCTCGATGCCTTGCGCGGCGAGGAGGGACACGGCCTCTTTGTCGAAGGAGACGAAGGTCTCGCCGCCGAGCCATTGGCCCTCATAGGCGATCGCGCCGTCGGCGAAATCGCCGCCGGCTCTCAGGATTGTCAGGCCGGCCTCCGCAGCCACGCGGTCGGCGACGACGTTGGCCGCCTCAAGCAGCACCTCGATTGCAGCACAGATGTCCGCCTGGGTCAGGCTATAGACGCGGCGTAGCACCCAGGCCAGTTCGCACAGGCAGGGCAGCGGCACGGCGATGATTTCCGCATCCTTCAGAATTTTCGCCGCGGCGCGCGCTTGCTTTTCGTCGTCCCGCATCACCGCGCGCACGAGCACGTTGGTGTCGGCGGTGATCTTCACCGCCGCCCCGACCAGCCGGAAGCCGCGGCGTCTTTGATCTCTTCCAGTGTCGCGACTTTTTTGCTCTTGCCCGACAACATGCCCACAAAGCGCTCGATTGTGCCCTTGGGCCGCGCCGCTTTCAGGGCCACCCGGCCATCCGGAAGCTTTTGCAGTTCGATCTTGTCACCGGGCCGGATACCGAGATGTTGCAGCACATCCTTGCGGAACGTGACCTGACCCCGGACTGTGACGGTCAGAATGGTCATGGCGTTGGGCTCCTGCGCACGCAGGGTCACTGTAATGCAATTTTGCATTACATTCAAGTGCTGCCGAAGGCCTACCCCCGCCGCTGCATCGCCTCGGCGATCATCTGGGCCCGGCGGTCTTCATGGGCGGTGTGGATGGCGAGTGCGGCGTGCAGCAAAGCCAGCGCCCACAGCACGAAGCCGGCGTGAAAGAATATGATCGTCAGCCAGCAGACGATCGAAAGCACATAAAGGATCAGGTTGAACAGCCCCTGGAACGGCTTGCCGATGAACAGCAGCGCCAGCGGCGAGCAGAAAATCGCGAGCAGATACATCATCTTGGTCCCGTCCCGGGCATTGTCAGCCCACCACAGATGGGATGCGGCCGCCCTTCCGCCAAGCGGCTTGGAAAAAATTTTCGCGTCCCCCCTTGAAGCGTGACGCTGCTTTCCCCATTTGAGCTACATCCCCGCAAAAGTCAGCCGCCGCGCAGCCCGCCTGTTTAGAGTGGGTCGCCGTAATGCTCGAGCTGCGGCGGGGCCTCATAGAAGTGATACAGCGCCGCCCTCCATTCCTGAAATTGGGGAGAATTGCGAAAAATGACGGTGTGCGCCTCCAGGCTGTCCCACCACACCTGCAAGAGATACCGGCCTTCGGTTTCGATCGAGGGCCGCAATTCCAGGCGCCGGAAGCCGTCGATGGGTTCGAACAGGTGGCGGACCTGGGCGACGGTCCGCTCGAATTCCTCCGTCTGGTCGGGCTTCACCGAGAGATTGGCGTATTCGAGGATCATAACGCGCTCCGGATTTTGGCGGCGATGGGTTCAAGCGTTTTGGGATCGGCCATGTCGCGGGCGTGAAGATGCAGGTCTATCCCGGCATAGCGCGGCACGATGTGGAAATGCACATGGAACACGCTCTGCCCGGAGGCCGCTCCATTCAATTGAAACAGCATCAGGCCCGGCGGCGAAAGCGCTTTTTTCACAGCGCGCGCGATTTTCTGCGTCGCCAGGATCAGCGCCGCCGCGCCCTGTGGCGAAAGGTCCAGCATGTCCTCGGCCGGCTCCTTGGGGATTACCAGCGTGTGGCCCTCGGCCTGGGGCATGACGTCCATGAAGGAAAAAATTTTCTCGTCCTCGAACACTTTCACGCACGGAATTTCCCCGCGCAGAATCTTTGCGAAGATGTTGTCGGGATCGTAGGTCATCGGCGTTCCAAAGATTGTCATGGCCGCAATGTGCAGCGTAGCGCAGCGCGCCGCGGCCACCAACCGCTCAGCCCTTCTTGAACGGGCCGTGTTCGGCCAGGATTTCGATGTTTTCGGCCACCGCTTCGCGCTCCTGGGCGAGAAAATCGGCGATGGCGTCGCGCAAGCCTTTGTGGGCGATGAAGTGGGCGCTGTAGGTGGGCACCGGCATGTAGCCGCGCAGCAATTTGTGCTCGCCCTGGGCGCCGGCCTCCACGCGCGAAAGCCCATGGGCAATGGCGAAGTCGATCGCCTGGTAATAGCAGGTCTCGAAATGCAGGAACGGCACATACTCGGTCGCGCCCCAGTTGCGCCCGAAGAGCGTGCCCCCGCCGAACAGATTGAGCGCGCCCGCAATCGGCCGGCCGCCGCGCCTGGCGATGACCAGCAGCACCTGCTCGCCCAGCCCCTCGCCGATGCGGCTGAAGAATTCGCGGGAAAGATAGGGCTGGCCCCATTTGCGGCTTCCGGTGTCCACGTAGAAGGCGAAGAAATGGTCCCAGTCGGTCTCAGTGATGTTCGCCCCGGTGAGCCAGTCGAATTCGATGCCGGCCTCGCGCACGGCGGCGCGTTCTTTGCGCAGATTCTTACGTTTGGAGGAGGACAACTCGCCCAGGAACTCGTCGAAGCTCTTGTAGCCATGGTTGATCCAGTGGAACTGCCGGTCGGTGCGCTGCAGGAAGCCGAGCGTGCCGGCCGCCTTCCATTCGTCTTCGGTCATGAAGGTGATGTGGAGCGAAGAGGCCCCCAATTGCTCGACCGCCGCGGCACCGGCGCCGAGCAGCGCGTTCTGCGTCTCCTCCAATGGCGCACCGGCCGCGACCAGAAGCCTGCGCCCCGTGACCGGGGTGAACGGCACCGCCGATTGCAGCTTGGGGTAATAGGCGCCACCTGCGCGCTCGAAGGCGTCGGCCCAGCCCCAGTCGAACACATATTCGCCGCGACTGTGGCTCTTGACGTAGAGCGGCATGATGCCGGCGATCGCGCCGCCGCGTTCGACCACGACATGCGCGGGCTGCCAGCCGGTCCGCGGCGCCGCACAACCGGTTTCCTCGATCGCCGCAAAGAATTCATACCGGGTGAAGGGGTGTGGATCGGCGCGGCCCTCTGGGTTGGCGCAGGCGTTCCACGCCTCGGCGCCGATCTGGGCCGCCGCGCCTGCAATCCGCGCGATCACCTCGTTCTTGCTCACGCCAGTTCGAACACCGCTTCGACTTCGGCCGCCACGTTGCGCGGCAGCGAGCCCGCGCCCACCGCCGCACGCGCATGCTTGCCCACGTCCCCGAACACCTCCAGCATCAGGTCGGAAGCGCCGTTGGCGACCTCGGGATGCTGGGCGAATTCCGGCACCGCATTGACGAACACCGCCAGCCGGATGCAGCGCTTGACCGTGTCGAGGTCGCCGCCCGCCGCCGCCTTGAGCTGCGCCAGCACGTTGATCGCGCAAAGCCGCGCTGCCGATTTGCCGCCTTCGAGCGACAGGTCCTTGCCGACGGTGCCGATATATCTGAGGTTGCCGCCCTCCATCGGCACCTGGCCGGAGATGAACACCTGCTTGCCGCTCACCACATAGGGCACATAGGAGGCAACGGGCTTGGGCGGTTCGGGAAGAGAAATGCCGAGTTCCTTCAAACGGGCGTCGATCAATCCGGTCATATCGTTCTCCGGTCGGCGGCGACTCTCACGAACCTAGTTCGTGTGCGCTGCGGAATCGAGAGGCGAGCCCCGCGACAATTGGGGTTCACGTGCGCCTGCGCGAACGGCTATAGAAGGCTCATGATCAGACGGCTTGGCGCCGAAAATCCCTGTCCCGCACGCGACGGCTATCGCATGCCCGCGGAATGGTCGGCGCATGCGCGCACATGGATGTGCTGGCCGTGCCGCGCCGAAGCCTGGGGCGGCGCCGACGGTCTGTTGCGCGGCAAGCAGGCGGTCGCGCGCGTCGCCCGCGCCATTGCCGCCTTCGAGCCGGTGGTGATGGCGGTGCGCCCGCAGGATGTCGCCGAAGCCAAGCTCGCCTGCGCCGGCAAGACGGAGATATTCGAAACGGCACTCGACGATTCCTGGGCGCGCGATTCCGGACCGACCTTCGTTATCGGTCCGAACGAGGCGGTGGCCGGCGTGCAATGGCGGTTCAATGCCTGGGGCGAAAAATATCTGCCTTATGACGACGACGCGCAGTTCGCCACCCGCGTCATGAACTGGGCCCATGTGCCGGCCTATGCCGCGCCGCTGGTGTGCGAGGGCGGCGCCATCCATGTCGACGGCGAGGGCACGCTGATCACGACCGAGCAATGCCTGCTCGACCCCAATCGCAATCCCGGGCTCGGCCGCGATGAGGTCGAGGACCTGCTTATGCTGTTCACGGGCGCGCAGACAATCCTGTGGCTGGGCGAAGGCTTCGCGGACGCGGAAACCGACGGCCATGTCGACAACATCGCCTGTTTCGCCGCGCCCGCCCGCCTCATCGTCGGCATTCCCGCGTTCAAGTCGCATCCTGATTACGAGCCGGTGATGGAAGCGGTCCACCGCCTACGCCAGGCCCGCGACGCCGAAGGCCGCGCCTTCGAGATCGTCGAGATCGTTCAGCCGAGTGAAGAGCGCCGCGACGGCCGCGGCCGGCTTCTCGCGGCCAGCTACGTCAATTTCTATCTGCCCAATGGCGGGGTGGTGATGCCGTCCTTCGACGATCCGAACGATGAAGGGGCCCGCGCCGTGCTCGCCGATTGCTTCCCGGGCCGCGACATCCTCCAGGTCGATGCGCTCGACATCGTCGAGGGCGGCGGCGGCATCCATTGCATCACGCAGCAGGAGCCGGTCGGGCGATGAGGCAGGTTGCATTCGCGGCCACACAATTCGCCTGTTCCTGGGATCGCGACGCCAACATCGCCAAGGCCAAGGCGATGGTTCGTGCCGCGGCCGGAGATGGCGCCAATGTGGTGCTGCTGCCGGAATTGTTCGAGACGCCCTATTTCTGCCAGGACCAGTCGGCCGAGCATTTCGCGCTAGCCCGGCCCTTCGAAGGCAATCCGCTGATCGCGGAGATGGCGGAGCTGGCCAAGGAACTGGGCGTGGTGCTGCCGGTCAGCTTCTTCGAGCGCGCGGGCCCCGCTTATTTCAATTCGCTGGCCATGGTCGATGCCGACGGCGCGGTGATGGGCCTCTACCGCAAATCGCACATCCCCGATGGGCCCGGCTATCAGGAGAAATTTTACTTCACGCCCGGCGATACCGGCTTCAAGGTCTGGGACACGCGCTTCGGTGCGCTCGGCGCCGGCATCTGCTGGGACCAGTGGTTCCCGGAAGAAGCCCGTGCCATGGCGCTGATGGGCGCGGAAGCCTTGCTCTACCCGACCGCGATCGGCAGCGAGCCGCCGCCGGCCCCGCCCATCGACAGCCGCGATCACTGGCGGCGTGTCATGCAAGGTCATGCCGGCGCGAACTACATGCCGCTGGTGGCAGCCAACCGTATCGGCGCAGAGAAAGGGCAGGCGGGGGAGCTGACCTTCTACGGCTCCTCCTTCATCGCCGATGCGACCGGCGCCATCGCCGCTGAACTTGGCCGCGACGAAGAGGGCGTGATCGCGGCCCGCTTCGATCTCGACGAAGTGGCGAAGATGCGCGCAAGCTGGGGCCTGTTCCGCGACCGCCGCCCCGATCTTTATGGTGCGCTCGTCCGGCACAGTGAAAACGATTAGCGCCGCTTGGTCGAAGCAGGCACAGGTGCGGCGGGTTTCATGCTGCGTCCCTTCCCGACCGCCTCGCGGCCGAACTTGTCGCGCACCTTGTCCATGGCGCGCTCTGCGGCGGCGCGCTTGCCCGAGCCGTCATCGACAAGATCGGGCGGATCGCAGTATTCGGCGGGTGCGAGATTTGAGATTCCGACGCCCAAGAGCCGAAACGCGGTGCCATCGGCCTCGCGTACCAAGGCCTGCCGGGCCAGCCGGAAGATGCGGTCGGCCAGTTGTGTCGGTGCTTCCAGTGAGACGCTGCGCGTGCGGGTTTTGAAGCCGGCGGTCTTGAGCTTGAGCGTGACCGTGCGTCCGCCCATCTCGGCCGCCTTGGCGCGGGCCGAGACGCGCTCGGCCTGATCCCACAGGATGTGTTCCAAGGTCTCGAAATCGAAGATGTCGGTCTCGAACGTGGTCTCGCTCGAAATGCTTTTCATCTCGGATTGGGGATCGACGGCGCGGCTATCCTGGGCGTTGGCCATACGGTAGAGCCACAGCCCGGTATTGCCGTAGCGCTTGGCGAGCGCGGTGGCATCGGAATCTTGAATTTGCGAAATCCGCGTGATGCCGTCCTTGGCCAGTTTGGCCGCCGTCGCCGCGCCGACGCCGCGGATGAAGCCGATCGGCTTGTCGCGCAGGAACGATATCGCCTCGGCGCGGCCGATCACCGCGAAGCCGCGCGGCTTGTCGAGATCGGAGGCGAGCTTGGCCAGGAACTTGTTGTAGCTGAGGCCCACCGAGGCGCTGATGCCGATGTCCTTTTGAATGCGCAGGATGAGTTTGGCCATGGTCTTGGCCGGGAAAGCCCGTGCAGGCGTTCGGTGCCGGCAAGATCGATATAGGCTTCGTCGAGCGACAGCGGCTCGACCAGCGGCGTCAGCTCCCGCATTGCCGCGCGCACCGCCCGCCCAGCTTCGGCATATTTGGCCATGTTGGGGCGGATGACGACGGCGCCCGGGCACAGCTTCAGCGCCTGGTACATCGGCATGGCGGATTTGACGCCGGAAATGCGCGCGACGTAGCACGCCGTCGAAACGACGCCGCGCCTGCCGCCGCCGATGATCACCGGCTTGTCGATCAGCGAAGGGTTGTCGCGCTTCTCGATGGCCGCAAAGAAGGCGTCGCAATCGAGATGGGCGAGCGACAGCGTGTCAAGCTCGGGATGCGAAACGATGTGGCGCTTGCCGCAGGCCTTGCAACGCGGCGCGCCTTCGCCCGCATCGGCCAGACAGTCGCGGCAGAATGCGCTCATTGGGGAAGCCCGTGGGGCACGTCGTGAAGCGGCCACAACCAGGCGGCGCCGCGCACGCCGCTCGAATCGCCGTGCAGGTTCTTGACGATGTTCGCGAGGCCTTCCGGGGCGAAGGCGTAAGCCTCGACGCGGGTGGGAAGCTCGGCATAAAGCGCATCGATATTGGAAAGCCCGCCGCCTAGCACGATCACATCGGGATCGAGGATGTTGACGACGCCGGCCAGCGCCCGCGCAAGTCTGTCCAGGTAGAGATCGAAATCATGGCCGCCGCGCGCCGCGATCTCCGCCGCGCTCAACTGCGTCCCCTTGCGCGCTCCGTATTGGCGTTCGAGCGCCGGCCCGCTGCACCAGGTTTCGATGCAGCCATACTTGCCGCAATAGCATTCGGGCCCCGGCCGTTCGTCGTCGCGCGGGAAGGGCAGGGGATTGTGGCCCCATTCGCCGGCGATGGCGTGGGCACCGGCGAGCACGCGCCCGCCGACGCAGATGCCGCCGCCCACGCCCGTGCCCAGGATCGCGCCGAAAACGACATCGGCGCCGCGGGCCGCGCCGTCGCTCGCCTCGGAAAGCGCGAAGCAATTGGCGTCGTTGGCCAGCCGCACGCGCCGGCCAAGCGCGGCTTCGAGATCGCGGTCGAGCGGCCGCCCGTTGAGCCAGGTCGAATTGGCGTTCTTGACGAGGCCCGTGACCGGGCTCAGCGTGCCCGGTATTGCGATGCCGACGCTGCCGCGCCGGCCCAGCATGGTTTCGGCGTTCTGCACCAGCCCGGCGATGGCGCGGACCGTGGCTTCGTAATTGCCTCGCGGCGCGGCGACGCGCTCGCGCAGGAGCGGGTGGCCGTCGTCGCCGAGCGCCAGGATCTCGATTTTGCTGCCGCCGAGGTCGATGCCGATTCGCATGTCCGGCCCCGAACGCGCTTTACTGCTCGGGCGCGGCGCCCGGCAGCGCCCGGCGGGCAAGCTGCAGAACGGCTGGCGGAAGCAATTCTTCGCCGCAAAACGCCCGCGCCAACGCCTCGTCGGTGGCCATGAAATCGAGCACGGCGGCAAGAAATTCGGGGTCTTCGGCGCGATTACGAAAGATTAAGAGCTCCACGCCCGTCTCCGCCTCGAAGCGGGCCACCGCCTGCGGCAATTTTGTCAGGAAGGCCAGCGCCTTAAAGGCCACAATTTCGGCGGAAGCCGCGTTCATTGCTACTGCCAATCGTCAAGGGAGCGTTAATGGTTTCAACCACATACTGCGCAAAATGCCGACGCAACGGCGGCTTCGCCTCCAGGCGCCCGCCCTTGGCCCGGACCAGCCTTCCGATGTGGCAAGCTGACAAGCCGGCTGAGCGATTGGGCGCGTGGGCGCCTTGGAGAGTCAAGTGATGGATGTTGCCGCAAAGACCGTGCTGATCGTGGAGGATAACGAGCTCAACATGAAGCTCTTCCACGATCTGTTGGACGCCCAAGGGTACCATACGTTGCAGACCAAGGACGGCATGGAGGCGCTCGACATCGCGCGCGAGCATCATCCCGACCTCATCCTGATGGACATCCAGCTTCCCGAAGTCTCGGGCCTCGAAGTCACCAAATGGCTGAAGGAAGACGAGACACTGAAGAGCGATTCCCGTGGTCGCCGTCACCGCGTTCGCCATGAAGGGCGATGAAGAGGTGATCCGCCAGGGCGGTTGCGAAGCCTATATCTCCAAGCCGATCTCGGTCGCGAGCTTTCTCGAAACCGTGCGCAGATTCATAGGATAGGCACGCCATGACGGCGCGCGTTCTGGTCGTCGATGACATCCTCTCCAACGTCAAACTGCTGGAAGCCAAGCTGACGGCCGAGTATTTCGAGGTCGTCACCGCCTACAGCGGCAAGGAATGCGCTCGAGCGGATCGACGAGCACGCGCCCGATATCGTGCTGCTCGACGTCATGATGCCGGGCATGGACGGCTTCGAAGTCTGCCGCCGCATCAAGGCCAATCCCAAGACCGCGCATGTGCCGGTCGTCATGGTCACGGCGCTGGACCAGCCGTCCGACCGCGTCACCGGGCTGGAAGCCGGCGCCGACGATTTCCTGACCAAGCCGGTCGACGATGCCGCCCTGTTCGCGCGCGTGCGCAGCCTGGTGCGGCTCAAGATGATGACCGACGAGCTGCGCATGCGCGAGGACGACCGGCCAGAATATGGGCCTGGTCGATCCCGCAGAAGGCCTGGCCGACGGCGATATGGCCGGCCGCATCCTCATCATCGAGGATCGCCCGGAATCGGTGGCCTGGTTCGAGGCCGCGCTCGTGCCAACGCACGACGTCGCAGCGGTCGACAGTTTCGAAGAGGCGATCGTGCGCGTGCGCGGCGGCGACTATGACCTGATCGTCGTCAGCCTGGGCTTGCGCAGCTTCGACGGGCTCAGACTGTGCTCGCAGCTGCGTTCGCTGCCGGAGGGCCGCAACGTGCCCATCCTCGTGATCGTCAGCGACGGCGACCGCCGCAAGCTGACGCAGGCCCTCGAAATGGGCGTCAACGATTATCTGTCGCGGCCGGTGGACAAGAACGAGCTGATCGCGCGGGTGCGCACGCAGCTTCGCAAGAAGCGCTATGCCGACCGCCTTCGCCACAATGTGCAGCTCAGCCTGGAGATGGCGATCACCGACCAGCTCACCGGTCTGCACAATCGCCGCTATATGAGCCGCCATCTCGACACGCTGATCGCCAGCGCCCATCGCTCGGGCAAGCCGATCGCATTCCTGATCATGGACATCGACTACTTCAAGTCGGTCAACGACACCTATGGCCACGATATCGGCGACGAGGTGCTGCGCGATTTCGCCGGCCGCATCGCCGCCAACGTGCGCGGCATCGATCTGGCCTGCCGCTATGGCGGCGAGGAATTCGTGGTGGTGATGCCCGATACCGACATCGCCTTCGCCTATGCGGTGGCCGAACGCCTGCGCAAGAGCGTCGAGGCCAATCCCTTCGTCATCAGCCGCGCCCCCGGCAAGGCGAACGTGACCATCTCCATCGGCATCGCCGGTTCCGAAGGCCATATGGACAGCGCCGATGCGCTGCTCCACCGCGCCGACCAGGCGCTCTATCGCGCCAAGCGCGAAGGCCGCAACCGTGTCATCGCGGACGCGGCATAGCGTCAAGCTTCGGCTGCATGGCTTTTGTGGACGATGTTTGCGTGCTGTCCGCAAGGCGCGGTGCTGTTTACCTCTCTCCGCAGCCCGGGTATGACAGGGATCGCTGCAAGCGGGACCTGTTGGATATGATGCAATCGTTGTGGGTTGCCGGGCGGTGAATGCGCTGCCTGGCACGACTGGCCGCCGCCGCATCTATTTGATGCGCCATGGCCATGTCGATTATCTCGAGACCGAAGTCATGCGCACGCGCAGCTTCCACGAGGTCGCGCTGAGCCCGCGGGGCCGCATGGAGGCACTGGCGGCGGCCCGCGCCTTTGCCAATGTCGCTCTGGACCGCGCGCTATGCTCCGGCCTGCCGCGCACGCGCGAGACCGCCGAGTTGATACTGGAGCAACTTGCCGCGCCGCCCACCCTCGACATCGAGCCCAATCTGGTCGAGATCCAGACCGGTCGGCCGAAGGAAATGCTCGCCAGCCGCAAGGACCTGGGCGCAATCATGGCGTTCCAGTTCGCCCGTGCCGCCGAAGAGGGCGCAACCATGCTGGAAGGCGGCGAGGCTTTCGGCGCGGCGCAGGCGCGCGCAGTCGCGGTGTTGCAGAGCTTGCTCGCCAGTCCCGACTGGCGGCAGGTTCTCGTCGTCAGCCATGAAGGCATCAACCGGCTGATCCTGTCCTGGGCGGCCGGCGCCGGCCTTGCTGCCACCGGGGCCTTCGAACAGGACACCGGCTGCATCAATGTGCTCGATTTCGACATGGCGCCGGGCCACAGCGGCCGGCCGTTTCCGCAGATTGAGCGCGTGCTCATCAAGGCGGTCAACCTGACGCCTTACAACTACGTCAAGCACGGGATGAACCTGACCAGCCTCGAAGCCATCTTCGATCGCGATTTTGGCCAGGAAAAACTCGATCTATAGCGCCAGCTTGCACCACACCGGCACGTGGTCGGAGGGCCTTTCGTGCCCGCGCACCTTCTTGTCGATGCCGCTGGCCTTCAGATGATCGGCAGCCTGCGGCGTGAGCAGGATGTGGTCGATGCGGATGCCATGATCCTTGGCCCAGGCGCCGGCTTGATAGTCCCAGAAGGTGTATTGATGGGTCTCGGCGTGGCAGGCGCGGAAGGCGTCGGTCAAGCCCAGATATTCGATGGCGCGCAATGCGGCCCGCGACTCCGGCTGGAACAGCGCGTCGTTCTCCCAGGCCTTGGGATCGTAGCAGTCGTCGGGCGTCGGGATGACGTTGAAATCGCCCATCAGCGCCAGCGGTTCTTCGAGCTTGAGCAGCTTCTTGGCGTGGGTCTTCAGCCGCGCCAGCCATTCGAGCTTGTAGGCGAATTTGTCGGAGTTCACGGGGTTGCCATTGGGCGCGTAGATCGAGGCCACGCGCACCACCCCTGTCTTCACGGGGATGACGGCCTCGATGTAGCGCGCGTGATCATCGCTGTCGTCGCCGGGAAGACGAGGGGTGACGTCTTCGAGCGGCCGCTTCGATAGAATGGCGACGCCGTTATAGGTCTTCTGGCCGTGAACGGCGCAGTTGTAGCCGAGGTCTTCGAAGGCGGCGGCCGGGAAGGTATCGTCGGTGCATTTGATCTCCTGCATGCACAGCAGGTCGGGCTCGGCCTCTTTCAGCCACGCCGTCACGGCTTCGAGCCGCGCCTTGATCGAATTGACGTTCCAGGTGGCGAGCTTCATCTCTCGCTGCCGCGGTCAGACCGAAAAGCTCGTCCCGCAGCCGCAGGAGGATGCCGCGTTCGGATTGTTGACCTTGAAGGCCGCGCCGATCAGATCGTCGGTGAAGTCGATCTCGGCGCCTTTGAGGAAATCGAGCGACATCGGATCGATCAGCACGGTGGCGCCGCCCCGCTCGATCACCAGGTCGTCGTCCATCCTGGCGTCGTCGAGGGCGAAGCTGTATTGGAAGCCCGAGCAGCCGCCGCCGGTCACCGCCACGCGCAGCATCATCGTCGCCGGCTCCGAAGCGAGGATTTGGGCGATCCTTTTGGCGGCGCGGGCCGACACTGTCACGGGTTCCGCCGTCTCGACGCTCATGGCGTTCCTTTGCGTGAAGGGGTCACCTCTCTTATGTAGTGCTTGAGAGGACGGGAGCAAAGGCCGTGGAGGTCACGAATTCACCGCCGGGCCGGCTTCTGGGCCCGATTTTTCAGGCCCCTGCCGCCCGCGCGCCCTATGCGACGCGACCCGGCCGCCAGCCGCGGCCGCTTCCATGCCGAGCCCGAAAGCCCGACACGGACCTGCTATAGCGCGACCGCGACCGCATCATCCATTCCGCCGCCTTTCGCCGCCTCAAGCACAAGACCCAGGTCTTCGTCGAGCATGAAGGCGACTATTACCGCACGCGCCTGACCCATTCGCTGGAAGTGGCCCAGATCGCCCGCAGCCTCGCGCGCGTGCTGGCGCTGGACGAGGATCTGGCCGAGGCGCTGGCGCTCGCCCATGATCTCGGCCACACGCCTTTCGGCCATGCCGGCGAGGAAGCGCTGAACGCGGCGACCGCGGCGTTCGGCGGCTTCGATCACAACGCCCATGCGCTTGAAGCTCGTCACCCAGCTCGAACACCGCTATGCCGATTTCGACGGCCTCAATCTGACCTGGGAAACGCTTGAGGGCCTGGTCAAGCACAACGGTCCCATCACGGCTGCGAAGAAACCCATTCCCGGCCCGATCGCGTCCTTCAACGCCCGCTGGAAGCTCGAACTTGCAACTTGGCCCGGCCTCGAAGCCCAGATCGCCGCGCTCTCCGACGACATCGCCTATGTCAATCACGACATCGACGACGGCCTGCGCGCGGGCCTGTTCACCCCGGCCGGTCTCGCCGAGGCGCCGCTTGCCGGCCCCCATGTCCGCGACGTGCTCGGCGCGCTATGGCGCGATTGATCTCGGGCGCCTGATCGGCGAAATCGTCCGTAGGCTGATGGGTGCGATGGTGGCCGATGTCCTGGCCGAGACGCGGACCCGGCTCGAAGCGGCCGCCCCCGAATCGGCCGCCGCCGTCCGCGGCCATCGCGGGCCCACGGCCGGCTTCACGACGTCCATGGAGGCCGGGATCGTGGCGCTCAAGTCCTGGCTGTTCGCCCACATGTACCGCCACCCGCGCGTCATCCAGCCGATGGGGCGCGCCAAGGAGGTCGTGGCCGCGTTGTTTTCTGCCCTTTCCGGGGATCCGGCGCTGATGCCGCCGGACTGGGCGGTTCTCTGCGGCGGGCCGAAGGACGCGGCCACCGTATCGGCGGTGCGCGATTATATCGCCGGCATGACGGACACTTACGCTTTGACGGAATATGCACGGGTCTTCCACACCCAAATCGCGCTTTGAGCGCGTGGAGTCGTGATTCGACCTCCCCGGGTGCTAGGTTTGCGGCGATCAGATTCGACGGAGTTGCCCATGGCCAAATATGAGCCCGGCGTCTATGAGCCGCCGTCGGACGACATCGGCGTGTTCGACGGCGGAGAAGACGATCTGGAAGAGGAAGGTTCGCGCCTTCCGCTGCTGATCGTGATCGCGCTGCTGGTGCTGGCGGCGTTCGGCGGCGTGGTCTGGCTTGCCTATCAGCGCGGGCTGGAGAACGGCCGCGCGGGCGCGCCGCAGGTGATCGCCGCCGAGAACGGTCCGGTGCGCACGGCGCCGGAAAATCCCGGCGGCAAGACGCCCTATCAGGGGCTGAAGATCTACGAGCAGCCGGCTCCTGCCGCGGACGAAAGCGCGCCCGCCGAAAGCGCCGAAAGCAGCACCGGGCAGAGCGGGGCGGAAGACGCCGTCCCGGCCGCAAAGCCGCCGGCGAGCGAAGCCGCAGAGCCGGCGGTGCCAGCCAAGACGGAAGCGGCTGCCGCCAAGCCGGCTCCGGTCAAGGTCGCCAAGGCAGAACCGGTGAAGGCCGTGCCCCCGCCTGCCAAGCCGGCGCCTGCCAAGGTTGCTGCGGCGGCGTCGGGCGCCTTTGTGCTGCAGATCGGCGCCTACAAGACCGAAGACATTGCCAGGGCGGCATGGGCGGCTTACGCGCACAGGCACGCGCTCGTTACCAACGATGCGCCCGATATCCAGAAGGCCGATCTCGGCGCCAAGGGGGTGTGGTACCGGCTGCGCGTCGGCTCCTTCGCCGACAAGGACGCCGCCTCCACCTTCTGCGACAAGCTGAAGGCCGACGGCGGCGGCTGCTTCGTCGCCAAGCGCTAAGACAAGCGTGGGGCAGGGCATGCGCATGCGGGCGATCTACGGCTGCGCGGGTCGGCGCCTGAGCGCCGACGAGCGTGCCTTTTTCCGGGACGCCCAACCTTGGGGATTCATTCTCTTCGGCCGCAATATCGGCACGCCCAAGCAGCTGCGGGCGCTGATCGGCCAATTGCGCGCCACGGTGGACGATCCTGCCGCGCCGGTGCTGATCGACCAGGAGGGCGGCCGTGTGGCCCGGCTGAGGCCGCCGCATTGGCCGGCGCGGGCCGCCGCCGCCCGCTTCGGTGTGCTGCATGGCGGCGACCCGGAGGCCGCCCGTGAGGCCGCCTATCTCAATGCCCGCCTGATCGCTGCCGATCTGACGGCGCTGGGCATCAATGTCGATTGCACGCCGGTGCTCGACGTACCGGTTGCGGGCGCCGACGAGGTGATCGGCGACCGCGCGTTCTCGTCCGAACCCGCCGTCATCATCGACCTCGGACGGGCCGTGATCGAAGGCATGATCGAGGGCGGCGTACTGCCGGTGATGAAGCACATTCCCGGCCATGGCCGCGCCACGGCCGATTCCCACCTCGCGCTTCCCCGGGTCGATGCCGACGAGGAGGAGCTGAGCGCGACGGACTTTGTCACCTTCCGCAGCCTCAATCATTGTCCGGCGGCGATGACTGCCCATGTGGTTTATGACACGATCGATTCGCAGCGCCCGGCCACCACCAGCCCCAAGGTGATTCGCGACGTCATCCGTGGCGAGATCGGCTTTGAGGGATTGTTGGTGTCCGACGACATCTCGATGAAGGCGCTGTCGGGGCCGATTTCTGTGCGTACCAAGGCCGCCCTGTTTGCCGGCTGCGATATCGTGCTTCATTGTAACGGTGACATGGCGGAGATGCGTGAAGTGGCCGAGGAAGCCAAGCCGCTGGAAGGGCCCGCGCTCAAGCGGGCGCGGGTGGCGCTCGCCCAGCTGGGCCCGCCGGCCTCCTTCGACGCCAAGCGCGCGGCCGCCAGGCTCGCTGAGCTTCTCGGATCGGTGGCATGAGCGAGATCGCGGCCGACGATTTCGATTCCACGGAGCTGGACACGCCCCCGCGCGATCAGGCGCTGGTCGTCGCCGTCGACGGCTTCGAGGGCCCGCTCGATCTTCTCCTTGGCCTGGCGCGCGCCCAGAAGGTCGACCTCGCCAAGATCTCGGTGCTGAAGCTCGCCGAGCAATATCTCGATTTCATCGAGCACGCGCGGCGGCTCAATCTGGAGCTGGCCGCCGATTATCTGGTGATGGCGGCCTGGCTCGCCTATCTGAAGTCGCGGCTGCTCTTGCCGTTGCCGCCGGGCGCCGACGGCGAGCCCACGGCCGACGAGATGGCCACGCGCCTGCGCTGGCGGCTGCAGCGGCTGGAGGCGATGCGCGAGGCTGCGGCGCGGCTGATGGCCCGCGACCGGCTGGGCCGCGAGGTCTTCGCCCGCGGGGCGCCGGAGCCGGTCAACGTCGTCAAGCTGCGCACCTACACCGACTCGCTCTACGATCTGTTGACGGCCTATTCGGCGCAGCGCCTCAAGAAGGCCAAGGGCAAAGCCTACCGGCCCGTGCACGCGCCGGTGCTGTTGATCGAGGAGGCGCGCGAGCGCCTGGAGCGCATGCTGGGACGGATCGGCAACTGGAACACGCTTGCGAGCCTGCTGCCGCTCGAATGGTCACAAGGGATGCGGCGGCGCTCGGCCACCGCCAGCACGCTGCTCGCCTGCCTGGAACTGGCGCGCGACGGACGTCTGGAAATCCGCCAGCTCACGCCCTTCGAGGAGATTTACGTGAGGGACCGCGTGCAGCCGCCCGCGATGGAGGGTATGTCATGAACCGGGTCGTCCGCCTGGCCGAACTCGAATCCGAAATCACAGCCGACGAGGCCGAGTCCGTGGTGTCTGCCGAATCCTCCACTCCCGAGGGCGACGATGCCGGCCAAAGCGGCGTCGATCCCGAGCATCTGCGGATGACGGAGGCGCTCCTGTTTGCCTCACCGGAGCCGCTGGACATCAAGGCGCTGGCAACATCGTTGCCGGAGGGGACGGATGTCGCCGCGATCATCGCCGAGCTTGAGCGCATTTATGAGAAACGCGGCGTAACCCTCGTTTGCGTCGCAGGAAAGTGGCAATTCCGCACGGCGCCGGATCTGGCCTTCCTGCTGCGCAAGGAGCAGCCGGAACAGAAGCGCCTGTCCCGCGCAGCGATCGAGACGCTCGCCATCGTCGCCTATCACCAGCCCGTCACCCGCGCCGAGATCGAGGACATCCGCGGCGTCGCCGTGTTCAAGGGCACGGTCGACGCGTTGATGGAGGTCGGCTGGGTCAAGATCCGCGGCCGCAAGCGCACGCCAGGCCGGCCGGTCACCTACGGCACCACCGAAGCCTTCCTGGCCCAATTCGGGCTTGAGAGCGTCAGCCATCTGCCTGGGATGGACGAGTTGAAGGCGGCCGGCTTCCTGGAAGCGCTGCCGCCCTCGGGCTTTGACGTGCCCAATCCGTCGGACATGCTGGCCCCCGACGAGGACCCCTATGATCCCAACGAGCCCGACGATTTGGCCACCGGCGGCGCCGATCCCAGGGACGCCTGAACCCAACCCGTAATGAATTCGTAATATTGCCCCGGGCAACCAGAGCTATGGTGTGCGGGCCAAATATTGAAAGTTGCGTTGCGCGCCGATCCGCGCATGCCGATGTCGAGGGGACCATGAAAATTCGAGTTCGTGCATATTCGCGTGCAGCGGCGCTCGCTGGGGCTGTCTTTGTGGCTGTGGCGATGGCCGGTGCGGCGCATGCGGCCGATGCCGCCGGGTGCAAGGATCCGGCCTGGGCTTCGCAGCGTTTCGCCAATTACGTCATCCAGGACTGCACGGTGAGAGCCTGGGCGGAACTCGATGCCGAGACCGACAACGGCACCAAGAAAGTCTATGGCCGTCGTACGACGGTGGACTATCAACTGCCGGACGGCGCGAAGGACCACAGCGCCGACGAAGTGCGCAATTTCTTTGCCGCTGCGGCGATGAAAGCGGGCGCCAAACCGATGACCGATCCCAAGAGCGGTTACAACGTCACGCTGGAGAAGAAGACGGCGCAGGGCGACGAATGGATCGTCTATGAGCACGGCAGCGGCAACGAGGCTTCCACAACCTCCTACACCTTGACGACGCTCGATGTCGTGCCGCTGCCGCAGGAGGTCGCGGCGCAGCCGATGACGGGCGCGCTCGACGTCAAGCCCAAGAAATGCGCGAACCCGCCCTGGCTCAAGCAGCAGTTCAGTTACTTCAAGATCGACAGTTGCGAGGGCAAGGGTTGGGACTCCGTCGATCTCGAACTCGCCAACGGTAGTAAGACCGTTGCCGGCAAGCGCCTCACCGTCACCTATCAACTCACCGATCAGAAGAAGGCGCCGACCGCGATAGCGGTGGCGCAGAACTATGTGAAGGCGCTTGAAGCCATCGGAGCCAAGCTGATGTCGGAGCCCGATGACGCTAACAATGTCGTGCTGATGCAAAAAACGCCGACCAACGAGATCTGGTACGTCTATACCCACGGCAGCGGAAACGGCGACGAGACCGATTCCTACAACGTGGCAACCATCGTCGTGGCGCCGTTCGTTCAGGAAGTGGTGGCGCAGGCGATGACCGCGCCCATGACCGGCAGCAAGAACTGCACCGATCCGCCCTGGCTTAAGAAGCAGTTCGACTATTTCAAGCAGACCGATTGCAGCTATCGCGATGTGGATCAGATCACGCTCGATCTGCCGGACGGCAAGAAGACGCTGGCCGGCCGTTACATGGAGGTCAATTACACGCTCACCGACCAGACGCGCGATCCCGCCGCGCTGACCGTGAAGAAGAACTATGTCAACGCGCTCCAGGCCATCGGCGCCAAGCTGGTGAGCGATCCGGACGATGTCTACAAGGCGGTGCTGACCCAGAAGACGCCGCTGGGCGACATGTGGTACGTCTACACCCACACCAGCGGAAACGAGGAGTTGACGGGAAACTACAGTCTTCTCAGCATGGAAGTCGGCGGGCCACCGCCCAAGACCTGCACGCTGGAAATCTATGGCGTGAATTTCGATTTCAACAAATCGACTCTGCGGCCGGATTCGGAGCCGGTGCTGCAGCAGATTCTGGCGCTGTTCACATCCGATCCGTCCTACAGCGCCGAAGTCGGCGGACACACCGACAATATCGGCAAGGAAGCCTACAACATGAAGCTGTCCGGCGCCCGCGCCGACGCGGTGAAGGCCTGGCTGGTGGCGCATGGCGTGGCCGCGAGCGGCTCACCACCCATGGCTATGGCGATACCAGGCCGCTGGTACCCAACACCACCGACGCCAACCGCTTCAAGAACCGTCGCGTGGAGCTGAAG
This sequence comes from uncultured Pseudomonadota bacterium, assembly GCA_963775165.1. Lineage (GTDB taxonomy): Bacteria > Pseudomonadota > Alphaproteobacteria > Micropepsales > Micropepsaceae > Rhizomicrobium. The sequence goes on along the minus strand of CAVZHX010000006.1, from coordinate 33,527 downwards.
CGGCAGAACTGCAAATAGGGAATGCCGGGCTGCGGCTCGGGCTGGCGCTATTGGCGCGTCATCCGGCGGACGAGGTCGGCGGTGTTCCTCGCCCCGAGTTTCTTCATGATGGCTAGCGCGGTAATGCTCGACGGTCCTGGGGCTCAGGCCGATCGCGCGCGCGGTCTCCTTGCTGGTGGCGCCCATGACGATCTGGTCCAGGACCAGGCGCTCGCGCGGGGTCAGCTTGCCGGGCTCGTGTCTGGTCGATCTCTGCCGCTGGTGCGCCTTCGAGGTGAACAGGCCCCGGAGGTTCGTGAGTGGCCACGAGCACCCATTCGCCGTTGCGCCGGGCAATGGTCGAATGATTGGTCTGGGCCACGTCCAGGATGTCTGCCCCACAGCAGTTGCGCAGCGGACAGGTACACAAGGCGATGATCCTCTGGCCGCCGAAGAGCCGATGGATCGCCTCCTCGCAAGCGACGAAACGGTCGCGATCGGCGTCCGCGCTCCAAAAGACGCTACCGCTGATCCTGAGGCCGTCATAACCGGCGCCAGCGTCTCATCGAGCTTCTGCTGCCATCGGGCCTTGACCAGTTCGAAGCCGAAGTCGTTGACAGTCGCGTATCGTCTCAGACCGTCGACGAGTTCGATCTGGCCGCGGGAGGCATAATCCGCGTAGTTGGGAATTCTGGCGGAGAGGGCGAGCTGCGCCTTGTACAGGCCGGCTGGCGATACCGCCCAAACACAGCATTCATTGTTCGCGAGTCCGGCTTCGATATAGGCAACCGTGATGTCGAGAAGGTCTTCCAAGGTCTCATAGAAGGCGAAGACATGGCTGCCCCAGGGCATCGCGCCCACGGCGCTGATCCCCGAATTGCGGAAACCGCCGGTTCCGCCTCGATGTCTATTGCTTTGCGCTCGCTCATCGCGTCGCATCAAGTCGCCGCGTATCTGCCGACGGCTTGCTCCCTATTCGCGCGTGGGTGCACAGAGATTCTCTCGACGTATCCCACGCGTATCCTGACCAGAGTCACGTAAATTCATGAAACAGTCGTATACGGAGCATCATTTATCATTTGTGTCTTCAAGCTCAACGATTACGGCTTCGTCATTTTCCAGCGCCAGAGCGATCTTTCCTGCCCTAAGTGCCTTGACATCATTGCCGAATACTTTGGCGCGCCAGCCGTGGAGCGCGGCCACGCCGTCGTCCTCGCGGGCGGCGAGGCGTTCGATGTCGTCGGCGTTGGCGATCAGGCGCGGGGCGACATTGGCGGCCTCGGCCTTGAGTTTGAGAAGCGTCCGCAAGAGGTCGATGGCCGAGGCCGAGGACTCGCGCTTGCGCCGCGGCTTGGCCGCGCGCCTCCGGCTCGGGCGGTTCGGCCTCGCGTCCCGCCGCCACGGCCTCCATCAGGCCCTTGGCGAGCTTGGAGGCGGCAAAGCCTTTGGGCACCGCGCGGATGCGCTCGAGCTCGGCGGCCGTCTCCGGCGGATGGGCGGCGATCTCGAGCAGCGCCTCGTCCTTGATGACGCGGTTCCGCGGCATGTCGCGGGCCTGCGCCTCGCGCTCGCGCCAGGCGGCGATGGCGGCCAGCAGCGCCAGAAAGCGCTTGTTGTGCGTAGCGCGCCTTCAGTCGCTTCCAGGCATCGGCCGGTTCGAGCCGGTAGAGTTCGGGGTCCTGCAGCGCCGCCATTTCCTCCTCGACCCAGGCATGGCGGCCCTCGCGTTTCAGTTCCTTCGCCAGCGCCTCGTAGACCACGCAGAGATGGGTGACGTCCGCCAGCGCATATTCGAGCTGGCGCGCGGTCAAGCGGCCGGCGGCTCCAATCGGTGAAGCGGGAGGATTTGTCGATCTCGGCATGGGCGAGCTTTCGTGCCAGCGTTTCGTAGGATGCCGCCTCGCCGAAGCCGCACACCATGGCGGCGATCTGGGTGTCGAACAGCGGATCGGGGATGACCTTGCCCAGATGATGGAAGATTTCGATGTCCTGGCGGGCGGCATGGAAGACCTTGACGATCTTCTTCGGCCTTAGGAGCTTGAAGAGCGGCGTCAGATCGATGCCCTTGGCCAGCGGATCGACGATTGCCGAGATGCCGCCGGGGGCGGCCACCTGAAGCAGGCAGAGCTTCGGCCAGTAGGTCTGGTCGCGCATGAACTCGGTGTCGAGCGCGATGTAAGGCGCGGCCTCAAGCTCGGCCGCCAGCGCCTTGAGGCCCTTGGTGGAATCCACGATCTCCATCGCATCGCTATAACGGATTCGGGCCCTTCCGTGCGCGAAAACAGCCCGAATTCGGGCAAATCTGGAACCGCCGGACCGTGTTGCGGCCCCCCAGCCGGGCCGGGCTTGACCGCACCGGCCAGAACCGCCACATACCGGCCTTTTTCGAGGGTCTCCATGCACGCCTATCGCACCCACAATTGCGGCCAGTTGCGCGGCGAAGCGGTCGGACAGCGCGTCCGGCTGTCGGGCTGGGTCAACCGCCGGCGCGACCATGGCGGGCTGGTGTTCATCGACCTGCGCGACCATTACGGCGTCACCCAATGCGTGGTCGAGCCCGATTCGGCCGCCTTCGCCGAGGCCGACCGCTGCCGCTCCGAATGGGTGGTGACGGTGACGGGGCCCGTGGTCGCCCGCAGCGCCGACACCGTCAACAAGCGAACTTGCCACCGGCGAAATCGAAGTCCGCATCGAGGAGATCGAGGTGCAGTCCGTTGCCGCCGAGCTGCCGGTGCCGGTGTTCGGCGATCTCGACTATCCCGAGGAGACGCGGCTCAAATACCGCTTCCTCGATCTGCGGCGCGAGAAGCTGCACGCCAACATCATGCTGCGCAGCCAGGTAATCTCATCCATCCGCAGACGGATGATCGAGCAGGGCTTCACCGAGTTCCAGACGCCGATCCTGACCGCGTCGTCGCCCGAAGGCGCGCGCGACTTTCTGGTGCCGTCGCGGCTGCATCCGGGCCAGTTCTATGCGCTGCCGCAGGCGCCGCAGCAGTTCAAGCAGCTCATCATGGTGGCCGGCTTCGACCGCTATTTCCAGATCGCGCCCTGCTTTCGCGACGAGGACGCCCGCGCCGACCGCAGCCCCGGCGAGTTCTACCAGCTCGACCTGGAGATGAGCTTCGTCACGCAGGACGATGTCTTCGCCGCGGTCGAGCCGGTGCTGCACGGCGTGTTCGAGGAATTCGCGAACGGCCGCACCGTGTTCGCCGCTGCCGTTCCCGCGCATCCCATATGGCGAGGCGATGCTTCGCTACGGCACCGACAAGCCGGACCTGCGCAATCCGATCGTCATCGCCGATGTGAGCGACGTCTTCGCCCGCGACGATGTCGCCTTCAAGGCCTTCAAGGGCAAGACCGTGCGCGCGATCCCGGCGCCCGGTGCCGGCGCCCAGCCGCGCAGCTTCTTCGACAAGCTCAACGACTGGGCGCGCACCGAATGGGCGCGCCGGGGCTGGGTTACATCGTGTTCGAGGAGGAGGGCGGCAAGCTCGCCGGCAAAGGGCCGATCGCGAAATTCCTGGCCGATGAAGCTTTGGCAGCGCTGGCCAGCGGGGCAAAGGTGAAGTCAGGCGACGCCCTGTTCTTCTCGGCCGATGCCAAAGCGGGCCGCGCCGCCACTCTCGCCGGGGCCGCGCGCACGCGGCATCGGCCAGCGAACTGAGACTGATCGAGGAGGGCACGTTCAAATTCTGCTGGGTCGTCGATTTCCCCATGTATGAGTGGAACGAGGACGACAAGCGCATCGACTTCTCGCACAACCCGTTCTCGATGCCGCAATTCGACCGCGACAAGTTTCTGGCGCTCGCGAACAATGACGCCGACACGATCTTGGGCTTCAAGGCGTTTCAATACGACATCGTCTGCAACGGCGTGGAGCTTTCCTCCGGCGCCATCCGCAACCACGATCCCGACGTCATGCTCAAGGCCTTCGAGATCGCGGGCTATGCGCGCGAAGAAACCGAGGCGCGCTTCGGCGGCATGCTCAACGCCTTCCGCTACGGCGCGCCGCCGCATGGCGGCACCGCGCCAGGCATCGACCGCATCGTCATGCTGATCGCGGGCGAGGAGAATCTGCGCGAAGTGACGATGTTCCCGATGAACCAGCAGGCGCAGGATCTGATGATGGGCGCCCCCGGCGAGGTCTCGCAGCGTCAGCTCAAGGAGCTGCACATCCGCGTGGTCAAGCCGGAGACGAAGTAACACCCCTGCCTTGATCCAGATCAGGGTTCGGCGCGCCGCCCGCGCGTACGCCAGTCCATCGCGAGCACAGGAGGAGCGCCATGATCGAGGTTCTGCCGGGCTTTCCCGACGATGTGCTGGCGCTCAAGGCCGGCGGCGAGATTTCAGCCGAGGACTACCGCAAGGTGCTGATCCCCGCCGCTCTCGAGAAGATGAAGGCGCACAAATGTGTGCGGCTGTTCTGTCATGTCCTGCCGGGCGCCACGGTCACCGCCGGCGCGATGTGGCAGGACACCAAGATCGGGCTCGGCCATTGGTCGGCCTGGGGCCGCATGGCGGTGGTTACCGACATCGGCTGGGTGCGCGATGCGGTCGGATTTTTCGCGCCCCTGTTCCCGCGTTCGATGCGGGCCTTCACCGGCGCCGAATTGGCCGAGGCCAAGTCCTGGGTGGTCGAAGCCGAATAGGCCGCTCAGCTCAGCTTCGCCGGTAGTTCCTTCAGGCTTTCGGCGATCAGCCGGCTGGAGTGTTTCTCGTCGAGGCGGGCCGCGATCAGCTTCTCGGCGGCTTCGGCGGCCGCGTCTGCGGCCAGCGTTCGGATCTCGGCCATGGCCTGGGCTTCGGCTTGGGCAATCTTGTCCTGGGCGACCTGCGCGCGGCGCGCGATCTGCTGTGTCATCTGTTCGCGCGCCTCGCGCGCGAAGCGTTCGGCCTCGGCCCTCGCTTCGGTGAGGATGACGCCGGCCTCCTGTTCGACCGATTCGGCCTTCTTCTTGTATTCGGCGAGCAGCGCCTCGGCTTCGTCGCGCAGGCGCCTGGCTTCGTCGAGCTCTTTGGAGATAGCAGCGGCCCGCGAGTCCAGCGCCGCGCCGACCAAGGCCGGCACCCGCGCATACACGAAAATGCCGATGACGATCAGGAAGCCGATGCCGACCCAGAATTCCGGATTTGAAAGCAATTCCATGTCCGCCTCCTAGGCTCCGCCGACGGCACGCGCGGCGTCTTCGCCCGAGACGCTGTCGCCGGTCAGGCGCGCCACGATCGCCACCGCTGCATCGCGGGCCGCCGTGCGCACATGGCCCCGTGCCTCGATCTTGAGAGCTGCGATGCGCGACTCGGCCTCGCTTTGCGCGGCCTGCGCTTCGGTTTCGGCCTTGGCCTTGGCGTCGTCGATCTCGGCGCGGATGCGCTGGTGATTGTCTTCGGCCATGCTCTGCGCGTGGGCCCGCGCCGCCGCGAGGGCTGCCTCGTAATCGGCCGAGGCCTTCTCGGCATTCTTGCGATGGGCCTCGGCCGCGCCCAGATCGTCGCCCACTTGCGCCTTCCTTGCAGCCATAGCGCCTTCGATGCGCGGAGCCGCCATCCGCCACAGGATCACGAACATGACCGCGAAGCTGATCGCGAGCCAGAACAGCTGGCTCGGAAACGTCTCGGACTTGAACGGCGGAAAGCCGGGGCCCGGCGCGGGCGCACTGGTTCCGCTGGTGGTGGTGGACGGCGCGGCCTGCATCTTACGAGCCGAACAGGAGGATCAGCGCGATCAGAAGGCCAAACAGACCCTGCAGTTCGCAGAGCGCGTAGCCGATATAGAGATTGGTGAACTGCGTCGACGCCGCCCCCGGATTGCGCAGCGCGCCGGAGATGTAGTTGCCGAAGACGAAGCCGATGCCCGCGCCCGACCCCACGAATGCGATCACGGCAAGACCGGCGCCGATATATTTTGCTGCTTCGACGTCCATATGGATTGACTCCCTCGATTAGTGGTTGTCGTGTAGATGTAAAGCTTCGCCCAGATAGATGCAGGACAGGATGGCGAACACATAGGCCTGCAGGAACGCGACCAGGAATTCCAGCGCCGCCAAGCCGATGATCAAGAGCATCGGCGCCACCGAGAACACCGACAGCACGCCGCCGGCGGCGCCCAGCGCCACCACGAAGCCGGCCATGACCGAAAGCATGGTGTGACCGGCCAGCATGTTGGCGAACAGGCGCATGGAAAGGCTCATCGGACGGGCGCAGAACGAGATGAACTCCAGCGGTACCAGGAAGAGCAGGATCAGAAGCGGCGCGTCCGGCACGAACAGCTTGAGGAAGCCCAGGCCGTGACGCAGGAAGCCGGTCACGATCATGGTGATCATCACGAGCATGGTCAGCGCCAGCGTGATGCAGAGTTGCGAGGTCACCGTATAGGCGCCGGGGATGAGCCCGAGGAAATTCGAGCCCAGAATGAAGAGAAAGAGCGTGAAGATGAACGGGAAGAAGCGCATGCCGGCCTCGCCGCCCGTCATGTGAATCATGTCGGCGACGAATTCGTATGTCATCTCCATCATGGATTGAGCGCGCGTCGGAACTAGCCGCTGCTTGGAAACGGCAAGCAACATGGCGCCCGAAATCACGGCCACCACTATAAACATCCACAGCGCCTGATTGGTGAAGGAGACGTCATAGCCGCCGAGCCATGCCGGCAGATGCAGCGGCACGATCGGCGCAATCTCGAATTGCTCCATGGGGCTCAGGGCCACGGATCAATGCTCCTTCTTCTGTTGCGCCGCCGCGGCGGCGATCCGCACGTTCAACTCGTTGGCCACCTGCACGACGTTGCGGATTCCCGCCGCGACGCCAAGCAAAAACAGCAAGACCGTCAGGATTGGGCGTGTGTTGAAAAGCCAGTCGAGGCCCCATCCCATCGCGCCGCCGACGAACGCCGCCGCAAACAATTCCGTCGCGAGGCGGAATGCAACTTCGAGCCCAGTCGGCGGCGGCTGGACCTTCTTCGCATCTTCCTGTCGGCGGATTTCATCGAGCCGCCGGCCCAGACGCTCAAGGTCTTCCGGCTCACGCATGTGCCCACTCAAGGCCCCGACGAATTCTCACCGCGCACGCTCGCGAGCCTTCGCGGACTGCCGAAGGCGCGCGGGACCATAGGGGGCGCCCCCGCAACCTGTCAAGAATGCGAAGAAAGCGGTAACATATTGAAAATGCTATAAAAGTGGCGCTGCGGCGAAATGCGCGAGCGCGCCCGTGCTGCAGCCGCGAAAAGCTACTCGGCAGCCACCGCGCGTTCGGCTTCGGCCAGCGTCACCGACACCAGCTGGCTGACCCCGCGCTCGGCCATGGTGACGCCGAAGAGGCGATGCATCCGCGACATCGTCAGCGCGTGGTGGGTGATGACGAGGAAGCGGGTGTCGGTCAGGCGGATCATCTCGTCTAGCAGGTTGCAGAAGCGCTCGACATTGGCGTCGTCGAGCGGAGCGTCCACCTCGTCGAGCACGCAGATCGGCGCGGGGTTGACCATGAACACCGCGAAAATCAGCGCCAGGGCCGTCAGTGCCTGCTCGCCGCCCGACAGCAGGCCCAGCGACTGCAGCCGCTTGCCCGGCGGGCGGGCATAGATTTCGAGGCCGGCCTGCAGGGGATCGTCCGATTCGGTGAAGCTGAGCTTGGCTTCGCCGCCCTCGAACAGCTTGGTGAACAGGGTCTGGAAGTTCTTGTTGACCTTGTCGAAGGATTCGATCAGGCGCTCGCGGCCTTCGCGGTTGAGACTCTGGATGCCGCGCCGGAGCTTGGTGATGGCGCCGTCGAGATCGGCGCGGTCGTTCTTGAGCGTCTCCAGGCGATGCTCGTGCTCGGCCGCCTCTTCCTCGGCGCGCAGATTGACGCCGCCCAATAGCTCGCGTTCGCGCTTCAATTTCTCGGCGCGGGCCTCGGCATGTTCGAGGTCGGGAAGTTCCTGGGCGTCCTTGATCTCGGCGCGCTCGGGCAGCTGTTCGGGCGATGCATCCAGTTCGTCACGGATCCGCGTCCGCAATTCGGCCAGGCGGGCATCGGCGGCCTCCGCCATCGCCTGCAGACGCGCGCGTTCCTCGCGGGCCGCGCTGAGCGCGGTGTCGGCGGCCTTGGCCGCCTTGGCGGCTTCGGCAAGCTTGTGTTCGGCGGTCTGGCGGGCGTCGCTCGCCGCGTGCAGCGTCGCTTCGGCGGCCGAGATGGTGTCGAGCAGCGCCGCACGCCGTTCGGCAATGGTCACCGGCACGGCGTCGAGCGCCGCCAGTTCCTCGGCCATCTGAGCGGCGCGGCTTTGGTGTTCCTCGATCTGCCGGGCGGCGGAGTTGCGACGGTCTTCCCAGCGCGCGCGCTCTTCGGCGATCGCCGCCAGCCGGTCGGTGCGCAGGCCTGCCTCGCGCAGGAGAACGTCGACGGCCGCACGCGCATCCGAATCGGTACTGCGCGCTTCGGATGCCGCGCGCGCGCGCCGTATCGACGGCTTCGGCCAGCGCCGCGCCATCGGTGAGTTCGGCCAGCGCAGTCGCTGCGTGGTGTTCCGCATCACGCGCGGCCTGGCAGTTTCGCCCAGGCGCCGGATTTCGGCCTCGAGATTCGCCAGCCGCGATGTGTATTCGGCTGAAGCCCGGGCCGCGGCAGCGGCGGCGCCCTGGGCGTCGATCAACAGCGCTTCGGCATGGCGTTGTTCGGTCTCCGCCTGACGCAAACTTTGTTCGGCCTCGCGTTCGGCAGCGCGCGCTTCGGCCATGGATGCCTTGGCGGCGGAATAGGCGCAGAAGAAATCAGCCCGCTGCGCCTTGGCCTTTTCGACATCGGCCTCAATCGCGGAAAGACGGTTGCGCTGGGCGAGCCGCACCGCCGCCGCCGACGGCGCCTCGGCCGACGCGGAAAATCCGTCCCAGCGCCACATGTCGCCGCGCTTCGACACCAGCCGCTGGCCCGGCTTCAGAAGCTGCTGCATCGCCGCGCCCGCCGTCGGTTCGACCAGGCCCGTCATCGCCAGCCGGGATGCGAGCGCGCGGGGGCTTCGACGATCTCGCTCAACGGCCGCGCGCCGCCCGGCAGCGGCGCCAGATCGTGCGCGATGCCGAGCTCGCGCCAGTGCTGCGGCGCCGCAATGTCAAGCGGCGCCTGAAGATCGTCTCCCAAAGCCACGGCAAGGGCGGCTTCATAGCCGGGTTCGACCACTACCGCGTCGATGAGCGGCGGCCACAGATCCTGGCCTTCGGGCCGCAGGAGGTCCGACAGCGCGGAGGCTTCGGCCCCCAGTCGCTGGATTTCGCGCTCGCTCTCCTCGAGCGGAGCAGCCGCGCCCTCAAGCGCCCGGGTCAGGGTTTCGACTTCGGCCGTCTTCCCCGCCAGTGCCGCACGCGCGGAATCGGCGGCCGCACGCGCGCCATTCGCTGCGGTCTTCGCGGTCTGGGCCGCGTCGTCGGCTGCAAGCGTATCGGGGGCGGCCTCGGCCTCTTCGAGGGCACGGGCCAGACGCGCCTGCGCCTCGGCCAGTTGATCGCTCGTCGTTTCGACCAGCGCGGCGGCGACTTCACGGGCGCGGCCGTGACCGCTCTTCTGGGCGTTCCATTCGGCCAATTGGGCCGTCAGCCGTTCGAGTGCGCGTTCCCGCGTATCGAGTGTGCTCGCCGCTTCGGTCGCGCGGGCACGCGCATCCGTCAAATCCTCTTCGGCGCGCGCGGATCTATCTTCCAGTGCCGCCGCTTCCTGCGCCAGCCGTTCGAGGGCGGCACCGGCATCGGCATCGAGTTCCGCGCTCACGCGCCAGATCCTGTTCGTTCTGGCCGATGCGCGCGCGCAGACGCTGGGTTTCCTCGCGGGCGCGGCGCTCTTCGGCATCGAGCGCGTCGCGCTCGACCACCAGGCGATGAAGCGCGGCGGAACGCTCGGCTTCGGTGTGGCGGAGTGGTGGGACGGCCTCGCCGGCACTGAGCTGCACGGCTGCGACCTCGGCAGCGCGCTGGGTGCATTCCGTCACAGCGGCAATTGCCGAGGCCAGTGCCTCGGTGGCGGCCTGGCTTTGCGCTTCGCTCGCAGTCCAGCGCAGATGGAGCGCCAGCGCCTCGGCCTTGACGATCAACCCGGACAGGTTGCGGTAGCGCGAGGCTTGGCGCGCCTGCCGCTTGAGACTCGCAAGTTGGCCTTCGATTTCGCCGATGACGTCGTCGAGACGACCCATATTGGTTTCAGCCGCGCGCAGGCGCAGCTCGGCCTCGTGGCGGCGCTGGTGAAGGCCGCTGATGCCGGCGGCTTCCTCGAGGATGGCGCGGCGGGCGAGCGGCTTCTGGCTGACCAGCATGCCGATCTGGCCCTGCCGGACGAACGCGGTCGAGCCCGCGCCCGAGGAGGCATCGGCGAAGAATATCTGCACGTCACGCTGACGCACGTCGCGGCCGTTGATGCGGTAGACGGAGCCAGCTTCACGCTCGATGCGGCGGACGACCTCGATGCTCTCGTATTCGTTGTAGGCGGGCTGCGCGCTGCGGTCGGCATTGTCGATGTAGAGGATGACTTCGGCAGTGTTGCGGGCCGGTCGGGCGGCGCTGCCGGCAAAAATGACGTCGTCCATCTCGGCGCCGCGGATCGACGTCGGGCGGGTCTCGCCCATGACCCAGCGCAGCGCGTCGAAGAGATTGGATTTGCCGCAGCCATTGGGGCCGACGATCGCCGTCAACCCCGGCTCCACCAGGAGTTCGGTGGGCTCCACGAAGGATTTGAAACCGGAAAGCCTGAGCCGCGTGAACTTCAATGAATGGGCGCCGTCCTATCGCCGTGTGAGCGCCCGACCAGAGGTGCAGGCGGCAGATGTTGTATGCGGTAGCCCAGGCACACGCAACAATTTGCGCCGAATCGACGAGTCCGCAAGCTTACGGGCATTTGGCCCGATTCCGCGCGCTCCGGTCAATTGAGCCCGAGGTCCCCCAGGGCACTTATCCAAAGGCAAGAATGTTCCGCCAAGGGATTGAAGGCAGCCGGCTATTCGCTCTGGCTAGGACTTGGCCCCTTTTTCAAGTCCGCGTTGAGCGCGTCCTGCAGGCCCTGCCAGGTCACCGCGTCCGAGTTGAGTTCGCCGTTGATGATGAAGCTGGGCGTGCCCTGGATACCATAGGCCTTGCTGGCATGTTCGCCGATCGCGGCGATCTGTTTCAGTTCGCCGCTGTTGGAGATGCAGCTGTCGACCTGGTCGGCGCTCATGCCGGCGATCCGGCCCATATTGATCAGGGCCTGATGGATGTCGGGGATGTTGTAGCCATCCGGGTCCCATTTGTCCTGATTGCGGAACATCATGTCGATGAACTGGAAATAGCTGTCCTTAGGCAGGCAGCGCGCCATCGCCTCCACGGCGACGTCAACGGAGCTGCAGCGGAAAGACACGGAAGACGAAATAGACCTTTCCGGTGTCGATATAGGTACTGCTTGAGCTGCGGAAAGACGTCTTCGTTCCAGTGCGCGCAATGCGGGCAGGTGGGCGCGCCGTATTCCACGAACTGGATCGGCGCCTTGGGCGAGCCCATGGTGTGATCCGTCGGCGTCAGCGAGACGGCGAGCGCCGATCCGCCTTCCGGCAGGACACTCGATGAGGAACCGCCCCAATAGACGAAATAGGTCGCCGCGCCGAGTGCGATGATTGCAATCGCCACCAGACCGTAAAGAAGGTTCTTCCTGCTCACCATGAGTTCTCCCAGTGCTTGCCCGGCTGCGTTCCACAGTTGGGGCAACTTCGTTCGATTATGACAAACCCGCCGTCCCAGCGCCACTCAAGCCGCAAATCCGGCGCCGCATGCCGTTACGACTGCTTGGCCACGCTCTTCAATTCGGCGTCAAGAACCTTCTGCAGCCCTTCCCAGGTGACGACGTCCTGCTGATGGAACTTGCCGTCGATCAGGAAGCTCGGCGTGCTGTTGATCCCATAAGTCTTGCTCGGCATGCTGCGCCGATGGCGGCGATCTTCTGCAGTTCGCCTTGTCTGGAGATGCATGTGTCGACCTGGTCGCCGCTCATCCCGGCCACGCGGCCCATGTCGATCAGCGCGCCGATGGATGTCCGGGATATTGTATCCGTCCGGATCCCATTTGTCCTGATTGCGGTACATCATGTCGATGAACTGGAAATAGCCGTCCTTGGGCAGGCAGCGCGCCATCGCCTCGACCGCCACGTCCAGCGCGCGCAGCGGGAAGACGCGGAAGACGTAGTAGCACCTTGCCGGTGTCGATATAGGTCTTCTTGAACTGCGGGAAGACTCGCATGTCCCAATTGGCGCAGACCGGGCAGGTGGGCGCGGCATATTCCACCACCTGCACCGGCGCCTGGCCGGATCGCCCAGCGTGTGGTCGCCGGGGGCGAGCGTGATGGCGAATTTCGGGGCGGTCTGGAGCGCGGCCACGGTTCGGCCGGGCCGCCCCAGATAGGCGAGATACCGACGACGCCCAGCGCAACCGCCGCGAGGCCAATGAGACCATAGATGAACTGCTTGCGGGTCACTGCGGTCCTCCACCCGAACGTTGACTGCTGCTTTTGGCAGAGCCGGCCGTGCCGTTCAATCCATGGCCGCTCATCGTGGACGGCGGCGCCGCGCGCCAGCGCCACCAAGGCCTGGCGAAGCCCGTCGGGCCCGCGATAGGATAGCGCCGGATCGCCCGGCGGAACCGGGCCTGGCCGGGCCCGGCGGGGCGGCGGCCGGGGCATGCGCGGCCAGCGGGCCCTGCACGAATTTCAGCTTCGTCACGGCAGTCGCGGCCCAGATAGGCGTTGATCCGCGCCGTCAGGCTCGCGGGTTTCATGCTGCAGGAAGAGCGAGGCCGCCGGGCTCGGCCTTCAGGGTCAGCGTGCCGCCGTTGGCGGTCTTCGGCGAAGCCGCATCGGGACGGGCGATGCCGGGCGACCTCGGGCCCCACGATCTCGTCCCAGCGCAGGACCAGCGTGGGATCGGCGAAGCCCTCGCGGGCGAACGCGGCGGCCGCGAGCGCGGGCCGCCTTCGCGCGCGACCGGTTCGCTGCGGTTGCGGCGCGGCGGCGGGGCGTCGGCCTGTTTGTCGTCGTCGATTGCGGCCATGGTCGGCGCCGGATTCGCTTATCGGCTCCCACTATGCCGCCGCACGCGCCGACGCAACGCAAGCGAAGACGCCGGCGCATCCGCGCGCCGCAGCTGCTGGCCTGGTACGACGTCCATCGCCGCGATGCTGCCCTGGCGGGCGCGGCCGGGCGAGCGCGCCGATCCCTATCGCGTCTGGCTGTCCGAGATCATGCTGCAGCAGACGACCGTCGCGGCGGTCGCGCCGCTATTACCGCGAATTCCTGCGCCGCTGGCCGACGGTGAAGGCGCTGGCCGCCGCCCCGCTCGACGAGGTGCTGGCCGCCTGGGCGGGGCTTGGCTATTACGCGCGCGCCCGCAATCTGCACCGCGCGGCGCAAGATGGTGGCCGACGAATTGGGCGGGCGCTTTCCCGACACCGCCGAGGAGTTGCGCAAGCTGCCCGGCATCGGCGCCTATACGGCGGGCGGCGATCGCCGCGATCGCCTTCGACGAGCGCGAGGCGGCGATGGACGCCAATGCCGAGCGGGTGATCGCGCGGCTGTTCGCCGTCGAAGAACCGTTGCCGAAGTCGCAAGCCGCGGCTTCGCGCGCGCTGGCGCAATCGCTGGTGCCCGAAACAGCGCGCGGGCGATTTTGCGCAAGCGCTGATGGATCTGGGCGCGGCGCATCTGCACGCCGAAGCGGCCGGCCTGCGGCACGTGTCCGTGGACGCGAGTGTCTGCGCGGCCGGCGCGCGGGCATTGCGGAGACACTGCCGGCGAAGGCGCGCGGAACGCGGCGCGGCCGCTGAAGCGCGGCGCGGCCTTCGTGGCGCGCGATCGCAGACGGGCGCGGTGCTGCTGGTGAAGCGGCCGGAAAAGGGACTGCTGGGCGGGATGCTCGCAGCCGCCGCTGGGACCGTGGGTGAGGAGTTCCCTTGGCGAAGGAAGCGCTGTTGCAGGCGCCGTTCAGCGCGTGACTGGGAAAAGCGCGCCGGATTCGTGCGCCACGGCTTCACCCATTTCGACTGGAAATCGAAGTCTATGTCGGCCGCGGTGCGACCGCAGCGCCCGAACGGCGACGGAGAATTGGGTCTGCGCGCGCCGGCATAGCTCGGAAACTGTCGGCGCTTCCCACCGTCATGCGCAAGATCATCGCGCACGCTGCTGGACGAAGACGCGGCCCGCTTCGTCGCGTCAGGCAGAGTTCGTGCGCGCATGCGCTGACGCAGCACGTCGATGGGCACCAGCGTGCCGTCTGGTTTCGAAATGCCAGAAGGTCCAGCCGTTGCAGGCGTCGAGGCCCTGCACATGGGCGCCGATGCGATGGATCGAGCCGGTGGCGTCGGCGCAGACCAGCGTGCCGTCGGCGCGCACCTTGGCGCTGTGGCGGCCGCGCGGGCCGTGCAGCACGGTGCCCGGCGGCAACAGCCCGCGCTCCACCACCCAGCCGAAGGGAATGCGCGGTTCGGCGCGCTTGGATCTGCGTGACTTCGATCGCGTCGCGGTTCGGCCGGTTCGACCGCGGCGATGCGCGCGCGCGCGAGCTTCGCATAATCGCGCGTCGCGTTCGATGCCGATGAAGTGGCGGCCCAGCCGCTTGGCCACCGCGCCGGTGGTGCCCGAGCCGAAGAAGGGATCGAGCACCGACGTCGCCCGGCTTGGTCGAGGACGAGCGATCACGCGGTGCAGCAGCGCTTCCGGCTTCTGCGTCGAATGGGCCTTGTCGCCGTTCGCGTCCTTCAGCCGCTCGCCGCCGGAGCAGATCGGCAGGGTCCAGTCCGAGCGCATCTGCAGTTCGTCGTTCAGCGCCTTCATCGCTTCGTAATTGAAGGTGTAGCTCTTCTGCTTGCGCGTCTTGCGCGGCCCAGATCAGCGTCTCATGCGCGTTGGTGAAGCGGCGGCCGCGGAAATTCGGCATCGGATTGGTCTTGCGCCAGACCGACATCGTTGAGGATCCAGAAGCCGAGATCCTGCAGGATCGCGCCGACGCGGAAGATGTTGTGATAGGAGCCGATCACCCACAGCGCGCCGGTATCCTTCAGCACGCGGCGCGCGGCGGTCAGCCAGTCGCGGGTGAAGCGGTCGTAGTCGGCGAAGCTGGCGAACTGGTCCCAGTCGTCGTCCACCGCATCGACCTTGGAATTGTCGGGGCGGCGCAGTTCGCCTTCGAGCTGCAGATTGTAGGGCGGGTCGGCGAAGACCAGATCGGCGCAGGCCTCGGGCAGGCGCGTTCATCGTCTCGACGCAGTCGCCTTCGATGCACCTGTCCGATCGTCGCCAGCGAATCGGCGCTCGCCGATGCCGCCGCGCCAGCTTGATATTCGTCGCCATATCCCCACCCGTATATCCGCAGGGGCGAGCAGTGATTCGCGCGGAGTCGCACAGGTCAAGAGTCTTGTGGAATCAAAGACTTGCAGTTGAGTCCACAGGATTCCGCCGGACCACAACATGTTGTGGATCGGAGCGAAGCTGCGGCGGTGATGGACGCAGGGCCCGTGCCGCTCAGCGCCGCCAGATGCTCCGCGGTGCCATAGCCCTTGTTGGTGGCCCAGCCATAGCCGGGGTGGTGCGTCGTGCAGCGCCACCATCATGCCGGTCGCGCGTGACCTTGGCGATGATCGAGGCCGCGGCGATGGAAACCGAGCGCGCCATCGCCGCCGACAAGCGTCTCGCAGGGGCAGGGCAGCGCCGGCGCATCGTTGCCGTCCACCAGCGCGAAAGCGGGCGCCGTCGCCAGCGCGCGCACCGCGCGCGCCATCGCCAGATGCGTCGCCTGGCGGATGTTGACGAGATCGATCTCGTCCACGCTGGCTTCGCCGACGCCGACGACAGCGCGCATGCCATGATTTGCGCATAAAGCGTCCTCGCGGCCGCGCTCGGTGTCAGCTTCTTGGAATTGTCGAGCCCTTTGGGGATGCGCTTGCGCTCGAGGATCACCGCGGCCGCGACCACCGGCCCGGCCAGCGGTCCGCGCCCGGCCTCGTCGACGCCGGCGATGGGGCCGGCCATCTTGGCCAGGAGGCGGGCTTCGAAGCGATAGCTCGGCATCGCCCGAGTGTGGCAGAGGCTGCCCGTGTTCCGAAGAGCAAGGTGCTGCCGCAAAACTCCCTATCCACAAGACGGTCATGCGTACAGGATCGGTCACCGTGTCACCAAGCTTCGCAATGCGGCCAGATCGCGCGCCATCCATTCCGCATCGGCGGCAAGCTCTTCGTCCGACATTCCAGGCTGGCGAAACAGGGTCAGCAGGACCTCCGCACCGGCGCCGTTCGGAACGATGCGCAGCGGGACGCAAATTTCCGAACCGCTTCCCGTATCCACATAATGGTCCATGACGCCGAAGTCGTTGTAGCCGGTGAACCTGATCCGGACCTGTCCGTCCGGACCCTCGGCAATCCAATGTTCGCCGTCTTTCTCAAGCGAAGATTTGCTGAGGCCCTTGGCCCATGCGGGAAAGGCTTCAGGTCGCCATATGGCCTCATAGACGTCCCGCCACGGCCTGTTGATCGATATGCTGATTGTCCGGGTTTCAAGCATGTGTTTCTCCGGCTGGAACGGACAAATGATCCGGTGGCGTCCTTTTGGTCAAAGCAGGGCCAATTGTTCGCCCGCACGGGCAGGGCGGCGGAATTTTGAAACATCCAGCGGCTTCGACGGCCGGTTGAGGCCAAGCCGCCTGGTGGCGAGCTGGAAGCGGCGGCCGATCATCTCGGCATAGGGCCCGCGGCCTCGCATCCGCTGATGCCAGGCCGGCATCGTAGTCCTTGCCGCCGCGCATCTGCCGGATCAGCGACATCACATGGGCGGCGCGCCCCGGCACTTCCGCCGCCAGCCATTCGCGGAACAGATCCTTGATCTCGAGCGGCAGTCGCAGCAGCACATAGCCGGCCGATTGCGCACCCGCTTCGGCGGCCGCGGCGAGCACGCTCTCAAGTTCCGTCGTCGTTGAGCGCGGGGATGACGGGCGCGAACATGACACCCGTGGGAATGCCGGCCTTGCGCAAGCCGGCGATGGCCTCAATCCGCCGCGAGGGCGTTGCGGCGCGCGGTTCCATCGTGCGCGCCAGATCGCGGTCGAGCGTCGTCACCGACAGCGCCACCTTGACCAGACCCAGTTCGGCCATCGGCGCAAGAATGTCGAGATCGCGCAGGATCAGGGCCGATTTGGTGACGATGCCGACGGGATGGCGGAATTCGTAAAGCACTTCGAGAATGGAGCGCATGATGCGCATGCGCTTTTCCATCGGCTGATAGGGATCGGTGTTGGTGCCGATGGCGATCACCTTGCGGCGTGTAGCCGGGATGCGACAGCTCGCGCCGCCAAGAGCTCGGCAGCGTTGGGCTTGGCGAAGATGCGGCTTTCGAAATCGGCGCCGGGCGAAAGCCCGAGATAGGCATGCGTCGGCCGCGCGAAGCAATAGATGCAGCCGTGCTCGCAGCCCTTGTAGGGGTTGATCGAGCGGTCGAAGGAGATGTCCGGCGAATTGTTGCGGGTGATGATAGTGCGCGAGCTGTCGATCTGCACCTCGGTGTTCAGCGAGGGCGCCTCATCGGCCGACCAGCCGTCGTCGACGAGGACGCGGGTCTGCGGCTCGTAGCGGCCGCCGGCGTTGGAGACGGGCGCCGCGGCCCCTGAGCCGCCCCGGTTCGGCGGTGATGTCGAGCACAGTGGTCATGGTCGCAAATATAAGAACATAGCAGGAACATATCAAGCCCTAGGATATGCTTTATGCATTGGCGCCTTCGCCAATATATTGATCCAGCTTCAGGATCCGGCCGGAGGACTGTCGGCCGCAAATGCCCGGCCTGCGGCCTCAAGCGCTTTTGCAATTGCGGAGACGGGCGATCAGACTGCGGCGATGATCAGCGTGGTGATCCCGACCCTGAATGCGGAAGCCAGCCTGCCGCGCTGCTTCGATTGCCTGATCCAGGCAACCGTGAAGGGGCTGGTGCGCGAGGTCATCGTCGCCGACGGCGGCTCCAGCGACGACACGGTGGCCCTGGCCGATGGCGTCGGCGCCCGCATTCGTCACGGCGCCGCGGGGGCGTGGAACCCAGCTTGCGGCCGGGGCCGAGATTGCGCGATCGGACTGGCTTCTGTTCCTGCATGCCGACACGGCGCTGGAACCGGGCTGGGAGAGCGAGGCCGAGTCCTTCCTCGAACGGGTCAGCATGGAGCGCCCGCGCGCGGCCGCCTTCCGCTTCGCGCTCGACGATTTCGGTTTTGCCGCGCAGGCGGCTGGAAAAGCTGGTGGGGCTGCGCTGCTTCCTGTTCGGGCTGCCCTATGGCGATCAGGGGCTGCTGATCTCGAGGCGGCTTCTACAGCAAGCTCGGCGGTTATCGCCCGCTGCCGCTGATGGAGGATGTCGATCTGGTCCGCCGCATCGGCCGCGGCGCCTCGTCATGCTGCGCACCCATGCAGTTACCAGCGCCGAGCGCTTCCGCGCCAGCGGTTATCTGCGCCGCTCGCTGCGCAATCTTTCGATCCTGTTCCTTTACGCCATGCGCGTGCCGGCGCAGGTGCTGGCGAAACTCTACGGGTGAATTCGTCTCACGTCAGGCTGATCGTGTTCGCCAAGGCGCCGCTCGTCGGCGCGGTGAAAACGCGCCTGGGGCGCGAGATCGGCATGGCCGCCGCGGCGCGGTGGTACCGCCGCGCGCTTGTCCGTACACGGAATATGCTGGAGCGCGGGCATCTAGCTTACGAGATCGCAGCTGCACCGTCGGCGCCTGTGTTCGCCGCCGCCTCGCCAACGCGCGGGCAGGTGACGGATCAGGTGATCGGCGATCTCGGCCGGCGTATGGCCATGGCCGCGCGGCGCGCGGGCGGTCCCAGCCTCATTTTCGGCGTCGATATTCCCGCGCTTTCGTCCGCCATCGTCAAGGCCGCGCAGGAGATGGTGCAGCACTGCGACCTGGTGTTGGGGCCGGCGCGCGACGGCGGCTTCTATCTCGTCGGTGTGCGGACGCCGGCGCATGTCTTCCGGCTCTATGATGGCGTGCGCTGGTCGAGCGAGCATGCCATGGCCGACACGCTGGCGAACGCGCCCAAACACTGGCGCATTGCATTTCTTCCCATGCTCAACGATGTTGATGTCGCCGCCGACCTTGCCGCTGATCGCCTCGCCAAATCGATAAGCGGTGCGCCGGCGGCCGTGATATAGGGTCGTGGCAACCAAGAAGGCGTTGCAGGCGTGCCGGCGGCGGATCCAACTGTCGAATCGCAGGATGCCAAGCCACCTTGCGGCCGCTGGCCTTGCGCTCTTGGTGCAGGAACTCGTGTTCTATGTCCTCAATCCCCACCTGCGGAACGGTGCCGCGTCGGGCCGGACCGTGCACGAGATCACGCTGCTCTTGCCGCGCGCTCCGCCGAAGCCCGTGCCGCCGCCTACGGAAAAGCAGGAGCGCAAGCAGACGCCCAAGTCCAAGCCGATGCCTGGGGCTCCCTTGCAATCAGAAGGAATTCTAGCAGGGCAGGAGGCGTCCCGTCAGCGGCTCGGCCTCACTTCTCCGACAGGCGTGGCAGGATTTCGACCAGGTTGCAGGGGCGGTGGCGGATGTCGAGCTGCCATTTCAGGATGCCGTCCCAGCCGTCTTTCACGGCGCCGGTGGAGCCGGGCAGGGCGAAAAGATAGGTCGCGTTGGCGACGCCGCCGCAGGCCCGCGACTGGATGGTCGAGGTGCCGATCTTTTCGTAGCTGATCTGGTGGAAGATCGCGGAGAAGCCGTCGATTTCCTTTTCGAACAGCGACTGTCATCGCTTCGACGGTGACGTCGCGGCCGGTCAGCCCAGTGCCGCCGGTCGAAATCACAACGTCGATCTGTGGATCGGCGATCCAGGTGCGAAGCTGGGCGGTGATCGCAGGCCCGTCGTCGCGCACAAGCGTGCGTGCGGCCAGGATGTGGCCGGCTTCGGTGACGCGCGCGGCCAGCGTGTCGCCGGAGGTGTCGTTTGCGGCTGTGCGCGTATCGGAGACCGTGAGCACCGCGATGCGCACGGGCACGAAGACGATGGATTCGTCAATTCGATGCGGCATCAAAACTCGCCACCGCGGCCGGGACGCTGGCAGCCGGCACGCTCTGGGGATGATAGGTCGGCCAGTCCCCGGCCGCCGCCTCGTCCAGCGTCGGCGCATTCTGCTCCAGGCGGCGGCGGTAGAGCCAATGATACATCATGAACCGCTTGATGTAGGAGCGCGTTTCCGGCGACGGCACGCTTTCGATGAAGAGCAGCGGATCGTCGGTGGCGCCATCGCAGACCATGAGCCAGCGCGACAGGTTGGCCGGGCCGGCGTTGTAGGCAGCGGCCAGCTCGAACAGATTTCCGTTCACCTGAGCCAGGAGCTCGCTGATGTAGCGCTGGCCGAGTTCCATATTGTAGGAGGGCGTCTCGAGCTTGCCGCGGGCGACGCGGCGGCCGGCGACATGGCGCGCGGTGGCGGGCATCAGTTGCATCAGCCCGCGCGCGCCGGCCACCGAAACCGCGTTGGGCTTGAAGCGGCTCTCGAGGCGGGCGACCGCCAGCACCAGCGAGGGATCGACCTTGTAACCGCCGTCCGGCGTATATTTCGGCACCGGGAACAGACCCGTCAGCATGATGCCTTGCGAGGCTTCGGTCTCGCTGGCGCGCAACTCGATGTTGGGCAGTCCCATCACCTGCGCCAGCGCGGCGAACGCAGGGCCCTGGTCGGCGCCGAGCCGAGCGAAGGCGCGGTTCATCTCGGTCGGAACTTCGGAACGCTCGCCCACCTGCCACAGCGCCACGGCCCGGCGTGCGGCCGGCACGCGCATCAAGGCTTCGAAGCCCGCGCGCGTAAGAACCGGATCGCGGAATTTGTCGGCCGGCTGCTCGCCCAGCACGCGCTGCGCCAACAGGCCGTAGAAGGTCGGCTCCTCGCGCGCGGCCGCGCTCAACAGCCCCACCACATGCGCGGGCTCCTTGGCCTGCAGATAGCTCCGTGCGGCCCAGAAGGCGGCCTGCGCGCGGGTCTCGTTCGGCGCCGCGACGGACTTTCGACAGCGTCTCGAAATGGCTGGCCGCATCGGCGTACTGGCCGAGGCGGAAGGCGGCGAGCCCCGCGCTCCAATCGAGCTCGGGCGCGAACTGCCGCCCGCTCTCCGCCATCTGCGTGGCCAGGTCGTAGGCCTGCCGATCCTCGCCCTCGGCCAGATAGGAGGCCGAAACCCGCTCGGCCAGGGCGGCGAGGTCGGTGGCCGGCACATTCGCACGGGCAGCAAAGCGTTCCAGCACTGCAGAGGCCGCGGTGGGCGCGCCGCGCTGGATGTCGCGGCCGATCTGGCGCGCCGCCTCCCGCGCCGACGCGGAGACAAACCCAGCCCGTTCGGCATATTCCTCATAGCCGCCGCCGCGCCATGGCACCGCGGGCGCGGCCGGCACGAGGCGTCTTTCCGGCGTGCGCCGTTCCGACAGACGGTGGATACGATCGGCGATCGACAGATCGCCATACTTGCGCAGCCACGCGTTCAGCTCGGCCGGCGTGCTGTGTCCGGAATAATGAGACAAATAATGCTCGGCCTCGACATAGCCCATCAGCATGCGGTCGCTGAGTTCGGCGATCAGCTTGTCGGCATCGGCGAAGCGGCCCGAGCGTTCGTCGGTGAAGATCTGGCGGTAGCGCGCCACATCCGCGGCCGACAGGACCTGAGGGGTCCGCACGGTTTGGTCGCCGGCAGCCGAAGACTGCGCAGGCTCGGCCTGCGCGGATGCGCAGATCAGCCACGCCGTCGCGATGACGGCCAGTCTGCCCTTGATGCTCACTTCCCCAACCCCGTTCCGTCTGGACACGGAAAATTATCCAAGGAAACCTAGACGGCGGCGGCCCTGGGCTCAAGCAGGCCGAGCTCGTTAACTTTCTTTTCGATGGCCTGGATATCCCGCCAGGCCAGTTTCTTGTGGGCAGGCTGACGCAGGAGATAGGCCGGGTGGAGCGTCGGCATCACCGGCACCATCTTTCCGGCCGCATAATATTCAAGCCATGCTCCGCGCACGCGCATGATGCCGTCGGTGCGGCCCAGGACATGGCGGACTGCCGTCGCCCCAAGCAGCACGATCACCTCCGGGGCCACCAGCTCGATATGGCGGCGCAGAAAGGGCAGGCAGATGGCGGCTTCCTCCGGCGAGGGATCGCGGTTTCCGGGCGGCCGCCAGTTGAGCACATTGGTGATGTAGGCATTGGTGCGCCGGTCGAGGCCGATCGCGGCCAGCATCTTGTCGAGCAACTGGCCGGCGCGGCCGACGAAGGGCTTGCCCTGGCGGTCTTCCTCCGCGCCCGGGGCTTCGCCGATGAACATGATGTGGCGGACAGGCGTGCCGTCGGCGAAGACGGTGGTTTTGGCGGTCTGTTTGAGCGCGCAGCCGTCGAAAGCTTCGAGCGCGGCTTTCAGCGTGTCGAGCGAGTTGCAGGCCGCCGCGATCTCGATGGCGCGGCCGATATTGTCAGGGGGAGCGAGCATTTCACCCTCCCCTCGGGGGGCGAGGGGAAATGGCGGACGGACTTCGACGCTTCCGCCCCCCGAGCGCGAAATCCGCGCCGGGGGTTTCGGGGAGAAGGCGCCGGGCGCCTTGGACTGCCCCCTCTCCGAATCCGTCTTCGCCCCTCCCTCAAGGGGATGGTGGGGAGCCTTTGCAAACCGGTCCACAGGCGCTTCGCCCGCGGCTTCGTCGGCCCCGGCTTCAAGTAGCCAAACGAGGTCGGCGAGGGCTTTGCTGCCGGGTGTCTCTGACATGCGCCGAGCATAGGCCAGGCAGGGCAAGGTGGCGATACGGCAGCTCGGTTGACCCCGCTCGGGCGCGAGGCCCATAAGGTGCGAGAATGTTCACCGGGAACCTCGGCGATGAGCGGCGCCGTCCATCGTGACAGCATGGAATACGACGTGGTGGTCGTGGGTGCCGGACCCGCTGGCTTGTCCGCGGCGATCCGGCTGAAGCAGCTCGCCGCCAAAGCTGGCCGCGAGATCAGCGTCTGCGTGCTGGAGAAGGGCTCGGAGGTCGGCGCGCATATCCTCTCCGGCGCGGTCATCGATCCCGTCGCGCTCAACGAACTCATTCCGGACTGGAAGGACCGCGGCGCACCGCTCGACACCCCGGTCGCGGCCGATTTCTTCTACTATCTCGGTCCGGCGGGCGGGCTTCGCATTCCCAATTTCCTGATGCCGCCGCTGATGAGCAATCACGGCAATTACATCGTCAGCCTCGGCAATCTGTGCCGCTGGCTGGCGACGCAGGCCGAGGCGCTGGGCGTCGAGATTTATCCCGGCTTCGCCGCCGTGGACATCGCCTATGGCGAGAACGGCGAGGTCGTGGGCGTCATCACCGGCGACATGGGCGTGGCTCGCGACGGCCATCACAAGGAGTCCTACACGCCAGGCATGATGCTGCTCGGCAAATACACGCTGTTCGCCGAAGGCGCGCGCGGCTCGCTGACCAAGACGCTGCTCAGAAAATTCGATCTCGATGCGAACAGCGATTTCCAGAAGTTCGGAATCGGCATCAAGGAACTGTGGGAACTGCCGGCCAAAATGCATCGTCCGGGGCTGGTGCTGCACACCATGGGCTGGCCGCTCGACAACCGCACCGGCGGCGGTGTCTTTCTCTATCATTTCGGCGACAATCTGTGCGCGATCGGCTTCGTCGTTCATCTCAACTACGCCAACCCCTATCTCTCGCCCTATGACGAGTTCCAGCGCGTCAAGACGCATCCCCTGATCCGGCCCCTGCTGGCCGGCGGCAAACGCATTTCTTACGGGGCGCGTGCGATCACCGAAGGCGGGTTCCAGTCGGTACCGAAGCTTGCTTTTCCCGGCGGTGCGCTGATCGGCTGCGCGGCGGGTTTCGTCAATGTTCCGCGTATCAAGGGCAGTCACAACGCCATGAAGACGGGGATGATGGCGGCCGAAGCCGCTTTTGCCGCGCTGGGCGAAGGCCGCGCCCACGACACGCTGACCGGTTACGAGACAGCCTATCGTGCCTCCGCCGTTTATAAAGATTTGTGGCGCGTACGGAACGTTAAGCCGCTATGGTCCAAATTCGGAACCATGGCAGGTGTGGCGCTTGGCGGCTTGGACATGTGGACGAACCAGCTCTTCGGCTTTAGTGTCATGGGCACGCTGAAGCACGGCAAGCCGGATTACGCGACGCTCAAGCACGCTTCGCAATGCCGCCAGATCGCCTATCCCAAGCCCGACGGCGTGCTCACCTTCGACAAGCTGTCGAGCGTGTTCCTGTCGAACACCAATCACGAGGAAGACCAGCCCGTACATCTGAAGCTCAAGGACCCCTCGATCCCGATCCGGGTGAACCTGCCCGAATATGCCGAGCCGGCCCAGCGCTATTGCCCGGCGGCCGTTTACGAGATCATCCAGGAATCCTCCGGTCCGCGCTTCCAGATCAACGCGCAGAATTGCGTGCACTGCAAAACCTGCGACATCAAGGATCCGTCGCAGAACATCGATTGGGTGCCGCCCGAAGGCGGCGGTGGACCGAACTACCCCAACATGTAAGATTTGAACCGACGAGGCCACATGCCCATCCGCAACCGCCATCTCGCCTTCTGCGCCGCCGTGATGCTGGGGCTGCCGCTCGGCGCCTGCGCGACCACCACGGTCAATGCGCCCAAGGTCGTGAACGGCACGCAGATCGAATTCGATGCCGGCTTCGACCACGGCCGAAGCCTATGGCCACTATCTGTCGGCACATCTGGCCGCGAGTGAGCACGATCTCCACGCCGCCGCAGGGTATTACCGCGATGCGTTGGCGCACGATCCCAACGATGCCGACATGCTCGGGCGCGCCTTTCTCTATACCGCCGCATCGGGCGACGTGGCTGAGGCCGCAAAGCTGGCCGAACGGGTGATCGCGTCGAAGGCGGACGATCGCGCCGCGCGGCTGACGCTGACGGTCAAGGACCTGAAAGATGGCGATTTCGCGGCGGCGCGCACGCAGATCGCGCAATCGGCACAGGGGCCGTTCACGTCGCTGACGCTCACCTTGCTCGACGCCTGGGCCGCCGACGGCGCAGGCAAGATCGACGTGGCGCTGAAGGATCTGAAGGACGTGCCGGCCCGCGGCGGCACCGACACGCTTGCGCACTTCCACCAAGCGCTGGTGCTCGATCTGGCCGGACGCAACGACGAGGCCGATCAGGCCTATCTGGCCGCGCTCGCGACCGCGAAGGTCAGTCCGCGCACGCTGGAAGCGTATGGCCGTTTCCTAGAACGCACCGGCAAGACCGATGCGGCCAAGGCGCTCTATGAGAAATATCGCGGCCAGGACGGGCTGATCCCCGTGATCGAGGCCGGCGAAGCGCGGCTTGCCGCCGGCAAGAAGCCGGAGCGGTTGATCCGGAACCCGCAACAAGGCGCGGCCGAAGCCCTGTTCGGCATCGCCGCCTCACTGATGAATTCGACCAATGCCGACGTCGCGATCCTCTACCTGCGGCTCGGCCTTTATCTGTCGCCCGACCTCGATCTGGCCAAGATCGTGCTCGCCGACCGCTTCGAGGCGCTCGAGAAGTTCGAGGACGCGATCGCGGTCTATCGCAGCATCTCGCCGGACTCGCCCTACAAGCGCGCGGCCTCGATCCAGATCGCGGTCGACGAGACCCGCCTGACCCAGACGGACAAGGCGATCGCCGATCTCATGACGATCACGAAGCAGGCGCCGAACGACGTCACCGCCTGGACCGCGCTGGGCGACGCCTATCGCGCCGTCGATCGCTACGACGACGCGGCCAAGGCCTATGGCAAGGCGGTGGAAGTGATTGGCGCGGCGACCAAGCAGGACTGGCCGCTGTTCTATGCGCGCGGTGTCGCCGAGGCCAGCGCCCACGACTGGAGCGCGGCCGAGCAGGACCTTCGCCACGCCCTCAAGCTCTCGCCGAACGAGCCGCAGGTGCTGAACTATCTCGGCTACAATTGGGTCAGCCGCGGCCTGAACCTCACCGAGGCGCTGGCGCTGTTGCAGAAGGCGCGGTCGCTGAGCCCGTTCGACGGATACATCGTCGACAGCGTGGGCTGGGCCTATTACCGTCTCGGCCGCTATGCCGACGCAGCGGACGCGCTCGAACAGGCGGTGCAGCTGGTGCCCGGCGACTCCACCATCAACGAACATCTGGGCGATGCCTATTGGCGCGTCGGCCGCAAGCTCGAGGCCCGCTTCCAGTGGGACCACGCGCTCGCCTTCGGGCCCATGCCCGAGGACAAGACAACGCTCGAAAACAAGCTGAAATACGGTCTCACCGGGAGCTCGACCGATTGAGCCGCGCCATGCTGCGCGTTGCCGCACCGGCCAAGATCAATCTCTTCCTCCATGTCGGCGGTCGCCGCGCCGACGGCTATCACGCGCTGAAGAGCCTGGTCTGTTTCGCGCAGGCTGGCGACATGCTGAGTTTCGGCCCCGACGCCGCGCTTTCGTTCGCGCTCGCTGGCCCATTCGCGGCGCCGCTGGCAGAGGAAGGAGACAATCTGGTCCTGCGCGCGGCCCGGCTGCTGGCTAAGCGGACCGGCTGCTCACAGGGCGCGGCCATCGGGCTGACCAAGAACCTGCCGGTTGCGTCGGGCATCGGCGGCGGCTCGGCCGATGCGGCGGCGGCGCTGCGCGGTCTGACCCGTTTGTGGAACCTCGATATCTCTGCGGAGGCATTGCACGAGATCGCGCTGTCGTTGGGCTCCGACGTGCCGGTCTGTGTGGATTCCGTTCCAGCCCTGATGGAGGGCCGCGGCGAGTGCGTGACTCCGGTGGGACCGCTGCCGCCGGCAGCCATGGTCCTCGTCAATCCCGGCGTCGCGGTCGCGACGGGCGAGGTGTTCCGCCGGCTGGGGCGCACGAGCGCCGACGAGATCGCGCCGGCGCCGCCATGGCCTGCCGCAGGATGGGAAAGCGTTCGCGATTTCGTGCGTTATCTGTCGAACACGTGCAACGACATGGAACCGGCAGCGCTCGCCGTCGCTCCTGAGATCGGCGCGGTGCTTTCCTCCTTACGTGCGCGGGGGGCGGTGCTCGCGCGGATGTGCGGCAGCGGCGCCACCTGCTACGGTCTGTTCGAGACCGATGCCGCCGCGGCCGAAGCGGCGCGGGCGATCTTTACGGCAAATCCGGGCTGGTGGACCGTGGCCACGCGCATCGCCGGCCGCGATGCGGGGCTGCCTCAGTGACTGCGCCTGACGCAGAAATCGGCGATGGCGATCAGCGCCTCGCGAATCTCGGGATGCGGCAGTTTGGCGACCGCGCGAATGGCGGTGTCGGCATAGGCGCGCGCGCGCGTGTGGGTGTCGTGGAGGGCGTCCGTGGCCTGAACATACCCGATGGCCCGCTCCAGATCGTCGTCTTCCTGGGAGCCTGACTTCGATCGCCCTGGCCCAGAAGCGGCGGGACTGATCGTCGGCGCGCTGATAGGCCAGGATCACGGGCAGCGTCACCTTGGCCTCGCGGAAATCGTCGCCGACAGATTTGCCCATCTGTTTTTCGCGGCCCGAATAGTCGAGCACGTCGTCGATGAGCTGGAAGGCGATGCCCAGATTGTGACCGTAGTCGCGCAGCGATCTGGCGAGCGGGATGTGCGCGCCTGCAACAGCGGCGCCGGCCTCTCCGGCGGCAGAAAACAGGGCCGCGGTCTTGGCGGTGATCACCGCCAGATAGTCGTCTTCGGTGGTGGCGAGATTGTTGGCCGATTTGAGCTGCATCACCTCGCCTTCGGCGATCACCGAGGAGGCGCGCGCCAGGATTCCGAGCACGTCGAGATTTTCCGTCTCGACCATCAACTCGAAGGCGCGGCTGAAGAGGAAATCGCCGACCAGGATCGACGGCTTGTTGCCCCACACGACATTGGCCGCGATCTTGCCGCGCCGGAGCGCGCTGGCATCGACCACGTCGTCGTGGAGCAGCGTCGCGGTGTGGATGAATTCGATCGCCGCGGCGAGCTTGACATGATCGTGGCCCTTGTAGCCACAGGCTCTGGCGGCCCCCAGCGTCAGCAGCGGCCGTAGACGCTTGCCGCCGGAGTCGATCAGGTGGCTGGAAAGGTCCGGGATCAGGCTCACGGCGCTGCCCATCCGCTCATGGATCACGCGATCGGCCGCCTGCATGTCGTCCGCCACCAGCGCATAAAGCGCATCGACCGGGGAAACTCCCGGCTGGGCGGATTTGGCAAGTTCTGCGATGATCATGGACGGCGACTTTCTGGTGCCTTGCCGACGGGCCGGGCAAGTTGCGACATTAGGGACCGGTGCGAATGGCGGTCAAGGACATAGGCCGCGCGCACCTCCCGGTTCCGGGCCACTGTGGCAGGGCGTCCTCATGCGCGAAGTATTGAAAACAAACAACCCCGTAGAGCTGAACTATGCCGAAGTGGTTCTGGCTGACGCCGGTATAGAGTCGATTGTGTTCGATGGCCACATGAGCGTTATGGACGGAAGCATGGCCATTTTGCCGCGCCGGCTGATGGTGACCGATGCCGATGCCGACCGCGCCGCAAAGATTTTGCGCGAGGCGCTGGACGGCGCGCCGCCGTGGAAATGACCATGACGGCCGAAAGCCTGCGCAGCGACGATCGCTTTCTGGATGGGCGGGTGCGTGCGCGCCAGCCGGCGGCCGGCTTCCGCTCGGGCCTCGATGCGGTGATGGTGGCGGCCGCGGTGCCGGCGGTTTCGGGCGAGACCATTCTGGAACTGGGTTCCGGTGCCGGCGTGGCGGCGCTGTGCGTGGCCGCGCGGGTGCCGGGCGCGTCGATCTGGGGCGTGGAGCGCGATTTCGGACTGGTCGAGCTCGCCCGCGGCAACGCCGCAGCCAACCGCATGGACGATCGCCTGCATTTCTACGGCGGCGACGTGATGGAGCTGCCGCGCGATCTGAAGCGCGAATTCCATCACGTCTTCTGCAATCCGCCCTTCCACGACGACGAGGGCCAGGCCTCACCCCATCCCGGGCGCGCCGCGGCCCTGCACGACCGCAAGCGCCTTGCCGCATGGCTCGAGGCCGGGCTGAAGCGCACGGCGAGCAGCGGCAGCTTCACGGCCATTCTCCGCGCCGACCGGCTGGGCGAAGCGCTGGCCGTCTTGCCTCATCGGGGCACGCTGATCCTGCCGCTGTGGCCGCGGGAGGGCGCCGAGGCCAAGCGCGTGATCGTGCAGACGGTCAAGAGTGTGCGCCGCCCGCTCGCCCTGCTACCGGGGCTGGTGCTGCACGATGAGGACGGCGGCTTCACGCCGGCCGCCAATGCGATCCTGCGCGACGGCGTGGCGCTGTCGCTGGGCTCGCGCCCATTCTTACCGCCCACGCCCTAAGCTGTTGTTCGCCGGGCCGGGCGCCTATAGGTTCCGGCCGGCTCGCAGGGGACGCGAATCGTGGCGAAAGCGCCCACATTCCAGGACTTGATTCTGACGCTCCAGAACTACTGGGCGGAGCAGGGCTGTCTGATCCTTCAGCCCTATGACATGGAGATGGGCGCGGGCACCTTCCATCCGGCGACCACGCTGCGGGCGCTGGGGCCCAGGCCGTGGCGGGCGGCTTACGTCCAGCCCTCGCGCCGGCCGTCCGACGGCCGCTATGGCGAGAATCCCAACCGGCTGCAGCACTATTATCAGTATCAGGTGATCCTGAAGCCCGCGCCCGAGAACGTGCAGGAATTGTATCTGGGCTCCATCAGGGCCATTGGCCTGGATCCCGCGCGGCACGACATCCGCTTCGTCGAGGACGACTGGGAGAGCCCGACGCTCGGCGCCTGGGGGCTCGGCTGGGAGGTGTGGTGCGACGGCATGGAAGTGACGCAGTTCACCTATTTCCAGCAGGTGGGGGGCATCGAATGCGAAAGCGTCTCGGCCGAGCTCACTTACGGCCTGGAGCGGCTGGCCATGTATGTGCAGGGCGTCGACAATGTCTACGACCTCGCCTTCAATAAAGACTTCCGCTACGGCGAGGTCTTCCATCAGGCCGAACGCGAATTCTCCGCCTTCAATTTCGAGAAGGCCGACACCGCACTGCTCTTCAAGCATTTCGAGGATGCGGAGAAGGAATGCCAGGCGCTGGTGGCGGCGAAGCTGGCGCTGCCGGCCTATGACCAGTGCATCAAGGCCAGCCACTGCTTTAACCTGCTCGATGCGCGCGGCGTGATCTCCGTGACCGAGCGTGCCGCCTATATCGGCCGCGTGCGGACGCTGGCCAAGGCGTCGTGCGAGGCCTGGCTCGCGTCGGCTCAGGGCGCCTACGCGCCGAGGTATGGCTGATGGCCGACCTTCTGCTCGAACTGTTCAGCGAAGAAATTCCGGCGCGGATGCAGGCGCAGGCCGCCAAGGATTTGGAGCGGCTGGTGGTCGGGGCGCTGTCGGATCGCGGGCTGATGTTCGAGGGCGCGCGCAGCTTTGCCGGCCCAAGGCGGCTGACGCTGTCGGTGATCGGTCTGCCGGCCAAGCAGCCCGACGTGAGCGAGGAGAGAAAGGGCCCGCGCGTCGGCGCGCCCGAAAAGGCGATCGACGGCTTTCTGCGCTCGGCCGGCGTGACGCTGGAGCAATGCCAGAAACAGTCCGACGCCAAGGGCGAATTCTATGTCGCCGTGATCGCGCGCAAGGGCAGGGCGACGGCGGAGGTGATCGCCGAGATCGTGCCCGAGGCCATGGCCAAGCTTCCCTGGCCCAAATCGATGCGCTGGGGCACCGGCGGCGACGTGCGCTGGGTCCGGCCGCTTGCATTCGATCCTCTGCACCTTCGACGGCGAAGTGGTGCCGTTCGAATTCGCGGGCGTCAGAAGCGGCAACACCACGCTCGGTCACCGCTTTCTGTCGGACGGCAAGCCGATCGCTGGTGCGCCATTTCGACGATTACGAGGCCGCGCTGAAGAAGGCGCACGTCGTCCTCGATGCCGAGGAGCGCAAGGAGACCATCCTGCACGATTCCAGGCAGAAGGCCTTCGCGCTGGGGCTGGAACTGATCGAGGACGAGGGGCTTGCTGAACGAAGTGGCGGGCCTGGCCGAATGGCCGGTGGTGCTGGTCGGCACCATCGAGGACCAGTTCATGGATGTGCCGGCCGAGATTCTGCAGACCTCGATGCGCACGCATCAGAAATATTTTTCGCTGCGCGATCCTGAGACCGGCAAGCTCGCCAACAAATTCGTCGTCGTCGCCAATATGGTGGCGGAGGACGGCGGCAAGGAGATCGTCGCCGGCAACGAGCGGGTGCTGCGCGCGCGGCTGTCCGACGCCAAATTCTTCTGGGATCAGGACCGCAAGAAGCACGCTCGAAAGCCGCGTCGCCGCTCTCGAAGACATCGTCTTCCACGCCAAGCTCGGCACGCAATATGAGCGCGTCGAGCGTATCGAGGCGCTGGCCGGCGAAATCGCCGAGAAGATCGGCGCCGATGTGGCGAAAGCCAAGCGCGCCGCGCGGCTGTGCAAGGCCGATCTCACCACCGGCGTGGTCGGCGAATTCCCCGAGCTGCAGGGCGTGATGGGCCGCTATTACGCGCTGCACGACGGCGAAGACGCCGAAGTCGCCGACGCCATCCGCGATCACTACAAGCCGCGTCGGGCCGAGCGACGACGTCCCCACCGCGCCGGTGTCCGTCGCTGTGGCGCTGGCGGATAAACTCGATACGCTTGTCGGGCTTCTTCGGCATCGGCGAAAAACCCACGGGTTCAGGGATCCTTTGCGCTTCGCCGTGCGGCGCTTGGGAGTATCCGTATTATTCTCGAATCAATCGGACTTGCGTTCTCGATTAGCTGCTGCGGCAGTATGTGCACGTACGACCATCGCGGTCGAGCGCATGCAATTTCGAGGTTGTCAGTTATCTGAGGTTGCTGAGAGTTCCTTACAGACCAGGCTTTCTGTGGTTATGGCAACGGAATGGCTTCGCATCGATTACGTGTCGCGCCGTTGCGATAACGGCCGCGACTCGATCTGATCGATGCGGGTTCAGCGCTTGGCAAAGAGGACGATCTGGTTCGGGTGATCCGCGTCATCGAGGCGTTGCAGACATTCCTCGCATCCGACGACGGGGCCAATCTGCTCACCGGCTACAAGCGCGCGGCGAATATCCTCCGGATCGAGGAGAAGAAGGACAAGACCGACCTATCGACGGCGATCCCGATCCCGAAGCCTCAGCGCTGGCCGAGGAAAAGGCGCTTTCAGGCCGCTGGCCCGGCCGTGCCGAGCTGATCCGCGCCGAGGCTTCGAGCGCGAGCGATTTCGCCGCGGCCATGGCGGCGATGGCGCGGCTGCGCGGGCCGGTGGATGCCTTCTTCGACAAGGTCACCGTCAACACCGACGATGCGGCTTTGCGCGAGAACCGGCTGCTGCTGCTGTCGCAGCACTGCGCGACCACGCTGCACATCTTGGTCGCCGATTTCTCCAAGATCGAGGGCATAGCGGGCCGCCCGAATTCCTGGTGTAGGCTCGCCGCCATGAGGTAGGGCTCCATGACCAAGTGGGTCTACAGCTTCGGCGGCGGCGACGCCGAAGGCGGCGCCGAGATGAAGAACCTGCTCGGCGGCAAGGGCGCCAACCTGGCCGAGATGAGCAATCTCGGCCTGCCGGTGCCGCCCGGCTTCACCATCACCACCGAGGTCTGCACCCATTTCTACAACGAACGGCGGCAGACCTATCCGGCCGAGCTCTGAGGCCGAGGTCGATGCGGCGCTCGCCGCAGATCGAGCAGACCGATGGGCGCAAGTTCGGCGATGCGGCCGAATCCGCTGCTGGTTTCGGTGCGCTCGGGCGCGCGCGTCTCGATGCCGGGCATGATGGACACGGTGCTCAATCTCGGCCTCAACGACGAAACGGTGGAGGGCCTTGCCGCGCTCACCGGCGACGAGCGCTTTGCCTACGACTCCTATCGCCGCTTCATCCAGATGTACTCCGATGTCGTGCTGGGCGTCGAGCACGCCCATTTCGAGGAAATCCTGGAGAGCGCGAAGGAAGACAAGCGGCGTCGAGCTCGATACCGATCTCGACGCCGACGATCTGAAGCGCATCGTCGACGCATTACAAGGACAAGGTGCAAGAGGAGCTCGGCCGCGCCTTCCCCGAGGACGTGCACGAACAGCTCTGGGGCGCGATCGGCGCGGTGTTCGGCTCCTGGATGAACCCGCGCGCCAAGACCTATCGCCGGCTGCAACAACATCCCCGAGGACTGGGGCACCGCGGTCAACGTCCAGGCCATGGTGTTCGGCAATCATGGGCGACGACTGCGCCACCGGCGTCGCCTTCACCCGCGATCCGTCCACCGGCGAGAAGCGTGCTCTACGGCGAATTCCTGGTCAACGCCCAGGGCGAGGACGTGGTCGCCGGCATCCGCACGCCGCAGCCCGACCATTCCACCCTGCGGTCCCCACGGGCGCCGAGGGAGCGGCGCGTGCGCTCCCCGGTTGTTGGCTTGCGGTCATGCGTCGGGGGTGCTAAACCGCGCGCCTCTCGCGAGGGTGGCAATGGCATTTGCGTGTGATTACTGCGGCAAGGCGCGGCACAAGGCCCACAAGGTGAGCCACTCGAACATCAAGACCCGCAAGTGGCAGGAGCCCAACTTGCAGGCGGTGCGAAGCAATACATC
>CAVZHX010000005.1:542500-899774 GCA_963775165.1 uncultured Pseudomonadota bacterium | reverse complement strand
GATTTGCTTCAGGGCTCAATTGTCGTCCTCCCTCGCGCCGGCAGGCCCGGCGTTCGTATTCACCAGTTCTTGTACCCATTTAGCACTAGCGCTTCTCGGCTCGTCCCGCAAATTCGGCGCAGCGGCCCCTCTCTACACGCAGCCCGGCCAAGGCTCAACCACGGACCGGCACTTTGCGTGCGTTGGCGATCACACCGGCGCGACCGCGCCATTACTACACGATTGCCTCGAACACCAGTCCATTTCCCCACCCCCCCCGGAACCCGGCCCAACGCGGGTGCATCCAAGAGACGATATCGGAGGCGGCTCCTTTACGGCAAAGACCGCGCCGCTGTCGAGCGCAATGGAGCGCCTACGCCTCCGGCACGGCCGGCGGCGCGACCGGCGGGCGGCCGTGGAAGGCGTTCTCCAGCAACGTCCGCAAGCCCGCCGCTTCGAGCGGACGCGGATTCCAGTAGGGCTTGGCCAGCACCATCTCGACCACGCGCTCCAGCCCCTCCTCGGGCATCCCAAGCTCGGCCAGCGAGCACGGCGCATCCAGCCGGCGGGCCAGATCATAGAGCGCCCGCGGACCCTCGCCGGGACCTGCGCCCATGGCGCGCTCGAGCCGCGCCATCGCTTCGGGCGCGGCTGGCGCGTTGTAGGCCGCAGCGTGCGGCAGCACCACGGTGTGGGTCTGCGAATGCGGCAGATCGAAGGTTCCACCCAGCGTGTGGCAGAGCTTGTGATGCAGCGCCATGCCCACCGTGCCCAGGCAGATGCCGCACAGCCAGGCCGCATAGAGCGTGTCCGAGCGGCCCGCGGGATCCTTGGGATCACGCATGACGGCCGGAAGCCCGCGCGCCATGGCGCCGATCGCCTCCTCGGCCATCAGCGAGGTGACCGGATTGGCATCCTGCGCATAGAGCGCCTCGACGGCATGGGCGATTGCGTTCATGCCCGAAGTCGCCGTCAGCCCCGCAGGCAGCGTCAGCGTCAGATCGACGTCGTAGACGATCACTTCCGGCAGCACCTTGAGCGTGCGCTGAGTTGCTTCACGCCGCCCTGCGTCTCGCCGATGATCGGGGTCGCTTCGGAGCCCGCATAGGTCGTGGGCACCACTATCTGCAGCAGGTCGGTGCGCAGCGCGATCGCCTTGCCCAGGCCCGTGGTCGATCCTCCGCCAAGCGAGACGACGCAATCGGCCCTGAGCCGGTGCGCGACCTCAAGCGCGTCTTCGGTGACCTCGACGGGGGTGTGCATCGCCGCTCGCGCGAACAGGCCCACCGCGAACGCGCCCAGCTGCGCCTGCAAGGCTTCGGCCGCCTCTTTCTGCTCCGGGGTGGACAGCACCAGCGCGCGGCTGCAGCCCAGCGCCGCAACCTCGTCGCCGACGCGCGCCAACGTACCCGAACCGAAGATCACCCGGCTGGGCAGTGCCGTATAGGAGAAGTCGTACATGGAAATCCTCCGGAACCGGCCTGGCCGACAGCTTCGATACAACAAACACGCGGCAGAACGGGTTCTGCCGCGCTCGCTTGCAAAAGCTGCTCGGGCCGGCGGAGTGGGGCGATAGCAGTTATCGCCCCACCACCTGCCGCAACTGTCCGGAAGCCGGCGTGCTTAGGAGCCGGGCTTCTTCGCGGGCTTCGGCCGCGGGCTGAAGACCGAGCCGTCAGCCTTCGTGACTTGCATCAGCGACCCAGCAGGACGGCCGTCCTTCATGGGGTGACCCATCACGGTCACTTTGTCGCCGGGCTTGAACGTCGAGTATTTGATGCCGGCGCGCAGCAGCGAGCTCGGGCCTTCGGCTTCGAAGCCCCAAACCACGGCCTTGCCGTCCTTGTCCTTCACCTCAACCTGCAGCCATGAGTGCGGGTTGGTGTATTGAAATTCCTTGACGTTCCCAGTGACGGTCACTGACTTGGTCATGTCAAACATGGCGCCGGAATGATGCGCCATCGCTGGCACGGCCATCGCTCCAACTGCAGCCGCGACAACCGCAGCGCTCAAATAAATCTTCATTGCTTCCTCCAAAAAGGTTTCCGGTACCCATTGCGGCACACCCGGTCCGCACCATTTTATGCCATAACGAGGCGTACACAAAGTAGATATTTAAGCGCCCGCCCCCGCCTTCAAGGCCCTGCCCTGCCCGGTTCGTCCAAGGACGAACCAGCCCCGGGCGGGACAGGCGGACTTTACCCCGAGACTACATCATTGAGTAGCCGATCCAGCGGCCAAAAGCCACAACCGTGAACCACAGCGCCAGCGACAACCCGCCGGCCAGCCTGGCCATCGTGGGCGGCATAACCCCCTGGTCCCAGCTCTTGATGTTCCTGTATGTCGGCGACAGGTGGAACACTGCCATATTGAGTTCCGCTAACGCTATGAAAATCATCATGTATTGGAAGTCGCCATTGCTGTAATAGTCCGGCGCCTTGGCCATGAACATGAATGTCCCGGTAATGGCCGCCAGCGCGAAGAAGCCCCAGGTCCAAGGCAGGAGTTCGTGCATCAATTCGGTAACCGGCTTCTCTTTCGAGGTAATCCCGAGCAGGCGGATGTCCACGATCGAGATCGAGCCGACCACCAGCGTGATGCAGATCACGTGGATCGATTCGATGAAGGGAAACCAGAAATATTCGATCCGGATCGCCTGAGACACAGGCAGGCCGTAAAGCCAGTCCAATAAATTTTCCATTCGAACAGAACTCCGAATTAAGCCAAGCCGAAGCTGCGGACCGTGCGTCCGCGGCGCACATGCCGCGCGGCCGGATTGCTAGTTGCCGATGACCGTGGAGCCCACCGTGTAGGCGATCCAGCGCCCGGCGATTGCGATCATGAAGAAGACGGTCATTGTCCCGACCGCGGCGGCTTTCCACCGCGTCTCGCCGGCAAGACGGTCCCAAGCCGCCGGATTGCGACGCACGCTCAGCTGGAACCAGCGCATGCCGACCACGGCGCAGGCGACGAGAGCCATCTTCACCTGGAACGCCGGATTGATCAGCTCGCGGAACGGCTCGCCGATGACGAGGATGGTCCCCGTCACCAGGAGCACCAACAGGCACCACCACAGCCGGGAAATATAGCGTTCTGCGACGACGGCAACGCTTTCCTTCGCGCCGGCCAAACCGAAGAAGCGCAGCGCCACCATCCCCGTCGACGACAGCACGACGGCCACGGCGATGATATGAATTGATTGCACCGCCGGAATGATCCACAACACGTTTTGAATGAACTGACTCAGCTGGGTGTTACCGAGCCACTCGATGTAATGTACGATCATTGCCGTCTCCTGCCCTCTTTATCTTTGTGCCAAGCGGCCCATGCCTTTGGTGTTTGCCGCGACAATTCGGGCCGGTTCAAAGGGCTCGACAGCCACTATAATCAGCGCGAGGAATGTAGGTTATTGTGATGCCTAGCCCCTGCGCGTCTTTCGGACGAGGTGTATCAGGGGCAATGCGAATTCTCAAGTTGCTCGATTGGTCCAGAAATTGACATTTTGTGCAGGTGCAATAGGAACGGGCGAGCCGAGCAGCGCCCGCGGGAGGAGCCCGGAAGAGGACCAAGTCCCCGATGACACGGCCCTGTGATCGGCCCCGATGTACGAGGCCGATCGTTGCAGACCGGTTGCAAATCAGAAACTTCTGTTGGCTCTGTCGTTGGGAGTATCTTGGCCCGGTTAGGCGGACCGCGACATGAACGAACAAAATGAAGATGACAGGAAGGAAAGGTATCGCGACAGGCGCGGCATAGGGCCGCGCTCCAACTGGCGTGTCGCGAAGTTCCTCGTCTTGGCAGTCCTGGCCGGCGCCGTGCTGTGGTTCGGCGGCCGCTTTGTCTACACGCGATACATGGATTATCGCATCCTGACGGCGGGCATCGACGATATCCCCCATGATCCGTGGCTCATGCGTTACGCGACCGCGCGCGCCGAGCCCGCCTTCATGAAGAACTGCGCCAGTTGCCACGGCGCGGATCTGAAGGGCAGCCATGCCCGTGGCGTGCCCAACATGACCGATCACGACTGGCTCTACGGCACCGGCGATCCCAGCTCGATCGAGGTGACGATCACCTACGGCATCCGCTCCGGCAATCCGCGGTCGCGCAATCTGGCCATCATGCCGTCGTTCCTCTACCCCAACGATCCGCTGGAGAAGATCAATGCGCTGTCGCCGCCGAAGTCCGCGCCATCGCACATTTCGTTCGCGCGCTCGATGGCAAAGAGTCGCCAAATTCGCCGGTGGTGAAGCAAGGCGAGGAGCTGTTCGAGGGCAGCGCCTATTGCTACGACTGCCACACCCAGGACGCCAAGGGCGATCACGACATCGGCGCTCCCGATCTCGCCGACGATATCTGGCTCTACGGCCACGGCTCCTTCAAGGACATCTCCCGGTCGATCGAGTTCGGCCATCAGGGCGTTTGTCCGGAATGGATCAACCGCATCAGCCCCGCCGCGATCCGCGAGCTAGCGCTCTATGTCTATTCCAAGTCGCAGAACAACGCTCCGACGACCACCATCACTGCGCGCGGCCGAAAAGCGAGACCCTCATGAACGCGACGACATCTCAAACGCCCGCCGCCGATTCGCGCCGTGCCCGGCTGTGGCGCAGCCTCTCGGAATGGAGCGCGCGCCGCGCCTTTCCTGCTCTTGGGCATCGGCGCGGCCATCGGGCTCATTATCGCCGGTATCGGCCTGTTCACGGCCAGGGGCACCAAGATCAACATCATCCCGCCCGAGGACGTGGCGCTGGTCGACGGCCAGCCGATCCTGGTGGCCGACTTCAATGCCCAATTGAAAACGACATACGGAGTCAATCCCGGCGATGCGACCTTCGCCCAGAAACAGCAAAACCTGCACGACATGATCCGCGAAGAGATCTATGTGCAGCGGGGGGTCGAACTGGGCATGACCGAAACCGATCCCAACACCCGCAACGACCTCGTCAACGCGGTCGAGCAGCAGGTGCTGGCGCAGATCACGACCGAGACCCCGACCGAAAAGGAGTTGCGGGACTACTACAATGCCCATCGCTCGCGCTATTACACGCCCGGTTCGATAACCCTGACCGATCTGCTGGTGCCCGGCGGCGCCACGCCCGATGCCCAGAAGACGGCGATGGAAGCGGCGGCGGCGCTACGCGCGAAGACCCCGATTGCCCAGGTCATCAAGACCTACAAGCTCACCGACACCAAGAAGACCAGCGGCGAGGAATTCTACTTCGCCGCCAAGATCCATCTGGGCGACACGCTGTTTGCCGCCGCCACGAAGCTCAAGCCGGGCGAGGTCTCCGATCCGGTCAAGATCAAGGACGGCTATCACGTCCTCGACGTGACGACCAACGAGCCCTCGGTGCCGCTCAGCTTCGCCGAGGCGCGCGGCACGGTCGAGACCGACTACAAGAACGACGCCGATGCGCAACTTCAGGCCGAAGAGGAGAAATTCCTGATGCGGCGCGCGCAGGTCCAGATCTCCGGCCGCTACCAGCAGTATCAATGCGAACCGGGCAGCGACTGCAAAGCCGGCCAGAAGAACATCGATGCGGCCGTGATCAGTGCGGCCCAGGCGGAGCAGAAGAAATCGGGCCAAAGCAAATGACCCACCTTCTTCGCCGCGCCTGGTTCGCAGTCCTGCTGGCCGCTTTCGGCTTCGCCCTGCCGGCCTCGGCCCATACGCTCAGCGAGAGCCACTCGTCGTGGCGCATCCAGAACAAGATCGTCGCAGTCACCGAGACCATCATCCAGAAAGACGCCGTGCTGATCCCGCCGGCGAGCCAGAACCCGACCGACCAGCAGATCGCCGGATATGTCGGCAAGCACATCTCGGTCACCGCCGACAAGAAGGAGTGCAAGCGCAATGTCGGTCCGGAATCGGAGCCCGCGCAGGTTGGCTATTACCGCGTCCACCTCGAATTCCTGTGCCCGACGGACAAGAACATCGAGCTGCACTCCTCTGTGCTGTTCGGGCTGATCCCGAGCCATGTCGATTACGCTCAGGTGGTCACCACCAACAACGACTTCGTCGAGCAGATGTTCACCGCGGACCAGCAGGCGCTGCCGGGCTCGACCGAGGGCCAGAACCCGCTGCAGAACGCGGGCTTCCTCACCTATATATGGCTCGGCATCCATCACATCTGGACCGGCGTGGACCACATGTCGTTCCTGCTCGGCCTGATCCTGATCTCGCGGCGGCTGAGGGATCTGGCCTTCGTCGTCACCGGCTTCACGCTCGGTCATAGCGTGACCTTGGCGCTGGCGGTCACCGGCCTCATCCGTCCCCATCCCGAATATATCGACGCGCTGATCGCGCTCACGATCATGATGATCGCGCTCGAAAACATCGCCGACACCACGGGCAAACCCCTGCTCGTTGCGCTGGGGATCGGCGGCACCTTGTTCGCGATGGCCGCGATCAAGGCGCTCGGCTTCGGCGGCTTGCCGGTGCTGCTCTTGTTGGGGGCCGGACTCTTCGGCGCCAATTACATGATGATCTCCGGGCGGCTTCAGGATGCCGCGCGCCTGCGGGTGGTGGTGACCGTCGTCTTCGGCCTGATCCACGGCTTCGGCTTCGCCGCCACGCTGCTCGAAATGCAATTGCCGACCGGCAAGCTCGCCGAGCTTCTGTTCGGCTTCAACACGGGCGTGGAGATCGGCCAGCTCTCGCTGGTGGTGGGCGTGCTGGCGCTGGTCGCCATCCTGGCCAAGCTTAAGCTGACGCTGCCCAGGCCCATCGTCGTCGATGTCTGCTCGGCGATCCTGGTGTGCATCGGCATGTTCTGGTTTATCAGCCGCAGCTACGGCGTGGCTTAGGCCATGAAACCTGCCGCGGGCTATTGCGGCGCCGGGCCCTGGCTCACGCGCACGAAATCGCCGGGCCTGATCCATTTGCGGAACGCGGCCTGTATCTCTTCGGGCGTCACCGCGATATAGTGCTGGGCGGCCACGGTCGGCTCGTCGAGCGGCAATCCCAGATCGTGCCGGCTGATGAAGCCGCCGGCGATAGCCCCGAAGCTCGCCTCGCCCAAGGGGATGCGGCGCAACATCATCGCCTTGGCCTGCTCCAGTTCGGCGGCGGTGACGGAGGCGTCCTGCATGGACTTGAGGTCCTGGATGACGATGGCGCCTGCCTTCGACACGTTCTGCGGATCGCAGGCGTATTGGACCGTGTAAACGCTGCGGGTGCGTCCGGCGCTGAGATCGGAACCGACGGTGTAGACGAGCCCCGCATTCTTGCGCAGATCGATGCGACAGCCGCGTCGAATAGAAACCGCCGCCCAAAATCGCGTCGGCAAGGTCGAGCGCGTAGTAATCGGGATCGGCGCGCGTCAGTCCGAAGCGTTTCGGCCATGATGACGCTGTCCTGAACGCTGCGTCGAATCCGGCACCGCCACGGTCTGCGCGGAGTTGGGCGGGGCGGACGGCAGATCGGTTTCCGGCGCGGGGCCTTCCGCCGTCCAGCTTCCGAAATATTTCTCGATCGCCGCCTTGGCGCGCGCCGGGTCGATGTTGCCCATCACCACGATGGTGGTGAGATCGGGACGGAAGACCTTTTGGTAATAGGCCTTGACGTCGGCCATGGTCAGCGCGCCGACGGTCTCGGGCGTCGAATCGAGCTGGCTGGGATCGTCGGCCGGGAACAGCGCCTTGCGCATCGCCTTGCCGCTCAGGAAGCGCGGAGCTCTGGTTGCGCACCTTCAGCACCTGCACCGTCTGCCGCTGGAAGATCTTCATGATCTGCTCGGGCAGGGCCGGGTCGAGTTCGTTGCTGGCGAGAAGCTCGACGCCGCGGTCGAATTCCTGGAGCGGGACTTGCAGGCCGAAATCGGTGCCGGCCTCTTCGTTGGCGCCGATCTGATCCAGCGCCTGCTGGAAGGCGACGCGGTCGAGCTTGCTGGTGCCGAAGGAGAAGAGGCCGTCAAGCAATCCCGCCACGCCCTGCTTGTCGGCCGGCGCTTCCGTGACCTCGCGGTTCTTGATGTGGCCATAGACGCTGATGACGTCGCTCACGTCTTCGGGCTGGACGATAAGCGTGATGCCGTCGGCAAGCTTGCTGACGACGGGGGCGAGCGTCGAATGCGGCACGGCGAGCCTGTGCAGCGCCGCCTCCGCCCAGTCGGGCAGTTGCGCGGCCTTCTCCTTGGGCAGCGAGATCGTCTCCTGGCCGCCGAAGCCGGCCGAAGCCACCGGCGCGCCCGACGGCTTGGGGATCAGCTGCGCATAGACGGCGTGATCGAGATCGAGATATTTGCGCGCGACGCGGTTCACGTCGGCAACGGTCACCTCCTCGATGCGCTGCAGATCCTCATCGGGCGAATTGAGCCCATAGACGGTCAGCGCCTCCGACCAGACCGAGGCCAGCCCCGAGATCGAATCCTTCTGCAGGCCGGCGCGGGTCTTTTCCTGCAGCTTGGCCGCCTCGACCAGATCGGCCGGCACGCCGTGTTCGCGGATATTGGCGAGGATGCCCGTCAGCTCCTTCCTGATCGCGGCCGGATCGGCCGACGGTCGGATAGGCGGCGGTGGCGTAAGCGAGGCCCGCCTTCGGCAGCGGGTCCATCTCGAAATCGGTGCCCAGCGCCTTGCCCGTCGGCACCAGCTCGCTATAGAGCGCGCCGCGCTGGCTCGAAAGCACGTCGGCCAGCACTTCGAGCGCCGCGAAATCCGGGCTTTTCGGGCCCGGCATGCGCAGCGCGATCACGGTGGCGCTGGTCGAGCGGTCGGTCGGCACGCGTGATCGATTGTGCTCTCGACCGGCTTCGAGATTGAATTCGGGCCTGGCCGGCAGCGTCTTGGCCGGAATGTCCTCGAACAGCGCCTTGATCTTGGCGAGCGTCGCCTCGGGATCGAGGTCGCCGACGATGACGAAGATGGCGTTGTTGGGCGCGTACCATTTGTCGTGGAAGTCCTTGAGCATCGCCGCCGTGGTCTTGTCGAAGGACGGCCGTGTGCCGAGCGCATCGTGTTCATAGGGCGTGCCCGCGAACATGGTCTGCGCGCAACTGCCTGTAGAGGACGTAGCCGGGGCTGGAGAGATCGCGGGCGACCTCCTGCTCGATGGCGCCGCGCTCCTTGTCCCAGTCGGTCTGGCTGTCGTCGACGCCGCGCATGCGGACGGCGCCGATATGAAGGGCGATATCGATATCCTCGGCCGGAACCGTGAAGAGATACTGCGTCACGCTTTCCTGGGTGTCGGCGTTGAAATCGCCGCCCATGAGCCCGCCGATATCGGCGAGTTGAGCGGCCGTGAGCCCGGGGCTGCCGCGGAACATCATGTGCTCCTGCGCGTGCGCCATGCCGGGAAAGCCCTTCGGCGTCTCGTCGGAACCGACGAGATAATTGATCGAGGTCGAAACCACCGGCGCCAGCCGGTTGCGCACGATCACGACCTTGAGCCCGTTCTTGAGCGTGGCCCTGAGCACATCCGAATTGGCCGCGCGCGCCGGCGCCGGGAAGCTGGTGGCGACCAGCGCAACAATGCTCAGCGCAAGAAGCGCCATGGTGAGTATGTGTGATCGCTTGAATATGGACATCGCTTCGCTCTGGCTTGGTGGGTTCGCCCGACACTGGGCCGAATTGGCGGGCATCGAAACTTAAAATGCTCTCATCTTCGAAGGGCCCATCTTCGAAGAGACCGTCTTCGAAGAGACCGTCCGGGCGGGCGGCGCCAACCATTACAGCATGGACGCAAGCCATGCCTAGCCTCGCCCGCGGGATTTCGGGATAACGAAAGCGTGCAACTTTCGCCGACGCCCACGTTTACCGGCACCGTCCCGTCGCTATGATACGCGGCGCTTCGGTGCCGGCGCGAAGTAATTGCGCACCAGCGCGGCCACCACGATAGCCGCGCCCACCATCAGCACGTACCAGCCGGGCCTGATGCCGGCGATGAAGGTGAAGTTCGCCTCCAGCACCAGCATCGCCGGCGCCGGGGTAAAGAGCGCGAAGCCCGCCGTCTCGCCCAGCATGGTCAGCGCCGACGAGGCCACCGCCAGCCCGGCCAGCGTCAAGGGCCGGCTCGCCACCCGCACGCCAGCCGTCCACAGGACCGCGCGATAGCCCATCAACCAGATGAACAGGCCGGCGAAGATCGTGGGCTCGGTGACGATCAGCTTGGACTGGATGAAGTAATGGGTCAGCCCCAGCAGAGCGGCAACATAGACCACGCGGTGAAGCTGGTTCCAGCGCTTGGCTCCCAGCCGCCGGATCATCGCATCGGTCGAAGTCGCCGCCAGCACCGCCAGAATCAAAAGCGCGCAGAAGCCGATCGTCAGGTAGTAGCGCAGCGCAATTTCGCTGACGACCATCGCCATATTGAAATTCTGCTGGGCGGCATAACTCGTAAGATGCGCCAGCACATATACGAAGGCTGCCACGCCGATCATGCGCCGGATCGTCAGCAGGCGCGGCAGCCGGAATATCTGCATCGCCGGCGTCACCGCGAGCGCCAGCAGGATCATCCGGATCGTCCACAGTCCCAGCGCGTGCTGCACGTCCTTGGCGGGCTCGGCGATGAACTGGCCGGTCGCGAGCTGGATCGCGGTGGCGATGGCCGGCAGGAACAGGCCGGCGAAAACTGCCGCCTTGAGCGGCGCGAAGCGGCCCGCGCGATCGAGCCAAGGCGCCTTTCTGATCCGTGCCCTCATGCCGTCAGTCGGTTTGTCCATTCTGCGCCTGCATGTCCAGATTATATGCG
This sequence comes from uncultured Pseudomonadota bacterium, assembly GCA_963775165.1. Lineage (GTDB taxonomy): Bacteria > Pseudomonadota > Alphaproteobacteria > Micropepsales > Micropepsaceae > Rhizomicrobium. The sequence continues at coordinate 889,102 of CAVZHX010000005.1, read as the reverse complement.
CGCGGGACTTACGACCGTCACAGCGGCTCACGCAATCGTCACGGCCGAATCAGCGAAGTTCCAGCGGCACACCGGGCTCGTTCTTGCTGGCATGGATCACCAGCGACGATTTCACGCCGGCCACGCTGGGTGAGGCCGTCAACGTGTCGGTGATGAAGGACTGGAAGGCCGACAAATCCTTGGCCACCACGCGCAGCAGGAAGTCGACCTCGCCCGACAGCATGTAGCATTCGCGCACCGCCGGCCAGCTGCGCACCTGTTCCTCGAACTTCCGCAAATCGGCGTCGGCCTGGCCGGCCAGCCCGACGAAGACATAGCCGGTGACCTCGAAGCCCAGGAGCTTGGGATCAAGGTCGGCATGATAACCCCGGACATAGCCCGCCTTCTCCAGCGCGCGCATGCGCCTCAGGCAGGGGGGCGCGGTGATCTTGGCCCGGCGCGACAGCTCAACATTGGTGATGCGACCATTTGCCTGAAGTTCCGCCAAAATGCGGAAGTCGATTGAATCCAGCTTGTGGTGCTCCATCGGCGGATACCTGCGTATATGCGGCCCGCATATTTAACGCCACCCGGACAAGCTGCGCAATAAAATTTCTGGTTCCCGTAAGTTCGTGTCGCCAGACGGCGCAAGGCGGTGATTCGCTTGCCGCGCCGGCGCCAGTCTCTCAAACCCCGGCGGCCGCTTGACCTTTTTCGGAGTGCCCCCGATATGGAGCGGAGTGGGGCGGTGCGGTGCCGGAGTTGGCAGAACGCGTCCCGCCTTGCCAAAGCCGGGAGCCTAGATGTCCAGCCAGTCCACCGAAATCCGTTCCAAAGCCATCATCCTGGGCAGCGGCCCGGCCGGCGCGACTGCGGCCATCTATGCGGCGCGCGCCATGCTCGAGCCCATGCTGATCGCAGGGCTTCAGCCGGGCGGCCAACTCACCATCACCACCGAGGTCGAGAACTATCCAGGCTTCGCCGAGGCCATCCAGGGCCCCTGGCTGATGGAGCAGATGCAGGCCCAAGCCGAGCATGTCGGCACGAAAATGGTGCAGGACACAATCGCAAGCGTGGATCTCGCCCGCCGGCCCTTCACACTGGTCGGCGATTCCGGCGATCGCTACATCGCCGACACGCTCATCATCGCCACCGGCGCCAGCGCCAACTGGCTATCCCTGCCGAGCGAGGAGAAATTCAAGGGCTTCGGCGTCTCGGCCTGCGCCACCTGCGACGGCTTCTTCTTCCGCGGCAAGAAGGTCGCCGTGGTCGGAGGCGGCAACACCGCAGCCGAGGAAGCGCTCTATCTCACCAATTTCGCCGAGAAGGTGTCGCTGATCCATCGCCGCGACGAGCTGCGCTGCGACAAGACCAACCAGGCCCGCCTCGCCGCCAATCCCAAGATCGAGGTCCTCTACGAGACCGTGGTCGAAGAAGTGCTGGGCGACGAAGCCCCGCTGTCGGTCACCGGTATCCGCATCCGCAACATCACGACCAATGCCGAGCGCAATCTCGACGTCGACGGGCTCTTCGTCGCCATCGGCCATTCGCCGGCGACCGAACTGTTCAAGGGTCAGCTCGAAATGGACGAGTTCGGCTACATCGTCACTGCGCCGGATTCGACGCGCACCTCGGTCGAAGGCGTGTTCGCCGCCGGCGACGTGAAAGACAAGGTGTTCCGCCAGGCCGTCACTGCCGCCGGGATGGGTTGCATGGCGGCGCTCGAAGCCGAACGTTTCCTGGCCGGCAGCCACCACGGCTAGAGCAATTCCAGGAAAAGTGGCAACCGGTTGGCACGTTGGCGCTACCAACTCCGTCCGGAATTGCGTGAAAGCGAAGAATTGGAGCGGATCGTCGATTCCGTGAAACGATGATCCCTTCTAGTACGCGGCCCGGAGGCCATATGGACTGGGACAAGCTCCGCATCTTCCACGCCGCGGCCTCGGCAGGAAGCTTCACTCATGCCGGCCAGATGCTGACGCTGAGCCAGTCGGCCGTCAGCCGCCAGATCAGCGCGCTCGAGGACGAGCTAGCCACGCCGCTTTTCCAGCGCCACGCCCGCGGGCTGACGCTCACCGACGAGGGCGAGCTGCTTTATGGCGCGGTCTCCGACGTGCTTTCGCGCCTGGCCGAAGCCGAGGAAGCACTCAAGAACGCGCAAAGCGCCCCGCGCGGGGCATTGAAGGTGACCGCGAGCCACGGTCTGGGCACCTATTGGCTGGTGCCCCGGCTCAACGATTTCATGACCGCCTATCCCGAGCTTCAGGTGCATCTGGTGCTGGAGGACCGCGAGCTCGATCTGGCCCAGCGCGAAGCCGATCTGGCGCTTCGCATGCGCGCGCCAGTGCAGGCCGAGCTGATCCAGCGCAAGCTCTTCACCGTGCATTACCATCTCTACGCCGCGGCCGATTATCTCGAGCGCCGCGGCACGCCCGGGACACTGGACGAACTCACGGGCCATCTCTGCATCGCCTATGGCGAGACAGCCGCGGCGGAGATCCGCGACGTCAACTGGCTGATGGCGACGGTGCGGCGGCTGGCGCCCGAGGGTGCGGCGAAGATTTTTCGCATCAACAACCTCGCCGGCATCCTGCACGCGGTCGAGGCCGGCATCGGCATCGCCGCCCTGCCCGATTACGCGGCGGAGAACAGACCGCACTTGCGGCGCGTATTACCGGAGGTGGAGGGGCCGTCCTTCGACGTGCATCTGGTCTATCCCGCTGCGCTGAGGCAATCCAAGCGGGTCGCCGCCTTCCGCGATTTCCTCGTCAAAGCCGCCAAGGACTGGCGCTATTGAGACCTCTGGGGTCCCCTTGAAAGGGGCCCTGGCGCTCCCCATATCCAGGAAGCCGCCCCCGTATCCCCCCATGGCGGCGGCATTCGCGAAGGTTTCTTCGCGCAGCTGCGGGCCCACCCCCCTTGGACCGCGGCTGGCATGGGCCAACCGCCCATGCGACCCCAAGCAAGCGACTGAGCGCCGGAGCGGCCCCCCGCTCCGGCGCTTTTTTTCGCAGGCGGCCAGCTACGGCATGATCGCTCTTCTTTGAATCGCGACCATGCCCTAGGCCATTCAATTGTCGCGCGATCTTCCCGGAAACCCGCTTCACATTTTTCCGGATCGCGCTCTAGCGGTAGAGCGCGTCGCCGAGGCCCTTCATGTCTTTGTAGAGATAAGCGACTTTCTCGGCATAGCCATTGAAGAGCTGCGTCGGCACGATCATGCCGGTACCGATAAGCCGCTCGTTGGCCTGGCTCCAGCGCGGATGCGGGACATCGGGATTGACGTTGGCCCAGAAGCCGTACTCGCTGGCGTCGGCTTCCTGCCAATAGGTCTTGGGCTGCTGGGTCTGGAAGCGCACCTTCACGATCGCCTTGACCGATTTGAAGCCGTACTTCCACGGCACCGCCAGGCGCAGAGGCGAGCCCATCTGCTTGGGCAGCGGCTTGCCGTAGACGCCGGTGACCATGAAGGCCATATCGTTCATTGCCTCGGCCATGGTGAGCCCTTCGGTGTAGGGCCACGGATACCAGGGCTGGCGCTGGCCGGCGGCCACATCCGGCTTCATGAAGGTCTGCATCTGGACGAATTTGGCGCCCGACAGAGGCTTGGCGAATTCGACCAGCTTCTTCATCGGAAAGCCGGTCCACGGCACCGCCATCGCCCAGGCCTCGACGCAGCGATGGCGATAGAGCCGCTCCTCCAGTGGCATCTTGCGGATCAGATCGTAGACGTCGACGGTGAAGGGCTTCTCCACCATACCCTCGAACGACACCGACCAGGGCTGGATCGGCAACGCCTGGGCGGCCCTGTAGATCTCCTTCTCGGTGCCGAATTCGTAGTAATTGTTGTAGGTCTCCGACACCGAAGCCTTGGTGATCGACCGCTTGAGCGTGAAATCGGGATCGTGCTTGGCCGGATAGAGATTGGCGGTGGGATTGCCTGTGGAATCGGCGCTGTCGGCCTGCTTGCCGGAAGCCGACTTGGAATCGCAGGAGGCGAGCGTGGCCGCAAGCGCCAGTGCTCCGGCGCCGGTGATGAGGCTGCGCCGGTTGAAGAACACCGCCTCGGGCGTTGCTTCCGATTCCTTAGCTCCCAGGACGGGCGCTGCTTGATCAACATGGCGTCTCCTTCGGCCAGGACTATTTGCTGGCCGCTATTGTGAACCCTGCCTCGCCGATGCCGCAACCTTCGATGCGAGACAATCGCAGCATCGTTACGCCGCGATGCATAACATGAACGATTCGTCACCCCAAATGGCTGCGCAGCATCCAGGCCGCCTTCTCGCTGGCCTCCATGCGCTGGGTCAAAAGATCCATGGTCGGCTGATCGCCCGCCTTTTCCGCCGCCTTGAACGCCTCGCGTGCCGTGCGTGCCAGGGTTTCATTGCCTTCGACCAGCGCTCTGACCATGTCGAGCGCGGGCGGGGCGTCGTCGGCATCCTCCTTGATCGACGCGAGCTTGGCATATTTGCCGTAGCTGCCGGGCGCGTAGTGGCCCAAAGCGCGGATGCGTTCGGCGATCAGGTCGGTGGCGTCGTGCAATTCTGTATATTGCGTCATGAACAAGCCATGTAGCGACGAGAACAGCGGCCCCGTCACGTTCCAATGATAGGCATGCGTCTTGTGGTAGAGCATGTGGGTGTCGGCCAGCACCTTGGCGAGCCCGTCGCTGATGGCTTTGCGGTCGGCTTTCTTGATGCCGATGTTCACGTCCATTGCAATCTCTCCTCGATAGCGGCGCGGCCGCGATCATAGGCGATGCGGCCGCCGGATCAAACAATTTAGAATAATTCTAAATCACTCGCCCCCAGATTGAGGTAGATCAAGGCTGCTGGTCGCATCCCGGCCGATCATGCCCATGGCCACGAGGAGGCGCAGGATCATGGAAAAAGCGCTCAAGAAGAAGGTCGTCGACATCCTCAGCCACACCGACGACATGACCATCGCCACCGTGCGCGACGACGGTTACCCGCAGGCCACGACCGTCAGCTTTGTCAATGACGGGCTCACAGTCTACTTCGCCACCGTCACGCATGCGCAGAAGGCCGCCAACCTCGCCAGGAACGCCAAGGTATCATTGACCGTGAACCGGCCCTACAAGAACTGGAACGAGATCGAAGGCCTGTCGCTCGGCGGCATCGCCACGCGCGTCACCGACAGGGCGGAAATTGCCCGCATCGAAAAGCTGATGCTCGCGAAATTCCCGCAGGTCGCGGATTTCTCGATGCCGGAAGACGCGCTCGCCATCTTCAAGGTGGCGCCGCAGGTGATCTCGCTGCTCGATTACTCCCAAGGCTTCGGCCACACCTTGACGCTGAGGGTGTAGCGCGGCCTCACGCCGCGTCCTTGTGGCTGGCGACGATTTGCTCGGCCAGCTTGCCGGTAAGTTCGGCCAGATGGTCGAACTCCATCTCGAAGGTGCCCACGCCCTGCGTCAGCGAGCGCAGCTCGATGATGAGATTGTGCAGTTCGGCCAGCGGCATCTGGGCCTCGACCGTGTCCCAGCCCGTCCAGCCGGCCCGCGCGTCGAAGCCCATGAGCTGGCCGCGCCGGCCCGAGACCACGCCATTGACCTTGGCGGTGGCCTCGTTGGGCACGTGAATCCTCACATGCATGACCGGCTCCAGAAGCACCGGCGAGCATTTCGGCATGCCTTCCTGCATGGCGATGCGCGCCGGCGGTCTGGAACGCGGCGTCCGAGGAATCGACCGTGTGATAGGAGCCGTCGTTCAGCGTCACCGCGACATCGACCACCGGAAAGCCGAGCGGGCCGCGCTTCAGATATTCGACCACGCCCTTTTCGACCGACGGAATCCATTGCCTCGGCACGACGCCGCCGGCGATCTGGTCCTCGAAGACGAAGCCCGCGCCGCGCGGCAGCGGCCTGATCTCGAGCACCACGTCGCCGAACTGGCCGTGGCCGCCCGACTGGCGCTTGTGGCGGCCGCGCTGGGTCGTGGACTTGCGGATGGTCTCCTCGTAGGGCACGCGCGGCGGATGGGTGACGAGCTTGAGGCCGTATTTGTTCGACAGCTTGTCGACCGCGACCTTGAGATGGATTTCGCCCTGGCCCGCCAGCGCCATTTCGTGCAGCTCGGCATTCTGCTCGAAGATGCAGCGAGGGGTCTTCCTCGCGCAGCTTGGCGATGGCGGCGGTGAGCTTGACCTCGTCCTTGCGGTCGGCGGCCTCGATGCCGAGGCGGTAGACCGGCGCGAAGCTGTTCGACCTCGATCCTGGGCAGCTTGGCGTCCTTGCCGCTCGACAGCGTGTCGCCGGTGACGACGCCTTCGAGCCGCCCAAGCGCCACCGTATCGCCGGCCTCGGCTTCGGCGAGCTTGGTCTGCGCGGCGCCCTTCAGCGCGAAGATGCCGCCGACGCGCGCATCGCAGCCGTCGCGCGCGTATGCAGCACCGCGCCGTCCTTGAGCGTACCCGTTCAGCACCCGCGCCAGGCTCAGCTTGCCGCCATGGGCGGAGTGATAGGTCTTGAGGATCTGCACCACGGTGTCGCCGTCGGGCTCGAGGCCCAGGCGCGCGGCGGTGGTGGCGACTTCCGGCACTTCGTGGCGCAGCGCCTTGAGCAGCCGGCGGATGCCGTTGTCGCTCTCGGCCGAACCGATCAGCACCGGCACCAGGTCGCCGACCGACAATTCCTTGGCGAGGTCGGCGAACACCTCGTCGCGCGGCGGCTCGACGTCGGAGAGCAGTTCCTCCATCAGATGCTCGTCGTAATCGGCGAGCTTTTCGAGCATCGGGAAGCGCGCTTCCTTCTCGCGCTCCTGCACGTCGCCGTCATGTCGATCGTCTTCGGAGGGCGCGTGCGGGCGATAGACGAAGGCGCGCTCGAGCGCCAGATCGACAAAGCCGGTAACGTTGCCCCGTTCTCCCAGATCGGAATCTGGCGCAGCAAGAGCGGCATGTCGCTGGCACCCTGCAGCATAGGCCAGCATGTCGCGCAGGCTGCCGGTCGCCTTGTCGATCTTGTTGACGAACAGGAAGTGGGGAATGTTCTGGTCCGCGAGCCGCTTCAGATAGGGCTTCAGCATCTGGACCTTGTCGGGCTCCGGCTCGCACACCACGATCGCCGCATCGACGCCCGGGCAGCACGTTCAGCGTGTCCTGCAGGAATTCGATCGAGCCGGGGCAATCGAGGAAGGTGAAGCTTTCGCCAAGATAATGGGTGGTGGCGCAATTGACCTCGACGCTCATCTGGCGGGCGCGCGCCTCCGGCCCGAAATCGCCCACCGAATTGCCCGCCGTCACCGATCCTTTGCGCTGCACGGCGCCGGTGGCGGCGAGAATGGCTTCGAGCAGCGTGGTCTTGCCCGAGCCGTAAGGCCCTACCAGGGCCACTGCACGTGGCCCGCTTCCTCCATTGCTTTTGGTCATATGCGCCTCCGTGTGCCGGCAATGCCGGAAAAACGAGGTGCGGCGGGCGCTTAGCCTGATCCTGGGCCGCCTCACGCGCCCCGCGAGGGGCCATGCTCGCGCCGAACGGCAGACGGGGCAAGGAAAATCGGGGGCAGGTTTCGGACCGCTTCAGCCTCTGCGGCGGCGCCGCAGAGCGAGATTGTCGTTGACGGCGGCGGGCATCCGAGGCGGCTCGAAGCGCGTGTCGACGCTCGAGTAGTCGTCGAACTCCTCGACGAATTCGTCGTCGGCCTCGTCTTCGACCCCGTCGCCGCGTCCGGCGATCAGCCCCAGCGCGATCGCGGTCCGCGCCAAGAGGTCATCGGCTTCGTTTGCCGCGGCGACGCCGAACCAGTCGGCGAGCTCTTGCGCCCGCGATGCGCGTTCCACTTGTGCTGTCACCGGAAAGTTCTCCCACGCGATCACCCAACGATCGCGAAGATGGGAAATGAGGCCGCACGCCGATAGATCGGAATTGTCCTTAAGGGATTTCCCGTAGCCCAGGCCGCACATGGCGGCGTGATCGTGTTATGGTGCCGGCCCAGGCGCGTGCTGTCTGCCTTCCCCTTCGAACCCCAAAGGACACGTCTCATGCGAACTCTGGCCGTCGCGGCAGTCGCCGTTCTCATCGCCTCGCCCGCGCTGGCGCAGCGGGCGCCCGCCATGCGCGTCGAGGGCACCATCGCCTCCTTCGCGCCGCAGACGCATATGCTTGAAGTGAAGACCGCCAAGGGAATGGACACCGTCAGCCTGCCCGACAACGCCAATGTGATCGTGGCGCACAAGGCCACGCTCGACGACATCAAGGCCGGCGATTTCGTGGCCTCGGCCGGAATGACGGAACCGGACGGCAAGATACACGCCCAGGAGGTGCGGATCTTCCCGAAATCGATGATGGGCGTTGGCGAAGGCCAGTATCCGATGAACCTGCCCCATCAAAGCATGACCAATGCCACGGTCGAACAGATCAACGGCGCCAGCGTCGCCGCCGGTACCGGAATGTTGAAGCTGAGCTTCCATGGCTCGGGCAAGGACGCATCCGGCGCCTGCACCGGCCACGCCACAGCGCCCGGCAAGGGCACTTGCACGGGCCAGACCGAGATCGTCGTCGGGCCCGATATTCCCGTCACCAAGTGGATGCAGGGCGACACCGCCATGCTGATGCCGGGCAAGATGGTGTCGGTGCTTGCCGCAAAGGGCGCGGACGGGAAGTTGTCGGCGCGCGCGGTCATCATCGACGCCTCCAAGCCGTAGAGACGCGATCGCGGCCCGCAAGCTTGCGGCCCGTGCCCAATTCGCCGATATCACGGCGGCAAATCGAGCCGGATCGTTCATGCCGAATTTGAGGGCGCGTTTGGCGGGCCTGCCGGCGGGCGCCCAATGGGCGGTGCTGGCCGCTTTGTCGGGCGCCGCCGCCTACGTACTCGAGCTGGGCGAACTGCCGGCCGCGCTTTTGCTGGGACCGATGGCCGGCGCCATCCTGCTCTGCATCGGCGGCGGCGCGGTGAAGCTGCCGCGTCTGCCATATGTCGGCGCGCAGGCCGTGATCGGCTGTCTGATCGCCAGCGCGATCACGCCACAGATCGCCCGCGACGTGGCACGCAATTGGCCGATCCTGTTCGGCGTGGTGTGCGCGGTGATCGCGGCCAGCAGCGTGCTGGGCTGGTTGATCAGCCGCTGGCAGATATTGCCCGGAAGCGCGGGCGTGTGGGGCGCCGCGCCGGGCGGGGCCACCGCGATGGTGCTGATGGCCGACGCCTTCGGCGCCGACGCCCGTCTGGTCGCCTTCATGCAATATCTGCGCGTGGTCTGCGTGGCGACGCTGGCCTCGCTGATGGCGCGCTTCTGGCTGCATACGGGCGGTGCGCCGCCGGCAATCGCGCTCGTCTGGTTTCCCGCGATCGATCTGGCGGGGCTGGCGACGACTCTGGGCTTCGTCATTGCCGGCGGTGCCATCGGCGAATGGACGAAGGTTCCTTCGGGCGCGATGCTGGTGCCGATGATCCTCGGCGCCACGCTGCACGCCATGGGCCTGATCCATTTCCAGCTTCCCGAATGGCTGCTGGCAGCCGGCTACGCGATGATCGGCTGGCGCATCGGCCTGGGCTTCACGCCGGAGGTGCTGCGCGCGGCGGCAAGCGCCTTTCTGCGCATCCTGGCGTCGATCCTCGCTTTGATCGGCTTCGCCTTCGGGCTCGCCTATATCCTGGTCGCTGACGCTGCACATCGATCCGCTCACCGCCTATCTTGCCACCAGCCCCGGCGGCATGGATTCGATTGCCATCATCGCGGCGACCAGCCCCGTCGACATCTCCTTCGTGATGGCGCTGCAGACGGTGCGCTTCTTCATGGTGATTCTGGTCGGCCCGGTGGTGGCGCGCTACGCCGCCCGGCACACGCCCGACGCGGCGCGCTGAGCTATCAGCGATAGTCGAGATTGACCGTGCCGGCGGGGCCGCGCTGTCATAAAAAACGTTGGCCGGGTCTTGAAAGCATCCGCCGCAACCCCATTTCAGGCCTCCGCCACGTGCAGCTCCGGCCCGCGCGAGCGGGAAGGCGTGCCCGAAGCGCCGCGGATATTTTGCGTTTGGCGCCAGGAGGCCCCCCCTCCCCCCGGACTCGCCCAAAAAACGCAAAACAATTATGTTTTGATAGCGGGATGAAATTTGAAGGATTATTGCGCACCGCTACCGGAGGCTGCCGCAGAAGCGCTGGATGCGGCGGCAGGCCTCTTCCAGGTTCTCGGTCGAGGTCGCATAGGAGATGCGGAAGAAGGGCGAGGAGCCGAACGCCGCTCCATGCACCACCGCCACGCATTCGCTTTCCAGCAGCTCGCTGGCGAAATCCCCGTCGGTTGCGATGGTCTTGCCGCTGGGCGCGGTCTTGCCGATCAGCTTCCTGATCGAAGGATAGACGTAGAAGGCGCCTTCCGGCGTCGGGCATTCGATGCCGCTCGACTGGTTCAGCATCGAGACCACGAGGTCGCGCCGTCCCTCGAACACCTTGGCGCGTTCGGCAATGAAATCCTGCGGTCCGTTCAGCGCTTCGACCGCCGCCCATTGCGAGATCGAGGTGGCATTGGTCGCCGATTGCGATTGCAGCTTGGCCATCGCCTTGATCAGCGGCTCCGGCCCTGCGCAATAGCCGATGCGCCAGCCCGTCATCGCATAGGCCTTCGACACGCCGTTCATCGTCAGCGTGCGGCCGTAAAGCCCGGGCTCGACCTCGGCGACGGTGCGGAATTCGAACCCGCCATAGACCAGATGCTCGTACATGTCGTCGGTCAGTATCCAGACCTGGGGATGGCGCATCAGCACGTCCGTCAGCGCCTTCAGCTGTTCGCGGCTGTAGCAGGCGCCTGTCGGATTGGAGGGCTGGTTGAAGATCAGCCATTTTGTTTTCGGCGTGATTGCCGCTTCGAGCGCCGCCGGCGTGAGGCGGAAGCCGTCTTCGAGCGTCGCCTCGACGATCACCGGCCTGCGCGCCCGCGAGTTGCACGATGTCGGGATAGCAGACCCAATAGGGCGCCGGAATCACGACCTCGTCGCCGGGGTTCAGCGTCGCCATCATGGCGTTGTAGATGATCGCTCTTGCCGCCGGGCGCGACGAAGGTCTGGCTGGGCGCGTAGTCGAGCCCGTTCTCGCGCTTGAACTTGGCGGCGATGGCCTTGCGCAGTTCGGGAATGCCTTCGATCGTCGTGTATTTGGTCTCGCCGCGGCGGATGGCGGCGATCGCCGCTTCCTTGATGTTGTCGGGAGTGTCGAAATCCGGCTCGCCCGCGCCCAGCCCGATCACGTCCTTGCCCGGCGGCCTTCAGGTCGCGCGCCTTCTGAGTCACCGCCAGCGTCGGCGAGGGCTGGATGCGGCCGAGCGATTCGGCCAGGAAAGCCGGGCGGAAGGGCGGATGGCTGGGGCACGGTCGACTCTGCGAAAAGGGCTGATGCGCTGACGTATAAACGCCGCTTTCGCAGATGCAAGAGAGGCGCGCCGCAATGCCGTTACATTTCGTCAACTCCTTGGCCTTAGGCTCGATTTGTCGGCCTTCGCCCGGAGGAGTGGGCATGCGGACGCTTTCGGCCCTTTTCATTGCTGGCCTGTGTCTGGCGACAGCCGTCGCCTGCTCCAAGCCCAAGCCGCCGCTCGGCCGCTGGGAAGGCACCTTCCAGTCCGCCGACACCATGATCGTCGCCCGCCTCGAGATCGATCCGGACGGGGCCATCTATGTCAGCGCCCCCGACGCCCTCGACATCTCCGTCAATGCCGACCGCGACTCTATCCGCCAGCGGCTGACCGCGGGCCTCGCCGAGGCCTGGGGCGACGTCCAGCCGCGCGTGCTGGATTTCGACGGCCGTATCTTCCGCAAGCCCGGCGGCGTCGCCCCGCAACTGGAATGGGACCCCGATTCCAAAGAAATGACGATGATCGTCTATCCGGGTACGCAGCCCTCGATCCGCATCAAGATGCGAGCCGTTCGCGATTTCAGCGCCAATCCCTGGCCCGGCTGAACCACTTTCCCACTCCCTCTTGTTCACAACAAAAGTTGACACTGGCGGCATCGATGAAAACGCTGCACAATGCCGACACGCAGTCCACTGCAAGGAGGCCGCCATGACACTTCGTGCTTTGCTGGTGGTTGGTCTCGGCATCGCCGCTGTCGGCGCGGCCGCTACCTTGTCCGCCTCGGCCGCCGAGAAAGTGATCGGAAAGAATGTACCGAAGGCCGTGGCGTGTTATGAGGCGGCCGAATTCCACGCCGATCTGAAGACCGGTATTGACGACTGCACGGAGGCGCTCCTCGTCGAACCGCTGACGCTGCCAAACCGTGCGGCGACAAATGTCAACCGCGGAATTCTCGAGGCGCGCAACCATGATCCCGACACCGCCATCGACGATTACAACACGAGCCTGAGTATCAACCCGAAGTTGGCGGATGCCTATGTCAATCGGGGCGCCGCCCACGTGATGCTACAGCAGTTCAATGAGGCGGTGAGCGATCTCACTCGAGGTCTCTCCCTCGGCACCAAGAGCCCGGAGGTCGCCTATTACGACCGCGCCGTCGCCTACGAAGAACTTGGCGACGTCAAGGCGGCTTATCTGGACTACAAGAGCGCCCTCCGGGTCGCGCCGGGCTACGAGCTCGCAATTCGCGAGCTCAAGCGCTTCAAGGTGGTGCCCAAACCTGCAGGAGATCAGCCTTGAGTGGGGCCACGCGCCGGCGCCTCGCTACGCCCGCAACACCCAGACCATCTGGATACCATCACGCCAAGTTTACGGTGGCGGCATGGACGAATTTGCACCATGGGTGCAACATTCCGCAAATCGCCAACGGAGGCTCGCCATGAGATTTCGCCCCCTGTTCCTTTGCGCGCTGTGCACTGCCGGCGCCGTCGTGGCGTTGCCGGCCCTTGCCGCCGAAACCGTCGTCGGGCAGGGGCTGGCGCAGAGCTGCTATCAGGCCGCCGAATTCGGCGGCGACCCGGAAAGCGGGATCCCGGAATGCACGGGCGCACTCAACGACGAAGTTCTGACGCCGCGCGACCGGGCGGCCACCTTCATCAATCGCGGCATTCTGAGGGCGCGCAACAAAAACACAGACGGCGCCTTCGCGGATTACAATACCGCCATCGAGATGATGCCGAACGTCGGCGAGGCCTATGTCGACCGCGGTGCCGCCTATATCGCGGTCCGGCGCTACAAGGAGGCGTTGGCCGACCTGAACAAGGGAATTGCGCTCGGCAGCACCAGCCTGCACCTGGCCTATTATGACCGTGCCATCGCCGACGAGGCCCTGGGCGACGTCAAGGGGGCCTATGAAGATTACAAACAGGCGCTGGTTCTGATGCCCAATTTTCCCCCCGCAGTCGAGCAGCTCAAACGCTTCAAGGTGATCCGCAAGCCTGGGGACGGCGCGGACGCCAGCGGAACGTGAGCTGCGCGGAGCCCAGGGCCCCCTTTTTCGTTTCGCGAGGTCTCCCCACGTCCCGCGTGTGGCGACAGATTGATACAGTTCAATGTATCGCCACGCCATTTCCGCCAAAATCTCGACACTTATATCTTGTCTTCATATGCGCTTGGCAGGACGGGTGGAACGCGAATGGCCGTCGAAACGAATACCTCGTCTAGAGTTGTGACGCCGCGGGCGGGCGGCGCTGCCGCTTTGGAATGGGCGCGCGCGACCGTCAAGAAAAGCTGGCGCCTGTCGCGCCGCCACACCATCCCCTCGCTGGCGATTTTGGCCGTGCTGGTCGCGGGCCTTCTCTACCTTGTCTTCACGCGCGGCAGCGAAAGCAGCGCGACCTATGCCACCGCCGTAGTGACGCGCGGCAATATCGAGGACAGCGTGACCGCGCTCGGCAATCTGCAGCCGCTGAATTATGTCGACGTGGGCGCCCAGGTGTCCGGGCAGATGAAGAAACTCTATGTCAATATTGGCGATCATGTGAAGCAGGGCCAGTTGCTTGCCGAGATCGATGCGCGGGTGCAGGACTCCAAGGTGGCGACCGATAAAAGCAATCTCGCCAATCTCAACGCCCAGTTCGCCGACAAGAAGGCCCAGCTTGCACTGGCCCAGGCCAATTTCGTGCGCCAGCAGGGCCTGATGAAAGCCAACGCCACCAGCCAGAACGACTATGACAGCGCTTTGCAGGCGCTGCGCTCCGCACAGGCGCAAAACAAGGCGATCCAGGCCCAGATTGCTGCCGCGCAATCGCAGCTCGACGGCGACGAGGTCACGCTCGGCTACACCAAAATCTACGCGCCGATGAACGGCACCGTGGTTTCGCTCACGGCCAAACAGGGCCAGACGTTGAACGCCAATCAGCAAGCCCCGCTCATTCTACGCATCGCCGATCTGTCCACCATGGAAGTGGACACGCAGGTATCCGAGGCCGATGTGCCGAAACTAAAGGTCGGCATGTCGGCCTATTTCACGACGCTGGGCGCGCCCGACAAGCGCTGGTACGGCAAACTCACTCAATTGCAGCCGACCCCGAGCGTGGTCAACAACGTCGTCCTCTATACGGCGACCTTTAACGTCAACAATCCCGACAACCAATTAATGACGCAAATGACGGCGCAGGTGTTCTTCGTCACGGCCTCCGCCCAGAATGTCCTGGTCGTGCCGGTGTCGGCGCTTCACCCATTGGCCGGCCCGGGCGCGGCCGGCGCTCAGCAAGGCGGCAATGGCGGCGCACAGACGGCCGCGCGTGACAATCTCGCGGCGGCAGGCAGCGCCGCTCCCTCCGCCAACGGCGCGGGCAGCCGGCTCCGCCGCCAGCGGCCCGCAGGTGCGGCGGCCGTCAAACTGCCCGAAGGCGCGAAGCGCGAATGGGTGCAGGTGATGGCGCCGGGCGGCACCCTCCAGCGCCGCATCGTCACCGTCGGCGTCAGCAACCGGGTCTCGGCCGAAGTGATTTCCGGGCTCCAGGTGGGTGAGCGCGTCGTGGTCGGAAACGCTGGTGCGGCCGGCGGGACCGCTCCGGCGGAACGGCAGCCGCAGGGACCGCGCATCCGCCGCTTCGGGGGGATCTGATGAACAAGATGACCGAGCGCGAGATTGCGGCGCGAACTGCGGCGCCGCTGATCTCGCTACGCAATCTTCACAAGACGTTCGTCATCGGCGACGGCGAGATCGAGGTCCGCGCCCTGCGCGGCGTCTCGCTCGACATATATCCGGGTGAATTCATCGCCCTGATGGGCCAATCCGGCTCCGGCAAGAGCACGCTGATGAACATCATCGGCTGCCTCGACCGGTCGACCAGCGGCACCTACGAATTCGCCGGCCGCGACGTCTCCGGATTCGATTCCGACGAATTGGCATGGCTCCGGCGCGAGGCCTTTGGCTTCATATTCCAGAGTTACAATCTCATCGCCGCCGCACCTGCCACGGAGAACGTCGAGATTCCGGCGGTCTATGCGGGGCTGTCGCCGGTGGCGCGGCACGAGCGGGCGGTCGCGCTCTTGACGCAACTGGGATTGGGCGACCGGCTGAACCACCGGCCGAACCAGCTTTCCGGCGGTCAGCAGCAGCGCGTCTCCATCGCCCGCGCCCTCATGAATGGCGGACGCATCATCCTGGCCGACGAGCCCACCGGTGCGCTCGACAGCCAGAGCGGCGAGGAAGTGATGACGCTGCTGAGCGAACTGGCGCAGCAGGGTCACACCGTCATCCTCATCACCCACGACAAAAGCGTCGCCGCCCATGCCCACCGCGTCGTTGAGATCCGCGACGGCACGATTGTCGCCGACACCGGATTCGATTTCGCCCATGCCAGCGCGGTCGCGCTGCCGCCGCCCGATCCGAACGAGGAAACCGCGCTTTCGCTTTCGAGTCTGCCAGAGGCCATCCGCATGGCATTGCGCGCGCTCAGGATGAACGTGTTCCGCACGCTTCTCACGTTGCTCGGCATCGTCATCGGCGTGGGCGCGGTGGTGGCAATGATGGCGATCGGCAACGGCGCCAAGGAGTCCGTGATCCAGCAGATCGGATCGATGGGAACCAACCTGCTCGTGATCCGACCGAGCAATCGCAACGGACGAGGTTATGCCGGTCCGATCGCGACGCTCACGCCCGAGGACGCCGATGCCATCGCCAAGCTGCCGAACATCTCGGCAGCCGTTCCTGAAATCAGCGGCGGAGCGACGGCCCGCCTCGGCGACATCGATTACCAGACTCAGGTGGATGCCACCACGGCGCCCTACGCCGTGATCAGAAGCTGGCCGACGGCGAGCGGCGTGTTCCTCGACGACCAGGACCAGAAGAGCTATGCTGCCGTCGCGGTCCTGGGACAGACCGTCGCACAACAGCTTCTGCCGCACGGCGGCAACCCGATCGGACGCTACGTCCTGATCAATAACGTGCCGTTCCAGGTGATCGGCGTGATGTCGGCCAAGGGTGCGGGCAATTTCGGCAATGACCAGGACGACGTCGTCTTCATTCCGCTCTCGACCGGGATGCTGCGCATTTTCGGACAACGTTTTGTGCGCTCGATCACCGTGGCGGTGAGCGATCTGACGGCCATGAATCAAGTACAGGATCAGGTCACCACGCTGTTGAGGAATCGCCACAACAACACCGAGGATTTCTTCGTCCGCAACATGGCCGCGCTTCTGGAAACCGCCACCTCGGCCCAGAACACGCTGACGATACTCTTGGGCTCGGTGGCGGCGATCTCGCTCTTGGTGGGTGGGATCGGGGTCATGAACATCATGCTGGTCTCGGTGACCGAGCGCACGCGAGAGATCGGCATCCGCGTGGCCACGGGCGCCCGCATGCGCGACATTCTGCAGCAATTCCTGACCGAGGCGACGACGGTTTCGGCGCTGGGCGGGGTTCTGGGCGTCTTGGGGGGCCTCGGCACGGCAATGTTGATAGGCGCATTCGGGACGCCGATCTCCGTCACATCGGGTCCGATTCTCATCGCTTTTAGCTGCGCGGTCGCGACAGGGCTTGTTTTCGGCTTCGCACCGGCTATGAAGGCAGCTCGGCTTGATCCCGTCGTCGCCCTGTCGAGCGAGTAATTCCTCATGAAATATCTGCTTCGGACGTCATCCATCCTCGTGCTCGCGCTAACGGCCACCGGCTGCGCCACCGCGCCGCCGGCCGCCCTGAAGACGCAGGACGTGCCGATGGCCTTCACCGCGCCCATCGCCAAGGACGCGCCCATCTGGCCCAAGGCGGATTGGTGGAAGGGTTTCGGCAGCCAGGAGATGGACGGGCTGATCGCCGAGGCGCAAAAGAGCAACCTCTCGCTCGCCACCGCCGTGGCCCAGGTTGAGCAGGCCCGTGCCCAGACGCTGATCAGCGGCGCGACCCTGTACCCGAATCTCAGCCTCTCCGGCAACGCCCAGCGCACGGGCAAAGACCAGGGCGGGCCGAATGTGAACCGCTTCGGCCTGTCGCTCGATGCCAGCTACTACCTCGATTTCTGGGGCAAGGCCCGCGACAATCTTCGCGCCGCCACCGAATCGTTGAAAGCGGCCGAATATGCCGAGCGCGTCGTCGGCCTGACGATCACCTCGAGCGTCGCCGACACCTATCTCGACGTCCTGGCGCTGCGCGAGCGCACAGACATCGCCCAGCAGAATATCGACGCCGCCAGCCACATTCTGGCGATCACGCAAGCCAAGGTGACGAACGGGGTTTCGTCGCGACTGGATCTGGCCCAGGAGCAGGCGCTGGTCTCGGGCCAGAAGGCGGTGGTACCCGGCCTGGTCGAAGCGTCCAAGGAAGCGGCCTACGCACTCGCCGTGCTTCTGGGGCGCCCGCCGGAAGGCTTCGACGTCACGGCAAAGAATCTGGACAACATCGTCGCACCCGCGGTCGCGCCTGGCCTGCCATCGGAATTGCTGCGCCGCCGGCCGGATGTCGCCAAGGCCGAAGCCCAGCTCGCCGCCGCCCACGCCAACGTCGACGCCGCGCGCGCCGCCTTCTTCCCGCAGATCAATCTCTCTGCCACCGGCGGTTACGCCAGCGCGGCGCTGTCCACCTTGGTCAATCCGGCGAGCCTTGGCTTCACCATCGGCGCTTCGATGCTGCAGAACATCTTCAGCGGCGGCCAGTTGGTGGGTCAAAGCCGGGTGGCCAAGTCCGTGCAATTGCAGCTCATCTACAATTACCGCAGCACGGTGCTGAACGCCTTCAAGGACGTCGAGACGACACTCGGCCAGGTAGCGAGCCTCGCCGATCAGCAGAAATACAAGACGGAGCAGGTGAGCGCAGCCACGGAAGCCTTCCGCATCTCGGATATCCAATATCGCGAAGGCGTGATCGATATCTTGAACGTGCTGCAGGCGCAGCAGACATTGTTCTCGGCCCAGGACCAGCTGGTGCAGATCAAGCTCGCGCGCGTCCAGGCCGATATCGGACTCTATACGGCGCTGGGCGGAAGCTGGGTCGAAAGCCCGGACGATGCCACCCAGCCGATTCCGGCGAGCGCCCCGGCGCCCGCCGCTCCGCCCGCATCCGCGAACCACTGACCGCCTTCACATAGTCGGCGCGTAGCTGATACCGACGCTGACCGTGCGCGGCGCATCGTAATCGATGGTGCCGTCATCGGCGGCCTGGGTCGCGACCCTGGCAGCGGTCGCGTTGTTGAGCGCGACATAGACGGACCAGTCCTGCTGGAAGCGCCAGGCCGCGCGCAGATCGAGCACGACGGCCGAGCCCAGTTTGAGCGTGTTGAGATCGTCCTCGTACTGCATGCTCATCCAGCGGATGTCTGCCGACAGGTCGAGGGGCCGAACGGGCTCCCACGCCGCCCCGCCCGTCACAGTGGCCTCTGGGGCCTGTGCCGGGCGCTTGCCATTGAGCTGGGCCGCGGCGCCATGGGAATGGACCTTGGCATCTGTCAGGGCCACGGCTGCGCGCAAGGAGAAACTGTCGCTCATCGCCTTGGTGACGTCGCCCTCGAAGCCGAGCGCATCGATATTGCCCGCGTTCTGGCGCTGAAAGGTCGTGCCGCTGGAAGAGCTCGAAATGGTCACGTTGGTGATGGCGTCGTGCAGCGTGTTCCAGAACAAGGTCGTGTCCCAGCTCACGCCATCGGCGTTGCCGCCCCATCCGATCTCGGCGCCATAAAGCCTTTCGGGAACCAGCGCAGCATTGGCGTTGGTGGTGTTGTTGCCGACGCGATAGGGCCGATAGAGCTCGTTGAGGCTGGCGGGGCGGAAACCGGCATAGGCGGCGGCACGCAGATATTCGCCGTCGGTGAAATTGCGACGTGCGGCCAGCCGTCCGGTCGGGACGATGCCGTTGCGGCTCTGCGGGTAATTCGCCAGCAGCACATTGCCGGTGGCACGCTGGGTCTGCACCAGATGGCCTTGCGAGGTCGCCCATTCGTCGCCGCGCGCGCCGGCGGTCAACAGCCAGGTGCCGGTGTCGTAGGCCACTTCTCCATAGACGCCGCCGACGATCAGCCTTCCGCCGGCACGCCGTTTGTTCTGGAACACGCCGTTGAGGTTGAAATAATACTCGCGCGATTCACCGGCATCGTCGCGCATGTCGGCGCCGATCTCCCAGCGGAAGGCGCCTGAATTTCCGATCGCGGCCGCGTTCCAGCCCCAGCCCAGCGCCGGCGTCGCGAACTGGTTGTCGACTGGCGTTGTCGAACTGCGATCGGCCGCCACCGACGTGAACATGTTGGTTAGATCGCTCTTGACCGTCCACGCCTGCAGCCGCCAGCCGAAATGGGCGTCGCTAGCATCGCGCGCCAGCGTGACGCTACCCACCAGGCCGCTGGCCCCCGCCTGGCCTTGTTCCAAGCCATTGCTCTGCGATTGGTCGTAATAGGCGATGCGCTCCGACAACACCGCGTCGCCGACCGGCGATTGTACCCGCAAGGAGGCCGAGCCGCCGTTGAACCACAGTGGCCGGTCGGCGGCGCCGCGCTGCGGCGGCAACACCGGAATCCAGCCGTCCGAATGCTCGCCAGAGGCGCTGGCGAAGATGCCAACGCGGCCGATCATCATGCCGGCCGAGGCGCCAGCGCGCCCGCTGCCCAGGCTCCCGGCCGAAACGTCGGCGGCGGCGATGCCATCGGTGGTATCGCGCTCGCTGAGCGAGATCGTGCCGGTCAGCGCGCCCGCGCCATAGGGGCCGGCGCCCGCGCCGCGCACGATTTCGGCCTGGGCAATGTCCTCGTAGGGAAGCGCACTCCAGATCACCCAATTGCCGAAGGGATCGTTCACCGGCACACCGTCTAGCAGCACCAGCGCGCGGCCGGCTCCGGACGGCCCGATCTCGCGCAGCGACACGCCCTGGGTGGTCGGATTGGAGGCGATGCTGGTGGTGCGGCGGAATAGTGAAAGTCCCGGCACCTGCTCAAGCGCGGCGTCCAGCCGGTCGTTCTGAGACAGGGCCGTCGTGTCCAGCTTGACCACCGAGAACGCGGCCTGTCCCACAGGTTCGGGCGGACGCGGCGCCGTGATCACGACCTGCTCGAGGCCCTGCGCCTGCGCGGCCACCGGCGCGGCTAGCGCAGCGGCGAGCGCCGCGGTTATGCAGATACGGCAGGAGGCGCCTTGTGGCGCAGGCGTTCGTGCAGTCGGCATGGCTTTCTCGCTCACATGAAAAGGAGGCATGACATTGCAACAATCGGGCGTGGCCAGCCGACCGCGATACCGCATCTGACGGAATGACGGTCCGGCAATTCCCCCCGTCCTCAGACACCAAGGTCCCGCCTGCCTGTGCAAGCGTTCATTCATGGCCTCGCCACGCCCCATCACAAGAGCGATTCCATGGTTGTACGAAACTTACACGTTGGGTCCGCCCGCCTCAATGGCCGGAGGCGCGTGCGGCCGCGCGGGGCAAAGGTCATGGGCCGACCATCATCCGGCCAGATTGAGAGGCCGGCATGCCTTCGTGAATTGCGGCCGGCGGAGCTTTTTGCGCTGTGCACATGCGAAAAATCGCGATGCAGGCGCATGCGCGGCGGCTGACGGCTGGCAGGGCGCGCCGCGCTGGACTACAACTGGGCGCGCAATCCGCGCGAGGAAACGTTTCAATGGGAAGCACGATGCTACGCAAGATGGTGCTGGCGACCATCGCCAGTCTGGCCTTCATCGGCACGGCGGTCGCCGCGCCGGCCATACCCGACTATGTCAAAACCGCCGTCGCCGACAGCAACCGGCCCGCCGCCGACACCGCGCTCGACGCCGACCGCAAGCCCGCCGAATCCGTCGCCTTCGCCGGCATCAAGCCGGGCGACACGGTCGCGGAACTGCTGCCGGGCGGCGGCTACTTCACCCGCATCCTGTCGAAGGTTGTGGGCCCCACCGGTCACGTCTACGCCTTCCAGCCGATGGGCGGCATGGGCAAACCCGGCATGAAACGTCCGATCGACGAGATCGCCGCCGATCCCGCCTACGGTAACGTCACCGTGATCAGCAAACCGCTCGACGATTTCGCGACGCCGGTCAAGGTCGATTACGTGTGGACCTCGGACAATTACCACGACATGCACAATCCGCAGATGCACACCGACGTGGCCAAGCTAGACAAAGCGGTCTATGACGCGCTGAAGCCGGGCGGCATCTACATGATCATCGATCATGCCGCCAAGGCCGGTGCCGGCACCTCCGACACCAACACGCTGCACCGCATCGACCCGGAAGTCGCCAAGACGGAAACGGCGGCGGCAGGCTTCAAATTCGCCGGCCAGAGCGACGTGCTCCGCAATCCGAACGACGATCACACACTGAAGATCTTCGATCCGAAGATTCGCCATCATACCGATCAGTTCATCTTCAAGTTCCAGAAGCCCGCATCGTAAGCGCGCGCGCCGGAGCGGGCGGCCTCAAGGCCGCCCGCGTTCGGCATCCGGGTTAAGAGCTAGGCGCCGAGCACGCCCTGCGTGTTGAGCGGCAGCGCGCGGATGCGCTTGCCGGTAGCAGCGAAGATCGCGTTGGTTACCGCAGGCGCGATGGGCGGGGTGCCCGGCTCGCCCATGCCGCCGATCTTGGTGCGGCTCTCGATCACGTGGACCTCGACGGCCGGCATCTGGGCGAGCTTCAGCATCTGATAGGTGTTGAAGTTCGCCTGATCGACGCGGCCGCCGGTCAGCGTGATCTCGCCATATAGCGCCGCCGTGAGCCCATAGACGACCGCGCTCTCGACCTGGGCTTCGAGCTGGACGGGGTTGATCTGCCAGCCGCAATCGACGGCGGCAGTAACCTTGTGCACGCGCAAATCGGTCCCCCTGTCGATCGATATCTCGGCGACCTGGGCGACGATGGTGTCATAGGCCTCCATGATGGCCACGCCACGGTAGCGGCCGGGCGCCAAGGGCGTGCCCCAGCCCGCAGCAGATGCCGCCTTCTCCAGCACCGCCTTATGGCGCGGCGCGTTAGCAAGCAGCACGCGGCGAAGCGCCACCGGATCCTTGCCGCCGGCATGGGCGACCTCGTCGATGAAGCTCTCGATGAAGAAGCCGTTGTGGCTGTGACCGACCGAGCGCCAGAAGCCGACTGGCGCCCCGCCGGTGGTCCCCTTGCCGTCCTTCAGCACATATTCGACGCGCGCATTGGGGAAGGTGTAGTTGGTGTCGGCGATGCCTTCGACCGCGAGCGAATCGACGCCGTTGCGGATCGCGAACGGCATGACGCGGCTCATGATCGATTGCAGCACCAGCTTGGCCTCGAACACAGACGGCATGCCGCTGGCGTCGAGCCCGGCGCGGAAGCGCACCAGCGCAGCCGGGCGATAGAAGTCGTGACGCATGTCCTCTTCGCGCGACCACACCACCTTGACCGGACGCCCGCTCGCCTTGGCGGCCTGGGCGGCAAAGACGACGTAATCGTCCTCGCCCCTGCGGCCAAAGCCGCCGCCCAGGAAGGTCGAATGGACCTGCACCTTTTCGGGCTTCAGCCCCAGCACCTGAGCCGCGGCCATCTGCGCGCCGGTCGGGCTTTGCGTCGGAGCCCAGACTTCGGCCGTGCCGTCGGGATTGGCGCGCACCGTGCAGTTCATTGGCTCCATGGTCGCGTGCGCGAGATAGGGCACGCGATAGACCGCCTCGATGGTCTTGGCCGCGCCCTTGAGCGCCGCGCTCGCATCGCCATTGTCGTGCGCGGTGGCACCCGGCATGTCGAGCGAGGCCGTGTAGTCTTTCAACATGCTGCCGGTCGAGACCTGCGCATTGGCGCCCGCGTCCCATTCGGGCCTGAGCGCCAGAAGGCCCCTGTGCGCGGGCCAATAGCCGCTCGCGAGCACGATGATGGCGTCGTCGAGCTTGACCACGGAATGGACGCCCGGGATCGCCATCGCCGGCTTTTCGTCCACGCTTTTGAGCTTGCCGCCGAACACCGGCGAGGCCATGACCGAACCGACCAGCATGCCGTCCAGCCTGGTGTCGATACCGTACTTGGCCGAGCCGTCCACTTTCAGCGGCGTGTCGAGCCGCTTGGTCGGCTTGCCGATGATGGTCCAATCCTTGTCATCTTTGAGCGCGACATCCTTGGGCGGCGTGAGCTTGCCGGCGGCGCTTGCGAGCTTGCCGTAGCTGAGCTTGCGGTCTGTCTTGGCGTGGACGATCTCGCCCTTGCTGGCCGTGCATTCGCCAAGCGGCACCTTCCAGCGCTGGGCGGCGGCCATGCGCAGCATCTCGCGCGCCTGGGCGCCGACCTGACGCAGCGGCACGAACGAGGTGCGCGTGCTGCGGCTGCCGCCGGTCCAGATGCGGCCCGTACCGGGATCGCCATAGACCGGATCGGCCGGCGCCAGCTCGGCGCGGATTTTCGTCCAATCGGCCGCTAGCTCTTCGGCGACCAGCATGGGCAGGCCGGTGAGCACCCCCTGGCCCATCTCGCAATGGGCGACCTGGACGGTGATGGTGTCGTCGGGGGCGATCCTGAGCCAGGCCGTGACCTCAGGCGCGGCTTCCGCGGCATACGCGGCGCCGTCTCCGAGCGGCAATTTGAACGCCAGCACCAACCCGGCACCGGCCGCGGCGCCTGTCTGAAGGACATTGCGGCGGGAAAGTTCGATCGTCCGGGTCATCGCACCATCCTCCCCTTCATATCGCCGCCGCGCGCTTGATGGCACGGCGAATTCGGTTGTAGGTGCCGCAGCGGCAGACATTGGTGATCGCCGCGTCAATCTCGGCGTCGCTCGGCTTGGGGTTCTTTTTCAAGAGCGAAGCGGCGGCCATGATCATGCCCGACTGGCAATAGCCGCATTGGGGCACGTCTTCGGCGATCCAGGCCTTCTGCAAGGGATGGCTGCGGTCGGCCGACAGCCCTTCGATGGTCGTGATCTCCTTGCCGGCGACGGCCGACAGCGGGGTCACGCAGGTGCGCGTCGCCACACCGTCGATATGCACGGTACAGGCACCGCAATAGGCGATGCCGCAACCGAACTTGGTGCCGGTCATTCCCAGATCGTCGCGCAGAACCCAAAGAAGCGGCGTGTCCGCCGGCGCGTCCACTTCGTGCGGTCGTCCGTTGATCGTGAGACGTATGGCCATCTCGTCCTCCCTCACGCTTCGGCGGAGGTTAGGCCTGCCGCGCTTGGCGCGCAACAATCAAGCGGACGGAAGCGGCGTTACGTTTGGCGTTCAATCACACGGCGGCGGGGTTGCGATTTGGGCGCCTGCCCGGACGCCGCGCTGACTGCCGGCTCGCCGGCCCGTGCCACCGCATTCGCGCAATGCTGCAGCCAATCGGGACCCGGCGGAACGTAAGTGTCGCGGAACCACGGCATCTGCTTGCGGTCGAACACACTGTTGCGCAGATAGTCCAGCGTAGCGCGCACCGGCCATTTCTTGGTGGCGTCGCGCTGGTAGCTGATGAAGATCGGCGCCTGGAAGCGCACGCCGATGTCCAGCGGCACGAAGGCGTCGTCCACCAGCGTCGCATAGGTCGGCAATAGCGCGATCCCGGCGCCGTGGCGCACCGCTTCCGCCAGGCAGGCGCTGAGATTTGTGAAGAGCACCGTGCGGGTGGCCGCGTCGTCGCGCGACCAGCTCGCCCACGAGCCCATGTCGGCCAGATAGATCGCCAGATCGAGCAGGCGGTGCCGGCCGAGATCCTCGACGCCGCGCGGCACCCCGTGCTGGCGCAGGTACTCGCGGCTGCCGAAGGGGATGAAATGCATCGTCGCCACGCGCACCGCGATCGGGTCGGCGTCGGCGGGCTCGTGATAGTGCACGTGCAGGTCGAAAATCTCGCGCTTGTCCGCCGAGGAATTGTGGGCGCCGAACATCTTCAGTTCGACATTTGGGTAGCGGTTGAAGAAGGGCGCGATGAAGCGCGTCATCCAGTACGAGGCGATGCCATCGCCCATGAACAGCTTGCAGTCGCCGTCCACGCGATTGGCGGCATTGGTGGCCTGATTTGCCGCCCGCGTCAGCGCCACCTGGGCGGCGGTGGCGTCGTTGTAGATGCGCTGGCCCTCATAGGTGAGCCGGGGCCCGCGGCGGTCGCGGTCGAACAGGCGCACGCCAATGGCCCGCTCCAGCCGCACCAGGCGGCGGCTGACCGTCGGCTGGGTCATTTTCAGCTTCAAGGCGGCCCGGTTGAAGCTGCCGTGGCGGACCACTTCCAGGAAAACTCGGAAATCGTCCCAGTCCACCCCGTCAGGGACGGACTGTTCCACGATTTCCGCATAACGCAATTCGCTCATGGTTCTTTCCCATCCTGCGCGACTCAGGCAACTTAATTAAGCCTTCCTAAAATATCTCACTCAAATGCGAAGGAAAGGAGGGTGACGAGTAGTTCGGTGCGGGTATTGGGTATGACGGAAGATATCAAGGAAATCATTCGCTTAGCTGTTAAGGACCAACTCCGAGAGAGTTCCTTGACCTTACCGGGCGGCGCATTGGTCGTGGTGCGGCACCCCAAGGAAAGCGAGATCGAAAGCATCCACCAACTCACCCAATCCGAGATCACCGTCACGACGGCCGCCCTGCCTGTTATCAAGGCCGTGTATAAACATAACGCAGATTGCGTCTGGGGCATATACCACTCTGCCGATGGCAGCCGCGAAAACCTCCAGTTCACCGGCTACTACAGCTTCCTGCACCTGAACGCGGCCGGGCTGGCCGCGCTCGAGAAGGGTGAGTTAAACGGCAGCAATCCTGACCTTTCTTTGGTGGTTCCCTATGGCCAGCGGCCGGCGGCTCTTTATGTCTGGGCTGTGGTAGCGCGCCGCATCACCCGCTTCACCATCCCGCTGATCGCGCGGGCCCTGGGGCCAGAGGTCTATGGCGGCCTGCCGATCTACACCACAGCTGGGACCATGGGCGGCCTCAGCGCCGTCAAGCATTACGGCTTTGCGAGCGCGCGCCCGGCCCAGGGCGGGCTGGGCCATCTCTACCGCCTGGACCCACCGGTTCCCCAACGCGGCAAGACGGAAGCGGCATAAAGGGGACCGGTGATGGAGCTCGCAGCCAAGGTCGCCTCCACCGCCGACACGATCGCCAAGGTCTTCGCGGTCCGTTCGGCCGTCTTCATGTCGGAGCAGGACTGCCCCTATGACGAGGAGTTCGACGGCAACGATTATTGCGCCACCCACATCCTGGGCACCGTCAACAACGAGCCGGGCGCGGTGCTGCGCGTGCGCTATTTCGCCGATTTCGCGAAGATTGAACGGCTGGCGGTGCTGCCGCGCTTCCGGCGGACGCTGATCTCCAAGATCGTGGTCGAGACCGGCATTGAATTGTGCCGGCGCAAGGGCTATCGCACGCTTTACGGCCACTCCCAGAAGAGATTGACCCGCTTCTGGGAGAAGTTCGGCTTCAAGCCGCTCAAGAAGAATTTTCCCCTCGTCTATTCCGACCACGAATATGTGGAGATGTGGGCCGAAATCGAGCCGACCGCCGACGCGATTACGGTGATGAGCGATCCCTATCTCATCATCCGGCCCGAGGGCCAATGGGACTCACCCGGCGCGCTCGACCATTCGTCCGAGCGGCCCCCGACCAACCCGCATTAGACCGCCTGCGAAGGCTGGCTTGCGAAGCCGTTCCGGATCGGGCATCGCTGGACCGCACGCGCGGGGAGCTTCATGTACGACGCGCTGATCATCGGCGGCGGCCATAACGGGCTGGTCTGCGCCGCCTATCTGGCGGCCGGCGGCCTGAAGACGATCGTGCTGGAGCGCCGTTCGGTCGTGGGCGGAGCCGCCGTGACCGAGGAATTCCATCCCGGTTTCCGGAATTCGGTGGCCTCCTACACGGTGTCGCTGCTCAATCCCAAGGTGATCCGCCGATCTCGACCTCGCCGGCCATGGGCTGCGCATCGTCGAGCGTCCGCTCGCCAATTTCCTGCCGCTCGACGATGGCCGCTATCTGAAGGTGGGCGGCGGGCGCACCAGGGAGGAAGTCGCGAAATTCTCGCCGCGCGACGCCGAACGCCTCGCGGCCTATCACGCAAGGCTCGAACGCGTAGCCGATGTCCTGCGCGCGCTCGTGCTTGAGACGCCGCCCAACGCGGTCGCAGGCGGGCCGCTGCCCGCGCTCGGCGAACTGGTCAAGGCCGCCCGCGCCGGCAACCGCATCCGCAAGCTCGGGATGGACGGCGACGCGCGATCTCGCTCGAGCTTTTCACCGCCTCAGCCGGCGACTTATCTCGATTCCTGGTTCGAGAGCGCGCCGATCAAGGCGGCCTATGGCTTCGACGGCATTGTCGGCAATTACGCGAGCCCCTATACGCCCGGCTCGGCCTATGTGCTGCTGCATCACTGCTTCGGCGAGGTGAACGGCAAGAAGGGCGTTTGGGGCCACGCCATCGGCGGCATGGGCGCGATCACGCAGGCTATGGCAAAAGCCTGCTGCCGCGCGCGGCGTCGATATCCGCACTTCGTCGGCGTGTGCGCAAGGTGATCGTCGAGAAGGGCCGCGCCGTCGGCGTGGTGACCGAAGGCTGGCGAGGCGATCCGCGCCAAGGCCATCGTCTCCAATCTCAATCCGAAGCTGCTTCTACGGCAAGCTGATTGAGCCTGCGGC
Organism: uncultured Pseudomonadota bacterium; assembly: GCA_963775165.1. Taxonomy (GTDB): domain Bacteria; phylum Pseudomonadota; class Alphaproteobacteria; order Micropepsales; family Micropepsaceae; genus Rhizomicrobium. Next base: position 861,271 of record CAVZHX010000005.1, on the reverse strand, counting down.
CCTGCCCGCCGACTTCAATGAGCGCATCGGCAGATACCGCTGCGGCTCAGGCAGCTTCCGCATGAACGTGGCGCTTTCGGAATTGCCCGACTTCGCCTGCCTGCCGGGCAAGAGCGCGGCGGTCCATCACGGCGCCGGCATCGTCATGGCGCCGTAGTCTCGCCTATATGGAGGAGGCCTATTTCGACGCCCGCCGCTTCGGCTGGTCGAAGAAGCCGGTCGTTGAGATGGTGATCTCCTCGGTGCTCGACGACACGCTGGCACCGCCCGGCCGCCATGTCGCCAGCCTGTTCTGCCAGCATGTCGCGCCAGAGCTGCCGGACGGCGTCTCCTGGGACGACCGCCGCGAAGAGGTTGCGGACCTGATGATCGACACCGTCAATTCCTACGCGCCGAACTTCAAGGCCGCGGTGCTGGGCCGCCAGATCCTGAGCCCGCTCGATCTGGAGCGCACCTTCGGCCTCGTCGGCGGCGACATCTTTCATGGCGCGCTCGATCTCGGCCAGCTCTATTCGGCGCGGCCGATTCTGGGCTATGCCGACTACCGCGGCCCAATCGCCGGACTTTATATGTGCGGCTCGGGCACCCATCCCGGCGGCGGCGTCACCGGCGCGCCGGGCCACAACGCGGCGCGGGAGATCCTGCGTGATTTCAGGCGCCGCGCCGGCGGCGTGCCGGCCCATTGAGCGGAGGAAAAATCGTGATGACTGAAGCCCTCAAGCGGCAATCGGGCGGCGAGGCGCTGCTGGAGGTCGTGAATGTCAGGGGCCGCCGCGCCGTCGATGTCGGCAGCGGCGACGGGGCCATGGTGCGCGTCATGACGCGCCACGGCGCCCGTGCAATCGGGATCGAATGCGGTCCCATGCAGCTCGAAAAGGCGTATGCGGCCGAACCCGCCGGCAACGAGCGCTATCTCGAAGGCGTGGGCGAGGCTCTGCCGCTGCCCGATGCCAGCGCCGATCTGGTATCCTTCAACAATTCGCTGCACCACGTGCCGGTGGCCGAACAAGGCAAGGCGCTGAGCGAAGCCGCGCGGGTTCTGATCGGTGGCGGCGATCTCTACATCGCCGAGCCATTGGCCGAAGGCGCGCTGTTCGAGCTCCTGCAGCCCATCGACGACGAGACCGAGGTGCGCGCCGCCGCCTACCGCGAGATCGGCCACGCGGGCGAATACGGTTTCGAGCCGGTATCGGAGACGCGCCACCTGCAGCCGCGCAAATTCGAAAATTACGAAGCCCTGCGCGACATGGTGATTGCGATCGACCCCAGCCGCGCCTCGCGCTTCGAGGCGCTGGACGCGGGCTTACGCGCCAATTTCGAGCGGCTGGCGACGAAACTACCGGACGGAAGCTACGAAATGCTGCAACCGGTGCGGGTTAATCTGCTGCGCCGTCGCGCGCGGTAGAGATCGGGCATTCCTTCGGACTCACTGCGATGCTCTAAATTCTTGACTGACCGCAGCTTTCCGCGGGCAACCGGTTCCCACTTGCCCGCACGTTGCTCGAGAAAACAGAAGATTTCCTCGCCCTTATCGAGGAGGGTATCGCCGAAATGGCTTCGTCGGCTCCGAGCAGGATGATATCATTTTGGCATGACACTGATAATGGGGGATGGGATGGAAACGCCGTGGTATGATTACGTGTTTTGCTTTCTTGGTGGTGCATTCCTAGCAAACTTCGTGCCCCATTTTGCGCGGGGCATCACCGGAATGAAATTCCCAACGCCGTTTGCAAAGCCTCCAGGACGTGGAATGTCGCCGGCGCCAGTCAATGTGCTGTGGGCATTGATCAATATCGTGATCGGCTATTTCTTGTTGATGTTCGGGGCGTTTTCGTTCGGCAACTGGCCGATCTTGCTCGTGGCGTTCGTTGCCTTCGCGGCCATGTCCGTAATGCTCAGTCGCGTTTTTGCGCAGGCGATGGAAGCTCGCAGCTAGGCAGCCCGCGTGCCCTCGAAGCAAAGAACCGCCATGCTCACGGCCCATCGGTGGTTCTGGCCGGGCCAAGTATTCGCCGGAAATTGACCGGAAAACGAAACGGGTTCCAGCGGACGAAAAGAGAAATCATTTCAAATGGATATGTGACATTCGCAGTGCCTTGCTCCGAAACGGGAGCGAGAATTCCAGCCGTTCGGTGCATTTGCCACGAGCCGGGATTGTCGTAAGTATGAGTACACGCACAAAATTAACGTTCGGCCGGAGCATCGGCGAAGTCGCTGAACGCCGGAGCCGACGGGGGAGGGTTACGTGGACGGTGATAGCAAGGTGGTCGATATCGATGCCGAGATCGACAAGAAAAAACTTGGGCCCTACCAGCTTGCGGTGATCTTTCTGTGCGCGGCGACGCTGGTGTTCGACGGGTTCGACAACCAGACGATCGGGCTCTTGGCGCCATCCATCGCCAAGGATCTCAATCTGAATGTTGTCCAATTCGGGGTGGTGTTCTCCTCCGGCTTGTTTGGATGGATGGTCGGCGCGCTCTCGATGGGGCCGATCTCCGACCGCTTCGGGCGCCGCTGGACGGTGATCATATCGGCGATCCTGTTCGGGATATTCACGCTGGTGACGACGCGGGCCACGACCATCACCGAATTCATGACATTCTGGTTCCTGACCGGTCTCGGCCTGGGCGGAGCAGTACCCAACGCGCTGGCGCTGGCGACGGAGTTTGCGCCAAGCCGTCTCGAGGCCAAAGTCGCCGGCTGGGTCATCACCGGCGTACCCGTCGGCGCGATCCTGGGCGGCATCACCTCCACGCTCATGCTGCCGGTGGGCGGCTGGCGCGCCGTTCTTTATATCGGCAGCGCGCTGCCCATCTTGATGGCGCTGTTCCTGATCGCGTGGCTGCCGGAATCGGCGCGCTTCCTGATCGCGGTCAAGGCCGATACCGAGCGCGTCAAGCGCATCATGCGCCGCGTCGCGCCGAAGCTGGACCTCGCCAGCGTCAGCTATTTCCGGTCCGCGCATTCCGCGGCCAGTGGTGTACCGGTGCGCGATCTCTTCACCGAAGGCCGCACAACCGACACGCTGCTGTTCTGGGTCGCGTTCTTCGGCAACCTCCTAATCCTCTATTTCGTCCTGAACTGGTTCCCGGCCATGCTGCACGGAGCCGGCCTTCCGATCTCGACGGCGATCATCGCGACCACGCTCTACAGCGCCGGCGGCGCAGTGGGATGTGCCGGCCAGGGCTACGTGATGGACGGGATCGGTTGGCGCAGAAGCGTGATCATCGAGCTCATCCTGTCGGCGCTTCTGATCGGCGCCCTGGCGGGCGAGCATACGTCAACCTGGTTCGTCTGGATCATCTCGGCCGTCCTGGGGCTGGCCGTACAGGGCGCCCAGGCGGGGCTGAACGCGCTGGCAGCCGCCTATTATCCGACGTCGGTGCGGGCGACGGGTCTGGGCTGGGCCTTGGGGGTCGGCCGTATCGGCTCGATCATCGGCCCTCTGCTGGGCGAATGGATGCTGTCTCTGCACTGGCCGCTGGAAACGATATTCCTGTTCGGCATGCTGCCGGCGCTGCTGGCGGCACTGGCGATCGGCGCCAGCATGATGCACGCCCGGCGCAACATCGTGAAACCAGCCGAGTAGAGAGATCAATCGCCAAAATCGAATAAATCAATCTGGCTTATTGATTATACAGGGCCGGCCAAGAGCGGTACATGATGCGCATTCGCAGGAAAAAAGCAGACTTCGCTGTAAAACGTCACTATCCCGCATTGTCGCAAAAGCAATGGCCCACAGCGGTTTGGCTCCATGGGGCGAGCCCCGCGTAAGGCGCAAGATAAATCCAACTGGGAAAGGAAACAGCTCATGGAATCTCGCCGGTTGGGGTCCGCGCAGGCGTCAGGGAGATCATGTGGTGCGGCGATCCATGGAGGATGGATAGGTGTGGTCGCCGCGGCGCTGCTGATAGGGGCGGCGCCCGCTTATGCGGCACAGACGCACGAATATCCGGCCAATACGCCGGTGGCGTCCTGGGCCCAGCCGTCCTACAAGGTCTATCTGGACATGAAGGCCAAGGCGCATGGCGGCACTCATTACACCGATGCCAACAAGCTGCCGAACTGGTCCGGCCTATGGGACCGCGACCGCAGCATCCCGGGGTCCAATCCGGACTCGACCAGCCCGCAGGATCTGGGCGCCACCACCGCGGACCTGACACCCAGATTCCTCGGCGCCTATTTGACGAAGATCTACAACACCGGCCACGACAACCAGTGGGACCCGCTGAGCTATTGCCTGCCGTCGGGCTTTCCGCGCTTCCTCGGCGAACCCTACCCGCACGAATTCATCATCACGGCCAACCAGACTTGGTGGATCGCCGAATGGCAGAGCGAAACGCGGCGCTTCTATACCGACGGTCGCGGCCACCGGTCGGCTGACGCGGGCGCCGAACTGCCATGGGAGGGCGACACCATCGCCTTCTGGGACGGCGACACGCTGGTCGCGCACACGCTCTATGTTCCGCACGGCCAGTATCGCCGGCTCAATCCGGACTTCAGCTCCGAAACCAGCACGGTCGAGCAAATCCAGAGAGTGAGCCCCGATCTCATCGAGGACCATATCACGATTTGGGACCCGAAAGGACTCAAGAAGCCCTGGCCCATCATGTTCGCGTGGCGGCTCGACGACACGCCAGGCCTGCGGCTCGACTATTTCTCCTGCGAAGCCAACAACAACGTCATCAGAACGCCCAATGGCGGGTCCAACTTCATCCTTCCCGGTGAGACGGTGAATATTCAGCGCAGCTATCGCGAGCCGCAGGTGTTCTATCTCTCGCCCGTACAGAAGAAGCTGTTCCTGACCGACGATCCCATCACCTTGTCCGCCGAACAGAAGGCCTGGCTCAGAGTGAACTTGAAAAGCCCCGAGCGTTATGCCTCCGTTATCGGGCCGGTGACCAAGCAGGAACAGGCCGAACGCGAGGCGATGGCGAAGAAGATGATGGCCGAGCGCGAAGCATTGCGGAAGCAGATGGCCAAGAGCGACATGAAGAAGAAAAAGGAGAAGTAACAGTTTGGCTAGATTGTTTCCGACGACGCTGGTGGGCAGTTATGCCCAGCCTGATTGGCTGATCGACCGCGAGAAGCTGCGCGGCCAATTTCCGCCACGCGTGCGCGCACGCGAATTGTGGCGCGTGCCCGAACAATTCCTCGACCAGGCGCAGGATGATGCCACCGCGCTCGCCATCCGCGAGCAGGAGCACGCGGGCCTGGACATCATCGGCGATGGCGAAATGCGCCGTGAAAGCTATTCCAACCGCTTCGCCACCGCGCTCGAAGGCGTCGACCTCGACAATCCAGGCACGATCATCAGCCGCAGCGGCCGGCCCAATATCGTGCCCCGCGTTGTCGGGCGCATCAAGCGCCGGCACGCGGTCGAAGTGCGCGACGTCAAATTCCTTCGTGCCAACACCGACCACCGGATCAAGATCACCGTGCCCGGCCCCTTCACCATGTCGCAGCAGGCGCAGAACGACTTCTACGACGACGAGGCCGAGATGGCGATGGATTACGCCGTCGCCGTGAACGAGGAGATCAAGGACCTCTTTGCCGCCGGCGCCGACATCGTGCAGATCGACGAGCCCTATATGCAGGCCAACCCGGACAAGGCGCGCGAATACGGCGTGGCGGCCGTCAACCGCGCGCTCGAAGGCGTGGAAGGAACCACCGCGCTTCATCTCTGCTTCGGCTATGCCGTCATGGTTCAGTCGCGGCCGTCGGGCTATTCCTTCCTGCCGGAGCTCGAACAGGTCGATGTCGATCTGATCTCGATCGAGACCGCCCAGTCCAATCTCGATTGTGCGGTGCTCAAGGATCTGCCGAGCAAGAGCTTCATGATCGGGGTTATCAGCTTGGGGGACGAGACGGTCGAAACGGCCGAGCTGGTCGCCGAGCGAATCCGCCGGGCGCTTGTCCATGTCGAGCCCGAGCGCGTGGTCGTGGCGACCGATTGCGGGATGAAATACCTGCCGCGGAACGTGGCGTTCGGCAAGATGAAGGCCATGGCCGATGGCGCGGCCATCGTCCGGGCCGAATATGCCGGGCGGCAATAGGTCTGTCGTGCCTGCATGCCCGGCTCTTTCTCATTTGTCGTCGGCACGCTTCAAGCTCGGCACCGCGAGTTGTCAACCACAGACATGAGGACTAGCTTTTCGCGATGGATACCAAACTGATGGACGAGACGACCGGCCGCTTCCAGTCGGCAGATGTGGGGATTTTCTATCGGCTGTTCGGCAAACCCGGCAAGACGCCGCTGGCGATCGTGCATGGCCTGTCGTTCTTTTCCTATGACTGGATCGAACCGGCGCGGGGCCTGGCGGGCGACCGTCGGGTCGCGGCCATGGACATGCGCGGCTTCGGCGAATCCGACTGGGCCAAGGACTATTCGATTCCGACCAACGCCAGCGACATCATCGGACTTCTGGATCACATGGGCTGGGCCAAGGCGGTCTTGATGGGTCATTCGATGGGCGGCCGGCACTGCACCTATGCCACGGCGAAGAATCCTGATCGGGTGAAAGCGCTGGTTCTGGTGGACTGGTCGCCGCAGAACGCGCCAGCGGGGGCCGAGCGCGTGACCAAGGCCGTCGGCCTCACGCCCGACAGCTTCCCCTCGATCGAAGAGGCCATGCGCTACTTCGGCGTCGATCCGAACTCGCCGCAGGGCAACGCGAAGCGCCAGCGCTTCGAAGCCTACCTCAAGGCCGTGCCGGGCGGCTTCGCGGTCAAGCGCGACCGCTTCTTCCACGAGCAGTTCAAGCGTGTTCTCGAAACCGGCGAGAAACCCAAGCGTGGCGTCGATATGTGGGAGGTGCTGGGCGAAGTGCGCTGTCCGACGCTGGTCGTCCGCGGCAGCCGTTCCGACATGTTCGCGGCCGAGACGGTGGACAAGGTGAAGGCGACCAACCCCAATATCCGGCTGGTCGAAGTCGATGCCGGCCACAATGTCGCCGGAGACAATCTCGCCGGCCTTCTCGAGAACGTTCGCGCCTTCCTAACGGAGCAGGGAGTGTAGCCATGTCAGACACAGCGACGACCACAAAGCCGAAGCTTCCCAAGCTTGCGCCCACCCCCACGCGCGGGATCGATCACCTGGCGCTCGTGACCGAGGATATGCCCGCGACCATGGATTTCTACACCCGCGTGATGCAGATGCCGCTGGTGCATGTGCGCCGCGTGCCCTTCGCGGCCGATCGCGGCCAGCCGCCCTACGACAATCTTCGTCACTACTTCTTCGACATGGGCAACGACACGCTGCTCGCCTTCTTCGAATATCCCAAGGGTCTCGAGAGGCAGAACCGCGACCTGCCCGGCGGCATGCAGCATCTGGCATTCCACCTGCCGCGCGCCCGCTTCGACCGCATGGTCGAGCATGTGAAGTCGTGCGGCGTCCATGTCATCGGGCCAGTGTCGCTGGGCGGCCGTTTCTGGTCGGCCTATTTCTACGACAACAACGGCGTCCGCCTGGAGCTGGCCACCAGCGTCGCCGACGAAAGGCTGGGTGTGGTCGAGTTGGTTCTGCAGACCGAGGACGAAGCCCGCGAAGAGCTCGAGACGCTGTTCGACGATCCCGAACTGATCGAACGCTGGCTGAGCCGGATGCCGCTCAAATCGAAGTAAGCGCCGGCTTGATAGTCTGCAGCACGATTAGTCGGTAGCAATTCGCGTGCGCGTGACGACCATGCTGTCTTCCGAAACTGCGTGCAAAAGACAGGAAAGTGGCGACGCCTTGCCGGCATCGTCGGCGACGCAGCGCCTGACGCTTTCGGCGCGGATTGCGGCCGCGGTCTTTTGCGACGAACGGCGAAAGCTACTAGCCGCTCGCCCCTACGCCACGGCACAATGCCGCCCCGCCTGTCGAGCCCCAAACTACTCATTCCGAATCTTTTCACAGGAGAACACGTATATACATTTGGTAATTCCCGGATATTTCTTTTCAAAAATCTCCCAGTTATCCAGATCCTTTCCCCCTGCATCGTAGGGAAACATTTTTCTGTACTGCACGACAATATCTCGGGGCACGTTGAATGTGTCCAACCTGAGTCCCAGCGCCTGCAACGCCCGCCTGATATCCGCGATATCGAAACTATGCTCCTGCACATGGAACAGCAGGTCGCGGTATGTCGGCAGATAATAATAGTCGCCCGAGCCTTGAAGATAGCGCAGGGTTTCAGGCTCCAGCAACTGCGGGCTCCGCCTGCGGAACTCGCGCATGCTGCCGGCATCGCTGCCGTAATGGCCGCGCGCAATCGCCTCACGCGCCTTCACTACGGCCCGGCGCGCCGTCTTGCTGTAAAGCCCGACCTCCAGCTTGCCGCCCGGTTTTAGCAAATCGCAGAGCACGCGCCAGCCCGCCATCGGGTCTTTCATATGGTGGAGCACGCCGATAGCGCTGACGTAGTCGAACTGCCGCCCGTCGAGAACGCCGCCCAGCTTCAGGATGTCCGCCTGACGGTAGGTGATGTTTTTCACTCCGAATTCCTCGGCCTTGCGCATGGCATAGGCGAGGCTGCTGCGGCTCAGATCGACGGCGAGGATCTCCGCATGCGGCACCTTCATGGCATACATCAATGGATCCCAGCCGGTGCCGCAGCCGGCAATCAGGGCTTTGCTTCGTGGCAATCCCTCGTCCCGACACTGGGGAGCCGGAATCGCCTTCCAGCGCGGATAGGGAAACTCTTCATATTGCTCCTGCACCTTCAGCGAAACGTCATCGTCGATCTCCGTCAGTGCAATGACCGTCGTGCGCCGCGCCCGCAGGTCGAAATAATCCGTGACCTGCGCTTGAATGACGCCTGCTACATCGGGGGAGAAATCTTTTCGCGCCGCCGGAACATGTCCGGCATCGCGAAGCAGAGGGATGTCCAATTTATACAGCGGCTCATAACAGGCATATATCGCTAGGTCTTTTTCGTCGGGCGTTGCGGCGGATTGCAGACGCCCCCGCAGCGCGGCGACCTCTTTCTCCTCATCCGCCTCCGTATAAAATATATAGTCTGTGAAAAGGCAGTAGTGCGACAGCGAGGCCGCCAGCCTGACGTAGTCGCCACCGGAAAAAAATTCCTTCTCCGCCACGCGCTGCAGCAGCAGCCAGCGGCGCAGATGGACGAGAAAATCCTCGAAGGCCGGGAATCCGACCATGACAACGGCCCTGAGCCCGGCCAGAAAGAAAGGATCGAGCAGCGGGCCGTAGTCCGCCGCCCCGTCAAAATGCTCCCGGTCGAAAACAAGAGCGCCATCTTTTTTATTCAGCCTGTAAATGGCCGAAAAGCGCGGGCTCAGCCTCAAAAGCCGGGCCCATACCCAGCAGGTCTCCTTGCAGCTGATATCCGGCGATTCAAGGCAGAGCTGAAAGGCCCGCTGCAGCCTCTCGTTATACTCGTTAAAATTCCACGTGGCGATCAGTGCCAGAAACTTCCACTTGTAAGCCGCGTTGTCCGGCGCAGCCAGCACGGCGCGCATGCTGTATTCAATGGCATAATCGGCCTTTTTTTTCTCGTCGTATATTTCGGCCAGGTTAATGCAAGAAACATGGTCCTGCGGGTCAATCGCGATGGCCTCGAGAAAATGCGCCACCGCCACCGGGATGTTCTTCCTCTGTCGGTTCAGGATACCCAGGTCGCGGCACGTCCTGGCCTTTTGTTCTTGTCGGACTAGCACCTCGTCCTCCGAACCGACATTTTACAGATGACACCGAATTGACTGAGACAATACCAAATTGCCGGAAGAGGCAGAAGCCGAGGACGCCGCTTTCAATTCAGCCGACATTCCCGAAATGACCGACGTTTCGGCCGGAAATTAGCGGCTTTCTGGGTCGCCGGGAAGCCCGGAAGGCTTGGAACGATGCCACGAGCGGGCCGGATTGCTGTTGCTGGGGCGCATTGGGCTGACCAGGCTCTATTTTCCCGCCATCTGGACACACGTCTTCCTCTGTCTCGGTGCATTGATCGGTTCCTTCGCTCAGGCCGGGGCCCGTCGCGGTCGCAGGTTATCGATCAGCCTCAGAATCTCGGCGAACAACTGGCCCGTCACCGCGACCTCCGCCATCTGGGAGGCGCTGGGCGGGGTGCGCGGTCCAACACTGGTCGTCCGCGGCAGCCGCTCCGACATGTTCGCGGCCGAGACGGTGGACAAGGTGAAGGCGACCAACCCCAATGTCCGGCTGGTCGAAGTCGATGCCGCTCAAATCGAAGTAAGCGCCGGCTTGATGGGTTGCAGCGCGATCAGTGGCGGGCAATTCGCGTGCGCGTGACGATGCCGCAGTCTTCCGAGACAGCGTGCAAAAGATAGGAAGGCGTCGTCGACGCGCCTTTCCCGATGCGCAGATCCACCGCAACGCTGGGCATGACGGTGGCCACCGTGCCGGCCCATGCATCGCTATGCAGGCAATGGACATGCCCGCACAACACCCGCCTGACCTGGGATGGCGCTTCACCACGTCCGCCAGTTCCAAGGCGTCCTCCGGCCTTCGGTAGCCGCCGACATAGCCGTGTTCGGGGATATCGAACGGCGGATGGTGGAGGAAAAGAATCGCCGGCCTGCCCGGCGCGCCGCGCGAGCGTTTCGTCCAGCCATGCGGCCCGCTCGGCGCAGAACGCACCCTTGCGCTCGCCGGCGGCGACCGTATCGAGCGCGATCAGGCGCAACGGAAAGTCCTCGACCGCGTAATGCAGAAATTCGCCGTCGGCAGGCAGATTTGCGACGTCGCCGAACGCGCCGCGCAGCGCTTCGCGCCGGTCGCGGTTGCCGGGAACCAGGAACAGTGGCGCTTCCAGATCGGCCAGAATTTCGCGCAGATGCGCATATTCCTCCGCCCGCCCCTCGTGCACGCTGTCGCCGGTGTGGATGACCGCATCCACCCTTTGGCGGTTGATGTTGGCGACGCAGCGCCGCAGGCTTTCGGCGCGGCTTGCTGCGGTGGGCTGCTCCGACGATTTGGCGAGGATATGCGTGTCGCTGATCTGGGCGATAATCATCCGATGGTCTCCGTTCCGGCCGGCTGGCGGGCGGCGTTCAGCCGAGACTGTCGTAATAGGCCTGCAGACCTCGACGACCTCGGGCGGCTGAATTCCTCCGGGATCGGTTCGCCGCGCGGCGAACATTTCGCGCAGCCGCGTGCCGGAGATCGCAAGCCGGTCCGCATCGCCATGCGGGCAGGTCTTGCCGGTCGCCATGCCGTTGCACTTGTAGCAGAAGAAGGTGACGTCGATCTTCAGCGGCTGGATCTCCATGCTGCCGGGCGGCAGCGTATCGAAGATGTGATGCGCGTCGAACGGCCCGTAATAATCGCCGACGCCGGCATGATCGCGGCCGACCACGAGATGCGTGCAGCCGAAATTCTGGCGAAACACCGCGTGCAGCAAGCGCCTCGCGCGGCCCGGCATAGCGCATCTCGATCGGATAGCCGGCCTGGATCACGGTGCCGGGCACGAAATAGTTCTTGACCAGCGCATCGATCGCCTTGACCCGGACCTCGGCCGGAATGTCGCCCGGCTTCAGCGCGCCCAGCACCTGATGGATCAGCAAGCCGTCGCAGATTTCGATCGCGATCTTGGCCAGGTATTCGTGGCTGCGATGCATGGGATTGCGGGTCTGGAACGCGGCCACCTTCGACCAGCCGTTCGCCTCGAACATCGCCCTGGTTTCGGCCGGCCGGTGGTAGAGCCCCTTGTAGGTTTCCGGGAAAGTGACCCTCGGACAGCGCCATGACCGGCCCGGCGAGATTGACCGGCGGCCTGCTCCATCACCTTGTGCACGCCGGGATGGGCGATGTCGGTGGTGCGGAACACCTCCCGGCATTCCAGCTCGCGGTCGATGGTGTATTTCTCCGTTCACCGTCTGGATTGCGAGGATTTCGCCGCTCTCGCCGTCGACGAGCGCGACCTCTTCGCCGATCTCGATGCTGTCGGCGAGCTCCTGCATGCACGACAGCGTGATGGGTATGGGCCAGAACAGCCCGTTGCGCATCACCATCTCGGTGCAGCAGCCGCGCCAGTCCTCTTCGCCCATGAAGCCGTCGAGCGGCGTGTAGGCGCCCATCGCCAGCATGAACAGGTCCGACACCTCGCGGCTGGTCATCGGCACTTTTGTGAGCCGGCGCGCCCGTTTGATCTCCTCGGCGCGCTCCGTCACCGGCAAGCAGCAGCGGCTTAAGCGGACCTCGGCCATGCGGTGGCACCAATGTCGACACGTTTTACTCCGATCGATCTACAACCAATTTCGATCAAACTTACAAACCGCTTCGATCAATGCCGCAATCGCGCGCGCAACACGATCGTCACGCAAAATTTTGGTGACATTCATTATATAACAGATACCTTGATGTCGAACAGGCCGGCGGCATGTTGATGCCGCTTTGGCGAGAACAACGCTTCAGGGACAAACGCGTGTCGCAACACGGGAAGATGCACATACTTCAAGCGCTTGAATAGCTGCGAGGGCTACGACGCAACATTGTGCGCCAGAACGATTCTCAAAGTCCAAGCGATCGCGAAGCATTTCTGGGCACGGCCAAGCCAGCGATCGTCGCGTGATGGGAGACGCCTAATGCCGGGGTATTCTTGATGTTCGCCGCCAATCCGTTCGCCGAGCTATCGGCGCTTATCTCACCGGCCCTCATGCAGGCCTATGTCGCGGTCATGATCGTCCTGGTCGCGGGCGGCACGCTGTTCGACATGGCTCACAAGAAGAGCGCCAAGTACTTCTTCGAGAATTGGCGCAAGGCGAGGAGCAAGAGCAGGCGGCAGGTCGGCGGCGGCGAATTGGCGTCGATTGCGGTTCAGACCGTTGCAGTGGATGTGGTGACGGCCGGCGAGTTCTGCAGCGCGCGGCGCCGGATTGCCCATCTGCTGACGATGTACGGCTTCCTCGCCTACGTGATCACGACCGTGATCATGGTGTTCTGTTACCCGACGCCTGCCGTGCCCACCCCGTCCATCCTGCCGCAATTGTGGTATTTGGGCGCGCTGCTCGTCTGCCTCGGCGGCTACTGGTTCTGGTTCTTCATTCGGGTCGACGTCGCAGCCGAGGGCAATTCGCCGTTGCGCATCGTGCGCGCGGACCTCTTCATCCTTTCGCTTGTGGCGAGCGCCACGTTCGGCCTCATCTGGGCCCTGCTGCAGACGGCCGACGGCTCGTGGACGAATTTGTTCCTCGGCTTGTATCTCATCGCCACGACGGTGCTTTTCGCCTCCGTTCCGTGGTCGAAGTTCTCGCACATGTTCTACAAGCCCGCCGCAGCCTTCCAGAAGCGGGTGGAAAGCGCGGACGGGTCGAGGAGCAATTTGCCGGGTCCCGCGGACAAGCCCGCAGCTTTTGGCAGCGCGCGCCAACAGCCCCGACACTATTGACCGGCCCATCATTGGTCTTCGCGACAGGAGCAACCGAACATCATGCCGACATTCGTTTATATGACCCGTTGCGACGGTTGCGGATATTGCGTCGATATCTGCCCCTCCGACATCATGCACATCGACACCACCTATCGCCGTGCGTACAACATCGAGCCGAACATGTGCTGGGAGTGCTACTCCTGCGTGAAGGCGTGCCCGCAGCATGCGATCGATGCCCGCGGCTACGCCGATTTTGCCCCACTCGGCCACAGCGTCCGCGCGCTACGCGAAGAGGAGAAGGGCACGATCTCCTGGAAGATCAAGTTCCGCGATGGCCGCGAGAAGGATTTCGTCTCCCCGATCCGCACCACCCCCTGGGGATCGATCAAATCGCCGTCGGATTACGAAGCGCCGAGCAAGAATGCCTTCCAGAGCCAGGAGCTTGCGCACGAACCCGAAGCGCTTCACGTCGACAGCCTGCCCGCGCTCACGCCCGACAAATTGAAGCAGGGAGTGATCTGATGGCGCTGTTCTCGCGCAGAAAAACGCATTTCGTGGATTCGGACATTCTGGTCATCGGCGGCGGCATGGCCGGCTGCGGCGCCACCTACGAAGCCCGCTATTGGGGACGCGACCTCAAGATCGTCTGCGTCGAAAAAGCCAATATCGAGCGCAGCGGCGCGGTCGCCCAGGGGCTCTACGCGATCAACTGCTACATGGGCATGCAATGGGACGAGAACCAGCCTGAAGACCATGTCCGCTACGCGCGCAACGATCTCATGGGGCTGGTGCGCGAGGACCTGGGCTATGACATCGCCCGCCATGTCGATGCCACGGTGCACAAGTTCGAGGAATGGGGCCTTCCGATCATGCGGGACCCCGAGACCGGCCGCTACCAGCGCGAAGGCAAGTGGCAGATCATGATTCACGGCGAGAGCTACAAGCCGATCGTCGCCGAGGCTGCCCGCAAGGCCGCCACCGAAGTCTACAACCGGATCATGGTGACCCACCTGTTGACGGATAAGGACAACCCAAACCGCATCGCGGGCGCGGTCGGCTTCAATGTCCGCACCGGCGACTTCTATGTCTTTCGCGCCAAGGCGGTGATCGTCTGCGCCGGCGGGGCCTCGCACATCTTCAAGCCGCGCGCGGTCGGCGAAGGCATGGGCCGCACCTGGTATGCGCCTTGGAGCAGCGCCTCGGCCTATGCGCTTCCGATTCTGGCCGGCGCCAAGATGACGCAGATGGAAAACCGCATCGTGCTGACCCGTTTCAAGGACGGCTACGGTCCGGTCGGCGCCTATTTCCTGCATCTGAAGACCTACACGCAAAACGCCTATGGCCAGGATTACGAGGCGTTCTGGCGTGACTCGATCGAGGCGCTGGTCGGCGATTACGTCAATCATCATCCGGTGCCGACCTGCCTGCGCAATCACGCCCTTCTCGAAGAGGTCAAGGCCGGCCGTGGCCCCATCCGCATGGTGACGAAGGAGGCCTTCCAGGACCCGCACAAGGAGACCATCGGCTGGGAGAACTTCCTCGGCATGACGATCGGCCAGGCCGTGGTCTGGGCCTCGCAGAACATCGATCCCAAGGAGATCAATCCCGAGCTGACCACCTCGGAGCCTTACGTCATGGGCTCTCATGCCACCTGCTCTGGCGCCTGGGCGAGCGGACCGTCCGACTATGCGCCCGCCGAATACCAGTGGGGCTACAACCGCATGATGACGGTCGCGGGCCTGTTCGGCGCCGGCGACACCATCGGCGGCACCGCCCACAAATTCTCGTCCGGCTCGTTCACGGAAGGCCGCATCGCCGCCAAGGCCGCGGTCAATTACGTCAACGATCTGGGCCGCGACCAGCCGCAGGTGAGCGAGGCAGAATACAGCGATCTGAAGAAGGCGATCTACCAGCCGCTTGAGAATTACGAGGTCGGTCGCAATGAGATCGTCGCCGGAACCGTATCGCCGAGCTACCTCCTGCCGCTTCACGGTCTTCAGCGCCTGGAGAAGATCATGGACGAATATGTCGGCGGCATCAGCGCCTTCTATACGACCAACGAACCCTTGCTCACCCGCGGCCTGGAGCTGCTGAGCATGCTCAAGGAGGACCTCGAGCATCTGGGCGCCGAGGACCTGCACCAACTCCAGCGCGCCTGGGAGCTGCACCATCGCGTGCTGGCTTCGGAGGCTGTGACGCAGCACACGCTGTTCCGGCAGGAGACGCGCTGGCCAGGCTATTACTACCGCGCCGATCATCCCAAGCTCGACGACACCGATTGGCACTGCTTCACGCTGTCCCGTTACGACCGCCATTCCGGCAGCTGGGAGATGGAGAAGGCGCCCGTCTATCACATCATCGATTAGCGGGGCCGGGCGTCCTGCTCCGCCAGCCCATCCGGGTAGTCGAACTTCCGATCGCGGCGCCACGGGCCGACTGCGCAATCGCGTGCGCCGGGCGAGCAAAATCTGTCGCAGCGATTGGCACTTCTGGAATCAGGACTTGGCGTGGATGGGGTTCAAAGTCGCGCGCAAGCGAGCCTCGTCAGAACACCAGCAGGTCATCCATCGGGCCACCCCGATGCAATCGGCAGATCGCTTCTGCCAGCAAGGGCGCACAAGGCAGAATGTCAAGCTTCTCCCGGAGGCGCGCATCCGCGATCCGGAACGGCGGTACCGTGTCGGTAACTGCCACGCGGTCGAGCGCCGGATGGGACAAGGCGTCCGCGGAGCCCGACATGAAGAGCCCATGGGTCACCATCGCGATGACACGCTTGGCTCCGGCCTTGCGTGCCGCGCGCGCGGCCCTCAGCAGCGTGCCGCCCGTGCTCAACAGGTCGTCTATGACGAACGCGGTAGCGCCCGCGGCATCCCCGACGAAGAGACCGCCGCTCACAACCCCGTCGCCGCGATGCTTCTCGACGAAGCCTTTGGCCACGGGCCGGCCGCTCGCCTGCTCCAGGGCCTTGCGGAAAAGCTCCGCGCGCTTCACGCCCCCTGAGTCGGGAGAGATAACGCACAGCTTCTCCTCCTTAAGCGCCAGCGCATAGTCGACGAAGAGGGGAGCGGCCGTGAGCGCGATAGTGGGACAGCGGAAGGCATTCTCAAATGCGGCCGGATTATGCACGTCCAGCGTCACGACCGCATCCGTCCCAACGGCTTCGAACAGCGCCGCGACATAGCGGGTCGTCACCGGATCGTTCGTTTTGGTACGCCGATCCTTCCGGGCGTAGCAGAGATAAGGCACCAGGGCCGTCACGTGCGCGGCACCGGCATCCTTGAGCGCGCCAATGAAAAACAGCAGGCGACAGAGTTTGTCGTTTGCGCTCTCCACGGGGCCCCCATGGAGGCTCTGGATAACATAGCCCTGCATCCCGCGCACGGGCACGAGGGGGCGCGCTTTGTGCTCGCCATCTTCAAACGTTCGTTCCTCAAGGGTGGAAAGCGTAATCCCGAGAGCTTCGGCAACGGCGCTTCCCAGGGGCTCGCTCGCCTCAAGGGCAAAGAACCGCAGACTGTCGCCGTCCAGGCCATACGCCGGCGCGTGACGGGGGGACCAGAGTGCGTCTGCGGATGTCATCGCACGACGCTCCGTTCCACGCGAATGCCCGTGACTTTGGTGTATTCAGCCATGATGATCCTGCGAAAAGGCTGTTTTCAAATATGATGCGGTTGCCGCCTTGCCTTTTTGATCTGGGTCAGAAAATCACTGCCCGATCGCGCGCGGCGTGACCTGATTAACCCTAGAACAATCGTTCCAGCTTTGCGGCCTCCCGTTGGGCAATGCGCAGATAGTCGCGTGCCACGCGCGGCCACTTTTCCGGCGTTCTGGCGTGCGGGTCCAGAAGATGGGCGATTGCGAGCCGCGCCTTCAAACTCGCGCGATGGCAGCGATAAAAGGCAAAAAGTGCATCTGGTACGCCCTCATGAAACTGACGCGCTATATGCCGCGTAACATATTCGCCGACCCAGCCCGCGCCCAAGCGCTCACATTCGACACTCAGATAGGCAAGCTCATCCAGCGGGTCTACCGCCCTCAGGTGAGGATTGAACTCAACGCAATCGATGATCTGTATCGGTTCGCCCAACCAGATATGTTCGGGACGCAAATCGCCATGGCCATCGACGATCCAGCGCTTGCGCACACGTTCGGCAAGATGGGCGGAATAATGGTCAAGAAATCTGCGCTGAGCCCGGCCGATGCGGCGGGCAGTCCCGGCAGGAAGAGCGAAGCGGCGATCGGGTAGAAGTCGTTGGTCGTAGGAAATTCTCCGATGCCAATCCGCAATGAGGGCATCTGGAGAAACGTAGATGCGCTTTGCATGACGATAAAACTCGCCAAGACACCACACCAGGCGCTCAAGTTGTGCAACTTCGACCGAATGCGTGCAGATCAGCGAGTCGAGCGCAAGCTGCGTATCGAGGCGCCGCATGACAACGACCCAGTCGACGATTGTTCCCCGATCGAAGGACAGGCCATCCGACAACGCGCGCAACGGCACAACATCAAGATAGGTGGAACGGGCGAGCCGGCGATTGAGTTCGAGTTCGGATCGGCACGCCGCTTCGCGTTTCTCAAGCGTCGAAAAATTGAGATAGGGAAAGCGGACAGGTTTCTTGAGTTTGTACGCCCTGTTTTCGGTCAGAAAGACCCACGACATGTGCGTTTCGCGGATATCGACCCGTCGGACCATCTCGGGAAAGGAGCTGGCCGTCTCGAGGAACCGCACCTTGTCTTCGAGCGTTGCTTCGCCAAAGTCGCCCGAGGCTTTGTCTGCGTTCACCGGGGCCGCCATTCCTGTTGCACAAAGAAGGCGGCGCAGCGCGACCAACCCCATGTATGATAGCCAACATTCCGCCACGATTCCAGCGCGAGACCGCATCGCCCATTGATCGGGATCAATCCATGGCGTTTCAAAGGGGCTAGGCTCCTTAAGCTGGAATGGGGAGCCTCACGCGGGACATGGCCCTGGAGAACGTTCTCAACAGACGGCGCGCAATGCACGAATGCACGACTGAGCCGGTTTTTCGAAAGACTGTCCATGGCCTTATCAACGTCTCTGATCAAGCGCCCGATGTCGCGGCCGAACTACGTCATCTTCCGCGCAGAGGTGCGTAATGCCATATCTTCTTTTGCTAGTTGCGCTCGCCCTAAATGCTGCCGCCAACCTTCTTCTCAAGGCCGGCGCGGTGCGCCTCGGCCCGTGGAGCGAGCCGGGGATCATTTTCCGGCTCGCTACAAATTCCTATCTGATGGCCGGCCTGCTTCTCTTCGCTTTGAATGCCGCATTCTACGTCGGCGCGCTCACCCGACTTAACCTCTCGGTCGCCTACCCCGTGATGGTGGCGGGCGGCATCGCAATCATTGGCTCGACCTCGGTGCTGTTTCTCGGCGAGACGCTCGCGACCTCCCAAATCATCGGTCTCGTGCTGCTGACGGCGGGCACCATCCTCCTCCTCCACCCTCTGGCAGCGTGACATTCATGATCTATCTGATTACCGGCGGCGCGGGGTTCCTAGGCATCAATCTCGTGCGCCATCTGCTGAAGCAAGGACACAAGGTCCGCTCTCTCGATTTCGCGCCCTTCGACTATCCCGAAAAAGACGCGGTCGAGGCAGTCTTGGCGGACATCCGCGACCGGCGGGCCGTGGACCAGGCGATGGCCGGGGTCGACATCGTGGTTCACTGCGCGGCGGCGCTTCCGCTCTACGACCGGGACGCCATCCTCTCTACCGAGATTGACGGGACGCGCGTCCTTCTGGAGAGCGCCCTGGCGGAGGGGGTGGACCGCTTCATCTATATCTCTTCGACAGCGGTCTACGGCGTTCCAGATCATCATCCGATCTACGAGACCGACCCGCTTCATGGCGTGGGAGCCTATGGCGAAGCCAAAATTCGTGCCGAGGAGCTTTGCCGCGAATTTCGTTCCAAAGGATTGTGCCTGCCGATCATACGCCCGAAAACCTTTGTCGGGCCGGAACGCCTCGGGGTCTTCGAACTTCTCTACAGTTGGGCATATGAGGGCCGGAACTTTCCGCTGATCGGCTCGGGCGACAATCGCTATCAGCTTCTCGACGTGGAAGACCTGTGCCAGGCCATCACGCTTTGCGCCACAGGCGACAAGGCTTCCGTCGATGATGTATTCAATGTCGGCGCAAAGGAATTCGGAACCATGCGGCAAGACTTCCAGGCGGTTCTCGACCGCGCCGGATATCACAAGAAGATTGTGAGCGTACCGGCATGGCCTGCGATTCAGGCGCTGAAGCTGCTCGAGTTCCTAGGTGTCTCGCCGCTCTATCAATGGGTCTATGATACCATGCCCAACGAAAGCTTCGTATCCATCGATCGCATCGTGACGCGCCTGGGGTTCGCACCGCAGCATTCCAACCAGGATGCGTTGGTACGAAACTATGATTGGTACGTCGCAAACCGCGCCGCGTTTCAGGGACGATCCGGGGTGTCCCATCGCGTTCCCTGGAAGCACGGCGTCCTGCGGTTTGTGCGGTATCTCTTTTGACCATATTGCCTTCACCCCCAACCACGCAGAGACCAAAAAAGTTGCTCCGTGAACCCGATAGCGCCGACCGTCAAGCGCCCCTGGTCGTCGATCTGGACGGGACTCTGATCCGATCGGATCTGCTGGTCGAATCCCTTCTACTGCTCGCGAAGAAGTCCCCGTTACGGATGCTGGCAGCGATATATTGGCTTGCAAGAGGCCCCGCCTATTTCAAACGCCGGATCGCGCGTGAGGTCTCACTGGATGTCGCAACGCTGCCTTACGATCGCGACCTCATCGCCTATCTGGAAGCCGAAAAGAAGACGGGGCGCGAGCTCGTCCTGGCCAGCGGCGCCGACGAGAGTGTCGCCAAGAATGTTGCAAATCACCTGGGCCTTTTCGGTCGCGTGTTTGCCAGCGACGGCCGGACCAATCTTTCCGGCGAGCCGAAGCGCGATAGACTTGTTGCGGAATATCACCTTCATGGCTTCGATTATGTGGGCAATGGGCGGCGCGACCGCGTCGTCTGTGCGGCGGCCCGCAAAGCCATTCTCGTCCGCCCCGTGAGGGGGTTGCGAGCGAATGTGGAAAAGACAACGCAGATCGAACGGGTGTTCGACGACCCGCCTGGGCGTGTGGAACCCTACCTGACGGCCCTGCGTCCCCATCAGTGGCTCAAGAATACGCTCGTGTTTACCCCACTTGCGCTGGACTACCACCTCTATCAACCCGGCACGCTGATGCAGGCAGTGCTCGCCTTTGCCGCTTTCAGCCTGTGCGCTTCGAGCGGATATCTGCTCAACGATCTTCTGGACCTGCCGAACGATCGCCGCCATCCGCATAAGAAGGATAGGCCGCTGGCGTCCGGTCATGTTCCCGCCATGCATGCGATCATCGGGATGCTGGTGCTCTTGTTCGGTGGCCTTGCCGTGGCGCTGCTCCTGCCCTGGCCGTTTCTCGGCGCATTGGCTGGATATTATGCGCTGTCGTTGACCTATTCGTTTCGCCTGAAGGATATCGTAATCTTGGATGTTCTTGCGCTTTCCATCCTCTACACATTGCGGGTGGTCGGTGGAGCGCTGGCCGTGGGTCTGGCGCTATCCTCGTGGGTGTTGGCGTTTTGCATTTTCCTGTTTTTCAGCCTGGCGTTGGTAAAGCGCTATGCCGAGCTCGTTCTCGCTCGCAAGACTGAAGGTTTTCACGCGCACGCGCGCGCCTATCTTTTCGAGGACCGGGAACTGCTCGCCGCCTTGGGCGGCTCGAGCGGCTATTTGGCCGCACTGGTTCTCGGACTGTACATCGGAACCCAAAGCTCCCATGAACTCCTCAGTCTGTACCAGCTCTTCTGGTTGGACTGCCTGCTGTTGCTCTACTGGATCACCTATATGTGGCTCATGGCCCATCGCGGCCACATGGACGACGACCCATTGGTCTTTGGCCTGCGTGATCGCGTCAGCCGCATTTTGATTCTGCTCATGGCGGGCGTTTTTATTGCGGCGACACTCTTGTGAGCATTGATCCCCTCTCATGTAGGAAGACAATATCGTGTTCTTGAAATGCGTATCGGCGTGGCGGACTTTGGAATCTCTGATGCGCGTGCGCCCGAATCGCATCCTTGCGTTGAGTATGTGCGCGTCGGTCCTCTGCCTCGCGCTCAATGCGGCGCATGCAGATCAAACCGGCCATGCCACACCTGCGGTATCGCAGGAACGGCGCGCCCAATATGATGCGGACAGCCCGAAGACCATTCTCGACCTGCAGCAATTCAGGCGCATCGAGACGATTGCGGCTCAAGGCGCGGAAACGCGTCGGGGCACCGCGACTTTGGTCGATCTCAACCCGGATATCAACGCGTGGTTCCTGCTGACGCTCGATTGGGGCGGCGCCAATGGTCGCGTCAGTTACCACATCGAGAACCCGCATCCGAAAGCCCAGACGCTGCACTTGGAAAATGGCAATCGCCAGGGGCTCGTGATCTCCGACGGGAAAAGCAAAACGGTGTGCGAATTGTGGTCGGGAAAGCCGAGCATACTGGAGCGTGCGCGCGTATCGTCGCTGCCCTACGCCCCGCTCTGCAACGGCCGCTTGTATCTGCGCAATCGCGTGGCCGGGCATCAGACCGAGTTGGAAGCCGTAACCAATTTCCTCAGGGACAATGTCTGGAAGGGCGACGCCATCGTCGGCTTTGTAAAACGAAATTTCTATCAGGATGCGTTTCGCGAAACGGGCCGCACGACGACGGCCACGCCCGGATCGCAACCCTCGACCCCCTTGATGCCGGCATCCGTGAAGCCGGCCTATGCCGGCAAGGCTCTGGTGCCGCAGGATTTGGGAATTGACGTTGCCGGGCCGTCTTCGCGGCAACTGGGGTTTGGCCGCTGGTACCCAGTGCGAAACATTGGCGGGGTCTATGTGAGCCTCATGCAACCCCAGGCCGTGACCGACGAGATCATAAAGCGCGACAAGGGTGTGGTGAGCAATCTGGATTCCGTTGAAGCCTCCGCTCTCGATTATCTCGTTGCTTTCGACCTCTCCCAATTCGATCTCGGATTTGCGCTCGGAACGGATCATCCCCGGGTCGACTGGTCTCCGCGCCCGCCTTCTGTGGCGCGAAACGACAAACTGCCGGGCCCCGACGGTATCGGGACCGCGGCCCCTCTCGTCACCACCGGAATGGTCAGTCCCGCGGTTCTGAACCGTGTCGTCGCGACATTCGTTGGCGGGTTCAGGCGGCATCATGGCGCCTTCAAATATGGCGAACTGGCGAAAGTGAACCACGGCTCGCATTACGGGTTTATCGAGGAGGGTGTCGTCTTCAGCAAGCTTCAGCCCGGCCTTGCCACGCTGTATGTGCTCGATGACGGCTCCGTGCACATGAAGACCTGGTCCGAGGCCGACAATCGCCTGCTCGCCCATATCAAATTCGCGCGCCAGAACGGCGTGGCGCTGGTCGCGCGCAATTCGGAAACTGGCGATTCGGTTGCCGGAGCGCTGGTTGCCAAATGGGGACCTGGAAATTGGTCCGGGTCCGCCGATGAAAAGCAGCGCACATTGCGCGCCGGCGCCTGTCTTCAGGAAATCAGCCGGCAAGCAGTTCCTCATCTACGGATATTTCTCGACCGCCACACCTTCGGCGATGGCGGAGGTGTTCCAGGCCTATGGCTGCAGCTACGCGATGATGCTCGACATCAATGCGCTCGAGCACACCTATCTCGCGATCTATGTTCGGCGCGGGAATAAGGTCGAAGTCGAGCATCTCATTCCCGGCATGGCGGAGGTCGACAAGACGTCCGGCGGGCGGCTGATTCCGAGATTTATCGGCTTCCCGGACAATCGGGATTTTTTCTATCTCATCAGACACAGGAGCGGACCATGAGAACACGTACCGCCATCGTTGCGCTATGCCTTGTCGCGGTCGCGCTTGCCGGGTCTCCCGCCACCGTCGCAATGGCACAGACGCCGCTGCAGAAGCAGAACGAGAAGCTCTTCGAAAAGATGGAGGCGGTCTTCGGTCTGACGGACGCGCAGATGACGAAAATCCGGAGTATCTTCGCCCACTCCGGATATATAGGGCAGGGCAATCCGGCGATAACGGTCCACCCGGTTATACCCGCAGCAATGCCTTGCCAAACTCGAACAGAAGTCGATCAGCTACGAAAATCCGAGATTCGAAAAGATCTGCGGTTCGAAATATCATGGCGCCCCTCTACGACCCCGCGACCCAGAAGCCGGAGGATGCAAAAGTGTGCATCGATCAGTTCGAATTTCCCGACATCCCGTGCACCTACCCGGTGGTCTGGGTGAAGGCCCGCGAAGCTGCGGAAATCTGCGAAGCGGAAGGCAAGCGGATTTGCGACGCGCATGAATGGGAAGGTGCGTGCGCAGGCGAGTCTGCGAACCGCCCGATTACAACTTCGATCTTGCCAAAGGTGTGAGCCCCAGCGTGGCCGTCAACCGGATGCGGGCGGCCCACAATCGCAAATACGCCGCGAGCGAGAGCTGGAGCTATGGGCCAACCTACCGTACCGGCGTATGCGCCACCGGCAGCAGCAAGACTCCGGGCTGCCCCGGAGGGAACTTTGCAAAATGCGGATCAAACACCTACCCGACGGGCGATTTTCCCGCATGCCATAGTCCGCTCGACGTCTATGACCTTAATGGCAATGCGGCCGAGCACATGAACCTTCCGCTTCGCCCCGACGAAATGGCGAGCCGCGGCAGCAAGACGCTGGGCTACACCGAGATGAAAGGCAGCTGGTTTATCTTCGACAAGTTCCGCGCGCATCCAGACTGGTGCCGCTGGCGCGCGCCCTATTGGCATGGCAGCCGGGTGATGGATTTGGCGAGCCACGCCAATTACCATCTGGGCTTCCGGTGCTGTAAGACCTTGGACGCCCAATGAACCGGACGCGTGCGGTGGGCTGTTTGCCCCTCGACCAAACGATAAGCCGGCTGCGTCAGCGGGTCGCGGATGCGCGACCGATTGCAGGCGGCCTGCAGAAGCGATCTCTGGCTGGGGTGGGTTCGCTTCGCGGCCGTGCCCGTCCAGGGACGCCAATGAGCACGCCAACTTTGGGATCGGCCCCTCGGAGCTTACGACCGGTGCGAGGTTGCGGATCCTGCAAGATATCAAGAAGCGACCGCTCCTTATTATCAACATAGGCAACCGTGCTGACGAGCCGCACGCCATGGCTGTAATCGGCGTAGTTCTCGCCGTGGACCGTGCTGAGAGGCTGGATCGGCCTGCCGTTTTCGCGATGCCACCCATAGATCGCGACGCGGCCAGGGTTCGCGCGCAGACGGTTCGTGATCACGAGATCCTTTTTCTGTCCCGCGACCAGCATGCCAAGCTTCGGCGCCCTCGGCCAGGCGTTCCTGGCTGACCATGCGGTTGTGAAGGACGAAATAAGCGGTGGAGCGCATCTGCGGACCAGCGGTCAGTGGTTCCGGCCGCACGTGCACGTCCGCCTGCGCATAGATAGCATCCACTATTTTGGTGGTGGGCAGCACGAAACCGAAGTGGTCAGCGACCGCCATCGCAGTCCGCAAGCCCATGGGAACACGGACAAAATCCTTATCGGAGCCGACGGCCAGGTAATCGGGCGTCACACAGACTGTGACGCTGACGGCCTACATCGCTGGCCATGCGGCCCCTCAGCGTGACTGGCCTCAAATGCCGTAGAAACTGGGGAATATCGCCGGCCAACAGCACCTGCTCGGTCACGCCATCGCGCTGCGCACCGCTTATTCCTCCGACTTCGCGGCAAATGCGCTTCCGTCCAAGAGCATTGGAAGGGGGCACAGGTATTCCGCGGTCCAAGCTCTGCGGGCAGTTGGCCTGGGAACTCTTGTGCCGCGGCCGTATTCGGAAGGCCCGAGGCACCGAAGACCAGTAACGCAGCCAACCAGCCAGTTCGCGCGTGCGACATCATTCGCTATGCCTTCCAATGGATTTCGAAGTTCCAAGAACATTTGGGACCTGCAAAACCGATTTCAACCCTCGGGCCCCGGCATTCTCCGCCAATTGCCGGTTACGGCAACCAACCCCTACCCTGTGAAATTAGGCGTAATTTGACCCAGCCCTAAGCATCTGTCAGTGCACGGATATCGCGCTAACAGTTATGGCGGCCTCTTCCAGTCGATCTTAGCTGAAAAATCTCCATGCCATTAGGATTATCCTCTTCCGGCGTCGCCGCATCGATTCGGTCCGGGCCGAAAGGCTCAAACCGAACTCCACTGCCAGCCTCTGCAGGTCACGGCACAACGCGTTGACGAGGCCGGCCAGGGGCGGGGCGGTTCCGGGCTGCTTGGGCACACCAAGAACGAAGAAGGCCGCTACTGGAAAGGCTGACGGTGGGCACGGTCCTCGACGAACCGCTCTCTCCGGAAATTCCGTGCTTTTGGGGAATTTTGCAGGGAATTCTCTTGGCCAAAGCACGGAACTTTGTCGCCCTCGCGGCGAATACTCCGATCGCCGTGCGCTTACCCGAATGCCTCACCGATCGCAGCGACCTTCTCAGCCGAGATAGGCGCCGCCGTTGATATGGAGCGTTTGGCCGGTGACATAGCGGGCGTCGGGTCCGACGAGATAACGCACGGCGGCCGCCACCTCCTCCGGCCGCCCGCGCCGGCCCACCAGCGTGGTGTGGTGGGCATGATGAGCGGGCTCGCCGCCGCTCGCCGAGCGGCCTTCGCGCACCGTGTCGATCAGCCCGGGCACGACGCAGTTGACCGTGATGTTGGGCGCAAGATCATGCGCCAGCGCATGGGTGAGACCCACAATGCCGGCTTTCGCCGCCACGACATGGGCGCGGTCCTTGGAGCCGGTATGCGCCGACAGGCCACCGATCAGCACGATGCTGCCCGCCGAGGCGCGGCGTAGATAGGGTAGCGCCGCACGCGCGCACAAATAGGCGCCATCGAGGATCACGCCGGTCACCTCGCGCCAGGCGGCATAATCGAGCTGGTCGAATGGCGTTTCCCGGCGGATGGCGGCGTTGCAGACGAGGATGTCGAGCCCGCCAAAGGTCTCGGCGGCCGCGGCCATCAGGCCGTCCACAGCGACCGGATCGGCCACATCGGCCGGCTTGACCAGGGCCTTACCGCCCTGGGCCCGGATCTCGGCCGCCACCGCCTCGATCTCGTCGGAGGCGTTGCGGGCATTGAGCACAACGGCGGCCCCGGCCTGTGCCAGCGCCAGCGCGATCGCGCGCCCGATATTGCGGGCCGCGCCCGTCACCAGCGCCGTGCGGCCGGCCAGTTCTTTATTCATGTCTCCGCCCCCCGCGGCGCGGTGGCCGGCGCATCGGACTCGGTGACCGGCTTGTCCGCGCGCATGAAGAAAGACAGCACGATGCCGACCGCCAGAAGACCGATCGAAAAGGCGAAGGGCACCACATAGCTGCCGGTCACATCGGTGATGTAACCGAACGTCACCGGCGAGAAAAGCGCGCCCAGCCCTGCGGCAGTGCTGATGAAGCCGCCGGCGAGCCCGGCATAACGCGGCGCAATGTCCATCGGCACCGCCCAGATCGGCCCTTCCGTCATCTCCAGAAAGAAGAAGGACGTAGCGAGGCAGCCGACGATGACGCCCTGCGCGCGGGTCAGGAACACCATGGCCATGAAGATGAGCGAAACCAGGAAACCGAGGATCACGACATCGCGACGCGCCGCATTGAGGTTGCCGCTGCGCCGGTAGTGGATGTCGGTGGCGAAGCCGCCTGCCGTGTCGCCCACCATGCCCGCCACGAAGATCAGCGAAGTGAATATCGCCGAATGCTTGAGGTCGACGCCCGTGCGATGGATCAGAAAGCTTGGTAGCCAGGTGAGAAAGAGCCAGAGCGTCCAGGCATGGCAGAAGAAGACGAGCACGGTGGGCAGAATGCGCGGGATCAGCCGCCCCCATGGTACGTTGGTGATTGCGACGCCGGAGCGGTAAGGCGGCAATTCGGCCAGTTCGGCCTCCGTGATGCCGCGATGGTCGCGCGGATCGTCCCGGAAATACAGCCACCACACCACCACCCAGACGAGGCTCAACGCGCCCAGCACCACGAAAGCACCGCGCCATCCGATGAAGGGGATCATTGCCACGACGATCGGTGGGGTCGCCGCGGCCGCCAGGCGGGCGGCCGAATGCGTCATGCCCTGGCCGAGGCCGCGCCGGGCGGCCGGCAGCCAATTGGCCATGGCACGCGTGCTCGTGGGGATTGTGCCGGCTTCGCCAAGCCCCACCAGGATGCGCGAGGCGATCAGCGCCGGAAGGCCGGTGACAAGGCCGGTCAGGAGCGTCCCGATTCCCCACAAGGTTCCAAGCGCGCACAGCACTCTGCGCGGCCCGAAGCGGTCGCCGATAAAGCCGTTGACGATCTGCAGAAGGGCATAGCTCACCCCGAAGGCAGACAGCGCCAGACCCAGCTCGGTATTACTGAGATGAAGCTCGCCCTTTATCAGCGGCGCCGCGACAGAGATGTTCACGCGATCGATGTAGGTCAGGAAATACATTACACAGAGGATGGTGAACACCCGCCCGGTCGTGCCCTTGAACATGCGGAAAAACATAGGTTCCCCCTAAATGCGGCAGGTCTTCTGTCTGCCTGAAGCCGGTCTGCCAGTATATCAGTGTGCCGTGCGTGCCTCCCGCGCGACGACTGTGGCGTCGCCAAGTGTATCGAGGCCGAGGCATAGATCGCGCAGCTTCGCCGTGCGCCCGGCGCCCAGAACCGGCTCGACGAGATCGGTGAACTTGGCGATCAGATCGTCCTCCGTCATCGGGCGTGCGACGCTGCCGATGGCGTGCTCGACAAAGAGGTGGAGGCGCCGCCCGTCGCGCAGCATGATCGTCGCGTCGACGGCGTCGGGCGCCATTCCGGGATCGATCTCGGCAACCACGCTGTCGCGCAAGCTCACCACCGCCGGATCGTGAACCCGCGCATCGCTATATTGGGCTTCACCGGCGCGACCATCGATGATCGCGACTGCCGCGCTGTGATAGACGCTGAACTTGCCGTCGAGACCGGTCTTCGGCGTGCGCTTGCCGGTCAGTTCCAGCACCAGCGGATGCACCTTGAGTTCCACCGACGCAACATCGGCCGGTTTGAGATCGTATCGATTGCGCAGTTGGATGCAGGCGTCGATGGCCGGATGAATCACGATGCCACACGCGAAAGGCTTGTAGGTGTTGAGCAGCAATTCGCTGAAGCTGCCAAGTCCTTCAGTGATCTGCGCAAAATCCTGGTGCGTGCTGGTGACGTTGGCCCAGCCCCGTTTGGCCTCGATGCCGGCCTCGGAGCTGGTATAGCCACGCTCAGCCAGCAGAGCCGCGAGCAGCCCGTTCTGCGCCGCCCGGCCGGGATGGAAGCTCTTGGTCATCGTGCCGAACATCTCGCGCAAGCCAACCGGCTGCGTCGCGGCAAGGCCCAGCGCCCAGACCATCTTCTGCTCGTCGAGCCCCATCAGCTTGCCGACCGCGGTGGCGGCGCCGAATACGCCGGCGGTACCGGTGATATGCCAGCCTACGTCGTAATGATCGGGATAGACGACGTTGCCGATGCGGCATTCGACATCCACGCCGAGCGCCAGCGCGGTTACGAAGTCGGCGCCCGACACCGGCTGGTATTCGGCATAGGCGAGCAGCGCCGAGGCCACCGGGCCGGCCGGATGAATGACAGTCTTAAGATGGGTGTCGTCGAAATCGAAGACGTGGCTGGCGATGCCGTTGAACAGCGCGGCGTCGAAGATGTTCACCCGTTCGCTGCGGCCGAGCACGCTGGCCTGCGCCGGCGCGCTGAACGGGGCAAGCGCCGCGATCGCGATCTCAACGGCCTCATGGCGCGAGGCGCCGACGGCGCAGCCGACCCAGTTCAGAAAGGTCTTGCATGCCTCCCGCCGGGCCGCGTCCGGCACATCGGCGTTGCCCACCCCGACAATATAACGCGCCAACGTATGCGTGACCCCTGAGGTCTCCTGAAGCTTGTCCAACACGGCACCCTTCTTCTGTGAAAGGCGCCAAAGCAACATATTGTCGGCCAGCAATCAACGACAAGAGTTGTTGCGGCGGGTTTTCCGGGCTAAGCACGCGCCATGGACCCCGGGACGTCGACGGGCCTCGAACGGCTTCGCAGGCCCGCCCCGGCCTTTTGCTGTCTCTCGCAAGAAGGATGGCCAACATGACCGTTTCCACCGCCGGGGCTCAGCCACCCGTGGCCGTCCAGTTTGCGGATTGGATCGCGGGCGTAACGGCCGAGGCACTGCCCGCTGCCACCGTGGCGATGACACGGCGGCTGATGATCGACGTGGTCGGTCTTTGCATCGCGGCGCGCCGCCAGGATTATGTCATCGCCACGTTGGCGGCGACCGATCAAGGCGGCCTCTGCACCGCATTGGGGCACGAAGGCGGCTTCAGCGCCTTCGATGCGGCGCTGGTCAACGGCACCGCGGCGCATGGCGAAGATTTCGACGATACCTTCGAAGGCGGCCCCGTCCATTCGGGGGCGGTGCTTGTGCCGGCGGTGCTGGCGCTGTGCGAGCGCGAAACTCTCGGCGGTGACGCACTGCTGCGCGGAATCGCGGTGGGCTGCGAACTGATGTGCCGGCTGAGCCTGGCGACGCCGCGCGCAATCCACAAGGCCGGCTTCCATCCCACCGCCGTCATCGGGGCACTGGCCGCCGCCGGAGGCTGCGCCGCCGCGCTGCGACTGGACGCGTCGGCGATCGCCTCGGCGCTGGGCATTGCCGGGTCCATGGCTTCGGGGATAATCGAATATCTCGCCGAAGGCACATCGACCAAGCGGATGCATGCCGGCTGGGCCGCGCAGTCGGGCATCCGCGCCGCGCTGATGGCCCGCGCCGGCTTCGTCGGCCCGCGCACCGTGCTGGACGGTGTTCACGGCTTCTACAAAGCGTTCGCGCCTTCGCTGGCGCCGGATTTCGACAGCGTGCTCGACGGCCTGGGCACGCGCTGGCTGATGGAAACCATCGCCTTCAAGCCTTATGCCTGCGGGACGATGACTCAGCCCTATATCGACTGCGCCATTCGCCTGGCCGAGACGGGCGTCGATCCAAACCGCATCGTCAGCATTCTCTGCGATGTCGGCGAAGGCACCGTTCATCGGCTGTGGGAAGATTTGGCGGTCAAACGCCACCCGCCGACCCCCTACGCCGCCAAATTCAGCACACCTTATTGCATGGCCGTTGGTTTCTTCGACCGGGCCGCGGGGTTCAGCCAGTTCACGCAGGCGCGGATCGAGGACCCGGCCATTCTCGCCCTGGCAGCCAAGATCGGCTACCGCATCGATCCGGCCAATCCCTACCCCAAGGCCTTCACCGGTCATCTGGTGGCCAGGCTCGACGACGGCACCGCACTCGAATTTGCGCAGCCGCATATGCGCGGAGGCGCACGCGAACCATTGTCCGATAAAGAGCTTGTCGCCAAGCTCTCCGGGAACGCGGAATTTGGCGGTTGGGATGCGCCCCGCACGGCAGCGGCGCTGGCGTGGATCGGTGCGGCCTTCGACAGCGCGCCGGTCTCGGCCATCCGCTTGCGCGCCTGACACAGAGTCCACCTGCCCCCAAAAGTCACATTCCCGTTTTTGAAAACAGAAAAGCAGGAGGAAAGGGCCGTGGATCTGGGTACCGAGGCCAGCGCGAGGCGGCACACCGTGATTGCGCGGATCGACCGGCTGCCGCCGTCGCGCTATCTGATCGGGCTCGTCGGGCGCATCGCTTCGGGCGGGTGGTTCGAGTTCTACGAGCTTTTCATGCCCGGCTTCATCTCGCTCGGCCTCATCCGCTCGGGCATCTACGTCGCCAAACCCGGAAGCATCTTCGATCCGCACCTGTTCGCAAGCTTCCTTGCGAGCTTTTTCGTGGGCATGCTCATCAGCACCGCCGTATTCGGCTTCGTCTCCGACCGGCTGGGGCGGCGGGTGATCTTCGTCTGGTCCATGATGATTTACTCGGCGGCGCAACTGGCGATCGCCTTCCTCTCCGATCCGGCAGCAATCGACCTGGCGCGGTTCATCGCCGGGCTCGCCGTCGGCATCCAGCTCATCAACAACGACAGCTATATCACCGAGATCACCCCGCGCACGGCGCGGGGCCGCTACATGACTGCGGCGTTCATTTTCATCCTCACCGCGATTCCGGTCGCGGCCTTTCTGGCCGCGGGCCTGGTTCCGCTGGCGCCGCTTGGGATCGCGGGATGGCGCTGGGTGGTCGGGATCGGCGCACTCAGCGGCGTGGTCGTGTTCTTCGTCCAGAAGGGGCTGCCGGAGTCGCCGCGCTGGCTTGAGGTACACGGCCGCTTCGCCGAAGCCGACCAGGTGGTCGCTTCTATCGAAGCGCGCGTTGTTGCCGAGTGCGGCCACGCGCTGCCTCCACCGGCCGCCGGCGTTCCCGATCTCGAAGCCAATAGTGGTCGTTGGACGGAAATGTTCTCTGTCTTCTACCTGCCGCGCACGATCATCATCTCGATCTTCCAATTCGCACAGACGATCGCCGTCTTCGGGTTCACCGCGTTCGTTCCGATGCTACTTGTCGAGCAGGGGTTCACGATTGTGAAATCGCTCGAATACACGGCGGTGATCGTGCTGCTCGCTCCGATCGGCGCTTTGTGCGCCAATTATTTCTCCGAGCGGATCGAACGGAAGTGGCAGCTCGTCGGTACGGCGTTTCTGATCGCGGTGAGCGGAGCGATTTTCGCACAGGCGCGCGATGCGACGACCGTGATGGTGAGCGGCGCCCTGATCGCGCTCGGCAACAACTGGATGATCGCGATCTTCCATCCTTATGCAGCCGAGTTGTTCCCCACCCGCATCCGCGCGCGGGCGATCGGCTTTACCTTTTCCTGGAGCCGGGTGAGCTCAATCTTTGTCGGCTACTGGGTCGCCGATCTGCTCGCCGGCTTCGGGACGACCGGCGTCTTCGTGATGATCGGGGCCGCGATGGCTGCCATCGTGATTGGAATTCGGCGTGTTCGGGCCGCGGACCAACGGCCAAAGCCTCGAACTGCTCTCGCCCTGAGGCTCATCGCGGCGAGGAAGGTCGACGGATGAACGTTGAAATCCCCGACGGCAAAGATGTCGGCCGTCCCGAGTCGGGCAGCACGAATTCGCCCGACATTTCCAGGGGATCGCGGCGTGCCCAGAATTCCTCTAAGTTCTTTATATAGTTGAATAAAACACTGGCGGAGAGGGAGGGATTCGAACCCTCGATACCCTTGCGAGTATGCCGCATTTCGAGTGCGGTGCTTTCAACCGCTCAGCCACCTCTCCGATCCGCGGACCAGATACTGAACCTCGGCTGGCCGCGCAAGCCAGACCACCGATTGCCAGCCATTGGCCGATCTGCCATTGAACGGCGAGCGGCCGAAGAGCCGGGTTTGGGGGCGAAACGAGCCAGGGGGGACGCCTATGAGCAAAAGCACGAGCGCGAAGACGGCCAAGAAAGCCGCGCTGAAATGCCCGGTCTGCCAGAAGTCCGTCAGCGCCGACGAGATCCACGGTCTGCACCAATACAAGGACATGAAGTTGAAGCTGGACGGTTATCTCAAGCCCGGCCAGGCGTTCTACCGTAACACGCTGTTTGATTCGCTCTACGCCTCGCTGCCCAGGGATTCCCAGGCGCAGGTCCAGGTCTATAATTACGAGATCCGGCCCGGCGGATTCACCAACTGGCACATCCACACCGGCGCCACCTTCTACGTCACGCTCGAAGGCCAGTTCGAGGGCCACTTCCAGGAGGGCGTGCTGATCGAAGCCGGACCGGGCGCGGTCTATTCCGAGCCCATCGGCAAGATCCACCGCGGCCACAACCCGAACGCCGAGGTGACGCTGAGGGGCATGGGGCTTGCGCTGACCACACCCGGCATCGAGCCGATCATCAATGTCGAGCCGCCGGCCTGGGCGCCGAAGAATTGACGCTTTTGCGTTTCACGCATCCTCGCCGGCGAGCCAGGCGAGCGTCACGCGCGTGTCCGCACCCAGCTTCTTCGCCACGATCTCCCCGCATGCGCGCATCTCTGCATCGAAGCCGTAGGGCGGATTGACCACGACAAGCCCCGCCGCCGTCAGGCGCTTGTTATCGCCGTTCGCCGATGCCGCGGTTTCGATGTCGATGCGCAGCGACTTGTCCACGCCGGCCGCAAGCACCTCGCCGCACATCGCCTCCGCCGCCGCGCGCGACTTGATCGGAAACCACAACAGATAAATCCCGGTGGCGAAGCGCCGCCAGGCAGCTGCCAGCGCCGCGCCGGCCTGGGCGAATTCATCGATCTCCTCGTAAGGCGGATCGATCAGCACCAGCCCGCGGCGCTCGGGCGGCGGCAACAGCGCCGGCAGGCGCCGATAGCCGTCGCCAAGGACCGCGCGCGCATTGGCGAAGGGTGCGAGCGCAGCCTTGAGCGCCTCCGCCTCTTCCGGGTGCCGCTCGATCGCGACCAGCCTGTCGCGCGGCCGCAGTAGCCGCGCCGCGATCAGCGGCGAGCCGGGATAGTGCGCGGCACCGTCGCGGGTCGCGAGCTCGAGATAGGCCGCCAGCGCTTCTGGCAAGCCCGTGGTGCCTGCCAGCGGCCTCAGCTTCTCGATTCCCGCCGCTGCTTCGCCGGTGCGGCGGGCGGCGCCGGCAGCCAGATCGTAGAGCCCGGCCCCACCATGGGTGTCGGCGACGAAGAAAGGCGTTTCCTTCCTGCGCAGATGGATGAGCGCGGCCACCAGCGCCAAATGCTTGACGACATCGGCGAAGCCCCCGGCGTGATAGGCGTGGCGGTAGTTCATGGCGGCCCGATCCTGTCACATCTTGCCGAAAATCGGGGGCGCCGGGAGCCGAGGCGATGCCGTCCGCCGGCCTCCGCCGGGCGCCCACCCCACAATTATGTCGCGAAGTGTCGCCGGCGACAGAACCGCGCACTTCCGCGGGGCGCGAGGCTGGCGCCGCAAGGCCAAGGAAAAGGCCGCTTCGCGCGGCGCCGCCCGCCCACAACAGTTGAGCGGGCCCGCCGCCCCCGCGAGCCGTTGCGACAAGCTCCACTTCCGGCCGCACGGGCGAAATGGTAATTTCCCGCCAAATCGACGGCTATCGGGACGGCTGGGGCAGGTACGCCTCCTCGCCGTCTTTCTCAGTGTGTTGGGCGGGCTTTCATCGTGGTAAGCGCGGTCTTCACGTTGGACACAATGCCGGAGAGTTGCACGGGTTCGACCGCTTCGACGGGGGCGCGGCGATAGACGGTGTCCGGACGATGTCGCGCGTGCGCGACGGCGCAGTGAGAGGCAAGTCAGTATGAACATTTCGAGGCGGTTCATCGATTATCCCGTGATGACCACGCTGCTGATGGCCGCGCTGGTGATCTTCGGTGTCGTCGGTTATTTGACCTTGCCCGTCAGCGAGTTACCGAACGTCGACTTTCCGACCATTGAGGTGAGCGCCGGTCTGGCCGGCGCCGACCCTGAGACCATGGCCTCGGCCGTCGCCGCTCCGCTCGAAAACGCTTTCTCGACGGTCCCGGGCATCGATTCGATGACATCGTCGAGCAGCCAGGGCCGCACCAGCATCGTTCTGCAATTCAAGCTCGACCGCAACATCGACGGCGCCGCCCAGGACGTGCAGGCCGCGATCTCGGGCGCGATGCGCCGGCTTCCCAAGACGATGATCAACCCGCCGACCTTCCGCAAGGTCAATCCGTCGGATCAACCGATCCTCTTCATGATCATGAGTTCGAAGACCTTGCCGCTGACCACGGTAGACCGCTACGCCGACACGCTGCTGGCGCGGCAATTGTCGACGCTCGACGGCGTGGCTCAGGTCAATGTCTTCGGCGCGGCGCATTATGCGGTGCGTATCCAGGCCGATCCCACGGCGCTGGCCGCGCGCGGCATCGGCGTCGACAAGCTCGCGGCGGCGATCCAGTCGGTCAACGTCAACCAGGCCACCGGCGCGCTCAACAGCGTTCAAGACGCCAAGATGATCCATACAACGGGCCAACTCGACGACGCCGCCGCCTTCCGCCGCCAGATCGTCGCATACAACAACGGTTCACCGGTGCGGCTGGGCGACGTGGCCAACGTCATCGACAGCGTCGACAACGTGCGCGAAGGCATGTGGTATCACGGCCAGCGTGGCGTCATGATCGCGGTTCAAAGACAGCCGGGTTCGAACACCATCCAGGTTGTCAATGAAGTGAGGAAGGTATTGCCGCAATTCGAGGCGACCCTGCCCGCTGGCCTCGATCTGGAAATTCGCCATGATCGCAGCGAATCGATCCGCACTTCGGTCACGGACGTGCAGGAGACGCTGCTCGTCGCCGCGATCCTGGTGGTGATGGTCATCTTCGTGTTTCTGCGCAAGGTTTCGGCCACCATCATCCCCTCGCTGGCGCTACCGATCGCGGTCATCGGCACCTTTGCCGGCATGTCCATAGCAGGCTTCAATCTCGACAATCTTTCGCTGATGGCGCTGACCCTTTCCGTCGGTTTCGTCGTGGACGACGCCATAGTTATGCTCGAAAACATCGTGCGACACGTGGAGCATGGAGAAAAGCCCTTCGAAGCTGCCATGAAAGGATCCGGCGAGATCGGCTTCACCATTCTGTCAATGACGATTTCGCTAGCCGCCGTGTTCATTCCGATCGTGTTCATGAGCGGCATCGTCGGCCGCCTGCTGCACGAATTCGCGGTCACAATCATTTTGGCGATTTTGTTCTCCGGCGTCGTCTCCATCACGCTGACGCCGATGCTGTGCGCGCGCGTGATCAGGGACGAGCGCAACGAACAGCACAACGCCTTCTACCGCTGGAGCGACAACACATTCCGCAAAATGCAGGGGCTGTATAACGACAGCCTGAGTTGGAGTCTCGTGCACAAGCGGACAATTGTTGCACTCTTTGCCTTGAGCATCGTTGCCAGTATCGGACTCTACAAGATTATGCCCGAAGATTTCCTGCCGAGCGACGACACCGGCGGCTTGATGGTGAGCCTTCAGGCCGCCAACGGCACTTCCTACGACACCATGGCCGCCGATGCCCAAAGGGTAGGCAAAATCATCGATGCCGACCCGAATGTCGAAGGCGCGATGGTGCGCGTGGGCTCCAGCGGCGCCGGCGCCAACAGCGCCAACAGCTTCGTGACCCTCAAGTCTTTGTCGGAACGTTCGCTTTCGGCCGACGAGGTCGCGCGCGAACTGCGGCGCAAGCTCAATAACATACCGGGTCTCAACGTCTTCGTCGTGAACCCGCCCTCGATCCGCATCGGCGGTCGTGGCTCGCGTTCGAGCTACCAGTACACGCTGCAGGGTCTCGACCTTGGGCAATTGCAGACAGTGGCCGCCGAGCTCTCGGCCAAGCTGAAAACGACGCCGGGCTTCGTGGGCGTCAACAGCGATTTCGACAAACCTGCGCCTGCGGTGAACGTCAGCATCGAGCGGGACCGGGCGGCGGCCTTGGGCGTGACACCGGCGCAGATCGAAATGGCCATGGGCTTTGCCTTCGGTGGCGAACAGGTGTCGCAGATTTACGCGTCATCGGATCAGTACACCGTCTATTTGGAACTGTTGCCGAAATATCAGCGTGACGTTTCTTCGCTCAAGAGCCTCTACATCACTGGTGCCGGCGGCAATCTCGTACCATTGAGCGCAGTGACGAATATCACCGCGGGCACCATGCCGCTCAGCGTCAACCATTCTGGTCAGGTGCCGGCGATCACGATCTCCTTCGATCTGGCGGACGGTTACGCGCTGAGCGATGCCGTCGCGGGCATTCAGAAAGTCAGTGACGAGATCGGCGTCCCCGCGACGATCCAGGGTAGTTTCCAGGGCACCGCCGGCGCTTTCCAGGACTCCACTCAGAACATGGGTTACCTGCTGCTCATCGCGGTCGTCGTCGTTTATATCGTGCTCGGCATCCTTTATGAGAGCTTCATCCATCCGCTGACGATTCTCTCGGGCCTGCCCTCGGCGGCGCTCGGCGCGCTCTTGACGCTCTACATCGTCGGTCTGCCACTGACGCTTTATGCCTTCGTCGGCATGATCATGCTGATCGGCATCGTCAAAAAGAACGCGATCATGATGATCGACTTCGCGTTGCAGAAGCGGCGCGGCGATGCCAGCGTGACGCCTGAGCGGGCGATCTACGAGGCGGCACTGATCCGCTTCCGGCCGATCATGATGACGACGATGGCGGCGATGATGGGCACGCTGCCGATCGCGCTGGGCACGGGGATGGGCGCGGACTCGCGCCGGCCGCTGGGACTATGCGTGGCCGGCGGGCTGCTCTTGTCGCAGCTTCTTACGCTCTACATCACGCCGGTGATCTACGTCTATCTCGACCGCTTCAGCACGTGGACGCTGAGTTGGCGCGGTGTGCGTGCCGCCAGCCACGTGCCGGCGGAATGATCCGCACATCCGTCCGCCTC
Source organism: uncultured Pseudomonadota bacterium (assembly GCA_963775165.1). GTDB lineage: Bacteria > Pseudomonadota > Alphaproteobacteria > Micropepsales > Micropepsaceae > Rhizomicrobium. The sequence continues at coordinate 823,544 of CAVZHX010000005.1, read as the reverse complement.
CATCAATTTCCGCTCGGAGCGGCCGTGGAAGCCAGGACGCGCGGCGCATCGCCAATCTGAGAGCCAGTGACTTTGGCGGCGGCTTCGTGCCGCAAGGCGGCGAAGCTGATGACGATGCGAAGACCTGGCTCATTGTCCTCCAAGGCGATCGAGGCGCCGTGCAATTCCACGATCGCGCTGACGAGGCTGAGTCCGAGCCCGCTTCCCGGCATGGTGCGGCTGCGTTCGAGCCGATAGAAGCGCTGAAGCACATTGTCGCGCTCGGCCGCGGGAATGCCGGCGCCGTTGTCGGCGACGGTGAGCACGACGCGATCGGATTCCGGGGCCAGCGCGACGTCGATGGCCGGCCCGCCATGCCGGATCGCATTCTCGATTAGATTGGCGAGCATCTGCGTCAGCAGTTCGCGGTCGCCTTCGATGACGAGTTCCGGGGTGACCCCAATCGACAGTGAGCGGCGTTCGTCCTCGGCGACCGGAGCGAAGGTCTGGGCGATGGAAGTCACAAGCGCCGAGAGATCGAATTCGCTGAAGCCGAATTTCCGGCTTCCGGATTCGATCTGGCTGATGCGCAAGAGCGCGCCGAAGGTGTCGAGAATGGCGTCGGCCTCCGCGATCGCGCGGTCGATGGCCTCGCCGTATTCGGCGGGCGTCGTCGCCCGGCTACGCGCATGGTCAAGCGTTTGGCGCATCCGTCCGAGCGGCGTGCGCAGATCATGGGCGATGTCGTTTGAGACTTGCCGCACATTATCCATTAGGCCGGAGATGCGGTCGAGCATGCGGTTCAGCGTGCCCGCAAGCCTGTCGAGGTCGTCGGCAGTGCCGCGCAACGGAATTCGTCTTTGGATGTTTCCGCCGATGATTGCTTCGGCGGTTCGCGTGATGGTGTCGACGCGGCCGAGAAATCCCACGCTGAGGATGATCCCGCCCGCCGCGGCGAACAGGATCATCAGGACCAGAGCCGACCCGAAGGTCGTCATGATCACGCGGCCGACCCTTTGCACCCTGCCGATATCGTCGCCGATCATCAGCCAGTACTGGTTCTTCAGCGGCACCGAATAGACGACAAGGTGCTCGGGCTCGCCTTCGGGCTCGTCGCCGTCGGGCGGGCCGGTCATCTCGCTCCAGCCCGCGGCGGTGGCCATGGTCGGCAGCGTCCCGAACAGCCGGTGGCCGTTCATGTCGTACACCGTGTAGTCGAGCCCGCCGACCAGACGGCCGCGCTGGCGCCGCCGGATCGCCTTGAGCGTGGCCTGAAGCCCGCCGCTTTGATATTCTTGACTGAGCTCGACGGATTCGGACTGGATTCGCGTGCGCGTCTGCCGGTCAAGCGCGGTGGTCGATATGATGTAGACCACGCCGGCCAGAACGATCACCGATGCGCCGAAGATCAGCGCATAGAGTGCGGCGAGCTTGAAGCTCGCGGTGCGGACAAGTCTAGGCGGGCGCACGCAGCGAATATCCCGAACCGCGCACGGTCTGAATCAGCTCGTGGTTGCGGCCCCTGTCCACCTTGGCGCGCAGGCGGCTGATGTGGGTTTCGACCACGTTGGTCTTGGGGTCGAAATGGAATTCCCAGACGCCTTCGAGCAGCATCGTCCGCGTGACGATCTGATCGGCATGGCGCATCAGGAATTCGAGCAACTGGAATTCCCTGGGCTGCAGGTCGATGGTTTCGCCGCTGCGCATCACCTTGCGCTTGAGAAGATCCATCTCGAGATCGCCGACGCGCAGCACAGTGCAGGCCTGCGACAGCGGCGGACGGCGAAACAGCGCGTTGATGCGCGCCAGTAGTTCCGAGAAGGCGAAGGGCTTAATCAGATAGTCGTCGCCGCCGGCGTTCAGCCCGTCGACCCGATCGTCGATGCCGCTCATTGTCGTCAGGAACAGCACCGGCGTGCTCACGCCACCACCGCGCAGCGTCTTGACGAGCGTCAGCCCGTCCATCTCCGGCAGCATGCGATCGACGATCATGATGTCGTAAGGCTGGCCGACCGCCATGAACAGGCCCTCGCGACCCGTTGCCGCGACATCGGCGACATGTCCATGTTCCTTGAGGCTGCGAACGATGTAATTCGCGGTCTCGGCATCATCTTCGACAAGGAGGAGTTTCATTCGACACCTTCAACGCCCCGCCCCCCAGCCGCGGCAACGACAACCCCTCGTCACAATACAGGCAAACGGCATTACGTGAACTATACGGTCCGGTAACCATCCCGGCCGGCGCAATTCCATACGAATTTTCAATCTGTGCGCACAAGTGAGCGAAGCATTACATCGCTATTTTCGGCGGTCTGCGCAAGTTTCGAGCTTCCCGGCGCCGAAGAGCCAAAGGCCGGCGGCGCGTGGAGATTGGTCCGTCCTGGTAAACGGACGGGCGTACGGCAAACAAGTGCGAATGCGGGTGGGGCCAAGATCGCTGCCGAGATGTCGGGGCGGACGCGCGTGAGTGTTCTTATTGGGTCGCATTCGCATGTCACCAAGCTTGCAAATCCGCACGAAAGGCCTCCGTCCAAGAAGCCGCCCGGCTTCCTGTGCGTCCACACGCCGGCCTTCACCAAACCTCTCCTGTCCCCGCACGGCCGCGGGGGCTCATTTCCAAGGGACGCAACATGCCACCGACAAGAATTGAGAGTGCAAAGCGCGACGTTTCGGCGCGCGCCTTCCGACGCCTGCTGTGCTTCGCCGGCCTCCTGGCCGCCCTTCTGTTGCCCGCGGGCGCGACTGCGGTGGCCGGGCCGCTAGACCTTTCCGCCTATCGCGGCAAGGTCGTCTATCTCGACTTCTGGGCCTCGTGGTGCGCGCCCTGCCGCCAGTCTTTTCCCTGGATGAACACCATCACCGACGAATACGGCAATGCCGGACTCGTCGTCATCGGAGTCAATGTCGACCACGAACGCGACCTCGCCCAAACCTTCCTTCAGCAGAACGCCGCCGACTTCCAGATCGTCTACGATCCGGACGGAAGCCTAGCCCAGAAATACAACGTCCAGGCCATGCCGACGTCGATCCTGATCGGACGCGACGGCAAGGTTCACTACATCCATTCGGGCTTTCATCCGAACCAGGAGCCCGGCTACCTCGCGCAGATCCGCGCCCTCCTCAACCAGAAGGCATCGTAAGCACATGCAGTTCAAAGGACACCGCGTCCGCGGCGCCATGCACCTGCTCGTGGCCTGCGCGGCGCTCGCTTCGCTCGCGGCCTGCGGCTCTCTCAGTCCCAAGCCCTGGGAAAAGGATCTGATGGCCCGCAAGGAGATGCAGGTGAACGCCAACGCCCAGCAGCTCAACGCCGACGATCACATATATTTCAGCAAGGAAGCGGCAAGCGGCGGCCGCGGCTCCGCGGGCGGGGGCTGCGGATGCAATTGAGGCGCAGGCGTGCCGGCAAGGTCCGCAAGACCATTGCAAAACTCTCGCTCGGGCTGATCGCCGCCGGCACCATGACCGGCACCAAGGCCACCGCCGCGCCCTTTGGCAGCGACGGCTTCAACAGCAGCACCGGTCTTCCCAACCTGCCATTTTCGCAGCTCGACACCTCCATCCTGTTCTATCGGGAGGCGGGCGGCCGCGTGGAGGCGACGGAGCCTTCCGCGACGCTCACCGTTCACGGCACCGGCGGCCAGGTGCTCAATCTGGGCCTGACCGTCGACTCGATCACCGGCGCCACGCCAAACGGCGCCGCGCCCGCCGATCAGACCCAGACCTTCGTGACGCCGCTGAAGGCCGTGGGCTCCTCCACCACGGTGACGAGCGCGTCGGGCGGCAGCACCGTGATCCAGCTGCCGCCCACGCCGGGACAGGTCGCACAAGCCGCATTGGGCCGCCAATACACCGTGCCGCCCAACACATTACCGACCGACCGCGGCTTTCACGACCGGCGCTTTGCCGGCACCTTCGGCTGGTCGCAGCCGCTCGGCGCCATCACCGAAGTGGGCTTCGGCGGCGGCTATTCGATCGAGCACGATTTCAGCGCCCTGACCGCCAACGCGCATGTCGCCCAGAGCTTCAACGGCAACAACACCACGCTCAGCCTGACCGGTGATTTCGAAAGCGATTCCTCTTTTGCCTATGGCGGCATGCCCACGCCTCTGACCTCGATGAACGCGCAATGGAAAACGCCCAAGAGCCGGGGGCGAACGCAGGCCGACATCGTTGTCGGGCTGACCGAAGTGATGTCGCGGCGATGGCTGATGCAGCTCAATTACTCCTACGGGCTCTCAAACGGCTATCAGAACGATCCCTACAGAATCCTCTCGGTCGTCGATCCGGCGAGCGGCGAACCGCTCGATTATCTCTACGAAAACCGGCCCAGCTCGCGCACCCGCCAAAGCGTGTTCATGGACAACAAGATCGATTACGGCTGGTCGATTACCGATCTGTCAGGGCGCTACTTCAAGGACAGCTGGGGCATCCAGGCCGTCAGCGCCGAACTCTCCGAGCGGGTGCGATTGTCGCGCTGGCTTTATGTCGAGCCCGATGCGCGCTGGTACAGACAGACCGCCGCGAACTTCTTTCAAAACTATCTCGTCGACGGCCAGCCGCTGCCGGCGTATGCCAGCTCCGATTCGCGTCTGGGCAAGTTCACCGCCCTCACCTATGGCGCGCAGGTCGGCCTCAACATCACGCCGACAAGCGAAATCTATGTGCGCGGCGCCTATTACCAGCAGACGGGCGATGCCCATCCGGCTGGCGCCATCGGACAGTTGCAAAACCAGAACCTGTTCACGGGCGTCAAGGCGACCTGGATCATGTTAGGATACACATGGGATTTCCGCTGATGGGAGATCTCCGCTGATGGCCCAGGCGCGCGCACTTCCCATGACCGCCAACGACAACGCCCCGGATGGGCCCGCAGCCGCCGCCGACCCGGAGCGCGCAGGTACCGATTACCTCCATATCTTCCGGGCGATGGCGACGCCCTGCGAGGTGCGCGTCGAGACCGACGACGCCGGGACCGCCGCGCGCGCCGGCGCCGCAGTCGAAGCCGAGGCCCGCCGCATCGAGCAGAAATTCAGCCGCTACCGCGATGACAGCGTCGTCGGCCGCATCAACAACAGCGCCGGCAAGGAGATCGAGGTCGACAGCGAGACCGCGCAATTGCTCGACTTCGCGGCTCATTGTTACGACATCAGCGACGGGCTTTTCGACATCACCTCGGGCGCGCTGCGCCGCATCTGGCGCTTCGACGGCTCCGACAACGTTCCGGGCCGAAATGAAATCAAAGCCATGCATGCGCTCGTCGGCTGGAACAAGGTGCGCTGGCGGGCGCCACTGTTCCGCCTGCCAGCCGGCATGGAGATCGATCTGGGCGGCATCGGCAAGGAATACGCGGTCGACCGCGCGCTCGCCGCCGCGCGCAGCCAAACCGAGGCGCCGGTGCTGGTGAATTTCGGCGGCGATCTTTGCGTCTCGGGCCCGCGCAAGGGCGGGCGGCGCTGGAGCGTGGCCATCGAATCCGTCGATCAGACCGGCGAGATCGCCGCCATGTTGGAGATTTCCACCGGCGCGCTCGCCACCAGCGGCGACGCGAGGCGATTCCTGCTTAAGGACGGTATCCGCTACAGCCATATTCTCGATCCCCGCAACTGCCGCCCGGTGAAGGATGCGCCGCGTTCGGTCACGGTGGCGGGCGACACCTGCCTGGAGGCCGGAACCATCGCCACGCTGGCCATGCTCCAGGGCCGCAAGGCTGAGAAATTCCTGAAGCGCGAGGGCGTGCGCGCCTGGTGCATCCGATGAACGCGAGGACCGGGCTGGGAAAGCTCCGCTTTGCCTGGTTCGCGCTTCTTCTCCTGTACCCGATCGCGCCGGCGCGCGCGGCGACTGCGGTCCAGGCGAAGTACGCGACCGTTTCGGCAGCGCTGCAAACGGGTGCGAGTCCGGGGGAGGCAGATTGGGTCGCGATCCATTTCGCGATGGCGCCCGGCTGGCACACCTATTGGCGCAATGCGGGCACGGCCGGATACGCCGCCACCATCGATTGGGCCCTGCCCAAGGGTGTGTCGGCCGGCGCCATCCGCTGGCCGGTGCCCGAGCGTTTCAAGACCAGCGACATCGTCGATTACGGCTATGCCGGCGAAACCACGCTGCTGGTGCCGCTCAGCGTCGCTGCCGGGGCCGACACGGGCGGCAAGGCGAGCGCGAAGATCTCATGGCTTCTGTGTTCGGATGCCTGCGTGCCGGAACAGACGGTCCTGCAATTGCCGCTCGCCAAAGCATTCGGCGATGCCGCGCTGTTCCGCCAGGCCTTTGCGGCGCTGCCGAAGTCTTTCGGTGGCACGGCAAAGATGTCGATCTCGCAGAACGATCTCACGCTGGAACTCTCCGGCGCGGGAGTGAGCGACTTGCAGAACGTCCAGTTCTTTCCCGCGACGCCACGTGTGATCGACGATGCCGTAGCCCCGCGCATCGCGCGCAACAGCGATGGCCTGCGCATCGTGCTTGCGCGGGCCAAACCGCCCGCGCCGGTGAAGAGCTTCGCGGGCGTGCTGGTGGCGGGCGGCCGCGCCTTCTCCTTCACCGCGACGCCGCAAGCCACCGCCCCTGCCGCGCCGCCCGCCGCGAACGTGTTTTCGTCGACACTGATCGGCGCGGTGCTGATGGCCTTTCTTGGCGGGCTGATCCTGAACCTGATGCCCTGCGTGTTGCCGATCCTGTCGATGAAGGCGTTGGCGATCGTTCGCGCGCATGAAAGCCCCCAGCGGATGCGCCGCGACGGTATATTCTATCTCGCGGGCGTGCTCGCGACCTTTGCCTTCACCGCGGCGAGCTTGATCGCGCTCAAATCGGCGGGCGCGGCGGTGGGCTGGGGCTTTCAGCTTCAATCGCCCTTCGTGGTGCTGATCCTGTGTCTTGTCACCGCCGCCATCGGACTCAATCTTCTCGGCGCCTTCGAATTGCCGCTCGCTTTCGCCGGCATCGGCAGCGGTCTGGCGGCCGGCGGATCGGGCCGCGGCGCCTTCTTCACCGGGGTGCTCGCAGTTCTGGTGGCGAGTCCCTGCACCGCGCCCTTCATGGGTGCGGCGCTCGGCTATGCGCTGACCGAGCCGCCTCCAATCGCCTTTGCCGTGTTCGTGGCGCTGGGCATCGGGTTTGCCGCGCCGTTCACGCTCTTCGCCTTCATCCCCAAAGCCGCAGCGCCTGATCCCGCGCCCCGGCCGCTGGATGAACCGGCTCAAGGAGTTCTTCGCATTTCCGATGCTCGGCACCGCGATCTGGCTGTTGTGGGTGCTGGAGCGGGAAGCCGGCTCCTCGGGCCTCGCGGTCGCGCTGTCGCTCGGCCTTGGCTTGACGTTCCTCGTCTGGCTCGGGCGCGCGCTCAAGCCGTCGTTGCGCTGGATGGTCGCCGCGGCCGGCGCAGCGGCCTTCGTCACCGCCGGATTCCAGCTACAGCCGGCATCCGGCCAGACCTCTCGGGCGCAGGGGTGGCGGGCCTGGTCGCCGCAAGCCGTAGCCGCGGCGCGGGCCTCAGGCCATCCCGTGCTGGTCGATTTCTCGGCGGCCTGGTGCATCACCTGCCTCGTCAACGAACGCGTGGCCCTGGGCGCCCCTTCCGTCGAGCGGCTTCTCGCACGCGACCGCGTGGTGACGCTGAAAGGCGACTGGACCAACCACAACGCCGCCATCGCCGTGCAACTGGCCGCTCACGGCCGCGCCGGCGTGCCGCTCTATCTGCTTTATCCGGCGCAGGGGGCAGCGCCGGTGGTGCTGCCGCAGCTACTGACCCCGCAATTGGTGGCAACGGCGCTGGAGCGGATCGCCGGCGCCGGCAAAAAGAGTCGCATCCAGCTAAGATAGTGGACGAACGATCAAGGTGCGGGCCACATCTCGACAAGCATCACAGCTGGCGCTAAATTTTTTTTTGAAATTCAGGCGCACGCGCATGGACCAGCCGAACACCGGTTTCTCCGAGCCCCGGGCTGAGCCCTTCGCTTTCGCGTGCAGCCGCTGCGGACATTGCTGCCGCCACAAGCGCATCCAGATCAACCCTTACGAAGTTGCGCGGCTGGCGCGTCATTTGGGACTTGCCACGTCCGAATTCCGCGCCCGCCACACCGAAGACGGCGAGGGAACCGCGCTCAGGCAGAAGCCCGGTGGCGACTGCGAGTTCTTGGGAGCGGAAGGCTGCACGGTCCATGCCGACCGCCCGCTGGTTTGCCGGCTCTATCCGCTCGGCCGCCGCATCGGTTCTGACAGCAGCGAAAGCTTCCGCCGCCTTGAGCCGCATCCGCTGTCGCGCGGCACCTTCGGCACCGACGGCACCGTCGGGGCCTGGCTCGAAGCGCAAGATACGGCGCCCTTCATTCGCGCGGCAGACGCCTATTTCGAATGGCTTTGCCGCGCCGAGGAACGACTCGGCGAGACCGGCGCGGACCCCGACCGCACCGATGGCGACGACATCCTCGACATGGACGGGGCCATAGCCGCCCATTGCACGCGCCTGCGCGAAGAAGAACCGGCGGACATCGAAGCCCGCCGCGAATTGCACATGGTCATTTTGGAAGCATCTCTCAACGACATTGCAGGAGACACGTCATGAACAACGATCCGGCCGATGGCCGCAAACGCAATACCCAGGCGCTGGCGGCAGCGCTGTCGCTGCTCGCCGCTTCGCTGGGCGTCAGCACGGCGGCGCAGGCCCAGGGCGAGTATCAGGGCTATCATGCCGACCAGCTCAAGCAGTCGGACCAGCAGAAAATCTCCAATCAGAACAAAGCGTCCTACCAGAACAAGGCATCCAATCAGAACAAGGCGTCCTACCAGAACAAATTCTCGATCCAGAACAAGGCTTCGAATCAGAACAAGTCTTCGTATCAGAACAAGGCATATCAGGGACCCACGCACGGCGAATGAGACGGGGCGTCCATGATGGCGCGCTCCGGCGGCGCCAGGCGAAAGGCGCCAGCCGCTTTCAGCCCAGATAGCGGTGGAAGAAGGCCCACAGCCGCTGTTCGGCGAGCTTGGCCGCCTTCTCGTCATAGCGTGGCGTCGAGTCGTTGTGGAAGCCGTGATTGGCGCCGTCATAGACATAGGCCTGGTAATCGACACCGTCCGCCGTTAGCTCCTTCTCGTAAGCCGGCGCCATCGGCGTGATGCGTTTGTCGAGCGCGGCGTATTGCAGCAGCATGTGCGCCTTGATCTTCTTGACGTCGTCGGCGGGCGGCGGCGCGCCGTAGAAGGGCGCGGCGGCAATCAGATCGCTGCCCATGGCCACGGCCAGCTTGTTGGTCATGGTACCGCCCCAGCAGAAGCCGACGGCGCCCAGCTTGCCCGAGCTTTCGGGACGGTCCTTCAGGTAATAGGCGCTGGCGATCATGTCCTGGTCGAGCTTGCCTGGATCGAGTTCGCGCTGCAGGTCGCGGCCGTAATCGTCGTTGCCGGGATAGCCGCCGAGCGGCGTCAATCCGTCGGGCGCGAGCGCCAGGAAGCCCTGCACTGCCGCCCGCCGCGCCACATCCTCGATATAGGGGTTGAGGCCGCGATTCTCATGGATGACGATTACCGCCGAGAGCGGCAGCGTGGCCTTGGCCGGCATCACCAGATAGCCGCGCATCTTGCCCGAGCCCAGCGGTGGCGCGAAGGAGGGATAGTCGACATATTCGGCCCGGATGCGGGGATCGGTGAAAGCGATGGTCTCGGCATCGGCGTAGCGCGGCAGAACCGTCTCCACCAGTGCCGCCGCCGACATGCCGCCGACCGCGAGCAGCCCCGCGCGGCGCACGAATTCGCGGCGGTCGAAGCCGCCATGGGCATATTCGTCGTAAAGATCCAGCAGCCGCTGGTCGACTGTCGTGTTCTTCCTCTCCATCATGTTCTGTTCCCTCCCATTGCCGAAGCCAGCATAGCGCAGGGCCCGGTGCCACGGAACTCAAATCTGCGTGGAGGCAGGGCGATCAGAAATCGACGTCGCGAGTTTCCGGCCCCATGAGCGCGCCCACCATGCCGATCAGCCCGCCGATCACGAGCAGCACCACCGCTGTCAGTTCGAACGGCACCAGCGCCGTCAACCAATTCATATAGAAGGCATAAAAGGACGGCAGGATCACCGACAGGCTGAAGCCGATGCCGAAGCCGGTAGCGCGCACATCGGTGTGGAAGCGTTCGTTGATGTAGGTGACGATCACGCCCCACGGCGAGGTCACCAGCACCGACATCGCGGTCACCAGAGCGATGATCGCCGGCAGGCTGAGCCCCGGCACGCGCACCAGCACATAAAGCATGCCCGCGCCGACGGTCGCTATCAGCGGTCCGAGGATGACGAAAAAGCGTCTGCGGCCAATTCGCTGGCCGATCATCCCGGCACCGATATAGCTGAAGAACAGCACGCCATAGGAGATCAGAAGCGTCAGCGTCAGTTCGAACTTGGGCAGATGCAGGATATGCAGCAGCAGCGTCGCCGGCACGAACAAGGTGATCACGTTCTGGGTCAGCCAGAAGCCGGTCATCATCACCAGCACCTGAAGAAGATTGCGTAGGTTCTTACCGTGCAACAGGCTTGACAGCGGCAGCTTGGTGCCGCCGCCGGTCTCTGCCTGCCAGATCTCGGATTCGGAAACATTGCGCAGATAATAAAGAAGCAGGAGCCCTGCCAGCGCAGACCCGATCACGAAGGGAATGCGCCAGCCCCATTGCGCATAGGGCGAAGCCGGACCGGCCAGCGGAAAGGCCGCAAACGTCGCAATCGCGATCAGATTGATCGCGACATAGGCGGCAGGAAATCCTGCCAGTAGCAGTCCGCCGACAAAGCCGCGGCGCGGCTTCTCGGTATATTCCATCGCCAGCGGCATGGCACCGGTATAGCCGCCGCCCAGACAGATGCCGTCGATGAAACGCAGCAGTACCAAAAGCCAATAGGATGCGACGCCGATGCTGCTATAGCCCGGCAACAGAACGATCAGGAAGGTGATAATGCCGAATCCGGCCACCGAATAGATCGAGGCCATGCGCCGGCCCGCTCTGTCGGCCACGATCCCGAACAGTAGCGCGCCGATCGGCCGGCCCAGCAGCGTGGTGATGAAGACGAGCGAGCCCATGATCGCTTCCATCCCCGGCGAAAGCCGCGCGGGCTGGAAATAGAACAGCACGGGGGCCAGCACCACGGCCGGCAGATAGATGTCGAACATGTCGACGAATTCGGAGAGGAAGGCGGCCTTGATGGCGCTGCGGCGCCGCTCGGCCTCGCTCTGGATGACGGCGCCGGTCCCGGTCGCCGCGCTCGTGTCCGCGCTCATGGTCCTCCCTCGATTGTTCCGGCCGGTCTCGTTGGTTGGACCGGCGTGCTTTGGTTGGCGGTCAGTACATCACCATCCCACCATCGGCCACGATGGTTGCGCCGTGGACATAGGCCGCCTCGGGCGAAATCAGCCAGGCGATCACGCTGGCGATATCTTCGGCGGTGCCCAGCCGCCCGAACGAGGTCATGGCCTCGACGCGCGCGCGGATCGCCGGATCGGAGAGCGGAGCGGCGGCGAAGGGCGTGTCGATCATGCCCGGCGCCACCGTGTTGACGGCGATGCCGCGGGGGCCCAGCACGCGCGCGGCATTCTTGGTCAGCGCCAGGATCGCGCCTTTGCTGGTGGCATAGGAGATGGTGCCGGCAAGGCCGCCGCCGCGCAGGCCCGCCACCGACGACACCGTGCAGATGCGGGCGCCCTTCTGCATGATCTTCGCGGCCTCGCGCAGGCACAGGAATGTGCCGGTGACGTTGACCGCCAGCAGGCGCGCGAAGATTTCGGCGGTCGTCTCTTCGAACGATGTCGTCTCGTAGATGCCGGCCGAGGTCACCAGCGCGTCGAGCGCACCGAATATGGCGGATACCTCTTCGAACGCGGCAACGACCGCGGCCTCATCGGCCACGTCGACTTCGATCACCGGCTCGCTGCCCGCAACCACGCGCGCGGCGGCGCCGTTGCGGTCGAGGCAGGCGACGCGCCAACCCTGGCCGATCAGCTTCTTGGCCGTGGCCGCACCGATGCCGCTGCCCGCCCCCGTCACCACCGCCCCGCGCGGGCTAGCCATGATGCCAGTGTCCCTTGGGCGCCATATCGAGCCGCACCACCGCGCCTTCGAGTTCGCGGCTGAGCGCGGGATAGAATTCCATCACCTTGGGATCGTGACCGGGCACGACGTGATCGGGCGTCGGCGCCAGCCGCATGAGCTTGCGGTAGGTCTCCAGCGTCTCACCGACATGATTGGTGGTGGTGAAGGGCCGCCCGCCCGAGATGTTCTCGTAATAATGCGCGGCATCGGACGCCAGCACGACGCGACCGCGGGCGGTCTCGATGGTGAGGAATTGCAGGCCCGCGGTATGGCCGGCCGACACGTAAAGGCCGATGCCCGGCGCCAGTTCCTCGTCGCCGTCGTGGAATTCGACGCGGTCCTGATAGTTCAACCGCACCACCCCCACCACGTCCTCCACCTCATAGGCATGGGCGTAGAAGGGGTGACGCATGTAGCGGCCGGTGGCGGTGGCAAGCTCGCGGTCCTGCAGGTGGAACACCGCCTTCGGGAAGCGGTGGAAATTCCCCGCATGATCGTAATGAAGGTGGGTGAGCACGACGTCGCTGACGGTCGCGGCGTCGAGCCCCACCAGCTTCAGCGAATCCACCGGGCAGCGCAGGTATTCGCGGCCGCGCCTCACCGCCATCTCGGCGGTGAAGCCGGTGTCGATAACGAAGCTGCGCGTCTTCGATTTCGCCACCCAGACGAAATAGTCCATGCGCAGCGGGCCGTCATGCGGGTCGCCGATGAAGGTGGTCGCCCGCGTGCCGTCCCGCGTCGCATAGCGGATGGCATAGAGTTCGTAGATGTCGCTTGGCTCCGCCATGGCATGCCCCTACTTGGCGGCATCGACCTCGGCGAAGGCTTCCTTCGCGATGCGGAAGGAATCGACGCCGGCCGGAATGCCGCAATAGATCGCGACCTGCAGCAGCACCTCGCGGATCTCGTCCTTGGTGCAGCCGTTCACCAGCGCGCCCTTGACATGCATCTTGAGCTCGTGCGGACGGTTGAGCGCGCTGATCATGGCGAGGTTCAGCATGGAGCGCGTCTTCTTCGGCAGCGTTTCGCGGCCCCATGCCCAGCCCCAGCAATATTCCGTGGTCAGCTCCTGCATCGGGCGGTTGAAATCGTCGGCCGCCGCCAGCGATTTCTCCACATACTCCTTGCCGAGAACCGATTTGCGGATCTCCAGGCCACGCTCGAAAAGTTCCTTGTTCATGCTACTCCCTTTCGTTGGCTGACAGATGACCGAGCAAGCCGACATCCTCGGCCTCCTCGATGCGGTCGATGAAATTCTCGATGCGGCGGGTGCGTGCCTCGCCCAGTGCTTCGGAGACGGCGGCGATGAAACGGGCGCGCACCCCTTCTGCGGAAGCGGGCTTGACCGTGTCCAGCGCCGAAATATGCGTTGTGCCGTCGGCGAGTGTCACGGTGACGGCCGTGCCCTGCTTGGCCGGAAAAGCGGCGGTGAGAGCCGGGTCTTCGCGCAAGGCAATCTTCCGGACTAGCGCGGCCAGTGCCGGATCGTCGAGCCCGTCGTAGCTGCGGCCGCCGACGGCGCCGTGCAGCAATGCCGCAGCGACGGCATAGTGAATGCTCATCTTGGCCTGCAACATCGTTTGCCACGGCCCGGCCCAGTTACAGCCCGGATACATCATTGCCGCGCGCGTCACCCGCACCTCGACCGCGCGGATGTCGCGGGCATCGAGTTTGTCACGGCGTTTGAGGTCGAGCGCGGCCTGGCAAGGCGTCTGGGCGAAATTGCACACGGGCAGCGCCTTGTTGAAGACCTCGTTCAGCTCGGTGGCGCCGCCGGGAAACAGCGCCAGCTCGGGCACCGGCCGGCCGTAAGCCGCGAACAGCCCCGCCTCGCCATCGAGCGCGGCGTCCGAAGCGCGCGCGCCCAGCGCCGCCAATTCGTAGGCTGCGATGGCGTTCCTCGCGGCGAAGGCCGGCTCGAAATACATTTCGTCGGCGCCGCCATGCGGCCACTGGTTGAGGCCGCCAAGCGTGTTGGCGGCAAGCCCCAGCGCCGAGGTCGCCACATCCTCGTCCGCGCCCATCATGCGGGCGAGTGCGAGCGCCGCACCCAAAGGCCCGACGAAGGCGGTCGGCCGAAAGATCCGTGCGAAATCGGAATCGACGAGGGCACGGCCGATGCGTCCCGCCACCTCATAGCCGACGATCGCCGCCTCGACGAAGCGGCGGCCGGTGATTTCTTTGCCCGCCGCCGCCGCCAGCAGCACCGGCAGCACGACGATGCCGATATGGCTGACGCTGGCCGCATGCATGTCCTCGCGCACCAGCCCATGGCCCGCCACCGACGAGGCGAAAGCGGCCTCGCCTGCGCCGATTCCTTTGGGTCCCGCCAGCGCCGCGGCCGGTCCAGGCGCGCGCCGGGCCCACTCGGCCGCCTGGCGGGCCCAAGGCAGATCGCGGGCCTCGAAAGCGCAGCCGATCAGATCGAACAGGCAGGTCTTCAGTTTCGCCGCCGCGCGCGCATCGGCCGGCACGGGGCCCAGCGCCATCGCGGCCAGACGCCGGGCGAGCGGCGCCTGCGCAGCAGCGTGCGGCTCATGCGCGGCACCGGCGAGCTTCATTTGCTGCGGACCTCGACGCCCGCCCATTGCTCGATCGGCCGCACCATGGAGGTGAAATCGGAATCGGGACCGTAGAGCGCGCTGGTGATCGCCAGCATCTGGCGTACCACCGCACCGACCGGCATCGGCACGCCCATGGCCTCGCCCTCGTCCAGGCACAGCCGCACGTCCTTGTAGGACAGCCCCGTGGCGAAACCGAAATCGAAGGTGCCCGGAATCACAGAACGCGGAAACTTGTCCATGGTGGCGGTGTTGCGGCCGCTCGATACGTTGATCACGTCGCACATGATCTTGGGATCGAGGCCGGCCTTGACGCCCATCACCAGCCCCTCGGAGGTGATGGCGATCGCGCAGGCGGCCAGCAGATTGTTGACGAGCTTCATGGTCTGGCCGGCGCCGGCCGTCTCGCCGATGAAGAAGGGTTTGCCGAAAATCTTGAGCAGGTCTTCGAGCTCGTCATAGGCGGCGCGCGGACAGGAGACCATCAGCGCCAGCTTGCCGTCGCGTGCGCCGGCCAGCCCGCCGCTCACCGGGCAATCGACCGAGACGATGGACTTCTCGCCGAGTCCCTTGGCCACGGCCTTGGCCACGCGCGGGCCGGTGGTCGACAGATCGACGAAAATCTTGACCGCCTTGCCTTCCGCCACCTCCTCCAGCGCCACCCTGCCGACGATGTCGGGCATGGGCAGGCTCGCGAACACGATGGGCGCGCTATCGGCGACTGCGCGCGCGGAGCCAGCCTTCTTCGCGCCCGCCGCCACCAACGGCGCCATGGCCGCCTCGACGGTGTCGTAGATCGTCAGCTTGTGGCCGGCGTCGATGAGCCGCTTCGCCATCAGGCTGCCCATCTTGCCGATGCCGATGAACCCCAGTTCCAACCCTGCCATGACCCCGCCCATTCCCTTGATTTGAAACGCGAACCTTATGGTCCAGGCGTCTCTATAGCGCAACGGGCGCGGCAGTGAAACGGCCCGGACGCGCGCTTTTTCGCGCATCCGGCAAGCGCAGCACAAACGAAACCGGCGCCCTTTTCCATGAGAGGAGGCCGGTTCAATGTGCGGAGCCGGCCCGGCCGCGAACTGGCCTCAATCCAGCCTCACGCGCAGCGTCAGCTGGTAGCTACGCTCGGGCACCCACCAAAACTGGTCCTGACTGTTGGGATCGGTCGGCGTCGACCCATTGCTCGCCGAAATATTTGTCCACGAAGGACAGGCGGATGAACGAAATACCGCATTGGCGATCGCGCCCGAACACATTCTGATCTATCCCGGCAACGGAGAGCCCCACGCATGACCGATTGGACCATTTTCGTCCCCACCTTCCTGGCCGCGTCTGTTGAATGGGTCGAGGCGTTCACGATCGTCTTGGCCGTGAGCCTGACCATCGGCTGGCCCGCCACCATGGGCGCCGCGGCGGCTGCCCTCGGCACGCTCGCCACGATGACGGCGATGACGGGCGGCGCGTTGCATCTGGGCGCGGGCATGAGCGGGCTCGAGCTCGTGATCGGCGTGCTGCTTCTTCTTTTCGGCGTGCGCTGGCTGGCCAAGGCGGTCGCGCGCGCGGCCGGCCTCAAGGCGCTGCATGACGAAGCCAAGGAATTCACGCAGACACGTGAGGCCGTGAGCCATGGCGACCGCCACGCCGCCTGGCTGATCGCCTTCAAGGGCGTGATGCTCGAAGGCCTCGAAGTCTGGCTGATCGTTGTCGCCTTCAGCGCCAAGACGAGCCATCCCTTCGTCGCCACCGAGGCTGCGCTTGCCGCGCTGCTTGCCGTAGCTCTGGCCGGCGCCATCATCCGCGCGCCGCTGGCGCGGGTTCCGGAAAACGCAATCAAGTTCCTGGTGGGGGCGATGATCGTGAGCTTCGGCACATTCTGGACGCTGGAGTCCTTGTCACCGGGCGTGTGGCCGGCAGATGATTGGACGCTGCCGCTGCTCTTTGTTTTCTATCTGGGCGGCGGGCTTGCCCTGGCGGTCCTGCTGCGCGGCCGTCAGGCAAAGGCGGCATTGCCATGAAAGCCTTCTTCAAGACCCTGTTCGGGGATTTCCGCAATCTCGGCTTCGTCGCCGCGGTGGTGGGGCTCGCAGCGCTGATGATCCATTTTGGCGCCGGCGACGCCGCCCCTTACACCACGCCGGCCCTCATCCTTGCCGGCACCGCCTGGTTCGCCGTGCGCTGAGGGTCAGGACGGCACGACGTCGAAGGCGACGGTCGTGCGTGTCTGCGAAGAGTGAAACGGCACGGTCCCGTGCCACATATAGGACGGAAACAGGACCAACCGTCCGGGCTTGGGCTGAATGAAGCGGCGCACCGGCCGTTCGAGCGCCACTTCAAATCCCGGTTCCCCGAATTTGATCCACCCCTGCTTCTCGGTGCCGTCCGCAACCACGTCTGGCACCGCGACGTAGTAGCAGGCGCTGATCCAGCCCTCGTCGTGGATGTGGTTGACGTGATAGCCGCAATCGGCAAGCCGCGACGACCACGATCCCGAATATGAAAATCCGCCGCTGCGCCGCGACAGGAAGGGATGGGCGGGATCATCCTTCATCCGCGCGATGTAGGCGCCTATGCATTGGTCGATCCGCGCGCGCAGGCGGTCGACCGGCCCGTGCCCGCCCTCGAAGAGGTTGCCATAGGTCTGCGTGCCGCCCCTCAGCGACAGATCGATGCTCTCGCGCTTGTCGATGTGGATATTGCCGAGACAATCCTGCAGATCGCGATGGAACGCCTCTATATCTTCGTAACCGGCCGGCGGTTCCAGATCGAAGCTTTGAACGAACTCTTCGTAGCCGTTCAGCCAATCTTCGGTCTCGTCCCCGAGCATGCGCGAGGCGATCGAGAGGACGGAAATGGCATAGAGATTCTTTTCGCTGGCGGCGCGCGCGTGCAGAACCTGATCGCGTGCCTTCTCGGCGTCGCCAGCTTTGAGAAGTGTGACCGCAAAATTCGTCAGCAGTCCGGGGTTGTTGGCGTCCAGGCGCAGCGCGCGCTCGTGGGCGGCGATAGCGTCACTCCACTGCTTGAGGCCGGCGAAGCTGCGCGCCCAGGCGTCCTGGACGACCGGCTCGTCACGTTCCATTCCAGCCGCGGCGAGCCAGCTTTGTGCTTCGGCGAAGCGTTTCCAGTTCATCAGGAACTCGGCCCGGCTGAGCGCCATCGCGGGGCTCGCCGCCGCCGCCGTCCGCGCCAGCGTCGAAAGGATTTCGTCGTCGCGCTTAAGCCGATAAAGCAGCCCGTTGAGACGCGTATCCGCCGCCGTATCCGACGGATCGTGGACAAGCGCGCGCCGGTAAGCTTCCGCCGCCTCGTCCAAATGCCCCAGATGTTGCAGCACATCGCCCCGCTTGCGCTCGGCGCCCGCAAACCCCGGAACGATACCCAGCGCCGCGTCGTATCGCTGCAGCGCGTCTTCGTAACGGCGCTGCAGCCTGAGCGCGTCGCCCAAGCCGCACAAGATACTGGCCTGCAACTGGCGGTCGGCCTGGTTGAGCCGGAGTGCCTGTTCGAAGACCTCCTGCGCCTCAGCCGGACGATCGAGAGCGTTGAGCGCCATGCCGAGCGCGAGCGCGGCGCGTGTGGAACCGGGCGCCAGCTTGAGCGCTTCACGATAACTTCGCGACGCGCCTTCCTCGTCGCCGTCCGCATGAAGCGCGTTGCCGAGATTGAGATAGGCGTCCGCATAGTCGCGCCGCAATCTGATGGCCGTCCGGTAGGCGCGGATGGCCCCCGCATTGTCGCCCTCAGCCAGCAACACATTGCCCAGGTTGACATGCACATGCGGCTGAGACGGATTCACCTTCAGGGAGCGGCGTAAAAACTCCCCGGCCTCCGCGCGCCTTCCCTGGTGCTCGCACACGATGCCCATGAGTTGAAGAGCATCGGCGTCGGATCGGTCCTGCGCAAGAACGCCCAGCAGCAGAGCCTCCGCCTCTTTCGTTTCTTTGCGCTGCAGATGCGACAGAGCGCGGCGGATCAGCGCCTGCTTGCGCTCTTCGGCAGCAACACCGTGTCCGATTGTAGAACTCATTCGCGGCGATCTTCACGTCCAAAAGCGATTGCACGCGGTCATTTGCGATGACCGGCGGTGCCATCTAATCACAATACCGATGGTACGTACACGGATGCCTGCCGATCCGCATCGCTCTACTTGGCGGGCACGCAGCTGATCGAGCCGATCCCGTTGGCGCCGTATTGCACGGGCCCCATCGGCGTGGGCGGCGAGTGCTGCACGATCACGGGCAGATAGACGTAGCAGATGGTGCCGTCCGCCGGATCGCGCCAGCGCTGGATCACGGTGTCCCGCAACGGACCCGCATACTGCGCCTCAAGTTCCATGTGCTGCAGAGGCTTTGCCGCACCCGTCGAAGACCCATCCGGTGCCGGCGGCGCGTTGGCGGTCGCCGAACCGAGGCGCGCATCTGCCGGCCCGTGTCCGATGCCCAGGCTGGCGCCGAACAAAGCGAATGCCAACGCCGCCGCGCTCATCAACAGCGCTGCCGCGCCGATGGCGTAGAGCCCGTATTGTCTGCGCCCGCTTGTGCCGTCTTGTTCCATTCGGGCGCCGTCCTCAGAATTGATAACCGACGCCGGCGCTGAAGCCGCTGCCGCCTTGGGTGTCGAAAGTGGCGCCGGCCTTCAGGGCGACGTGACCGTCCTCCAGAACAGTCGAGCCGCCGAGCGCCATGCCGGCGGAGCCGCGCCAGTCGCCCAGCCCCACGCCCAGCATGATCTTGCCTTCGGCGGTGGCCTGGGGAATGCCGGTCACGGCGAGCGCCGCGGCGGTACCGCCGTCGGCGCGCGATTGGATATTGCTGCCCAGGCTGGCGACCTTGTTATCGGCATAGGTTTTTGCCTGGCTGAGCGTGTCGGCGAGCCCGGATTGAAGCTGCGTGTAGGGCACGGCGTCGTTGGCGCCGGTCCCGGCCGCCACATTCGTCAGGCGCCGCGGATTGCTGGCCGAACCGATGGAGACCGTGTTCGCCGCGTCGGCGACGGAGTCCGCGCCGATGGCGACGCTGTTGTCCGCACTCGCCGAGGCGCCCTTGCCGATCGCGACGCTGCCGCTGCCGCTTGCCGTCGACTGGTCGCCATAGGCCGAGCCGCCATTGGAGGCGGCGGCGCCGTTGCCGACGGCGACCGATCCCGTCGCGCTCGCATTGGCGCCGATGGCGATAGCGCTCTGGCCGGTCGAACTGGCGTTGTAGCCCAGCGCCACTCCGAAGGCCTTGGTCGCGCTCGCGCTCGGCCCGATGGCGACCGAGCTGGCTCCCGCGGCATGGCTGGAATCGCCGAGCGCCACGGCGCCAAAGAGGTCGGCCTGACTGAACGAGCCGCCGGCGAAGCTGAAGGCGCCGGACGCGGTGCTGCTCGTGCCGAGCGCCGTGCTGCCAACGCCCGACGCCAGCGCGGTGGAGCCGAAGGCCGCAGCGCCGTAGCCACTGGCTTGGCTGGTCTGACCAAAGGCCGAACTCAGATTGCCGGTGGCACTGCTGCCGTAGCCGACAGCGGTGTTGTAGGCGACCGAGCTGTCGCTACTGTCGCCGGCCACGCTGTTGGTGCCGACGGCGATGTCGCCGGAATTGTTGGCGATGGCGCCATTGCCGTTGGAAGCATTGTCGCCGCTGCCTATGGCAATGGAATTCGTCCCTGCGGCCGTGCTGAAGGCGCCGTTGGCCAGGCTGTAGTTACCTTTGGCATAGCTGCTGTCGCCCAAGGCGACGCTGCTCTCGCCAGCCGCTTCGCTGTAGTCGCCTCCGGCGAAGCTGTAATCGCCTTTGGCATAGCTGCTGTCGCCCAAGGCGACGCTGCTCTCCCCAGCCGCTTCGCTGTAGTCGCCGCCGGCCAAGCCGTAATCGCCGGATGCGACGCTGCTGTCGCCCAGCGCGACACTCTTGCTGCCCGAGGCGTCGGAACCGGGACCGAAAGCCGCGGTGCCATAATTGCTGGCCGTGCTGCCGACGCCGAAAGCCGAACCACCATGGCCACTGGCCGTGCTGCCCACACCGAAGGCCGAACTGAGGCCGCCGGTGGCACTGCTGCCGTAGCCGACGGCGGTATCCTGGTTCAGTGAGCTGTCGCTGCTGCTGCCTGCGGTGCTGGCGCTGCCGATGGCGACATCGCCGCCATTGTAGGCGGTAGCACCTAGGATATTGAGCTGGTCTCCGCCGCCCAATGCGACGGAATTCGCTCCCGCCGCATTGCTGCCGCCACCGCCGGCATAGCTGTAATCGCCGCTTGCGTCGCTCATGGCGCCCAGCGCCACACTGGTGTCACCCTCGGCGGAGCTGAAGGCACCGCCGCTGAAGCTGAGATTGCCACTTGCCGCGCTGAAGTCGCCCAGCGCCACGCTGCTGGCGCCTCCGGCATCGCTGTAGAGGCCCAAGGCCGAACTGCCGTCGCTGCTGGCCGTGCTGTACTCACCCAGCGCCACGCTGCCTTGGCCTGCCGCGGATGCGGAGGGGCCGAAGGCCGAACTGTAACCGCCGCTGGCATCGGTGTTGTAACCATAGGCGACGCTGTAGTCGCCGCTCGCCGTGCTGGTGTCGCCGCAGGCCGTCGAATTGGTCCCGCTGGCTGTAGCACTGCCCGTGCAGGCCACGGAGGCTGCGCGCGCCGGTCCGGCCGCGCCGATGCACACAAGACATGTCACCGCGATCAGCGCCAGAGCGCTGCCCGCCATCGCCCGGCCGAAAATGCGCCCGCGACGAATTGCACCGACGCGCCGCAATTCCATGCGGCGTGCATGTTTCGTTTCCATGATGTGCTAAGCCCCCACCGCCACCAGCAAGGCGCCCATGCCTTGCCTCTCGCGCGGCGGGCCATTGTGTCCCAAAAGAAAGACGACAGAAAGGCGGTTGTAACGCCTGTCCCGGGGACGGCTGGGTTGAGGCCCGCCGAAACGGCCCCCGGCGCTGGCGCCGCTCACCGGACCTTGGCCGGGACCGGCCACGTCACGCGGAATTCCGCTCCGCCTCCCAGGCGAGCAGGCGCTCGCGAAGCGCTTTGAACTGGTCTTCGACCCGCTCGCCGAAGAGAGGATCGTGCCCGCCCTCGAGACGGGCTTCGATGCTTTGCCAATCCTCAGGTGTCAGCGTCTTTTCGGACAGGGGGAACAACTGCTCCTCCTCCATGCGCATATGCTTGCGCTCGGCCTCGACAAAGCTCCGCGCGGCGCTGACGAAGCTGTTTCGCGGCATGATCGCATCGCGGAACAGGGCATGGATGTTGTCACGGATGCGTTGCGCCCGCGCGCGCGCCTCGAGATGCTCCCTCGCCAGATCGCCGACCTCCGCCGCCGCGTCCGGATGCGTCTGGCGCAATTGCTCGAACACGGCGTTCTCTTTGGGATGATGGCAGCGGTCGGGATAGTCGCAAAAATATTCCGCGATGCCCCGGAGCATTTCGTAGTCCGGCGCGGCTGCGACTGCCACCTTCTCCGTCTCGTGCTCCAGCGCGTCAAGCAACCGCGCGGTGTTACGATGCTCCCGCCTGAGCGTATCGATTACGCGTGCCATGGCTGACCTCCTTGACCGTTTGCGCGTCGCCGCGAATTGGCCGGGTTTGTGGCACCGCGCAGCATCGGCCACAACCGAAGGGGTGTAATTGATGCATCGCAAGAACCATGCGTTCGCGAATTTCGCGGATGCCCGGACGGGCCCAATACGTGGAAATACGGAGCGCGCGAACCCATTGCCTTGCATCAAGATATCCGCCGATGCGAGGCGTATTCAGAATGCATGGCGGCTTACCGAATCCACTTCATCGATCACGGCAACCGGGTCTTCGGAACCGACCATTTCCACGCCGATTCAGACCCGGCCGCTGTCGACCACGCCAGAACCTATTACTCGACCGGGATCGGCAAGGGCCACGAGATCTGGCGCGGCGACGAGCACATCCATACCGAAATCTATCGCCCGTGGCGTTATCCGGTCTGAACGGCTGGCGTCATCGCGCCCCTGCCGCGCGACGCCCGTTGCGCAAGGCAAGAATTGGTGCCCCTGGCCGGACTTGAACCAGCACGCCCGTGAAGGCAACAGATTTTGAGTCTGCCGCGTCTACCATTCCGCCACAGGGGCACGGCTGCAAAATCGAGCGAATGGCGGCCGGGATCATAGCCGCGCGCGATGCGAGGTCAACAAAACGGGAGGTTCGGCGCCTTCAGGTGGCGTTGTCGGTCAGCGCGACGAATTCGGGATCGTCCTGGGTGTCGCGCTCGATCTTCAGGAATTCCCAATAGCCACATTTGCCACTGGGATATTCCCGGCAGATGGTCGGCCTGGCCTTGTAGATGGTGCAGCGGCGCTCCTCGGTGTCGAAGAACTGGCAGATGCGGCCGAAATACTGGTCTTTCTTGCGGCGCATGGAATATTTCACGCCGTAACGTTCAGAAGTGTACTTCTCCTTGGCTGCCTTGAAGCTGAGGCCGAAATGCTCGGCCAGGCGCTTGACGTCGCGCTTTTTGAGCTCGATCAGCGGATAGCTGCAACAATAGCCAGGACATTTCGAACAATCGTAGGACGCCATTCTGTGCTTCTTTCGCTCGCTCGCGGCACACTTACGCGATTCCGCCACCCGTGCCAAACCAACACGTCTGTTCGTCTAACGCAACAGCAACGCGGCCAGCGCGGCGAAATCGTCGTCGCCGGCATCATGGGCGATGGCAGCGAAAGCGGGCGCGGGCGCAAACCGCGCGATGGTTCCAAGCGTCTCGTCCGGCGGCACCGGCCCGTCGCCACGGTCGTTGACAACGACCGCCCTGGGCACGATCCCGCGTCGGGCCAACGCCCCCAGCGCCGTCAGCGTGTGGCTGATGGTGCCCAGATAGGCGCCCGCGACCAGAATCGCCGGAATTTCGAGATCGGCGATCCAGTCCAGCACGGTGTGATTGGCGTCGAGCGGCACCATCACGCCGCCCACGCCTTCGATGAACAGGATGTCGTCGCCGGTAGCTCGCCACCGTATCGCGGCAGAAATTCGACAAGCGCGCCATAGCCGATTTCGCGCCTCTCGCGCGCGGCCGCCATGTCGGGCGACAGCGGCGCGGCGAAACGCCAGGGCGAGATCCGCGTGAGTGTCTCCGCCGTTGGTGGGCTCGCCAAGCGCCGCCAGCAGGATGCCCGGATCGCTTTCGGCGGCATGTTCCATCGCAAAGCCGCTGACCACCGGCTTCAGCGCGCAGACGCGCCTGCCGCTCTTGCGCAGATGGCGGATGAGCCCGGCCGTGACGATAAGTCTTGCCGATGTCGGTGCCGGTCGCGGTGACGAAGAAGGCGCTCATGCGGCGAGCGGCAGAATGCGCGCGCGCACAATGCTCGCCAGCCGCGCGATTTCCGCATCGGGATGGCCGGCCGTGAAGGCGAGCCTCAGGCGCGCGGTGCCGGCGGGCACGGTGGGCGGGCGGATGGCGGTGACGAGGAAACCCTCGCGCTCCAGCATCGCCGAGGCTTCCAGCGCGGCCGCCGCCTCGCCCAGCACCACCGGCACGATGGGGCTCTGCGCTAGCGGCAGACCGGCGGCGGCGGTGAAGGCTCGCGCCTTGGCCAGTGGCCGCGCCGTCAGCTCCGGCGCGGCTCGCGATGATGTCGAGCGCTGCCAGTGCCGCCGCCGCGCTCGCGGGCGGCAGGCCGGTCGAATAGATCAGCGTGCGTGCACGCGTCTTGACAAGGTCGATCACCGGGCCGCTCGCGCACAGATAGCCGCCGTAACTCCCCAGCGCCTTCGACAGCGTGCCCATCTGCAGATCGATATCCACCTTGCTGCCGTCGATGAAGCTTGATCCGCGCCCGCCGCCGATGACGCCGAGGCCATGGGCATCGTCGCTCATCAGCCAGGCGTCGTGCGCGCGCGCAAGTTCGGCAAGTTCTTGCAGCGGCGCCAGATCGCCGTCCATCGAAAAGACGCCGTCGGTCACGATCAGGGCATGGGCATGGCGACCGCGATGGGCCGCCAGCAATTCGCGCGCATGGCCGACATCGTTGTGCCGGAACTTCTCGATCGTCCCGCGTGAAAGCTGGGCGCCGGCCCACAGACAGGCATGCGAGAGTTCGTCGATGACGAAGAAGATCGCGCTCGCCCATCAGCGCCGGAATGATGCCGGCATTGGCGAGATAGCCTGAGCCGAAGACGCAGGCTGCCTCGGTACCCTTGAGCGCTGCGAGCCGTTGCTTCAAGTTCGGCGAACAGCGGATGATTGCCGGTGACCAGGCGCGAGGCGCCGGCACCCGCACCGTAGCGAGCGATCGCCGCAATCGCGGCCGCCTTCACCTTGGGGTGATGCGTCAGATTGAGATAGTCGTTGCAGGAAAAGGACAGCCGCCGCTGGCCACCCCGCGTAACCCAGATACCGTCTTCGCGTATGGTGTCGGACAAGCGTGCGGCGCAGGTTCTGCGCTTCGAGCTCGTTCGAGCTTGGATTTCGCGAACCGGTCCAGGGATTCCGCCACGATTTTCGCCTGCTTGCGCCGCTTCGTCCTGCCGATATAATGCCTTCTGTCAACGGAACCAACCGCCACCGAGGGACGATCGGCCATGAACGCGCCTGCCAAGCTCGAACGCCGCGACGGCGAGGTGCGCCACGACTGGACGCGGGCCGAGATCGCTGCCCTCTTCGCCCTGCCCTTCTCCGAGCTGATCTGGCGCGCGCACGGCGTTCATCGCGCCAATTTCGACGCGCGCGAGGTGCAGATCTCGACGCTGCTGTCGATCAAGACGGGCGGCTGCCCGGAGGACTGCGCCTATTGCCCGCAAAGCGCCTCCTACGACACCGGCGTCAAGGCCGAGCAAGCTGATGGATGTCGCTGCCGTGCTGGCCGATGCGCGCGCGGCCAAGGAGGCCGGCGCGACGCGCTTCTGCATGGGGGCGGCGTGGCGGGCGCCCAAGGACCGCGACCTCGACGCCGTCTGCGAGATGATCGAGGGCGTGCGTGCGCTCGGGCTGGAAACCTGCGTCACGCTTGGCATGCTGACGCCCCAGCAGGCCGCGCGCCTCAAGGGCGCGGGCCTCGATTATTACAACCACAACCTCGACACCTCGCCCGAATATTACGGCGAAATCATCACCACCCGGACCTGGCAGGACCGGCTCGACACGCTTGAAGCCGTGCGCGAGGCCGGCATCCATGTCTGCTGCGGCGGCATCGTCGGCATGGGCGAGACCGCGGCCGACCGCGCCGGCATGATCCACGCGCTGGCGACGCTTCCGCCCCATCCCGAAAGCGTGCCGATCAACATGCTGGTGCGGGTGGACGGCACGCAGGTCTGCCATGGGCCAGGCGCCCGACGTGCTCGAATTCGTGCGCACCATCGCGGTGGCACGCATGACCATGCCGACATCGATGGTGCGCCTTTCGGCCGGCCGCGAAGATATGAGCGACGAAGCCCAGGCGCTCGCCTTCTTCGCCGGAGCCAATTCGATCTTCTATGGACCGAAGCTCCTGACCACGCCCAATCCCGGCGCCGACCGCGACCGCGCGCTGCTGGGTCGCCTCGGCATGCGGCCGATGCCGGTGTAACGCGCGAAGCGGCGATGGAACGCGACGCCCCCGACTGGTACAAAAGCGGCTTCCCGCATATCTGGCTGCCCTACACGCAGATGAAGACGGTGAGGCCCGCGCTGCCGGTCGTGCGCACCTATGGCAGCCGCATCGTGCTCGCGGACGGCCGCGAGCTCATCGACGGCATCGCCTCATGGTGGACGGCGTGCCACGGCTACAACCATCCCCACATCCGCGCCGCGGTCGAGGCCCAGCTCAAGAACATGCCGCATGTGATGCTGGGCGGGCTGGTGCATGAGCCGGCTCTGACCCTGGCCGAGCGGCTCGCGAACCTCTTGCCCGGGGCGCTCGACCATGTGTTCTTCTCCGATTCCGGTTCGGTCGCGGTCGAAGTGGCGATGAAGATGGCGCTGCAATATTGGCTCAATCGCGGCGAGCGCGCCCGCACCAAATTCGTGGCCTTCAAGGGCGGCTATCACGGCGACACCATCGCCACCATGAGCGTGTGCGATCCGCACGAGGGCATGCATTCGCTCTTCACCGGCATCCTGCCCGAGCATTATGTGATCGAGCTGCCGCGCGACGAGGAAGGTGCGGCGGCTTTCGACGCCTTCCTCGATGCCCATGCGCACGAGCTTGCCGCCATCCTGGTCGAGCCGCTGGTGCAGGGCGCCGGCGGCATGATCTTCCATGACGAGCGCTGCCTGCAACGATTGCGCGCCGCCGCCGACCGCCTCGGCATCCTGCTGATCTTCGACGAGGTTTTCACCGGCTTCGGCCGCACCGGGCCGCTGTTCGCCTGCCAAGCCGCCGAGATCGTGCCCGACATCGTCACGCTGGGCAAGGCGCTGTCGGCCGGCACGCTGCCGCTTGCCGCCACCATCGCCACCACCCATGTCTTCGAGGCCTTCTGGTCCGACGATCCGGTCCACGCACTGATGCACGGGCCCACCTTCATGGGCAACGCGCTGGCCTGCGCCGCCGCCAATGCCAGCCTCGATCTGTTCGAGGCCGAACCGCGCCTGCTTCAGGGCGCCGAAGCCGGCAAGGCGATGGCCCATGGCCTCGGCCGCGCGCTGAGCGCGCCGGGCGTCAAGGACGTGCGCGTGCGCGGGGCGATCGGTGTGGTCGAGCTTGACGATCTCGGCGATCTGGACGAGCTCAAGCACCGTTTCGTCGAGGAAGGCGTGTTCGTGCGCCCCTTCGGCAACATCGTCTATCTGACGCCCGCGCTCAATATCGGCGCCGACGATCTGGACAAACTCTGCACCGCCATCGTCAAGGTGCTGAAGACGCGTTAGTCCGTCAGCCCCAACCGCGCCGCCACGCGCTTGCGCGCCATCACGCGGTCGCGGTCCTCGACATAGATGAGGCCGGCGATCTTGCGGATCATGGCATCTTCCTCGGGGTCCAGCACGCCGTCGGCATAGGCCACTTCCCACAGCATCTCGATGAAGGCGACGCGCTCTTGCGGCGCCATCTGCTCGAAGATCGCATGGGTGTAGGGCTGAAGCTGCACCATGTGCTGGACCTTGGCCTCGCTCGCGGCCAGCAATTGGGCGCATTCCTCTTTGCTGAGCCCGAACTTCTCGATGAGCAACCGGGCGATGGCGGCTCGTTCTTCCGGAGCGAAGGTGTCATCGCGGAACGCGGCCTCGACCAGCAGGATCGCCACCGCCGTGCGCAGATCGGCCGGCCGCGCCGTCTCCGGCGCCTTGATGAAATTCATGAGCTGATGGAACACCGAGCGCCTCGCCTGCGCGCACTCAGGCCTTCAGCCTGAGCGGCCCCATATAGTCGCGCTTGCCCAAGGGCACGCCCTTGGCCCGCAGGATGCCGTAGGCGGTGGCGGCATGGAAATGAAAATTGGGCAGCGAGAACGACAGCACGAAATTCTCAGCGGTGAAGTCGCGCCTGATGTCGGCGACCTCGAACCTCACCTCGCCGCCCTGATGGGCGTTGATCTCTTCGGGCGTCGTCTGGCGCAAATTTGTCCGCGCCTCCTCGATCAGGGTCTGAAGGGCGGCGTAATCGTGCGGCAATTGCCGGCTGCCGGGGCGGAAGACGCCACTCTTGAAGGCGGCGACGGTGCCGGCGGAATGATGGGCGATCGAGACCACCTGGAAGCGGAAGGGCAGCATGTCGGGATGGACGCGCGCCTCGACGATGTGCTCGGGATCAATGCCGTGCTCGCGGAAATGGACCAGCCCCTTGTCCAGATAGCCCGCCACCGCGTCGAGCGTCTGCAGGTAACACAACACACTGATGTCATAGAGCGAAATCGCCATGGCGTTCTCCCGGAGTTTGCGCGAAGGCAGACAGTAGCATAGCAGCGGACAAAGTCAGAAGGGTCTGCGCTGCGCCATTGATCGTGCAAAACCGCCGCGTTACGGTCGATTCGCGCGTGTTGCATCCGGATCGGGGGAGGGGCAGCGATCATGCTTATCGGCCATTATGGCGTGGCTCTCGCCGCCAGGTCGGCGGAGAAACGCGTGCCGCTTTGGCTCTATTGCGGCGCCACGCAATTTCTCGACATCCTTTGGTGCATCTTCATCATAACAGGGCTGGAGCGTTTCCGGCCAGATGCTGCATTGAGCGGAAGTGCCATCGACTTCACCTATTATCCCTTCAGCCATAGCCTGCTTGCGGCGCTTGCCTGGTCGGCGATTGTATTCGCTGTATTCAAGGTGCTGCTCCGCTACGGGACCCGGCCCGCGCTCTGGCTCACGGTCGTGGTATTCTCACATTGGCCGCTCGACTGGCTGGTGCACCGGCCCGACCTTGCACTCTGGCTAGGCGGCCCGCGTGTTGGACTCGGCCTTTGGAATTATCCGGTGGTCGAGCGCTGGCTAGAAGTCGCGCTGGTGGCGGCGGGTGCCGTGGCCTGGACGTTCGCACTCAAGGCCGAGGGCCGCGGCATCTGGCGCGCACCGGTCTTCGCTCTGCTTCTGATCGTGCCTTTCCTCGGCATGGGCTCTGGTGGCGCGGGCAATCCCGTGACGATCGGCGTGACCGGTCTTTCATTCTACTTCATCGTCATGCTCGTGGCGTGGCTCATCGACCGCCGCGGGGACAAAACCAAGGCAGAACCGGCGCACTTGTAACAAGAAGGACGCGCGCGAAGCCTTGCTTCGCGCGCCAGCTTTTTCGAAGTCTGCAGATCGCTACTTCTTGTTGATAGCAAAGGCGCCGGGAGCGGTGGCCGCAAGATAGAGGATGATGAAGCAGAAGCAGATCGCTTCGCCGCCGCGAAATAACTCATATTTTCTCGTCAAGTCTGTTTCTCGCGATCTCCGTACCCATATCGGGTGTCCGCTGCCGTGCGCGTGAAATCCGCGCGGCGGGCGATGGTGAAGTTTTGTGTGGAGAGACGGGAAATTTTTGCGTTTTTTGCGGATCAATCCGGCCAAGGGGCCTGGGGGGGGGGACCCCTCCCCCCGGTGATCGCCCGAAGGCACGAAAACGCGAAAACAACCTCGAAGCCTTTGTAATGGAAAACCAATGACTTAGACGAAATCGCGCGAATCCGCCCCGCCTCCGGATATGGGAGAAATCGGGAGTTTGATGCCCGGGCGCGGTCGCCGCGCCGCCCTCTTCTATTTTGGCGGTGGCCGCAGTAAGAGGCCCGGTAACCATGCCCCAGAGAGTCGCCAAGAGGCCGACATGACGCTCCGCCCCATCCGCCGCGCGCTGATCTCAGTGTCCGACAAGACGGGGCTGGTCCCCTTCGCGCAAGCGCTGGCGCGCCATCGCGTGGCGCTGATCTCGACCGGCGGCACCGCCAAGACGCTGCGCGAGGCGGGCCTCAGCGTCGCCGACGTCTCCCACGTCACCGGCTCGCCGGAGATGATGGACGGCCGCGTCAAGACGCTGCACCCCAAGATCCACGGCGCGCTTCTGGGGCTGCGCGACAAGCCCGAGCACAAGGCGGCGATGGAGGCTTACGGGATCGAGGGCATCGATCTTCTGGTCTGCAACCTCTACCCCTTCGAGGCCACGGTCGCCAAAGGCGCAGGCTACGAAACAGCGGTCGAGAATATCGACATCGGCGGGCCGGCGATGACGCGCTCGGCGGCCAAGAACCACGACTGGATCACGGTGGTCGTCGATCCGGAGGATTACGACGTCGTGCTGGCCGAGATGGGGGCGAACAAGGGCGCCACCAGTTATGCGCTGCGCAGGAAGCTGGCGCAGACGGCCTATGCGCGCACCGCCGGCCTATGACGCGGCCGTGTCGAATTGGCTTGCGGGCGAGCTCGCCAAGGAGGGCGATGAGGCTCCGCCGCGGCGGCGCGCATTGGCCGGCCATCTGCGCCAGCCCTTGCGCTACGGCGAGAACCCGCACCAGAAAGCGGCCTTCTATGTCACCGGCGAGCAGCGGCCGGGCGTGGCCACCGCCGAGCAGGTGCAGGGCAAGGAACTCTCCTACAACAACATCAACGACACCGATGCGGCCTATGAGCTGGTGGCTGAATTCGATCCCAAGCAAAAAGCGGCCTGCGTCATCGTCAAGCACGCCAATCCTTGCGGCGTCGCCCTTGGGAGCGATCTTGCCGACGCCTACAGGAAGGCGCTTGCGTGCGATCCGGTCAGCGCCTTCGGCGGCATCCTCGCCTTCAACCGCCCGCTCGATGGCGGCACCGCCGCGGAAATCTCCAAGCTCTTCACCGAGGTCATCATTGCGCCTGACGCCGACGAGGAAGCGCGCCGTCTGTTGTCGGCCAAGAAGAACGTCCGGCTCCTGATCGCCGGCGGCCTGCCCGATCCGGCCGCACCCGGCTGGGCCATCCGCACCGTCGCCGGCGGCTTCCTCGCACAGACGCGCGACAATGCCGGCCTCACCCGCGACGACCTCAAGATCGTCACCCAGCGCGAGCCGTCGGCGCAGGAAATCGCCGACATGCTGTTCGCCTTCACCGTGGCCAAGCATGTCAAGTCGAACACCATCGTCTATGCCAAGCACGGTCAGACCGCCGGCATCGGCGCCGGCCAGATGTCCCGCGTGGACGCCGCCCGCATCGCCGCCATCAAGGCCAAGGAGGCCGCCGAAATGGCCGGCTGGGGCCAGCCGATGACCAGAGGTTCGGCCGCGGCCTCCGACGCTTTCTTCCCCTTCCCGGACGGTCTGATCGCCGTGGCCGAGGCCGGCGCCACGTCCGTGATCCAGCCGGGGGGCTCAATCCGCGACGACGAAGTGATCGCCGCGGCCGACGAGCGGGGGCTCGCCATGGCCTTCACCGGGATCCGCCATTTTCGCCACTGAGCGGCAGGGCTATTTCTCGCTCGCGTCGGCGCCCCAGATGCGCGCCTTATCGATCCAGCCGTCGCGGCCGGCCACCTGGACTTCGCAGGCCTCGCCCGCGCAGGAGTCGAGCCTGGCCACCACCCCCGGCGCGGCATACGCGATGACGCGCGCGCTGGCGTCCACTCCCTCCCTGAGAGGGGCGTCGGCCTTGCCCGTCACCACCACCGTGCGGGTGGACGACAGCATCGCCGAATGAACCCAGCCGATGGTGCCTTCCGGCATCTTCACCCGGCGCCAGACGTCGTATTCGGCCAGGATTTCGACCGGCAGGCCCTTGCGGCGATAGACCCACAGGATGCGATTGTTATAGCTGGGGCCCTGGCGCAGATAGACCTTCCCGGTTGCCAGGCTGGCAAAGCGGGGCGAGCTCGCCATGGCACCGGCAGCCAGGCAAAGCACTGCCAGAACGGCGCATCCATGGCCGATACCAAAACCACGCATAGCCGGAATTTCGCGCAAGCCACCTGCCCATGGCAACGAATTTACGCTGCCATGCGGCACGCAATTGACCGCTTGGCTGCATCTGCTAATAGCATAAAGGGGCCCGAAGGTGAGCGGCCCGCCGCATTGGAGCCGCGCCGTCCATGCCCAAGCCGCTCGTGATCGTCACGCGCAAGCTGCCCGACGCGGTCGAAACGCGCATGCGGGAGCTGTTCGACGCGCGCCTCAATCTCGACGACAAGCCGATGACCCAGGCCGAACTGGTCGAGGCGATGCAAACCGCCGATGTGCTTGTGCCGACCATCACCGACCGCGTGGGCGCCGACCTGATCGCCAAAGCCGGCCCCAAGTTTAAGCTGATCGCGAATTTTGGCGCCGGCATCGACAATATCGACGTCAAGGAGGCGATCGAGCACGGCATCACGGTCACCAACACACCTGGCGTCCTGACCGGCGACACAGCCGATATGGCGATGGCCCTGATACTGGCAGTGCCGCGCCGGGTAGTCGAAGGCGTTAAGGCGCTGGAAGCTCGCGAATTCAAGGGCTGGTCGCCCACCTGGATGATGGGGCACCGCATTTCTGGCAAACGGCTGGGCATCATCGGGATGGGCCGTATCGGCCAGGCGGTCGCCCATCGCGCCAAGGCTTTCGGGCTGCAGATCCATTATCACAACCGCAAGCCCGTCCATGCCGCGATCGAGCAGGAGCTCGAGGCCACCTATTGGGACAGCCTCGACCAGATGCTGGCGCGGATGGACATCGTCTCAGTCAATTGCCCGCACACCCCCGCGACCTATCATCTGTTGTCGAGCCGGCGGCTCAAGCTGATGAAGCCGACCGCCTATCTCGTCAACACCGCACGCGGCGAGGTGATCGACGAGAACGCGCTCGCCCAGCAGCTCGAAACCGGCAGGCTCGCCGGCGCCGGCCTCGACGTGTTCGAGCATGAGCCGGCGGCGAATCCGCGCCTGCTCAAGCTCAAGAACGTCATTCTGCTGCCGCACCTCGGCTCCGCCACGGTCGAAGGCCGCACCGAGATGGGCGAGAAGGTCATCATCAACATCAAGGCGTTTATTGACGGTCACAAACCGCCGGATCGCGTGATTCCGGCGTTGCTTTAAATGCAGGCGCTCTCATAAAAGGGGTTGGCCTGCGGGACCTGGTGGGCGCACACGGACTCGAACCGTGGACCCGCTGATTAAGAGTCAGCTGCTCTACCGACTGAGCTATGCGCCCCCGCATACGTCCCGAAATGTCCGGAACAGCGGCAGGATCGCGCGTATAGCAGAGGGATTTTGCCCTGTCCAGAAACGGGGACGAGGCCGCCGGAACCCCGCCGGCGCTAGAGAATCGCGCCCGCGCGACGCGGAATTTCGACCTGACGATGAACGTGAACGCTCATCAAAAGGCCGAAGCCGAACATCACGGTCATCATCGCCGTGCCGCCATAGGAGATCAGCGGCATGGGAATGCCCACGACCGGGATCAGTCCCATTACCATCGCCGCGTTGATCATGATGTAGAAGAAGAAATTGAGCGTCACGCCCATCGCCAGCAAACGGCCGAACTGGCTGCGCGAGGACATTGCGATGCGGATGCCATAGCCGATCACGACCGCAAACAGGAGCAGCAGCGCGATGCAGCCGACAAGCCCGAATTCCTCGCCCAGAGTGGTGAAGATGAAATCGGTCTCCTTTTCCGGCAGGAAGTTGAGCCGGCTTTGGGTGCCCTGCACGAAACCCTTGCCGGCGAGCCCGCCCGAGCCCAGCGCGATCTCGGCCTGGCGGATATTCCAGCCCGCGCCCAGGGCGTCGGAGGCCGGATTGAGGAAGGTCATGATGCGCTGCTTCTGGTAATCGTGGAGGAACTGCCAGGCGATGGGCACCGAGGCGACCACCCCCGCCGCTGCCGGACCGATCCACCACCAGCTGAGACCGGCCAGGAACAAGAGCGAAACCCCATCCATAACGAGGATCAAGGCCGTGCCTAGGTTGGGCTGCATCAGCACAAGGGCCGCCGGGGCGCCGATCATCACCAACGGCACGAGAAGCTTCAGCGGCGAAGAGATATCTTCGACGCCGAGGCCGTGAAGATAGCGCGACAACGCCAGCACCAGCGAAATCTTCATCAACTCAGATGGCTGGAGCTGCAGGGGACCAAGCTCGATCCAGCGCTGAGCGCCGAGTCCGCCGACGTGGCCGGCCACGGTCGTCGCCACCAGGAGCAGCAGCGCTACGCCGTAGGCTGGATAGGCCAGATCCATCCACACCCTTATGTCGACGCAGGCCACCGCGACGAGCAGCGCCAGCCCGAACATGAAGCGGATGATCTGCTTGTCGGCCCATGGCTCGAAATGGCCGCCGGCGGCCGAATAGAGCATCGCAAAGCCGATACAGGCGATGATCGCGACCAGCAGAATCAGACCCCAATTGATCTCGAACAGCTTCTCGCCGATGGACAGGGTGCCGCGGACAGCTGTGTAGGGGCGCACAACCATGGCTCAGGCCCGCTCCGGCACCGACACGGCCGCCATCGGAGAGGCGCTCGGCCGGTTCGCGGGATCGCGCTCCTGGGCGTAGAGCAGGATGTTGGCCGCCAAGCGCACCTGCGGCTCGCTCCGTGCCCCGCCGTGCTCGACGACGACGGCGCAGGCATAGCGCGGCTTCTCGAGCGGCGCGAAGCCGATGAACAAGGCCTGCTCGCGGTCCTTCCAAGGCAGCGCGCTTTGGGGAATGAT
Organism: uncultured Pseudomonadota bacterium; assembly: GCA_963775165.1. GTDB lineage: Bacteria > Pseudomonadota > Alphaproteobacteria > Micropepsales > Micropepsaceae > Rhizomicrobium. The sequence goes on along the minus strand of CAVZHX010000005.1, from coordinate 788,963 downwards.
GCCGTTGAGCCGCTCTTCGCGGGTGATGCGGCGCACTTGCGCCGTGCCGGTTTTGCCTGCCATCTCGAAACCCGGCTTGGTGATGCGCGAGCCATAAGCGGTGCCGCCCGGCTGGTTGACGGCCGCGATCATCCCGGCGCGGACGGCGGCCAGCGCGTCGTCGGAGAACGGCAGCGCGGGGATCGGCGGGCGCTGCTGCTGATGGGTGCCGATATAGCGCGTGATCCGGGGCGAAACCGACTTGCCGCCGCCGATGCGCGCCGCCAGCGTGCAAAGCTGCAGGGGCGTGGCCAGCACATAACCCTGGCCGATGCCGGTGATCAGGGTTTCGCCCTGTTGCCAGGGCACGTGAAAGGTCTCTTTCTTCCACGCGCGGGTGGGAATCAGCCCCGCGCGCTCGCCGGGTAGTTCGATGCCGGTCGGCGCGCCGAGTCCGAGCTTGTGCGCCGATTCGCCGATGCGGTCGATGCCGAGCTTCATGGCGACGTGGTAGAAGAAGATGTCGCACGATACCTGGATGCCGCGCTTCAAATCCACGCGGCCGTGGCCGCCTATCCTCCAGGCATCACAGTAAAAGACGTGGTCTCCGAGCTTCATCGAACCGGTGCAATCGACCACAAGATCGCCAAATCCGTTGTCGACGGCGGCCAGCCCCATCACGGTCTTGAAGGTCGAACCGGGCGGATAGGTGCCGCTTACCGCCTTGTCGACCAGCGGTTTGTGGTCGTCGCTGGTGAGCGCGCTCCATTGGGTTTCGCTGATGCCGACATTGAAGAGATTGGGGTCGTAGCCCGGCGTGGAGCAGAGCGCGAGCACGTCGCCGGTCGTCACGTCCATGACGCTCGCGGCGGCGCTTTGGTCGCCCAATTGCCGATAGGCGAAATCCTGAAGCTTTTCGTCGATGGTGAGATACACGTCGGCGCCGGGAGTGCCGGGATCGCGCGAGAGCTGGCGGATGACGCGGCCATAAGCATTGACTTCGACGCGGTCGGTGCCGGCGCTGCCGCGGATCTCGGCGTCGAATTCCTTTTCGATGCCGCGCTTGCCGATGCGGAAGCCGGGCAGATCGAGCAGCGGATCATCGTCGTGCTGCTTGTCGTCGGGCGAAACCGCGGCGACATAGCCGAGTATGTGGGACATCTCAGCGCCGAAAGGATAATCGCGCGTCTCGCCGACATCGGGCTGGATGCCGGGCAGATAGGGCAGACGCAGATTGACGCGTGCGAACTCGTTCCAATCCAGATTTTCCACCACGGTCACAGGCACGAAGGGCCGGTTCTGCTTGATCGCGCGCAGGACCTTTTCGCGGTCGCGATCGGTGAACAAAATGATGCGCGCCAGCGCATCGAGCGCGGCATCGACGCCTTCGCTGGCCTGCTCGGGCACCATCAGAACGCGATAGTTGCGCCGGTTGGTCGCCAATTCGACGCCGAAGCGGTCGAGGATCCGGCCACGGAGCGGCGCCACCAGGCGCTCGTTGACGCGATTGTCCTCGGCGCGCGTCATGAACTCCTCACCTTCGAGGATCTGGAGCTGATAGAGCCGGCCTGCCAGCGTCGCGAACACCGCCGCCACACCGCCGCCGACGATCAACGAGCGCCGCGTGAAGGCGGCGTAGCGGCTCTTGTCCTTGCGGTCGAATAGCGGCATCAGACGTCGCTCCTGAGCGGTCCGACGAAATGGCGATGGATCCAGCCGAGCACGAAGGCGGCCGGGATGTAGAACAGGACGCTGATCGTGATCTCGATGACGAGCGGCCCGAAGGGCGGCAGCCGCGCATAGTAAAGCGAGACGATGAGATAGGCGGTGACGCTGGTCACCACCATGGCCGCGGCAAAGCCCAGAACCGCGCCGATGCCCGACAATCCGGCGAAGGAGTTGCGCTGGCGGTCGATCAGCGCGTAGACCGCGACGAAGGATGCGCCCCACACCCCGGGCGGGCCGCCCGAGAACAGATCCTCGAGTACGCCGATGGCAAAGGCGAGCGCCGGCGGCATCAGATCCGGCCGCACCAGACACCAGAAATAGACCGGCATCAGCGCGAGCAGCGGCGCCGGCACCAGCCCGCCCAGCACCGATATCGGCAGATTGGCCAGGAGGACCGCAAAGACACTGCAAAGAAACGGCACCGTCGCCGAAGCCATGCCCGAAGCCGAGATGCCGAGCCGTTCCATCAGCGCTGGTCCTCCGGCTGCGGCGGCCGTGGCGGTAGCGGATGGCGCAGGGCGGCCCGTGCGGCGGCCACGAGATCGGGCGCGGGCTGCGTTCCCGTCAGCAAATGATCGGGCAGCATCGGACGCGCAGCCGGCACTACGGAACCGGTCACGCCAGTCTTCTTGGCGGGCGGCGAGACTGCCGCCGGCAGATCGTCGGGACTGGGGATTGGCGGCTGCTCGACCGGATCCTTGAAATCGACGATCCGCACGTCTTCGGTGGCCGCCGGATCGGCAAGCAGCGCGACGCGGAAGCCTTCCGCATCCTTGACCAGCACGCCAACCGGCAGGCCCGGAGGCAGAAGCCCGCCATCGCCCGAGGTCACGATCTGGTCGCCGGCACGCAGCGCGTCGGCCTTGGAGAGCGAATTCGAGCACGGGCGCCGGTGTGTTGTCGCCGGCCATGATCGCGCGGACGTTGTCGGGAACGGTCCTGACCGGAACACGGCTGTTGAGATCGGTGAGCAGGATCACCCAGGAGGTCCGGTCGCCCGCCAGGAACACACGGCCGATCAAGCCGCTCGGATCGACCACGGCCTGGCCCGGATGAACGCCCGCACTCTTGCCGGCATCGAGGATCATGGTGCTGAGGAAGGGCCGCGTGGCCCGGCCGATGACATGGGCCGTCACCGATTTGAGCGCAGGATCGGGCACCGCGTTCAGCAGCAGCTGATAACGCTTGAGCCGCTGGTCGAGCAGCAAGGCCGCGCTCTGCCACTGGCGCAGGTGCGCGTTCTCCTCCTTGAGCCGCATATTCTCCTGATAGACGGTGAAGACATCGCCGATGCCGTTTACCCAGCGCGAAGCGCCGTCGAGCGGCGTGCGCACGGTTTCGAGCATCGGTGCGGTCCAGTCGGAGAATGTCGCTCGGGCGCGATCGAAGAGCGAGGATTGCGCCTTTCCGATCAGGACCAGGACCACGGCCAGAACCGCGACGATCGCCAGGGGCAGCTGCGCACTGCCCTTCCCACGCGCGATCTTCCAAGTCCCGTTGGCCATTTACGCCACCTGCTCCAGCCTAGCCGGGTGCCTCTTCCTAAAAGGCCGTCGTCAACACATGCCGCATGATCTTCGCGTTCTCGAGCACGCGGCCCGTTCCCAGCGCCACGCACGACAGGGGATCGTCCGCGATCGAGATCGGCAATCCCGTCTCCTCGCGTAGCACCTGATCGAGTCCGGTCAGCAGCGACCCGCCGCCGGTGAGCACGATGCCCTTGTCGACGATGTCGGCCGCCAGTTCCGGCGGCGTCGCCTCGAGCGCGACCTTGACCGCCTCCACGATGGCGCTGGTCGGCTCCGACAGAGCCTCGGCGATATGGCGCTGTGTGATGGTGATCTCTTTTGGCACACCGTTCAGAAGGTCTCGCCCCTTGATTTCAAGAGTTGTGCCATTTCCTTCCACCGGCGGGGCCGCCGAACCGATCTCCTTCTTGATGCGCTCGGCCGAGGATTCGCCGATCAGAAGGTTCTGGTGACGGCGGATATAGGCAATGATGGCTTCATCCATCTTGTCGCCGCCGACGCGCACCGAGCGCGAATAGACGATGCCGCCCAAGGACAGCACGGCCACTTCGGTGGTGCCGCCACCGATGTCGACGACCATCGAGCCGGTGGGTTCGCTGACCGGCAGACCGGCGCCGATCGCAGCAGCCATCGGTTCCTCGATCAGAAAGACGCGACGGGCGCCAGCCGACAGCGCCGATTCCTGAATGGCGCGCCGCTCCACCGCCGTCGAGCCCGAGGGCACGCAGACGATAATCATGGGATTGGCGAACGAACGGCGATTGTGCACTTTCCGGATGAAGTGCTTGATCATCTCTTCTGCGATTTCGAAGTCGGCGATGACGCCGTCGCGCATAGGCCTGATCGCCTCGATATTGCCGGGGGTACGCCCCAGCATCATCTTGGCGTCGTTGCCGACAGCACGGACCTGCTTCTTGCCGCCCCTGTTCGTAATCGTGGCAACCACGGAGGGCTCGTTGAGGACGATTCCGCGCCCCTTCACATAGACCAACGTGTTTGCCGTACCGAGATCAATCGCCATGTCGCTCGACAGTATGCCGAGAAGACTGCCGAACATCCTAACTCCGCCTGTTCCTTTCCAAGCAACGCGCCAGTCCGCCGTTCACACGAGGCGGCGGCCCCGGCGGCGAGCGCCGGGGCCTGCCCTATCGTGCGACGGTCAATGCCTCAGGCGCGAGCTTCTCGCGTTTCACCAAAAGTTTATTCAGCGCATTCACATAGGCGTGGGCCGCGGCCACCAGTGTGTCGGTGTCCGCGCCGCGCCCTGTGACCGTGCGCCCGTTTTCCTCAAGCCGCACACTGACCGTCGCCTGCGCATCCGTGCCCTCGGTCACTGCATGGACCTGGAAGAGCCGCAACGAGACGGTGTGCGGATAGAGCTCGCTAATGGCCTTGAAGATGGCATCGACGGGACCGTCGCCGCTGACCTTGGCGGCGCGTTCCTCGCCGTCCACGACCAGCGTCATCTCGGCGGTGGGCTTGATGCCCAGACCCGATTCGACCTTCAGGGCCTTGACGAAGATCTTGTCGCGGCCGCGGACGACCTCGTCGTCCACCAGCGCGATGATGTCTTCGTCGAACATGTGTTTCTTCTTGTCGGCAAGTTCCTTGAAGCGCCGGAACGCTTCCTGGAAATCGGCGTCCGACAGTGCGTAACCCAGGCTTTCGAGCTTGTCACGAAAAGCGTGACGGCCGGACAGTTTGCCCAGCACCAGCGAGGTGCCGGTCACGCCCACATCCTCGGGACGCATGATCTCGTAGGTCTCGACATGCTTGAGCATGCCGTCCTGATGGATGCCGGATTCGTGGGCGAAGGCATTCTTGCCGACGATCGCCTTGTTGTATTGCACCGGAAAATTGGTGACGTTGGAGACGAGCTTGGAGGCGCGCGCCAGCATCTTGGTGTCGATGCCGGTCCGATACGGCATCGCGTCCTTCCGGACCTTGAGCGCCATAACGATCTCTTCGAGCGCGGCATTGCCAGCGCGCTCGCCAATGCCATTGACCGTGCATTCGACCTGACGGGCGCCTGCGAGCACCCCGGCCAGCGAATTCGCCACCGCCAGACCCAGATCGTTGTGGCAATGGGTGGAGAAGATCACTTTGTCGGCGTTCGGCACCGAATTGCGCAACATGGTCACCAGCTCGAAATATTCCTGGGGCGTGGCGTAACCCACGGTGTCGGGAATATTGATGGTGGTGGCACCCGAACGGATTGCGAGCTCCACGCAGCGGCACAGGAAATCGCGTTCGGTGCGCGTGGCGTCTTCGGCGCTCCATTCGACGTCGTCGGTGAATTGCCGGGCCCGTGTCACCGAGGCGCCGATAGCGTCCAGCACCGCGTTCGGCCCCATCTGCAGCTTGTGCTTCATGTGCACGGGGCTGGTAGAGATGAAGGTATGGATGCGCGGACGTTTCGCGCCCTTCAGCGCCTCGCCGGCACGCTCGATGTCCTTGAAGCCGGCGCGTGCGAGCCCGCAGACGACGGCGTTCTTCACACGCTTGGAGACTTCGTGGACGGCCTGGAAATCGCCCGGCGACGAAATTGGAAAGCCTGCCTCGATAATGTCGACGCCCATGTCGTCCAACATGCCGGCGACTTCGAGCTTTTCGTTGAGCGTCATCGCCGCGCCGGGCGACTGCTCGCCGTCGCGCAGCGTGGTGTCGAATATCCTGACCTGCTCGACACTGTCTGAATTCACTGTCTTCGGATTCGTTGTCATGGCCTCGCAATCCTTCCGTTCGCCTAGCCGGCGGCTTCGATCTCTCCCTTCCGTCTCTCCCCTAAACGCCCGGCGCTCGCGACATGCGCAAAGCCGGAAGGCGCCTAGGGGCTGGTAAGGAGGAGAAGCTCCGCTAGCGGCAAACCGAGGGAAGGACGGGGCTCCAACGTCATGCGCGCGCGCAAGGGGACGGAAAATCCGCCTCTCGTCCCTCTCATGCTCGCGTTCATCGTCATCGCCGGATCCGTTCCGCCCGCCGAGTTTAGGCTTCGCTAACTATAAACGAATCGACCTTAAACGCGGGTAAACGCGCTTCGACCTCGCACCAGCATTTAGGCCGAATCGCGTGGGCGGCGCAATAGGTTGGGCCGGCCTCGCCGCCGGTGTGCCAAGTGCAAGCGCAGGGGCAAAAGGCCCCATGAGCCGCTCGCGAATCGGGCTTGGCCGCGCTCGCACGGCGTGGTTGTCTCCGGCAAGCCGGTGACGCCTGCCGGCGCGTTGCCTGTCACGTGCCACGTCCAATCCAGGATCGCCGGGCATGAAGATTCTGCCGCCCGTCTCGATCGAGGCCAGCCGGCTGGTGCCGAGCAAATGGGATCTCGTGGCAGCCCTCCTGGTCCTGGGCTTCATCATCCTGTTCGCCGAGGCCAGCCGCAGCCTGGGCGAGCCGCTGGCCCGGCTGAATGCGGCACCCCTGTCGCTGGCGCCCAGCCACCTGCCGGCCTATGCCCTCGACACGAGCCTCAGGATGCTCATCGCGCTGGCGATTTCCCTTGTATTTACATTCACTTATGCCACGTGGGCGGCGAAGAGCGCCCGCGCCGGGGCGCTGCTGATCCCGCTCCTCGACGTCCTCCAATCGGTGCCAATTCTGGGCTTCATCTCGGTGGCCAGCCTGTTCTTGCTTTCGGTCGCCCCGGGCAAGGTGCTGGGCGCGGAACTCGTGGCCGTGTTCGCGATCTTCACCAGCCAAGCCTGGAACATGGCATTCAGCTTCTACCAGTCGCTGCGCACGGTGCCGACTGAACTGACGGAGGCGGGCCGCCTCTTCGGGCTGAGCGCCTGGGCGCGGTTCTGGCGCATCGAAGTGCCTTTCGCCATGCCCTCACTGGTCTGGAACATGATGATGTCCATGTCCGGCGGCTGGTTCTTCGTGGTCGCCGCCGAGGCCATCAGCGTCGGCCGCACCAATATCGCCCTTCCCGGCATCGGCTCCTACATCGCCGAGGCCATTGCCCGGCGCGACCTGACGGCAATCGGCTGGGCCATCGGTGCCATGGCGGTGGTGATCGTGATCTTCGACCAGCTCCTGTTCCGGCCACTGGTGTCCTGGGCCGACCGCTTCCACATCGACTCCGAGCAGGGCGAGGAGGTACCCGAGGCCTGGGTGCTGACCGCCTTCCGCCGCTCGCGCCTGATCGAGCGGGCTATGGCGCCGCTGAAGACGATGATGCGCTGGAGCTACCGTCTGGCGCCGCCCGCCCTGCCGCGGATCGGTGCTGGCCGCGGCGGCCCCTCGCGGGCCGGCGACCTCGTCTGGTACGCCTCGGTCGCACTGCTGGCTGCGCTGATGGTGTGGCAGGCGGGCAGTTTCATCGCCGAAAGCCTGTCCCTGGCCGACGTCTTCCACGCCACCGTGCTCGGGCTCATCACGGCCTTGCGCGTGTTCGTGCTGATCGCGCTGGCCAGCCTGATCTGGACCCCGGTCGGCATCTATGTGGGCTTGCGGCCCCGGCTCACACGCATCATCCAGCCGATCGCGCAGTTTTTGGCTGCCTTCCCGGCCAACCTGCTGTTTCCGGTCGCGGTCTCGGCGATCGTCACCTTCCGGCTCAACCCGGATGTGTGGCTGTCGCCGCTGATGATCCTGGGAACACAGTGGTACATCCTCTTCAATGTGATCGCGGGCGCCTCGATGCTGCCGCGCGAGTTGCGTTCGGCCAGCGACAACCTTCAGATCAAAGGCTGGCTGTGGTGGCGCAAGGTGGCGCTGCCTTGCGTCTTTCCCTATTACGTGACCGGCGCGATCACCGCCTCGGGCGGATCGTGGAACGCGAGCGTCGTGGCCGAACTGGTGAGCTGGGGCCACGAGACGCTGAAGGCCCACGGGCTCGGCGCCTATATCATGCAGGCCACGAATGACGGAGATTTTCACCGCATCGTGCTGGGCATCGCGGTCATGAGCCTGTTCGTCGTCGTCATCAATCGCGTGTTCTGGCGGCCGCTCTACCGCTACGCCGAGCGCAAATTCCGGCTGACATGAGGCAAGGGACATGGAAAACGCTTCGCTTCTCGACGTGAAGGACGTGCGCCAGGCGTTCCCGCGGGCCGGCGGCGCTGAGCTCCTGGTGCTCGAAGGCGTGAATCTGCGGCTCACCGAAGGCGAGATTGTCGGTCTGTTGGGCCGCTCCGGCTCCGGCAAATCGACGCTGCTGCGCCTGATTGCCGGACTAGCCCGGCCCACGGGCGGCGACATCACCTATCTGGGCCATCCTGTCGAGGGACCGGCCCGCGGCATCGCCATGGTGTTCCAGAGCTTCGCGCTGTTTCCCTGGCTGACCGTGCTCGAAAACGTGCAGCTCGGCCTCGAAGCCCTGGGCCTGCCGGTCAAGGACATCAGGAGCCGCGCACTCGCCGCCATCGACCTGATCGGGCTCGACGGTTACGAGAGCGCCTACCCGCGCGAACTGTCCGGCGGCATGCGCCAGCGCGTCGGCTTTGCGCGCGCCCTTGTCGTGCATCCCAATATCCTCCTGATGGACGAGCCCTTCTCGGCGCTCGACGTGCTGACGGCGGAAAACCTGCGCACCGACTTCCTAGATCTGTGGGGCGAGGGCCAATTGCCGATCAAGGGCGTGATCCTGGTCACCCACAACATCGAGGAGGCGGTCCTGATGTGCGACCGCATCCTCTTGTTCTCGACCAATCCGGGCCGCGTGGTCACCGAGATCAAGGTCGAGCTGCCGCAACCGCGCGACCGCAACGATCCCGATTTCACGGCGCTGGTCGAACGCATCTATGTCGAGATGACGGCCAGGCGCGAGCGCGCGCAACGCCACGAGCGATTTCCCGGCAGCGGCATCGACACCATCCTGCCGCGCATTTCCTCCAACCTGTTGTCAGGCCTGGCCGAAGCGGTCGCGGCGGCGCCCTACAACGGCAAGGCCGACCTGCCCGAGATCGCCTCCGACCTGCAGCTCGAAATCGACGAGCTGTTTCCGGTGGCCGAAACCCTGCAGATGCTGCGGCTCGCCGAGATCGAGGGCGGCGATATCCGGCTGACAGATTTGGGCAAACGCTTCGTCAATGCCGACATGGATGAACGCAAGCGCATTTTCGCGCAACTCTTGACCTCCTATGTGCCGCTTGCCGCCCATATTCGCCGCGTGCTCGACGAGCGCGCCAGCCACACCGCGCCCCGGAGCCGCTTCTTCGACGAACTCGAGGACCACATGGCGCCCGATGCCGCCGAACAGACTCTGCGCGCGATCATAAGCTGGGCGCGGTTCGCCGAACTCTTCGCCTATGACGACGAACACGAGATGTTCAGCCTGGAAAATCCCTCCTGAATTGCTGCACATGTGAAAGCGGGCGCCGCCTTTCGGCACCGCCCGTCTTCGGCTCGCTTTTTCCCGGATATAGCGCAAATGGGGATTGCAGCGTCACGCTTCAAGAGGGGGGCGAAATTTTTTTCGGTCTCCGGCGCAGGCGCAAATTTATTGCGCGTTCACCGGCCGCGCATGACGGAATTTGTCGAGCCGATGCTCCTGGACCAGATAGGCCTGGGCGGCCTCGGACTGGAATAGCTCGCGGCTCTTCTTCCTCGTCCGTCACGGGCGTGATTGCCAGATCGATATAATTTCGTCTGTTCGGATCGCGCTTGATCGGCAGATATCGCATGCGGATGCGGATATAAATCGCGGCCAGCCGCACGATCTTGGATGCCGTCTCCAGCCAGAATTGCGGATAGAACACCAGAACGGACTCGCGGGGCAGCCCGAGGCGACGGTCGCGGCGGTTCTTTTTGCGCAGAAAGCCGCTCTCCAGGGGATGCACGCCTTCGATGGAGAGACTGCCGGTAAACCAGGTGCAGAAGAAGGCGACCGTTCCGGCATTGCCGCCGCAAGCGACGGTGCGCCTAAACATTGTTTCAATTGATCCATCGTGTAGTAGCGCTCCCACGCCATCTTGTAGGCGCGCTCCCACTCATCCTTCGACATGCGCGGATGCGAGGCGCAGACGTGATTGAGATCGTATTTGTTAAGATCCGGGTCCATCGCCACGCCGGCGCGGAACAGTTTCTGATGATCCTCCGATCCCGGCAGCGGCGTGAGATAGAAGAACTCGAGAATATCGACCGGCAATTCACTTCTTGATCATGTCGATGTCGTGCTCGATGAATTCATAGCGTATCGTTGGGGAAGCCCAGGATATAACCGGCATAGGTTGTGCAGCCGGCCTTCTTCCAGGCGAGCAGCATCTTGCGGTATTCGGTGATGCTTGTTCTGCCGCTTCTTGGCGCCCATCAGATTGTCGGGATTGATGTTCTCGAGCCCGATGAAGATGCGCTTGACAGCCGGCGCGGGCGGCCTTTCTCCATGAAATTGGGGATCTTGTGGCACAGCGTATCGACCTGGATGATGAAGCCGAGCTTCAGCTTCTCGACTTCGCGCAGATGGATCAGGCGGTCGAGGATGGTTTCCCAGTCCTTGTTGCGCGCGAAATTGTCGTCGGTGATGAAGAAGAAGTCGAGGCCCTGCGCCGCGTTGGCGTGGACGATTTTTTCGATGTCGTCGGGCGTGCGCCGCCGCGACACGCGGCCCTGCACGTTGATGATGGTGCAAAACGAGCACTGATAGGGGCAGCCGCGGCCGGCATCGAAACTGGTGAGGTCGCCGAGCGTGCGGTTGCGCCCGCTCCGCTGTGATGATCGGGATCGGCGTGCCGGCGATGCGAGGGCAGATCGTCCATGTGGTTGTAGAGCGGCTTGAGCGCGCCGGCGTGAGCATCTTGCAGCACTTCATCGAGCCGGCCCTTCGGCCTCGCCGGCGAAAAGGAGATGCCCATGGCTGCTTGGCACGATCGAGATCGCGTCCTGGCCGTCGAGCATGCTGAGCACGCCCGAGACGTGAAATCCCGCCGATGGCGACCTGGATGCCGCGCTCCCGCAAGGGCCGGGCGATGTCGAGCGCGCGGGGAAACTGGTTGGACTGCACGCCCACCAGCATGACCATGCCGGCACCGGCCTCGTCGATCATGCGGGCGATGCGTTCGGGACGGACTCGCGTGTTGGTTTCGTCGATGGCGTGGATGTCGATCGTGACATCGTCGCCCAGTACGTGGCGCTCGGCACAATCCTTGGCCAAGCCCGTAAAGCGCGGCCAGAGAATTGGACGGGATCAGCGACAGCGCCCACTGGATCACATAGCCATCGTCGTCGTAATGCGACGGCTTGATCAGAACCAGACAGAAGTTCCTTCGGCCGGCAGGCCCGACATGACGCCCCCATAACATTACGCCAATGTTATGTTAGCGAGAATTGGAGACCGCGAAAACCCTGCAGCGGCCGGTCAGGCGCGCACGGATCGCAACAGGCTGCGGCGTTCAGTTCTTCGTACTGATCGACCAGCTTGTTCTTGGTGATCCAGGGCATCATGGCGCGCAAACGGGCGCCGACCTCCTCGAGCGGGTGGGAGGCGGCATTTTGCCCGCATCGCCTTGAACGAGGGCTGGCCGGCCTTGTTCTCCAGCACCCAGTCGCGCGCGAAGCGGCCCGACTGGATGTCGGCCAGCACGCGCTTCATCTCGAGCCTTGGTCTCGGCGGTGACGACGCGCGGGCCGGTGACGTATTCGCCGTATTCGGCGGTGTTGGAGACCGAATAGTTCATGTTGGCGATGCCGCCTTCGTAGATCAGGTCGACGATCAGCTTCACCTCGTGCAGGCATTCGAAATAGGCCATCTCCGGCGCATAACCCGCCTCGACCAGCGTCTCGAAGCCGTCGCGGATGAGCTCGACCAGGCCGCCGCAGAGCACCGATCTGCTCGCCGAACAGATCGGTCTCGCATTCCTCGCGGAAGGTGGTCTCGATGATCCCGGCGCGGCCGCCACCTATGGCCGAGGCATAGGCAAGCCCCAGATCGTGGGCATTGCCGCTGGCATCCTGATGCACCGCGATCAGGCATCGGAACGCCGCCGCCGCGCTGGAATTCGCTGCGCACCGTGTGGCCGGGGCCCTTGGGCGCGACCATGATCACGTCGAGATCGCGGCGCGGCTCGATCAGGCGGAAATGCACATTGAAACCGTGGGCGAAGAACAGCGCCGCGCCGTCCTTCATATTGGACGCGAGCTCGTTGTTGTAGATGTCGGCCTGAAGCTCGTCGGGCGTGACCATCATCATGACGTCGGCCCATTTGGCGGCCTCGGCGTTCGACATCACCGGGAAGCCCGCCGCCTCGGCTTTGCTTCGCCGAGGCGCCGGGACGGGCGGCAACCGCCACATCCTTGACGCCGGAATCGCGCATGTTGAGCGCATGGGCGTGACCCTGGCTGCCGAAGCCGATCACGGCGACCTTCTTGCCCTTGATGAATTTGAGATCGGCATCCCGATCGTAGTAAACGCGCATCGTTTGATCCTTCCTGTTTTCTGCCCGGGGGCTGAACCGGCCGCGGTTCTAGCCGCTTGTCCGCCCGTCCGCAATTTCAAAGCCGCCCGTCAAGGCGCAAAAACGCCAGCATGGTCAACGCCAGAACCCCGCCCATCACGATGTTGAAAATACGAACGCGGGCAGGCACTTGCAGGAAATCCCGCAAAGCCACGCCGAACCCGGCCCAAATGAACATGCATGGGATATTGACCAGAGCGCAGGCGGCCGTCACCAGCGCCACGTCGCCGGCGATATGGTTCGGGCGCACATAGATCGCCATGGCGCTGATGACGATGACCCAGAGCTTGGGATTGACCCATTGGAAAGCCACGGCCGCCGGAAAGGGGAAAGGACGGGGATGGGCCGCATCGCCCATGCCGAGAGTGCCCGCGGTGGCGATCTTCCAGGCCAGCCACAAGACGCAGGCGATGCAGGCGATCTGAAGGCCGAACCGCACGGCGGGCACGGCCGCGAACAGCGCGCCCAGACCCAGCCCACCGCCAGCGTCACCGACATGCAACCGAGGAATATCCCGGCCATGTGCGGCAGCGTACGGCGGATGCCGAAGTTGAGGCCTGACGCCGTCAGCATGATGTTGTTGGGACCCGGCGTGATCGAACTCACCGCGACGAACGAAAGCAGCGCGGCGAGAATGGCAGGCGACGGAAGGCTGAATGCGGAACCCATGGCCTTCGGCCGTCACATCGCTTCGGGGCCGCGGGAGATGGCGGCGACGCCCGTGCGTGAGACATCGACCAGCCCGAGCGGCCGCATCAGATCGACGAAGGTGTCGACCTTGGACGGGGCGCCGGTGATCTCGAAGACGAAGCTGGTATGCGTGGTGTCGATGATGCGGGCGCGGAACGCATCGGCGAGCCGCATGCTCTCAGCCCGCTTCTCGCCGGTGCCCACGACTTTGATCAGCGCCATTTCGCGCTCGATGCCGGGCTTCGACACGGTCCAGTTGACGACGCGGTGGACCGGCACCAGCCGCCGCAATTGCGCCTCGATCTGCTCGATCACTTCGGGTGTGCCGGAGGTGACGATGGTGACGCGGCTGGTATGTGCCGTCGGATCGACCTCGGCCACGGTCAGACTTTCGATGTTGTAGCCGCGGCCCGAGAACAGGCCGACGACGCGGGCCAGCACGCCGGCCTCGTTGTCGACCAGCACGGCGATGGTGTGGCGTTCTATGCCCGGGGCCCTCATCGACGTTTGATCCATATGTTCTGGAAAACCTCCGCGGGAACTTCCTTTGCTTCGAATTCCGACTGAGTTGCGATTTCGGCGAGCGGCGGGACCGGCATGCTTCCGAGAATCGTGCCTCCCGCCTGTTCGCTCGCGTCGGCAAATCCCTTTCGACCGTCCGCGTAGATCTCAACCTTGCGACATTCGTACGATTGATCGTCGATCTCGCTGTACAGGTGAATTGGATCGCCCGGATTCTTATGCAGCCATTTGACGTAAAGATAACGCATCAGACCAGCATCTTTCCTGCGTCGCTGACTTCGGCGGCTTCTTCGGCGTCCGACAGGATCATCTCGTTGTGCGCCGCCCCGCTCGGGATCATCGGATAGCAGTTCTCCTTGGGGTCGACCCGGACATCGAACAGCACCGGCTTGCGCACATTGATCATCTCGCTGATCTTGGCGTCGAGCTCGTCGGGCGTGTCGGCGCGCAAGCCCACGCAGCCGAAGGCCTCGGCCAGCTTGACGAAATCCGGCAGCGCCTCCGAATAGGAATGCGAATAGCGCCCGCCGTGCAGCAATCTGCTGCCACTGGCGCACCATGCCCATATAGTGGTTGTTCAGGATGAAGATCTTGACCGGCAGATCGTGCTGCACGGCGGTCGACATCTCCTGCATCGTCATCTGCACAGAGGCTTCGCCGGCGATGTCGATGACCAGGGCATCGGGATGGGCCATCTGCACGCCGATGGAAGCCGGCAAGCCGTAGCCCATGGTGCCGAGCCCGCCGGACGTCATCCAGTGGTTTGGCTCCTCGAACCTGAAGCGCTGGGCCGCCCACATCTGGTGCTGGCCGACCTCGGTGGTGATGTAGACGTCGCGGCCGCGCGTGAGCCTCGTAGAGCCGGTCGATCGCATATTGCGGCTTGATCAGTCTTGGAGGGCTTGTAGGTGAGCGATTCTGCGCCCGCCAGGCCTCGATCTGCTTCCACCATGCCGCCAGCGCCGCGGAATCGACCTTCGTCTTCTGCGTCTTCCAGAAGTGCAGCATCTCCTTCAGCGCCTTGGCCGCATCGGCGACAATGGGCAGATCGACCCGCACATTCTTGTTGATCTGCGAGGCATCGATATCGAGATGGATCTTCTTCGAATCCGGCGAGAACTTGTCGATCCGCGCCGGTCACGCGGTCGTCGAAGCGCGCGCCCAGGCAGATCATCACGTCGCAATCGTGCATCGCGTTGTTGGCTTCATAGGTGCCGTGCATGCCCAGCATGCCGAGCCATTGCGGATCGGAGGCCGGATAGGCGCCCAGCCCCATCAGCGTCGAGGTGATGGGAAAGCCGGTTAGCTGCACCAGTTCGCGCAACAGCCGGCTCGCCTCCGGCCCTGAATTGATGATGCCGCCGCCGGTGTAGAAGACGGGCTTCTTCGCCGCCGCCATCATCTCGACCGCTTTGACGATGACGCCCAGCTCGGGATCGGTCTTGGGCCGGTAGGTGCGATGCTGGACCGACTCGGGGGCGACATAGGCCCCCTTCTTGAACTGGACGTCCTTGGGGATATCGACGACCACCGGGCCCGGCCGGCCGGTGGTCGCGATCTGGAACGCCTCGTGCATCACGCGCGCCAGATCGTTCACGTCCTTCACCAGCCAATTGTGCTTGGTGCAGGGCCGCGTGATGCCGACGGTGTCGCATTCCTGGAAGGCATCGTTGCCGATGAGATGGGTGGCGACCTGGCCCGTCAGCACGACCATCGGGATCGAATCCATCAGCGCGTCGGTGAGGCCGGTGACCGCGTTGGTGGCGCCGGGACCGGAGGTGACCAGCACCACGCCCGGCTTGCCGGTGGAGCGCGCATAGCCTTCGGCGGCGTGAGCCGCGCCCTGCTCGTGACGGCACAGCACATGGACGATGTCGCTCGTCGGCGAACAGCGCGTCGTAGATCGGCAGCACCGCGCCGCCGGGATAGCCGAAGATGTGCTTGACGCCCTGGTCCTTGAGTGCGCGGATCACGATCTCCGCCCCGCTCAGTTCCATCGCCCCTTCCGTCAAGCCCATCGTCATTGCCGTTCCGTCTTTGTCCATGGTGGACGTCCTTGCCAGTCATGCGCCGGACTGTCATGTGCCGGCCGAAAAGCGAAAGGGGCGTCACCGCCCCTTTGCAAACGCCGCCCTTCGGGATGACCGGGGGCCTATCCCCGTCCGTCCAGCGGCGTCGCAATAACTACGAGTGTGAGCATCTGCCCGGCCGATCAATTGTGCACGTGCAAAATATTGGCGGTCCGAATCGGCGTCAAGCAATTTCATATGAGCTGTGACAGCTTTTTCGGAATGATGTTGCTCAAATTCACCACTTCGACCCATGTCCAATCGGCCATCCGGTGCCGGAACCAGGTCAGCTGGCGCTTGGCGTATTGGCGGGTGGCGGCGGTGGCGGCGGCGACGGCCTCCTGCCGCTCCATCTCGCCGCAGGCTAGCGCCTGGAGGGGGCGCAAACCCAGGATTTTGGCGGCCGGCAGGGAGGGATCGAGGTCCGCCAGGGCCCGGGCCTCCTCCAGTGCGCCGGCCGCCAGCATGGCTTCGAAGCGGGCATCGATCCGGGCGTGCAGCTCGGCCCGCGGCGGGGCGAGCACGAACCGGGCGAGCGCAAGGCCGGCCAGCACCGCCTTGCCCCCCCCGGCCTGCCAGTCGCAGAGCGGCCGGCCGGTAGCCTCGATCACCTCCATGGCCCGCAGCGTCCGCTGGGTGTCGCCGGGGCGGAGGCGGGCGCCAGCCACGGGATCGCGGCCGGCGAGCTCGGCGAAGAAGGCCTCCGGACCGAGGCGTAGCGCGGCGGGCGCGGACGGCGGCGCGGACATGTTGCGGGCACCGGCGGGATGTCGGCCAGGCCTTCGGTCAGGGCGGCGAAGTAGAGCCCGGTGCCGCCGACGAAGATGGGGATGCGGCCCGCGGCGCGGACCTCGGCGAGGGTGGCGGCGGCATCGCTCTGGTAGCGGCCGACCGAATAGGGCTCGTGCACCGTGACATGGCCGTAGAGCAGATGCGGCACGCGCGCCATCTCGGCGGCGGACGGCCGCGCCGTCAGCACCTGGAGCTCGCCATAGACCTGCATCGAGTCGGCGTTGACGATCGCCCCGCCAATCGCCAGCGCGAGTTCCAGGGCGGCGGCCGACTTGCCGCTCGCGGTCGGCCCTGCGATAAGCACGGCATCTACGGACATCGGCAGGGCCCCGTGTTGCGACGGACGCAACATGATGGTTGCGGTCCGCTCTGCCAAGGATGCGACATTGGCCGAATTGTTTCCTTCCGTGCTGAACGTGGTTTCGGCCGATGCCGGCGAACTGGCGGGGCCCTTGCGCGCGGCCGTCGCGGCCCATGGCGTGGCCGGCGAGATCTCCTGGCTCGCCGCCGAGCGCGCCTTCGACATCGCCTTCATGGGAGACCCCGAGGCGATCCTTGCGGCGGCGCGGGCGGCAGCCGGCGGCGTCGCCGCTGACATCAATGTGGTGGCGAGCGAGCGCCGTCGCAAGAAGCTGCTGATCGCCGACATGGATTCCACCATCATCACGGCGGAGTGCCTGGACGAGCTGGCCGACATGGCGGGGTTGAAGCCGGAGATCGCCGCCATCACCGAGCGCGCCATGCGGGCGAGATCGCCTTCGAGCCGGCGCTGCGCGAGCGCGTGGCGCTGCTCAAGGGGCTCGGGCTCGACGCGCTGGAGCAGGTGATGGCGGAGCGCATCCGCCTGACGGACGGCGCGCGCGAACTCGTCACGACGATGCGCCGGCACGGCGCGCACGCGATGCTGGTCTCAGGCGGCTTCACCTTCTTCTCGGCCGCGCGTCGCATTGGCCGCGGGCTTCGAGAGCCATCAGGCCAACATGCTGATCGACGACGGCGAGGCGCTCACCGGCCGCGTCGGCGAGCCGATCCTGGGCCGCGACGCCAAGCTCGACGCATTGCAGCAGGCGGTGGGCGCGCGCGGGCTGGCCTTCGACGAGGTGCTGGCGGTCGGCGACGGCGCCAACGATCTGGCCATGATCCAGCGCGCAGGGCTGGGCGTCGCCTTCCATGCCAAGCCGGTGGTGGCCGAAGCCGCGGCCGCGCGCATCGACCATGGCGACCTGACAGGCCTGCTCTATCTGCAGGGCTATCGCGACGACGAATTCGTGCGCGACTAGAGCAATTCCAGGAAAAGTGGGAACCGGTTTTCCGTCCGGAATTGCGTGAAAACAAGGAATTGGAGCGGATCGTCGATTCTGTGAAACGATGATCCGCTCTAGGTCAGCCCGCGCCGATGCGGACGGCCACGAAGGTGAGGTTGCCGCCGCGGCTGACCAGCATCACCACCACCTTGTGGCCGGCCTTCTTGTCGGCAGCGATGCGCGTCATCAGCTCATCGGGCGAACGCACGGGGGTGTTCTGTATCTCGACGATGACGTCGCCGGCGCGGAAATTCTTCATCGCCCCCTCGCTGCCGGGATCGACGTCGGTGACGACGACGCCGTGGAGGTCCTTGCCCAGATGGAAGCGGGTGCGCAGATCGTTGTCGAGCGCCGACAGCGAGAGCCCGAGCCCCGACGGCGCCGCGGTCTTGGCCTTGGGCCGGCCGGCGGCGGGCGCGCTGCCGGGCTCCTCCTTGAGCGAGCGCCAGCACCACTTTCCTGGTCTCTTGTTTGTGGTTCCTGATGATGTCGATGCTGACGGCCTTGCCCACCGGCGCGTCGGCGACGAGGCGCGGCAATGCGCGCGAATCCGCCACCGGCTTGCCGTCGAAACCGACGATCACGTCGCCGTTCCTGATGCCCGCCTTGGCGGCCGGACCGCCCGCGGTGACCTCGGCGACGAGCGCGCCCGAGGCCTTGTCGAGGCCCATGCCCTCGGCGATGTCGTCGGTCACCGACTGGATGCGCACGCCGATCCAGCCCCGGCGCGTCTGGCCGAATTTGCGCAGCTGATCGACGATATCGCGCGCGAGATTGGCGGGAATGGCGAAGCCGATGCCGACCGAGCCGCCGCTCGGCGAGAAGATCTCCGAATTGATGCCGATCACGTCGCCGTCCATGTCGAACAGCGGCCCGCCGGAATTGCCGCGGTTGATGGGGGCGTCGGTCTGGATGAAGTCGTCATAGGGGCCGGCGTCGATGTCGCGGTTGCGGGCCGAGACGATGCCGGCCGTCACCGTCGAGCCAAGCCCGAAAGGATTGCCGATGGCGATCACCCAGTCGCCGACGCGCGCCTTGTCGGAATCGGCGAACTTCACCTAGGGCAGCGGCGATTTGGACGTGACCTTGAGCAGCGCCAGATCGGTCTTCTCGTCGCGGCCCAAGAGCTTGGCCTTGAGCGAGGTGCCGTCGTTGAGCGTGACCATGATCTGGTCGGCATTGTCGATGACATGGTTGTTGGTGACGATCAGCCCGCTGGGATCGATGATGAAGCCCGAGCCCAGCGAGGTGACGTGCCGCGGCATGTCGCGGTTGCGGTCGAGGAACTGCTTGAAGAGATCGTTCAGGGGCGAATCCGGCGGCAGATTGGGCAGGCTTGCCTGCGGGCCGAGATTCTTGAGCGTCTGCTCGGTGGCGATGTTGACCACGGTGGGCAGCAGGCGCTGCGCCAGATCGGCGAAGGAATCGGGGGCCGGACGGGCGATTGCCGGGATCGGCGCGGTCAGCGCCGCCGCGGCGGGCGCCGCCACCATCATCGCCGCCAGCGCGCGCCCGAACGCAGCCCGGCGCCTGCCGCCGCGCGACAGACGCAGGAACGAAAAAGCGGACTCACGCATCGAACTTGGCCATCCTCGATCCGCGCACGCGGCGCGAAGCCCTACTGAGATACATCATCGCCCGCCTCGGCAACAGACACGCAGTCACTTTCGCGGCACAAACGCAGCCGTTCGTCCGCTGCGGCGAGGAAGGCGCGGACGCGGGCCAGAAGCCTGCGGCCCTCGGCGCGCCTGGCGCGGGCTTCAGCCCGGGCGGCGAAGGCCTCGGCGCGGCCGGCGCGGGCTGCGGCCGTGAAGCGGCCATGGCTCAGCGCATTTTTGTTGCCCGTGGGCGCGCCGCCTTTGGGCTTGGGCGCGAGCACCGGAACACCGGTTTTCGCCATCTCCTTGTTTCTCCGCGATTTTCGCCTGGAGGTTGTTTTCGCGTTTTCGCCCATTCGGGCCTACCCCCCGGGGGGGAGGGTCCCCCTGCTGACGGCCCCGCCCCATGCCTGGCCGAAACCGACAGATGGGGTGCGGGCGCCGCGTCCGCAAGGGTGCCTATTTCTTGCCCGTTCCGCCGTTGCCGAAATACTGGAAGAACTCGCTGTTGGGCGACAGCACCATGGTGGTGTCGTCGCCCTTGAAGGCATCCGGTATAGGCCTGCATCGAACGGTAGAAGGCGAAGAATTCCGGATCCTGGCCGTAGGCCTGGCCGAGGATGAGGGTCTTCTCGGCATCGCCCTCGCCGCGCAGGATTTCGCGATTCGCGCGTCGCCTCGGCGGTCAAGACCGTGACCTCGCGGTCGGCGCGCGCCTTGATGCGCTGCGCGGTCTCCTGGCCTTCGGCGCGGTATTCGGCCGCCTCGCGTTCGCGCTCCTTCTGCATGCGCTGGTAGATGGCTTCGCGTTCTGCTCGCGGCAAGTCGGCCCGGCGGATGCGCACGTCCACCACCTTGATGCCGAAACTGGCGGCGTCCTGATTCATGTTGTTGCGGATGTCGGTCATCAGCGCGGCGCGCTTGCCCGAGAGCACGGCGGCGAAATTCTGCGAGCCCAGCACGCGGCGCACATTGGAGGACAGAATCGGCGTCAGCCGGATCGTCGCGATCTGCTGATTGGTCAGCGACTGGTAGAAGAGCAAGGGATCGGTGATGCGCCAGCGGGCGAAGGCGTCCACGACCATGCGCTTCTTGTCCGCGGCGATCACCTCCTCGGAGGGGCCGTCGAGATTGAGCATTGCTTGGAGACATAAACCACGTCCTGCACGAAGGGCAGCTTGACGTGCAGGCCGGGATCGGTGACGACCGCGATGCGGCTCGCCGAACTGCAAGCACCAGCGCCTGTTCGGTCATGTCGACCGTGTAGACGCTCGACAGGCCGACGATGATCGCGAGCACGACGACGATGGCGGCGATGAATCCGGCGGTGCGTGTTCATTGCGCGGCTCCTCCGCCGCTATCGGTCGCTGCCGAACCTGGCGCGGCCGGCGTTACCGGCGCGACCGGGCCCTCGGTCACGGTGACCCCGGTGTTGGAGCCCGACGCCTTCAGCGCCGGCAGCGGCAGATAGGGCACCACGCCCTTGCCGCACCGAATCGTCGATCACGGTCTTGTTCGGTTTCGCCCAGGATCTTGGACATGGTTTCGAGATACATGCGCCGGCGGGTGACGTCGGGCGCCTGCTTGTATTCGCCGAGACGGACAGGAAGCGCTTGGCGTCGCCGCTGGCCTCGGCGATCACCTGCTGCTTATAGGCTTCGGCCTCCTGCACGATCTGCGCGGCGCTGGCCGCGCGCCTCGGGGATCACCTTGTTGGCGTAGGCCTCGCCCTCGTTGCGCATGCGCTCCTGGTCGGCGCAGCGCGGCCTGCACGTCGCGATAGGCCGTCGATCACCTGCCCGGCGGATCGGCCTTCTGCATCTGCACGCGGGTGATGGTGACGCCGGCGCCATAGGAATCGAGCGTCTTCTGCATCAGCTCGCGCACCTCGACCTGGATCGGCTCGCGGTCCTGGGTGAGGATGGGCTCGATCTGGTTCTCGCCGACGACTTCGCGCATGGCGCTTTCGGCCACCGCCTTGATCGGCCGGCATCCGGGATTCTCGACGTTGAAGAGATAGTTCGCGGCGTCCTTGATCACCCAGAACACGGTGAAATTGATGTCGACGATGTTCTCGTCGCCGGTCAGCATCAGGCTTTCCGGTCGGCACCTCGCTCGGAGCGTGCCGTCGTCGAGCTGTGCGGTAGCCGATATTGATCTGGTTCTCGCGCGTGACCTTCGGCGTCTCGCACGCGTCTCGATCGGCCAGGGCAGATGATAATTGATGCCCGGCCCGGTGCGCGCGACGAACTGGCCGAAGCGCAAGACCACGCCCTGCTCGTCGGCGCCGACCGAATAGATGCCGGAGAGCAGCCACACCACCACGGCGGCGAGCGCGATCAGCGCCAGCGCGCCGCCGCATGCCGCCAGGCCCGCGCGGGATCATGCTGCGCCAGCGGCCTGGGCTGCGGCGCAGCAAGTTCCTCGAGATCGGGCGGCTGCGGACCGCCACTGCCGCCGCCGGACGGCGGACGGCCCCATGGCCCGTCCGCTTCTCCGCCGTTTCCGCCTGATTGGTTGGTCCAAGGCATGGCCGTTTCCCGAATGCTTGCGTAACGAACAGCGGTGCCAAATCGGCAACCCCTGCGACCCGATGGACGCTGATCGGTTTCCTTGGTTTCGAGGGGCCCGGCGGTTATATGTGCATCCGGGCGGGCGCGCAATGAAGCCTGGACGCGATGCGCTTGCGATTTTCGAGGTTTCCTGCTGCTCGGCACCGAAATCGACGGATATTTCGAGGAATGACAATGGCTCAACCGACGCGAGACGATGTGCTGGCCGCGCTCGCCGCCGTGATCGATCCGGCGAGCGGCAAATCGGTGACAGCCACCGGCATGATCCAGGGACTCGTGCATCAAGGGCAGCCATGTCGGCTTCTGCGCTCGAAGTGCCGGCAGCGCGCGGGCGCAGCCGCCGAGCCCCTGCGCAAGGCCTGCGAGGACGCGGTGGCACGCGCTGCCCGGCGTGACTCTCGGTGACGGCGGTGCTGACCGCGCATCGCGAAAGTCGCGGCCGCGCAGGCGCCACAACCGCATGCCCACGGCCACGGGCCCGCGCAGCAAGCGCGGCAGGCCCCGCACATGGCCGGCATCCCGGGCGTTGCCGCCATCATCGCGGTGGCCAGCGGCAAGGGCGGCGTCGGCAAATCGACAGTCGCGGTCAATCTGGCGCTGGCGCTTTCGCGAGCTGGGATTGAAAGTGGGCCTGCTCGACGCCGACATCTACGGCCCATCTGTGCCGCGCCTGTTCGGCATCACCGACAAGCCCGAAAGCGACGGCAAGAAGCTCTATCCGATCGAGAAATTCGGCATCAAGACCATGTCGATCGGCTTTCTGGTCGGCGAAGACACGCCGATGATCTGGCGCGGGCCGATGGTGCAGTCGGCGCTGACGCAGATGATGAACGACGTCGCCTGGGCGCCGCTGGACGTTCTGGTGGTCGACATGCCGCCGGGCACCGGCGACGCGCAATTGACGATGGCCCAGCGCGTGCCGCTGAAAGGCGCGGTGATCGTCTCGACGCCGCAGGACATCGCGCTGATCGATGCGCGCAAGGCTATCGCCATGTTCCGCAAGACGCAGGTGCCGATCCTCGGCATGGTCGAGAACATGAGCGTGTTCGTCTGCCCCAATTGCGGGCACGAGAGCCACATCTTCGGCCACGGCGGCGCGCGCGCGACGGCCGAAAAGCTGGGCGTGCCGTTCCTGGGCGAGATTCCGCTGGTGCGGCTCGATCCGCGAAACCTCCGACGCCGGCACGCCCATCGTAGCGCTGGCGCCCGACAGCCACGAGGCCGAAGCCTTCGCACAGGTCGCGAAGAACGTCGCCGCGCGGCTTCAGACGCCCACGCGCGCCGCACCCAAGATCGTGATCGAGTGAGGCCATGGCCGCGCCGCGGATCAAGCGCGTCTACGATCCGCCCGAGGCGAGCGACGGCCGGCGCGTGCTCGTGGACCGCATCTGGCCGCGCGGTATCAGCAAGGAGAAGCTGGCCGACGCGATCTGGCTCAAGGAGATCGCGCCAAGTTCGGAATTGCGCAAATGGTTCGCGCACCGGCCCGAGCGCTGGAACGAATTCCGCAAGCGCTATTGGGCCGAGCTCGATGCCGCGCCCGAAGCAGTGGCGAAGCTGCGCGCGCTGATGAAGAAGGGTCGCGTGACCCTGCTCTATTCGGCGCGCGACACCGAGCACAATCAGGCCGTCGCGCTGTCGGAGTATCTGGCGCGCCGCTAGCGCCGCTCCAGAGTGACATAGGCATAGGCAAGGCCATCTTCGGTGACGTGCGCTTCGCGTGCGACCTCGCGCCACTCCTGCGGATCGAAAGCAGGCATGACCGTGTCGCCCGCGAAATCGGCATCGATCTCGGTCAGATGCACCCGGGTGGCGCGCGGCAGAGCGGCGGCGAAGATCTCGGCGCCGCCGATCACCATGACCTCGTTTGGAATTTCGGACGCCGCACGCTTGAGCGCGTCGTCGATATTGCGCGCGACGATCGCGCCATCGGCGGCGAAGGCGGGATCGCGCGTCACCACGATGTTGGTGCGGCCGGGCAGCGGCTTCTTCGGCAGCAACTCCCAGGTCTTGCGGCCCATGATCACGGGCTTTCCCATGGTCAGCGATTTGAAGCGGCGCATGTCGTCGGAGATGTGCCAGGGCATGGCGCCGCGATCGCCGATGGTGCCGTCCGTTGCGCGCGCAACGACGAGCGAGATCGGGATCATGTCCGCGCCAGCCTTTCCAGCGCTTCGCCGCTGAGACGATAGAGCCGCCAGTCGTCGAGCGGCGCCGCACCCAGCGTCTCGTAGAAGGCAATGGAGGGCGCGTTCCAGCCGAGCACCGCCCATTCCAGCCGCGCGCAGCCTTCTTCGCATGCGCGTTTGGCGAGGCGGGCGAGCAGCGCCTTGCCGATGCCCCTGCCGCGCATCGCCGGCCGCACGAACAGATCCTCGAGATAGAGACCGTGCGCGCCCCGGAAGGTCGAATAGGTGGCGAACCACAGCGCGAAGCCGCAGGCCTCGCCGTCCCATTCGGCGATGTCGCAGAAGACGCGCGGATTTTCGCCGAACAACGCGGCGGCAATGCCGGCCTCGCCCGCCGCGACTTCGTGCGAAAGCTTTTCGTAGTCGGCGAGCTCGCGCACCAGCGAGAAAATCAGCGCGGCATCGGACGGGCAGGCGGCGCGAATGGCAAGCGGCGGCACGGCGGAACTCTCCTGGCGGAACGGCGGCGGCGACAGCGGACAATAGAAGCGCCGCGCCACAGCGTAAACGCCGGCAGGAACCGGCGGTCGAATTGCGCGTTATCGATGGTAAGCCCAAGAATGGGTTTAAGGAGAAACCATGAAGACCCCCGTGATGGCCGCCGCGACAGCAGTTTTTCTACTCTCGACCGCCGCCTATGCACAATCGTACAACCACAACAACCAAAGCCAAACGCAGCTCGCACAGCAAACCGACCAGAAAAAGGCGAACAAGGCCAAAGCCAGGCACAACGCCGCGGTCACGACCCGGCAGCGCGCCGAGCAACGCAGCCTGAACCAGCAGAGCCGCAAAGTGCAGGCGCAGCGCCAGAACCTGAAGCAGGAAAGGCAGCTCACACAGACCGAGCGCCTGCGCTATCGCCAGGACTTGCGCCAAGAACGCCAGGCCACGCGCCGCTACCGTTATAACGCCTATCTCGCGCCAACGGGCTACAGCTATCGCCGCTGGAGCTATGGCGGCGTTCTGCCCCGGGCCTATTGGGCGCAGAACTACTGGATCGGCAATTACAGCCAGTTCGGCCTGGTTGCCGCGCCGGTCGGATTCACGTGGGTGCGGTATGGGCCCGATGCCATGCTGATCGACACCTATGACGGTTCCATCGTGCGCGTGGAGTACGGGCTGTTCTACTGAGCCCCGCACGTATCTCGTTCAACGCGAAACAGGGTCCCGGCGAAAGCCGGGGCCTTTTTCGCATTCACACCGCGACTTCGGCCTTGATGTGCGGATGGGCGTGGTAGTTCTCGAGCGTGAAATCTTCGTAGTTGAAAGCGAAGATGTCTGTCACCGTCGGGATCGATGCGCATCGTCGGCAGCGCATAAGGCTGTGCGCGAAAGCTGCTCGCGCGCCTGATCGAGATGATTGAGATAGAGATGGGCGTCGCCGAAGCTGTGGATGAATTCGCCGGGCTTGAGGCCCGTCACCTGCGCCACCATCATGGTGAGAAGCGCATAGGAGGCGATGTTGAACGGCACGCCCAGGAAGATGTCGGCCGAGCGCTGATAGAGCTGGCAGGACAGCCGCCCGTTCGCGACATAGAACTGGAACAGGCAGTGGCAGGGCGGCAGCGCCATCTTCGGCACGTCGGCCGGGTTCCAGGCGGTGACGATCAGCCGGCGCGAATCGGGATTGCGCTTGATGTCGGCGATCAGATTGGCGATCTGGTCGATGGTGCCGCCTGTCCCATCGGGCCAGGAGCGCCATTGATGGCCATAGACCGGGCCGAGATCGCCAGTCTCGTCGGCCCATTCGTCCCAGATGGTGACGCCGTGCTCGCGCAGCCAATGGACATTGGTGTCGCCGCGCAGGAACCACAACAGCTCGATAGATGATGGCCTTGGTGTAGAGCTTCTTGGTGGTGACGAGCGGAAAGCCTTCGGCCAGATCGAAGCGCATCTGATGGCCGAAGACCGAGAGCGTGCCGGTGCCGGTGCGGTCGCGCTTTTCCGACGCCCGTCTTGAGCACGCGTTCCATCAGATCGTGATATTGGCGCATGGGCTCCGTCGCCAATTCCGGAGGCAGTCTAGCCCACCTTGACCCTCTTAGCGCCTCGTTGATGCGGCCTTGCCAGCCGGGGCCGGTGGAGCGGAACGTTCCACCACATCGCGGTCGAGGCGGAGCGTGACCTGCTGCTTGGTCGGCGCCTTCTGCGGCCCGCGCTCGCCGCGGCCGCGAACGAGCTCCGCCAATTCCGGCACAGACCTCCGACAGCGGCCGCATGGCGCGAATATCCTCGCTTGGTCAGTTCCCGAACTTCACCATCCTTATCGGTCAGCGGTTTTCTTTTCTTCATATCTTCTTACTCTCGCGATCATTCGCCTTGCGAAAGCTGATGACCCGGATGCCACCTTCGATCGGGGTAAAGCAAACGACGTGCAGCCTGTCGCCGATGAAGCCCAATCGCCACGAACGGCGCTCCGGATAAGGGAAGCGCTATCGTCTTCGGAAAATACGCCGTCGATCCCAGTCGAATTCCGTTCCACCAGATCGAACGGCAAGCCCGCGCTCGCGCGCGTTCGTTTCGCTCTTGGCGGGATCGTATTCGATCTTCATTTATTTGTAGTTACAAAAAGAAAATTTCGTCAAGCGCTTTAAGTCTTAACCCGCAGCTGCCTATATTAGAAGGGTTCGGGCTTGCCCGGACTATGGCGATAAACGGCTGCGTAATAAGCGGACTGGACCCGGGGGCGGTACCCGGCGCCTCCACCACCTGCCCTTCAAGGAGGGCTCAGGAGGATCTGTGGGGGCGAAACAGGATCGACAGACGTGTAAAGGCTGATCCTTTCGCTCGGTATGGTATCCGCCGTTATCGGGCTACTCGTACAGGTGCCAACGATAATGAAATGGCCCTCGCTGCCTAACTACGGTTAGCCAAGCGCGGTTTCGGGGAGCACCGGGCAACAGAAGCTCCCCGCTTTCCTCTCCCAGATAGCGGTGTCCCTCTTGTTTCTAGTGGCAAGCCGCGCAGGCGCGGCCTTGCGGGCGCACCGGGCAACAGAAGCTCCCCGCTTTCCCTCATCTCTTTTTTTATTCCCCCGGCGCGGGGCCGGGGCGGGCGAGATCGAAGCGGCCGTGGCGGGCGTAGAAGGCCGCCGCCGCCGCCGCGATGCAGATAAAGCCGCCCAGCATCACCGCCTCGCCGACGCCGATAAATCCCGCCAGCCAGCCCAGCGTCAGCGCCCCCCACGGCATCATCCCCATGAAGCTCATGGTGTAGAACGCGACGATGCGCCCGCGCACGTGATCGTGGGTCACGGTCTGGATGATGGTGTTGGTCGAGCCGCCGAGAAGCACCAGGCTGCCGCCCACCGGCACCAGAAACGCCATCGACAGCAGTAGGACATGCGAATTGGCGAAGGCGACCAGCGACAGCCCAAAACAGGCCGCCGCCAGGATCGGCGTCAGCATCAGATGGCGCTCGTGGATGCGGGCGAGCCCATAGGCCCCGGCCAGCGCGCCGATGCCGACCGCGCCCATCATGAAGCCGAGCCCGCGCGCGTCCTGATGCAGCACATCGCGGGCCACCGCCGGCATCAGCGAGACATAGGAAGCGCCGAAGGCCGCGCACGCCGCCACCATCAGAAGCGAGATGCGGATCTGCGGCGAATTCCAAGCATAGCGGAATCCGTCGCGCATTTCCTGAAGCGGCCGGCCCGGCGTGCGCCGCGGCCTGACCGGCACCGCTATGAGAAACAGCCCCACCAGCACCGCGCCGTAGGAAACCGCGTCGATGGCGAAGCAGATGCCCTCGCCCGCCACCGCGATGATGATCCCGGCGACGGTCGGCCCCACGACGCGCGCGAGATTGAACATGATCGAATTGAGCGAGATCGCATTGCGCAGATCCTCGCGGCCGACCATGTCGATGGTGAAGGCCTGGCGCGTGGGCACGTCGAAGGCGTTGACGACGCCCTTGAACAAGGCGAGCGCCACGATCTGCCACACCTGCACCACGCCCGTCAGTGTCAGCACCGCCAGCGTCGCGGCCTGAAGCATGGCGAGCGACTGCGTCACCATCAGCAGCTTTCGGCGATCGACGCGGTCGGCGACCATGCCGCCAAAGGAGGTGATGAAGAACACCGGCACCGTGCTGGCAAACGATGTCAGACCCAGGAGGAAGGGCGAATGGCTGAGCGCATAGACCAGCCAGCCCTGCGCCACATTTGTGATCCAGGTGCCCATCAGCGACACCAGCTGGCCGGAAAAGAACAGCCGGTAATTGCGGTGGTGGAACACACGCAGCAGCGCCAGCGCGGACGGCGCTTGGGCGGCGGACGGGGCGGCGGATTCGGGCGTGCTCATCGATTTGACTGACGGCTTGCCAATAGCATGCGGCTCGTGCACCCGTTAGACCCAATCGCAATCAGGAGTGGAATGCCGCCTATGATCTCCGCGGACGCCCTGTTCCGGCCCTTCCCGCTGAAGGCGCTCGAGCTTCCCAACCGCATCGCCATGGCGCCGATGACGCGCAAGCACTCGCCAGGCCAGGTTCCGGGGCCCGATGTGGCCGCCTATTACCGCCGCCGCGCCGAGGGCGGCGTGGGCCTGATCATCACCGAAGGCACCGCGCCCGACCACCCTTCGGCCACCAACGATGCCGCCATTCCCGCCTTTTTCGGCGAGAAATCGCTGGCCGGCTGGGCCGCCGTACTGGCGGCGGTGTGTGCGGCCGGCGGCCACATCATGCCGCAGCTCTGGCATCAGGGCATCGCGCGGGCGGCCGGCACCGGGCCCTACCCCGACGCGCCCAGCATGAGCCCCAGCGGCATCGCGCGGCCGGGCGGCGAAATGGTCGCCGAAGCCATGACCCAGTCCGACATCGATGCCGTGGTGGCGGGCTTTGCGGCAAGCGCGGGCCACGCCCGCCGCCTCGGCTTCGACGGCGTCGAGCTGCACGGCGCCCATGGCTATCTGATCGACCAGTTCCTGTGGGAGGGCACCAACCGGCGCGAAGACGGCTATGGCGGCTCGCTCGAGGCCCGCACGAGACTGGCCTGCGAGATCGTGACGGCGGTGCGCGCGGCCGTGGGCGCCGGGTTTCCGATCAGCTTCCGCTTCTCGCAATGGAAGCTGCAGGATTACACGGCCAGGCTCGTGCGCGATCCATCCGAACTCGAACGGCTTCTGGTTCCGCTGGCGCGTGCGGGCGTCGACATCTTCCACGCCTCGACGCGGCGTTTCTGGGAGCCGGAATTCCCCGATCACGATGCGCAGCTCAATCTCGCGGGCTGGGCCAAGAGGATCACGGGTCTGCCGGCCATGACGGTGGGCTCGGTCAGCCTCAATGCCGATTTCCACACCGCATTCCGCCAGAGGGGCGCGGGCGCGAGCGAGGCGCATCTGGAAGGATTGTGCACCATGCTGGAACGCGGCGACGTGGACATGGTCGCGATCGGCCGCGCGCTGCTCGCCAATCCGGACTGGCCGAACAAGATCCGCAGCGGAAAATTCGCGGAAATTGCCGGTTACGAACCGGCGTTGCTGGATACGCTTGTGTAAGGCTGGCCTCGCCCCCAGGTTCCGCGATTGACAGAGACGCGGCCACGCTTAGTCTCTTACCAAACCCGGGACCGTGAATGGCGAAGGACTATATCGGCTACGAGGGCCTGACCGATGCGGCGCTGCGCGGCGTCGTGCGCGGGGCGCTGCGCACTGTTGAGAAGCAGGGGCTCGTCGGCTCCCATCATTTCTATCTGACCTTCAAGACCCATTTCCCCGGCGTCGAAATTCCGCAATTCCTGCGCGAGCAATATCCCGAAGAAATGACCGTGGTGCTTCAGCACCAGTTCTGGGGCATGAAGGTCGATGAGGAACATTTCGAGGTGACGCTGACCTTCAAGAAGCTGCCGGCCACGCTTTCGATTCCATTCGCGGCGCTGACCGCCTTCGCCGATCCGGGCGTGCAGTTCGGCCTCCAGTTCAAGCCCACGCCGGGGTCGGAGGCCGCCGTTCCCGCCCAGCCCGCGGCCGAACAGGAGACCGAGGCCGAAAAGCCCGCGCCCGCGCCCACGCCGGGCGAAGTGGTCAGCCTCGATTCCTTCCGGAAGAAATAGGCATTGGTTGATGGACCAGCCAACTCCGCCGCGCTAAGACACGGCCGGACAATCATTCAGGCCGTCTCATGAGCAAGACCCGCACCGAAACCGACACCTTCGGACCCGTCGAGGTTCCCGCCGACAAATATTGGGGCGCGCAGGCCCAGCGCAGCCTCGGCAATTTCAAGATCGGCTGGGAGAAGCAGCCCGCCCCCATCGTGCGCGCGCTCGGCATCGTCAAGCGGGCCGCCGCCGAGACCAATATGGAACTGGGCCGGCTCGATCCCAAGCTGGGCAAGGCCGATCGTCGCCGCCGCGCAAGAGGTGATCGAGGGCAAGCTCGACGATCACTTCCCGCTGGTGGTGTGGCAGACCGGCTCCGGCACGCAATCCAACATGAACGCCAACGAGGTGATCTCCAACCGCGCCATCGAGATGCTGGGCGGCGAGATGGGCTCGAAGAAGCCCGTGCATCCCAACGACCACGTCAATATGAGCCAGTCGTCGAACGACACCTATCCCACGGCCATGCACATCGCCTGCGCAGAAGAGGTCGTGCACCGGCTGATCCCGGCGCTTCAGACGCTGCGCAATGCGCTGAACGACAAGGCGCAGGCGTGGAACGGCATCATCAAGATCGGCCGCACGCATACGCAGGACGCCACGCCTTTGACGCTGGGCCAGGAATTTTCCGGCTACACCCAGCAGATCGAAAACGGCATCGAGCGCATCGAGCAGAGCCTGCCGAAACTGATGCAACTGGCCCAGGGCGGCACTGCGGTCGGCACGGGGCTCAATGCGCCCGTGGGCTTCGCGCAGGCCGTGGCCGACAAGATCGCAGCGATCACGGGGCTGCCCTTCACCACCGCGCCCAACAAATTCGAGGCGCTGGCCGCCCATGACGCCATGGTCTTCAGCCACGGCGCCATCAACACGGTGGCGGCATCCCTGTTCAAGATCGCGCAGGACATCCGCTTTCTGGGGAGCGGCCCGCGCTCGGGGCTGGGCGAACTGGCGCTGCCGGAGAACGAGCCCGGCTCCTCGATCATGCCGGGCAAGGTCAATCCCGACCCAATGCGAGGCGATGACCCAGGTCTGCGTGCAGATCTTCGGCAACAATGCCGCCATCACCTTCGCCGACAGCCAGGGCAATTTCGAGCTCAACGTCTACAACCCGCTGATGGCCTACAATTTCCTGCAGAGCGTGCGGCTGATGGCCGATGCCGCGGTCAGCTTCGCCGACAATTGCGTGGCCGGCATCGAGCCCAGACGCGACAACATCAAGGCCGGGCTCGAACGCTCGCTGATGCTGGTGACGGCGCTTGGCGCCCAAGATCGGCTACGACAACGCCGCCAAGATCGCCAAGACCGCGCACAAGAACGGCACCACGCTGAAGGAGGAAGCGCTCAAGGGCGGATACGTCACGGCGGAGGAATTCGATGCCATCGTGCGGCCCGAAGACATGATCGGGCCGAAGTGACGAGCCCTGCAAGAGACCGATGCTCTCCTGGATAGCAACTGTTGTGCTTGCACTATCCTCGCTCTATGCGGCTTGGATAACGTGGCAAGTGCCGTCGTCGATGGCGTCTATTTCGCTTATCCCGCTCGCATGCTTTGTCGTCGCGATCGTGTTGTTGTTTCCACCGCTCTGGAAGAGCCAAAAGAACCAGACTTTGCGCCGTGGACGGTTCGCGTGCGCTGTTCTGTTGGCCGTTGCGGCCACCGTCGTCCTGCAAATGCCGATCAAAACTCACGCAGTTATCTATAAGGTTCCATTGTCTCCGGTATCGGCGCGTCCTTAGCACATGGCACCGAAGGTCTATCCTCCCACCCCGCTCAACGCCGTCCCCTTCGTCATCGAGCAGAACAACGCCACCGGCGCGGTTTCCTATTGGCAGGAGGGCGCCCAGCAGAGCGAAGCCGACGCCGACGGCGTCAGCCTCGCCGAATACAATCACGCCATGTACGGGCTGATGCGCCAGGCCGGCGCGGCCCGCGTGCTCATGATCGGGCTGGGCGGCGGCACGCTGGCCACCATGCTTCACCGCGCCGGCGTCGAGGTGGTGGCGGTGGAGATCGATCCGGCCATTGTCGAGCTGGCCCGTGCCTATTTCGCCATGCCGGAGGGGATCGAAATCCATGTCGGCGACGGCGCGGCCTTCCTGGCGCGCGCGCGGCGCAAATTCGACGCCATCGTGCTCGACGCCTATCGCGGGCCGCAAATGCCGGCGCATCTGACCACGCCGGCCTTCTTCGGGCGCGTCAAGGCGCGGCTCGCGCCCGGCGGCATCGCGCTGGCCAATCTCATCGTCGCCGATGACGACGATCCGGTGACCCACGAGATCGGCTCGCGCATGCGGGCCGTGTGGCGCAATGTGCGCCTGCTCGACCGGCCGGGATGGCGGCCGCGCAACGCGATTGTCATGGCCGGCCGCGTGCGCGATCTGAGGCGCCCGCGCCTGCTGATGAAACCGCGCCGGCGGGCCAAGGCGATTGCCGCGGCGCTGAAAACGATGCGATTTTGCCCCGTGCTCGACCGAAGCCCGTGAGATGCTGAAAAAGCGCTCCTTCACGCTTTCGAAGCACCGCACATCGGTGGCACTGGAGCCCGAGTTCTGGGCGGTTTTGGAAGGGTGCGCGAAGGCGTCCGGCCAGAGCCTTTCGGCTTATGTTGCCCAGGTCGACCGCGAGCGGGGAATGAAACCGCTGGCGAGCGCGCTCCGGCTGGCCGCCCTTGCCGCAGCCAGGGACCGGGCCTAGTTTCGAGGCATGGCCGAGATCGTCAATCTGCGCCGCGCGCGCAAGGAAAAGGCCCGCGGCGAGAAGGACGCGAAGGCGGAAGCCAATCGCATCCAGCACGGCACGCCCAAAGCGGCGCGCAAGCTCGCCAAGGCATGCGCCGAAAAATCCGCGCGCGACATCGAGGCCCACAAGCTCGACGAAAAGGATTAGCGCGCCTCTGCCATGCGGAGCCTGGCGTCGGTGCGAGCCTGCAGCGCATCGAAGCTGACGCCCGGCGCCATTTCGACCACTTCGAATCCCTTAGGCCCGACATCGAGGATCGCAAGATCGGTGTAGACGCGCTTGACCGCACCCGCCGCCGTCAGGGGATAGGAACAGCGCTCGACGATCCGGCTCTTTCCGTCCTTGGTGGTGTGCTCCATCAAGACCCACAGCCGCTTGGCGCCGGCGGCCAGATCCATCGCCCCGCCGACGCCCGGGATGATGTCCTTGGACAGCGTCGCCCAATTGGCGATGTCGCCGTTCTCGGCCACCTCATAGGCGCCCAGCACGCACAAATCGATATGGCCGCCGCGGATGATGGCGAAACTGTCGGCGTGATGGATGAGCGCCGCGCCCGGCCTCAGCGTCACATGCTGCTTGGAGGCGTTGATGATCCAGGTGTCGATCTTGTCCTCGGGCGGCGTCGGCCCCATGCCGAGAATGCCGTTCTCCGAATGCAGCACCATCTCGCGGTCGGGCGGGATGTGATCGGCGACCTTGGTCGGCAGGCCAACGCCCAGATTGACAGTACCAGCCGTCGGGGATGTCGCGGGCCAGACGCGCGGCCATCTGTGCGCGGTTGAGGGGTTTGATCCTGTGCGGTCTGCGTTCATCGCCCGTGCCCTCATTCTCTCGGCGGATCGCCGCAGGGCACATGCACGACGCGGTTGACGAAGATGCCGGGCGTCACGATCATTTCGGGATCGAGCTCGCCCAGTCCCACGATGTGCTGGCTCTGGGCGATGGTCAGTTCCGCCGCCGTCGCCATCACCGGATTGAAGTTCCGCCCCGAGCCGCGATAGATCGAGATTGCCCCAGCGGTCGGCCCTCCAGGCCTCGATCAGCGCCACATCGGCATGGAGCGCGCGCTCCATCAGATAAGTGCGGCCATAGAATTCGCGGGTCTCCTTGCCCTCGCCCAACCGCGTGCCGACACCGGTGGCGGTGTAGAAGGCGGGGATGCCGGCACCGGCGGCGCGGATGCGCTCGGCGATGGTGCCCTGGGGCACCAGTTCAAGCTCCAGCTTTCCGGATTTGTAGCGCTCGTCGAAGGTGGGTGTGGTCGGGCGCGGATAGGAGCAGATCAGCTTTGTCACGCGGCCCAGCGCGATCAGCCGCGGAAGGCCGGTTTCGCCACCGCCGCCGGCATTGTTGGTGACGATGGTCAGGTCCTTGGCGCCCTGCTCGATCAACCCCTCGATCAGGGCGCGCGGCTGGCCGACGATGCCGAAGCCGCCGACGAGGACGACCGCGCCGTCCTTGATGCCGTGAAGGGCCTCGGCGATGGTCGCAACACGCTTGTCGATCATGGAGTAGGCAAACCCGGTTCGGTCGCGGAAAAAGAAAGCCTGCGAGCCGAGAACAAAAAGACGACAAATGGCCCCGGCGGCTGCTAGATTTATCCAATCATGACGGACGAGTCCAACCGCTATCGCGAGCCGCTTGATGCGGCCTTCGCCGACGCCGAACCGGCCGCGCCCATGCGCGAGCCGGCCTATCTTTCCGGTCTCAACGACGAACAACGCCAGGCGGTACTGACGGTGGACGGGCCGGTGCTGGTGCTTGGCGGGCGCGGGCACCGGCAAGACGCGCGTGCTGACCACGCGGCTGGCGCACATATTGGCGACGCGGCGCGCCTGGCCCGGGCAGATATTCGCCGTCACCTTCACCAACAAGGCCGCGCGCGAGATGAAGGACCGCATCGGCGCGCTGATCGGCGGCGTGGTGGAAGGGATGCAATGGCTCGGCACCTTCCATTCCATCGGCGCGCGGATGCTGCGCCATCACGCCGAGCTGGCGGGGCTGAAATCGAACTTCACCATCCTCGACGCCGACGATCAGTTGCGCCTGATGAAGCAGATCGTCAGCGCCGAAGGCATCGACGAGAAGCGCTGGCCGGCGCGCGTGCTGGCCGGCATCATCGACGGCTGGAAGAACCGCGGCTGGCGCCCCGACGACGTGCCGCAAAGCGAAAGCCACGCCTTCGCCAACGGCCGCGCCAAGACGCTCTACGCGATGTATCAGGCGCGGCTGAAGGCGCTGAACGCCGCCGATTTCGGCGATCTCTTGCTGGAGACGCTGACGATCCTGAAGACGCAGCCCGACATCCTGGAAAGCTATCGCGAGCGCTTCAAATTCATGCTGGTCGACGAATATCAGGACACCAATGTCGTCCAGTATCTGTGGCTGAAGCTGCTTGCGGGCAGCGCGGGCAATTGTCTGCGTGGTGGGCGACGACGACCAGTCGATCTATGGCTGGCGCGGCGCGGAGGTCGAAAACATCCTGCGCTTCGAGCGCGATTTTCCCGGCGCCAAGGTGATCCGCCTGGAACGCAATTACCGCTCGACGCCGGCGATTCTGGGCGCGGCCTCCGGGCTGATCGCGGCCAACAAGGGCCGCCTCGGCAAGACGCTGTGGACCGAAGGCGAGAGCGGCGAGAAGATCCAGCGTCAACGGCGTGTGGGACGCCGAAGAAGAAGCGCGCGGCGTCGCCGCCGATGCCGAAGACCTGCACCGCCAGGGCCACGCCTTCTCGCAGATGGCGGTGCTGGTGCGCGCGTCTTTCCAGATGCGCGAATTCGAAGACCGCTTTCTCTCGCTCGGCATTCCCTATCGCGTGATCGGCGGCCCGCGCTTCTACGAGCGCGCCGAAATCCGCGACGCGCTGGCCTATCTGCGGCTGGTCGCGCAGGGCGACGACGACCTCGCCTTCGAGCGCATCGTCAACAAGCCCAAGCGCGGCATCGGCGATGCCTCCGTGCAGGCGCTGCATCAATTCGCGCGGGCGCGCGGCGTTCCGCTCTTGGCGGCGGCGCGCGAGATCGCCGAGACCGACGAAGTGCCGCCCAAGGCGCGCAAATCGCTTGGGCGATCTGGCGGCGAATTTCGCGCGCTGGACCCAGGCCGCCAAAAACCTTCCGCATACCGACTTGCCGAGATGGTGCTGGACGAATGCGGCTACACCGACATGCTGAAGGCCGACAAATCGCCCGACGCGCCCGGCCGGCTGGACAACCTCAAGGAGCTGGTGCGCTCGATGGAGGAGTTCGAGACGCTGGAGGGATTCCTCGAACACGTGTCGCTGGTTATGGAGCTGGAGCAGAACGAAAGCGAGGACCGCGTCAACCTGATGACCATGCACGCGGCCAAGGGGCTGGAATTCGAGACCGTGTTCCTGCCCGGCTGGGAGGAGGGCCTGTTCCCGAGCCAGCGCACCATGGACGAAAGCGGGCTGGCGGGCCTCGAAGAGGAGCGCCGCCTCGCCTATGTCGTGCCTGACGCGGGCCAAGCAGCGCATCCGGCTTTCGCTTCGCCGCCAACCGGCGCGTGCACGGAAGCTGGCAAAGCTCGCTGCCATCGCGCTTCATCAACGAACTGCCGGCCGAGCATATCGAGGCGGTGGTCAATGAGGGCTTCTATGGCGGCTATTCGGGCTTTCGCGACAATGCGGGATCTGGGGCCGGGGCGGAGACATTTTCCAGCGGCTATGAAAGCCCAGGCTGGAAGCGCGCGCGCGAACACCGCGCGGCCGCGGGAAGCGCGCGGGTGCGCCCGCCGCTGATCGAGGCGCAGAGCTACACCGTGCAGACCTCAGACCCCAGCGCCACGCAGTATGCGAAGGGCGACCGGGTGTTTCATCAGAAGTTCGGCTACGGCGATGTGCGCTTCGTCGAAGGCAACAAGCTCACCGTCGATTTCGACAAGGCCGGCCAGAAACGCGTGATCGATAATTTTGTGCAGAGGGCGTGATGGTACATTGAAAAATTTTTCATCCTCACAGCAACTTGTGGAGTTTGCATACAGATTTGCCGGAAATCAGGTGCAACGATTCCAGAAGGATATTGAAGTCTGCTGTACCCCGAATAACGAGGGCAGATGCGCCTACTTTCCAGCACTAATGGCCTGCATCGGCATTTTGGATTTGTTCAGCGGACTGTATGCCGGAAAGATGGGTACGAGTAACCCCAATCTTGCTGATCTAAAGAGATATGCGAGACGCTTTCTACCGCATAAGTACCCAGATCTTCATCTGGCGATTTTGTATACTTGTTTCCGTCACAAGGTCGCCCATATGGCTCATCCTTATGACGTTTTCGATACCGACACAAAGCCGAACGAGTTTCAAGGAGAGCCGCGGAGACTGATTACGTGGATAGTAGACGTATCAGATGAGAGGCCGGCAATAGTCTTAGAAGAGCTTTGGGCGCCTCAGGCACTCAAAAGGGCGCCAGCCGGATGGGGCGTTACCTATGATCACGTCGTGTGTATCCACATCCGCTCGCTCGCAACCGACATAGTTATCGCCATTTGTAGATACCTCGATGCGCTCACCAATAGCACTCAGCACCACTCTAGCTTTACGAAATGCATGAACGAGTACTTCCCCACATAGACTCCTGCGATCCTCATTGACGGTCACTACCCCGCCGCTCTGGAAAGAGTTGGCACTCCGAAAAATATTGTCGTTGCCCCCCGTAAACGGGGGAGGAAAGCGATCACGTATGCTCTACAAATTCATGCTTGCTTCTCGATCTTCGGCAGCGCCTCGATATTCTCCGACCACGGCAGGGCCGAGCGGCACCAGCGGCGGCGCTTGGGCGGCAAGTCGCGGCGCTCGCGGATCGCGCCCATGCGCAGATTGTAGATCGAGCGGTCTTCGATGCGGACCGCATAAAGCGCGGTGCCGCAATCGGGACAGAAGGCGTTGACGCGCGGCTTGCCGCTGTCGGGCATCTTGACGTATTCGGTGGGATTGCCGTGCAGCTTGAAATTCTCGGCGCGGGCGGGGACGTTGACGCGATAGGGCGCCCCGCTCATGGTCTGGCAATCGGTGCAATGGCAGATGCCGACGGTCTGGGGATCGATCGTCGCTTCATAGGTGATCTTGCCGCAATGACAACGGCCGTGAATATCCATGACGGGCTCCTGGCGAGGACGCGCCAGTGTAGCGCGGGAACGTCCGCGTGACACAAGCCCCGCCCCTGTGGAAAGCCTCGGTGCCTTTGACAAAATCCGAGGCCGCCGATGTCGCCGCATTGCTGGAGCTGGCGTCGTCGCCGCAAGCGGTGCTGGTGAGCGAGGAGCCGTTCGAGGACTCCGCGCTGGTCGAGGCGCTGTATGCGCAGATGCCGGACGGCGATTTGCTGTCGCGGCTCCTGCGGCGGCCGGTCCATGTGTCGCTGCTGCCCGATGCCGACTGGATCAAGCTGAGCCAGGAGGGCCTGCCGCCGGTGCGCGCCGGGCGCTTCTTTGTCTATGGCGCGCATGATGCGGGCGCGGTGCCGGCCGGCGTCATCCCCATCCGCATCGAGGCGGGGCTGGCCTTCGGCACCGGCCATCACGAGACCACCGCGCTGTGCCTGGCGGTGCTCAGCGATCTGGCCAAGCGGCGGCGCTTCGCCAATGTGCTCGATCTGGGCTGCGGCACCGGGCTGCTCGCCATCGGCGCGGCCAAGTTGTGGCACCGCAAGGTACTGGCCACCGACATCGATCCGGTCGCCGTCGAGGTCTGCGCGCGAGAACGCGGCGGCCAACGGCGCCGGCCGCTGGTCCGCACGGCCGTCGCCGACGGGATGCAGCATCCGGCCATCGCGGCGGGCCGCGCCCTTCGACCTGATCGTCGCCAATATCCTGGCCGGACCGCTCACGCGGCTCGCGCCCGGCATCGCGGCCGCGCTCGCGCCCGGCGGAACGCTGGTGCTGTCGCGGCCTGCTGCGCAGGCAGGAAAATCTTGTTCTCGGTTTCTACCGCCCGCATGGCCTGATCTTGCGCGCGCGCCGGCGCGATGGCCGCGTGGTCGGCGCTGGTGCTTGAGAGGCAAGCTGCCCGGGGCTAGGTTCACCCCATGGACAAGAGCCAGTTCCAGACCTTCGACGAGGTGTCCGATGCCGCCACTTGCGCGCCCCGGCTGGCGGCCCTGCGCGCCGAGCTTGCCAAGCGCGGGCTCGACGGCTTCCTGGTGCCGCACTCCGACGAGCATCAGGGCGAATATCTGCCGCCGCGCGCCGAACGGCTGGCCTGGCTCACCGCCTTCACCGGCTCGGCCGGGCGCGGCGGTGGTGCTGACGGACAAGGCGGCGATCTTCGTCGACGGGCGCTACACGCTGCAGGTGCGCCACCAGACCGACACGAGCCTGTTCGAGCCGCGCGATCTCGTCACCGAAGGACCGGCCGCCTGGATCGGGGCCAATGTGCCGAAGGGCACCAAGCTCGGCTACGACCCCTGGCTGCACACCCAGGGCGCGCTCGAACATTTGAAGCGCGCCGCCGAGAAGGCGGGCGCGACGCTGGTGGCCGTCGAGAGCAATCCGATCGATGCGGTGTGGCCCGATCAGCCGGGCCCGCCCGACGGCAAAGCCGATGCCGCACCCCTTCAACCTTGCGGGCGAAACTGCGGAAGCCAAACGCACCCGCATCGCCGAAGAGGTGAAGACAGCCGGCGCCGACGCCGCCGTCATCACGCTGGCCGATTCGGTGTGCTGGCTGCTCAACATGCGCGGCGCCGACGTGCCGCACACGCCCTTCGTGCTGTCCTTCGCGATCCTATACGCCGACGGCTCGGCCGACCTGTTCATGGACAAGGCGAAAAGCTCGCCGAATTCGACGCCATCTGGGCAATGCGGTGCGGCTGCGCGAGCCGGCCGAATTCGGCGCGGCGCTCGATGCGCTCAAGGGCAAGAGCGTGATCGCCGATCCGGCGACCAGCGCGCAGCGCAATCTTCGCCCGGCTGGCCAAGGCGGGCGCCAGCGTCAAACGCGCGGGCGATCCGTGCCAATTGCCCAAGGCCTGCAAGAATCCGGTCGAGCTCGAAGGCGCGCGCAAGGCCCATATGCGCGACGGCGCAGCGCTGTCGCGCTTCCTCGCCTGGTTCGCGCGCGAGGCGCCGGACGGGCACTTGACCGAGATCGAGGCGGCCGAGACGCTGGAAGGATTTCGCCGCGCCACCGGATGCTTGCGCGATCTCAGCTTCGATTCCATTTCGGGAGCGGGCTCGGACGGCGCGATCGTCCATTACCGCGTCACGCGCTCGTCCAACCGCGCCATCAACACCGGCGAGGTCTATCTGATCGATTCCGGCGGCCAATATCCCGACGGCACCACCGACGTCACCCGCACCGTGATCGTGGGGGTGCCGACCGCGGAGATGAAGGACCGCTTCACCCGCGTGCTGAAGGGCCATATCGCCTGGCGACCGCGCGCTTTCCCGACGGCACGACCGGCGCCCAGCTCGATTCCTTCGCGCGCCGCGCCTTGTGGGACGCCGGTCTCGATTACGAGCACGGCACCGGCCACGGCGTGGGAAGTTATCTCTCCGTGCATGAAGGCCCGCAAAGCATCTCCAAGCGGCCGATCGCGCAAGCCTTGAAGCCCGGCATGATCTGCTCCGACGAACCGGGCTATTACAAGACGGGCGAATACGGCATCCGCATCGAGAATCTGGTGGTCGTGAGCGAGCCCAAAGACGTCGGCGGCGACAAGAAGATGATGGAATTCGAGACGCTGACGCTGGCGCCGATCGATCTCGAATCTGGTCGAGCCGTCGCTGCTGACGCCGGGCGAGCGCGATTGGCTGAACCAATATCACGCCCGCGTGCGCGAAACGCTGTCGCCGCTGGTGGACGACGAAACCCAGGCCTGGCTCGAAACCGCGACGCGGGCGATATGAAAACCGATTTCACCGCACCCACGGGCGCGATCCATCGCCTGACGCTCAAGAGCCGCGTGCTCGAAGGCAATCTGCTTGGCGATCCGGCGACGCGGCTGCTCGACGTCTATGTGCCGTACGGCCACGACGGAGCCGGGCTGCCGCTGCTGGTCGATGTGGTGGGCTTCACCGCCGGCGGTCCCGCGCACACCAACTGGAAGAATTTCGGCGAGAATCTGCCAGAGCGCCTGGACCGGCTCATTGCAGGCGAAAAGATGCCGCCCTCAGTTGTGGCTTTCCCCGATTGCTTCACGAAATTAGGCGGCAACCAGTACATCAATTCGTCCGCGATCGGCCGCTGGGCCGATTTCCTGCTCGAAGAAGCCGTGCCCTTCGTCGAGGACAAGTTCCATTGCGGCGGGGACGGCAAGCGCGGCCTGTTCGGCAAAAGCTCGGGCGGCTACGGCGCCATCGCCCACGCCCTGCTCTATCCCGATTTCTGGGCGGCATCGGCCTGCCATTCCGGCGACATGGGATTCGAGCTCTGCTATCTGCCGGAGTTCCCGCGCCTGCTGCGCTCGCTCGCCAGGAAGGGCAACGACATCGCGAAATGGATCGAGGAATTCTACGCCGCACCCAAGGTCAAGAACGACGAGCTCCATGACCTGATGACGATGGCGATGTGCGCGAGCTACGATCCGGACCCGGGCGCGCCCTTCGGCATCCGTTTGCCGGTGACAATGGACACCTGCCAGATCATTCCCGAACGCTGGGCGAACTTCATGGAATGGGACCCGCTGGAGATGGTGAAGACGCGCGGAGAGGGATTGAAGAAGCTCAAGGCGCTCTATATCGATTGCGGCGATATCGACCAGTACAATCTGGTCTATGGGGCGCGGCGGCTGCACAAGGAGCTGGAACGGCTGGGCGTGCCGCATGTTTACGAGGAATTCGCCGACAACCATTCCTCGGTCGATTACCGGATGGACACGAGCCTGCCGATTCTGGCCAAGGCGCTTGCGGGTTGAGACAGATGACATCGTTGCGTGGAGTTTTGACGATTCTGGCCGCCGGCGCTTGTTTGGCCGCATGCTCGGTGTGGCCGGTCAACCAGGATCCCGACGGCATCGCCTTTCGCCAGAACGCCAATCACATCATCTGGGCGCTGCAGAGCTATCGCCACGATCACGGCAGCTTTCCGGCGCGTCTCAGCGCGCTGACGCCGCAGTACATGAAGGCGATCCCCGGGGTGCCGCAGCTCGTCTACAATCCGGCCGACGGATCGCTCGCCTACCGCTATATCCCGACCTTTCCGCAATTGCGCTGGACCTGGTGCAGCTCGGTCGGCGACACCACCAATTGGCACTGCGCCGAGCATTTGATCTAGCCGCGCTATTTCTTTGTTTTGACGCAATTCCGGACGGAGTTGGTAGCGCCGCGTGTCAGCCGCTCGCACGCGGTCGCTACGCGCCCCACTTTTCCTGGAATTGCTCATGTCTCGCCGATCAGCTTGAGCCAGGCGTCCTCGTCGATCACGCGCACGCCAAATTTTTGCGCATCGGCGAGCTTGGAGCCGGCGCCCGGCCCGGCGATGACGAGATCGGTCTTCTTCGACACCGAGCTCGCGACCTTGGCGCCCAGGGCTTCGGCGCGGGCCTTGGCCTCGGGCCGCGTCATCTTTTCCAGCGTGCCGGTGAAGACCAGCGTCTTGCCCGCCACCGGCGAGCCGGAGACCTTGGGCGCGGCAACCGGCGTGACCTCGACCTCCTTGAGCAGGCGGTCGAGCGCGTGGCGGTTGTGCGCCTCGTCGAAGAAATCCTTGATCGCCTCGGCCACCACCGCGCCGATGCCGCCGATGGCGTCGAGGTCCTCGACCGCGCGATCGCTCTCCATCGAGGCGAGGAAGGCGTCGATGGTCAGGAAGTTGCGGGCCAGCAGCTTGGCTGTGGTCTCGCCGACATGGCGGATGCCGAGCGCATTGATGAAACGGTCGAGCGAAATCTTGCGGCGGCGGTCGATGGCGTCGAACAGCTTGGCCGCGCTCTGCTCGCCCCAGCCTTCGCGGTCCGCCAGCGCGTGCTCACCGCTCGCGTAACGCGTCCGCAGCGTGAAGATGTCAGCCGGTTCCCTCAGCATGCCGTCGGCGAAG
Source organism: uncultured Pseudomonadota bacterium (assembly GCA_963775165.1). GTDB lineage: Bacteria > Pseudomonadota > Alphaproteobacteria > Micropepsales > Micropepsaceae > Rhizomicrobium. The sequence continues at coordinate 745,766 of CAVZHX010000005.1, read as the reverse complement.
AAGGCCTGAATGTTCTTTTCGCCCAGCCCTTCGATGTCGAATGCCTCGCGGCCAACGAAATGGCGCAGGCGCTCGACCGCCTGGGCCGGGCAGATCAGCCCGGCGGTGCAGCGCCGCGCGGCGTCCTGTTTTCCGGTCTTCTCGTCGATCTCGCGCACCGCATGGCTGTGACAGGCCGGGCATTTGTCGGGAAATTTGTATTTGTGGGCGCCGCGTGGACGCTTGGCCTCGACCACGCGCACCACCTGCGGGATGACGTCGCCGGCGCGCTGGATCACCACCGTGTCGCCGATGCGGATGTCCTTGTCGCGCGATCTCGTCCTCGTTGTGCAGGGTGGCGTTCTGCACCACGACGCCGCCCACCGTCACTGGCTTCAGCTTGGCCACCGGCGTGAGGACGCCGGTGCGCCCGACCTGAATCTCGATGTCCTCGATCACGGTGTCGGCCTGCTCGGCCGGGAATTTGTGCGCGGTGGCCCAGCGGGGGCTGCGCGAAACGAAACCCAGCCGCTCCTGCAGCGCCAGATCGTCGACCTTGTAGACCACGCCGTCGATGTCGTAGCCCAGGCCGGCGCGGCGTTCTTCGATGTCGTGATAGAAGTCGAGTATCGTCGTCGTCGTGTCGCAGCGGCGGGTCAGCGGGTTGACCGTGAAGCCCCATGTCTTGAACTGCTGCAGCATGTCCCACTGGGTTTTCGCCGGCAGCGCGCTGACCTCGCCCCAGGCATAGGCGAAGAAGTGCAGATTGCGCGCCGCGGTGATCGTTGGAATCGAGCTGGCGCACCGAACCTGCGGCGGCGTTGCGCGGATTGGCGAATATCTTGCCGCCCTCCTTTTCCTGGCGCCTGTTCAGCGCCGCGAAGCTCTTGTGCGTCATATAGACTTCGCCGCGCACTTCGAAGACGTCCGGCGCGTCGCCTTCGAGCCTCAGCGGAATGTCGCGGATGGTGCGCAGGTTCGCGGTGATGTCCTCGCCTTCGGTGCCGTCGCCGCGGGTGGCGCCCTGCACGAACACGCCCTTCTCGTAGCGCAGGCCCGCCGACAGCCCGTCGATCTTGGGCTCGGCGGTTATAACGAGTTCGCGCTCGTCCCCCAGCCCCAGAAAACGGCGCACGCGGGCGACGAAGTCGGCGACGTCTTCATCCGTAAAGACGTTGTCGAGCGACAGCATCGGCACGGTGTGAATCACTTTGCGGAAGCGCGCGGCCGGCGCGGCGCCGACGCGGAAGGAGGGGCTGTCGGGGCGCACCAGCTTGGGGAAGCGCGCTTCGATGGCGGTATTGCGCTGGCGCAGCGCGTCATAGGCGGCGTCGGAAATGACGGGCGCGTCTTGCTGATAATAGTGCCGGTCGTGGGCGGCGATCTCGTGCGCCAGACGCTCCAGCTCCTTCTCCGCTTCGGCGGCGCTGAGCTCGTCCAGCTTCCTTTTCGCGAGCGCGGTCATGCGCGTTTGCGACTCTTCTTCGCCGGTTCGTTCGCCTCGGCGATCAGGCGGCGGGCGGCGGCGCGGGCCTCGTCGGTGACGGCCGCGCCCGCCAGCATGCGCGCGATCTCCTCGACGCGCTCTTCGTCGGCCAGAAGCTCGACGCGCGTGCGGTCGGCCGCCCGCGTGATGCGGAAATGGCGCGCCGCGCGTGCGGCGACCTGCGGCGAATGGGTGACAAGCAAGACCTGCGTGGTCGCGGCCAGCCGCTGCAGCCGCTCGCCCACCGCGTCGGCCACCGCGCCGCCGACGCCGCGGTCGATCTCGTCGAAGACCAGCACGGCCGGCGGGCTGGCCTCGGCCAGCGCCACCTTCAGCGCCAGCGAGATGCGCGCGAGCTCGCCGCCCGATGCGATCTTGGCCAGCGCTCCGAAAGGTGCGCCGGCGACGGTCGCGATCTCGAAATGCGCGCGTTCGAGGCCCATGGCCGTGGCGCCCGCTTCGCCCAGCTCCTCGAAGGCGACACGGAATTTGGCGTGACCGAGCTTGAGCGGCGCCAGCTCGGCGGCGACGGCGGCTTCGAGCCTGGCGGCCGCGGCCTTGCGCGCGGCGCTGAGCTTGCGGGCGCTCGCCAGATAGGCCGCGCGGGCTGCGGCCTCGGTCGGCTTCGGCGGCTTTCAGTTTCGCGCCGCCGTCGTCGAGCGATTCGAGCCGCGCCGCGCAATCGGCAAGCAGCTTGTCGAGCTCGCCGGCCGGCAGAGCATATTTGCGGCCTGCATCGCGCAGCGCGAACAAACGCTCCTCCTTGCGCTCCAATTCGCCGGCGTCGACCATCGAGGCGCGCAAGCAGGCTTTCGAGCTCGCGCCGCGCCTCTTCGGCCAGCGCGAAAGCCTGTTCGAGCGAAGTCTCGGCGGCGCCGGCCACGGCACGCGCCGCGGCATCGAGACGGCCGAGACGCTTCAGGGCCGCGGCCAGCGAGGATTCCGCTCCGCCCTCGCCGGCCAGCGAATTCGGCGGCGGCGGAAATGTCCTCGGCGATGCGGCTGGCGTTCATCAACAGCGCGCGCTCGCGCGCCAGACGTTCGGCCTCGTCCGGCAACGGCGCCAGCGCGGTCAACTCATCCACCACATCGCGCAGATATTCGGCGTCTGCGGCGACCGAAGCCGCGGCCGCTCGCAAGGCCCGGACCTCGCCGCGCGCGCGCTCGAAGGCGGCGAAACGGGTGGCGACATCGGCGAGAAGGCCGTCATAGCCGCCGAAAGCATCGAGCAGCCGGCGGTGGGTGGCGGCATCGAACAGCCCACGGTCGTCGGACTGGCCGTGGATTTCCACCACGGTCTCGCCCAGCTCGCGCAGCAGGCCGACGCCCACCGGCTCGTCGTTGACGAAGGCGCGCGTGCGTCCGTCGGCGGAGATCACGCGGCGCAGGATGATCTCGGCGTCGGCGGGGATGGCATTGCCCGCGATCGCGGCGCGGGCGGAATGGCCGGCGGGCAGATCGAAGACCGCAACCGCCGAGCCCTGCGCCGCCTCGCCGCGCACCGACGAGCGCGCGCCGGCACGATTGCCCGCGGCCAGGCCCAGTGCATCGAGCAGGATGGACTTGCCGGCGCCGGTCTCTCCGGTCAGCACGTTCAGACCCGGCGCGAACTCCAGCGCCACGTCCTCGATCAGAACGAGATCGCGGACCCTAAGCGTCGCGAGCATGCGGCAGATCCTCAGAAAATGCCGGAGAACGCCCTGCTGATCCAGGAGTTCTTGTTCTCCCGCGGGCTTGAGATGGCGCTTCATCAGGAGATTATAGGCATCCTGATACCATGGGCTGCCGGGATAATTGGCGCCGAGCACCGCGGCCGCGGTCTGCGCCTCGCTGTAGACGCCGAGCGCGTAATAGGCCTCGGTCAGCCGCTCCAGCGCCTCGGCGATCTGCGAGGTCTTCTGATATTTCTCGACCACGGTGCGGAAGCGGTTGATCGCGGCGACATAATCCTGGCCGCGCAGATAATAGCGGCCGACGAACATCTCCTTGCCGGCCAGATGGTCGAGGGTCAGGTCGACCTTGAGGCCGGCGTCGCGCGCATAGTCCGTCTGGGGGAAGCGCTGGATCACGTCGCGCAACGCCGTCAGCGCCTGCTCGGTGTCGCTCTGGTCGCGGCCGACATCGGTGATCTGATAGTAGAGCGACATCGCCTTCAGATAGAAGGCGTAGTCGACATCCTTGCTGCCAGGATGAAGCGAGATGTACTGGTCGGCATTGTTGACCGCGTCGGCGTAGTGAGTTGGCCTGGAAGTAGCAGAAGGCGCTCATCAGCATCGCCCGGCGCGCCCAGATCGAATAGGGATGCTGGCGTTCGACTTCGTCGAACTGCTTGGCGGCATCGAGCCAGGAGCCATTGTTGATCTGGTCCCAGGCATCGCTGTAGATTTTCTCGACCGGCCGGGCCGACATATTTCGCCGCGTCCGCGTCGTCGCTGCCCTGCAGGAGCGAGCAGCCGGACAGCAGCAGCGCCGCCGTGGCGGCCGCAACGAGCGGCGCCCGGACCCGGCGCAACGCGCCCCGCTCGGCCCAATTCCGTATGTTCTTCAATAGCATCCGTTCTTCCGTCAGGCCCTGGCGGCCCGTCATCGTTATCGCACCCGCCATCGTTATGCCAGCCCCGGGTCGGGCCGGTCCAGAGCCGGCAAAACCGGCCACGGCAGCGCAGCGGCACTATGGCAAATGTTCCAAGGTTATGCTACTTTAAGTTGCAATCGGCGATCGCCAGGAGCCGACCAAATGGCCATGATCCAGCGACAGAGCGACGAGACCGCCTCCACCCGCCGCCATGGCGCCCGGGGCAGCGGCGATGCCGCCATCCAGCGCATCAGCGACCATATCGGCGCCCGCATCCGGGCGCGGCGGACCGAGCTTGGGCTGACGCAGGAACAGCTCGCCGCGGTGCTCGGCGTCTCCTACCAGCAAATCCAGAAATACGAGACCGCGTCCAACCGCGTCAGTGCCGGCCGGCTCTACGAGTTGGCGCGCGCCTGCCATGTCGATGTCGTCCTATTTCTTCGATGGGCTCGAAGGCGCGACGGAGGCCGGCGGGCTGCCCCATGGCGGCACCAACCGCACCGCCATCGATCTGGTGCGCAATTTCCTCGCCCTCGAAGACGAATTCCTGCGCGGGGCGGTGTCGGGTCTGCTCAAGGCGTTGCGCGAACACGACGCGACGACGCTCACACCGCCACGACTTCGTAATTGGCCGGATCGGCGAACAGCGCCCGCAGCAGCCGGTTGTTGAGCGCATGGCCCGAGCGCACGCCCTCGAAGCGGGCGAGCAGGGGCGCGCCCGCCAGCGCCAGATCGCCGACGGCGTCGAGAATTTTGTGGCGCACGAATTCGTCGGCAAAGCGCATCAGGCCGGCATTCACGACGCGGCCGTCTTCGATGGCGAGCGTGTTTTCGAGCGAGGCCCCGCGCGCCAGCCCCCCTCCCGAAGCCCATCGAGGTCGCTTACGAAACCGAAGGTGCGCGCCGGCGCGATCTCGAGGCGGAAAGCCTGCGGCGAGAATTCGAAAGCGAAATGCTGGGCGCCGATGGCGGAATCGCGAAAATCGATCGCGAAGTCGAAGCCGCGGGTGGGCGACGGAACGAGCGCTGCACGCGCGCGCCCCTCTTCGGCCACGACTGGCTTCAACACACGAAAGATGCGGCCCGGGCCATCGGTCTCGCGAATGCCGGCCTCGTCGATCAGCCTCAGATAGCACAGTGCATCGCCGTCGAGGATCGGCGGCTCCGGACCGTCGAGTGACACCACGAGTCGTCGATCTGCGCGCCCGGCGAGCGCGGCCATCACATGCTCGACCACGCCGACGCGAGCCTCCCCCAGGGCGAGCACGGTGCCCAGCCGCGTGGCGACCGACGCGGTCGTAGCGCGCCGGAATTTCGGCACCACCCAGATCGGCGCGGCGGAAGACGATGCCACTGCCGGGCGCGGACGCAGACAACGTCATCCTCACCGCACAGCCGGCGTGAATCGCGGTGCCCGAAACGGAGACTGATTTTGCGATGGTTCTGCGGCCCATGGGGCAAGCTATACCGATGCGGCCGGAAAAATCGTCCGCGCGCCGAGCGGGCGGGGCGGCATGCGGGTCCCGGCCGGTATCGGCCGGGACGCCGCGGTGGAGAGCGGCAGGCAAAGCTCAATTTGTCTGGCGGCGCAGGAAAGCCGGGATCTCGAACTGATCCTCGTCCTTCTGATCCGGGAACAAATCATCTGCCAGGTTGGTCTGCTGCGCCCTTGGCAGCTTCGCCGCCGCGGGCAATGATCTGGGCCTGGGCTCTGGGTTCGGCGCGGGCCGGCACCGGCTCCGTGCGCGGCTCCGGCCTCTTCTCCTTGCGGCCGAGGAAGCCGAAGCGGCGCCGGGGCTGGGCCTCGGGCTCGGGCAACAGCTGTCCGCGCATCGACTGGGCCCGAAGCGGCTGCGGAACAGCGGCGAGCTCGTCTTCCTCGGCGATCGCCGGGGCTTCCTCCTCGCCCAGGATCAGCGGCTCCATGCGGAGAGATCGCCTGCTGCCGGCCTGGCTCGGGGTTGTTCAATTCCTCCGACAGCATCTCGACCTGGCGATAGCACCGCGTTGGCGGCGATGTCCCTGGCCTCCGGATTGATGGAGAGCGGCTTCGGTGCCCGCGGCCGCAGCGGCTCGACGTTCGGCGGCATCTTGGCCATCTCGTCGGCCTCGATGCCGGTGGCGACGACCGAGACGCGCATGCGGCCCTCCATGTTCTCGAGGATGGTGCTGCCGAAGATGATGTTGGCGTCGGGATCGACCTCGGCGCGGATGCGGTTGGCGGCCTGATCGACCTCGAACAGCATCAGGTCGGGACCGCCGGTGATGTTGATGAGCACGCCGTTGGCGCCCTTCATCGACACGTCGTCGAGCAGCGGGTTGGAGATCGCCACTTCGGCCGCCTTGCAGCGCGCGGTCCTCGCCCTCGGCCTCGCCGGTGCCCATCATCGCCTTGCCCATCTCGGACATCACGGTCTTGATGTCGGCGAAGTCGAGATTGATGAGGCCCGGCATGACGATCAGATCGGTGACGCCGCGCACGCCCGAATGCAGCACCTCGTCGGCCATGGCGAAGGCCTGGGCGAAGGTGGTGCGGTCGTTGGCGACGCGGAACAGATTCTGGTTGGGAATGACGATGAGCGTATCGACGAAGGCCTGAAGTTCCTCGATGCCGCGTTCGGCGATGCGCATGCGCTTGTCGCCCTCGAAGGCGAAGGGCTTGGTGACGACGCCGACGGTGAGGATGCCCATCTCGCGCACCGCGCGGGCGATGACCGGCGCCGCGCCGGTGCCGGTGCCGCCGCCCATGCCGGCGGTGATGAACACCATGTGCGAGCCGGCGATCTGGTCGAGAATTTCGTCGAGCGATTCCTCGGCGCCGGCGCGGCCGACATCGGGCTGCGCGCCCGCGCCCAGGCCCTCGGTGACGCGCGCGCCGAGCTGAATGCGGCGCTCGGCCCTGGACTGGGCCAGCGCCTGGGCATCGGTGTTGGCGACGACGAAATCGACGCCTTCGAGTTTGGCCGCGATCATGTTGTTGACCGCATTGCCGCCGGCGCCGCCGACGCCGAGCACCGTGATGCGCGGGCTTGAGTTCGCTGACTTCCGGCGCCCTTAGTTTGATCGACATGTTCCACTCTCCTTGCCGTGCTACGCGATCAAGTCCCCACCGACGCCCAACCGATTCGTTTTGTCGTGATCGTATGCTCTCATCCGAACAGGCCTCCCGTCGAGCCTGCGGAACAAACCTGGTCTGCCGCTGCGCCGGACCGCCAGATCGGGATTGAGGGTTTCGGGCGGCATGGTCGCGCCCGCGATCAGCAATCCCAGCGCGGTGGCGTAGTCCGGTCCCGCCGAAGCCGCCGGCAGGCCGGTGAAGGTCTGCGGCCGGCCGATCCGCACCTGCTTGTTCAATACGCGGGCGGCCAGTTCGCGCGCGCCGGCGAGCTGGCAGGCCCCGCCGGTCAGCACCGCGCGGCGGCCGGCGGCGACGTCGAAGCCGGCCTGCGCGCAGCCGGCTCTGGACCTCGCCGAAAATCTCCTCGAGCCGCGCCTGGATGATGCGCGTCAGCATCGAGCGCGGCACGCGCGATCACATTGTCCTCGCCATCTTCGCCCATCTGGGGCACGGCGACGGCATCGGTGCCGGTCTCGATGTCGCCCAGCGCGGCGCCGTAAAGCGTCTTGATGCGCTCGGCCGCCGACAGCGGCGCCGACAGCATGCGCGCAAGATCGGAGGTCACGTGGCTGCCGCCCACCGGCACGACATCGGCATAGACCAGCTGGCCTTCCAGGAAGACGGCGACCGAGGTGACTCCGCCGCCCATGTCGATGACGGTGGCGCCGAGCTGCTTCTCGTCCTCGCTGAGCGTCGACAGCGCGCTGGCATAGGGCGAGAACAGAGAGCCGGCCACCGTCAGATGGCAGCGTTCGACCGCGAGCTTCAAATTCTGCAACGGCGAAGGCTTGACCGCGACCGCATGCATGGTCACGCCGATGCGCTGGCAGAACATGCCGCGCGGATCGCGCACGCCGCGCGCCTCGTCCACCACATAGGAGGTGGGCGCGGCCTGGATCACCTCATGGCCGTCGAGCCGGCATTTCGGCGCGGCCTTCGGCCAGAAGCGCGCGCAGATGGCCGTCGGAAACCAGCGCGCCGTCGAGCGAGGCGGCCGCGCGCGCGGTGACCGAGCGTCGGCGTGCCGCAATCCACCGAGACCAGCACGTTCTGGATGCGCGTGTCGGCATGGTTCTCGGCCGCGGCCACGGCTTCGCGGATCGATTCCTCGGCGAGGTCGAGGCTGGTGACCGTGGCCGATCTGATGCCCTGGGATTCGCGCAAGGCCGCACCCAGCACGCGCAGGATTGCCGGGCTCGGCCCGGCCGATCAGGCAGGCGACCTTGGACGAGCCGATATCGAGCGCCGCCACCAGACCGGTGCGGTATTGGGCCGGCTGTGCGGTGGCCGTTCGCATGCGGATTGTCTCGCCCATCAGGCCGCGTTCTCCCGGCGTGACGCGATGCGGCTTCTTCTCGCCGCGAAGCACGAAGAAATAATTGTCGGGCGACCTCAGATCGATCTCCTCGACGTCGCGTTCGAGGATGCCCTTGTCGACGATCAGATGTTCGAGCGCGTCGATCTGCGTCTTCCATCCGGTCTCGGGCAGCTTGACCGTCACACCGTCGTCGAGGATCAGGTTCCAGCGGCGGCCGGAGATGCGCTCGATCGCCTGAAGCCGCGCCTGCACCGCGCGATGCCCGGCGACCGCATCGACGAGATCGGCCGCCGCCCTGTGGGCGCCGGCCCGATGAAGACCGGCAGATGCGGGAATTGCCGGACCGTCGCCGCCGTGATCGCCGCGCCCGAGCGCTCGACCACGCACAGACCCTTGGCCGATTGCCACAGCGCGAAGGGCCGCTTCTCGACCAGATCGACCGAGATCGAATCGGGATAGCGGCGTGTGACCTCGGCCGAGGCGACCCATGGCAGCCGCATCAGCCTGGCCGCGCGCCATCGCCAGATCGGCGGTGAAGATCGACTGGCCGGGCGCGAAGCCGAGCACGGCCAGGATGGTCTCGGGCTGCGTGCGGTTCGTCGCCAGCAAGATGGAGCTGGGAAATGCCGAAGCCGGCATCGGCGAGACTGCGTTGGCGGCGATGTTGATCCTGTCGACTGCGGCGCGCACATAGCCGCCCGGCGAACAGCGCCACCGACCAGCGCCAGCGCCAGCATCGTGGCCGTCAGATAAAGCATCGGGCGGCGGAAGCTGAGCTTGCGGCGAAGCCAGCGACCGTGCGCGCGACGACATCGTCGCGGAAATTGGCGCGGCGGCCGAAGCTTTCGCGCGTGTCCTGCTTCTTGGCCGGCGCGGTGCGCGAGGCCTTGCGGGTGCCGCGGCGGGCGGGCTTGGCCCGCGTATTGTGCGAGGATTTGCGGCTGCGGTTCACCTGTCGCATGAGGCGTCCTCCACCATCCAGCGGCACAGCGCGCCGTAATCCATGCCGGCATGGGCCGCCTGTTCGGGCACCAGCGAGGTCGGCGTCATGCCGGGCTGGGTGTTGACCTCGAGCAGCACCAGCCGGTTCGTGTCCCCGGTGTCGTCGTAGCGGAAATCGGTGCGGGTGACGCCGCGGCAGCCGAGCGCGGCATGGGCACGCTCTGCCAGGCGCATCGCCTCTTCAGCGACCGTGTCCGGGATTTGCGCCGGCACGGTGTGCTGCGAACCGCCGGCGGCATATTTGGCCTCGTAATCGTAGAAGGCGAGGCTGGTCGTGATCTCGGTGACGGCGAGCGCCTGAGTCCGTCCTGGCCGCCCATCACCGCGACGGTCAGTTCGCGGCCGGGCACGAATTCCTCGACCATCATCTCGCTCGAATATTGCCAGGTCTCGCTGCCCAGTGCCGCGGGCGGGCGGTTGTCGCCCTTGCGGATAATGAAGACGCCGACCGAGGAGCCCTCGTTGACCGGCTTGACGACATAAGGCGGCTCCATCAGATGGCGCGCGCCCGCTTCGCGCCGGTCGGCGACGATCGACTTGACGACGGGCAGGCCGGCGGCGGCGAAGACGTCCTTGGCGCGCTGCTTGTGCATGGCGAGCGCCGAGGCCAGGACGCCCGAATGGGTGTAGGGCATCCGCAGCAGTTCGAGCAGGCCCTGCACGCAGCCATCCTCGCCCCAGCGGCCATGCAGCGCGTTGAAGACGACATCGGGCGCGGCGGCGCGAAGCTGGGCGGCCGAGATCGGCGTCCCTGGGATCGATCTCGACGACCTCGAAGCCTTCGCTCGCGCAGTGCGCTGGCGCAACCACGGCCGCTGATCGAGGCTCACCTCGCGTTCGGCCGAGCGCCCGCCCATCAGCACGGCGACGCGGCGGATGTTGCGCGCATCGTTCATGGCACGCCCACCCGCTTGATTTCCCATTCGAGCGTCGATGCCCGATTTCGCCTTCACGCGCGCGCGCACCTCCTCGCCCAGCGCTTCGATGATCGGCGGCGGTGCGCCTCGCCATTGTTGATGAGGAAATTGCAATGCTTTTCGGAGACCTGCGCATCGCCGCGGGCAAGGCCGCGGCAGCCGGCATCGTCGATGAGCTGCCAGGCTTTGTGCCCCGGCGGATTCTTGAAGGTCGAGCCGCCGGTCTTGGACCGCACGGGCTGCGTCGCCTCGCGCTGCGGCGACAAGCTCGTCCATGCGCGCGCGCACGGCTTCGGGCACATCGGCTGTGCCTTCGAACACGGCCTCGACGAAAATCAAATCGTCGGGCACGCTCGGCGTGGCGATACGAGAAGCCCATCGTCGGCGGCGGAAAGCTTGTGCGCGGTGCCGTGGCCGTCGATGGCGGTGCGCCTCGACGAACACGTCCTTGATCTCGCGTCCGTAGCAGCCGGCGTTCATGCGCAGCGCGCCGCCGATGGTGCCGGGCACGCCGCGCAGGAATTCGAGCCCGGCGATGCCGGCATCGGCGGCGGCACGCGCCACCGCGGCATCGAGCGCGGCCGCACCGGCGCGGATGCGCGTGCCCGCGACCGTCGATGCGGCCGAAGCTCGCCGGCAGGCGGATCACCACGCCCGAAATGCCGCCATCGCGGACCAGAAGATTGGAACCGACGCCGATCACGCTGACCGGAGATCGGGCGGCCTGGCGAAGAGGAAAGTCGCGAGGTCCTCGGCGTCGGCGGGGCGGAACAGCATTTCCGCATTGCCGCCGGCGCGGAACCAGACCAGATCCTTGAGCGGCGCATTCTCCGCATAGGTGCCGCGCACCGGCGGCAGGGCGTAACAGGGACGCGATTGCATCACGCTTGCCCCTCCCGCGCTTTCAACGCCGCTTCGAGGCCGGCGGCCCACCCGGTGATCGAACCCGCGCCCAGGCAGACGATGGCGCCGCCCGGCTTCGCCACATCGGCGACGGATTGCGGCCAGATCTTCCGCCGCCGGCGATCACGCGGACATGGCGATGGCCGTGCGCGCGCAAGCGATTCGGCATACGAGTCGCGGTCGATGCCTGCGATCGGCTCCTCGCCGGCGGCATAGACCGGCGCGATGATGGCGACGTCGGCATCGTTGAGGCAGGTGGAGAACTGCTCGAAGGTGTCGCTGCAGCCGCGTGTAGCGATGCGGCTGCACCACGGCGACGATGGGCCCGGCATAGGCCTGGCGCGCGGCCTTCAGGGCGGCGGCGATCTTGAAGGGGTTGTGGGCGTAATCGTCGATGATGGCGGCGCCGTGCCATTCGCCGACGCGGGTGAAGCGGCGCCGCACGCCGCCGAAGCTCGCGAACGCCGCGCGGATGGTATCGTCGGGCACGCCCAGCTCGCGCGCCACCACGATGGCGGCCAGCGCGTTCTGGACATTGTGCTCGCCCGGCATGGGCAGGCGCAGGCCGTCGATGCGGCTTTCGCGTCCCTTGCAGCCGGTCGGCGATGACGACGTCGAAATGCGCGGAACCCTCGGAGAAGCTGACATTCACCGCGCGCACGTCCGCCTGCGGACTGAAGCCATAGGTGATGACGCGGCGGTCGCGTATGCTGGCCGACCATCGCCTGCACTTCCGGGTGATCGAGGCACATCACCGCGAAGCCGTAGAACGGCACATTCTCGACGAAAGCGCTGGAAGGCGGCGCGCATCTTCTCGAAGCTGCCGTAATAGTCGAGATGGTCGGGATCGATATTGGTGACGATCGCGACCGTCGCCGGCAGGCGCAGGAAGGTGCCGTCGCTTTCGTCGGCCTCGACCACCACCCATTCGCCTTCGCCCAGCCGCGCATTGGTGCCATAGGCGTTGATGATGCCGCCATTGACGACGGTGGGATCGAGCCCGCCGGCATCGAGCAGCGCCGCCACCATCGTGGTGGTCGTGGTCTTGCCGTTGGTGCCGGCCACCGCGACGCACCATTTGAGCCGCATGATCTCGGCCAGCATCTCGGCGCGGCGTACCAGCGGCAGGCCCTTGAGCCGGGCGGCCTCGAATTCCTCATTGCCGGGCTTGACCGCCGACGAATAGACCACGACGCGCGCATCCTTGAGATTGTCGGCGCCGTGGCCGATGGCGATGGCGATGCCGAGCGCGCGCAGCCGTTTGACGTTGGCGCTTTCGGCGAGATCGGAGCCCTGCACCCTGTAGCCGAGATTGTGCATGATCTCGGCGATGCCGCTCATGCCGATGCCGCCGATGCCGATGAAATGGATCGGCCCGATGTCGAGCGGGACGCGCATGGGAGCGGCGTGAGCTTCCATCATGCCGCCTCTCCCAGTCGTTCGACCAGATCGGCGAGCCGCGCGGCGGCATCGGGCTTGCCGAGTCCGTGCGCGGCGGCGGCGCGCGCAGCCAGTTCGTCTGGTGCCGCGAAAATGTTCTGCAGCAGGTTCGCCAGTCTTTCCGGCGTCGCATCGCGTTGTTGCAATCGCCCAGGCAGCGACCGCGCGTTCCAGCACCGCGGCATTGGCGGATCTGGTGATCGTCGGTGGCGAAGGGATAGGGAACGAGGATCGCGGGCCGGCCGATCACGGTCAGTTCGGCGATGGTCGAGGCGCCGGCGCGCGCGATGACGAGATGGGCCTCGGCCATCCGGCGCGGCAGATCGGCGAAGAAGGGCGCGAGCTCGGCCTTCACCTCGGCGCAGGCGTAAGCCGCGCGCACGGCTTCGATGTCTTCGGGCCGGCATTGCTGTACGATAGCGAGCCGCGAGCGCAGTGAGTTCTGGCAATTGCGCAATCGCGGCCGGCACGATCTCGCTCAAGGCGCGCGCGCCCTGGCTGCCGCCGAACACCAGCAGGCGGATCGGCCCGCCTTCGTTGCGGCGCCGCATAAGATGTTACCGGCAAGAGCGGCGGCCTGCGGGCGCACGGGATTGCCGGTGAAGGCGATGCGCTTGCCGTTCTTCGGCGCGTAGCGGGCGATGGGCAAAGAGGCCGCCACCGCGCGCACGCCATCGGCCACCAGCCGGTTGACGCGGCCGAGCACGGCGTTCTGCTCGTGGATCGCCGTTGGGAAGCCGCCGAGGCGGGCGGCGATCATCACCGGCAGGCAAGGATAGCCGCCGAAGCCGATCACCGCGCGACGGCTTGAGCCGCCTGAGCTTGGACAGCGCCACCGCGATGCCGCGCGCGATCTCGAACGGCGCCAGCGCCAGCGCCAGAAGCGAGCGCGTCGCGAAGGTCGCGGACGGTACGGTTTCGATCACGGCGCCGGGAAATGCCTCGCCGTAATTCTTGGCGCGCGCATCGGTCATGACGACAATGCGCTTGCCGCGGCCGATGAGCTCGGCCGCCAGCGCCTGCGCCGGAAACAGATGGCCGCCGGTGCCGCCGGCGGAAAGAACGATGGTCGTCATGCCCGCGCCTCCCTCAGGAAGCCGAACACGTGATCGTCGTCGCGCTCGCCGATCTTGGAGCGTTGGCGGGTCAGCGCCAGCGCAAGCCCCACCGTCAGCGCCACCGCGAGCAGCGACGAGCCGCCATAGGAGATGAACGGCAGCGTCATGCCTTTGGCGGGCAGGAGCGAGATCGCCACCCCCATATTGATGAAGGCCTGCAGCGCGATGACCACGGCAAGGCCCGCGCCCGCCATCTGCGAAAACGGATCGCGCGCCTGCGCCGAGCGCATCAGGAGCCTGACGGCCAGCACGCAGAACAGCAGCGCGATCATCCCGCAAAGCACCAGGCCGAATTCCTCGCCGGCGACGGCGAAGATGAAATCGGAATGGGCGTCGGGCAGGCGGTACTTGATGGTGCCGGCGCCGGGGCCGACACCCCAAAAGCCGCCATGGGCGAAGGCCTCGAGCGCCAGGCCGGTCTGATAGCCCGGCGTGTCGCCGCCGAAAAATTGCAGCAGCCGGTGCTGCACATGGGGGAAGAGATAGAACGCGGCGATGCCAAGCGCGGTGCTGCCGCCGGCCAGCGCCGCGATCCAATAGAACGAAACCCCGTAGAAGAAGAGCAGCGCGCCCCACAGCGCCAGCAGCAGGCCGGTCTGGCCCACATCGGGCTGCAGCAGCAGCACGCCCACAGCCGGCGCCACCAGAAGGAAAGTGATGAGCGGCTTGGGCATCACCATCTTGGCACGGTCGGCGAGGATCGCCGCCCCCATCACCGCGAGGCCGGGCTTCAGGAACTCCGACGGCTGCAAGGTCAACGAACCCAGATCGATCCAGCGCCGGGCGCCCAGAACTTCGTCGCCGACGACCAGCGCCAGCGCCGAGCCAATCAGCGCCAGCGCGAAGATCAGCGCCGCGGCGATCTTCACGGCCTTGGGCGAAAGCAGCGAAGAGACGCACAGTATGACCAGCGCGACGACGGCGAAAGCGAGCTGGCGGCCGGCGAAGCGGAAATCGCCCGGGCTCATGCCGCCGCCCGTCGCCGCGGGACTTGCGGCGAAGGCGAGGATCAGGCCGATGGCGATCAGGCCCAGCGTCGCGAACAGCACGACGCGGTCGATCGTCCACCACCAGGAGGTGAAGCCGCTTCTGTCGGCGCGCGAGAGTGTCATGACGCCTCCCGCACGGAAGCGTGTGTGCGCGCATCGACGAGCGCGCGGAAGGCATCGCCGCGATGTTCGAAATCGCGGAACTGGTCGAAGGAGGCGCAAGCCGGCGACAGCAGCACCACCGGCGCGGACGCGTCCGAGCGGGCGGCATCGGCGGCGGCGGATTCCACCGCGCGGTCGAGCGTGCCCGACATCTCGAAGGCGACATGACCGTCGAGTGCGCGCGCGAATGCCTCGGCTGCTTCGCCGATCAGATAGGCCTTGCGGACGTGCGGGAAACAGGGCGCGAGGCTTTCGATGCCACCCTCTTTCGCCCGCCCGCCGGCGATCCAGAAGACGTCGTCATAGCAGGCCAGCGCACGGGCGGCCGCGTCGGCATTGGTGGCCTTGGAATCGTTGACGAAGCGGAGCTTTCCGGCCCTCGCCACGGCTTCAAGGCGGTGCGGCAGGCCGGGAAAATCGGTGATCGCCGCGGCGATGGCGCGCACGTCGCGCACGAAGGGCCGGCAGGCGGCATAGGCCAGCGCCGCATTCTGCCAGTTGTGGCGGCCGGGCAGATGGCGCGGCGGCCGCCAGATCCATCACTTCGGCGGCATGCTGGTCGCGCGCATCGTAGAGCACGCCGTCGAGCACGAAGATGCCACGCCCCAGCACCTTGCCGACCGAGACCGCGACCGGCCGCGGCCCGCCATTTGCGGCAAGGCTCGTTTGAATGGCGGCAGCGTGGGGATCGTCGACGCCGATGCAGACCAGGCCGCCGGCCCGCGTCTGCGCGAGCAGCCGCGCCTTGACCGCGACATAGTTCGCCGAGCGAGCCGTGACGGTCGAGATGATCGGGGGCGAGATTGGTCAGCACCGCCACGTCCGGCGTGAGGCCGGGCGACAGATCGATCTGATAGGAGGAAACCTCCAGCACATAGATCGTCCTGGCCGTGGGCGGAGCCAGATCGAGCGCGGGCCGGCCGATATTGCCGCCGATCTCGGCGGTGTAGCCGCAGGAGGACAGGATATGGCCGATCAACGCGGTCGTCGTCGATTTGCCGTTGGTGCCGGTCACCGCAATCACGGGCGCGCGGTCCGCCTGACCTGCGGCGCCACGGATTTCGCGCATGAAGATTTCGAGATCGCCGACGATCTCGACGCCGGCCTCGCGCGCGGCAATCACCACCGGATGCGGCTCGGGGTGGGTGAGCGGAACGCCGGGGCTCAAGACCAGCGCGGAGAGCCGCGCCCACGGCCATTCGGCGAAGGGAAGGATAGCAGCGCCCGAACGGGCGGCCTCATCGCGGCGGGCGGCATCGTCGTCCCAGGCCACGATGCGCGCGCCTGCCGCAGCCAGCGCGCGCACGGCCGAGATGCCGGAACGCGCCAGTCCGAAGACGGCGACGTCCTTTCGCGCGAATGTGCGGGCCGCGATCACGTGCGCTTCACCTCAGCTTCAACGTCGACAGCCCGACGAGCGCCAGAACCACCGCGATAATCCAGAAGCGGATCACGATGGTGGACTCGCGCCAGCCGAGCTGCTCGAAGTGGTGATGGATCGGTGCCATCCTGAAAACGCGCTTGCCGGTCATCTTGAACGATGCCACCTGCACGATCACGGATACGGCTTCCATCACGAACAGCCCGCCGACGATGGCGAGCACGATCTCGTGCTTGACGGCGACGGCCACGGCGCCCAGTGCGCCGCCCAGCGCGAGCGAACCGGTGTCGCCCATGAAGACCATCGCCGGCGGCGCATTGTACCAGAGAAAGCCCAGCCCTGCGCCCACCAGCGCCGCCAGGAACACCGACAATTCGCCGGTGCCGACGACATAATGCAATTGCAGATAATCGGCGAATTTGACGTTGCCGACGAGATAGGCGATCAGCGCGAAGGTCGCCGCCGCGATCATCACCGGCATGATGGCAAGGCCATCGAGGCCGTCGGTGAGATTGACGGCATTGGAAGCGCCGACGATGACCAGCCCGCCGAACGGCAGAAAGCCCCAGCCGAGCTGGAGCAGCACCGTCTTGAAGAACGGCACCGCAAGCGTGCCGGAAAGCGCCGGTTCCTCGATGCGCATGACCGCATAGCAAGCCACGATCGCCACCGCGAACTGGATGACGAGCTTGACCTTGGCGCTGACGCCGGCGGTAGAGTGCTTCATCACCTTCAGATAGTCGTCGGCAAAACCCAGCAGACCGAAGCTTACCGTCACGGCCAGCACGACCCAGACATAGGCGTTGCTGAGATCGGCCCAGAGCAGCGTGGCGATTACCGAAGGCACCAGGATCAGCAAGCCGCCCATGGTCGGCGTGCCCTGCTTCTCGATGATGTGGCGCTGGGGGCCATCGCTGCGGATGGGTTGGCCCTTGCCCTGGCGCTTGCGCAGCCAGGCGATGGTCAGCCGGCCCCATGAAGAACGCGACCAGAAGCGCGGTGATGACCGCGCCCCCGGCACGGAAGGTGATGTAGCGGAAGACGTTCAGCGCCGCGAACTGATCGGCAAAGGAGACGAGGATAGTAAAACATGGTCCTACCCCGCCGCCTTCCTTGAGCGCTTCGATGACGACGCGCCATCTTGCTGCCGAACGAGCCCTTGACCAGCACGATGTCGCCGGGCCTGCAGCGCGGCTGTGAGTGCGGGCACGATTTCCGCGGAGGTCGCGCCCAGGCGCCGCGACGCTCAGGCGGCAGCACCTTCCACAGCGCCTTCATCTGCGGGCCGTACGAGAAGACGAGATCGGCGCGCGCCTTCTCGATCTCCACGGCCAGCGCCGCGTGATGCGCCGGTCCGTCCGCGCCCATCTCCAGCATGTCGCCGAGCACGGCGATGCGCCGGCCTTCGGTTGGCGCCGAACCGAGCAGCGCCAGCGCCGCCGCCATCGAAGCGGGATTGGCGTTGTAGCTTTCGTCGATCACCTCGATGCCGCCGACCTGGAAGCGCGCGCCGCGGCCCTTGAGCGCTTCGAAATGCGAAAGCGCAGCGGCGGCATTGAGCACATCGCCTTCGGCTTCGGCGACCGCCAGCAGCGCACCAAGGGCGTTGGTCGCGATATGGACGCCGGGCGCGCCGATGCGGACGCTCAGCCGGCGACCGAGAATTTCGGCTTCGAGCGTCTGGCCGCCGTCATGTTCGCGCACCGAAAGCAGGCGAGCGTCGCGCCAGCAGCGGAGCCGAAACTCAGCACGCGCGTGACGCCGGCCTGCTTTGCGCGGCCGACAAGACGTTCGGTGTACGGGCTGTCGGCGGGAATAAGCGCGGCGCCGCCCGGCTCCAGCCCTTCGAAGATTTCCGACTTCGCGTCGGCGATCGCCTCGCAATTGCCGAAGAATTCGAGATGCGCCGGCGCGACGGTCGTGACCAGCGCCACATGCGGGCGCACCAGCGCGACCAGCGAGCGGATCTCGCCGAAATGGTTCATGCCGATCTCGAACGACGCCGAACTGGGTGTCGCGCGGCATGCGCGGCCAGCGTCAGCGGCACGCCCCAATGATTGTTGTACGACGCGGCCGAGGCATGGGTACGGCCGAGCGCGCCGAAGGCAAGGCGCAGCATCTCCTTGGTCGTGGTCTTGCCGGCGCTGCCGGTGACGGCGACGATCTTCGCGTTCGAGCGCGCGCGCGATGCGCGGCCCAGATCTTCGAGCCCGCGCTGGGTATCGCGCGACGCATCAGAAGCGCCGCATCGGCCGGCACATCTGTCGGGCGCGCGCGCGACCATGGCCGCCGCCGGCCCTGGCCTCGAAAGCCGCCGCCACGAATTCATGGCCGTCGCGGTTTTCGCCCTTGAGCGCGACGAACAAGATCGCCCGGCTCCAGCGTGCGGGTGTCGATGGAAATGCCGGTCGGCTTCGAAGCCGTGCGTGACATGGCCCAGCGTCGCGCGGCCTCGGCTTCCGCGGAGGTCCACAGCGCGCTCATGACGCGCCCTCCACTTCTTTGCCGCCGAGCGCGAGCGCGGCCTTGACCGCTTCGTCGCGATCGGAAAACGGCCTGACCTCGCCGTGCCGACGATCTGGCCGCGTTCGTGGCCCTTGCCGGCGATCACCAGTGCATCGCCGGCTCCGAGCGCCGCGATCGGCCGCGCGGATCGCTTCGGCGCGGTCGCCGATTTCGCGCGCGCCGGGGCAGCCCGCCAGCATCTCGGCACGGATCGCGGCGGCATCTTCGCTGCGCGGATTGTCGTCGGTGACGATCACGCGGTCGGCGATCTGCGCGCGGCGACGGCGCCCATCAGCGGGCGCTTGCCGCTGTCGCGGTCGCCGCCGCAGCCGAAGACGACAGTGCAGCCTGCCCGCGACATGCGGCCGCATCGCGCCGAGCACGGTTTCGAGCGCATCGGGCGTGTGCGCGTAATCGACATAGACCGGCGCGCCGCGCGCGCATGTCGCCACCTTCTCCAGCCGGCCCGGGCGCGCCCTTCAGATCTGCGAGCGCGGCGAACACCTCGTCCGGCCGGATCGCCCAGCCCGATGGCCAGCCCCGCCGCGACCAGCGCGTTGGAGGCCTGAAAGGCGCCGGCGAGCGGCAGCGCGACGTTATATTGTCGTCGCCATGGGCGCAGCGTCAGCGCCTGGCCGTCGCCTGCGGCGGCGCGCGGCCAGAAGCTTGATCGTCTCGCCCTGCACGCCGACGGTGAGCACGGCCAGGCCGCGCGCCTGCGGCGGCGGCGACGAATTCGGTCGGCGTGCTCGGCATCGGCATTGACCACCGCGACGCCGTCCTTGGCCACCAGCTCGGAGAACAGGCGCAGCTTGGCGGCGAGATAATGCGAAAAATCCTCGTGATAATCCAGATGATCGCGGCGTGATGTTGGTGAAGCCGCAGCCGCGATATCGCACGCCGTCGAGACGGTACTGATCGAGGCCGTGGCTGGAGGCTTCCAGCGCCAGATGGTCGACGCCGTCTGCTTTCAGCTGCGCCAGCAGGCGATGCAGCTCGATCGGATCGGGCGTGGTGTGAGCCAGCGTGATCTCGCCCGCCGGCGTCACCACGCCGATGGTGCCCATGCTGGCGGCGCTGGCGGCCCGTGCGCGCGTCCAGATCTGGCGCAGGAACACCGCGACCGAGGTCTTGCCGTTGGTGCCGGTGACGGCGGCGACGGTCTCGGGCTGGGCGCCGAAGAAGGCGGCGGCGAAATGCGGCAAGCCGGGCACGCGGATTCTCGTCGGCGATGAAGTGCACGCCGAGCGCGTTCGGCGTCGGCGCGCGCTTCCGGGCGGCCGAGCACGGCCACCGCGCCGCGCGCCACCGCGTCGGGAATGAAGCGCGCGCCGTCCGCCTTGCGTGCCCGGCAGCGCCGCGAACAGATAGCCGGGCTTGACCTCGCGGCTGTCGCTCGCCAGCCCGGTAAAGTCGCGCAATGGCATTCATGTTGCCCTCGATCACCTGACGCCGTCCCGCGCGAGCCTCGTTCCCGAATGTGGTTCCATTATGAATTCTCTTTGGCAGCGGTAAGAACCGGCGCTCGGCGGCACGCCCAGCAACGGCGCGATGCGCGCGATCACGCGGCCCGCCAGCGGGCGCCGCCGTATAGCCGGCCAGCGCAAAGCCGAAGTCTTGCCTTGGTGCCGTGCGGCTCGTCCAGCATCACGAACACCAGATAGCGCGGGTTGTCGATCGGGAAAATCGCGCAGAACGACGTGATCAGCTTGTGCGCTCGTAATGGCCGTGCGGGCCGGGATTCTCCGCCGATCCCGTCTTGCCGCCGACATCGTAGCCCGGCACGTCGGCCTTCTTGCCGGTGCCGTCGGTGACGACATAGCGCAGAAGCTCGCGCATGGTGGCGCTGGTCTGCGGGCGAGATCAGCTGTTCGCCGCGCGCATCGGCGGGATGCTTGAGGAAGGTCGGCGTGATGCGCGCGCCCGCCATTGACGACCTCGGCGGCGGCCGTGACGAAAGACAGCGGGCTGACCGAAATGCCATGGCCGAAGCCGATGGTGGCGGTCTCGATCTCCCCCAATTCTGGGGATAGAGCGGCGGCGCGCGTTCCGGCAATTGCGAGCCGACCGGCTCGAGCAGCCCGAGCTTGTTCAAGAACGCCTGCTGTCTGTCGGCGCCGGAGCGCAGCGCGATCTGCGCCGTGCCGATATTGGAGGATTGGGCCAGAACATCGCGCGCCGTGCAGATTGGCCGGCATCTTTTCGGCGTCGTGGATCGTGTAGCTGGCCGATCTTGTAGCCGTTGCCGATCGGAATCTGCTCGTCGAGGCTGTGATGGTGTGATCCTCCATCGCCAGCGCGAAGGAGAAGATCTTGAACACCGAGCCCAGCTCGTAGACGTCCTGCGCCATGCGATTGCGGCGGGGGTCGGCGCCAGCTGTCGGGCATTGCCCGTCTCGCAGTCGGGCAGCGAGACCATGGCGAGGATCTCGCCGGTGTCGACATTCATCACGATGCCGCCGCCGGCGCGCGCAGGGAATTCCTCGCGGCTGGCTCGCCACCTCGTGCGCCAGCGCGTATTGCACGCGCATGTCGAGCGACAGCGCCACGCGCCTGGCGGGACGGCTCGCGCGCAAGCTTTTGTCGAGGCCGAGTTCGAGGCCGGAGACGCCATTGTCCGTCGGGATCGGTGGCGCCGATCACCTGCACCGCAGCGAGCCCTTGGGATAATAGCGCTTGTAGGCCGGCTCGAATTCGAGGCCCGGCAGGCCGAGCCGCATCACCTTCGCCTGCACGTCGGGCGATAGCTGGCGGTCGACCAGCACATAGTTGTGCTTGCCCGCGAACATGCGGTCGAGGCGGCGCTTCGCTCGGCGCCGGTGGCGGCGGCGAGTCGCTGCGCGGCCTGGCCTTTGTTCCACAGCACGTGCGGGCTGGGCATAAAGATCGTGGACCGGAAGATCGCGCGCCAGAAGTTCGCCGTTGCGGTCGACCAGATCGGCGCGGGTGACCAGCGCATCGTTCGTGGCAGCCGTCGGCACCGAGCCGGAAACCTGGCCGTTGAGCAGCATCACATCGACCAGCCGCACGCCCACCAGCGCGAACGCCGTGACGCACAGCACCGCGGCGATAGCGATGCGCCGTTGGACGACGGTGGGGGCTGCGCCGCGTCCATGCGCATCAGTTTCCGGGGCGCGCGCGAAGCCAGGCGGATACGCGGATCGTCGTGGCCGGCGGGCAGCGTCACGCTGGCATCGCGCATGCGCGCCCCGTCCAGCGGCGCGGCCTGCCGCGGCGCGGCAGCAGTTCGAGCGACGACAACTCGACCGCCGGCGTGTCGGTGAGGCCCAGCTCGCTGTTGCGCCAGATGCTGGATGCGCGCCGGGTCGGCGACGCGGGCCCATTCGGCCTGCAGCACGCTCATCGCGCTCTGTTCCTGGACGATCTGGCGCTTGACATGGGCGAGCTCGGCCTAGGCCACGCGCGTCTGCTCGGAGACGTGGTAGAGCGCAAGACAGGCCAGCGCCGTCAACGCGACGCAGCAGAAATTGAGAAGCCGGATCATCGGCTTTCTCCTAGGCGGCGGGGCCGATGCGTTCGGCCGCGCGCAGTCTGCGCCGAGCGGGCGCGGGGATTGCGTTCGATTTCGGCGGCGCCGGGCTTGAGCGGCGCGCGACGCAGAAGCCGGAAAGTCTGCACACGCGCGGGGCGCGCGGTCCGGCGCATGGCGCGAGGCCTTCGGCGCACGGCGCCGCTGCGCTCGGCCAGGAACCGCTTGACGATGCGGTCTTCGAGCGAATGGAACGCCACCACCGCGAGCCGGCCGCCGGTCTCGCAGCACGCGTTCGGCCGCTTCGAGGCCGCGCTCGAGTTCGCCCAGCTCGTCGTTCACATGGATGCGCAGCGCCTGGAAGGTGCGGGTGGCGGGATGGATCGGCTGGCGCGCGGCGGCGGGGCCGAGCGCGTCGCGCGACGATCTCCGGCCAGTTCGCCGGTGCGCGCGATCGGGCGCGCGGCGACGATGGCGCGCGCGATGCGGCGCGAATGACGCTCCTCGCCATAATTCGCAGATGATGTCGGCGAGCGTCGTCCTCGTCGGCGGTGTTCACGACATCGGCGGCGGACGGGCCCGGACTTGCTCATGCGCATGTCGAGCGGGCCGTCCTCGCGGAAGGAAAAGCCGCGCTCGGCTTCGTCGAACTGGAACGAGGAGACGCCGAGATCGAGCACGACGCCGTCGGTGCCGCTTTCGCCGGCTGCCGGCAAGCAGCGCTTCCATTTCGGAGAACCGGCCCTTCGACCAGCGTCAGCCGGCCGGCGATAGAGCGCGACCATCGCCTGGCCGCGCGCGATGGCTTCGGGATCGCGGTCGATGCCGAGCACGCGGCAATCGCAGGCATCGAGAAGCGCGCGCGCATAGCCGCCGCCGCCGAAGGTGCCGTCGATGATAATGCGCGCCGTCGCGCGGCTCCAGCGCCTCCAGCACTTCGGCGAGCATCACGGGAACGTGGCCGCCTCATGCGCCGTCTCCCCCGGTCTTGACGCGTCGCGCACGGCGAGCGCGCGCTTCAGCCGCTCGTCGCGCATGACGGCGAAACGCTCCGGCTCCCAGATCTGGAACTTGGTGCCCATGCCGATGAAGGTGACGCGGTCCTTCAGGCCGGCATGGGCGATCAATTCGTCGGGCAGGCGCACGCGGCCGTTCTCGTCGCGCGGCAGAAGCTGCGTCATCGACAGGACGGCGAACGCCTTGTCGTCGAAGTCGGGCGTGAAGAACGGATCCTGCGTCGGCGAGGGCTGGCGTGAAAGCGTTGCAGCACCGGATCGCCGAAGCCTTCGAGCGCGGCTTCGGAGAAGGACGGGCAGATATAGACGCCCGGCCGTGTTCTGGGCGGCGAGGATGTCGCGAAAGGGCGCGGGGATGCACACCCGGCCCTTGCCGTCGAGCGTGCCCGTCATCGTCGAGATGAACGGCTGCGCCTGCGGCAGTCATGACTCTGAAATCCCCGCTCGCCCACCACCACCCTCAGCCGGCCGGCGCCGCATGCGCCGGACCCGGTCAGCCGGGGTTATGGGACAGTATGGGATATCATGGGATAGAGATGGCGGTCAATAAAAACCTAGGAAAAATATGGGGTTGGTCGCATCACCAGATGCTCGACTGTCCCGATCTGACGCGAATACTGGAACGAATCGAAAACTTGGTAAGGATGCAGTAAGCGCGGTGAATAAAGTGCTAATCAATATGTACCCGTTTCGTTCTTATTCAAGGGCGACCTGGTTGTCGAACGGCGTTCCTGGCCGGATGCAAAGGCCAAACGGCTTTGTGCTATTGTGGCCGCCATGAGCGTTGAAGAACTCGAAAAGGCGATCACGAAGCTCTCTGCCACGGAGCGGGCGCGGCTGCTCGCATTCCTGGAGGAACTGGATGGCGCCGAATTCGACGCCAAGATCGAGCGCGATGCCGCGAGCGGCAAGCTGGACAAGCTGGCCCAGGAGGCGCTGACAGAACACCGTGCCGGCCGCACGCGCGAATTATGAACGGATGAGCGCGTCGTATTCGGCGTGCGAGCCAATCCAGAACCAGACGACGTTGTCACCGTCGGGTATGCCGAGCGCGCGATAGTGTGCGCCGATGCGCGCGCTCCAATATGGCCCGACCCGCTTGAAATGCAGCGAAGGATGGCGCGAATGATTCTTCAACAGCACGAAATTCCTGTCTGCCAGCTTGCGGACTTGAGGCGGCAAGACGGCATAGGCGGCCCAGAATTTCGAGGCTACGAAGTGCTTCATCCCGAACAGGAAAGCGGCGGGCATCGGGGCGGTGTCAAGGCGAAAAGCGTCAGATGGCCTGTAAGCCGGGTTCTGTTCCTGCTTGCGCAGGAGATGGCCATTCCTCTGGGACGGCGGTTGCCCGCCGCCTCACGCGACCTACCCGGACGACGATCCGAAAACAGATCACATGCCGTCCCTATTTGGTCTTGCTCCCGGTGGGGCTTGCCATGCCGTCCCTGTCGCCAGGGCCGCGGTGCGCTCTTACCGCACCATTTCAACCTTGCCGGGCCTTTAGGGCCTTAGGCGGTGTCATTTCTGTGGCGCTTTCCCTGGGGTCACCCCCGGCGGATGTTATCCGTCACCGTGTTTCCGTGGAGCCCGGACTTTCCTCGACGCCTCTTGCGAGCCCCGCGGCCATCCGGCCATCTGACGCCATGAGAACTACGTCATTCCCGGCCAGCGAGCAACGCGAGCGCGAGCCGGCAAGCGGCTCAGCCGCGCGCCACCAGCGCATGGACCGCGGCGATGAGACCGGCCGTTTCGGGATCGGCCTCGCCCGTGATGGAAGCGGGGCGGAAGCGGCGCTGGAAGGCGGCGATGGTGGCGGTGAGCGGCCAGTCGACGGCGGGCGCCACGCCATAGCCGATCTCGGCCAGCGCGGTCTCGAGCGGAAGGTCGAGCGAAGCCTGCCCCTCCGGCCACAGCCCGATGCCAGCCTCGGCCAGCCGCTTCCACGGGAACAACTCGCCGGGATCGGCCTTGCGCGAAGGCGCGACATCGGAATGGCCGACGATGCGGCTGTCCGCGATGGGATGGCGCGACCGGATGGAAACGGCCAGCGCGATCAACGCCGATATTTGATCCTCCGCAAACGGAACATAGCCGAATTCATGACCGGGATTGACGAGCTCGATGCCGATCGAACGCGCATTCACGTCGCGCCCGCCCGCCCAGTACGCCACGCCGGCATGCCAGGCACGCGCGGCCTCGGGCACGTGCGCGTAAACCGTGCCGTCGCGATCGATGGTGTAATGCGCCGAGACCTTCGCTGCCGGATCGCAAAGCCGCTCAATCGCCTCTTCGGCCGTTTTCATGCCGGTGTAATGCAGGACCAGCATATCGACGGCGCAGCCGCGCGCGTCGTGATTGGGCGACGGCCGTTCGACCAGGCGCATCACACGAAGATCTTGTAGGCGACGGCCTCGCCGTTCGCCCGCTTGAGCGAGAATTCGGCGCCTTTTTCGTGCTCCTCGACCAGGGCCTCGAACAGGCGCAGCGCGTTCCTGATGACCTCGGCATAAGAGGCGGCCTCGGTCCTCTCCTTCAGCCGCTGCAGCCGCTCCATCGCCTGGGGCGGCATTTCGAGTTGCACGCGCGTGGTCGTGCGCTCGCCTTCGCCCGCTTCGGCGCGAAAGGATTCGGCGCGATAATGTCTGCGGCGGTGGCCGTGCATGTTCAATGTCCTTGCGGCGGCGGCGGCATGTCGTGGCGGGCGTCCTCGCGATGGCGATGGACGACGTAGAGCACCGCCAGCAGCGCCAGAGCCAGAACGATCAGCGGAGCGTGGGCGACGATGCGCAGCGCCAGCACCGCCGCTGCGATCCAGATGATGACGCGCACGAAACCCGGCAGGCCCCAGTAATAGTAGAGCGGATCGTTGGGACCGTATTTGGCGCGCATCTCCTCGCTGTAGCGGCGGCGCCATTCGCGGCGGCGGGCGCGCCATTCGTGGCGCCGGGCCCGCCATCCGTAGCGGCGGGCGCGCCAGTCCTCGTAGTCCTCGTCCCAGCCGCAGCAGCCGTCATCGGCGCGGGCTTCGTCCCGGCCGTGGGCGCCTTCGGCCCCGCCGTTCTCCGGCTTGTCGTCGATGGGGAATTCTTCGCCGACACCGACCCCGATCTTGGTCATTGCCTGCCCTCTCCTCAAGATATGGCGGTATCAGTGACACCAACCTCCAGATATTGCGGCCACTGCCGGCCATCGGGTATTCGAACCTGCAAAAACCGGCAGGGGGGCCCCTGCCCGACGCCTTTGGCCCGGCAGCCAACCCAGAGCCTTCAGATGGGAAGACCTGGCGGCCGCATCAAGACCCAATCATCAAAATATCGACGTATATATACTTGACAAACAGACCTACAATCCCTAGATTATTGGCCAAGGAGATTGGCCATGTCGATACTAGACGCAACATTCTTTCGTGACGAAGAAGCCGCCTACGCCAAGCTTGAGAGCATCCTATGGCCTCATGGCCCGGAGTGCCCGCATTGCGGCGTCATGAACGAGGCTCACAAGATCACAGCCAACCCCGGAAAGAAGGTCCGTTACGGCCTGTATCGCTGCAAGGCGTGCAAGAAGCAGTTCACGGTCACGGTCGGCACGGTGTTCGAGCGGTCGCATATCCCGCTGCACAAGTGGCTCCAAGCGGCCTATCTGCTCAATTCGTCCAAGAAGGGCATCAGCGCCAAGCAGATCGAGCGCATCCTACAGGTCACGTACAAGTCCGCGTGGTTCATGATGCACCGCCTGCGGGCTGCCATGGACCCGATGTACACGGCGCCGTCTGCCCCAATCGGTGGCGAAGGCAAAGTGGTTGAGGCTGATGAAACCTACATCGGCCAGAAGGAAAGCGTGCCGCAGAAGAAGCGGTCCTTCCACCACATGAATACGATCCTGAGCCTTGTTGAGCGCGGCGGTGAGGTCCGTTCGTTCCACATCGACAAGGCCGACAAGGAAATGTCGTCAAGCGCGTGGTCGACGAAAACGTGCGCAAGGAAACGCGCCTCTATACGGACGGCGCAGCTTGGTATCAGAACAACGCCATGGAGATGGGGGGCGGCCACGACTGGGTTGACCATGGTCGTGCCGAATACGTCCGTGGCGATGTCCACACCAACACGATTGAAGGCGTCTTTTCGATCTTCAAACGGGGCATGAAGGGCATCTATCAGCATTGCAGCGAGAAGCATTTGCACCGCTACCTCGCGGAATTTGACTTCCGGTACAACAACCGTGAGCGGCTTGGGGTGAACGATTTAGCTAGGACGGACAATGCGTTAGCCGGATCACGGGGTAAGAGGGTATACTATCGGCAACCTAGCTGATTTGGCCCAGAGGCCGCCCATATCAGCTGGCTGGTGAACTGGCGTCCTCGGCGTCCAAAACGGATGAGATTAGACTTTGAAAAGTTCAAGAAGGCTGTCCACTACGTTGTTTGGAAGGTGGGCAGCCACAAAGGGTTTGGCGCCACAAAGCTGAACAAGGCTTTGTGGTTCGCTGATGCGCGCGTGTACGTCCTCAAGGGACACCCGATAACAGGGGTGAAATATATCCGCCAGAAGTACGGGCCCGTCCCTAACGCGGTGATGCCAGCCAGAGAAGCATTAGAAAAGGATGGGCTGATAGAAATATGGCGGGACGAGCGCCAGACGCGCTTCCGCACCAAGGTAAAGCCGGACATGTCGTCATTCGCCGATTATGAAATCCAAGCCTTAGATCACTGGATCAAGGTGATTGACGAAGATCATACGGCTGACAGCATCAGCGATAAGACCCATGACTACGGTTGGATGATCGCGAAAATGGGAGAGGAGATCCCGCTTTACGCTATTCTCGCTGAGCGTGTTCGTCGTCCCCAAGGGGAAGAACTCGAATGGGCGCGTAAGGAAGCCGAGCGTCTCGGACTTCCGTAATGCCTGTCCCAAGAGCGCAGTACGGGATTCGATATGAGCATGATGCGAGCCGCGCTATAGATGATGCTGATGAGGCGTGGGCGCGTGCCGAAGATCAGGTTGCTCTTCTTGAGTGGATTATCACTCGCGACCCTACGGAAGGGGAGCCGCTGACAGAGAGCGGCAAGACGCGCTCTCTGACGCTTCCGGGGGCGAGATCGATTGGGGCTCCCACCGTTACGTTTGTCTACGTGATAGAAAATCCCGATATCTCTATCGTCAGCGCGAGATTTGAAGATGCCAAACCACAGAACTGACGCGCCTAAATCGCAGGTCGATGGCTTCCGCAATGCGGCACGCGAACTGGAACGCGACCAATCCGAAGCCGAGTTCGACCGCGCCCTAGGCCAGATAGGCCGCGCTAACGTGCCCAAGAATGACGTGAAGCCTGCGGATAGGCGCAAGCGGGCGAAGCGGAAGCCTCTCAAGGTCACCGCTGGCGAGTTTTGGGAGAAATAACATTACTCGCGGAAGTGTACGCTTCCTGCTCCCGCCGCTCCTATACGCACGAGGTCATTCGTGTTTCGAGTGGCCATGCCAGAAAAGATGACGGGCGCCCTGTGATTTGATGCGGCTGCCGCTATGCGCACCAAATCGTCCGTAGAGCGACCAGCTGCATTCAATTCGAACCCACCACCAGCAGCGGCGATCCTGACAAGATCGTTTGTAGGACGTGTCTCAAACATCTTAGTTCCTCTAGCCAATGGAGTTTGAAATGGAGCACGAGCTACGGCTTGAATGCCTGCGACTAGCTGCCAGCACAGTACCTCGCGGTGCGATCTTGGAAGAAGCTGCCCGCTATTGGGAGTTCCTCAGGGGCGAATGCCCTTCAGCGCCCGAACGCACTGAGCAACCGTTGAAAGCAGTTCCTCCCGGGTGATCTGGGATGTCTCCTTCTTTTCAACGACCCGAAGTATGTAATCGGCCATGTCGGCGGCCACCTTATGCCTCGACGGGGTCCCGCCAGATTTGTCTACTCTGGTCTACCATTCCTGCCTCCGGCTGAGTTTGCCGAAGGATACTACCACTGGTAACCTGTTTGCCAAGTATATATACGTGAAAATATCATCAAAAATGCTGGAGGGCAATTGGGGCTGACCGTGACAGCTAAAGATGACGGCGAGTAGCACCGCAAACCCAGTCAATATACCCACGGAATCAGCCGCTTGGTGCGCGCGGCATAGGCGCGGTAGGCTGGGAAGGCCGCCGCCAGCACCTCTTCCTCATAATGCATGCGCGGAAACTGCAAGCCTAGGCTCACCAGAAACACCAGCGCCCCCCAGGGCTGGGCGTACCGCCACATGATGCCGAAAGTGCCGATCTGCTCGGCCAGATAGAGCGGATGGCGCACGAAGCGATAGGGCCCGCCCGTCACCAGCGCGCGCGCCTGCGGCGTCACGCTGAACGACCGGCCGAGCCGCCACAGCACCAGAAACGAAGCGACGGCGCCTGCGATCGTGATCGCGGTGGAGAGCGCGCTCAACCACGGCGGCGGCGTCGCGGACGGCAGCGCCAGGAACAGCAAAGCCGATTGCGCGCCGACAAAGGCGACGATGCGCGGCCAGGCACGGCGCGATTTCGCCACCGGCAGTTTTCGGGTGAGGAACAGGCCGACCTCGAGCCCCGCCAAAGCCGCGAACGCGGTGTTCGAACAGATCGCGAGGACAAGGTCGCGCGAAAAGGGCTGGCTCAGGATTTCGCGATGAATCTGCAGGAAAAATCCGGCCACGGCGAATGCATAAAAAACGATCAGCGGCGACGCGGCCGCGAGGTCGTAGAGCCTGCCTCCGGACGGCCGCTGCACTCCCTGTTCGACCTTCCTGTTGCCGCCCGCTGCCACCGGCCCGTGCGCTAAACCTTCCAGGCGGACGCCGCGCGGAAGAAGGCGATGCTCTCCGGTTCACCATCGAAGCCGGGCGGGAAATAGCTCAGCTTGACGACGACGGTTCGTGTGGCCGGATCGACATAGATGAACTGGCCCTGCAGGCCGATGGCGAGATAGGCGGGCGTGCCCGGCAGCGTCCACCATTGATAGGCGTAGCCCATCCCAGACCGCGAACCCGGGATCGGCACCGAGGCGGTGGATTCCGCCACCCATTTGGCCGGCACCGCCTGCCTGCCCATCGCCTTGCCGTTGTCGAGCATCATCAGGCCGATGCGGGCGTAATCGCGCAGCACGGCGTTGTAGCCCATGCCGTTGAGCGCGCGGCCAACGCCGGGCGGGCCGTCGGCGATGAAGAAACCGTCGGCCTCCATGCCCATGGGCTGCCACAGCCTGGCCCCCATATAGGCCGCCATCGGCAGGCGCACCGCCTTTTCCAGCATCCAGCCCAGGACCATGGTTTCCATGGTCGAGTAGTTGAATTTGGAGCCGGGCGGCGCCACGCGCTTCAGCGTGGGGGCCAGATAGGTGTAGCGCTTGACGTTGCGCACGATCGCGTTCTCGAAGGCATCGTGCACGACGCCGGGCTTGCTGAAGGCGTAATTCTCGTCCCAGCCGACGCCCGAGCGCATCTGCAACGCCTGCCGGACAGTCACGCCGTCATAGCCCGAGCCCTTCAGCTCCGGCACATAGGCCACGATCTGGTCGTCGAGCGAATGGATATAGCCATCCTCCAGCGCCAGACCGATCAGAAGCGAGGTCAGCGATTTGGCCATCGAAAACGAGATGAAACGCGTGGCCGGGCCAGTGAGATTGCGATAGGTCTCGCTGACGATGCGGCCGTCCTTCATCACCAGAAGCGCGTTGGTGTAGCTGCGCTCGTAGAACTGTTCGGGCGTGTAGGTCGCCCCATCGAACGCGTATGTGAAGGCGAGCTCGCGGTCGTCGCGCGGCAGATGCCAGACCGGGCCGCCATGCGCCACCGGCTGGGTGTAGAACAGCTGATCCATCGAATGGAACGTCAGCATGTTGACGTTCTCTTCGTGCATGTAGCGGCGCGTGCGTTCGAGCGCCGGCGTCACGCCCATGCCCGCGGGCTGGAATGGAGGCTCGGCCGCAGCTTTGGCCGCCGTCGCAGCAACGGCGCCTTGCGGGGCGGCCATCGCCGCGGCGGCACCGAGCCCGGCGACACCGAGCGCAACAGGAATGGATTTGAGAAGGTCGCGGCGATCTGTGTCCATGTTGGGCCCCCTGCGGTTTCACACCCTGGATGGTTTCTTGGCACGATGCGACGGTATTAAGGGACCCTGATAGTGTCAACCGAAGCGGCGCGGCGCTCACTTCCAGCCGCGCTCGGCCTCGATGCGGTCATAGGCGGCGTTGATGGCGGCGAGCTTGTCGTTGGCGAGCTTGACGAACTCCTCCGGCACGCCGCGCGCTATCAGGCTGTCGGGATGGTTCTCGCGCACGAGCAAACGATAGGTGCGCTTCACCTCGTCGTCGCTCGCGCTGTGGGCGACGCCGATGATGGCGTAGGGGTCGGCGGCGTCGGGCCCGAAATGAGAAGCGCGGATGCGCCGGAACTCGGCCGGGGTGAAGCCGAAGATCTCGGCCACGCGCTCGAGGAAGGCGAGTTCGCCGGGATGCAGCACGCCGTCGGCCCTGGCGATCTCGAACAAGCCGTCGAGCACGTCTTCGAGCATCGCCGGACGGTCGCGGAAAATCCTGGCGATCTGGCGCGCATAGGCCTCGAAGCCGGCTGTGTCCTGGCGGGCGAAATTGAAGATGCGCCGGACATTGGCCTCCTCCGAGGGCGGAACGCGGAAGATGCGGTGGAAGGCCTCCTCCTCGTCGCGGGTAACGACGCCGTCGGCCTTGGCCATCTTGGCGCCCAGCGCGATGATGGCGATGGTGAAGACGACGCCCGGCGCATCGGTGTCCTCGTCGATCGGCAGCGGATCGCGGTCGATCAGCAGGTGGCCGGCAAAGGCGCCCACGAGCGCGCCGATGGGCCCGCCGCCGAGCAGAAATCCGGCGGCCGCCCCGCCAAGCTTTCCCCAGATGGACATGGCCCGCAGCATTAGTCGAAAGTGGCGGGGAATGCGACTGGGTTTTGGCCGCGTATGACTGACGGCAGGTGGAATTTCACGATCGACCGCGGCGGCACCTTCACCGATGTGGTGGCCGAGGCGCCGGACGGGGCGCTTTCGAGTCTGAAGCTGCTCAGTCTCGACCCGCGTTACGACGACGCCGCGCTGGAGGGAATCCGCCGCGCGCTGGGCCTCGCCACGGGCGCGCCCATCCCGGCTGGCCGCGTGGGCGAGGTGCGCATGGGCACGACCGTCGCCACCAACGCGCTCTTGGAACGCAAGGGCGCACGCACCGCGCTGGTGACGACGCGCGGATTTGGCGACCAGCTCCGCATCGGCTATCAGAACCGGCCCAAACTGTTCGCGCTCAATATCGAGCTGCCCGACATGCTCTATGCGTGCGTGATCGAGGCGGGCGAGCGCGTGACCGCCGAGGGTGAAGTGCTGCACGGCCTCGAAGAAGAGCCACTGCGCGCGGCGCTGGAAGCGGCGAAGGCGAGCGGGATCGAGGCGGTCGCCATCGTCTTCCTGCACGGCTATCGCTGGCCCGCCCATGAACGCCGCGCCGCCGAAATCGCGCGCGAGCTCGGCTTCGAACAGGTCTCGGCCAGCCACGACACCGTGGCGCTGATGAAGTTCGTCAGCCGCGGCGATACCACCGTGGCCGACGCCTATCTGTCGCCGGTGCTGATGCGCTATTCGCAGCGCATATCGAGAGCCTTGGGGGACGCGCGCCTCACCTTCATGACCTCCAATGGCGGGCTGGCGGCGCCCGATTTCTTCCGCGGCAAGGATGCGGTGCTGTCCGGCCCGGCGGGCGGGGTGGTCGGCATGGCCGAGACCGCGCGGCAGGCCGGCTTGCCGCGCGTCATCGGCTTCGACATGGGCGGGACCTCGACCGACGTCTCGCGCTTCGACGGCCAATACGAACGCCAGTATGAGGCCGAGATCGCGGGCGTGCGGCTGCGCGCGCCGATGATGGCGATGCACACGGTGGCGGCCGGCGGCGGCTCGATCCTGCATTACGACGGCGCCCGCTTCCGGGTGGGCCCGGATTCGGCGGGCGCCGATCCGGGACCGGCGGCCTATGGCAATGGCGGCCCGCTCTGTGTCACCGACGCCAATGTGATGCTGGGCAAGCTTTCGGCCGAATATTTCCCCCGCATCTTCGGGCCGGGTGCAAACGCGCCACTCGATGAAAACGTGGCCCGCGAAAAATTCGCGGCGCTGGCTGCCGACATCGGCGACGGACGTTCGCCCTACGAAGTCGCAGACGGTTTCATCCGCATCGCCGTCGAGAACATGGCCAATGCCATCAAGCGCATCTCGGTGGCGAAGGGCTACGACGCGCGCGATTACGCGCTCAACTGCTTCGGCGGCGCCGGCGGCCAGCACGCCTGCCTCGTCGCCCAGGCGCTGGGCATCGAGACCGTCTTCATCCATCCCTTTTCGGGCGTGCTGTCGGCCTTTGGCATGAAGCTCGCGGCGCTGCGCAGCGTGCGCCAGCAGGCGGTGAACCTCGAACTGAATGAAGAGTGCGCGGCGCGACTTTCGCAGATGGCGGCAAGCCTCGGAGCCGAAACCAAAAGCGAAATCGCCACGCAGGGCGGAACGCCGGGCGACATCACGGCGCTCATCCATCTGCGCTATGCCGGCAGCGATACGGCGCTGCCGGTGCCGCTGGGGCCGGCCGATGAGATGGCGGCGGCTTTCGCGGGGGCTCATGCGCGCCTGTTCGGCTTCGGCTTCGAAGGCATGTCGCTGATCGCCGATTCGATCGAGGTGGAGGCGGCGAGTGAAACGGTGTCCCCCCTCCGTCCGTCGCATGCTTCGCACGCGTCTGACACCTCCCCCGTGAACGGGGGAGGAAAGACGACGCGCTTCTTCTCACAGGGCGCGTGGCACGCGGCGGCGGTCCATCGCACGAAGGACATGGCCGAAGGTGCGCGCATCGACGGCCCCGCGCTGCTGATCGAGCCGCATCAGACCATCGTCGTCGAGGAAGGCTGGCGCGCCGAGCTCGCGCCCGGCCGCGCCGTGATCATGACTCGCGTGCACGCTTTGGAGAAAGCGGCGGCCGCATCCACCGAGCCCGATCCGGTGCTGCTCGAAGTGTTCGCCAATCTCTTCATGGCCATCGCCGAGGAGATGGGCGCCGCGCTTCGGAACACGGCGTCCTCGGTCAACATCAAGGAGCGGCTCGATTTCTCCTGCGCATTGTTCGATTCGCATGGGGGCCTGGTGGCGAACGCGCCGCACATGCCGGTGCATCTGGGTTCGATGGGCGATTGCGTGGCCGCGGTGATGACGCGCCACCCGGCCATGCACGAAGGCGACATGTTCGTGAGCAACGCGCCTTACGATGGCGGCACGCATATGCCCGATGTCACCGTTGTGGCGCCGGTGTTCATTGCGGGCAGCCGCCGCTTCTTTGTCGCCGCGCGCGGCCATCACGCCGATATCGGCGGCATCTCGCCGGGCTCGATGCCGCCTTTCTCGAAAGACATTTCCGAGGAAGGCGTGCTGTTCGATTCCGTGCGCATGGTCGCGGCCGGAACATTCGACGAGCAAGCGATGCGCGCCGTGCTCGCATCGGGGCCATATCCGGCGCGCAACCCGGAGCAGAACCTCGCCGATCTGAAAGCGCAAGCCGCGGCGTGCGCCAAGGGCGCGGCCGAGCTGGCCCGTGCCTCAGCCCAATACGGTGCCGATGTCGTCACCGCCTATATGGGTCACGTTCAGGACAATGCCGAGGAATCGGTGCGCCGCGTCATCGGTGCGCTGAAGGACAGCGAATTCGCCATGCCAATGGATGGCGGCATCGAAATCCGCGTGAGGGTTTCCGTGGACCATGCCGCGCGCGCGGCCCGCATCGATTTCACCGGCACTTCGGCCCAGCAGGACAACAATCTGAACGCGCCTGCATCGGTGACCAAGGCGGCGGTGCTTTATGTCTTCCGCTGCCTGGTCGAAAGCGACATCCCGATGAACGCGGGCTGCCTCAAGCCGCTCGTGATCGAGGTGCCGGAGGGCTCGCTGCTCAATCCGCGCCCGCCGGCCGCCGTCGCCGGCGGCAATGTCGAGACCAGCCAGGCGGTCGTCGATGCGCTGTTCGGGGCGCTAGGCGTGATGGCGGCGGCCCAGGGCACCATGAACAACCTGACCTTCGGCAATGGCCGCCACCAATATTACGAAACCATCTGCGGCGGCGCCGGCGCGGGCGCCGATTTCGACGGCCAATCGGCCGTCCATACCCACATGACCAATTCGCGGCTCACCGATCCCGAGGTTTTGGAGAACCGCTTTCCGGTGCTGCTCGACGAATTCTCGATTCGTCATGGCTCCGGCGGGCGTGGAAAGCATCATGGCGGCGACGGGGTGCTGCGCCGCATCCGCTTCCGCGAGCCGATGACGGTGGCGATCCTGTCGATGCGGCGCGAGACGGAGCCTTTCGGCCTTGCAGGCGGCGAGGCCGGCGCGCGCGGGGCCAATCTGCTGCTCAAGGCCAAGGGCGAAACTGTCGGACTGGCCGGCCGCGACGAGGTCCAGGTGGAGGCCGGCGATACGATCGTGATCGCAACTCCCGGCGGCGGGGGTTTCGGCAAAGCAGACTGACGTACACGGAATGATTCGCGCGCTATACGGAGCTTTGATCACGCGCGAGAAAGATTCCCAGCGATTCCGCGATTTCTTCCGTGCCGCAGTGCGAAAGGCCACGAAACTTTGTTTCGATGCAAGCTTTTTTTGCGCTTTCGAATCTTTTTTTTCCGGGGCAAACTTTTGGGGCCGAAAGAAGCCCGGAGGGACGCATGGTTCGCGAAATACAGCTTCTTGCCATCAGTCTCGTCTTCGTCTTCCTGGGGGCTGTCGTATTCGGCTTGATACGCTGAGAACGGCATCGGGGATTTCAGGATAAGGGCCGGAGGGCGCTCCGGCCCTTTCGCTTTTTTTCCGGGCCCAGCGGTTTCAGGCAGCCTTGGCGCGCGGATCGTAATTGAGGATGGGCGAAAGCCAGCGTTCGCATTCGGCCAGGCTCATGGCCTTGCGCGCGGCATAATCCTCCACCTGGTCGCGCTCGATCTTGCCCACGCCGAAATAGCGCGCCTCAGGGTGTGCGAAATAGAGCCCGCTGACCGATGAAGCCGGCCACATGGCGAAGCTTTCGGTGAGCGCGATGCCGGCGCGCCGTTCGGCCTCCAGAAGATCGAAGAGGGTGCGCTTTTCCGTGTGATCGGGCTGGGCCGGATAGCCCGGAGCCGGGCGGATGCCGCGATAGGCTTCGGAGATGAGTTGATCGCTCGAAAGATTCTCGTCCGGCGCATAGGCCCAGAATTCGCGGCGCACGCGCGCATGCAGCCGCTCGGCAAAGGCTTCGGCCAGACGGTCGGCAAGCGCGCGCAGGAGGATGGCGTTGTAGTCGTCCTTGTCGGCTTCGAAGCGTTTGATGTGCTCTTCCTCGCCCAGGCCGGTGGTGACGGCAAAGCCGCCGACATAATCGGCGAGGCCCGTTTCCTTGGGCGCGATGAAATCGGCCAGCGCCAGA
This sequence comes from uncultured Pseudomonadota bacterium, assembly GCA_963775165.1. Lineage (GTDB taxonomy): Bacteria > Pseudomonadota > Alphaproteobacteria > Micropepsales > Micropepsaceae > Rhizomicrobium. The sequence continues at coordinate 708,915 of CAVZHX010000005.1, read as the reverse complement.
TTGGGACGGCCGCCCTCGCGCACCATCTGCTGACGCAGAGTGTGGAGCGTGGTGAGCTCTTCCTTTCGGCTGTCGTCCGTGTAGAGGACGATGTCATCGCCAGCGGAGTCGGCCGGCCAGAAGCCGATCACACCCTTCGCGGTGAGCCATTTCTCGTCGACGATCTTCTTCAGCATGGCCTTCGCATCTTCGAACAGGCTGCGCGCGGCCTCGCCGACTTTCTCGTCTTCCAGAATTTGCGGATAGGGCCCAACCAGCTCCCAGGTGCGGAAGAACGGCGTCCAGTCGATATAATCGACCAGTTCGCCCAGATCGTAGGACCCGAATTCCTTGAGCCCGAGGAACCTTGACCTGGGCGGGACATAGCCCGTCCAATCGATCTTCGCCTTGTTGGCCCGCGCATCGGCGATGGTCAGACGGCGGCTTGGGCCGCGCTGCGCGGCGTGGCGCTGGGCGATGTCTTCGTATTCGCGGCGCACCATCTTCACGTAGTCGGTATTGGCTGTCTTGCTAAGGAGCGTCGAAGCTACGCCCACCGCGCGCGAGGCATCGGTGACGTAGATCGCCTGGCCGCGGCGGTAGTTGGGGTCGATCTTCACTGCGGTGTGCACGCGCGACGTCGTCGCCCCGCCGATCAGCAGCGGCAGATCGAAACCCTGGCGTTCCATTTCGGCGGCGACATGGCACATCTCGTCGAGCGACGGCGTGATCAGGCCCGAGAGGCCGATGATATTGGCCTTCTCCTTCCTCGCCGTGTCGAGGATTTTCTGCGCCGGCGTCATGACGCCCAGATCGATCACCTCGTAACCGTTGCATTGCAGGACCACGCCGACGATGTTCTTGCCGATGTCGTGGACGTCGCCCTTGACCGTCGCCATGACGATCTTGCCGGCCGGTTCCTTGGTCTGGTTCTTCTCCTGCTCGGCCTCCATGAAGGGGAAGAGATGGGCGACGGCCTTCTTCATCACGCGGGCCGATTTCACGACCTGCGGCAGGAACATCTTGCCGGCGCCGAAGAGGTCACCGACCACGTTCATGCCAGCCATCAGCGGGCCCTCGATAACGTCGAGCGGGCGGGTGGCGGCAAGCCGGGCTTCTTCGGTGTCGTCGACGATGTAGTCGGCGATGCCGTGCACCAGCGCGTATTTGATGCGGGCATCGACATCGGCCTCGCGCCAGGCGAGCGTGGTTTCCTCCTGCGCGCCGGCGGAATCGTTCCTGTAGCGCCCAGCCAGATCGAGCAGGCGCTCGGTCGCGTCCTCGCGGCGGTTGAACAGCACGTCCTCGATGCCGTCGCGCAACTCCGCCGGAATGTCCTCATAGACGGTGAGCTGGCCGGCATTGACGATGCCCATGTCCATGCCCGCCGCGATGGCGTGATAGAGGAAAACCGAATGCATCGCCTGCCGCACGGTCTCGTTGCCCCGGAAGGAGAAGGAGAAGTTCGACAGCCCGCCCGAGACATGGACGTGAGGCAGGCTTCCGCGAATGCGGCGGGCGGCCTCGATGAAAGCGCGGCCGTAATCGTTGTGCTCCTCGATGCCGGTGGCGACGGCGAAGATGTTGGGATCGAAGATGATGTCTTCGGGCGGAAAGCCGACCTTGTTGACCAGGATGTCGTAGGCGCGGGTGCAGATCGCGACCTTGCGGTCCTCGCTGTCGGCCTGGCCGGTCTCGTCGAAGGCCATGACGACGATGGCCGCGCCGTAGCGCATCGCCGCGCGCGCATGATCGACGAAGATCTCTTCACCTTCCTTCATGCTGATGGAATTGATGACGGACTTGCCGGCCACGGCCTTGAGGCCGGCCTCGATCACGCTCCATTTGGAGCTGTCGATCATCACCGGCACGCGCGCGATGTCGGGCTCGGCCGCGATCAGGCGCAGGAAGCGCGTCATCGCCGCTTCCGAATCGATCAGCCCCTCGTCCATGTTGACGTCGATGATCTGGGCGCCGCTCTCGACCTGGGCGCGCGCGACTTCGAGCGCGGCCTCGTAATCGCCGGCCGCGATCAGCTTGCGGAACTTGGCGGAGCCCGTGATGTTGGTGCGCTCACCGACATTGACGAAGCGCGTATCTGGCGTGAGCGTGAAGGGCTCAAGTCCCGACAGCCGCAGATATTTCGGCTTTTCGGCGATTTCGCGCGGCTTGACGCCCTTCACGGCCTCGCCGAAGGCCTTCAGATGCTCGGGCGTGGTGCCGCAGCAGCCGCCGACGATGTTGACGAGGCCGGAGCGCGCGAATTCGCCGATCGTTCCGGCCATATGCTCGGGGGTGTCGTCATAGAGGCCGAATTCGTTGGGCAGCCCGGCATTGGGATGGACGCTGATCAGAGTGTCGGCGGCCGCGGCGAGGTCGGCCAGATAGGGCCTCAGCTCCTCGGCGCCGAGCGCGCAATTGAGCCCGATGGCGAAGGGGCGCATGTGCCGCACCGAATGCCAGAAGGCTTCGACCGTCTGGCCGATGAGCAGGCGCCCTGACAAATCGGTGATCGTGCCGGAAATCCAGATCGGCAGGCGCTCGCCGGCTTCGTCGAAGGCCTCTTCGATGGCCATGATCGCGGCCTTGGCGTTGAGCGTGTCGAACACCGTCTCGATCATGATGAGGTCGGCGCCGCCGCGGATCAGCGCGGCGGTGGCCTCGCGATAGGTGTCGCGCAATTCGTCGAAGCCGATATTGCGGAAGGCCGCGTCCTCGACCTTGGGCGAGAGCGAGGCGGTGCGGTTGGTCGGCCCCAGCACGCCGGCAGCCAGCCGCGGGCGCTCGGGCGTGGAGAATTCGTCGCAGGCGGCCCGCGCCAGCCGCGCGCCCTCCTCGTTCAACTCGGCAACCAGATGGGAGAGCCCGTAATCGGCCTGGCTGACGGCGCTGGAATTGAAAGTGTTGGTTTCGAGGATGTCGACGCCCACTTCGAGATAGGCGCGGCCGATCTCGGTGACGATGTCGGGACGGGTCAGCGTCAGAAGGTCGTTGTTGCCCCGCAGATCGCGGCCATGGCCGGCGAAGCGCGCGCCCCGAAAATCGGCCTCGGTCAGCTTGTAGTCCTGGATCATGACGCCCCAGGCGCCGTCGAGCAGCAGCACGCGGCGGCGTGCCTCTTGCTTCAGCCAGGCGATGCGTTGGGCGCGGTCGAAACTCATGCGAACTCCAATTCTGGTTCTCTTTCTGCGGCTTCGTGCAGGCCGAGGATGCGGCAGGCCGCATAGGTCAGATCGGCCTGGTTCAGCGTGTAAAAATGAAACTGGTCGAAGCCTTCGGCGCTCAATTCCTCGACCTGCTCGGCCAGGATGGCGGCGGCGATCAGACGGCGCGTTTCGGGATCGCTGTCGAGCCCCTCGTAAAGGCCGGTCAGCCAGCCCGGCACCGCCGCGCCCGAGCAAGTCGCCATGCGGGCGATGCCGGCGATGTTCGTGGTCGGGATCAGACCAGGCACGATGGGAATATTGAGACCCTGACGCGCGGCCTCGTCGCGGAAACGGGCGACGGCGTCGGTGTAGAAGCCGAACTGGGTCAGCGCGCGCGAGGCGCCGGCATCGACCTTCTTCTTCAGAAGCTCGAGGTCGTGACCGAAGTTCGGCGAATCGGGATGGCGCTCGGGATAGGCCGAGACCGAGATTTCAAATGGGGCGATGGCGCGGATGCCGCGCACCAGCTCGGGCGTCGAGGCGTAGCCGTCCGGATGCGGGCAATAGGCGGCGCCAGGTTCCGGCATGTCGCCGCGCAGCGCCACGATATGGCGCACGCCAGCCTTCCAATAGTCGCGGACGATGTCGTCGATCTCGGCGCGGGTGGCGCCGACGCATGTCAGATGGGCGGCGGGTTTGAGCGACGTCTCGGCGACGATGCGGCGCACCGTGCCGTGGGTCCGCTCCCGCGTCGAACCGCCGGCACCATAGGTGACCGAAACGAAGGCCGGCGCCAGCGGCTCCAGCCGGCGGATCGCGCGCCACAGCTGGGCTTCCATCGCCGCCGTGCGCGGCGGGAAGAACTCGAACGAGACTTTGAGCGGCGGGTCCTGCCGTGTCAGGCGTTTGAAACTCATGACGCGCGCTTGCCCCTGGCTCTCGCCGGTTCGGCCGCGCGCACCGCCACCCAGATCTTCACCGTCAGCTTTCCGTCGGCCGCGGCGGCGCGCGCCTTGCCGCTCTCGCGGCCGGGCGTGATGACCTCGGGCGCGATGGCCTCGGTCGCGATCGGCGTGAGCGCTGCGGCCTTGAACCAGCCGGCCGCCTCGCGGTCGGAGAAGCCGAGACGGCGATGGGCGTATTCGTCGCGCAGGAATTCGAGCGCGTGCGGGGCGAAGTCGGCGATCAGGATGCGCCCGCCGGGCCTGAGCACGCGCGCGCCTTCGAGCACGGCGGCCTGCGGATCGTCGAGATAATGCAGCACCTGATGGAACAGCACCGCGTCGAAGCCGTCGCCGGGCCCTTCGGCGGCGAAGGGCAGATAGAAGACGTCGGCGAGCCGCACCTGGCAATGATGGATGCCCGCGCGCTCCAGGCGGTCGCGGGCGATGGCCAGCATGTCGGGGCTGACATCGACGCCGACACCGCGCCCGATCTGCGGCGCCAGCAATTCGAGCATGCGCCCGGTGCCGGTTCCGGCATCGAGCAGACTTTCGATCGGCGCGCCCTTGAGCAGGCCGACGATGGCGTCTTCCACATCCTTCTCGGGTGCGTGAAGCGAGCGGATACGCTCCCATTCGGCGGCATTGGCCTTGAAGAAGTCGGCGGCGACGGCGGCGCGGGCCCCGCGCACTTCGGCCAGGCGGTGCTTATCGCCGTCCGGCAGGCTCTGGATCGCGTCGGCCGCTTCGAGAACAGCATCGGCGAAGGCGGCGCCGGGACCGCGGTCGGCGGCGCGGTAGAATACCCAGCTGCCTTCCTTGAAGCGCTGAAGCAGCCCCGCGTCGCACAGAAGCTTCAAATGGCGCGAGACCCGCGGCTGGCTCTGGCCCAGGATCTGGGTGAGCTCGCTCACCGTCAGCTCGGCCTCGCGCAGGAGCAGCAGCAGACGCAGACGGGTGGCATCCCCCGCCGCTCGCAGCATTGCCAGAACCTGCTCCATGCCCACTTCTCCGGGGTGGGATCATCCCACCGTTCTGAGTGGGATATAAACATATCTTTATATCATGATGCAACGGAGGAATCGCGAGAGGCAGCCCGCCAATGTCGCCAATGTCAACGCGCAAGCGCCAGAGGGCCGCCCAGAATTCTGGGCAGTCTCGTGGCAGATACAATTCTGTGATGGGTACTGCCACGAACTTGCCACGGAGCGGCGAAAGCATACATATGAGCAATCGCATGAGCGATCGCACATCCGGGGAAGCCCCATGACCCAGAGCTTCAGCCAACCAGTCCGATTGAGGCAAGAACCCTTCCGTTCGGCCGCGCGCCTTGTCGCGCTCGCGGCGGTCGTGGTCTTCGCCGGCCTCTTCGCCGCCCTGCCCGCCCGCGCCGCCACGCCGGCCGAGGCCTTCGTGCAAACGAATATCGACAGGGGCATCGAGCATCCTCAACAACAAGAAGCTGAGCGACGATCAGCGCCGCGAGCAGTTCCGCAGCTTTCTGATCGGGCTCACCGACATCCGCCGCATGGCGATGTTCACGCTGGGAGCGGCGCGGCGCACCGCGACCCCGGCCGAGATCGACGCCTTCGTCGACGCGTTCCGCAATTACGCGATCGCCATCTACCAGACGCGGCTGTCGGCCTATTCGGGCCAGACGCTCAAGGTCACCGGCTCGACCGAACGGGCGCCGGGGGACTTCGTGGTCTCCACCGTGCTGGTCGATCCGTCGGACGCGGGCGACAAGCAGCCGATCCAGGTCGATTTCCGCGTCGACAGCGACAACGGCAAGTTCGTGGTGCTGGACGCCAGCGTGGTCGGCGTGTGGCTGGCGATCGAGGAGCGCGACCAGTTCACCGCCTTCCTGGCGCAGAACAACGATTCAGTGGCGGCGCTGGCCCAACATCTGAAGCAACTCGCGGCGCAGTGCTTCCAGAGCGGCGGCGGTCAGTCCGGGCGCGCCAGTAACCGCTAGCGGGCGAACCGCTTGTACTTGATGCGGTGCGGCTGTCTCGGCGTCGATGCCGAGGCGGCGCTTCTTGTCGGCCTCGTAATCCTCGAAATTGCCCTCGAACCATTCGACATGGCTGTCGCCCTCGAAGGCCAGCATGTGGGTGGCGATGCGGTCGAGGAACCAGCGGTCATGGCTGATGATCATGGCGCAGCCGGCGAAATCCTCGAGCGCGGCTTCGAGCGCGCGCAAGGTCTCGACGTCGAGATCGTTGGTCGGTTCGTCGAGCAGCAGCAGATTGGCGCCCGACTTCAGCATCTTGGCGAGATGGACGCGGTTGCGCTCGCCGCCGGATAGCTGGCCGACCTTCTTCTGCTGGTCGCCGCCCTTGAAATTGAAGGCGCCGACATAGGCGCGGCTGTTCATCGTGGGCTTGCCGAGTTCGAGCATGTCGAGGCCGCCGGAGATTTCCTCCCACACCGTCTTGTTGGGATCGAGCGCGTCGCGCGACTGGTCGACATAGCCGATCTGCACCGTCTCGCCGATGCGCAGCGCGCCGGCATCGGGCTTTTCCTGGCCGGTGAGGATGCGGAACAGCGTGGTCTTGCCCGCGCCGTTGGGGCCGATGACGCCGACGATGCCGCCGGGCGGCAGGTTGAAATTCAGATTCTCGAACAGCAGCCGGTCGCCATAGGCCTTGGCGAGATCCTCGGCCTCGACCACCAGCGAGCCCAGCCGCTCGGTGACCGGAATGACGATCTGCGCCGGGCCGCGTGCGCTGTTCCTGCGATTTCGCGAGCAGTTCCTCATAGGCGGTGATGCGCGCCTTGGATTTGGCCTGGCGGGCCTTGGGCGATTTCGAAATCCATTCGCGTTCGCGCGCCAGCGCTGCGTTCGCGGGCCTCGGCTTCCTTGCCTTCCTGCAGCAGGCGCTTTTCCTGCACGGCCAGGAAGGACGAGTAATTGCCTTCGTGCGGGAATGCCGCGGCCGCGGTCGAGTTCGAGAATCCAGCCCGTGACGTTGTCGAGGAAATAGCGGTCATGGGTGACGAGGATGACGCAGCCCTTGTATTCGCGCAGCGTCTGTTCGAGCCAGGCCACGGATTTCGGCGTCGAGATGGTTGGTCGGCTCGTCGAGCAGGAGAATGTCGGGCGCTTCGAGCAGCAGCTTGCACAGCGCCACGCGGCGCTTCTCGCCGCCCGAAAGCTTGGCCACGTCGGCGTCGCCGTCGGGGCAGCGCAGCGCGTCCATCGCCTGATCGACCTGGGTGTCGAGGTCCCACAGGCCCTGCGCCTCGATCTCGTCCTGCAGCTCGGCCATTTCGTCGGCGGTCTTCGTCGGTATAATTGGCCGCGATCTCGTTGAAGCGGTCGACGCAGCGCCTTCTTGGCGGCGACGCCTTCCATGACGTTGCCGCGCACGTCCTTGGCCGGATCGAGCTGCGGCTCCTGCGGCAGATAGCCGACGCGCACGCCGTCGGCCGCCCAGGCCTCGCCGGTGAATTCCTTGTCGAGGCCCGCCATGATGCGCATCAGCGTCGACTTGCCCGCGCCGTTGACGCCGACGATGCCGATCTTGGCGCCGGGATAGAAGCGACAGCCAGATGTCCTTCAGGACCTGCTTGCCGCCGGGATAGGTCTTCGACAGACCCTTCATCACATAGACGTATTGCGGCCCGGCCATCGGCGTTCCTGTTCGGCATTGGGATGGCCGGCGTTGTAGCGAAGCGGCAGGCTGGCCGCAATGCGGGCGACGAGCCTTTCGGCCGGCACGGCAAGACCGCCGAGCCGGGCGCGCGCAGCAATCACAGGCCCATCAGGGCTTTGCGAATATAGAAACGCGTCTGTAATCGATGCGGGTGGTGACGGGCTTTCCGTTCTTATCCGGCCGCGTCAACCACACAACCGCGCCCTCGCGGCCGGTTTTCTCGAACTTCAAGGTGCCAAAATCGGCATGATGCGCATCGCCGGTGACCAGCATGCGCAACGGCACCTTCGGCGCCGGCGACAGATTTGGGCCCCAGGCGAGTTCCTGGAAATAGGCCTTGCCGTTCTTCTCGTAGATGCGGCGCATTTCATACCGCACGACCTTGCCGTTGCGCGCCATGCTCATGACGCTGAGCATCTCGCCATTGTGCATGGGCTCATACGAGTCTTCGACGTCGGCCCCCATGAATTTGCCCTGCCACACACCGGCCAGCCAGGACAGCGCGGCGAGCGGATCGGCCCCTTGCGCCTGTGCCGCGCCCGAAGCCGTCAGCGCGCCGGCCAGCAACGATGTGGCCATCAGCCCCTTTATGATCTTGTGCATCGAATACCCCCGATGAAAATATGTTTGAAAAAACGCCTCAGGGCGCGACGAAAGCGAACTCTCGCGTAAGATCGAACTTGACGATGTTGGGCTTGCCGTCCTTCGGCGGAAAGCTGAGCGTCACTGTCAGCGTGTTCGGGCCGGACTTGACGTAATCGATGCCGCTGAAATCGGCGCGGCTCTCGCTGGTCGAGGCGATCTTGCGCAGCGGCACCTTGGGCGCGGGCGCCATGTCAGCGACCCAGGCCATCTCCTGGGTCACGCCCTTGCCGTCCGCCACCGACATGCGGCGGAATTCGTAGCGCGAGACCTTGCCGTCCTTCGCTTCCGTGAAGGTGACGAGCATCTCGCCGTTGCGCTCGGGCAGGATCCAGGTTTCGAGGTCGAACCCCAGACCCTTGCCCTGCCAGGCACCGACCATCCAGGAGAGCCGGGCAAGCGGATCGTCGGCTTGCGCCGATGCCGCCCCCGCATAGCCAAGCGCACCGGCCAGGCAAAGCGCGGCCAGCGACCGCCTCATCATCGTCGTCGCCATCGCCATCGCCATCGCAATGTCCTCGCTGCCCCTCAAGGCGCCTTGAAACCGAACTCGCGCATATAGGTGAATTTGCGCGTCTGCGGCTTTCCGTCCTTGTCTGGAAGGGTAAGACTGAAAACCATGGAATTGTCGCCGGTCTTCTCGAGCGCAATGCGGCCGAAATCGACATGGCTGGCGTCGGCGGAGACCAGTGTCATCAAGGGCACGTCGGGCGCGGCCGCCAGATCGGGCCCCCAGCCCAGTTCCTTCCAATGCACCTTGCCGTCCGTGCCAACAAAGATGCGGCGGAATTCGTAGCGCACGATCTTGCCGCCGCGGGAAAGCGTGAAGGTGTCCAGGATTTCGCCGTTGCGCTCGGGCAGGTACCAGGCCTCGATATCGCCGCCCAGGCCGGTGGCGTGCCAGGCGCCGGTCAGCCAGGACATGGCGGCCAGCGGATCGGTCCCTTGCGCGGCGGCGGGCGCCGACCAAGCCAGCGCCGCGGCCAGCCCCGCCGCGGCCAGCGATTTTCCGACCATATGCTGCATGAGACGTCCTCCCCAGATTGAAGTGTTTGGCCGACGCTAGCGCCCGAACACGCCTTTTGCCACTGCCGGAGCGGGGCACAAGGCCATTCTTCGGAAAATGGGTACTTGACCGGCTCGCGGCCGGTCTGCGACACGGTATCGGTGTCGGTTTCGCATACGCTCGCTCCCTCGTCGGCCGCCGCCTCCGGGCGCCGGGCCGAGCCGGTCTGCGTGCGCTGCCCGGCACGGATGAGCGACCTGTGCGCCGGCGTGCCCGACAGCGAACTCGTGCTGCTCGAAGCGGTGTCCAACCACATCCACCTGACGCCGCGCGAGACCCTGATCCTCGATGGCGATCCGGCCGATTACGTCTACAACGTCATCGGCGGCGAGCTGATGATGACGCGGCTGGGCAGCGACGGGCGCCGCCAGATCCTGGCCTTCCTGCCGGCCGGCACTTTCATCGGCCTGACCTCGGAGGACCATTACCGTTTCAACGTCGAGGCGCTGACGGCCTGCGAGCTGTGCCGCTTCGAGCGCGCCAAGCTCGAACCGCTGTTCGCGGCGCATCCTGAGATGGAGCGGCGCTTTCGCCAGATGGCGGCGCGCGTGATCGACGCCAAGCACGATCTCATCTTCGCGCTCGGGCGGCGCAACGCCACCGAGCGCATCGCCGCCTTCCTTCTGCATCTGCGCGACCTGCAGCGGCACGTCGGCGAAGACGCAGTGGGCCAGAGCTGGCACATCCCGATGAGCCGCGCCGATCTGGCCGATTATCTGGGCCTCACCATCGAGACGGTGAGCCGCGTGCTGTCGCGGCTGAAGGCGAAGGGAATCGTGCGCGTGCCGACGCTGCACAGCTTCGAAATCGCCGACGAGGCCGCGCTACAACGCGCCGCCGGCGAAAGCTAAATCAAGCCGAATCAGAAGTTGATCTTGGCGCGGGTCAAAACCGTGACCGAATTGAGGCCCTTCTGGCCGGCCAGATTCATCTGGTAGCCGGCATTGGCCTTGAGCGCGAGCGCACCGTCGAAGAAGGTCGTGATGTAGCCCAGTTCGACGTCGGTTTCCGGCGATGCGCCCGCCAGCGAGAGCTGGTCTAGCGGGCCCTGGCGGGCGGCGCTACTGGCGGCCACCTCGGAGAGCGCGGCGATGCTGTCAAAGCTCTCGACCGGACGCGTGAAGGCAAAGCCCAGCGAATCGCTTTGGCTGAACAGGCCATGCTTGGCCACGGCCAGGCCATAGGCGCGGCTGTGCAAGGTATCGGTGCCGGCGATGACGGGGGTGGGACGCAGATCGAGCTGCGTCACGCCCTCGCCATAGGAGAAGGTCGTCACCCAGCCGTCGCCGAAGCCGAGCCGGGCCGACAGACCCACGGCATCCGTTTTGCCCGAGCGGGTCAGCGCGTTCGCTCCGGTGTCCACGCCGCTCAAGACGCCGTCGCGTTCGGTGCTCTGGGAGGCCGTCAGATCGATGCCGGCCCACGGGGTCAGATTCAAGGTAACGCCGGCTTCGGTGGTTTCAGCCTGGCGCACATCGAGAGCCGGCTGGTTGCCCTGAAGCTTCGCCACCGGCGAAGAGGCCGAAAAACCGGCCTGATTGCGGAAGGGCTCAAGCGTCGAATTGGCAATGTGGAAGCGAAGGCTGGAACCGAACTTCAGCGTCGTGCCCACGAATTGGCCGCCCTGGGCCAGGCCCAGATAGGCGGAATTGGCCGGCGAGGTGGAAAAGCGGTAGCGGTCCGTGAACAGACCGGGGAAATTGCTCAACCCGGCCGAATAGGGCGCAGCCGACGCGCCCGCCAAGACATCGCCGTCGAAATTGTCGGCCATCACGATCCGGGCGAAGGTCTGGTTCGCCGCCGCAAGCGCGCCGCCATCGAGCGAAGGTGCTGTGAGCGAAGGTGCCGTCGCAGGCGCCTCGCCGCGCACGGGCGCAGCACTGGCGGCCAACGGCCCCAAGCTCCAAGCTGCCGCAACGGCAGTCAAAATCACGACGAACGCTCGCACGCGAACCAACTCCCCCGTTTTTCCCCCCGGCGGGCCTGTTCCAGGCTCTTCTCGCGGTAAAAAACCCTAGCAGATCGATTGGGGCGATCCAACGCGGCGAAACGTCGATTCTGTGGCGCGCCGGCCACAGCATCCGCTCATTCGGCTTGGTTATCCCTAGAAGTTATCAGGCATTCGGCAACAAAGTTACGCCGGATACAAATTCTGTACCGCACCGGGACTGGCCTCGGAAAAACTTGCGGCGGTTAATGGGCGTCCTTTTCAGGACTAATCATCGCCATTGCTACAAGTTCATTGGGAAAAAGACCGCCAAAGCCCGGTGCAATTCCCGATCGGTCCGGCACTTGGACCCCTCTCGCCGGAACCCCTTGGCACAGCATGCGTTTTGAATATCGGAAAATGGCCGGCGGAAAAGTCGGCTATGCCGCCACCAAACCAGCCACCTCTGCGCGAGTTGATGTCACCGGCGTCTGAACGATATTTCATGCCCGCCCCCGCCGTCCGGACGGCCCCGCGCCTTTCATCGTCCGCTAGGATGAAAGACGCGGCGAAGCACGCGACACGCATTGAACATCGCGGACGAGGCGCCACAATGCAGGCTGGAAGACCAACAGGAAACGCAGCATGAGCCGGCTCAAGGAGCTTGAACATTTCGGTCAGTCGGTGTGGCTGGATTATCTGTCGCGCGAAGCCCTCGAGAGCGGCGAGATCCGCAGGCTGATCGCCGAAGACGGATTGAAGGGCATGACCTCCAATCCCGTCCATCTTCGAGAAGGCGATCTCCAAGGGCGAGGAATATGACGCGCGACATCCGCGCCATGGCCGAAGCCGGCCGCGATGTGGGCGATATCTTCCGCGCCCTCGCCGTGGCCGATATCCGAAAGGCCGCCGACGTCCTGAAGCCGGTCTATGACGCAACCAAAGGCATCGACGGCTATGTCAGCATCGAAGTGTCGCCCTATCTCGCCCGCGATACCGAAGGCACCGTCGCGGAGGCGCGTTCGCTGTGGGCGGAGATCGCCCGGCCCAACATCATGATCAAGGTGCCCGGCACCGAAGAAGGCCTGCCCGCGATCGAGACGCTGATCTCCGAAGGCATCAACGTCAACATCACGCTGCTGTTCTCGCGCAAGGCTCTATGAGAAGGTGACCGAGGCCTATATCGCGGGCCTCGAACGCCACAAGGGCGACATTTCGCGGCATCGCCAGCGTCGCAAGCTTCTTCGTCAGCCGCATCGACGGCAAGGTCGATGACGCTATCGACGCCGCGCTGAAGGATGGCGCGCCGAACGCAATGCTCCCGCGCCGAGCTGAAGGGCAAGATCGCGGTCGCCAACGCCAAGATGGCGTACCAGTTCTACAAGACGATGATCGCAAGCCCGCGCTGGAAGAAATTGGCCGCGAAAGGCGCCATGCCGCAGCGGCTGCTATGGGCCTCCACCAGCACCAAGAACAAGGCCTATTCCGATGTGCTCTATGTGGAGACGCTGATCGGCGCCGACACCGTCAACACCATGCCGCCCGAAACCATGGATGCCTGGCGCGACCACGGCACCGCGCGCGACACCATCGACGAGGGCATTTCGGATGCCGAGGCCGAATTGAAGGCGCTGGAGAAGGCCGGCATTTCGCTCGACGCGATCACCGTCGATCTGGTCGTGGACGGGGTGGAGAAATTCGCCGAAGCCGCCGACAAGCTTTACGGCGGCGCTGGCCGAGAAGCGCGCCAAGATTCTGAACGGAACGCTGCTCCGGCTTACCGAAGCCTATGGCGAGTCCGAAGAGAAGGCGGTGGATGCCGCCATCGCCGATTGGACGCGGGCCGGCAACATGCGCAAGCTGTGGGCACGCGACAAATCGGTGTGGACGAACGCCGATGAAGACAAATGGCTTGGCTGGCTCGATATCGCCGCAGCGCGAATTGAAGGCGCACGCCGGCTTGACGGCGCTCTCCAAATCCGTGCGCGAGGCGGGCTGGCGCCGATGTCGCGCTGCTCGGCATGGGCGGATCGAGCCTGGGGGCGGAAGTGATCGCCACCTGCTTCGGGCATCTCGAAGGCTGGCCGCAAATTCCACATGCTGGATTCCACCGATCCCGATGAAGTGCGCGCGCTCGATGCGAGCCTCGATATCGCCAAGACGCTGTTCATCGTCTGTCCAAATCCGGCATCACGCTCGAGCCCAATCTGTTCATGGATTATTTCTATGGCCGCGTGGCAAGCGCGCGCGGCGAAGCGGACGCCGGCGCCCAATTCATCGCGGTCACCGATCCCGGCTCCGCGCTCGAAGCGGTGGCGAAAGACCGCCGCTTCGCGCACATCTTCTACGGCGATAAGAGCCATCGGCGGGCGCTATTCGGTGCTGTCGCCCTTCGGCCTGGTGGCGATGGCGCGCCATGGGTCTGGACACCGCAGCGGCTTCTCGAAGAAGCGGTGCGCGCCATGACAAGCTGCGCCGGCCACCGTGCCGCCCGGCGCCAATCCCGGCGTGCGGCTGGGTCTGGCGCTCGGCGCGCTCGCCACCGAATGCAAGCGCGACAAGGTGACCATCCTGACCTGCGACGCGCTGGCGAGCGCCGGCGCCTGGCTCGAACAGCTCATCGCCGAATCCACCGGCAAGCAGCGGCAAAGGCGCTGATTCCCGTGGCGGACGAACCGGCTGTCGCTGGATCCCGGTCTATGGCGAGGACCGCGTGTTCGTCTATCTGCAGCTGGCGGGCGCCGAGCCGCCACGGGAAGCGCTGACGAAACTGGCGGAGCGCGGCCATCCGGTGATCCGCATCGCCATCGAGGATTCCTATCAGCTCGGCCAGCTCTTCTTTGTCTGGGAGATGGCGATCGCGGTGGCGGGCAGCGTGCTCGGCATCAACCCCTTCGACCAGCCCGATGTCGAAGCCGCGCAAGATCAAGGCGCGCGAACTGACCGAGCACGATGAAGACCGGCAAGCCGCTGGCGCCGGAAGGCGCCATTTAGAAGGACGACGGCATCGCGCTTTATGCCGACCGAGACAACGGCCGCCGCATCGGCCGCGCGCGGGTTCGCTCGCCGATTGTCTGAAGGCGCATCTGGGCCGGCTCAAGACCGGCGATTACTTCGCGCTGCTCGCTTTCATCGCGCGAATTGCGACGCCATGCCGATGCGCCGCTCGAGCGCGATGCGCGTCACAGTTCGCGATTCGAAGAAACTCGGCGACCTGCGTCGGCTTCGGGCCGCGCTTCCTGCATTCGACGGGCCAGGCCTACAAGGGCGGGCCCAACACCGGCCTCTTCCTCGAGATCAGCTGCCGATCATGCCGAGGACGTCTCGATCTTCCCGGCCACAAGTTCAGCTTCGGCACCAGTCGAGAGCGCGCAGGCGATCGGCGATTTCGAGGTCCTGAACGAGCGCGGGCGCCGCGCCCTGCGCATTCATCTGAAGGACATCGAAGCCGGGCTGGCGGCGCTCGCCGAAGGCCTTCGGCGATGCCCTGCAGTGAGGCACATTCATGCAGATCGGCATCGTCGGACTTGGGACGCATGGGCGGCAACATCGCCCTGCGGCTGATGGAGCACGGCCACGGCGTCGTGGCCTATGACCGCAACGCCGATGCCATCGCCGAACTCGCCGAGGACGGCGCGACGCCGGCGAACTCGCTGGAGGATCTGGCGGAAAAGCTCGCCCCGCCGCGCGCGGCCTGGGTGATGCTGCCGGCGGGCGAGGCCGACCGAAAGCACGGTCACCGAATCTCGGCGAACTGTTCGAGGCCGGGCGACACCGTCATCGACGGCGGCAACACCTTTTACAAGGACGACATCCGCCGCGCGCGCGCGCTGCTGGCGAAGCGAGGCATCCATTATGTCGATGTCGGCACCTCGGGCGGGGTGTGGGGGCTCGAGCGCGGCTATTGCATGATGATCGGCGGCGAGAACGTCGTCGGTCGACCGCCTCGATCCGATCTTCGACGCGCTGGCGCCGGGCCTTGGCGAAATCGACCGCACGCCGCACCGCGAAGGCCGCGATCCCCGCGCCGAACAGGGCTATATCCATGCCGGGCCGCGCGGGCGCCGGCCATTTCGTGAAGATGGTCCACAACGGCATCGAATACGGCCTGATGCAGGCCTATGCCGAAGGCTTCGACATTCTGAAGGGCAAGGCCGGGCGAGGCGCTGCCGGAAAACGAGCGCTACGATCTCGATCTCGCCGACATCGCCGAAGTGTGGCGGCGCGGCAGCGTGATCTCGTCGTGGCTGCTCGATCTGACGGCGATCGCGCTGGCCCAAAGCCCCGAGCTCAAGGAGTTCACGGGCGATGTCGCCGATTCCGGCGAAGGGCGCTGGACCGTCAATGCGGCCATCGAGGAAGCTGTGCCCGCAGAAGTCCTGAGCGCGGCCGCTCTATGCGCGCTTCGGAGCCGCATCGTGCGCACAGCTTCGGCGAACAAGCTGCTGTCGGCCATGCGCGACCAGTTCGGCGGCCACAAGGAGCCCGGCTAAATCATGAGCGAAGCATCGCAAAGTGGCGCCGCGGTCCGTGCCGCCTTGCGCGCATGGTGATCTTCGGCGGCGGCGGCGATCTGACCAAGCGGCTAGTGGTGCCGGCGCTCTACAATCTGGCCAAGCAGAACCTCCTGCCCGAGCACTTCGCCATCATCGGCGCCGACCGCAGCGATTTCGACATCGAAGAGCTGGTGCGTGCATCTGCGCGATTTCCTCGACCAGATGATCAAATCCGGCCATGGCGGCGAATTCGAAGCCAGCGCCGATCGACGGCCAAATCCTGGAAGCAAGCTCGCGGCCGCGATGCATTATGTTGCGCGGCGATTTCACCAAGGACGGCCTTTACGCGGCGCTGAAGTCCAAGCTCGAAGAGATCGATGCGCGCGAAAAGCTGGGCGGCAATGTGGTGTTCTATCTGGCCGTGCCGGACCGCTTCTTCGGTCCCATCGTCGACAGGCTTTGCGCGGCCGGCCTCGTCAAAGAGCAGACGGGCTGGCGCCGCGTGGTGGTGGAAAAGCCCTTCGGCCACGATCGTCGAATCGGCCAAGGCGCTCAATGCGCAGCTCCTGAAATCGCTGAAGCGAAGAACAAATCTACCGCATCGATCATTTCCTCGGCAAGGAAACGGTGCAGAACATCATGGCGGTGCGCTTCGCCAACGGACTGTTCGAGCCGATCTGGAACCGCGACCGCATCGACCATGTGCAGATCACCGTGGCCGAGGACATCGGCATCGAGCATCGCGGCAATTTCTACGAAAAGACCGGCGCACTGCGCGACATGGTGCCGAACCATCTGTTCCAGCTTGTGGCGATGACGGCGATGGAGCCGCCCGCTTCCTTCGACGCCGACGCCGTGCGCGTCGAAAAAGGCCGATGTGCTTCAAGGCGGCGCCCCCGATCGCGCCCGATTGCGCCGTGCGCGGCCAATATGGGCCCGGCGATGGTCAACGACGTGTCGGTCGACGGCTATCGCAGACGAACCCAATGTGGCGGCCGAATTCGACCATCGAAACCTTTGTCGCGCTGAAGCTCACCATCGACAATTGGCGCTGGGCCGGCGTGCCCTTCTATCTGCGCACGGGAAAGCGCCTGCCGCGGCGCTACACCGAGATCGCCATCCGCTTCAAGCATGCCCCGCTACACGCTGTTCCGCGAAACACCACGATGAATGCGCTCGAAGCCGACTGGCTGGTGCTGCGAGATACAGCCCGACGAGGCATTCATGCTGCATTTCAACGCCAAGCGGCCGGGCCCGCATATGGTGCTCGACGACGTGGCGATGACCTTCAAGTATTCGGACTGGTTCAAGGCAGGCGCCCGCGGTCGGCTACGAGACCCTGCTCTACGATTGCTTCATCGGCGACGGCACGCTGTTCCAGCGCGCCGACCAGATCGAGGAATCCTGGGCCGTGGTCGATCCGCTGCTGAAGGCCTGGGCCCAGACGCCGGCAAAGGATTTTCCCAATTACGCGGCAGGCGCCGCCGGCCCCGAAGCGGCGGACGAACTGCTCGCAACGCGACGGGCGGGCCTGGCGGCCGATCCGGTAAGGCGCGCGATGGCGACCGCCAGCAATTCCAGCCAGATATGGATCGCCCCCGACGTGGAAACGCTGGCGAATCATTATGCGCAATGGTTGGCCGGCGAGATCGCCACGGCCAAGGCGCCGTTCCGCCTGGCGCTGTGCGGCGGCACCACGCCCGCACCGCTCTACCGCCTGCTGGCGAGCGGCGAATATCGCGGCCGCATCGACTGGGAAAAGCTCGATTTCTATTGGGGCGACGAGCGCTTCGTGCCGCATGATGACGAGGCCAGCAATTTGCGGCTGGCGCGCGACCTGTGGCTCGATCATGTCCCGCTGGCGCCGGCACAAATCCACCCCATGCCGACCGAAGGTGCGCTGGACGACTGTGCCGCGCGCTATGAGGCCCTGCTGAAGCGCGAATATGGTCGCGACCGGCTGGATCCTGCGCGTCCGCTGTTCGATGTGATGCTGCTGGGGGTGGGCGCCGATGGGCATACCGCCTCGCTGATGCCGGGCGAACCGGTGCTGGAAGAGAGCGAACGCTGGGTCGCCGCTGTGCCGCATGGACGGCCCGAGCCGCGGATGACGCTGACCTATCCCGCCATCGCGTCCAGCCGTTTCGTACCTTTCTGGTAGCGGGCGCAGAAGAAGGCGGACATCGTCGCACGCGTGCGCGCGCGGGCGAAGGCGACCTGCCGGCAGCGCATGTGGCGAGCGACGGCGAGGTGATCTGGTTTCTCGATCGCGCCGCCGCCGGAGACGAAGCGAAATCCAACCGATGAGTAAAGATGACGGCACGCATTGAAGACTATGCCATGATCGGCGACATGAAGACCGCGGCGCTGGTCGGCCGCGACGGCTCGATCGACTGGTTCTGCTGCCCGCGTTTCGATTCGGCAGCCTGCTTCGCGGCACTGCTCGGCAGCAAGGACAATGGCCGCTGGCTGATCGCGCCCCACGGCAAGGCCAAGACCACGCGTTGCTATCGCGACGGCAGCATGATGCTCGAGACCACGCACAAGACCGAGACCGGCACCGTGCGCGTGATCGATTTCATGCCGGTGGGCGAGGAGCAATTCCAGCATCGTGCGCATCGTCAGGGCCTGGCGCGGCAAGGTGCGGATGCATGTCGACCTCGCCATCCGCTTCGATTACGGCATCTCGGTGCCCTGGGTCAGCCGGCTCGACGAACGAGACGCTGCTGCGCCGTCGCCGGGCCCGATCGCTCTGATCGCTGCGCACGCCGGTCCCAATGCAGCGGCAAGGACATGCACACGGCGGGCCGATTTCACCGTGCACGAAGGCGAAAGCGTGCCTTTCGTGCTGACCCATTCGCCGTCGCATCTGCCGCCGCCGCTGCCGCTCGGCATCTGGAAACGACTGGCCGACGACGCAGGCTTCTGGCGTGAATGGTCGTCGCGCAGCCTGATCGAAGGGCCAATGGCCGAGGCCGTGCGGCGCTCGCTGATCATGCTTGAAGGGCCTCAGCTACCGGCCGACCGGCGGCATCGTGGCGGCGGCGACGACCTCGCTGCCCGAACGGATCGGCGGCCCGCGCAACTGGGACTACCGCTATTGCTGGCTGAGGGACGCGACCTTCACGCTGCTCGCCTTCCTCAATGCCGGCTATCGCGAAGAAGCCGAACAGTGGCAGAACTGGCTCTTGCGCGCGGTCGCCGGCAGCCCCGAGCAGATTCAGATCATGTACGGCGTGGCCGGCGAACGACGGCTCGACGAATGGGAGGTCGACTGGCTCGCCGGCTACGAGAAATCGAAGCCCGTGCGCGTCGGCAACGCCGCGGCCATGCAGATTCCAGCTCGACATCTACGGCGAACTCGCCGATGTGATGGCGCAGGCGAGCCGCAGGCGGATTGCCGCCCGTGCCGCCGCCGCGACGATTTGCGCGAGGTCTTCCTCGGCCATCTCGAAACGCATCTGGCGCGATCCCGACGAAGGGCATCTGGGAAATCCGCGGCGGCCCGCAGCACTTCGTCCATTCCAAGGTGATGGCCTGGGTCGCCTTCGACCGCGCCTGGCGGCGCCACCAGCGCACGGCGAACACGACAGGCGCCACTGGAAGAAGGATCGCCGACGAAATCCACGCCGATGTCTGCGCCAATGGCGTCGATCCGCGAACGGCGGCTGTTTCGTGCAGCCTTATGGCGCCAGAATGCGTCGACGCGAGCCTGCTGCTGCTGCCGCTCGTGGGCTTCCTGCCGCCCGACGAGCGCGCGCATCGTCACGACCGTGGACGAGATCGAGAAGCACCCTGATGCCAGGACGGGCTGGTGCTGCGCTACGGCAGCGAGAGCGGCGTCGACGGGCTGCCCGCAGGCGAAGGCGCATTCCTCGCCTGCAGTTTCTGGCTGGTGGACAATTATCTGCTGCTGGGCCAGCAGCAAGAAGGCGCGCGCGCTGTTCGATCGCCTGGTCGGGCTCGCCAACGATGTCGGCCTGCTCGCAGAGGAATACGACCCGCCGCGCCAAGCGCATGCTGGGCAATTTCCCGCAGGCCTTCAGCCACGTGGCGCTGGTCAATTCCGGCCTCGCGCTGATGCATGGCCGAGGAGCCGGCGCCCAAATCCGGCGGCCGAAGAGATGGCGCCGCGCCGGGCCAAGATCGCCAGGGAATGGGGCACGGCGTGACAAACGCGCACGGTCCTCGGACGATCGGCATTCCGTACGGTCTTTTGAATTGCGGTCATCTCTGCAATTCGGCAGCCTAGCGGAACAGTGGCAGTATGCGAACGACACGCCGGACGGCACGACTGCGACAGCTCCCCATGGACGGATGCGGGGGCCGCACGAATTGCCCCAGGTCGATCTCGCGCGCGACGCCATCCTGCTCGATGTCGACGGCACGCTGATCGATATCGCGCCCACTCCCGAGATGGTGCAGGTGCCGGAATCCTGCTCGGCGGCGCTCGCCCGGCTGCGAGGACTGTGCGGCGGCGCCTTCGCGCTGATCAGCGGGCGGCCGCTGGCCGATCTGGACCGGCTTTTCGCTCCGCTCACCCTGCCGGCATCGGGCAGCCATGGCGCGGAACTGCGTCCGCGCGCGGGCGAGCCCGTCATCGAGGTCGCGCGGTTGCCGCAAGAAGTTCGCGATGCCTGTTGCCGACATGGCGACGCGGCGTATCCGCGCTCTGCGCGTCGAGGACAAAGGCTTCAGCTCGCATTCCATTATCGCGACAGCGCCGAACGCGAAGCCGAGGTGGTCGGAGGCGCGTGGCGGCGCGCATGGCCGACCGATCCGCGACGGATTCGCAATGCTGCGCGGCAAGGCCATCGTCGAGATCAAGCGCACGCGGCTTCAACAAGGGAACGGCGCTGCGCGACATTGATGAAGCGGCCGCCCTTCGCCGGCCGCCGGCCGGTCTTCCTCGGCGACGATGTCACCGACGAGGACGTGTTCGCCATGCTGCCCGAATTCGGCGGCATCGGCATTTCCGTCGGCCGCCGCATGGCCGGGCGCCGAATATTGCGTCGCCTCGCCCGCACGACGTGCGCGCCTGGCTGCGTGCATCTGGCGGAGAGGGGTGGAACCATGGCCGAGGGTGGCCTCGATCTCGCCGTCATCGGCAATGGCCGCACCGCGGCGCTTGCTCGACACGCGCGGGCGGCTGGTGTGGTGGTGCTTCCCGCGCTTCGACGGCGATCCGGTGTTCTCGCGCCTGCTTTCGGGCGACGAGGAAAAGGGCTTCTGCGACGTCGTGCTCGACAAGCCAGCGAGACCAAGTCGGAATATGTGCGCAACACCGCGATCGTTTCGACACGATGATCCGCAGCGAGAACGGCGCGGCCGTCCGCATCACCGATTTCGCGCCGCGCTATCAGCAATTTCGGCCGCATCTCGCGTCCGCCGCAGCTCGTGCGCATCATCGAGCCGATCGCGGGCCTGCCGCAGATCACGCATGCGCTTCCGGCCGACCCACAATTACGGCGAGGCAAATGCCGCATCGCTCCGCCGGCAGCAACCACATCCGCTACTGGGGCGGCGAGACCAATGATCCGGCTGACCACCGATGCGCCGCTCTCCTATATCGATGCAGGAGGCGCCGCTTCCTCCTGACGCGGCCCGTGCACATGGTGTTCGGGGCCGACGAACCGTTCCCGAGCGAACTGTCGAATCCACCTGCCGCGAATTCTGCGAGCGCACGCGCGACTACTGGCAGGAATGGGTGCGGCGGCTTTCCATCGGCTATGACTGGCAGGACGCGATGATCCGCGCCGCCATCACGCTCAAGCTCTCCAATTTCGAGGAGACCGGCGCGGTGGTGGCGGCGCTGACCACCTCGATCCCCGAAGCCCGCAATTCGGGCCGCACACTGGGACTACCGCTATTGCTGGCTGCGCGACGCCTATTTCGTGGTCAAGGCGCTCAACCGTATCGGCGCCACGCGCACGATGGAGGATTTCATCACCTACATGCTCGGCATCGTCGCCGAGGACATCGGCGAGCTGAGGCCGGTCTACGGCGTTGTGCCGAACGAGGTCCTGCACGAGCGCGTGGCGCCCCACCTCAAGGGCTATCAGGGCCACGGGCCGGTGCGCGTCGGCAACGCAGCCGGCGAGCAGGCTCAGCACGACGCCTATGGCAGCGTGATCCTGGCCGCGATGCCGATGTTCTTCGACCGCCGGCTGCCGCGCGCAGGCCGACGAGGCGCTGTTCCGCCTGCTCGAACGCTCGGCAACAAGGCCGCGACGGCGGCGCTCGAGCCCGATGCCGGCATCTGGGAATATCGCGGCCGCAGCCGCATCCACACCCATTCGGCGGCCATGTGCTGGGCCGGCTGCTCGCCGCATGGGCGCCATCGCCGCCCATTTCGGGCTCACCGACCGCGCCGCCCATTGGCACGAAATCTCCGACATCATCAAAAATGCGATACTCGAACGCGCCTGGAACGAAAAACGCGGCGCTTTCACCGCAGCCCTCGACAACGACGATCTCGATGCGAGCGTGCTTATTGCTGCCAGAACTCGGCCTGATCGAGGCGAAGGATCCGCGTTTCGTTTCGACCGTGGAGACGATCTCGAGCGGAACTCGTGCGCAGATCAACACGTTATGAGGTATGCCGGCGAGGATGATTTCGGTCTGCCCGAAACGGCCTTTCTGGTTTGCCGGTTCTGGCTGATCGATGCCTGTGGCTGCAGGGCCGCGTCGAGGAGGCGCGCGCAATGTTCGAAGACGCACTGCGCTATCGCAATCACTATGGTTTGCTGTCCGAAGACGTCCATCCGAGCACGGGCGCGCTGTGGGGCAATTTCCCGCAGACCTATTCCATGGCGGGGCTGATCACGACCGGGATGCGCCTGTCGCGAAGCTGGGAGGACCGGTATTGGCACGCGTCTTCATAATCTCCAACCGGGTCGCCGTGCCTCGACCCCAAGCGCGGCGTGCATGCCGGCGGGCTCGAGGTTGCGCTGCGCGCCACGCTGACGCGTCACGACTGCATCTGGCTGGGCTGGAGCGGCGAGGTCAAGGACGAAGAAGGACTGCGAGACCCGCGCCATCGCGCGCGACGGGATGACCTATATCGTCACCGATCTCAGCGAAGAGGATTACCAGGAATATTACAGCGGCTTCGCCAATCAGGTGCTGTGGCCGATCCTGCATTACCGGCTCGATCTGGCCGAATTCACGCGCCGCGACCTGACCGGCTATCTGCGCGTCAACGAGCATTTCGCCGAAGAGCTGGACAAGGTGCTCGAGCCCGACGACGTGGTGTGGGTGCACGACTATCACCTGATCCCGCTGGCCCACGCGCTGCGCGAACGCGGACGCAACAACAACATCGGCTTCTTCCTGCACATCCCCCTGCCGCCGCCGGAAATCCTGACCGCGCTGCCCAATCACGAGCGGCTGATCCCGTCGCTCTGCCACTACGATCTGGTCGGCTTCCAGACCCAAGGCGACGCCGCCAATTTCGCCCGCTATCTGGCCAGCGAATGCGGCATGCCGGCCCATATCCCGCACAGCTTTGGCATCGCCCGCGGCATCGGCACCATGCGGATCGGCACCTTTCCGGTCGGCATCGAGACGCGGGAATTCGCGCAAATGGCGCGCCGCGCCGTGCGCTCGAATTTCCTCAAGGACGTGCTGCAAACCGTTCCGGGTCAGATCGTGATCGGCGTCGACCGGCTCGACTACACCAAGGGGATCGATTTCCGGCTCAATGCCTATGAACGCTTCCTTGGCGCCTCCCCCGATTGGCGCGGACACGTCACCTATATGCAGATCACGCCCAAAAGCCGCAGCGAAATCCACGAATATGCCGAGATGGAGCGGCTGATCGACACTGCGGCCGGCCACATCAATTCGACCTATGGCGACGTCTCGTGGACGCCGGTGCGCTACATCAACAAGACCTACAGCCGCTCCGCGCTTGCCGGCCTCTATCGTTCGGCGCGTGTGGGCCTGGTCACGCCGATGCGCGACGGCATGAATCTCGTCGCCAAGGAATACGTCGCCGCCCAGGACGGCGCCAACCCCGGCGTCCTGATCCTGTCGCGCTTCGCAGGTGCCGCCGCCGAACTGACCACTGCGCTCATCGTCAATCCCTACGATCCCGAGGCCGTCGGCATGGCGATCGCCCAGGCCCTGTCGATGCCGAAGGACGAACGTATGGCCCGCCACAAGAGGCTGTTTCAGGTCCTGCTCGAAAACGACATCACCGAATGGGGCGATCGCTTCCTCGCCGCGCTCACCAGAGGCGAGCCGCAATTCGACGAAACCGCGGCCGGCGAAGAGCTCAAAGACCCGGCCGCACCGACTCGCCCGCCGCAGACAAAGGCGGGGCGAGCTCTTCCAGCGGGCGGCGCTCGGCGGCGATACCGAGCCACATCTCGACCAGCGCGGCCAGCAGCATCAGACCTCCCCCCAGAAGATAGCCAGTGAGGATCTCGCTGCGCGATCCGGTTGCGATCAGCGCCCCGAACAAAGCTGGCCCCGCGATCCCGCCGATCCCGGTTCCAAAGGCGTAGAAGAGCGCGATCGCAAGCGCGCGCATCTCCAGCGGGAACGCTTCGCCGACTGTCAGATAGGCCGCGCTCGCGCCCGCCGAGGCGAAGAAGAAGATGACTGTCCAGGCGGCGGTCTGGGTGGCGGCGTCGAGCAGCCCAGCTTCGAACAGATAGCCCACCACGATCACCAGCGCGCCCGAAAGCGCGTAGGTGGAGGTGATCATCACCTTGCGGCCGATCGAATCGAACCAGTGGCCCAGAAACAAGGGACCCGCGAAATTTCCGAGCGCAAAAGGCAGGATGAACCAGCCGACGTCGCGCGGCGCCACGGCGTAGAAGCTCGTCAGGATCAGCGCGTAGGTGAAGAAGATCGCGTTGTAGCAGAAGGCCTGCGTCGCCATCAGCGTGACGCCGAGCACGGCGCGGTGAGGATAGCGCGCGAACAGGACATGGGCCACGCGCTTCAAAGTGAGGCGGTGGCCATGGGCAAGCGTGATCGCGCCGAGTCCCTCCGACAGCAGGTTCGCGCCGGTGTCGGCGGCGATGCGGGATTCGATCCCCTCGACGATAGCGGCGGCTTCATCGGGGCGGCCATGCGTCATCAGCCAGCGCGGGCTCTCCGGCAGGAATTTGCGCAGGACAATGATGATGAGCGCGAGCAATCCGCCGATGACGAAGGCCAGCCGCCAGCCGATCTCGGGCGCGAACAGGCGCGGATCGAGCACCACGACTGAGCCCAGCGCGCCGACGGCCGCCCCGATCCAGTAGCTGCCGTTGATGACGAGATCGGTGACGCCCCGCCGGCGGGCGGGAATGAACTCCTGCACCGCCGAGTTGATGGCCGAATATTCGCCGCCGATGCCGGTGCCCGTGAGAAACCGGAACAGCGCGAAGGACCACAGGTTCCACGAAAAGCCAGTGCAGACAGTGGCCACCAGATAGACGCCGACCGTGACGGTGAAGAGCTTCTTGCGGCCGAGCCTGTCGGTCAGATAGCCGAAGTACAGCGCCCCCAGCACGGCGCCGGCAACATAGGCACTGCCGGCAAGCCCGATCCCAGCTGCGCCGATATGCATGACCGGGCTCTCTTCGATCGCACCGGAGAGCGAACCGACAAGCGTGACTTCGAGACCGTCCAGAATCCAGGTCGCGCCCAACGCCACCACAACCAGCCAGTGAAAGCGCGACCACGGCAAGCGGTCGAGCCGCGCCGGAACGGTGGTCGAGAAAGTTTCCACGTCTGCGCCTATTCCAGCAGCAGCACCGCGAACTCAGGCGGCGGGCTGACCCAGCTGCGCGCCAGCCGCCAGCCCGCGCGCGCCGCCAGCGCCTCGAACCCGGCGAGCGTGTATTTGTGGCTGTTCTCGGTGTGGATGGTCTCGCCCTCGGCGAAATGGAAGCTGTGGCCGGCCACCTCGACCGTCTGATCGCGGCGCGAGACCAGATGCATCTCGATGCGCTGCTCGCCCGCGTTCCAGAGCGCGCGATGTGAAAATGCGGCCGGATCGAAATTGGCCTGCAATTCGCGGTTGATGCGCACGAGGATGTTCTTGTTGAAGGCGGCGGTGACGCCCGCGGCGTCGTCATAGGCGGCGAGCAGGGTCTCGTCCGGCTTGACGAGATCGATGCCGATCAGCAGACGGCCGCTCGATCCCAGCGTCGCCCGTGCGCGCTCCAGAAAGCGCATCGCATCGTCGGCGGTCAGGTTGCCGATGGTCGAGCCCGGAAAAAAGCCGAGCCTGGGATGGGCCTTCAACTCTTGAGGCAGGCAGACGGGCTCCATGAAATCGGCGGCAATCGGCCAAACCGTCAGATCGGGGTAGGCCGCACCCAGCTCGGCGGCGCAGTCGATGACCCAGCTCTCGCAGATCTCGATCGGCACATAGGATGCAACGGCGGCGATCCCATCGAGCAAGATGCGCGTCTTGGCGCAGGAACCGCTGCCGAATTCGATCAGCGCGGTGCCGGGCACGACGAGGGCGGCGAGCTCCGCAACGAGCGTCTTGAGAAGCGCGCGCTCGGTCCGCGTTGGATAATATTCGGGTGTCGAACAGATGCGCTCGAACAGGCGCGAGCCCTCATCGTCATAGAAATATTTGCTCGGCAGCCGCTTTTGCCCGTGCCCGAGCCCTTCCAGCACCTCGGCGCGGAATTCGGCCAGTGTGTCGTCGCTATCCGCGGCCTGGCGCGGCTTGCGCGGGGCGTCCTCGGCAAGCCTCAGCCCGGCGAACTGCCAGCGCTGATGCGGATAGAAGAAATTGCGATAGCTCGCGCGGATGTGATCGGCGGGCGTGACACAGGAGCCGCCGCGCAGCACCATCTGGTTGACCATGAACTTGCCGTTGTATTCGCCGACCGCACCTTCGGCCGCGCGGAAGCCGGGATAGGGCGAATAGGAACTCTGCGTCCATTCCCAGCAGTCGCCGAACATCTGCATGTTGCCGGCGGCGGGCAGCGGGCGCAGCGTGCCGGATTCGCGGAAATTGCCTTTTCGGTCGGCCAAGGACGCGGCGGCATGCTCCCATTCGGCTTCGCTCGGCAGGCGCTTGCCGCGCCAGCGGGCGAAGGCCTCGGCCTCATAGAAGCTCACATGAGTGACGGGAGCCTCGCGGTCGATGGGCTGAAGGCCCGACAGCGTCATCGAGACCCATTCGCCGTCCAGCTGCCGCCAATAGAGAGGCGCGGTCCAGTTATTGTCGCGAACGCATTGCCAGCCGTCGGAAAGCCACCACCGCGCCTCGCCGTAGCCGTTCGCCCCGATGAATTCGAGCCACTCGCCGTTGGTGACGAGCCGGTCGGCCAGGCGATAGGGCTCGAGCCAGACCCGATGGCGCGGGCTCTCATTGTCGAAGGCGAAGCCTTCGCCCGCATGGCCGATCTCGATCAGGCCGCCGTCGAAGCCGGTATAGGAAAGCGGCGAGGACGCGCGCGACGGCACACCGCGCCGCGGCATATAGGCCGGACAAAGCGGATTGCCGGAGAAGGCGTGCAGGATGTCGGTCAGCAGCAATTCCTGATGCTGCTCTTCGTGCTGAAGCCCAAGCTCGACCATGGCGGCGACACCGGCTTCGCCCCCGCGCGCTTCGAGCAGACCGGTCATCGCCGCATCGACATGGGCGCGATAGGCCGCGATCTCTTCGACCGATGGCCGTGTCAGCAGACCGCGCTGGGCCCTGGGATGGCGCTCACCCACGCCCTCGTAATAGGAGTTGAAGAGATAGCCATAGGCCGGATCGAATTCCTCGTAACCGGCGAGATCCTTCAAAGCGAAGGTCTCGAAGAACCATGTCGTGTGCGCGCGATGCCATTTGGCGGGGCTGGCGTCGGGCATCGATTGCATGGCTTGATCTTCGGCGCTGAGCCGCAATGCCAATCGCTCCGTCTCGCCGCGGACCGTGCGGTAACGCGCGATCAGAGCCGCGGCGTCGCCATGCCCGCCACCGGCCGCACGGGAGAGCGCGCCCTTCTGGTATATGTTCATGTCGCCGAACCTCCAGGCACGCGGGGCCGCGCCCCAGCGTCGAGCGCGTGACAAGGAAATAGCCCACATGGCGGTCCGGTTCCAGCCTTGCGAAGCGGGGTTTTTCTGGAAATTCACGGGCCGGCTGGCATCGAATTTGCGCAGAGACAAGTTCGGCGCAATCGGCGGCGCGTTTTGCGTGCGCAAATGAAAGAAATGTATCAGCTTATGCGGTGAGCACGATACCCACAGGCGGGGACTGCATGGCGGCGAGCGCATGGCCTGCCGCGCGTATGGCATGTGCGGAATTGCGGCGCGGATCGGCGACCAGCAGCACCGCATCGGCGTAACGGACGAGTGCGCGGGTGT
This sequence comes from uncultured Pseudomonadota bacterium, assembly GCA_963775165.1. Classification (GTDB taxonomy): domain Bacteria; phylum Pseudomonadota; class Alphaproteobacteria; order Micropepsales; family Micropepsaceae; genus Rhizomicrobium. The sequence continues at coordinate 680,741 of CAVZHX010000005.1, read as the reverse complement.
CGCCGATCATGCCCAGCGGCGTGGCGTCGACGATCACCAGATCGGAGGCGCGGCGCAGATGCGCGAACAGCCGCGCCATTACCGGCGACGACAGCAAGCCGGCAGAATTGCCGACGGGCGCCAGACTCGAAAGCGTCAGCACGCCCGAGCGCGGATCCTTGAGGAAGCAGTGGCTGAGCGGCGCCTTGCCGTTCATGGCCTCGACCAGTCCATTCGGCGATTTCTGGTAGCCGAGCGTGCGCGCGGCCGGGGCGCGGGCGAGATCGCCGTCCACCACGACGACGCGCCAGCCGGCCCTCGCCGCCGTGCGCGCCAGCCCCAGCACGACTGCGGTCTTGCTCTCTTCGGCGGCCAGCGCCGTGACGGCAACGACGCGGGCTCGCGCGCCTTGCGCGGGCGAGGCGATCGCGCCCATCAGCTTGTTGATGCCGAGCGCGAAATCCGAATAGGGCCAGTCGATCACCTGATCGATGGCGCGCACCGAAGCGGCGCCGGGAATGCGCGCGAGCAGCCGGGGCGGTTCCGGCGGCCTGGCTCGCGGCGGAGCGGGCCTGGGCGCGGCGAAGTTGGCCGGACGATGGAACACCTCCACCCGTACACCGGGAACGAAGCGCTCCGCCATCAGCGCGGCCATCAGCCCGAGCAGCAGACCGGCGGGAATCGAGGCGGCGAAGATCAGCGTGCGATGCGGCGAGGACGGCAGACTTGGCACCGGCGCCGGCGAGATCACCTGCGCATCCGGCATCTGGATCGCGCCCTGGTCCTGGGTCTGGCGCAAGCGCGTGACGAAGGTCTGGTACATCTCGCGCGTCGAGGTAGCGTCGGCCTGCAACGCCTTGAGCTTGACGGTCGCCGCGTTTTGCCGGTTGGCTTCGCGTTCGGTGTTCTTGAGGCTGGCCTGAAGCGAATCGACCTGTGCCTGGGCCACGGCGACATCGTTCCCCAGCGAACCGGCGATGCGGTTCACTTCCTGCGTAAGCTTGTTCTCGAGATCGCGAATTTGGGACTGCACCGCGATTATCTTGGGATGCTTGGGGCCATAGCGGGTCGCCATGTCGGCCTGCTGCTGCAGCAACTGGGCCTCCTGCGTGCGCAATTGCACGATCAGCGGCGAGGACACGACTTGAGAAGCGTTGGCGACCTCGCCCGAAGCGATCAGGTCCTGGACGCGGTCATAGGTCGCCTGCTTGGCGGTGAGATCGGCGCGGGCCTGCACGAGCTGCGAATTGATGGCGGCGAGTTGCTGATCGACCAGAGAGCCGCCATTGGCGGTTTCGTTGAGATCGTGGGCGGCCTTGTATTTCTCGACCGCGGTATCGGCGGCCTGGACCTGATCGCCGAGCTGATCCGCGCGCGCAGCGAGCCACTGGGTCGCCTGGTCAGACGCCTGGGATTTCATCGCCACCTGGCGGGCGACATAGGTATTGGCGAAGGCGTTGGCGATGCGCGCGGATTTCTGCGCGCTATCCGCGTCGAAGCGAACCGAGATCGACGACGACAGCCCGACCGTATCGACCGAGAGATTGTGCAGCACGTCGCCGACCACGCGCGAGCGTTCGGCGGCGGCGGCGGCCGCGGCGGCGATCATGTCCGGCGGCTTGGACGAAGCGAACCATTTGCGCGGATCGAGCGATCTGGCGATGCGGGCGAGCGTGGCGGCGGCGCCGGTGCTGCGGGCGGGATTGAATTCGGGGTCTTCTTCGAGGTTGAGGCTGTCAACGACTTCCCCGGCCAGATCGCGCGAGGTCAGGATCTGGATCTGATTCTGCAGCGACGCGGTGTCGGTCGGCAGATCGGAGAGCACGGCCGCGGCGTCGGCGACGTTGTTTTTGCGCTGCTCGAGCATCACGACCGCGGTGGCCGAATACATCGTCGGCAGAACCAGCAGCACGGCCGTCGTCAGCACCACCACGGCAACGGCGACACCGGCGACCAGGCGGCGCCGCGCGCGCACCACCGCCACGAGATCGGACAGCGTGAAGCCCGCGTCATCCGACGCCCCACGCTCCGGCTTCATTCCGGCCGTTTTGATCCCGGCCGGAGCGGGGCCGGCCGGCAGGATGCCATAGGCTGACATGGGCTTTGTTACACCGCCTCGCGCCCGGCCGCTGGCGCGCGGTCGGGACTGTGCCAGATTTACCCTGTCCGGGCCTGCAATTTGGTTAACGCAGGCTTGCGCCGGAGGCCGGTTAAACCCTTGTCATAGCTGGAAATGAAGCCCCGCCTGGGCGAGGTTGTCGGTAAAGCCCTGGCCGGGCGCGGTCGAGCTGCGCCGCTGCCAGGTGTAGCCGGCATTGGCGCTCATATAGCGGTTGATCAGGTACTTGGCAGTGAAGCCGGCGTCGAACAGCTTGTCGCGGCGGGCAATGCCGACGAAACGGCTGTCGGTCGCATCGAGGCGGGCCTGAAGGATGAGGTCGCGCAACAGCTCGTAATCGAGGGACAGGCCCAAGGACTGGTCGTCCGAGACCGACGCGCCGGTGACCGTGGTGTCGGTGAACTGGCGGGCGGCCGTCAGGTGGATCGTCATCAGCGTGGTCGCATACCAGTCGAGCTTGGCCCCGTAATCGATCGCGCTCACCGATTTGAGCGGCGCCTTGAAATTCTGGCGGGCGAAGCCGGCGAAGATCTCGCCCTGCACCAGATGGGTCAGGAACATCTGCGCGCCCGCGTCCGCGCGATAGCCGTCGGAATTGCGCGCGCGTCCGGCGGCGTTGTCGAAGCGGCGAATGTCGTAGCTGCCGCGCAGGAACAACGCATAGCCCGGCGCGAACTGATAGGAGGCATTGGCGGTGGCCCGTATCTGGCCGCGGTTGCGGGCGCTGTTGTCGTACACTGCGCCGCCAACGAGCGGCGTCGGATCGTAGCGGTAGTGATCGTAGCCGGCGCCCAGCGAATAGCCGAAACGGTCCGGCTGCTGGCTGAAGCTCGCGCCGCCATGCAGGATCGCGTATTGCGTCGGCGCGGCCGCGCCGCCCGGCTGATCGGGCGAATAACGCGGCTCGTGCAGCACATTGTAGGAGACCTCGCCGGCGAGCGCGCTTTCGGCGGCGATGTCGAGACGACCATTGCCGCCGACATACCAGTCGTTGCGGTTCTCGGAGGTCTTGCTGTTGTACTGATAGCGGTTGAGCGCGCCCGTCAACTCCAGAAGATCGCGCGACCATTGCGAGCTGAGATCGAAGGACGGGTTGATGGTGTAGAAGACGTCGGCCTGTTTGCCCGCCGACGTGCGATAGACGTCGTCGTCGTGGGAGACGCCGACATCGAGGGCCGGACGCAGGCGGAAGCCGCCCAGCGGCAGGCCCTTGGCGTCATAGGCCGGACGCGGCCGGTCCATCACGCCGATGGGTGTGCCCACGCCCGCGCGGGCCGGCAGCGCCGCCATGCAGGCCGCCGCGGCGACCACAATCGATCCGAATTTGCTGAGGCCCATCCGCGGCTCTCCGGTTCACGGGATGCTGCGCAGCAATGGTTAATTGCGTGTTAAGGATTTGGGCGCGGGGTCAGAAGAAGCGCTCGCCGACGCGGACAATGTCGCCGGGCAGGATCCGCGTCGTCGCGTCGGCCGGCCGCTCGACCTCCTGGGTCTGGCCGTCGCGGCGGACATAGACGTCGGAATCGTCGGCGCGGTAGGTGTAGCCGCCGGCCAGCGCCACCGCGGTGACGACGTTCATGGCGTTGACGTAGGCATATTGGCCCGGCTTGTTGACCTCGCCCATGATGAAGAAGGGCCGGTAGGCGGTCACTTCGGCGTTGACGCGCGGATTGAGGAGATAGCCCGCCGAAAGCTTGCGCGTCACGCTCTGCTCGAAATCCTGGACCGTCAGTCCCGCGGCCCGGACCTGGCCGATCAGCGGCAGACGCACATCGCCCATGCTGTCGACCTCGAAACTGCCGCTGAGATCGGTTTCGCCATAGACGGTCACGTCCAGCTTGTCGCCGGTGCCGAGCGTATAGGCGCCGCCAAGCGGACCGTAATCGGCCGGTCGGTAGGTGCCGTTCATGATCGAATAATTCGGCGCGTCGGCGGCGCGGGGCGGAGTGACGGCCTGCGGTGCGATTGGTTGGGCAGGCGGCGCAGGCGGGGCGACATCGCCCATCACGGCATAACGGGTCGCGGTCTGGGCCGGAGCGGCCGAAGACGGTTGCTGGGGATTGAGGGGCGGCGGCACGGTCCATACCGGCGTGGTCGGGGCCGCCCGCGGCGGCGCGTTCGGCGCGTCCTCGGCGCTGTAGGGCTGGGCCTGGGCGACGGACAGGACTGCGGCGACAAACATCGCCGCCGCGGCCGCCATCGAGATCTGTTGCCAGCGAAGAGCCATGCGCCCCTTCCGGCCCCGAATCGGGGCGGATCACCAGGGGCGAAGCTAGGGCGATATAGTTTCCAGGTGGTAAAGCGGGCGGGCTAGGCTGCGGCGGCAAAGGCTGCCCGCATGGCAGCCCACATCGGCTTGCGGGCGAGATCGCGGTCGAGCGGGAGTTTGCGCGGACGGTAACCGGCGAGGCGTTCGCGCGCGCCGGGCGGATCGAGGAAGCGGTCGGTCAAGCCCCAGGTCAGCACCGCGGAGGTGGCGCGGTTTGCCGTCATCACGTCGAGGAAGCGCGCACTGGCCTCGGCCACGGCCGCATCGCGCGCGGCGATGTCGAGGGGGCCGCCCCAGTCGTCGACATCGTGCTCGGTGACGAGGATGCGAAGGCCCATCGCCTGCACGTCCTCGAGAAAGCGCCGAAGCGCCCGCTGATCGACCGGCTCGCCATAGGCGCGAAGATGGCCCTGCAGCCCCAGCGCATCGATGGGCACCCCGCGGGCCTTGGCGCCTTCGAGGAATTGCAAGGTCGCCGCGCGAAAGCGGTCGTGGTCGGCGCCCGCCAGCTCGCAGCCCCAATCGTTGTAGACGAGTTGGGCCCGGGGCGCGGCCTCGCGCGCGGCATGGAAGGCGGTGTCGATGAACGAAGGCCCGAAGGTCTCGAGCCAGAAGCTGTTGTGCAGATTGTCGGGCCGGCCGTCTTCGGGCGCGATCGCTTCGTTGACGACGTCCCAGGACTGCACGTGGGCGCCGTAGCGTTTCATTGTCGCGGCGATATAATCGGTCATCAGCCTTTCGTTGCGCGAGGCGCGCACCGCCGGTTCCAGCCAGGCCGGATTGCTGCGATGCCAGACGAGCGTGTGGCCGCGGAAGCCCAGCCTGTGGCTTTGCGCGAAATCGACCAGCCGGTCGGCCGGCGCGAAATCGTAGCGGCCCTGCGCGGGCTCGATCGCCTGGCGCTTCATTTCGTATTCGGCGACCAGGATTGCCGCCTCGCGCAACAATGCGGATTTGAAATCGGCCTGATCGAGCTCGTAGCCGGCCACGGCGCAGCCATAGGCGAGCCGGTCGCCGGCCGCGGCGATGCGCAGCGCATCCGGCCGTACGGTGGCCGCACGCAGACGCGGAGCCCCGCCCGCGAAGGGCAGCGCCGCCGCCGCACCCACAAACCGGCGCCGGCTGATCATGTTGGCTTCAGCGCAGCGTCGGCTAGGCGCCGGTAAAGCCGGTCGGGCAGGAAAATCTGCAGGAAGATCCGCGCCGCCATGGGCGGGCGATAGGCCCCGCGCAGAACCGCTTCCAGGAAGAGGCGAAACGCCGACAGCTTGCTGGTGATGGCGACGCCCTTGGCGATCGCCCAGCCCCGACAGCCATAATAGGCGCGCGCCGGAATCTGTGGCCGCATGCGGTCGATCCAGGGCATGAGGCCTGCGCCCTTGCGTCCGGCCGAAAGGCGAGCGGGATCGAATTCGTCTTTCCACACCGCGCCGGGTTCGCCCGCCATGACGAAGCTGCAGCCGGCCAGATACAGGCGCAACGCGAAATCCTTGTCATCGCCGAAGGACACACTTTCGTCGTAGCGCACCCGCGCCGCGATCTGGCGCGGCACCACCAGCGTGATCGTCGGCACAAAGCCGCGGTCGCACAGAAGATAGATGGCCATGTGTTCGCCGGCGCGAAGCGCGCGCGGCGGCTTGACCATCGAGCGTCCGTCACCGCGGTCCACGACGATGGGCGCATAGCCCACGACATTGGCTGTGCCATCGAGCAAACCCGCCATGGTCCGCAGATGGTCCGGAAGGAAAAGATCGTCGGAATCGAGAAAGGCAACGAACCGGCCGCGCGCCAGATCGATGCCGCGATTGCGGGCTGCGGCGGCGCCGCGATTGTCCTGGCGCACGTTCCGCATGCGCGGGTCGGCGAAACTTTCCACTACGGCGGCGGGATCGTCGGCCGAGCCGTCGTCGACGACGATGACCTCGAAATCGCTGCAGCTTTGCGCGCGTATGGAGGCGAGTGCGGCGCCCAGCACGGCGGCGCGGTTGTAGACCGGGATCACGACCGAGAACAAAGGTGTCGCCGGGGCGGTCATGACGTGCTCCGCCGCCATCGCATCCCGCGCGGCGACATCGTGGCCATCATGGCGATGACGATGAGCAGCGCCACCCAGGCCGGACCGTCGCTCTCCAGATAATCCGACTCCAGGAAATTGTGCAGCACAATGAAAACGAAGATCGCGAACAACAGCGATTTGAGCGGCAGATTGGCCAGGTCGCGCCGCCAGAACTTCGCCAGCGGCATTGCCACGCAGGCCGCCATCGCCAGCACGAAGCCGAAAGCGCCGATCGTCACCAGGAGTTGCAGATAACCGTTGTGGCCATGGGGCTGCAAGGCAACCCATTTCTGGTCCACATAATCGTGCAGGGGCGACTTGCCGCCCGAATCGGCGAAGGTGCCATAGCCGGCGCCCAGCCAAGTGTGATCGTGGATGTAGCCCAGTTCGGCCTGCCAGATCTCCGTGCGACCGGTGAAGTCCGAGGGATTGTTCAACACGCGCGAAATCTCGGCGCTATGGCTGGCGAGGGCCGCCGCCAAAACGACGAGCAGGAGGCCGGCACTCACCGCCACGATCATGCGGTCGAGATCGCGCCTCCAGCCCCAGCGATAGAGCGCGCCGGCGCCGAGCGCCACCGGCAGAAAGCCAAGAGAGGCCTTGGACCGCGTCATCGCCAGAAAGCCGAGAGCGGCGACGAGGAACGCAAGCTCCCTCCACCTGCGCGTGCGCAGGAAATAATAGAGGAAGATCATCGCCGAGATGGCGCAGACCGCGCCAGTGATGTTCTTCTGGAAATAGAGGCCGCGCCAATCGCCGACCAGACTGGGATCGGCTTCGCCCGCCAGATGGACGGCTTGCGGCAAAATGGGTATCGAGACCCAGTTTATGATCAGGATGCCGGCCAGCACATGCCGCCACAGCCTGAGCGCGCGCTCCGCACCGATGGTCTCGACGCCGAGCATCGCCGAAAGAACGATGACGAATTCGAGGCCGGCGCGGCGCACGGTGACATCAGGCGCGGCTGCCCAGGCCGCGCTCAGAAAGCACCAGCCGAGCAGCAGGACGAATGTCGCCGGCACGACGGCGACGGCGTCGAGCCGATGCTTGTCATAGGCGGCGGCGATGATCGCGCAGAAGACACCGAGGTAGCAGATCTGGCGCGCCAGGCTGCCGCCTCCGGCTTCCTGGGCCAGCGTCGTGGCATTGCGCACTTCGAAGGGCTGAAGGCCAATGAATACAAGCAGAAGCAGCGCGGCGAAAGCGGCCTCGGCGACCCAGGGCGCAAAGCGCGGACGGGTGTGAGCAAGCGGAAGTGCAAGGCTATCAGTTGCCATGGATCACCGCATATTCCTGATGCCGGCGGCCGATCAACGCCGCGAATTTCCCGGCCGCACGCCACAGCGTGCGCAGCGCGGCGAGGCGGCGGCGCGGGCTCGCGGCCAACAGCAGCAGCAGCGGCGGCGCGATGACGAAGGCGGCAGCGATCTTGATGAGTTCGCGAAATAGCGCCCCGGCGCCGGCGCAATGCTTCAAGAAGATGCGCATGTCCGAATTGCCGACGCCGTAGGCGCGAGCGAGCGTCCATTTGAGCCCGGTGCGCGTGACCGGCACATAAGCATAGGCGAGCGCCTCGGCCGACCAGGCGAAGCTTGCGCCCGCCTGTTTCAGGCGGATGAAGAAATCGCGGTCCTCGCCGCCGCTGAGCGCGAATTGCGGATCGAAATGCGGCGCAGCGATGCGATCGAGGCAGGCGCGCGTGAGAAGCAGATTGGCGGTCGCCTGCGGCATGGCGATGGGGCCGCTGGCCTCGGGCTCCTGGGCGACGGTCGCGTGCTGGTCCGTGCCTGCCGTTTGGAGGTTTTCATAGACGCATTCGATGCGCCCTTCGACGAGGTCGGCGCCGAATTGCGCTTGCGTACCGAGCAGTCCCTCGAGCCAACCCGGATGTGGCCATTCGTCGTCGTCGAGCATGGCGACGAAACGCATCCGCGGATCGGCCAGCGCGCGCGCCACCAGCGCATTGCGGTTCTGCGCGATGCCGCGCTCGGTCACGCAGATGGTTTCGAGCGGAAAGCGGAAAGAATCTTGCCGCGCGCGGCACAGATCGTGGCCCTGGCGGCCCTCCGCATCATTGTCGGCGACGAGCACGGAGACATCGGCAGAGGTTTCGAGCGTTTCCAGCGCGTCAAGCAGCCGGCCGAGGCTGTTGGGCCGGCGGAAGGTCGGAATCAGAACCATCACGTCAGCCATGAGCGCGCCTCCAACGGCGCATCAGCGCGAAGATGTTGGCGGTCATCAGCAGATCGCCGGCCAGGATGCCGCCCAGCGCCGCGATCGGCCCGGCCGCGAGCAGCAATCCGAGCGTCGCCACAACGGAGGTCACGCTCGACCACAGGCTGGCACCGGCCAGCGCGCGGAATTCGCCGGCGGCCTGCAAGAGCACCGATTCGGGCGTGCGCAGCGTGCGCACGGCCAGGATCACGCCCCAGATCGCGATCACCGCGAGCGCCTGGTCGGTCTCGTAACCCTTCTTCAGCAGGACATGGGGGAACCAGATCAGCAGCCCTCCCGCCAGCAGCAGCGTCGCAAACCAGATTGCCGCCGCAGCGGTTCGAAAATCCTTAACGATCCGGAAAGCATCGCCGATCTGGCCCTCGCCGAGCTTGATCGCCATGCGCGGCCGTTCGATGTCGGGAAGCGAAGCGAGAACCAGGGAGGCCGGCCGCATCGCCAGAGAACCCAGCGCCAGAAGGGCGAAGGCCTGGGGGCCGGCGATGAAGGTGACGATGTAGGCGTGGGCATTGGCCGTGAACTCGGTCAGGATCACGCCGGCCGCCGCCCAGCGCGCCATGTCTCGCCAGTGGCCGGCATATTCCATGAGCTTGCCCGCCCCACCCGGCCGAAGCTGGCGCGCGATGTGTGCCCGCCCGAGCGCCGCCATGCAGAGCAGAGCGGAGCCGGCCATGACGGCGGCGACTCGCTCCATCGTCAGCGCGTCAATTGCCACCAGCGCGAGAAGCCCCGAGATCAAGAGCCCGCTGTAAGTCAGGTCGCAGAACAGGACCCGCACGGGCTGCTCGCTGGCATAACCATAAGTGCGGCCGAAAAGCCGCAGCGTCATCAACCCGCCATAAAGGCCCAGGAGCAACGCCGTCACGGGCGTCGCATCGCTCTCCAGCATCGCGGCGGCGACGGCGAGGCTTGCAATCGCGGCGACGACGAGATTGGCCTTCAGATGAATGGCCAGTGCGCCCTTCTCGATCGTCCCGGTCTGCCTCATGCCGGTCACGAAGGAAGCGCCGATCATCGCGCCGCTGAGGCTCATCGCGAACGGTGCAACGATCAGCAGGAACGAGAAAAGGCCGAACTCGGCCGGCGGCAGGTTGCGCAACAGAATAAGCGAAGCCAGGAAATGGGCGCCGGAGGTGCTGATCGGTCCACCGGTCGACAGGCCATAGCGCTTCAGCGCCGGCCAGACGCGCACGAACACGGCGCGGGGCCCTCCCCGGCGGGGAAGAGCGCGCTCCAGACTGGCCGATTCTCCGATCATCCCAAGAACGGGCACCGAAGCCCGTGAAAGAAGAGTTAAGCCGACATCGAAATGGGCTTGGCGACGGTGCGGCTGAGCATCAGATAAAGCGCCCGCGGATTGCTGACGGCATAGCGCCAGAACAGCCGCCTGGGCTCGCGCGCGAGGCGATAAAGCCATTCCAGGCCAGCGCCTTGCATCCAGCCAGGGGCGCGGGCGTAATCGCCGGCGGCGAAATTGAAGCAGCCGCCGCAGGTCACCAGCCAGCCGGCCTTGAGGCGGTGCGCGATTGCGCATGCAGAATGCCTGCTCCAGCGGCACGCCCAGCCCCACCCAGACGACATCGGCGCCGCTAGCGTTGATCTCTTCGCAGATGGCCGCCTCTTCCTCGCGCGCTGAAATAGCCGTTGCGACGGCCGACGATTTCGAGCCCGGGATAGCGCGCGGCAAGGATCTCCGCGCAACGCGCATTCACGTCCTCGGTGGCGCCGAGCAGGAAGAATTTGAGGCCGCTCGCGCGCGCGGCTTCGGCGGCATCGAGAAAATAGTCGGTGGTGGCGCTGCGTTCCGGGATCGGCGCCTCAGTCAACAGGCGCGAGACCAGAACCACCGGCTGGCCGTCGGCGTGGATCAGATCGGCCTGTTCGTAATGGGCACGGAATTCGGCATCGACGGCGGAGCGTGCGATCGAATTGCCGTTCACCGAGAACACCATGCGGGGACGCCAGTGCGGATCGTCGCGTGCGGTCAGGCAATCCTCGACCATCATGTCGGCCAGTTCGAGCCGCGACAGGCAGGCGACCTTGACGCCGCCGACGATCACTTGATTGTAGCTTCGCGTCATCTCAGCAGCCTCCGGCTCAATAGGCGTTGCGGCGGCGCAGCACTTCGAACGCCGTGCGGAAAAGGATTGCGATGTCGAGAAAGACACTGGCGTGACGCGCGTACCAGAGATCGAAATCGACCCGGTCGCGCATGCTTTGCAGCGTCACCGTCTCGCCGCGGCAGCCATGGACCTGCGCCCATCCGGTGATGCCGGGTTTGACGCGCTGGCGCAGCGCGTAATAGCTGATCTGGTTGCCGTAGAATTCGTCATGGGCGAGCGCATGGGGGCGCGGGCCCACGAGCGACATCTCCCCTTTGAGCACGTTAAGGAGTTGGGGCAGTTCGTCGAGGCTGAGCATGCGCAGATAGCGCCCCAGAGGCGTGACGCGGCGGTCGTTCCTGCTCGCCTGCTCGATGCGGTCGCCGTCCTCGCACACGGTCATGGTGCGGAATTTCAGGATCATGAAGGGCTCGCCATTGAGGCCGCGGCGGCGCTGGCGGAACAGCACCGGACCGCGGAATTCGAGCCGGATCGCCAGTGCAATCGCCCCCATCACGGGCGCGGCCACGATCAAGACCGGAATGGCGACGGCGATGTCGAGTATCCGCTTGAGCAGACGCTGGCGCTCGCTCGGCAGCGCGGCCGGCAACAGGTCGTTGGCGGCCAGATCGAACTGCCACGCGGCCAGCTCCAGGAATTCTTCGAGCTGGGCAGGCGACAACACCACATCGCCGCCGCTGTGCGCCAATTTGTGCCGGGTACTCACGCTCGCCTCGGGCAAAATGCTTCCGGGCGGAGGGCTGCATCGCGCGGGCCAAGCGCACAGGCGTCTTTTGTCTCAGTTCAGGATTGCGGCAGCAGAAATCCGCGCTTCTGGGCCATCGCAAAGGCGCGGCCTGTTCCGCTCCGGGACAGGCGAACGTCGATTGTCCCGGTACGGGCAATCGTCAGGCGGCGAGCTCGGTCTGCCAGGCGGCGAGCCGCTTGTTGCCGGCCGCAAGCAGCCGGACCAGCGAGGCCACACGTGTCTGTTTGGCACCGAGGCCGTAGCGCGGCAGGAGGAAGCGGTTGCAGCCGGCGTCGAGCGTGGCCGAAACCGTGGTAAACCCGAAGTCGTAGCCGGCGTCGCGCACGGCGCGCCAGGCGCGACGGCTGACATCGCCCGTGTTGCCGAAGGGGTATGCGAAGGCGCGGCAGCGTCCGACTTCAGCCTCGATGCGCGCGCGCGGCCGCCAGGCCTGTTCCGCCAGCTGTTCGTGGGTCTGGGCGGCGTTCATCGGCCAGTGCCAGTCGGCATGGGCACCGATTTCGACGCCGCGGGCCTTGAGCTCGCGGACCTGGCTCCAGGTCAAGAAGTGCTCGGAGACGAAACGGTCGATGATCGGGGCCAGCCCCGTATCGGCCAGGACCTTCACCATTGCCGCCACAGCTTCCTGGCCGCGCGCCATGTCGAGCCCCTTGAGCGCGGCAACGCCTGCCTGCGCCAAAGCCTCGCGCCCCTCGCCTCCGCCCAGTCTGAGCACCGGCAGATGAGGGATCGCATAGTCGCCCGGCGGCACGTAGTGAAAGAATATCCGCGCGAGAAATATCGGGTTGCGCTCGCCCGTGTCGATGTGTCGGGTGCTGACGAACAGCGTCCAGGGCAGTTTGAGCTTTTCGAGGATGGGGGCTGCCGTCGTCAGCGTGTTGGCGTAGCCGTCGTCCGACATGAGGAAGACGGTGTGGCGGTGGCGCTTGGGCCGCTCCAGCGCGTCATCCAGTTCGGAGAGCGGCAGCACGTCGAAATGGGTCTTGAGCGCCCGTGCGATGGCGCGGAACACGCGCGTCTCGTGATGGTTGACCTGCACCAGCGGGTCCGCTGTCGAGCTCTCGACGCCGTGGAAGAACACCGCTGCCGGCCGGCCCATCATGCCGACCAGCACCGGCGGAATCCATTCGCCGAGCATGCGCCCCATCTGTCCCAAACGGCTCGCCATGATCCGGCTCGTGACCCTCGCCCGCAGGCCGCAAGATGCTACGCCGGTATCATGGCGCCCCAAGCTTACTCAGGATTTAACCCGCCAGCAGGAAGCCGAACGCAGGCACCGCGCACTCCGAAGGGAGCGCGCGGTGCCGTGCAGACGTTGAGACTCAGATCGATTTCAACTGGGCCGTGTCGACCGGAAGCGAGCGTATGCGCTTGCCGGTGGCGGCAAAAATCGCATTGCACAGGGCCGGCGGAGCTGCCGGGAGCGGCGGCTCGCCCAGCCCGGTCGGCGAATGATCGGTGACCAGGAAATGGACCTCGACCGGCGGGGCCTGACGCATCCGCAAGGGGCTGAAGGTGTCGAAATTGGCCTGCTCGACCCGTCCGCCCTTGACCGTGATCTTCTGGTTCAAGGCCTCGCCCAAGCCATCGAGGACAGCACCCTGGACCATGTTCTCGGCGGCGGTGGGATTGATGACTTGGCTGCCGATGTCGCCCACGGCCCAGACCTTGTTCACCTTGACCTGTCCGTCGTCGTTTACCGCCACTTCCATCACCTCCGCGAAATAGCCGAGATGGCTGAAGTAGTAGGCAACGCCCATGCCGGTGCGCGCGGGAAGCTGGCGCTTGCCCCAGCCCGAGACCTCGCGGACCTTCTCGAGCACGCCGCGGGCGCGGCCGGTGTCGAAGCCGAAGGACGGCATGCCCGGACGGCCACGCGCGGCGGCCAGCATTTCCGGCTTGCCGAGCATGTCGATCCGGAACTGCAGAGGATCCTTGCCGGCTCCATGGGCGAGCTCGTCCATGAAGGACTGGAAGACGAAGGCAAGGCCGTTGTCGCCCGGCGCCCTGAGCGCGCCGGTCGGCACGCCCAAGGGAATCATCGAGACGTCGTAAGCGAGATTGTCGATGCGACCCGCCGGGAACGTCTCCGCCCCCAGATTGGCCGCAGGCGCGAACTTGCCGTCGCGGCTGAAGCTGACGAAATGCTGCTTCCAGGCCGTCACCTTTCCGTCCTTGTCGAGGCCACCTTTGAGATAATGCCAGCCGGCTGGGCGGTAGAAATCGTGCTGGATGTCGTCGGCCCGATCCCACACCAGCTTCACCGGCGCGCCCGCGACCTTCGAAATCCACGCCGCCTCGACCATGTAGTCGCTGACCAGGCGCCGGCCGAAGCCGCCGCCGGCGCGGATCAAATAGACCGCGACGTTCTTGGGATCGAGACCGAGTGTCTTGGCAATGAGTGCCTGACCGCCGCCAGGAATCTGGCAGGGCGCCCAGACTTCCGCCTTGCCGTCACGGACATGGGCGGTGCAGTTCTGCGGTTCCAGCGTCGCATGGGCAATGAAGGGATAATGATAGGCCGCTTCGACCACCTTGGCGGCACTGTTCAGCGCCGCATCCGGATCGCCATCCTTCCTCAACGACTGCTGCGGCGGCTGCTGGCTGAGCGCGGCTGCCTGTTGCGCGAAGCTTTCGCTGCTCTGCGCGGCCGTGGCGCCGGCATCCCATTTCACGGAAAGCCGCCTGCGCGCCTTGTTCGCCTGCCACCAGCTCTCGGCGACGATGGCGACGCCGGGCATCAGTCCGTTGAGATCGTCAGTGCCCTCGACCACGAACGCATGGCGTACGCCTGGCAGTTTGGCGATCTCGCCGACATTGGCGCTGACCACCTTGCCGCCGAACACCGGGCACTTCTCGAACACCGCATAGAGCATGCCGGGCACTTCGGTATCGATGCCGAAAATCGGCTTGCCCGCAACGATGTGCGGCGCATCCACGTTCGGCGTCGAGTGGCCGATGATCTTGAAAGTCTTGGGGTCCTTGAGGGTGACCGTCTTGAGGTCGGGGACCGGCATCTTGGCCGCCAGCTCCGCAAGCGCGCCATAGGTCATGGTCTTGCCGCTGGGCTTGTGGCGGACGGTGCCGGCACTCGCCTCGATATCGCCTTCGGGAGCGTTGAAGCTCTGCATCGCCGCGGCGACGAACATCTGGCGGGCGGCGGCGCCGACGCGGCGCATCGGGTCATAGTTCAGCGGCGTCGCCATGCTGCCGCCCGTGAACTGGCCGCCATATTTGGCGGGATCGAGCATAGCCTGCTCGGTGGTGACCTGGCTCCAGGCGACATCCATCTCCTCGGCGATCAGCATCGGCATCATGGTCTTGATGCCCTGCCCGATCTCCGGGTTCTTGGAGACGATGGTCACCGTATTGTCGGGCGAGACGCTGACAAAGGCGTTGATCATGACCGCGCCCTTGCCATGGCCCATCTGTGCGGCCTTGGCGAAGGCGGGCACGCTGAAGGCCAGGACGAATCCACCGCCGGCCATGGAGCCGGCCTTAAGGAAGGTGCGGCGCGAGGGCTTGTTGTCGAAACCGCTGAAATCGAAAGCATCGCGGAGAAGATCTACATGCAACATGATCAGGCTCCTTTCCGCGAGGTCGCGCGCGTGGCCGAGCGGCCCAGCGCAGCGCCGGCCTGCTTGATGGCGGTGCGGATGCGGTTATAGGTGCCGCAGCGGCAGATGTTGCCGTTCATCGCGGTCTCAATATCGGCGTCGCTGGGGTCGCTCTTGCGCGAGAGTAGAGCCGCCGCTGACATGATCTGGCCGGTCTGGCAATAACCGCATTGCAGGACATCGACATCGAGCCAGGCCTTCTGCAGATGCTTGCCGAGATCGGTCTGGCCGAGCCCTTCGATCGTGGTGATCTGGGTGTCGCCGACGCTGGCGACGGGCACCTGGCAGGAGCGCACCGGCATGTCGCCCAGATGCACGGTGCAGGCGCCGCACAGCCCGGCGCCGCAGCCGAACTTCGCGCCTTTCAAATTGAGCTTGTCGCGCAGCACCCACAGCAATGGGGTGTCCGCGTCGACATCGACCGTGTGTTCAGCCCCGTTGACGGCAAGCGTATAGGCCATCGATCTGCCTCGCCATTTTGATCTGTAGGACGGTATAATCCTTTCCAATAAGGCGAACAACCGCGAGGGCGAAGGCTGGTGGGCCCGGCAGGACTCGAACCTGCGACCAGACCGTTATGAGCGGCCAGCTCTAACCAACTGAGCTACGGGCCCCTTTCAGGGTGGGCGGGGTTCTAACAGGAAATTGCGGCTGTCTGAATTATTATCCGTTCCCATCTTGCCGGCACCCACCGCAGTTTCGCCGCCGTGGCCAGCGAGCCTCGCGGCGACAGCCCAGGAGACCCATCATGACAAATCGCTTTGCCGTCTACCCTCCCGCTGCTGCCGCGCTGCTCGCGGCGGCGCTGCTGCTGCCCAGCGCGGCCCACGCCCAAAGCAATCCACCGCTCAGGACGATTACCATGACTGGCAGCGGCGAGGCGCGCGCCGTGCCGGACCAGGCGGCGCTGAGCGCCGGCGTGGTCAGCGACGCCAAGACTGCCGCCGCCGCGCTTGCCGACAACACGGCCAAGATGAACGCGGTGTTCGCCGCGATCCGCAAGCTGGGCGTGGACGACAAATCCATCCAGACCTCCGGCTTCTCGGTCTCGCCGCAATATCCGGCCTACAATTCCGGCGAACCGCGCCGCATCACCGGCTACGAGGTCTCCAACACGGTCACGGTCAGGCTCGACGATCTGATCAAGCTGGGGGCGGCGCTCGATGCGCTGGTCAGCGCCGGCGCCAACCGCATCGACAGCGTCGGCTTTTCGCTGCACGACCCTGCGAAGCTGCTCGAACAGGCGCGCGAAAACGCGGTGAAGGACGCAACCGGGAAAGCCCAAACCTATGCCCAAGCCGCCGGCGCGACACTGGGGCCGATCCAGTCGATTGAGGAAGGAAGCAACGCCGGCGCCAGGCCGATGGTCCTCGAACAGGCGGGGCTGGGCGCGGCCAGGGCCGTGCCGATCGCCGCAGGCGAGCAGACGGTGACGGCGACCGTCACCATCTCCTGGCAGCTGCGCTGAGCCGCCCCGCTCCTACTTGGCAACGCGCAGATTGGTGATCTGTTCGCCGATGGTGTTGAAGGCGGTGACGATCTGGCCCGAGGTCGTCAAATCGAAATATTTGGACGAGTCGGTGGCGCAATATTGCAGCGGCGCCGAATTGCCCGAGGTGCCGTTGAGGTCGACGAACACGGTGTAGATGGTGATGCCCGCCGCCTTGGCGTTGTCACAGGCCTTCTCTTCGCGGGCGTCGATACTGGACTGGCTGGTGGTCCAGCGGTTCTGGGTGTTGAGGCCGTCGCTGAGCAGGATGATGAAGCGCTGGGTGTTCTCCGGCAGCGTTCCCGAATTCATCGGGTCGCCGTCGGTCATGGTCTGCCAGCCCCAGGCGAGACCTATGGTCTGGTTGGTGTTGCCGGTCGCGTACATGTTGTCGATCTCGTCCCCGAGCGCCGTCCAGTCGTCGCTGAGCCCCATCATGGCGAGAGGGCAGCTCGAATACTGGTCGGTCGGGAACAGGGTTGCGGCAATGGTGGGATCCGGCGTGGTGTTCTGGGTGTCGTAATTCTGCGTACGATCCATGACGCAGCCGTTCCAGGTATTGTGGTTGTCGGGCACCCAGGTCTTGGTGCAGTTGTTCCGGTTGCCGCCGCCGCCATAGCCGCCGCCACCATAGCCGCCGCCATAGCCGCCGCCGTCACCGTAGCTGATGTTGTAGAAACCGCCGCTGCCGATGATGGGGCCGTCGTAGCGGTTGTAGTAATAATTGCCGCCGCCGCCACCGCTGCCACCGCTGCAATTGGTGTATTGATTGCTGCCGTTGGAGGAATCCCACGTCGACCAGTCGAGCCAGCTGGCACCGTAGTTCGAACTGCCGATATTGACATCGCGATTGAAGGGCACGATCGAGACCATCACGTCGCCCGCATTGGCGGACGCGTTCTGCAACATCGTCAGAAGCGAATGCGAAGCCGACTGCAAGGCGGTGATCTTGCTGGTGCCGGTGCTGTCGGTCTCGGTCATCGAGCCCGTGTTGTCGAGCACCAGCGCCACCCACAGCTTGGTCTGTCCCCAGACCACGGTCGAGGAGAAGCCGACCGGCAGCGATTTGATGCCGGCCACGCTCATCAGCGTGGTGGGCATGTTCACCTTGGTGCTCAAAACCACGGTGTCGTTGGCGGACGTTTCATTGACGGTGACGGTGTCGGGCGTGCCGAAGGAGTGGTCGAGCTTGAAATTGGCGTCGAAGTAGCTCTGGGCGAGCGATTGAATCTGATCCTGCGTCAGGCCCTTCGCCGCGGCCACAGCGAGGCCGGCCGAGTCGAGCGCTTCGCCCAGCCTGGCATGGACGATCATCGCGCGCGAAAAATCGAGGCCGGCTCCGGCCGCGATGGTGAGCGGCACCAGCATCAGCGCGAAGATCATAGCGACGTTGCCGCGGCGCGACCGCCAAAAGGCGCGTCCGTGCGCGCGAATAACACCTGCAAGCTCTGCGAAACGATTTTTTCTCATCGCGACGCTCCTAGCTCTTGATTTTCGATGGCGACCGCCAGCGCTGGACGACCTTCGCCAGCATCTCCCGGTCGATTGCGGTATGCGTCCAGGCATGCGAGAAGCCGGCGTGTCCGTTTTGCGCGACGCCGCACGATCCGAGCTCCTTGAAGCGGATCCGCATCGGCATCACCACGCCCTGACCCAGCACGATGGCCTCGCGGTCGCCGAGGATTGCAAGGAAATCGAGAAGATCGAGGGCGCCTTCATGGGTGTTGGCGCGCACCACCGCCTGGTCGCGCTGGGTCGACAGGCGCATGGCCAGAACGGTGCTGCACTGCGACAGAATCGTGGGATCGAGCTCGGACGGTCGCTGTGTGATCAGCGCCAGCGACACGCCATATTTGCGCCCTTCCTTGGCGATGCGGGCCAGCGCCTGCCTGGTTGGCAGAAACTTGTCGCCGGAATCGGCAGGGGCGTAACGGTGCGCCTCTTCGCAGACGATCAGGACGGGCAGCCGCGCCTCGCTCCAGTTCGCAAGATCGAAAGCCAGCCGCGAAACGACGGAAATCACCACGTCCATGATCTCGGCGGGCACCGTGGCGAGGTTGAGAACGGTGATCGGCTTGCCGTCCACGGGCACGCGGAACAGGCGGCCCAGCACGTCGGTCATGGTGTCTTCGACGATCAGGGAGCCGAACATGAAGCTGTAGCGTGGATCGCTCACCAGCATCTCGATGCGGCTCTTGAGCCGCATATAGGCCAAGCGGTTGAGCGGGCGGTTGAGCTTGCCCAGTTGGTCGTCGATATGTGCGACGACGTCGGACAGGCGGAACGGCACCGGCGTGTCGACGCTGACCATCTGCCCGTCGCCCGGCCGGCGCAGGCGCCCCGATCCGGAATCGATGTAGCGGCGCTTGGCCCAGAGCACGGCCTCGCTGAGGATTTCGACCTCGTCCTCGTGGCGGTCGTCGGAACTCGTGAAGGCCGCCGTCAGCTCCTGGAAGTTGAGCAGCCAGAAGGGAAGATTGAGGTTGGAGGGATCGATCGATTCGGCCTGGTTGCCGAAGGCAGCGGCATATTCGTTATGGATATCGAGAATGACCACACGGGCCTGCCGGTATTCGGGCAGAAGGCTCTGCAACACGCAGGTCAGTGCCGACGACTTGCCGCAGCCCGTCGTGCCCACGATCAGGAAATGCTTGCCGAACAGATCGTCGACGAGAAGGCGCGCGGGCACCGCGGAATTCTGATAGAGCGTTCCGATCTCGATCGTGGCCGCGCTCGGCTGGGTATAGGCCAGCGACAGGATTTCGTGGTCGGCCAGGTGCACGCTGTCGCCGATGCTGGGCACGTGGGAGACGCCGCGCCGGAACATGGGCCGCGAACCGGCCCGGTCGATCACGATCTCGCCGGCGAGGTTGAGTTCGATCAGGCTGATGCTTTCCTGGCCGCCCATCGCGTCGGGCGCGGGCATGGTCATCGCCGAAACCAGTCCCAGCACCGTCGAGTGCGGCGTCGGGATGGCCATGGTGGCGCCGATTTCGACGCGCGGGCCGTTGCTGAGCGCGCCATGGTCCAGCGCGGCAACGGCCTGGCCCCCCGAGACCGAGACGATATGGGCGACGCGGGGGCCGCCGGACGGGCTGCGCTTCGGCGCGGCGGATTGGCGCGGAGCGACAGCCGGAGGAGGGGGCGGCGGGCGGACGGGACGGTCGGCAGGGGCGAGGCTCATATGCGGCGGTCCTCATCCGTGCCAGCCGGTGCGCGCCGCGACGGCTGCGGGGGCAAGACAAAGGCGACCGTGGTGCCCTCGCCGACGACGCTGGAAATGAAGAAACGGCCGCCGTGCTGCTCGATCAGCGATTTGGAGATGGGCAGTCCCAGTCCCGTGCCTTCGTGGCCACGGACATGGGCCGCCTTCACCTGACCGAACGGCTTGAGCGACAAAGCCAGCTGCTCGTCAGTCATGCCGGAGCCATTGTCGTGGACGATGATCATGACGGTACCGTCGTCGCGCAAACCGGCATTGACAGTGATCTGCCCGTCTTCCGGCGTGAACTTGTGAGCGTTGCTCAGAAGATTGATCATCACCTGCTTCAACCGGCGGCCGTCTGCAATGACCGAGGGCAGGTCCGGCGCCAGCTTGACCAGAAGCTTTTGCCGCTTGTCCGCTACGCGCGACTTGATCAGTTCGACGCTCGATTCGATCAGTTCCACCAGCGATTCGGTGCCGAGGTCCAGCGTGAAGGTGCCGCTTTCGATCTTCGAAATGTCGAGAATGTCAGAAATGATGTTGAGCAGATGCCGGCCCGCACGCGCAATCAACCCGGCGTATTCGACGCTGCGCGGCGCACTGGACCCGCTGCCTTCGAGCTGCTCGATGAGCTCCGAGAAGCCGATGATGGCGTTTAGCGGCGTGCGCAACTCGTGGCTCATATTGGCCAGGAATTCAGACTTGGCGCGGTTGGCGATGGCCTGATCCATGGCCGCAGCGCGAAGCGCGCGCTCCGAGCGCACGCGTGACATGCAATTGCCCAAATCCGCGGAGTAGCCCGACAACAGCGAGCCGCGTTCACGTTCGAGATATTTCGTGCCCAAGAGCGCCGTCCTTCGCAGACCGCAAGACGCCAGTGGGGACAAGGCTAGTGGAACGGTGCTAAGCTTTGCTTAAGTTGTGGCCGCAACTTTTCATGACCCGCGCGGGTGCCGCAGGTTCGGGCCGCCTTCAAAAGAGCGCGCTAAGGGCGCAGCAAACAACACAGAAAGCCTGTCATGCAAGAAAATCCCCTGCTCGAAACCTGGGCCGCACCGTTCGGCGCGCCGCCTCTGGACCGTATCAATTCGAAACATTTCGCCGGCGCCTATGCGCGCGCGCTCGCGGCACACGAGAGCGAAGTCGCGGCGATCGCCGGCAATGCGGCCGGGCCCAGCTTCACGAACACCATCGTCGCGCTCGAGCAGAGCGGCCGGATGCTGACGAAGGTCGAGCACGTGTTCCATAATCTCGCCTCCTCGCACACCGACAAGGAGCTGCAGGCGATCGAGCGCGAGATGGCCCCCCGGATGGCGCAGCACTGGAATGCGATTCACCTCAATACCGCCCTGTTCGGCCGCATCCATACGCTTTATCGCGCCCGCGCCGATCTCGGCCTGGACGAAGAGGAAATGCGCGTGCTCGAACGCTATCACCTGGATTTTGTCCGCGCCGGTGCGGAACTCGATGCCGGCGGAAAGGCCGAATTCGCGCAGCTGAGCGAACGGCTGGCCGAGCTCGAGACCCAATTCGACCAGAATGTGCTCGCGGACGAACAGGAGAGCGTAGTTCCGCTGAGCGCGAACGATCTGGCCGGCGTGCCGGGCTTCGCCCGCGCCGCCGCCGCCAAAACGGCGAAGGTGCGCGGAGTCAAGGCGCCCTATGCGGCAACGACCTCGCGCTCGAGCGTCGAACCGATCCTGCAATTCGCAGACAACCGCGAGGTGCGCGAGAAAATCCACAAGGCCTGGATCTCGCGCGGCGATCTGGGCAACGCCCATGACAACAACAGACTGATCGCCGAGATCGTGGCCTTGCGTGCCAAGCAGGGAAAGCTCATGGGCTATTCCAGCTTCGCCCATTACAAGCTCGCCGACACCATGGCCAAGACGCCCGAGGCGGCTCGCGCACTGCTTGAAAAAGTGTGGCAGCCCGCACGCAAGCGCGCGGGCGAGGAACGCGATGCGCTGCAGGCGCTGATCGCGAAGGAAGGCGAAAATTTCAAACTCGCGGCCTGGGACTGGCGCTACTACGCCGAAAAATTGCGCAAAGAGCGCTACGACCTCGACGAGGGCGAGATCATCCCCTACTTCCAATTGCCCAGGATGATCGCGGCAGCGTTCGACACCGCCCATCGCCTGTTCGGCCTCGACTTCGCGCCGCTGGGCGACATCCCCGTCCACCACCCGGACGTGAAAGTGTGGCAGGTCACGCGCAGTGGCGAACATGTCGGCCTGTTTTACGCAGATTATTTTGCGCGTCCGAGCAAACGCGGCGGCGCCTGGATGTCGAGCTTCCGCGAGCAGGAAAATCTGGATCGTTTCGTCTCGCCGCTGATCGTCAACAATTGCAATTTCGTCAAGCCCGCACCGGGCGCCCCAGCCCTGCTCAGCTTCGACGAAGCCAAGACGCTGTTCCATGAATTCGGCCATGCCTTGCACGGCCTGTTGTCGAAGGCGCGATTCCCGCGGCTCGCCGGCACCAATGTGGCGCAGGATTTCGTCGAATTGCCCTCGCAGATTTTCGAGCACTGGCTCGAGGAACCGAGCGTGCTGGCGCGCTTCGCCATCCATGCCGAGACCGGCGAGCCCATGCCCAAACCGCTGCTCGAAAAGCTGATCGCCGCGCGCAATTTCAACCAGGGCTTCGCCACGGTCGAATTCCTGGGCTCGGCCTTCGTCGATCTCGATTTCCATGCGCTTCCCGACGCGCATGACCTTGATGCCCACGAATTCGAAAAACATTCGCTCGAAGAGATCGGCATGCCCGAGGAAATCGCGATGCGCCACAGAAGCGCGCATTTCCTGCACATCTTCGCGATGGACGCCTATGCCGCCGGCTATTACAGCTATATGTGGGCCGAGGTGCTGGATGCCGACGGCTTCAAGGCCTTCACCGAAGCGGGCGACGCTTTCGACGCGGAAACCGCCAAGCGGCTTTACGACTTTATCTATTCGGCCGGCGGCACACGGGACTATGCGGCGGCCTACCGCGCCTTTCGCGGCCGCGATCCCGACATCGCCGCACTGCTCGAAGCCCGCGGCTTGAAAGCTGCCTAAGCCGCTTGTGCCGCCGCCCTGGCGATGACCCTGCGCAGGAATTTTTCGCAGGCATCAAGTTCGGATAGTGCGATGAACTCGTCGGCCTTGTGGGCCTGATCGATCGATCCCGGTCCGCAGATCACGGCCGGGATGCCGGCGTTCTGGAACAGACCCGCTTCGGTGCCATATGAGACGGCGGCGACGTCATTGGCGCCGGTGATCGCCTGCGCCATCGCCACGGCCGGCGAGTTCGGATGCAGCACCAGGCCCGGATAGCGGGCGCGGATCACGGTCTCGAAGCGGGCATCGGGCACCGACTTGCGGTATTTGGGCAGGATTTCGCTGTCGACATGGGCGGCGATCTGCGCAAGCAATGAGTCGGTGTCGCGGTCGGGCAGCGCGCGGTACTCCCATGTCACACTCGTGTCCCGCGCCAGAACGTTGACCGCGGTGCCGCCCGAAACCATGTTCGCCTGCAAGGTCGTGTAGGGCGGATCGAAGGCCGGATCGCGGTCGGCCTTGAGCGTCTCGCCCAACGCCGCCAGATAGGCGATAAATTCGCCGGCCATCATCACCGCATTGGCGCCGCGATCGGGCTTGCCGGAATGACCCTCGCGCCCGCGGCAACGCGTGGTGATGACGGCGCCGGCCTTGTGCGCGCCGACCACGGCCATTTCGGTGGGCTCTCCGATGATCGCCAGCGCCGGGCGAATACCGGCGCGGTCGAGATCTTCGAGCAGTCGGCCCACGCCCGCGCATCCGACCTCTTCGTCGTAGGATAAGGCGAAATGGATCGGCCGCTTCAGTTTCATCTGGCCAATGTCTTCGGAGAGCGACAGCGCGGTGCCGACGAAGCCCTTCATGTCAGCGCTGCCACGGCCGTAAAGGCGTCCGTCGCGGATTTCCGGCTTGAAGGGGTCGGACGACCAGTCCTGGCCGTCGACCGGCACGACGTCGGTGTGACCCGACAGCACGATACCGCCATCCTCATCCGGGCCGAAACTGGCGAAGAGATTGGCCTTATTGTTGGTGTCGTCGTAGGTGAGCCGGCAGCGCGCGCCAGACGCTTCCAGATGTTCGTGGGCAAATGCGATCAGCGCCAGGTTGGAGGCGCGGCTGGTGGTGTCGAACCCGACGAGCGTATTGGCCATTTCCAGCGCGGCGACCATGACGCTCAGCCTTCCATGCTGGAGGCCGGATTGCCGATCACGCTCAGGAACTCGCGCCGCGTCATCGGATTCTTGCGGAAATCGCCGAGCATGGTCGAAGTGACCATGCTGACGCCGGGCTTGTGGACGCCGCGCGTCGTCATGCACTGATGCGTGGCCTCGATGACAACGGCGACGCCCTTGGGCTCCAATACCGCCTGGATGCAATTGGCGATCTGCGCGTTCATCTTTTCCTGAACCTGCAGCCGGCGGGCATAGGCTTCCACCACGCGCGCGAGCTTGGAGATGCCGACCACCTTGTTGTTGGGCAGATAGCCGATATGGACGCGGCCGATGATCGGCGCCAGATGATGCTCGCAGTGGGATTCAAAGCGGATGTCTCTGAGCACGATCATCTCGTCATAGCCTTCGACTTCCTCGAAGGTGCGCTGGAGATATTCGTGCGGATCGTCCTTGTAGCCCGCGAACCAGTCCTCATAGGCACGCGCGACGCGCGCCGGGGTTTCGACCAGGCCCTCGCGGTAAGGGTCATCCCCCGTCCAGCGCAGAAGCGTGCGGACGGCCTCTTCGGCCTCTTCGCGGCTGGGCCTGGCGGTGACTGCGTTCGCGGGACGCAGGCGCGCGCCGGTGCGCTTCTTGGGGACCTGGGACATCAAGCCATCTCGCAATCTCGAACGGCAGCAGTTTCGCAAGGCGGCGTCACCGGATCAACCGGCCTCGCGATGCGGAAACGGCATGGACAGGCTAATGAATCTGCCGCCGTTCGTAGGGGCTTTCGAGCAGGAAGACGGGAATCTGGACCTCGAACGCCTCGCCGGTGGCGGTGCGCATCTGATAGCGCCCGCTCATGGCGCCGGACGGCGTCGGCAGCGGACAGCCGCTGGTGTATTCGAAGCGGCTGCCGGGATCGAGCACCGGCTGGGCCCCAACCACGCCGGGACCATGCACCTCCTGGATGCGCCCATGCGCGTCGGTGATGTGCCAATAGCGCGCCAGGAGCTGGACTGTTTCGAGACCGTGATTCTCGATCGTGACCGCGTAAGACCACAGATAATCGCCGGTGTCGGGATCGGACTGCTCGTCGATGAAGGCGGGGCTGACCGAAACCTTGATGCCGCGCGTGACGCACTCATAGGCGAACAGGCGGTCGGCGGGGGGATTGTCTGACATGTGCTCGTGCATGCGCCAAATATCGCCTGTGGTGGCGGCGATGCAAGCCGTTCGTCGCGGCCCGGTTAACGGTTCGGGCTCAATCCGGCAAGGCGACGGTCACATCGGACTTCACGGAACCGGCGATCAAGCAGTCTTCATGGGCATCGTGGTGGAGACGTGCGCGCAATTCGGCAGAAATGTCGCACCCCGGGGCGAAACGCACGCGCGGCCGCAGGACCACCCGCGCGATCCACAAGTTCCCGCGCTCGCCCCTTTCCAGATAGCCCACCGCAGCGTCCTCGTAGGCATCAACAGTGAGCCGCTTGCGAGCGCAGATCGCCAGGAAACTCAGCATGTGGCAGCTCGCCAGCGCGGCAACGAAGGCTTCTTCGGGATCGACGCGGGCCGCATCGCCGCGGAATGCCGGAGCCGCGGACGCCACTACCGCAATCTTTCCGTCCTTGAAGACCATGTCGTGGTCGCGGCTATAGCTCTCATAGGCGAAGTCCGCGCGCGCGACCAGACCACGGCGGCATGGTGTTCGGACAAGACTGCGTCTCCCGCGTTCCGACCCCAAGGCGATCGCGCGCGATCCTAGCCTAGACGCCGGTAAGCAAATGGCGGCGGGCAAGCCAGTCGAGCGAGAATTTGCCGGGGCCGCGTGCCAGCAGCACCAGCAGCATCGCCGCCCATTGGATATGGGTCGGCCAAGCCTGCGGATAGACGAAAATCTCGATCACCGCGACCATGCCCAGCAGCACGAGCGACGACAGCCTGGTGAACAGTCCTGCGACAAGAAGAACAGGGGTCACGATTTCGACGGTCACGGCGATATAGGCCGCCGGATGAGGCGGAAGAAATGGAAGCGCGTAGTCGGTCTCGAACAGGTAGAGCGTGGTCTGCCAGTTCGCCAGATGGGTCATCGCCGAATTCCAGAACACGGTCGCCACCGCGAACCGCAGCGGGATCGCCAGCAGCGTGTAGGGAAAATCGTCGAGCCAGCGCAGCGTGCGCGTGATAAGAGCGGCCGCGGGCAGACGCGCCGGAGCCGAAGCCGTTGAATTGCTCATGTCGATAGCTCTCCGTAATTGATTGTTGCGTTTGCGTCGCCAAGCGCGAAGCCGGTGAAGCGCCCAGCCGCAACGTGCTGCGCAAGCACCAGCGGTACATCCAGGTCCGGCACGGATTGAATCGCAGCCTGAAGCGGAACACTGGCGCGGAGCGCGGCGATAAACCGCCATTCGTCCTCGTTCAGGCACGTAACCTCGACAGACGCACCGCGACGCTCAACCATGAGCCACACCGGCCCCTTATCAAGATCGATCGCCGCCATCGCATCATCGTCCTCTTCCAGCACGGCGCGCCAGACGTCGTCGACCGGATGGTCGGCGCGGACAAGTCCGATAGCGGGATGGGGCTCGAACACGATCCGCTCGTGGTCTTCGGCGGGGATGGCGGCGAGAGCCGCGGTATCGAGCGCAAGCGCGTCCGCGGCATGAAACGCGGAATGGACGGCCCATTCCAGCCGCGCCACGCCCGGCAGATAGGCGAGCGCTGCCACCGGCTCGAACTGCGCGAGGAAGGCCGGAAAATCGGCTCCATATTCGTTCAGATAGGCGCTTTGCGGCGGCGACTGGGCGATGAATATCTGCGCTGCGCTTTCGAAGAAAGCCTCGCTCACCAGGCGGCATACAGCGGGAAACGACAGCTGCAAGGCTTTGGTCAGCGTGCCGATCAGCGTGTTGCGATGGACGGCGATAAGACTGGCGGGCGCGATGCCGTCGTCTACGATCAACGGCAGCGCCGCCGAGTCGTCGTCCGCGAGCAGGCAGCGATGCATCGCCTCTTGGGTCTCAAGCAGCGTCGGCATCGCGCGCTTCTCCCCTCGCGGCATCGAGAATGGCTTGGGCATGGGCGGCCTCGTCCATGAGCACATCCAGCGCCGGCACATTGGTGTCCCACTCGATCAGGGTCGGAACCGGGCCAAAGCGCGACAGTGCCGCGTTGTACAGCGCCCAGACCTCGTCGATCACGCGCGAGCCGTGATCATCGATCCGGAGCGTGCGGCCGCCGTCGAATTCGCGCAGCGAATGCCCGGCGAGGTGGATTTCGCCGATCGCACCGACCGGCAAGCCGTCGAGATAGGCGAGCGCGTCCCAGTTGTGATTGGCAGCGCTGACAAAGATGTTGTTGACGTCGCAGAGTATGCCGCAGCCCGTGCGTTCGGCCACCGCGGCCAGGAACTGCCACTCGGGAATCGCCGAATGCCGGTAGCGCAGATAGCTTGATGGATTCTCGATCAGGATACGGCGCTTCAGGCAATCCTGTGTCTCCTCCACATGACGGCAGACGAGCGCGAGCGTTTCCTCGGTCATCGGCAGGGGCAGCAGATCGGCAAGATATTGCCCGCCGGCTACGCTCCAGGACAGATGCTCCGAGATGAGTGCCGGCTCGATGCGCTCGACGGTACGGCGGACCCGCTCGAGATGGGCGGCGTCGAGGCCGTCGGCGCTTCCGAGCGATAACCCCGTGCCGTGCAGCGACACCGGATAATCGGCGCGGATCGTTTCGAGATAGGAGAGCGCGGCACCGCCCCCCATGTAGTTCTCGGTATGAACTTCGAACCACGGCACTTGCGGCCGCGTCGCGGCGACGATGCGGTGATGGGGAAAGCGCAGCCCGATCCCCGCCTGCGAGGGGATCGGGTCCGCGCCTAGGCCGGCGCTGTGGAGGAGGACAGGCACGGCCGCGGTCTGCTTACATCGGACCCTTGGTGGAGCCGCCCGCGATCTTCGCGCAGTCGCCGGCGGGGATCAGCACGAAAGCCGTCTTGTCGCGCGCCTGCGTCGACTGGCCGGCGCAGGAGTGGGCGCCGGCGGCGCAATCGTTGCGGCCCACGGCGTTGATGCCGTAGCAGCGCTCCAGATGGTTCGCCTGGACCATCTGCATGTTCTTCATGATCACTTCCTTGCTGGCGCCGGGGTGCATCTTCAGCATCTCGTCCAGCTTCATCTCCATTTTGGGATTTTGCTGGGCGGCGGCGGGCATCAGACTGGCGCTGGCGGCAAGGGCGAGCGCCGAGATCAGTGCCGATCCGGCAATCGTTAGGGGCTTGGTCTTCATGGGACTTTTCTCTCCAGTGAAAAATGTTGCGGCTGCAGGCGGTCACCTACACTCGCCAATTCGCTGGTGCGGGCGAAAACGTTACATCCGAGCTGAAAAGGAACGTGCCGGCCGGGGCGGAACGCCCAGTGAACCGGCTTAGGCCGCCGCGAGCGCCTGGGCCAGATCCTCGCACAGATCGGCCGGGTCCTCGAGCCCGACCGACAGCCGCACCATGCCGTCGGTGACGCCGAGATCGGCGCGCGCCTCTGGCGACAGCCGCTGGTGCGTGGTCGTGGCGGGATGGGTGAGCAGGCTCTTGGTGTCGCCGAGATTGTTGGAGATATCGATCAATTCGAGCGCGCGCGCGAACCGGAAAGCGGCTTCCTTGCCGCCCTCGATCTCGAAGGTGACGACGCCGCCGCCGCCCGACATCTGCGCGCGGGCGAGTTCGTACTGCGGATGATCCTCGCGAAAGGGATAACGCACGCGTGTGACTTTCTTCTGGTGCGACAGAAACTCGGCGACTTCGAGCGCATTGGCGCAATGGGCGCGCATGCGCAAATCGAGCGTCTCCAGACTCTTCAGATGAACCCAGGCGTTGAACGGGCTGATCGAGGGGCCGGTGTTGCGCAGGAATATCTGCAAATGGTCGCTCAGGAAATCCTGCTTGCACAGGATCATGCCGCCCAGGCAACGGCCCTGCCCGTCGATATATTTGGTGCTGGAATGAATGACAATGTCGGCGCCGAAATCCATCGGCCGCTGCAGCACCGGAGACGCGAAGGCGTTGTCGACCACGAGGCGGGCGCCGCCCTCATGGGCGATCTTCGCCACCGCCTTCAGATCGACGATGGCAAGCGTGGGATTGGCCGGCGTTTCCAGAAACAGCATCTTGGTTTCGGGCCGCATCGCGCTTCGCCATTGATCAAGGTCGTGGCCATCGACCATGGTGCTGGCGATGCCGAAGCGCGACAGCACCTCCTCCATGACATAGCGGCAGGCACCGAACATCGCCTTGGCGCCGACCACATGGTCGCCAGTCCGAAGCGCGCATAGGAAGGTCGCGGTCACGGCCGCCATGCCGCTCGCCGTGGCGCGTGCGCAAGGCGCGCCCTCAAGCGCCGCCAGCCGGTCCTCGAACATGGAGGTCGTCGGATTGCCGTAGCGCGTATAGGTGTAACCGTCGGCGCCCTTGAAACGGGCTTCGGCTTCGTCCGGCGTCTCATAGGCATAGCCGGTGGTCAGGAACAGCGCTTCGGCCGTCTCCTGAAAGCGCGTGCGCATCTGCCCGCTGCGGACCGCCTCGGTGCGGGGACGCCATTTGCCCGGTTTCTTGTGGGTCGCCATCTCTGCCGCTCTTGAGGTTTCGTTGCGCGGGAGCCCGTCGCGGGAAGCTAGCTTTGGCCTGCCTTGCCGGTGTGGGTCAAGCCGCTTAAGGTCGGCGGGCTGGCCGGCCGCGGCCCCGCCAGGGTCTGCCGATGGCGGCGGCGCCCGCAAGACCGGCGATTGCACCCCGGCCCAAGGATATTTCAGGGACCAGAGATGACCGCGATCAGCCATCATGCCGCTCTCATCTATGTCATGGTCGTGGTGTCCGCCGCCGACGGCGCGATGACCGACAGCGAACTGGAGGCCATCGGCCGCCGCGTGCGCACCTTGCCCGTCTTCCGGGATTTCGACCGGGAGCGGCTGGTCGCAGTCGCACAGGAATGTGCCGCGATCCTGCAGGAGGACGATGGCCTCGACGCGGTGCTTGGGCTGGTCGCGGAGGCGCTGCCGGAGCACCTGCGGGAAACAGCGTATTTGTTTGCACTAGAGGTCGCGCTGACGGATTCGGCGGTAAACCTCGAAGAAATCCGGGTGCTGGAGCGGCTGCGCACTGCACTCAGCCTCGAACGGCTGATCGCTGCGGCGCTGGAACGCGGTGCCCGCGCCCGCTATCAGGTCGCGTGAATATCGGCGCCTTTCTTTTCGAGAGCGACGCCGGTCTGCGCTTCCTCATTTTCGTTGGGCTTCTCGTCGCGATGGCTGCGGCCGAGACGCTCTTTCCAGCCAGGGTGCGGACGTTCCCCCGTCTGCGGCGCTGGCCGGCCAATATCCTGCTCATTGCGACCGACACGGCGATGCTGCGGCTTGCCTTCCCGCTTCTGGCCGTCGGCGCCGCCATCTGGGCCGAACGGACGCAAACCGGACTGCTCCACTGGCTCGCGATCCCCTACTGGGCCGCTTTTGCCGCGAGCCTCGTGGCCTTGGATGCCGTGATCTATGGTCAGCATGTCGCGATGCACCGCATCGGTGTGCTGTGGCGCTTCCATCGGGTCCACCACACCGACCGCGACGTGGATGTGACGACGGCTGTGCGTTTCCATCCCGGTGAGATTGCGCTTTCGATGGGGCTGAAGATGGCGGTTGTGGTCGGTTTGGGCGCCCCGGCCGCCGCGGTCGTGGCCTTCGAAGCTATCTTGAACGGCATGGCCATGTTCAATCACGCCAATCTACACCTGCCGGGTTGGCTCGACCGGCCGCTGCGCTGGGCCGTGGTGACGCCGGATATGCACCGCATCCACCATTCGCTCGTGCAGCCCGAGACCGATTCCAATTACGGCTTCAACCTGTCGCTGTGGGACCGGATCTTCCGCACCTACCGCCACGCCGCCAGCCGGGCCGATTTCACGCTGGGGCTGGAGCATTTCCAGAGCGCGGCACCGAACGGTCCCTGGTTCATCTTCGCCCTGCCCTTTTTCAAAGGCCCGGCAAGATGAGACGGCTTCTGCTCTTACGGCACGCCAAGTCCGACCGGACGTCGTCTGTCCGCGATCACGACCGCCCGCTAGCCCCGCGTGGGCGCCGCGACGCTCCGGCCATTGGCAAGCTCATGCGCAAGCAAGACCTGATGCCCAACCGGGTGCTGTGCTCGGGCGCGAAGCGGACGCGGCAGACCTGGGAGCTGGTGTCGCCGCAGATCGGGCCGGAGCCGGAGGTGGAATTCAGCGAGGCGCTCTATCTGACGCCGTGGAATGCGATCGTGAACCTGCTGCGCCAGACGCCCGCGGCGACGAAGACGCTGCTCGTGATCGGTCACAATCCCGGGCTCGAGGACTGCGCCGCCGCGCTTCTGCGGCCGAAAGCCGGGGCCGGCGAAGGCCCGCGACGGGCAGCGATGGGCGCGAAGTTCCCCACCGCGGCGCTGGCGGTGCTCGATTGCGACATCTCCGAGTGGAGCCAGCTCGCGCCGGGCTGCGCGGCGCTCGCCGCCTTCATGCGCCCACGCGATCTGGGAGAGGAACGCTGAGTTACGACGAAGCGCGCTCGGCCAGCGCCAGCTTGCGCCAGCCGAACGCCGTCTCGGGCACGGAATCTCCCATCATCTTGGCCGTGCGTTCGGCGATCAGCCGCCCGCCCATCGCCTCATAGAAGAAGCGCGCCGGGTTGCGCGCATGGGCCCAGACGATGCAGCTCGTATAGCCGCGCCGGCGCAAATCGCTGAAAGCCGCTCGCAACAACGCGCGGCCGACGCCGCGGTTGAAGAAGCTTGGCCCGACATAGAGCGTGTAGATCTCGCCGTCAAAGCCGATTGCGCCGTCGCGCGACGGACCGAAGCTTGCCATCCCGACGATGCCGAAATTTTCGT
Source organism: uncultured Pseudomonadota bacterium (assembly GCA_963775165.1). Taxonomy (GTDB): domain Bacteria; phylum Pseudomonadota; class Alphaproteobacteria; order Micropepsales; family Micropepsaceae; genus Rhizomicrobium. Next base: position 648,803 of record CAVZHX010000005.1, on the reverse strand, counting down.
GCTCGGCGACCAGGACGTGCTCGCGTCCGCGGGCGCTGATCGTGGCCCGCCAGCGCGCGCTCTGGCCGCCCGGCGTCATCGCGCAAAGGAGTTGGGTCGGCAGTATGCCGGCATAGGTGTCATGCCAGGAGTTGATATAGATGCGGGCGACAGCCCCCGCATCGTCGGCCCGCGCCGGCCTGACGGCGATGACAAGTTCATCCATGGCCCGAGCATCGCCGAAGTCCGGCGCCGACGGCAAGGAGATTCGCGACGCGCAGACGATCGGGAGCGCACGCCGGCACCCCGAATTTGCTGCATGAACGTGCGAATCACCGGGACGTGGTCCAGCGGTGATTCGTGCGTTTTTTGGTCGCGCCCGCTGCCGGCCCTGCACCCGGCGGCGGCCGAACCGAGCTTGACGGATCAGAGGCGCGGTCGCGCGGGAAACAGCAAATCCAAGGCGATGCGCACAATCATGGCCGCATCATGACGCGCCGCGACGAAAATCTCCCGTATTCGCTATTGGCTTTTGCCTAAAGGGAGTTACACTTTTTTTGACAATCGACCGAGCCTGGGGCCGCCCACCGAAGGGCGGAGATGGGGCTGGCGATGGCGATTAGAAAGCAACAGGCGGGGAGCAACCAACCACGCGCGGGTAAGCGTGGGACGCGGTGTCGTACGCCGCGAGCCGGGCAAAAGGGAGCGAGGAAGGCCGTTTAAGGTTTGTTTTAGAGGGCAGTGAGACACTTTTACGCGAATACAGCGGCACTCGTCTTGTCATGTCTGCGAAGGCCCACGACATCAATAGAACGTGGAGGGCGTGCAGGACGTACAAGGAGTCTGGTTCATGAGCACGCTCGATGTCTTCGACATTTTCTCGCGCGACTACGCCCGCGAACGCTTCGAAACGATGAGCCTGCGCGACTGGCTCCTGGCGGCCCGCGACGACAAGATGCTCTACGCCAGCCCTTCCGAACGCATGGTCGCCGCCATCGGCGAGCCCGATCTGATCGACACCGCCCAGGACCCGCGGCTCAGTCGCATCTTCTTCAACCGCACGATCAAGGTCTATCGCGCCTTCGACGGCTTCTTCGGCATGGAAGACACGATCGAGCGGATCGTGAGCTATTTCAAACATGCCGCCCAGGGCCTCGAGGAGAAGCGGCAGATTCTCTATCTGCTGGGTCCGGTCGGCGGCGGCAAATCCTCGCTCGCCGAGCGGCTCAAGGATTTGATGGAGAAGCATCCGATCTACGTGCTCAAGGCCGGCGATGAGATCAGCCCGGTATTCGAGAGCCCGCTCGGCCTGTTCCGCTCCGACGAGCTGGCCAATCTGCTGGCCGAGAAATACGGCATCGAGCGTCATCGCGTCGGCGGCGTGATGAGCCCGTGGGCGGTCAAGCGGCTGGACGAATTCGGCGGCGACATCTCGAAATTCGAGGTCGCGCGCATCTATCCTTCGAAGCTGCGCCAGTTCGCCATCGCCAAGACCGAGCCGGGCGACGAGAACAATCAGGACATCTCCTCGCTGGTCGGCAAGGTCGATATCAGAAAGCTCGAACATTTCAGCCAGAACGATCCAGACGCCTATTCGTTCTCCGGCGGGCTGTGCCGCGCCAATCAGGGCCTGCTGGAATTCGTCGAGATGTTCAAGGCGCCGATCAAGGTGCTGCACCCGCTGCTGACCGCGACCCAGGAAGGCAATTACATCGGCACCGAGACGCTCGGCCCCATCCCCTTCAACGGCATCATCCTGGCCCATTCCAACGAGGCCGAATGGACGGTGTTCAAGACCAACAAGAACAACGAGGCCTTCCTCGACCGCATCTGCGTCGTCACCGTGCCCTATTGCCTGCGCGTGACCGAGGAGACGGCGATCTACAAGAAGCTGCTTGCCGCCAGCGAACTCGACAAGACCTCCTGCGCGCCCGAGACGCTGGAGATGCTGGCCAAGTTCTGCGTGATGACGCGGCTGAAGGAGCACGAGAATTCCAACCTGACCTCCAAGATGCGCGTCTATGACGGCGAGAAGCTGAAGGACACCGACCCCAAGGCCAAGACGCTGCAGGAATACAAGGACGCCGCCGGCGTCGACGAAGGCATGACCGGCATCTCCACCCGCTTCGCCTACAAGACGCTGTCGGAGACCTTCAATTACGACGTCGCCGAAGTGGCCGCCGATCCGGTGCATCTGATGTATGTGCTGGAGCAGGCGATCAAGCGCGACCAGATGGCCGACGAGACCGAGAAGAAATATCTCGAATTCATCAAGGCCGAGCTGGCGCCGCGCTATGCCGAGTTCATCGGCAAGGAAATCCAGAAGGCCTATCTGGAATCCTATGGCGAGTACGGCCAGAACCTGTTCGACCGCTACATCGCCTATGCCGATGCCTGGATCGAGGATCAGGACTACAAGGATGCCGACACCGGCCAGCTGCTCGACCGCGCGGCGCTCGACAACGAATTGTCGAAGATCGAAAAGCCGGCGGGCATCGCCAATCCCAAGGACTTCCGCAACGAAGTGGTGAAGTTCTCGCTGCGTTATCGCGCGCAGAACGAAGGCAAGAATCCGGCCTGGACGGCTTACGAGAAGATCCGATCTGTCATCGAGAAGCGGATGTTCACCCAGGTCGAGGATCTGCTGCCGGTGATCAGCTTCGAATCCAAGAAGGACAGCGACACCGAGACCAAGCACAACGAATTCGTCAAGCGGATGCTGGCCCGCGGCTACACGTCGCGCCAGGTGCGCCGGCTGGTCGAATGGTACATGCGGGTCAACAAGGCGGGGTGATGGTTCGGGGCTCGCTGCGCTCGCACCTCACCATGACGAGGCATCGCGCTGTCGTCATCCTGAGGTGCTCACCACGTGAGCTTCGAAGGATGATGGTATGACCCATTTCATCGACCGCCGCCTCAATCCCAAAGGCAAGAGCCTCGGCAACCGCCAGCGCTTCCTGCGCCGCGCGCGCGCGCAAATCCGCGAGGCCGTGCAGAAATCGCTGAAGGATTCCGCCGTCGCCGACATCGGCAAGGAGCGCAAGGTCAAGATCTCGACCAAGGGCACCAAGGAACCGCGCTTCCGCCTCGATCCGCACGCCAGCGGCGAGCGCGATTTCGTGCTGCCGGGCAACAAGGAATTCATGCCGGGCGACGAGATCAAGAAGCCGCCCTCCGGCGCTGGTGGCAGCGGCAAGCAGGCCGCCGATTCCGGCGAAGGCGAGGACGATTTCGAATTCACGATGACGCAGGACGAGATCCTCGACATCTTCTTCGAGGACCTCGAACTGCCCAATCTGGTGCGCACCACGCTGAAGGAGACCCCGGCCAAGACCTGGAAGCGCGCCGGCATCACCACGGCCGGATCGCCCACGCAGATCAATCTCATCCGCACCATGCGCAATTCCTTCGGCCGCCGGCTGGCGCTGAAGCGGCCGAATGTCGGGGAGATCGCAAAGCTCGAGGCCGAGCGCGCAGCGCTGGAAGCCGAGCAGCCGCAGAGCGAGGAGACCGGAAATCGCATTCTCGCGCTCAAGGACGAGCTCGACAAGCTCAACGCCAAGCGCAAATGGGTCGCCTTCATCGATCCGATCGACGTGCGCTTCAATTCCTTCACCGAGCAGCCGGTGCCGACCAGCAAGGCGGTGATGTTCTGCCTGATGGACGTGTCCGGCTCGATGGGCGAGCGCGAGAAGGATTTGGCCAAGCGCTTCTACATGCTGCTGCACCTGTTCCTGAAGCGGCGCTACGAGAAGGTGGACGTCGTCTTCATCCGCCATACCCATGACGCGCAGGAGGTCGACGAGCAGGAATTCTTCTATTCGCGCCAGTCCGGCGGCACGATCGTGTCGACGGCGCTCGACAAGATGCTGGAGATCCAGAACGAGCGCTACGCCACCGCCGACTGGAACATCTATGCCGCGCAGGCGTCCGACGGCTACACCCAATCGGGCGACGCGCGCCACTGCGTGGAGATGCTGAACGGCCAGATCATGCCGCTGTGCCAGTATTACGCCTATATCGAGATTCTCGACGAGCGCGAGATGGAAGTGTTCGCCAACGAGGATTCCGGCGCCGAATTGTGGCGGGCCTATCGCACCGTGGCCGAGCTGTGGCCCAATTTCGCCACCAAGCGCATCGCCAAACCCGCCGACATCTTCCCGGTGTTCCGCGAGCTGTTCAAGAAGACGGACGCGGCGTGAGCAGCTATCTCTTCACCGAAGCGGAATGGGATTTCGCCACGCTCGACCGCACCTACAAGGCGATCGAGGAGATCGCGCTGGACGATCTCGAGCTCGACGTCTATCCCAACCAGATCGAGGTGATCTCGTCCGAGCAGATGCTGGACGCCTATTCCTCGCTCGGCATGCCGCTGATGTACCACCATTGGTCGTTCGGCAAGCTGTTCGCGCGCGAAGAGACCATGTACCGCCACGGCTATTCGGCGCTGGCCTACGAGATCGTGATCAATTCGAGCCCCTGCATTTCCTACCTGCTCGAAGAGAACACCATGACGATGCAGGCGCTCGTCATGGCGCATGCCGCCTTCGGCCACAACCACTTCTTCAAGAACAATTATCTGTTCCAGCAATGGACCAATGCCGAGGGCATTCTCGACTATCTCGCCTTCGCCAAGCGCTACATCGCCGCCTGCGAGGAGCGCTACGGCCGCGACGAGGTCGAGGCCATCCTCGATTCCGCGCATGCGCTGATGAACCAGGGCGTGTTCCGCTATCGCCGGCCGCCGCGGCCGTCGAAGGAACGCGTGCTGGAAAAGCGGCGGCGGCGCGTCGAATACGAAGAGGAAGCCTATAACGAGCTGTGGCGCACGCTGCCGGCCGGCGTCGAGCCGCCCGGCGCGCCGCCGATCATAGACCCCGAAGAGGACTTCGGCGGCGAAATGAAACTGCCCGAGGAGAACCTCCTCTATTTCCTGGAGAAGCATTCGCCCGTCGCTGAGTCCCTGGCAGCGCGAGATCCTGCGCATCGTGCGCAATCTCGCCCAATATTTCTATCCGCAGCGCCAGACCAAGGTGATGAACGAGGGCTGCGCCACCTTCGTCCACCACACGATCATGCACATGCTCTACGAGCGCGGCCTGATCACCGAAGGCTCGCTTATGGAATTCCTGCACAGCCATACCTCGGTCGTGTTCCAGCCCGACTTCGACGACCGCCGCTACTCGGGGATCAATCCTTATGCGCTGGGTTTCGCGATGATGAGCGACATCAGGCGCATCTGCGAGGAGCCCACACCCGAGGACCGCGACTGGTTCCCGCAATTCGCCGGAAGCGGCGACTGGATGGCGACGCTTAAGGATGCCTGGGCCAATTACCGCGACGAAAGCTTCATCGAGCAGTTCCTGTCGCCCAAGCTGATGCGCGAATTCCGCCTGTTCGCGCTCCACGACAAGGCGGACGAAGCGGCCTATGCGGTCACCAACATCCACAACGAACTGGGATATCGCCAAGTCCGCTCGGCGCTGGCTCGTCAGTACGACGTGGGCTCAACCGATCCGAACATCCAGGTGACGGGGGCAGACCTCAAACGCAGCCGCAAGCTGCATCTCGAACACCGCATGCACCGCGGCGTTCCACTCCATTCCGGGACCAAGGACCTCGTCCTGACCCATATCCAACGCCTCTGGGGCCACGAAGTGACCATCGAGGAAAGCTCCGGCGAAAACTAGCCGACGGCTACTGTTGCGACTGTGACTGCGTCGTCTGCGTTTGGCTGGACGCGATGCTTGTCGCTGGCGGCGACCAGAAGCCCGAAAAGTATGCGACTGCCATAATGGCAAGCACGATCACCACAAGGCCTCCGATCCCCGCGATGATCTTGGGCATCGTTTCGCCTTTGTCGACTTGGTTGGCTGCGTGAATTGGTGCTTCCATGATTAGAAAGCCTCCTTCTACCGACCCGCGTGATTCGAACAGCAGGCTGCTTCGTTCGCATCTGGAGGTATACTCCATTTCCGGCGATCCGGCATGCACTTTTTCTCTTCGGAGGCCAGGATTTCGCTTGCCACCGCTGTTTAGGCGGCGATCGCGCGATCCCGGAGGGGCCCGGTTCGGGACAAAACCCACTCACCCGTGCAAACCGCCGGTGCCGAGGATCAAATTGATGTCAGCAGCGCAGCCCGTCGAATGACCCGGACTTTACTCGCCTATCGCCGCGCACCTTCCATCCCCAGGCACTTGCGCGCTTGGCTTCTTCGGGCCGCTTCGCTATCCAAAGCAGGACCGGTCGCGCACAACGAGGCTGCCATCAAATTGCGCCATACCGCGCGGATGCGCCGTCGGATAGCATGCTTGGACTGACGGCCGATGACGGAGGTCGACATGATGGCGAAGGGGCTGCCAAGCTGGGCGTCGCGATGCCGGCAGGCCCTGGTGGTTGCGGGCGCGGCAGCCCTGATAGGCGGGTGCGCCCACCTGCCCAACCCCTTCGCGCCGGAGCAAAAGAACGCGCCGGCGCCGGCGGCACCGCCGGCCCCTGCGGTGAGCGAGCCGCCGCAGGAGCAGCCGGCTCCGGCGGCGCCCCGGAGGCCGGCCCGGCGCACCAAGCCGCCTGTCCAGACGGCAATGATCGATCCCAACTCGCTGGTCGGCTTGAAGCGCCCGGACGTGGTCCGCCTTCTGGGCATGCCGACCAGGGTTGCCAAGGACGAGCTGTCCCTGATCTGGACATATGCGGTCGAAGGCTGTGCGCTGCAGGTCTATTTCTATCCCGACCTCAAAACCGCCGACTTTCATGTGCTGAAATACACGCTGGCGGACGCGGACGGAAAGGCACTCGACGCCGATACCCCTTGCCGGCGGAAACTTCTGGCCATCAGAGAAAATGACACAGGTTAGTAGCGAGATTGTCCGTGGTCGCGTCGTCATCGTTGACGATGACCAGTTGTTCAGCGAATCCGTCAGTCGCAATCTGACCGATGCCGGCTATGCCACGCACACCTTCGCCGACGGCGCCAGCGCGCTCGAGCATCTAGGCAGCCGGACGGCTGCCGATGTCATCCTGCTCGACTGGAAGATGCCCGGCATGACCGGAATCGACGTGCTGCAACATCTGCGCGCGGCCCAGATCGAGATTCCCGTGATCTTTCTCACCGTGCTCAGCGACCAGGTCTACGAGGAGGCCGGGCTCCTGGGCGGCGCTGTGGATTTCATCGAGAAATCCCGCAACTTCTCGATCCTGCTCAGGCGCATCGAACTGATCCTCGGCGGACGCAAGATCGCGGAAAACACCAGCCCGCGCGCGGGCACGGCCACGCATGGCCGGCTCGTGCTCGACCACGATTCGCATCGCGCCTCGTGGAACGGCAACCAACTCGGCCTGACGCTCACCGAATTCAAGATCATCGTCATGCTCGCCGAGAATGGCGGGCGCGACGTGAGCTATCGCGAAATCTATGATGTCGTGCATGGCGAGGGCTTCGTGGCGGGCGATGGCGAGATCGGCTATCGCACCAACGTGCGGGCGTTCATCAAGCGCATCCGTCAGAAATTCCGTGACGCCGACCAAGATTTCAGCGCCATCCAGAATTACCCGGGCTTCGGCTACAGGTGGCACGATGTCGGCGGCTGACCATGGCAAGCCTTTCGCGCGGCTGCTGCACTCATTTTCGCTGCAGCTGTTGGTGTTGGCGGTCGTACTTCTGACGGTCCCCATCGTTCTCTACTGGCAATTCCAGACGGCCGAGCGCCAGCAGCTCGATTTGCTGCACAATGCGGTCGGCCAGAGCGGCCGGCTGATCGCGGCGATGCTTAGGCCGCGACTTGCGAATTTCCAAAATGAGCCCCCCGAGGCTATGACCGAGGCGTTGAACGCGGCCACCACCGGCGGCTCTAACATCAAATTGCTGTTCCGGCCCGAGAACGGCGGCCGCCAGGATTTCTTTTACGTCGCCGCCGCCCCGCCCGTCCCGGCGGCCTATCTGAAACAGGAACGCGACGAACTGATCGCGTCGGGCATTTTCACGCATCTGGCCAACACGTGCGATCGTTCGAGCGACCTCGCCGTGCGCTTCACCAATCCCGCAGGCAAGCCGGAGATCCTGACCTCGATGACACCGGTGCATGTGGGCGCGAACTGCTGGGTCGTGATCACGTCGCAGAGCGCCTCCAACCTGGCGCCGGGCGCGATCGGACGCCCATTCTGGGAATCGCCGGCCATGCGCATCGCCGCCGCGGTCTATGTGCTGAGTGCGGCGCTGATCCTGTGGCTCCTCGTGCATATGTGGCGCAATGTCGAACGCTTCCGCGCGGCCGCGCGGCGCATCCGTCTTGGCGGTCCGGAACAGACGACCTTTCGCGAGGCCAATGCCATACCCGAACTCACCGGGGTCGCCGAAGACTTCAACTCCCTGGTCGGCGCGCTGACCGAGTCGCAGGATTTCATCCGCCGCACAGCGGAGGAGAACACCCATGCGCTGAAGGCGCCGCTGGCGGTAATCGCCCAATCGGTCGAACCGTTGAAGCGGGCCATCCCAGCGACCGAAACCGCGGCCCAGCGGAGCCTGCAGTTGATCGAGCGTTCGGTGACGCGGCTCGACGCGCTTGTCTCCGCCACGCGTGATCTCGAACAGGCAGTGGCCGACGTGCTCTATCCGGTGTGCCGGCCGGTGGAGCTGTCGCAGTTCCTGACTCAGCTTCTGGACGCCTACGCCGTGACACTGATGGCACAGGACAAAAGGCTCGACGCCACCGTCGCCCCCAATGTCAGGGCCTATGCCAACGAAGATCTGCTCGAACCGGTGATCGAGAACCTGCTGGAGAATGCCGCCAGCTTCACGGCAGCCGATGGCTGCATCGAAGTGGGCCTTGAGCGCGAAGGCGGCGGCGCCGTGATCCGGATCGCCGATCGCGGACCCGGGATCGACCCGCGTCACCTTGCCCGCGTCTTCGACCGCTACGCCTCCTACCGTGCCGCGCCCGAGGCCGGCAGCGACGTGCTGGACGTGATCGAGGCCCACCAGGGCCTTGGGCTCTGGATCGTCAAGCGGAACATCGAGGGACTGGGCGGCACGGTCAGCGCCCGCAACCGCGAAGGCGGCGGCTTCGAGGTCGAGGTACGTCTTCGCACCAATGTGTGAGGACAGAATTCGCTCTTGCCCCAACCTTGTCACAGGCAGTCAATCCGTGGCGTGGCATCTTGAACTCGCGCGCGCCGGTTCGACCGTGGCTGCGAAACGGACCGGGCCGCAAACTGGGTTCCCCCGAGCCCCGAACCGGAACCTGGCCCCCCAGGTTCCGGTTCCCCCTCATGATCCCGAGATTTCGCGTGTTTGGATTTCGAGCCTGTTTGTCAGCGTGCGGTGCACGGGGCAACGATTGGCAACATCGATCAGGCGGGCACGGTCGCCGGCGGTCAATTTCGGGCCGTCGAGGCGGATATCGCGCGTGATCCGTTCAAGCGACGCCGCCGGTTCGCCTGCAGCGTCGTCGCCATGATGGCGTTGGTGGGCGAGCGAGACCGAGACGTGATCGAGCGGAATATCGTGCCGCTCGGCATAGAGGCGGATGGTCATGGCCGTGCACGCGCCGAGCGCCGCCAGCAACAATTCATAAGGCGACGGACCGCTGTCCGTGCCGCCGGTCCTGCGCGGCTCGTCGGCGATCATCTGGTGGCGGCCAAACGTGATCCGCTCCTGGAAATGGCTGGCGCCGGTTTCCTCCACCATGACCTCGCCTTCCGGCAGCACGTCTTGCGAATTCATCCGTCAACCTTTCGACAGCCGGGCATCGTCAATGCGCCGTGTGGAGATTACTCGCGGGCAGCCCAAGGCGCAGGCATGCCTGCATGATTTCGACCGCGGCGGCGCCTAGAATCCAAACAAGGACAGACCGCCCGAGGCCTGAAGCCTCGGCCTATAGGCGGCGCCATCGTAATTGCGCGCGACGTCGACCCGCTTTTCGCCGTTTAAGAGCGTGTCGATGGGAACGTCGTCGAAACGGCCGCTCCGAAGCGCGCACATCCGCCCCGTGCGGCCGGCGGCGAGAAGCTCCATCGCCAGCGCGCCATAAGCATAGGCGACTTGCCGGTCGGTTGCATCCGGCAGGCCGGAGCGCATGAGATAGGCGAATTCTGCACGATCACGCCTTCGGCGCTGACCTCGGCGCAAGCGCGGCCCAGCGTCCCGCCGATCCCACCGAGCCTTCGCCGTCCGTACTGATCGGGCTCGCCCTTCTCGCTGGCGCTGCCGGCGATCTCGTGCGCGCCCTCCGAGATCACCGCCACCGCATAGCGCCGTGGATTGGAAAGGCGATCAGCCTCCAGCAATTGCGCGGCGGCGGCGGCATCGAACGGATGCTCAGCAATAAAAGTGCGGTCGGCATCGGCCAAAAGGCCGGTGTAGAGCGCGGTCTGCCCGCAATGGCGGCCGAACAACTCGACCACGAGTATCCGCTCGTGGCTGGCGGCGGTCGAGCGCAAGGACGAGATCGCGTCGACCGAGCGCGTGATGGCGGTGGAAAAGCCGATGGCGTAATCGGTGCCGAAGACGTCGTTGTCCATGGTCTTCGGTACCGAAATGACGGGCACACCTTCCCGGGCGAGGCGCGCGGCGAAACGGAGCGTGCCGTCGCCGCCGATGGCGATGACGGCGTCCAGCCCCAGCGTCGCGATCGCATCGAGCACATAAGGTGTCGCATCGAGCAACTCGTTTCCATTGTAGGCGCCTGCAAGGTGGGCCGGTGCCAGCGCCTTGGGCAGATGCTGCGGTTCGAGCCGGCTCGTATGCAGCATCGTGCCGCCGTAGCGGCCCGCGGAGCGCACGTCTGGAAGCTCCAGGGGGACGACCCATTCGGCCCATCCGTCCGGCTGGGCCGGGTCGAGGGCGAGAAGGCCGAGCCAGCCCCGGCGGATGCCCACCACCGACCAGCCGCGCGCGCAGGCCCCCTCCACGATCGTCTTGATCGCGACGTTGAGCCCCGGCACATCGCCGCCGCCGGTGAGAACTCCGAGTTTCATGTTCCGCTCCGTGTCTGGTGCGACCGGACGAATCGAACTCGCCCCCCAGCATCTGCAATTCAAGCCCGGGGCGGAACTGAGATGTGGCGCCTCGGGTTACGGATTCCTAAGATGGTCCCATGACGCAGAGATCCAAGCCCATGGCCGTGATTGGCGATGTTGGCGGCACCCATGCCCGCTTCGCCCTGGCCGATCTCGGCGACCCCTCGGCGCCCGGGATCGGCGAGGTCGTGCATTTGCCCTCGGCCGACTTCGATAGCCTGAAGGCTGCGCTTGCCGCCTATCTGGCGCAGGTGAAGCCCGACCCCTTGCCGCCGGTGGCGGCCATCGCCGTGGCAGGCCCGGTGAGCAATGGCGAGGTGGTACTCACCAACCTCGGCTGGCATGCGAGCGAGGCCGCGCTCGAGACCCTGGGCTTCCGGCGCGCCAGGCTCATCAACGATTTCCGTGCGCTTGCCGCCTCTGCGGACGCGCTTGAGGAGAAGGACCTCGAGGTCATCGGCCCAGCGCTGCCGCGCGCCAAAGACGCGACGGTCGCCATTGTCGGGCCCGGCACGGGTTTCGGCGCCGCCGCGCTGGTGCGCGAGCCCGGCAAGTCTATCGCGCTGGCCGGCGAGGCGGGCCATATGGGTTTTGCGCCCGAAGACGACACCGAAATCGAGATACTTCGCATCCTCGCCCGCAAATTCGGCCGGGTCTCGATCGAACGCATCGTGTCGGGCCCGGGGCTCGTCAATCTGTACGAGGCGCTGTGCGAGATCGCGCGTGCCCAACCCCAAGTCTCCGAGCCGGCAGAGATCGTGAGGGCGGCCGACGGTGGCGACGCGCACGCAAGGGCCGCTGTCGAGCGCTTCTGCGCGATCTTTGGGGCCGCGGCCGGCGACATCGCCCTTGCTTTCGGCGCGCGCGGCGGCGTGCTGATCGCCGGCGGCGTGAGCGAAGCCATCGTCCCCTATCTGAAAAAGGGCGGCTTCCGCACCCGCTTCGAGGCCAAAGGCCGGCTCTCCCATTTCGCACGCGCGGTTCCGACGCATCTGATCGCGCGCCCGGATGCCGCCCTTCTCGGCTGCGCCAGGCTTGCCCATGCGTTGCTGCAATCTCTGCCGTCCTAGGACCATCAGAGCTGCAATTCCTTTTCGCCCAGCGGCGCGAAATGGGCCGCGACATCGGCGTCGGAGACTTCGGCCAGCGTCGCCGGCTGCCATTTGGGAGCATTGTCGCGGTCAATCAGCGTCGCGCGGACGCCTTCGCGGAAATCGTGTCCGGCCATGATGCGGCTGACTATGCGGAATTCCATGCGCAGGCAGTCGTCGAATTCCATCTTCGCGCCTTCGCGCATCTGCCGATAGGTGAGCTTGAGGCAGAGCGGCGATCTGGCGTGCAGGACCGCGGCGGTCTGACGTGCCCAGGGTGAGGCGTCCTCGTCCAGCGCCTTCACGATGGCCTCGACGCTTTCGGCCGCGAAGATGCGCTCGATATCGGAGGCTATTCCGACCAGAGGCGGGTCCTCGGTAGCCGCGGCCAGACCGGCGATGGCGTCGTCGGGATGCCGGCCGGCCACCAGCCTTTCGAGCACGGCTTCGGTGTTGGCCGCCGGCACGAAATGGGTGGCGATCCCCGTGTAAAGGCTGTCGGCCGCCTTCAGCCGCAGCGCCGTCAGCGCCAGATACATCCCGATCTCGCCGGGGATGCGCGGCAGCACATAGCCCGCCGCGATATCGGGGATCATGCCGATGGCGGTCTCCGGCATTGAAAAGACGAGGCTTTCGTCGGCGATGCGGTGGCTGCCGGGAACGGAGAGGCCAAAACCGGCCCCCATCACGAAGCCCTTCAGGAACGCGACATAGGGCTTGGGATAATGCTCGATCATGGAATTGAGCGGATATTCGTCGCGGTAGAACTGCATCACCGCGTCGACGCCCGACTTGCCCAATTCGGCCAACGTGCGGATGTCGCCGCCGGCGCAGAAGGCGCGCTCGCCGGCACCCCGGATCGCGATGGTTTTGACCACGGGGTCGTCAGCCCAGCTTGCGAGCTGCGCGCGCATCGCAAGGCACATCCCGCCTGTGAGCGCATTCAACGATTTGGGCCGGTTGAGCGTGATGAGGCCGAGATGGCCTCTGGTCTCGAACAGGACTTCGGGGGCTTCGCTCATGGTGTCCTATCCGTTCGCGTGCGCATCGGTTGCGTCGATCCAATCGACGATGTCGGACCACACCGTCTTGGCATCGAGGTCGCGCAGCAGCATGTGATAGCCCTCCGGGATGCGGACCACTTTGGCCTTGGCGCCCAGCTCGGAAATCACCGTCTTGGTGGGCTCGTGCGGGATCACCTGATCGTGGCTGCCATAGAGGAAGAGGATCGGTGGCGGATCGGCGAGGTGTTCCGGTGCATGGCGGGCCGCATCCATCAGGTTCACGAGCCCGTAGACCTGATCGGCGCGGGCCGAATGCTGGTAGAGCGGATCGCGCGAAAGCTTGCGCAGCATCTCGATGTTGTCGGACGGCACGATGCCGAGCCCCTCGCCCGAGACATGCAGCCACGGCACGGTGTAGGCGGCGAACCACAAGGCGACGCGATAGCTGAGCGGCATGTCCTCGCGGGCCCAAACGGCGGGCGCGCAAAGGATGGCGCCGGCGACGGCGGGGGGATGGTCGCTCGCCAGTGCCGACAGCACCACCGCGCCGCCCATGCTCTCGCCCAGCGCATAGACCGGAAGGCCCGGATATTTCGCATGGACGGCATCGACGAAATCGTCGAGGTCGCTGCGCATGGTGTCGCCGCCGGCCCAGATGCCCGGATCGGGGGCGGCGCCGAAGCCGCGCTGGTCATAGGCGTAGGTGGTGATGCCGTGGGCGGCCCAATAGGGCCCGGGCATGTCGAAGGCCTGCGAATAGTCGCTCATGCCGTGCAGCGCCACGATGACCGCCCTCGGATCCTTGGCCTCCCAGTGGCGGAGCGGCAGTTCGAGCCCGTCGCGCGTGCGGAAGCTCGCGGCCTCGATCGCCGGCATGTCGCGGACCAGGCCCTGCGGCGCCGTCACGGGCGCGCAGGAGGACATCCCGGCGAAGCTCAGGAGGGCGACAGCGCACGCCGCACACGCGCGCGCAGATACGGCAGCAGATCGTGTTCGAACCATGGATTTTTCTTCAACCAGGCATTGTTGCGCCAGGACGGATGCGGCAACGGAATAACAGCGGGCCGGTAGTCCCGCCAAGCGAGAACCGTTTCGGAGACATTGCGTTTCGCCGCCTCGCCCAGATGCCAGCGCTGGGCATAGCCGCCGATGGCCAGCGTGAGCGGGAACCGCGGAAGCTGCGCAAACAGGGCGGCGCGCCAATGGGCCGCGCATTCGCGCCGGGGCGGCTTGTCGGCGCCGCTGGCGTCGTAGCCCGGAAAGCAGAAGCCCATGGGCACGATGGCGATGCGGGTCTCGTCGTAGAAGGTGTCGCGATCGACGCCCATCCAGTCCCGCAGGCGCTCGCCGGAGGGATCGTTGAAGGGGATGCCGCTGTCGTGGACGCGGATGCCCGGCGCCTGACCCACGATGCAGAGCCTGGCCGTGGCGCTGGCCCGCAGCACCGGGCGGACCCCATGCGGCAGCTCGGCCTCGCAGATGCGGCAGGCGCGGATGCGGGCGAGCAGCGTGGCCAGCGCATCGTCCTGGATTCTGGCGGGGGCGTTCATGGCGCGAGCTTAGCCGATTGCGCGCGGCCCTGTAGGCGTGGATTGACGCACGGAGCCCTCATGTCACCGGCAACAATCCGATCACGGCCCCCGTCATCCCCGAGGCCATGGTGCCGGAGACGAGCGCGCGCAAGGCCAGCGACACGATCTCCTGGCGCCGTTCGGGCACCATGGAACTGATCGAGGCGATCATGATGCCGACCGAGCCCAGATTGGCGAAACCGCACAGCGCATAGACCATGATGAGGCGGCTCCTCGGATCGAGCGCGCCCTTGGGCAGGGCCGCGAGATCGAGATAGGCGATGAATTCGTTGAGCACGGTCTTGTCGCCCATCAAGGCGCCGGCCGTCGCCGCTTCGTGCCAGGGCACGCCATACAGCCACACCACGGGCGCAAACACCCAGCCGAAGATGCGCTCGACCGTGAGCGGCGCGCCGCCGACCTGCGGCAGCGCATGCAGGATGATATCGGCGAGCGCCACCAGCGCCACGATAACCAGCAGCATGGCGACGATGGAGAGCCACAGCTTGAGCCCGTCCTCGGTGCCGCGGGCGATCGCGTCCATGCTGGAGCGGTATTCGAAGCCCGCCGAGGCGGCATCGATATGGGTGGCCGTCTCCTCGGCCGCGCCGGGGATCATGATGCGCGCCAGCAGGATCGCCGCCGGCAGCGACAGCACCGAGGCGACGAGGATGTGCCCCAGCGCGCCCGGCACCACCGGCTGGACGATGGTCGCGTAGAGCACGAACACCGTGCCGGCGACGCTGGCCAGCCCCACCGTGAACAGCATGAACAACTCGGCGCGCGTGAGCCGGGCGAGATAGGGGCGGATCAGAAGCGGGGCCTCGATCATGCCGAGGAACACTGTCGCTGCCGAGCCCAGCCCCACGGCGCCGCCGAGCCCCATGGCGCGGCGCAGGGCCCAGGCCAATCCGCCTACGATCAGGGGCAGCACCCGCCAATGCCAGAGCAGCGCCGCCAGCGCCGAAATCACGATCACCAGCGGCAGCGACTGGAAGGCGAAACTCGTCATGTTCTGCGGCTGGCTGATCGTGAAAGGGGCTGCACTCCCGCCGACATAGCCGAAGACGAAGGAGGTGCCGGCCCTGGTCGCGGCACTGAGCGCATCGACGACGGCGTTGAGCGAGAGCAGCGCCGCCCGCGCCGCCGGCACCTTGAGCAGCAGCAGCGCGAGGGCGATCTGAAGCGCAAGGCCGCTCGCGACCGTGCGCAGCGGGAAGGCACGGCGGTTCTCGCTCATCGCCCAGGCCGCCGCGATGATGACGGCGAGCCCCAGCGCCGCCTGGAGATGATAAAGAAGCATGCCCGCCCCAAATCCGCCCGGGGCCACAGTGGCGGCGCCCGCCCGCCTCGCGCAACATAATTGTTATTCGGGTTTCGCGCGTTTTGGCCGGGGGGAGGGGGGGCTCCGGACTAGAGGGCGTTCGCGGCGCTCACCGCCCCCTCCCGCAAGATAATTGTTTTTCCATTTTGGGCGGTTTCGGGCCTACCCCCCCTCCCCCTGCCCATCCCGCGCCGCGACCTCGACGCGGGCGCACAGCGCATCGGCGCGGGCGCGAAAGGCGCGCAGGCGGCGGCGCAAATCCTTCATCTCGGCGGTGTGCAGGCCGGTCTTGAGCGCGTTGCGATTGCCCTTGGGCGCGCCGGCCCGGCGCTTGGGCGGATCGGGAGGCAGATCGGGGTTCGTCGTCGTGGCGGTTGTCTCTGGCATCGCTTCTCCATCGGACGCACTGAGATGGGATGCTCACAGCGCGATTCAAGGGGGAGAAAGCGGGAGAGTGGGTTAGCCAATTCTGGGTCGCAATAATGCTTTCGTTGCCAGAATTTGGAGAAGGCCATCGATTGTGTCTATACGAAAGACAGCCGTCCTCTCAATTTTGTCAGCCTGCGAACTTACGCGACATGGCAGTTAACCCGCGACCAATCTTTGACATCTTGCACGCAGCGCGTCCGGCTGTGACCAATACCGTGGATTGGATTTGGGCGACGCTAAACACGAACTTTTCAGCTGCCCTTTTTGGTGCATTAGCCGGCGCATACGGTGCACATCGCATCGCACTTACCAAAGAACGCAAAAAACAGCTGACAAACGCGATCGAAGCTACCAATGCTGCAATTGGACTATCGAATACGATAGCCAATGTCTATTTGGCGGTAAAGCGTCAGCATATTACCGGTCTTATGGAACGTTATACTCAACAGTTTCAGGAATTGGGTCGTGTCGAGTACGAGGCGCTTCATGGAGGCACGCCCAGTGTCTTTACGGTCTTGGCCGAATTTCGAACCCTAACGATCCCCGACAGTCCTATTCACGCTCTAGAGGAACTTGTGGCCCAACGAATTGGCCCATCAGTCCATGCCGGATCGGTTGTACAATTTCTCAAAACGGCTCTGGAAGGCTTCAAAGCTTCCCTAATCAGGCGTCAGGAGATCATTCGCTATTTGTCAAAGCTTAGTGAGCAGGAGAAAGCACTCCGATACTTTGGACTAAAGTACGAAGGGAATATCGACGAAAACTACCCCGATGTAATGATGGCGCTTAGCGCCCAATGCGATGATTGCATCTACTTCTCAATGCTACTGGGCGAGCTGTTAGTGAAGCATGGCGATCAGCTGCCAGATATGATGAAGCGTAAACGACCGAGAGTCGTGAGATTGGTTTATGACAACGTTCCGGCGCAACTTCTGCCGGACCGCAGTGAGTACATAGATTTTGAAAGGCAGTACCGCTCCGCTACAGCTGATCAAGGTGCACCTTCCCGATCTCGTGTTGCGCGCCTAATGCGTTGGCTGACATTATGGCGCTTTCTCTGCTGACCTGCCCAAAGCGAAGGCGCTGGGGCTGGGTCCCCGTTCGCACGCTGTTGCTACGAACCCTCGCATCCGCATCTGTGATGCGGATGCCCGCCGGGGATGACAGGTGGGGCGAGCCCGCAAACTAGGAACATAACTGGAACATATCCGGGTTCGGGGCGCGGCCTGCCGTCGCCGGCCGGGCTTTGCCCTAAAAAAGCCGCCAAACATTTCAAAAAGTTCATATTCGAGGCAAACTGCCGGACGGGTGGCCTGACCGCCGCCGGTTCGCGACGGGCCGCACGCAACAACAACAACGGACTGCACATGACCCTCGGACCCCTGTCGCGGCGCAGATCGCACACCGAACGCGCCTGGGCCATCGGCGTGGTCGTGCTGGCCGCGCTGATCCTGTCGGCCGGCGAGGCGTTCGCGCACGGCATCGGCGGCAAGGACGCTGCCTTCGTGGCGGCGAGCAAGGGGCCGCAGATCATTCCCTTCCTCTATCTCGGCGCCAAGCACATGGTCACCGGCTACGACCACCTGCTGTTCCTCGTGGGCGTGATCTTCTTCCTCTACCGGCTCTCGCATGTCGTCGTGTACGTGACGATGTTTTCCATCGGCCACAGCATCACCCTGCTGGCCGGCGTGTTGTTCGGATTGCACGTGAACTCCTATCTCGTCGACGCGGTGATCGGGCTTTCCATCGTCTACAAGGCGTTCGACAATCTGAACGGATTCCAGACCGTGTTCGGATTTCAGCTCAACACCAAAGCGGCGGTGCTGGGCTTCGGACTGGTGCACGGCTTCGGGCTGGCGACCAAATTGCAGGTGTTGCATCCGTCCCGCGACGGCCTGCTTGTCAACATGATCTCCTTCAATGTCGGCGTCGAGCTCGGGCAGATTCTGGCGCTGTCGCTCATCCTGGCCTTCATCATCGCGTGGCGGCGGACGGAGTCGTTCGCGAAATACGCGGTGCTGACGAATGTCGCGCTGCTCGCGGCCGGCTTCGCGCTCACCGAGGGCCAGCTCGTCGGCTATTTCACCAATGGGAGACTCTAGGATGACCAGCGAGGGCCACGTGCCCAACCCGCCGTCGGCCAGACGCTTGCTGGGCCTGAGCGCGATCGCGCTCGCGATCGGCAGCGTCGTGGTCCTGGGCTTCATCCTGCCGGCGGAATTTCGCGTCGACCTCACCGGCTTCGGAAAACTGACCGGCCTCGACCGGCTGGCCGGCCAAGAAGAGGTGACGGTTTCCGCGCCCACCGGCTCAACTCCGATAGCGCCTGAAACCACGACGGCGTTCCGCACCGACGTGATCGACATACCGCTGGCGTCCGACGGAGCGTTCGAGGGAAGCGAACTGGAATACAAGGTCGCAATGAAGGCCGGCGACACGCTCGTCTATTCCTGGGAGGTGCTCAATCCCCCGCCGGCCGACGAGTTCTATTACGACTTCCACAGCCAGTCGGATCCCGACCCGAAAGTGCGGATCCTGTCTCACCGGGCCACGACTGGCGTGAAGGAACGCGGCGCCCTGACGGCGCCGTTCAACGGCATCCACGGCTGGTATTTCCAGAACCAGTCCGAGGGCAAGGTGACGGTGCGCCTGCATCTTGCCGGGTTCTACCGGCTGCTCTCGGCACAGGAGCTTGCGGCCGCCGAAGCGGCGGCGCCGCCGCCGGATATCCCGATCCCACCGCCCGACGCGCCGCCGAAAAACTGACGGCTGCGCAGCCGGCGTGAATTTGCATCTTCGCCGCGGGCCTCGGCGAATGATAATGCTGTGGTCCATGCCCGAATCGGCCACGCGCGACGCGAAAAAGCCCGGCGAGATCCGCGCCCTGCTGGGCGCGCGCGCGCTGCCGCCGCTGCTGCTCGTGCTCTACCACTACCACGAAGGCCACGGCTATCAGAACCTGCGCGCCTTCGACGTGTTCGTGGCCAAGTCCTATCTGTGGGTCGAATTCTTCTTCATGCTCTCGGGCTTCGTGCTGGCCTATGTCTATGGCCCGCGCGCGCGCGAGTTGTGGAGCGCGAAGGGCTATGGCGGTTTCCTGCGCAACCGGCTGGCGCGGCTCTATCCGGTGCATCTGGCGATGCTGCTGGTGATCCTGGCGATGATGGTGGGCCTCCGCGCGCTGGCGGCGTGGGGCGGCTATGTCTCGGTCTTCGACCTTCCGGCCTATCATCCGCATACGGAGTTTGTCAGCTTCATCGCCAATCTGTTCCTGGTGCAGGCCTGGCACATCTTCCCCTGGCTGACCTGGAACGGCGTCGCCTGGTTCGTCAGCGTCGAGTTCTTTCTGTGCCTGATCTTCCCGGTTTACGCCTGGCTCGCCCAGGGCGGCGCGGTGCGGGCGGCGCTGATGATCGCCGCCGGCTTCGCCGCACTCTGGGGGCTGGCACAAACCTCCGGCCACGGCCTCGACATCACCTTCGATTGGGGCGTGATCCGGGGCATGGCCGATTTCGCCATCGGCGTCGGGCTGGCGATGCTCTTTCGCATCGCGCGCGACGGCCGGATCGCGCAGCTGCCGCAGGCCGCGTTTTCGGCCGCGCAGATCGTCGTGGTGGCCTGGTTCCTCTATGCCATCTACGACACCGGCTGGTCGCACCGGCCGGCCGATTTCTGGGTGGTGCCGCCGATGGCCGGCCTGATCGCCGCCGTCAGCTTCGACCGCGGCGTCCTCGCCCGCGCACTCCAGACCAGGCCGCTGCGCATACTCGGCGAGTGGTCCTATGCGATCTATATGGGCCAGACCGCATGGCTGTTGCTGCTGCGCTTCGCCGAGCAGCGGCTCTATTCCCATCCGGCGGCCTCGTGGCTGCATGCGATCCACATCATCGAGCCGGTCGCGCTGGTGGTGCTGTGTGCCGGCTGGGGCTGGCTGCTCACCGCGCTCATCGAGCGCCCGGCCAACGCGGCGCTGCGCCGCCGGCCGCACACCCGCTCGCCCGCCGCCGCAAACGCCTAACCGCGCCCCGCCCCGCAAAAGTTAATCGGCGTTTACCGCGACAATGCGCGCGGCTCGCACAACCTCCCTTTAACTCCTTGCCCGGATACTAACGCCAGATTCAGACAGCCACGGGCCCGCCGGTGCTTTCTCAAGACAACGCCATTTCGCAGCCCATGCAACAGACGGGGCTTTTGCCGCTCGCTTGCGCGCGCATCTGGGATTCGATCAATCCCAAAACCGACGCCGAAGCCGAGGTCGTCGCCGACCAGATCAGGTTGACGCGCGCCACCTCGACCGCGAGCGATCTGCTCTTGCCCGTCGCCGCCATCCTCGTCGCCTTCGCCTGCCGCAATTGGGTGGACACGGCCAGATTGCTGGTCTGGATCGGCAGCGTCGCTGCGATCTGCATCGCCGTCGGCCTGATCGGCCGCCGCTCCGAGCCATCGTTGCATCATGGCATCGATGCGATCCGGCGCGCGGCCAGGCTGCGCACGGCCACGATCACCGCCTTCATCGCCGGCTGGTGCGCGATGACGTTGTTCCTGTGGGTGCCGGCCAACCCCGCCAACCACATGTTCATCGAATTGATGATGGCCTGCTCGCTGGCGGCGGCAAGCTCGATGCTGGCCGTCCATCCGGCGAGCGCGGCCGCGGTGCTGATGGTCAACGGCAGCGCGCTGGTGCTGCGCCCGGCCATCTCCGGCGAGCCGCTGGACTGGACCATGGCGGGGCTCGGCGTCATCTTCTGCATGCTGATGGCGGGCCAGGTCCGCGCCGTCTACACCATGGCCAAGCGCTCGCGCGAACTCGAATTCGAACGCCATGCCGTCATCCGCGACCTGAAGCGCGCCAAATCCGAATCCGACCGCGACCGCGCCCGCGCCGCCGAGGCCGGCCGCGCCAAATCGCAATTCCTCTCCAATCTCAATCACGAGCTCAGGACGCCGATGAACGCCATCCTGGGCTTCTCCGAGCTCATCAAGTCCAAGGCCTTCGGCGACACGGTCGACAAATACGCCGAGTATGCCGGGATCATCCACGATTCCGGCCAGCACCTGCTCATCCTGATCAACGACATGCTCGACCTCGCCAAGATCGAGGGCGGCAAGCCCACCTTGCAGGAAGCGACCTTCGCGGTGGCCCCGCTGATCCGCGAGGTGGTCGGCGACTATCAGATGCAGGCGGAAGCCGCCGAGATCACTCTGGCGCTCGAACTGCCGCCCAGCCTGCCGCAGATCGACGCCGACGAGCGCGCCATCCGCAACATCCTCGACAATCTTCTCTCCAACGCCGTCAAGTTCACACCGCCGCGCGGCCATGTCGCGGTCTCCGCCAAGCTCGAGCGCGACGGGCGCATGTCGCTCACGGTCGAGGACGACGGCATCGGCATCGAACCCGAACACCAGCTTCAGGTATTCGAGCGCTTCGGCCGCGGCCGCGCCGACGTCACCATCAACGACAAGGGAACCGGGCTGGGGCTTGCCATCGTCAAGGGCTTCGCCGAAGCCCATGACGGCGAGGTCACGCTGGAAAGCGAGCCTGGCATCGGCACCCGCGTCACCGTCCACCTGCCGGCCGAGCGCGTGCGCGCGCCGGTGACGCTGCCCCGCCGCATGGCGGGCTAAAGCACGTTACCGATTTTCTGAAGCGGTCTCGTGCGCTATCTATTTGTTTGGCCGCGCGATCGGACGCCGAACCGGTTCCCACTTCGGCTGATCGCGCTTTCTATTTGTTTGGCCGCGCGATCGGACGCCGAACCGGTTCCCACTTCGGCTGATCGCGCTTCTAGCCGCCGCTGTTGCGGATGGCGTCGTGGTGGCGGATCACTTCCTTGATCACGAAATTCAGGAACTTCTCGGCGAAGTCGGGATCGAGCTTGGCGGTGCGCGCCAGACTCCTGAGGCGCGCGATCTGAGCCGCCTCGCGCTCGGGATCGGCGGGCGGCAGGCCGTGCGCGGCCTTGAGACGACCCACCGCCTGGGTGCATTTGAACCGCTCGGCCAAGAGGTGAATCAACGCGGCGTCGATATTGTCGATACTGTCGCGCAGCCTGAGCAGTTCCGGATCGGCGGAGGCCCCCGTCTGTACCATTCCAAGCCCTTCCCCTTGTTTATAAATACTTTAATAGGGGAGGCGTGATCCGCGCGCAATGCGCGAGGCGGGTTTGGCGAAAGCTCCGCGCGCGATAGAATGACCGTCATGGACGAGGCCAGGCTCAAATCCTTCATCGGCCGGCTATGGGACGACGCCGTCGTGCCGACGCTGGCCGACTACATCGCCATTCCCAACAAGTCGCCCGCCTTCGATCCCGATTGGGCGTCCCACGGCCATATGGACCGGGCCGTCGCGCTGCTCGAAGGCTGGGCACGCGAGCGGATCGCGGGGCTCGCGGGCGCGAAGCTGGGCGTGGTCCGGCTCGAAGGGCGCACGCCGGTGATCCTGATCGAGATCCCGGGCCATGGCGACAAGACCGTGCTGCTCTACGGCCATCTCGACAAGCAGCCGGAGATGACGGGCTGGTCGGAGGGTCTGGGGCCGTGGACGCCGGTGATCCGGGACGACAGGCTCTACGGACGCGGCGGCGCCGACGACGGCTATGCGATGTTCGGCGCGCTGTCTGCGATCCTGGCGCTCGCCGACCAGAAGATACCGCATGCGCGCGCGGTGATCCTGATCGAGGCCTGCGAGGAATCGGGCAGCACCGATCTTCCCTTCTATGTCGATCATCTGGCGGGCCGCATCGGCACCCCCTCGCTCGTCGTCTGCCTCGATTTCGGGCTGCGGCGATTACGAGCGGCTGTGGCTGACGACCTCGCTGCGCGGCCTGGCGGGGGCAACCTGACCGTGCGCGTCCTGGACGAGGGCGTGCATTCCGGCGATGCCTCGGGCGTCGTACCGTCGAGCTTTCGCATCTTGCGCGCGCTGATCGGGCGCATCGAGGACGCGATCACCGGCCGCATCGAACTCGATGAGCTTTATGTGCAGATCCCGCCCGAGCGCGTGGCCCAGGCCAAGGCGGCCGCCGCCGCGCTTGGCGAAGACGTGTTCGCAAAATTTCCCTTCGTCGCCGGCATGCGGCCGGCCGATACCGATGCGGCCGAGCTTGTGCTCAATCGCACCTGGCGGCCGGCGCTCGAAGTGATCGGGCTCGACGGCGCGCCCGCGCCGATCGATGCCGGAAATGTGCTGAGGCCCTTCACCACCGCCAAGCTGTCGATGCGGCTGCCGCCGACCTGCGCGGTCGGCCGCGCGACGGCGGCGATGAAAGCGGCGCTCGAAGCCGATCCGCCTTATGGCGCCCATGTCGCGTTCGAGGGCGAGGCCGGGATGGGCGGCTGGAACGCGCCCAAGCTGGCGCCCTGGCTCGAACGCTCGGTCGCCGAAGCCTCGAAGGCCGCCTTCGGCGCCGCCCCCGCCTATATGGGCGAAGGCGGCTCGATCCCCTTCATGGGCATGCTGGGCGAGAAATTCCCCAAGACGCAGTTCGTCATCACCGGCGTGCTCGGCCCGCACTCCAACGCCCACGGCCCCAACGAATTCCTGCACATCCCGACCGGAAAGCGCGTCAGCGAGGTAATCGCCCGCGTGCTGGCCGATCATTGCGAACACGCGGGCGGCTAAAGATCGGCGGCCCCTCAGGCGGCGCGGCGGCCGCCGTCGGCCGTTCCACGCTGCTGGTGGCCCATCACGTTGATCCGCTGCCTGGTCAGCCGTTCGATCTGCTTGAGATTGCCCTGTTCGGACGGATCGACCAGCGAGATGGCGATGCCGCTGGCGCCGGCGCGCGCGGTGCGGCCGATGCGGTGGACATAGCTTTCCGGCTCGTGCGGCAGCTCGAAATTGATGACATGGGTGATGTCGTCGATATCGATGCCGCGCGCGGCGATGTCGGTGGCGACCAGGATCGGGGTCTTGCCGTTGCGGAAGCGCTCGAGCGCGACGCTGGCGCGCGTTCTGCGACTTGTTGCCGTGGATCGCGCTCGGCCGAAAAGCCGCTCTTGCCCAGCACCTCGGCGACCTTGTTGGCGCCGTGCTTGGTGCGGGTGAAGACGATGACGCGCTTGAAGGCGGGATCCTGCAGCAAGCGGCCGAGCGCGGCGCGCTTGTCCTGCGTGGCGACGAACATGACGTGCTGGTCGATGCGTTCGATCGGCTGCGACGGCGGGGCGACCTCGACGCGCTCGGGCGCCTTCAGCATGTCGCCGACCAGCTTGACGATATCGCCCGGCATGGTGGCAGAGAACAGCATCGACTGGCGCGTCCGCGGCAGCATCGCGACGATGCGGCGGACGTCGCGGATGAAGCCCATGTCGAGCATGCGGTCGGCCTCGTCCACGATCAGCGTGGAGACCGCCGTCGAGCCGGATGTGGTTCTGTTTGACGAGATCGAGCAGGCGGCCGGGCGTGGCCACCAGAATGTCGACGCCTTGTTTCATCGTCGCGATCTGCGGGTTCTGCTTGACGCCGCCATAGACCAGCGCCTGGCGCAGGTGCAGATGCCGGCCATAAGTCCTCAGGCTGGCGTCGATCTGGATCGCCAGTTCGCGCGTCGGCGCCAGGATCAGCGCGCGCGCGCCGCGCGCCGCCGGACGCGCCTTGCCTGGCCGCCAGTTTCTGCAGCAGCGGCAGGCCGAAGGCCGCGGTCTTGCCGGTGCCGGTCTGGGCGATGCCGAGCAGATCCCGGCCGGCCAGCAAGCAGCGGGATGGCCTGAACCTGGATCGGCGTGGGGGTGGTGTAATTCTCGGCGGCGAGCGCGCGCAGAAGCGGCTCGGCGAGGCCGAGGGATACGAAAGTTTGGATATTCAAGATAAGTCCTTCCAAATGCCGGGGCGCGCACGGCCCTTCGGCCACGCGCAAAAACGGCGTCTTGCCGTCTTCCACGCACATCTGGAGCAAACGGAGATTGTTGAAAAAGCAACGCGGTGACCGTGCCGAAGAACCGGCGCGCATCGTGCGACCGCGTTGGATGAAGGGTATATCGGCGCTCCCTAACAAGTTGTCAAGGACGGCCCGCCGCAGTTTGGCCGCATTATACAAATTGCCAAGACACTGTCTTCACGCCTTCCGGGGACCGGGAATTGCTTGTCGCGGCAGGACGGCGGCGGCGCAGCACCGGTTTGGCACGATTGCGCGGGACCCGGCCGCAGCAAATGGAGAGTGAACCGTGGACAGCCTGGTCTCGATGAAAATGAAGCCGCCCGTGAAATTCGTGGCGACGCAAGTTCTTGCGGCGCTGCCCCCCGGCGTCCGCAGGAAGTTCAAGGAATATTGGGGCATGCGTTTCTGGCGCGGCCTGATCGGCCCGATCCGGGACAACCCGGCCGAGCTTGCCCGCGAGCGCGCCCATTACGCCCATTTTTACACGACCCATTTCGGGATGAACGAAGCCGACTATGCCGGCAAGGCCGTTCTCGACATCGGCTGCGGACCGATGGGCAGCCTCGAATGGGCCGGGACGGCGGCCGAGCGCGTCGGCCTCGATCCGCTGGCCGACGCCTACCGCCGGCTGATCGGCGAGCGCCACCGGATGCGCTATGTCACCGGCGCGGCCGAGGCGGTCCCCTACGCGGACGGGTATTTCGATGTCGTCGCCTCGTTCAACAATCTCGATCACGTCGAGGACGTGGACCGCGCCATCGCCGAGATGAAGCGCGTCACGGCCGCGGACGGACGCATCCTGCTGATCGTCGAGGTCGGCCACGACGTCACGCCCACCGAGCCGCACCGCATCGACACGTCCATCGTGACGCGCTTCGCGCCGGAATTCGTGGCCTTGCAGATCGATCTGTTCGCCACGCGCGGCGACCACAATCTCTATGGCAGCATCCACGACGCCAGAGCTTACGTCGAAGGCGAACCGGGCGTGTTGTGCGCGATGTTCGCCCGTCCGCTCCCGGCGGTAGGCGAAAAGGCCGCCTAGAACGACACGCGGCCGGCGCGAGCTGGTTCGGCAGGCACCTCGAACAGCGCGCGCGAGCCCTGCCCGCCGCGGCTGACGATGACGACGCCATCGCCGCCATTGACGATGAGCTTTGGATCGGGCGTGGTGACGGTGGTGTCGTCGCGGCGGTTGAGTTGCAGGACGAAGAAGCGCCCGTTGGCGCGGCGCTCGATCTCCTCGATGGCGAGGCCCGCAAAGGCGCTCGCCTCCGGCACCACGATCACTTCCAGTTCGAGCCCCAGCCCACGCAGCGTCCGCTCCAGTTCCTGCGTCTCCGGCGAGGCCGCTGAGCATGCGCGCGGTCTCGGGATAGAGGATCAGCTCGGCGATGCGCTCGGCGCCGATATGGGTCGGCAGCACCACGCGGTTGGCGCCGGCCTGCATCAGCTTGCTCTCGGTCGTGGCCATCTCGCCGCGGGCGATGACCTCGATGGACGGATTGAGTGCCCGCGCCGACAGCGTGATGAAGACATTGGCCGCGTCGTTGGGCAGAACGGTCGCGAGCGTGCGCGCCCGCTCGACACCGGCGGCCTTGAGCGCGTCCTCGTCGGTGGCGTCGGCGACCAGGCACAGATGGCCGCGCTCGCGGGCCTCGGCGCAGCGCTTTTCGTTCTGTTCCAGCACCACCAGCGGCATTCTGCCCGAATGCAGCTCCTTGGCCAGCTTCACGCCGATGCGGCCATAGCCGACGATGATGACATGGTTCGCAAGCTTGTCGATTTCCGCTTTCACCCGCTTCATCCCGAAAATCTGCTGCAACTGGGTAATCGTCAGGAACTGCACCAGCGCGCCGGTGAGCAGGATCATGCCGGTGCAGCCCAAAATCATCGTGCCCAGCGTCACGGTGTGCAAGTAGGGCGTGGAGATGGGATGCACTTCGCCATAGCCCACGGTGTAGACCGTGAGCAGCACCATGTAGAAGGAATCGGAGAAGCTCCAGCCGGCAGCCATGTAGCCCGCCGTGGCCAGTGCCACCACGGCCAGCATGAATACGACGATCGAAACCAGGGTACGGCCAGGCGAGCCAAGCAAATTCACCGGCAAGCTCCCCTGCCGCCAAGAAACGTGCGTCTGCGCAGCTTAGCAGAAGGGCGCGGCGGCGCCAAAAACGCGGCGCAGCAACGCCACACGCGGCGTTCTTCGCTCCGTTCGCCGTTGCTCGCAGGTCGGGCTCAACGCGCCAGTTCTCACGCAACACAAGCGATGCGATGCGCGGGCTCCCACCCGCGCCGCGCCTGACCGGATCAGCCGTGAGGCGCCGAGCCGGGCTTCGACTTGTCGTCCTTTGCAGGGGTCTTGGCATTCTGCTGGTCCGAGGACGAGGAATCGTCCGTGACCACATGGCAGGAGACCTTGTTGCAGACGATGGTCGGTGCAGATGTCTTTGTGTTCGGCGATTTGGACGATGCCGGCGCGGCCAGGGCCGCGCTGCCGCAGGGCGCCAAAACACACAGCGCAACGGCCAGGACCAACAAACGAGCTTTCATCGGAACCTCCTCTCGTTGGTCGGCTGCGATGGTACTCCTTTTGCGGAGGCAAGGGGACGGAGAATTGGCTCCGGTGGCGGGCCCATTCACGTGACGGACAAATTCTGTGGCGACCCGGGCAAAGGCTGGAGCGGGCGAAGGGGCCGTTAGCGCCAGCGTAGCACGGCAAACCAGACGCGGAGCCAGAGTACCAAGCGCGAGCGCGCAGGGTTGGCGTGGCGGCTGCGTGCGAGCGCTTCAAAATATTGGAGCGGGCGAAGGGAATCGAACCCTCGTATGCAGCTTGGGAAGCTGCCGTTCTACCATTGAACTACGCCCGCGAAGGCCGCGGTTCTTAGCACGGCCGGCGCCGGAGGAAAACGACGGCGCGCCTCACTTGCCGCGCACCAGCCCGTAGATCAGGCAATCGCGCCAGGCGCCGTCGCGCAGCACATAGCGGGCGAGCCGGCCCTCGAAGGTGAAGCTCAGCCGCTCCAGGAGCCGGCGCGAGGCGTCGTTCTCGGCGTGGAGGCGCGCGCCCAGCCGCTTCAGATCGAGATCGCCGAAGGCGTGGCGCAGGATCGCCGCCATCGCTTCCAGCGCATAGCCGTTGCCCCAATGGGCACGGTTGAAGGCAAAGCCCACTTCGGCGCGCCGGTGGTGATGCTCGATGTCGGAGAGATCGCAGGTGCCGATCGCAGCACCCGCAGCCTTCAGGCACACCGCCCAATAGCGCGAGGCGCCCGCCTCCGCGCCCGATATCTGACCGGCGATGATGTCGCGCACGGTCTCGCGCTCGGTGAAGGGCGGCCAGTCCCAATAGCGCATGGCCTCCGCGTCGCTCATGATCGCGAACAGCGCGTCGACGTCGGACAGCGACAGGGGCCGCAGATGCAGGCGGGCCGTATCGAGGATCGGTGTCATCCCGGCCTCCGCCCGCCCCGGGCCCAAAACCGCTGGGCCCAAAATTCATGAGGCGGCCGGCACCAGATGTGCCGTAGCCGCCTCACGCTGCCCCCTTCAATGCGGACCCATTAACCGCGAGGCAGAGCCCCCTCTTGCCTTTGGACCCGCGGCGCAGGGAGTTTGCCGTGTCGCGCGCCTGAGGCAACCGGTTTGGTATGGCGGCATGTATCTTTTGCATGGGAGTGTGTGCTGGCGGCAACATTTCAGGGCGCCGCGCTAGGCGTCCTTGAAATGTTTGGAAAGTTTGAGGCCCTGGCGCTGGTAATGCGAGCCGAGCCCGCTGCCATAGACCTGCGGCGGCGGATCGGTGAGCCGCTCGAAAACCAGGCGGCCGATGACCTGACCGTGCTCGAGGATGAAGGGAACTTCCCGCGAACGGACTTCGAGCACCGCTTTTGCACTCGGCAGGTTGTCCGGCCTCGTAGCCGAAGCCGGGATCGAAGAAGCCGGCGTAATGGACGCGGAATTCACCCACCAGCGGATTGAAGGGCACCATCTCGGCGGCGTAGTCGGGCGGAATCGCCACCGCCTCGCGGCTGGCCAGAATGTAGAACTCGTCGGGATCGAGGATGATGTGGCCGCTTGCATGGGCTTCGATCGGGTCCCAGTAGTCGTAAGGGGAGAGAGCGGCGCGGCGGTCGACATCGATGACGCCGGTGTGCCGCTTGGCGCGCCAGCCGATGCGCTGGCCTTCAGTGCCTTGGAGATCGATCGACAGCGCCAGCCCGCCCTCGATATCGGCCTGTCCACTGACGAGCGGCGATTCGGCATGCAGCCGCTTCAATTGCGTGTCGGTGAATTGCGGCGAGCCGCGGCGCACCCGAAGCTGGTTCAGCCGCGAGCCCTTGCGCACCAGGACCGGGAATGTGCGCGGTGAAATCTCGGCGAACAGCGGCCCGCGGTAATTGGGCTCGATGCGGTCGAAGGCCGCCGCGTAATCGGTGATGAGCCGGGTGAAGACGTCGATGCGGCCGGTGGAACTCTTGGGATTGGCGACGCCCGAGACGCGCCAGGAGAAATCGGCGCGCTCGAGCAGCGGCACGATGTAGACGCAGCCGGTCTCCAGCACCGCGCCGGATTGCAAGTCGATCTCGTGCATCAGGACGGATGAGAGCTTCTCTTCGACCGTGGCTTCGGGCCCAGGCAGGAAGCTCGCCCGCACCCGCCAGGCGACGGGACCCAGCCTCAGATCGATGCTGGACGGCTGGAACTGCGAGTCCTCGAACTCCTCCAGCGCCACGATCTCGCGGCGGGCGCGGATGAGCCGCCGCAGCACGTGGCTCGGCAGGATTCCGGTCGAATGGTGGCCGTAGGATTCGCCCTCCGGCACGTCGGGGCCAAACAGATTGTCGTCGCTGTCGATCATGGCCGAGTTATAGGCGCGGGGGGCCGCCCGGTCACCGGCCCGGCCCAAGAAACCCACGGATTTCGGCGATGGCCTCGGCCAGCCCGCAGCGTCTGACGGGGGCCTCGGGCGGAAAGGCCGTGAGCAGGCGCGACGGCGTGGCCGATTCCAGGATGACGAAACAGCCCTTGTCGGCGCGGCTGCGGATCAGCCGGCCGAACGCCTGTTTGAGCCTGAGCCGCGTCAGCATGTCGTCATAGGTTTTGCCGAAGCGGACGCGCCGTGCCTTGTGCAGGATCGTCGGCTTGGGCCACGGCACCTTGTCGAAGACCACCAGCCGCAGCGAGCGGCCGGGCACATCGACGCCGTCGCGAAGCGCATCGGTGCCGAGCAGGCAGGCGTTTTCCTCGGCGCGGAAGAGATCGACCAACGCGCCGGTGTCGAGGCGGTCGACATGCTGGGCATAGAGGGTAAGCCCTGCATCGGCCAGCGGGGCTGCAATGCGCGATTCGACCGCGCGCAGGGCGCGGACCGCGGTGAAGAGGCCGAGCGCGCCGCCGCCCGAGGCCAGAAACAATTCGCGATAGGCGGCGGCGAGGCTTGCGGCATCGCGGCGGTCGACATCGCGCACGATGAAGATGCGGGCCTGTTCGCGCATAATCGAAAGGCGAGCCGAAGCTTGCGCGCGCGCGCCGGCTCGGGCAGATGGGCGGCGCCGGTGCGCACTTCGGCCGATTGCCAGTCACTCGATTCATCGGCATCGGCGCCGGCATCGGCGTCGCGCAAGGTGGCCGAGGTGATGAGCGCACCATGGGCGGGCGCCAGCACTTCGCTGGCGAAAGGAATGGTCGGATCGATCCAATGCCGCCTCAGTCCGACATCGACGTCGCGGCCGTCTTCGCGTTCGATCTCGAACCAGTCGACGAATTCCTCGCGGCGCTCGCCGGTTTCGAGCGCCTCCAGCATCGCGATCCAGGCCGGAAGAATGAGCTTGGCGCGGCGCTCGAGCCCGCGCGCCGCCGCATCGATGCGCGCGCGCGTGGCCGGCTCGAGCTCGCGCGCCTTGTCGTCGAGCTGTTTGCGCAGCCGATGCGCCAGCGCGCGCAACGGCGTCGGCCACGCGCTTCAGGCCGATGGCAAGTCCGCGCGCGGCATCGATCGCATCGTCGCCCAAGGGCTCGGTGTCGGCTTCGAGCGAATAGAAAGCGTCGTCGCTTTGCGCGCGGGCGCGGACATGGGCGTGGGCGGCGGCGAGAAAAAATTCGCCGGGCCCGCGCGGGGCCGCATTGCCCATGCGCCCGACCCAGCCCTCGCCTGCCAGCGCGCCCGCCGCCGAGACCGCCTCGTCGAGCGCGGCGTGGGCCGGTTCGTCCTCGGCGACCAGGTCCTTCAGCCGTTCGTCGAGCCCGCGCATGCGGCTGCGCGCGCGCCCCTCGGGACCGCGGATCCAGCGGCGCAGATCGGCCATCTCGGTGCCGGAGAGAAACGCGGCGAAGCCGGAATCGGCGGCATCGAACAGATGATGGCCTTCGTCGAAGACGTAGCGCACGCGCCGCTCGGGCGGCGTATCGGTGGTCTCATCGCGGCGAGCCAGTCCTGCGCCGCCTGCGCGATCACCAGCGCATGATTGGCGATGACGATGGGCGCGTGCCGCGCGCGCCTGACCGCGCGCTCGATGAAGCAGCAGCGATAATGCGGACAGGCGGCATAGATGCATTCGCCGCGCCGATCGGTGACCTCGCGCAAGGGAAGCGAGGCGGCGAGGAAGGCGGGAAAGCCCGCGCCCGACATATCGCCGTCGGCGGTCGCGCCGATCCAGCGCGCGATCAGGCCAAGCGCCACGCTGCGCTGGCCCGGCGCCAGGGCCGTGCGCTTCGCCGCGTCCTCGAAATTCAGCAGGCAGAGATAATTCTCGCGCCCCTTGCGCACCACGGCCTTGTCTTCGCGCTCGGCGGGATCGGGATAGAGCTTGGCGATCTCCTGCACGATCTGGCGCTGAAGATTGCGGGTGTAGGTGGAAAGCCACAGCCCCGGCGCCGTTCTTCTCCGCCCACAGGCTGGCGGGCGCCAGATAGCCCAGCGTCTTGCCGATGCCGGTGCCGGCTTCGATCAGCGCGATCTTCGGCGCGCCCGCATGCTCGCGCGGCGCGAAGGCATAGGCCGCCGCTTCGGTGTAGGCGCCCTGTTCGGCGCGCACCTCGCCGCCGAGGCACCCACAAGCTGGGCCAGTCTTGCGCGCGCCTCGTCCGCCTCCACCGGCAGCGAGCCGGGCTTGGCGGGCGGGGCTTCGTCCTCCCATTGCGGCAGGCCGCGCCAGGCTTCGAAACCGGCAATCGGATTTAGCGCCTTCTCCGGCGGGCCCAGCGCGTCGAGGACCGCCGGCCCCCAGCGCCATCCGGCCCGCGCCAGCGTCTGCGCCACATGACGCGCGGCAATATGCTCGGCTTCGCGCTTTGCGGCAATCTCGGCAAGCAACGCGGCCGCGGCGGCGCGCAGGTGCGCGCGCATTTCCTCCGGGGTGTGCGGGCGCGGCAGGCCAGCGCGCGGGCAATCCCAACGGGCTCGGCACGCAAGGGCTCGCCGGACGCACAAACGCGAAGAGTTCCAGCACGTCGAACAGCGCGCGCGCCGGCGGCGCCTTCAAACGGCCCGCCACGAACACCGCATGGGCGACCAGCACATTGCCGGCGCGGAACAGCCCGCGCGCCTCAGCCGCGCTGGCACGGCGCACGGCGCCGTCGCCCAGGCCAGCACCGCACCGCCCGGCGCCGGGACAAGACCGTCCACCGCGGAAATCCGCCTCGGGCCGCGGGAATGATTCGGCCGGCATCTGGCCCGATCATGACCGCAGCACCGGGGAATGAGAAGGCGTTAGGCCGCCACATCGGGATAGAGATTGGCGAGCGCCCGGCGCACGCGCTCGTGCTCGGCCATCACCGCCTCGGCGGCGTGCCTGCAGATCGTCGGCGCTTTCGCCGCTCGCGCGCCTTCTGGGTGAAGGCGCGCGCGGCAGTGGTCAGCGCGACAGTCCCAGCCCGCCCGCGGCGCCGGCGATGTCCTGCGCGATGCGGGTGGCCTCGTCCCAGTTTTCGCTGTCGCTGGCGGCTGGTCGAGCCGCGCGCTCAAGTCCTCGGCGGTCTTGATGTAGGACTGCAGGATCTCGATCAGGGTGTTGAGGCCCAGCGATTTCTCGAGCGCGGCGAAGGCGGGCGCGTCGATGGCGGCGGCATGGTCGCCTTCGGTGTTCCGCTGGGCCGTATCGGCGACAGCGGCCCAACAGATCGCGCATGGGCCGCATAGAGCGCGCCGGCCGGCGCCGGCCAGCGCAGCATGTCGTCGGCGGCGACCGGAGTGCGCCTGCCGGTGGTGAGGACGGCCAGCAACGGCGCCTTCACGCCTGGCGCGGACGCCAGCGTGTCGGCATCGGCGGCGCTGACGAGATGGCGTCGAAAGCGCCGCGACCGGCCAGCGCGATCGCCTCGCTGACGGAGGGCGCAAAGACCAGACGATTGCCGAACGGCTCCAGCAGATCGGCGATCTGCGAGCGGACGAGCGGGTCGTCAGCGCGACCAGGAAGGTCAGCCCCGAGGCGGCGGTGCATCGGCGGCGATCGGCGACGAGTCTTCGGCGCGCGCGGGCGCGCGCGACCAGGCCGGCACCGTGAACCAGAACGTCGCCGCCGTCGCCCGGCTTCGCTTTCGAAGCCGATCTCGCCGCCCAGCGAATTCCACGGTGCGCTTGGCGACGGCGAGACCCAGCCCCGCTCCTTCGTGCCGCCGGGCATAGGAGGTGTCGCCCGGCGCGAAGGGCTCGAACAATCTTTCGGCGGCTTCCGGCATCAGGCCGAGCCCGGTGTCGGCCACCGAGAAGCGCAGCATCTGCCCGCCTGCTTGCGATTCAAAAGCCTCGACGCCGATTTCGACGCCGCCGCGGTCGGTGAACTTCACCGCGTTGTCGGCCAGTTTGAGCAGCACCTGGCGCACGCGCCTTGGATCGCCATGGACGCGCGGCAGGTTGGGCGGCGCCGCGATCATGAGCCGCATCTGCTTCTCCCAGGCGCGCGGCTGCAGCAGCCGGCCCACCGTGCGCGCGGCCTCGGCGGCATCGCAATCCTCGTCGCTGAGGTCGTCTCCGCCGTCGTCGCGCGAGAGCGCGATGACGTCGTCGAGCAATGTCTTCAGACCGCGGCCCGCTTCCAGCAGCACCTTCACATGGCTGCGCTGGGTGCGCTCGAGTTCGCTGCGTTCGAGAAGCTGGGCCATGCCGAGCAGCGCGTTCAGCGGCGTGCGGATTTCGTGGCTGATATTGGCGACGAAGGCGGTTTTGGCCCGCGTGCTGGCCTCGGCGCGCGTCGCGGGCGGCTTCGGCCTCCTTCTTCTCGCGCGACAGATCGACAACGAGGCTCGCATTGGCGAAGCGCAGGCGGATGCTTTCGTCGAGCAGCGCGGTGAGCGGTCGCAATAAGTGTAGAGAACGCCACCGAAGAACAGCACCAGCACGCTCGACATGGTGGCATAGGGCGTGCCTTCGAGCAGCAGCCGGCCGGCCAGCGGCACCAGGGACAGCGCGGCATGCGCGAGATAGGCGGGCCGGTAGGCGCGAGCGCGCGATGAATTCGGTCGCGGTCATGCCGAGAAAGGCCAGCGTCAGATAGGCTTCGGCCGGAAAGGAATGCGGCACGAACCACACCAGCGCGCCGGCGCCCCAGATCGCGCCCGAAATGCCGGAGAACACGGTGTAACGCCTGGCCCATATGAGCGGATCGTCGCCCGGGGACGGGCGGCATAGGCCGCGTCAGACGGCTCTGCGGCAAGCGTCGGGCGATCTGCAGGATCAGCGGCGTCGCGGCGACCCAGATCGAATGGCGGCCCGGTCCCATCAGCGTCGCCGCCACGCACAGCGCGGCGAAGGGCAGAAACAGGTAATGGCGGCCCAGGCGCAAAAGGATGTCGATGCGGCCGGCCATGATGCGCGCGCGCGGCTCACGGCGCTCGGCGACACGTCGCCGGCGCAGACGGGCTGTGGCGGCATGCGTCGATCGGCCATTGACGGTCTCCCGTCGGGGAGCCTAGCTTTCGGCCCTTTCGAAACGCTTAAGGTTAGTCTTTCCAATGCCTTCGGCCTGCCTGCACAGCCCGCGAGATTGCCCTCGCCGCCCGGGCCTGGCCTTTCGAAGAGGCGCGCAAGGTGGTGGCGCGCGCGGACAGGCGGGCCGCGTCCGGCAAGCCCTTAAAGACGTGCTGTTCGAGACCGGCTACGGCCCCTCGGGCCTGCCGCATATCGGCACATTCGGCGAAGTGGCGCGCACGACCTGGGTGCGCCACGCCTTCGAACTGATGAGCGAGGTGCCGACGCCGGCTGATCGCCTTCTCCGACGACATGGACGGCCTCAGCAAAGTGCCCGGCAACGTCCCCAACCAGGAGATGCTGGCCCGGCACATCTGGGCAAGCCGCTGACCGCGTGCCCGATCCCTTCGGCACCCATGAGAGCTACGGCGCGCACAACAATGGCGCGGCTCAAGGCCTTCCTCGACCGCTTCGGCTTCGAATACGAGTTCCTGAGCTCGACCGATTGCTACAAGCGCGGCCGCTTCGATGAGGCGCTGCTGCCGTGCTCGGGAACTACGAAAAGGTGCGCGACATCGTGCTGCCGACGCTGGGCGCGGAGCGGCGGGCGACCTATTCGCCCTTCCTGCCGCTTTGCCCGAAGACGGGCCGGGTGCTGCAGGTGCCGGTGCTGGAATGGAACCCCGAGCGCGGCACCATCGTCTATCGAGGAGGACGGCGCGAAGACCGAAGTGCCGGTCACGGGCGGACATTGCAAGCTGCAATGGAAGGCCGATTGGGCGATGCGCTGGCTGGCGCTCGGCGTCGATTACGAGATGGCGGGCAAGGACCTGATCTCCTCGGTCGAGTTGTCGTCGAAGATCGTGCGCGCCTTGGGCGGCGCGCCGCCGGAGGGCTTCAACTACGAACTGTTCCTCGACGAGCAGGGCCAGCGGATTTCCAAGTCGAAGGGCAACGGGCTTGTCGGTCGACGAATGGCTGACCTACGGCCCCGAGGAAAGCATCGCGCTGTTCATGTATCAGAAGCCGCGCGCGGCCAAGAGGCTCTATTTCGACGTCATCCCCAAGGCGGTGGACGATTATATCGGCCTGCTCGATCAGTATCATGCGCTCGCGGACGAGGCGGCGCGGCTGGAAAACCCGGTCTGGCATATCCATGGCGGCAAGCCGCCGGCGGAGCATTATCCGGTCAGCTTCGCGCTGCTGCTCAATCTGGTCAGCGCCTCCAACGCGCATAACCGCGAGGTGCTGTGGGGCTTCATCCGCGCCTATGCGCCGGGCGCGAGCCCCGAGAGCAATCCCGGCCTCGACCGGCTGGTCGATTCACGCGATCCGCTATTACGACGACTTCGTCAAGCCGCAGAAGACCTTTCGCGCGCCGAGCGAGAAGGAACGCGCGGCGCTGGCCGATCTCGCCGATGCGCTTGACGCCATGGCGGGCGAACGCGACGGCGCCAAGGTGCAGTTCGAAGTCTACGAGATCGGCAAGCGCCACGATTTCGAGCCGCTGCGCGACTGGTTCAAGGCGATTTACGAAGTGGTGATCGGCCAGAGCGCAGGGCCCGCGCTTCGGCTCCTTCGCCGCCCTGTTCGGCTGCGCCGAGACCGCCGCGCTGATCCGCCAGGCGCTGGCCGGCGAATTCATGGGCGAAACATGAGGATCGCGGCAGCGGCGGCGCTGCTGTGCGCGCTGATCGCGCTGCCGGCGCGCGCGGACGCGCCGACGCCGCTCCAGCTCTATCAAGCCGGCCAGTACGACGCGGCAATCCAAGCCGGCGTGGCCGAGAAAAGCGCCACAGGCTATGCCGCGGCCGCGCGCGCGGCATTGGCGCAGGAGCGCATGCGGCCGGCGCCCTGTCTCGATTGCCTGAAGCAGGCCGAGACATACGCGCGCCAGGCCATTGCCGCCGATCCGACGCTTGCCGACGGCCGTGTTTTTCTCGCGGCCGCGCTGGGGTTCGAGGCGCGCATCATCGGCATCGTGGCGGCCAAATTCCAAGGCTATGCCGGCGAGGCGAAGGACAGCCTCGATGTCGCCTATGCCCATCATCCGGATGACGCCAGGACGCTGGCCGCGCTCGGCGGCTGGAATTTCGCCGTCGTCAACGGCGGCGGGCGGGTGCTGGCGAGCCTGATCTATGGCGCCACCGTCAAGCAGGGCCTGGCGTTTTATGCGCGCGCGATGGCGGCCGCTCCCGGCGATATCGTCATCCGCTTCGAATACGCGCTGTCGCTGTCCGACACCGACCGGACGGCCTATGGCAAGGACATCGAGGCGGCCCTTCAATCCGCAACCGCCATGATGCCGCGCACCGCCTATGAGCGCTTCATGCAGAGCCGTGCGCGCACGCTGCTCGATGCCTTCCGCCAGGGCGACTGGCCGCAATACACCGCGCTCGTCCGCAAGGACGAGGGCTATCCGGATTGAGGCGGGACTCCCTTCAGAAATGCCATGTCATCCCGGAAACGCGCATTGGCGCGTTATCCGGGACCCACCGTGACGACGGCTCAATGGGTCCCGGCTCGCGCGCGCTTCGCGAGCTTGGCCGGGATGACAGTTTGTGCAGGAATTGGCCCGTTGCGAATTCCCGGTTAAGCACCCCCATAGACCGAGGGCGGGGACCGATGCCGGCAGCGTCACACTGGCCGCGCATAATCAGGCGATAAGTCCGGCGCCGCTGACACTTGGATGTCGCAGCCGCGACGCGACGCCGTTGCCCATGGCCAGACGCCGTGCACAATTCCACTCCGACCCTGAATTCATGAGTGATGTATTATGTCCCGGTAATTCCTGTCCCTGTAATTCCCGGAATTCCCTAGTTCGGCCCGCCCGGATCGTTGGGCTCATCGCCCGGATCGGGCGGCGTGTCGCCTTGATCCTGCGGTCCGGCCTGATCCATCGAACCATAGACCCGGATCGTGCCTTCGCCGCCGGTGCCCGCATTCTGGCAGACCTGCGCGCGTCCGGTCTGGACCTCGACAAAGCCGGGTTCAAGATCGACATCGATCTCGGCTTCGGCATTGCACCAGGCCGTCTGATAGGGATCGCAACTGGCTCGCGTCAGCGTCCCGCTGCTGATCTGCTGACCGTCTTGGCTCAGCGTATAGGCGACGGTGCTCTCGTTCGGGGCCCAGTGGTACCAGAGCGCGATGCGCGCGACGTAGGCCGGGGCGTCGAGCTGGAAGCCTGCATGGTCGGTGACGTCGCACGCCGCCAGATTGGCATTGTCGAAAATCTTCTCGTCCTGGGCCTGGGCCGTTGCGGCCATCAGCATCAGCCCTGCCGTCAGGCAGGCCGTGTTGAACAATCGTGTCTTTGTCATGATCGCCTCGCTGCGAATCTCGCCGCCCGGCAAGGACAATGCCGCCGCCGCGTCCGCAAGATGCTGATTTGAATCAATATGCCGCGCGCGATCCGCATCCAGGGAATGATGCGGAAATGGGGATCATGTTCGACCGCCGGCACGAAGGTTTAGGGTCAGAATGGAAATAGCTGGCTGACAAGCCTGGGCTGACGGCGAAGCGTCCTACGGAGATGGCCATGGCCCGTCCCGGCCGCTATTTCGTCCCCGGTCTGCCGCTGCATGTGATCCAGGAGGAGTTTCGGCTCTGATCTCAAACCTTCTAGCGAGGCCGCGCAGGGACTTCGATGTCGCAGCCGTGACGCGCCGCCGTTGCGCATGAGCGGACGCCGTGCACAATTCCACTCGGACCCTGAATTCGCTGACCCCAAAATTGGTTGCTAATGGGCTCGCTACGCAAGAACTGGCTACTTTTGATAGCGTTAATTGCCTTACTCGCTTTCTGGGGACTGGCGCTCACTGGAACGTTCCCAGCGCCACAACAGCATCAACAGGTCGCAAAAATAAGCAGCCAATTCGAGCTCCAAGAAAGCGTCCAAGACCGGACGGCGGAGGCGCTCGCCAGATATACCGAATTGTTGGCAGGATTTACTTTCCTATTATTCCTTTCCACAGTGGTTCAAGGCTGTCTGATATGGCGCCAGATCAGATTGGCAAGGGAAGAATTTATCGCTAGCCATCGGCCAAAGTTGCGTGTTCGCTTGGTTCGGATCGCCAAACCGACTCCCGGCAATCCCGTCACAGTTCAATTCACGGTCGCAAACGTAGGCGACTCAGAGGCTCTGAACGTCGTCGCCAAGTTCACCATGGAAATTTTCGTGACGCAGGCCACCAAGTCCGTTGCCGAATTCGATGTGATCGACAAGCTTGCTCCGGGCGAACCGCATCAGGTCGAGAGAGAAATGTCTACGATATTCGATCCTCACTGGGCGGATGTGCCTTGGTCAATCGCTGGTGATATTCGAATTCACGGCCACGTCAGTTACACTGATCGAAATGGCATAGGCCGTCGAACCGCTTTCTACCGCTTCGCTACTAGCAACCTTAATCGGTTCCGCTTGCCTGACGATGCTGACATTGAACGAGATTACGAATACGAGGATTGAGAAATGTGGTGACAGGAGCAACGTCCACTACTGGCTCGCCCAGACGATGCGGTGGATGAAGGCGATCTCGCCCAGCGCGAAATGGAGTTCGGGGTATTCCGGATTGAAGGATCTGAGCTCGACGCGCTGCGCCGTCATGCGGCCGAGCTGCTTGGCCATCACTTCGCCGGCATGGGTCCTGACCACCACGCGGTCGCCGCGCCGCAGACTGGCCGCCGGGGAGACCACGATGCGGTCGCCGTCGCGATAGACCGGCAGCATGGAATTGCCGCTGATCTCCAGCGCGTAGGCGTGCTCGTCGTTGAGTTCGGGAAAGCCGATCGCCTCCCAGCCGCCGCCGAGCGGAAATCCGGCATCGTCGAAGAAGCCGCGACTGCCGGCCTGGGCCAGCCCGATCAGCGGGATCAGGCGGGTGCCGCCGCGGCGGCCGCTCTCGGGTTCGACCAGGGCCACGAACTCGTCGAGCGTGGCGCCCACCGCGGCCAGCGCCTTGGCCACGCTTTCCGTCGAAGGCCAGCGCAGCTTGCCGCCGGCCGCGCGCTTGGATTTGTTGAAGGTGGTGGGATCGAGCCCGGCGAGCTTGGCAAGCCCCGACGCCGACATCCCCTTGCGGCTGGCCAGCGCGTCGATCGCGTGCCAGATCTGGCCGTGGCTGAGCATGGTCCTAAGAATCTAGTCCTTCAGTCGGAATAAATTCTATACAGGCTTCGTCCCCTTCGACAAGGGCGGCGGAGGGCTACACTTGGCCCTGGAATTGGGGCGGAAAGCACGGGGCGCGGGGCGGATGTTGATGGATGCAAGCGCGGCGCTGCTCAGGCTGTTGCCGCCGGAGGCCGCCCACCGCGCCACGCTGGGCCTGATGCGGCTGGCCGGGCCCCTGCTACCGGGGCCCGCGCCCGACGAGCCCGCGCTCGCGGTCCGCGCGCTGGGCCTCGATTTTCCCAATCCGGTGGGGCTGGCCGCCGGCTTCGACAAGGACGGCGAGGTGCCGGGCGCGATGCTGAGGCTGGGCTTCGGCTTCGTCGAAGTGGGCACCGTAACCCCGCGCCCGCAGGCCGGCAATCCGCGCCCGCGCCTCTTCCGCCTTGGCGAAGACCGCGCCGTCATCAACCGCATGGGCTTCAACAATGACGGCATGGCGGCGATGGCAGCGCGGCTGGCGCGGCGCAAGCGCGGCGGCATCGCCGGCATCAATATCGGCGCCAACAAGGATAGCGCCGACCGCATCGCCGATTACCGCGCCTGCTTCGAAAGGCTGGCGCCGCTTGCCGACTACGTCACGGTCAATATCTCTTCGCCCAACACGCCGGGGCTGAGGGGCCTGCAGAATCGCGACGAGCTCGAACGCCTGCTCGCCGCGCTCTGCGAAGAACGCGTGCAGCGGAATCTGGCGACGCCCATCCTCGTCAAGCTCGCGCCCGATCTGGACGAACCGGCGATGGACGACATCGCGGTCGCCGTGCTTGCATCCGGCATCGAGGGGCTGATCCTCACCAACACCACCATCGCGCGGCCCAAGGCACTCAAGAGCATTCACGCCAAGGAATCCGGCGGGCTTTCGGGCGCGCCGCTGCTGGCGCCTTCGACGGCGGTGCTGAAAGCGATGCGCCTGCGCGTCGGCACGGAATTGACGCTCATCGGCACCGGCGGGATCGCATCCGGCGCCGACGCCTATGCCAAGATCCGCGCCGGTGCGAACCTGGTGCAGCTTTACACCGCGCTGGTCTATCGCGGGCCCGGTTTAATCGGCGAGATCGCGCGCGATCTCGGCCGCTGCCTGACGCAGGACGGTTTTGCGACGCTTGCAGACGCCGTCGGCGCCGATCTGCGCTGAAGACCGGACCTTGCACTGCAACATCGCGGCGGCCGAAGCCCCTCCCGGACGCCGACATTTTGCGATACACTTGCCCGCACAATCGGGAGGGCGACCATGGATGCATCGGATTCGGTCGGAAGACTTGTACTGCGCCTGACAGTCGGCGTGCTGCTTCTTTTTCATGGCGTGCACAAGATGACGGCCGGCATCGGCGGGATCGAGCACATGGTCGTCATGCATGGCGTGCCCGGCTGGGCCGCCTATTGCGTCTATCTGGGCGAGGTGCTGGGACCGATCCTGATCATTCTGGGCGTGTTCACGCGCGTCGGCGCATTGCTGATCGTCATCAACATGATCGTGGCCGTGCTGCTGGCCGGCACGGGGCGGCTCTTCGTCGTCGGCCCGACCGGCGGATATGCGCTGGAACTGGAAGCCTTCTTCCTCTTCGGTGCCGTGGCGATCATGCTGCTCGGTGCCGGAAGCCTGAGCCTGGGCGGCCGATTGGGGCGCTGGAACTAGCGTTTGCGAGCGATTGCGCGCCCATCAAGCCGGTGCGAATTGTCGCACCGGCCCAGGCAAGTCCTTGTTTTGGCGCACGCCAATTGCGAACGCGAATGAACAAGAGCGGTCAACGCCTGCGTGCTTGTGCCGGAGAGCTTTCTGCCTATGATCCGCGCCTTCGAACGACTACGGGTACAGGCAATTGGGTCTACCAAGGTCTTGCATCGTCGGCGCCGGTCCGTCGGGTTTCACGACGGCGAAAGCGCTGAAGGATCGCGGGCTTCCCTTCGACTGCTATGAGATGTCGAGCGTGATCGGCGGCAATTGGGCCTATGACAATCCCAATGGCCGCTCGGCCTGCTACCGCTCGCTGCACACCGACAGTTCGAAACAGCGCATGCAGTTCGCCGACTTCCCGATGCCGGCGGATTATCCCGACTATCCGCACCACGCCCAGATCGTCGCCTACTTCAAGGCCTATGTCGCCCATTTCGGCCTCGAGGACGA
Source organism: uncultured Pseudomonadota bacterium (assembly GCA_963775165.1). Lineage (GTDB taxonomy): Bacteria > Pseudomonadota > Alphaproteobacteria > Micropepsales > Micropepsaceae > Rhizomicrobium. The sequence continues at coordinate 606,310 of CAVZHX010000005.1, read as the reverse complement.
CATCGTGCTGGACACCAAGGTCAAGCGCGCGGTGCGCGGCGACGACGCGCTGTGGCATGTGGCGCTGTCGAACGGCGAGATGCGCACCTATGACGCGCTGTTCGTCTGCAACGGCCATAACTGGGATCCGCATATTCCCGAATTTCCCGGCGCCTTCGAGGGAACGGAATTCCACGCCCAGGCCTACCGCTCGCCGCTCGAGCCTTGCGATCTGCGCGACAAGCGCGTGCTTGTGGTGGGGCTCGGCAATTCGGCGCTCGACATCGCCTCCGAGCTTTCGGGCAAGGCCGGCGCGGCAGAGGTGTTCGTGTCGGCCCGGCGCGGGGTGTGGATCGTGCCCAAACACATCGCCGGGCGCGCTCCCGACAAAGCGCGTGCGCCCAAATGGATGCCGGCCCGGCTGGCCCGCCGCGCCGCCGACAAGGCCATCATCGCCGCCGTCGGCCAGATGCGCGATTACGGCCTGCCGCAGCCGAGCTGTCATCCCGCCGATGCTCAGCCGGCGGTCTCCGACGATTTCCTCGAGCGCCTGCGCGAGGGCCGCATCACCGTGGTCGGCAACGTCAGGGAAAAGCGCGGCCGCGAGATCGTGTTCGACAACGGGCGCTCGCACGAGTTCGACGCCGTCATCTACGCCACCGGCTACAACCTCTCCTTTCCCTTCCTCGACGACACGCTGATCAAGGTCGAGAACAATCACGTGCCGCTGTTCAAGCGCGTGTTCAAGCCGGGCGTCGACAACCTCTTCTTCATGGGGCTGGCGCAGACCTTGCCGCTGGCCAATCTCGCCGAGCAGCAGGCGCAATGGATCGCGGCCTATCTGTGCGGCGAATATCTGCCGCCGGTCGCGGCCGAAATGGAGAAGGCCATCGCCGCCGATCAGGCGCGCGAGACCGGCCGCGACGAAAGCCTGCGCCAGCATCCGATGCAGGTCGATTTCGAGCGCTATTGCCGCGACGTCAAGGCCGAATGGAAACGGGGCAAGGCGCGCGCCGAAGCCAAGGGCTTCGGCCCCAACCGCCTGCCGCTGCCGGCGCGGGCCCGCGGCGAGCCGGCACTGAATCCGGCCCGCGCCGGCGTGCGTTGATCTCTACGCCCATCGAGCAAAGTTGACGCCGCGTCATGGCGCTATAGAGTCGCCCCCCGCGAACCACCGGGACCCGACATGGACACGCCTCTTCCCGCTTCGAGGCCGGCTCAGCCGCCGCCTGGCAAGCGCGAGCAGACCAAGGCCCAGAACCGCCGCATCATCCTGGAGGCCGCGCGCAAGGTATTTGCCGAAACGGGCTACGGCGCCACCACCGTGCGCGACATCATCCGCGCCACACCGCTGGCGTCCGGCACCTTCTACAATTACTTCAACTCGAAGGAAGAGGTGTTCCAGGCCATCCAGGACGAGGCGGCGCTGCGCATCCGCCCGCGCCTGCACGAAGAGCGCATCAAGGCCGCCACGGTCGACGAATTCATCTCCGGCAGCTTCCGCATCTTCTTCGAATATGTGGCCGACGATCAGGGCAATTTCCACGCCATGCACCGCAACGCCGAGACCTTGCGCGTGCGCATGGACACGCCGGAGATCATTGCCGGCTTCGAGGAGCTGCGCGCCGATCTCGAGCTCGCCATCGCGCGCGGGCTGTTCCCGCCCATCGATGCCGATTATCTGATGGCGGCGATCGTGGGCGTGGCCTTCGAGCTAGCCGAACGCATGCTGCGGCGCGAGCCCATCGATACCGGCGCCGCCGCGCGCTTCGCCACCGCGCTGTTCCTGGGCGGGGTGCGGGCCTTGCCGCAGATGGCGATGTTGACGCCGGACGGCGACGGCAAGGTGGATGGAGAATGAATTTGCATTCTGTTATTCCGCGGCCAGACGAACTCGATTGCACATGATATTGAGCAGAACGGCTACGCGATATTGGCGGACATCATCAGCAGCGAAATGCGAGCGGCGCTGATCGATGCGCTTGGCGATGCTGACGTCTTTCGGGCGAAGCGTGGCGATGACGTCTTCGGCGCCAGAAATCTTCTGGCAGTCCGCGAAATCAGCACCCTGTCCAAAGAGCCTGCCCTGCTATCGCTAGTGGAGAGCATTATCGGACCAAGATGCCGCGTGGTCCGTGCGATCTTCTTCGACAAGACGCCGGGAGCAAACTGGCCCGTGGCCTGGCACCAGGATTTGACGCTCGCGGTTGCAAGCAAACACGAAATCCCTGGGTGGACGAATTGGTCGATAAAGGCCGGTGTTCACCACGTCCAACCGCCGCCAGAGATATTGGACCGAATGGTGACGCTCAGGGTCCATCTGGACGACTGTGGCATCGACAATGGGCCGCTTCATGTCTTGCCGGGTACAAATCGGATGGGCAAAATTCCAGGAGCAAAAATTAGCCACCTCCGCAGCGAGATTGCCGCATTCAGCTGTGTCGCCGCCGCCGGTTCGGTGTTGGCAATAAAGCCACTGCTGCTGCACGCATCGCACGCAGCCAAAGCTCCAAGCCACAGGCGCGTCATTCATCTGGAATACGCGCCAGCCGACCTTTTGCCTCTGCCACTTGAGTGGCTTTCGGCGGCCTGACACCTAGCCCGACAGCCCACCCAGCGCCTTCAGCACCGCGTCTTTCATGGCCGTGGTGCCCAGTTTCGTCATGCCGGGCTGCATGATGTCGCCGGTGCGATAGCCCTCGGCCAGCACGCGCTCGACCGCGTTTTCCAGGAGCACCGCATCGGCGACGCGGGCAAAGGAATAGCGCAGGCACATGGCCAGCGAGAGAATGCAGGCGATGGGGTTGGCGAGGCCCTTGCCCGCGATATCGGGCGCGCTGCCATGGACGGGCTCGTAGAGCGCCGGCTGCTTGCCGGTCTCCGGATCCTTAGCGCCGAGCGAGGCCGAGGGCAGCATGCCGATGGAGCCGGTGAGCTGGGAGGCCTCGTCCGAAAGCACGTCGCCGAACAGATTGTCGGTGACGATGACGTCGAACTGCTTGGGATTGCGCACCAGCTGCATGGCGCAATTGTCGGCGAGCACATGGGTGAGTTCGACATCGGCGAACTCGGTGGCGTGGATTTTCGTCACCACCTGGCGCCACAACACGCCCGTCACCATCACATTCGACTTCTCCGCCGAGGCGACGCGGTTGCCCCGAAGCCGCGCCAGCTCGAAGGCGACGCGGGCAATGCGCTCGATCTCATGGGTGGTGTAGACCTGCGTATCCACCGCGCGCTTCTCGCCATTGGGCAGATCGGTGATTTCCTTGGGTTCGCCGAAATAGACCCCGCCGGTGAGCTCGCGCACGATCAGGATGTCGAGGCCGGAGACGATCTCGGGCTTGAGGCTGGAGGCATCCTTGAGGGCGTCGAAACACAGCGCGGGGCGCAGATTGGCGAAAAGATCGAGGTCCTTGCGCAGGCGCAGCAGTCCGCGTTCCGGCTTCTGGTCGAATGGCAGCCCGTCCCATTTGGGGCCCCCGACGGCGCCGAACAGCACCGCATCGGCGGCCTTGGCCTTGGCGATGGTGGCGTCGGGATCGGGGCGGCCAAGCTTTTCGTATGCCGTGCCGCCGACCAGCGCGGTCTCGGTGGCGGTGGCGAAATTGCGGTTGGCCGTGAACCAGCCGAGCACGGACTGGGTGGCGTCGAGCACTTCCGGGCCGATGCCGTCGCCGGGCAGAAGCAGAATGTGAGTCATGGCCGCCGCCTCACAGCCACGGCATCGCGGCGTCGCGTTTGGCCTCGAAGCCCGCGATGTCGGTTTCGTGGCGCAGCGTCAGCGCCGATGTCGTCCCAGCCGTTGAGCAGGCATTGCTTGCGGAAGGGATCGATGTCGAAACGGATGGTGCCGCCATCGGGGCCGCGGATTTCCTGCTTTTCGAGATCGACGCTGACGATGGCGTTGGCGCCGCGGTTGGCGTCGTCCATCAGTTTGTCGATCTCGGCCTGCGGCAGCGCGATCGGCAAAATGCCGTTCTTGAAGCAGTTGTTGTAGAAGATGTCGGCAAAGGACGGCGCGATCACGCAAGTGATGCCGAAATCGAGCAGCGCCCAGGGCGCGTGTTCGCGGCTCGAACCGCAGCCGAAATTGGCGCCCGCCACCAGAATCTTGCTGTTCTTGTAGGCCGGCTTGTTGAGCACGAAATCGGGATTATCGCTGCCGTCGGGGCGCGTGCGCATTTCGTGGAACAGCGCCGTGCCCAGCCCGGTGCGCTTGATGGTTTTCAGGAATTGCTTGGGGATGATCATGTCGGTGTCGACATTGATCATCGGCAAAGGGGCGGCGACGCCCGATAGGGTCTTGAAGGGTTCCATGGCGGGGCGGAAAATAGCCGCAGAGCCCGCCGCACTCAAGCGTCCAGTCGGCCTTGGCACCGGCTCTATCTGTTGTATCGTCCGGGCAGGGCCGGCCGCGTCTGCCATCAGCCAAGGAGTTCCCATGTCGAGCGAAACACTGCACGTCCCCCGCGAGAAGCTGTCCGAAGAGACCCTGCACCTGCATTACGCAATCACCTCGCTGATGGAGGAGCTGGAGGCGATCGACTGGTACCGCCAGCGCGCCGACGACACCGGCGATCCCGAGCTCAAGGCGATGCTCCTGCACAACGCCAATGAGGAGATCGAGCACGCCAGCATGCTGCTCGAATGGATCCGCCGCCGCGAGCCGCGCTTCGACAAGGAGCTGCGCGACTATCTTTTCACCGACAAGCCGATTGCCAGCCTCGAACAGCAAATGACGACGCGGAAATAGCGCCTAGCCCGCGGGCATGGTGTCGTGGAAGGCGTGCAGATCGACCTGCATGCGCCCGTCGGGCGCCAGCGACAGCACGTCCACGAAGCGGCGGTCCCACAGGATGTCGCCGGCGCCATAGACCGCCCGCGCATAGATGCGGTCTGCCAGGCTCTCGTCGGTGCCGCTCAGGAGCACAATCAGCTCGGCGCCGTTTTCGGTCAGCGATTGCGGCGTGGCGCCATAGAGCGGGCTTTTTTCGTCGATCCGGTGCATCACCGTCCAGGACAGCGCGAACAGCAGCGTGCGCTCGCGCACCAGCTTCAGATCCTCGAAGCGGCGCATGACCACGCCTTCGGGCGAGCGTACCTGCCGGACCACCGAGACCGAGGCCACGGCCTCCAGAATGCGGTTGCCGCGCTGATTGGCGGCGCGGAACATCAGCGTCGGCACCCCGTCCAGCGCCGTGATCACGGCCACCTTGCTGAACATGACGCGGGAGGTCGGCCGCGAGAAGCGCGCGAAGACGATCCCGGCGGCCAGCGCGAATCCGACCACGCCGAAAAAGGCTTCGAGCGAGACCAGAACGTTCGGCGGTGAAGCTCTTCGGAAACATTCCGCCATAGCCGATGGTGGCGAAAGTCTGGATGCTGAAGAAGAAATCGTCCCAGAAGGAGCCGGGCCGCGCATTGGCGATGCCGCCCGGATCGGCCAGATAGGCCAGCGCAAAAAGCGCATTGACCGAGAAGAACACGGCCGCCAGCACCAGGAAGAACATCCACCACGGGGCGGTGAGCACCGTGTGATAGAAATCGGTCCAGCGGCTTTTGTCCTGGCCCTTGACGATGGCGACGCGGCGAAAGCGCGCGGTGTCGCGCACACTCATCATCGACGGCGGGTCCTGGCCCGGCGGGTGCGGCGGCCTGCCTTTCGATCTCGCCATGCTGTCCGTCCCCCCGCTGCGGCTCGCCCCGCGCCCGCCCAAATCCTATTCTAGAGCATGATCGTTTGGGAGGGAGCCATGCGAATCCGCTAGGCGTCCCGGCTGAGGCCTTTGGCCTTCAGGGCGTCGAGATAGGCGGCCCATTTGCGCGTCCCGTCGCGGCCGAGCTCGCGCAGATAGACCCAGCTGTAGAGGCCGGTGTCGTGGCCGTCGTCGAAGCCGATGCGCACGGCGTAATTGCCGACCGGCTCGAGCGAGACGATCGTCACAGCGCGCTTGGCGCCCACGATCTTTTTCTGATCGGGCGAATGGCCCTGCACCTCGGCGCTGGGCGATTCCACGCGCAGATATTCGGCCGACAGCGTGAAGCTCTCGCCATTGTCGAAGGCGACGGTGAGCGCATCCTTGGCGGGCGCCAGGCGCAATTCGCTGGGCCAGAATTCGCCGCTCATAGCCGCTCGGTTTCCTCAGGCGTGAGTTCGCGCGCCTCGCCCGCCAGCATGATCGGCACGCCGTTGCGGATCGGATAGGCCAGGCCGGCCGCCTTGCTGATCAGTTCCTGGCGCTCGCGGTCATAGACGAGCGCCGTCTTGGTCAGCGGGCAGACAAGGATTTCCAGAAGTTTCGGATCCGGTTCCAGCACAGAGCCCTCAGTTCATCGTCGCGCCGCCGGCAGGCTCGGCGCCCGCCATCTCCAGTAGCGCAATCAGCGTGTCGACTCGGTCCTGCCAGCCAGGCGCTTCGAGCAGCGCCTGCTTCTCGGCCGGCTCGAACGGACACAGCATGGCAAGCGCGTTGACAAGGGCCTCGGCCGGCGCGCTCGTCACCGAACCCCAATCGGTCTGAAGATCGCGGCTCGACAGATAGGCCTTCAGCGCGGCCAAGAGCTGATCGCGCGGGAAGCCGGCCGTCTCCTCGGTCGAATCCAGATCGCCGGCGAAGGGCGAAAAATCCGGCACCACGCAGCGGAAAGGCGCATCGGTCTGGGGCTCATCGGCGACGCGGAAGCGGCAGATGCCGGTCAGCGTGATGAGATAGCGGCGGTCTTCGGTCTCGCGCCAGGCGGTGATGCGCCCGGCGCAGCCGACCGCCGACAGCGGCGGGTTTTCGCTCGCAGATTCGGATTCGGTCGGCTGGATCATGCCGATCAGCCGCTCGCCCGCCAGCGCGGCATCGATCATGGCGAGGTAGCGCGGCTCGAAAATGTTGAGCGGCAGATGCCCGCGCGGCAGCAGCAGCGCACCCGTCAGCGGAAACACGGCAAGCATGCCGGGCAGGTCCTTCAGCGTCCGGTGAGGCTGCATCCCCGGCATCGGATCAGGAAAACAGGATGGCGGAAAGCCTGCGCCGCGCATCGATCGTGCGCGGATCGGCCGGCCCCATCGCCTCGAACAGCGTGAGCAGGTGCTGGCGCGCGGACTGCTCGTTCCAATTGCGGTCGCGGCGCACAAGCTCCAGCAATTCGCCGAGCGCGGCCTCGCGGTCACCGCCGGCATCGAGCGCCAGCGCCAGATCGTAGCGGGCCTGGTGGTCGGACGGATCGGCTTCGAGCCGGGCCCTGAGCGGAGCCATCTCGGCGGCAGCGGCGCCAGCGGACTCGCTGAGCCTCACTTCGGCTTCGACCGCGCGGATGGCCTCGTCGCCGGCGCCGTCGGGGCGCACCAGCCCCAGCGTCGTGCGGGCCCGTTCGATGTCGCCGCTCTTGAGATAGCAGCGCGCCAGCCCGGCGACGGCGGCCGGATCGCCCGGCTCCTCCTGCAGCACCGCGCCATAGGCCTGGGCGGCAGCGGCGACGTCGCCGCGTTCGAAGGCCTCGGCGGCGATCTCGCGCAGGTCCTCGGAGGGGCTCGGAGCGGCCGCGCCGCCGGTCAATTGCTGCACGAACATGCGAAGCTGCGATTCGGGGACCGCGCCCATGAAGCCGTCGACCGGCTGGCCGTTCTTGAAGGCATAGACGGTGGGAATCGACTGGATGCGGAGCTGGCGCGCGATCTCCTGGTTCTCGTCGATATTGACCTTGACCAGCCGGACCGCGCCCTTGGCCTCGCGCACCACCTTCTCGAGCGCGGGGCCGAGCTGCTTGCAGGGCCCACACCAGGGCGCCCAGAAATCGACAATCACCGGGACCTCGCGGCTGGCCTCCAGCACGTCGGCGGCGAAGGTCTCCAGCGAAGAATCCTTGATATGGGGGCTGGCCTCGCCGCCGCCGTCGGCCGCCTTGCCGTCGCCGCTCGCGATGGGCCGTCCGCCCGGTCCGATCAATGCCATGCCATGCCGTCCACTGCCGTTGCTCCCCGAATGTGGGCTCTGGGCCCGCGAAAGAAAAGACCCGGTGCCGACCTTAGCCGGCCCGCTGGGGCAGCGTCAGGAGCATCGGTTCGTGGCCCGACGCGCGCAGGAACGCCACCAGATCGGCTGGCGCGATGGCGGTGGTGCGGTCGTTGCGCAGGGGATGGAAGTTGAGCGGTTCGAGCGCCATTAGGCCCTCGTCCAGCACCACGCGCACGCGCGCCTGCGTGTCGTTGATGAGGGCGAAGGGCGTGACCGAGCCCGGCGGCACCCCCAGCGTCTGCGCCAGAAGCCCGGGCGCGCCGAAGGAGAAGCGCGGCGCGCCCAGCGCCTTGGCCAGCGCGCCCAGATCGACGGCCAATTCCTCGCGGGCGACGACCAGCCACAGCCCGGCCTTCTTGTCCTTGAGGAAGAGGTTCTTGGTGTGGCCGCCCGGCAGGCTGCCGCGCAGGCTGCGCGCCTCCTCCACGGTGAAGACCGGCTGGTGGAGATAGGTGCGCGTGCCGATCCCCAGTTCCTCGAAGCGGGCCATGAGGGCGGCTTCGCGGACCTCGGGCGGGGGCAGATCGAATGCCTGTGATGGCTGGTCCATGGGCCCTTTTCGCGGATTTGGCGGCGGCGCGCCAGACCGCGGGGCGCGGCCCGCTTGCCCCCAGCCGGCGCCGCCCGGTTGCCTATTGACCGCTCCGGCGGGCTTGGCCCATAACCGCGACCCTGACTTGGAGCGCGGGCGTAGCTCAGGGGTAGAGCATAACCTTGCCAAGGTTAGGGTCGGGCGTTCGATTCGCCTCGCCCGCTCCAGGTTTCCCACATTGAATCAATGGATTGCTTCCCTTCTGTGAGTCAGATCAAAAGCCGTCAATTGTTCAGGTAAGCACTGGGTAAGCAACAAAACTGATTCCCCCCCGCGCTACCCCGATCTCACGGCCACACAGGCCCAGCCAACGCGCGTTAGTCCGAGTTGAATTGATGGCGCACGACGCCATGATACCCCGGCCTTCGGTTGTGATTGCCGCGTGCCCTGGTAATTGTCCGCAACTGACGGTCGGGGTGGCATGTGCCAATACGGGTAAACACCAAGACTGGCAGCGAACTATTCATTGTCGACAACAGCGACGATGAATGGAAAGTCGTTCGCTATCTTCGCGACTGGTACGAAATCTCGAAATCAATAGACGTCGCCACGGGCCATTTTGAAATTGGATCCCTCCTGGAGCTCGAAGGCGAGGGCCACTCCACCATCGACGGCAAAACCTTCCACTGGAAGCCCAAGGACATCTTCGTCGTGCCCAGCTGGAAATCGGTCAGCCACACGCCCGCAAGCGACGCCGTGCTGTTCTCCTGCTCCGACCGCGCCACCCGGGAAACACTCGGCTTCTGGAAACGGGACCCCGGAAACAACTGAGTCATGGGCGCCGCCGCAGCGAATCAGCGCCGCTCGGAACCCCGCGTAAGCACGACGTCGAATGTCGCTGTTATCAGACGATTGTCACGGCTTGGAGTCATATGAACATGCAGACAATACATCCGCCTTTCCGCGCCGAACATGTTGGAAGCCTCTTACGGCCCGATGAACTCAAGCTAGCTCGGCTAAAACTGCAACAAGACTTGATCGACAAGGATGAACTGAGGCGTGTCGAGGACGATCAGATAGAAGCGGCGGTTGCGAAGCAGGAAGAAGTCGGGCTGAAGGCGGTCACCGATGGCGAGTTTCGCCGTGCCTGGTGGCACCTCGACTTTCTTGAAGGTCTCCGCGGCGTTGAGAAATACCGTATGGACGGCGGAATGGCATTTTCGGGCACACAGACCAAGCCTGAGGGTGTACGCGTCGTCGGTCGCATAAGCTTTGACGGTCATCCGATGCTTGAGCACTTTTCGTTTCTGAAGAGCCGAACGTCTGGCGTGGCGAAACAGTGCATTCCCGCCCCTTCCGCACTCTATGGGAGACGCGGACGCGAAGCAGTGAGCCGCGATGTCTATCCGTCGCTGGATAATTTTTGGTCCGATCTCGGCGAAGCGTACCGGAACGCCGTCAATGCGTTCGTGGCGGCGGGCTGTCGGTATATCCAGCTCGACGAGGTCTTTCTCGTTATGCTCTGTGACACGGCCAACCGTGCAAATGCGACCGCTAGAGGCGACGATCCCGATGCACTAGCGGAGATTTATGGCGACCTCATCAATGCCGCGCTCGCGGATGTCCCCGAAAGCGTCACGACCGCGATGCATATGTGCCGTGGAAACTTCAAATCGACGTTTATGGGCAGCGGCGCCTACGATCGCATAACGCGGGTACTGTTCGATCGGATCAAGATCAATGGCTACTTCATGGAATATGACACCGAAAGGGCTGGAGGTTTCGAACCGCTTGCGGATCTACCTGAAGGACGGAAGGTGGTACTTGGTCTCGTTTCGTCCAAGGTCGGTGAAGTTGAGGATCGTGACCTGGTCATGCGGCGCGTAGAGCAGGCATCGCGATATACGCCCCTCGACCGGTTGTGCCTGAGTCCTCAATGCGGATTCGCCTCGACGGAAGAGGGCAATTTGATTGCTGAGGAACAGCAATGGGCCAAGCTTCGATCCGTTGTGGAGATGTCCAGGGAAATCTGGGGGCGCGACTAGGCGGACGCCTATGGCAAGCGAAATCGGCTGTCAGGATCTAGCGCGGCAGCCGAAGCCATGTCACGGACATCGACGTTCTGCATGCGCGCTTTCGGGATGCGACCCATAAACACAAAGTCCGCCAAGCGCCCAACTATCCAAACGATTCCGGCGCAAGATTCGTGATTCACAAACCGTGGTCTGTGTGACGGAAATTTCTGCGTCGGTGCCTTGCCGCGGGCCGGTGCGGCCGCCGGTGACGCGCAAACATTGACGATTTTCAATCCATCTTCGCCAAAGTATCGCAAATCTGAATCCGAATTGTCGGACGTCGGTCCCCAATTGCAAGCGCTGAGGGGAAAGCGAGGGGTTCGCTGTCCTCCCGTACCGGAGGGGATTGACGCATGATCATCAAATCGCATTTCGCCCGCTTTATGGGTACGGCCGTGGCTGCCCCGGCTCTGTTGATGGGGCTGAGCCCTGCGGCGCACGCAGCCCAATCCAGTTCATCGGGGAATATCGAAACGGTCATCGTCACCGGTTCCAGGGGGCAGGCCACGCAAATCAAGCAGCGGGCTTCGGTCATTCTCGACATCGCACCGCTCGATCAGATCCGTTCCTTGCCGGATGCCAACGCAGCCGAAGCGTTGCAGCGGCTGCCTGGTATCCAGATGGAATCGGACTCGGGCGCCGGACGCTTCGTCAACATCCGCGGCATGGATGCCGACCTCAACGGCACGACCTATGACGGCGTGCGCTTGATGGCCAACAATCCGGCGTCTCCGCAGGGCGGCGCCCGCGCGGTGGCGCTCGACGCCTTTCCGGGCGGAATCCTCGGTGGCCTTGAAGTGATTAAAACATTGACGCCGGATATAGATGCCGAGGGTCTGGGCGGCGTGGTCAATATACAGCCGCGTCACATTCCGGAGGGCCAGGACCATGTCCTCGATGCGTCGATCGGCGGCGGCGTGGAGACCTTGCGCGGCTCGCCCGTTTACAAGGGCGATATCACCGCCGGCAAGCGCTTCGACGACGGCAAGATTTCTGTCATCGTCAGCTATAGCGCCGAGCAGGACCACCGCGGGATCGACGACATCGAAGAGGATTACATCAACGATCCGACGGTCACGCCCGCAGGCACCAGCGCCTTCCTCACCCAAAAGGCTTACGACGATGTGCAGTACCGCTGGTACCAGTATCATCGCCTGCGTCAGGGCTATGGCGGAAGCATCACCTTCAGCCCAGATGCGACGACCAATATCTACCTCCGCGGCCTCCACGCGGGCTATGTGGAGACTGCCAACAAGCACGAATTCATTCTGGGCAGCCTGGCCGACAACATCCAGAGCGTGAACAACACCACGGGCGATTTCACCTCGCAGGGCGTCGACGCCCATTATGCCGATATCAACACCAAAGAAATACTTGGCAACGAACTCATCGAGCTCGGCGGCAATACGCTGATCGCAGACATGGTACAGCTGGATGCGCGCCTGTCCTGGACCCAGGGTCATGACAAGTTCCCCTATTCCACCAACACCAAGTTCTACGATCCCAATCCGCTTACGGTGGTCTACAACAACCTCAACCAGGACCATCCGACCTATACGGCGCTGGGCGGTGTCAATCTCGCCGACCCGGCGAATTATACGCAGGCCAGTGGCGGCAACGGCCCGTCCGACAACACCGACACCGAATATGCCGGCGTGACGAATTTTTCCTTCCCGCTGGAATTCGACGGCGATCAGGGCGTGGCCAAATTCGGCGGCAGCGTGCGCGAGCGCACCCGCAAGGCGCAGGCATATGATGACGCTCTGAACATAACCGATCAGAATCTGGCCGATTATGCCGGCGCACAGGATGTGCATTATTACAACGGCGAGTACGATATCGGGCCGCAGCCGAACTATGCGATGCTGCTGACCAACATCGCGCCCGGCGCGCCGACGCCCGACCCGTCGACCTTCGAGCATGACAACGAAAATGTCTATGCCGGCTATGCGCAGTACAGCGCAACCTTCGGCCAATTCGATGTGATCGGCGGCGTCCGCATCGAGGGTACCGAAGGCACCTATCGCGCCTTCTCCTTCACCACCGACGCGTCCGGCAACACGACAATGGCGCTCAACGCGGACAAGCACAGCTACACCAATGTCTTCCCCGACATCAGTGTAAAATATCAGGCCAGTGACATGCTGCAGTTCCGTGCGGCTTATTCGACCGCCATCGCGCGGCCGGGCTTCAACCAGATCACCGCGGCGCGCACTATTGATTTGTATAACGCCACTCCGAGAATCAGCCAGGGCAACCCGGATCTGCAGCCGACCATCGGTCACAGCGTGGACCTAGAGGCATCTTACTTCCTGCCGCATAGCGGCATCGCCTCGGCTGCCCTGTTCTACAAATCGTTCGACAATTACATCATCGCCAACCAGGTGACCACAAAGACCTATCCCGGCTATGTCGGTCAGAACGTGCAGCTCACGACATTTTCCAATATCGGTTCGGCGTATGTCGAAGGCTTGGAACTCAATTACAATCAGCAGTTCGATTTCCTGCCCGGTATGCTTGCCGGCCTCGGCTTCGACGGCAATCTCACCTACAACAAGTCGCACGGCGACATCCGCCCGGGCGAGACGGGTACGCTGCCGCAAACTTCGCCCTTTTCGTACAACGCGGCGATCTTCTACAGCGAGGGGCCGCTCTATCTGAAACTGGCCGCGTCCTACGTCTCCACCAATCTGTGGGCCGCAGGCGACAGTGCCACCACCGATATCTATTCGCAGCCGCGCTTTCGCCTCGACCTCGGCGGCACCTATGACGTCACCGATCAGGTGCAGGTCTATCTCGACGTAAAGAACATCACCAACACCCATCTGGACTTCACGCAGACCAAAAGCACGGCCTTCCCGATCCAGAACGAGTTCTACGGTGCCGATTATCTGTTCGGCTTCCGGGTAACGATGTGAGGGAACATTCGATATGACACTCCACAAATCGGCAACGCTCCTTGCAACCCTCCTTGTTGTGTCCGCGATGGCCTGGACCTTTGCCCTGGCCGCCGGCGCAACACGGCCCACGATCGCACATTACAACCATATTTTCGTGATCATCGGAGAGAATAAGGGCTTCGCGCAAATTATGGACCACCCGAAATGGACTCCCAATCTGCATCAGCTGGCCGCTCAATACGGGCTGGCCTCCCAGTTTTACAGTGAGGTCCATTCGAGCGAAGGCAACTACATCGCGCTCGTGGGCGGCGACACCTTTGGCATTCACGATGACGATGCCTTCTTTTGCAAGCCGGGCCCCAAAAGCGAGTTCTGCGAGGATAGCGAGCATCCGCACTATGTCGATCACACGATTCATGCGCGGAGTCTGATGGACCAATTGGCGGCGCGGAATATGACCTGGAAGGGCTATTACGAAGACCTGCCGGCACCTGGCACTCTGATGCCGCGCTGGCCCACGCCGAGCTACCCGGTCAAAGGACTGCCGTACGAGCTCTATGCGGCCAAACACAACGCCTTCATCAATTTCGCCGACGTCAACAATGCCCCCTACACCGAGCGCATGCGGCACTTTGCCAATTTCCGTCAACTCGACGACGATCTGAAGTCCGACCATCTGCCGAACTATGCCCATATTATTCCCGATCAGTGCAATGAGATGCATGGCTTGGCGCCGGACGACAGCGCGATCATTCCGCCTGGATGCGACGAGCACAAGGACCTGCGTCAGGTCGTCGAGCGCGGCGATGCGGAAATGGCTATGCTGGTGAGGAAAATCATAGCATCCAAAGTCTGGCGCGATCCCGGCAATACCGCGATTGTCATCACCTTCGACGAAAACAACGAGGAAGCGCGCAAGACGGGAAAGCAGGGATGTTGCGGTTACGATCCGCACAGTCTGGCCAATTTTGGCGGCGGGCACATCGTGACGATCGTCATCACCAATCACGGGCCGCGTCATGTGGTCGATCCGACCCCGTACAATCACTACTCGCTCTTGCGCACCACCGAAGATGCATTCGGCATACACCGCTATCTTGGTCACGCCGCAGATACAGCAAATGGTGTGGTGTCGATGTCGCCGCTTTTTGTCGTCGCGCGCTAAAGCAATTCCAAGAAAAGTGGCGACCGGTTTTCCGTGCCTGGCCGGCTGGAGAGATTTTCCGTGAAAGGTTCGAAGTTCAGCGCGCGCTGTTCCGATCGTTTGCGCCGGCGTCGGTCGCGCCGCGCTGTCCTGGCGGAGAGGCGGGTGCGCCGGAATTCAAAACGGCGTCGGGCACGTGGCCGCGGCCTTGCTGCTCCAACAGCTTACGCTGCATTTCGCTTTCAAGGTTTTCCTGAACCACTGTCGACGCTCCAAGGTTGCATCAGCGTCGGCCATCTTGCGGCATTTCGTCTAAACGGCGCCCTAACGGATACCGAACCGCGGCAGGATCGCGGCCGTCCGGCGAAAGCCGCCGGTTGCCGGCAGCAACCACAAGCTCCATGTCAGTGAAACAATCCGCTGGCTGACGGCCCACGCCCATTTGGCGCACCGTGCGGGTCCCCATGACTATGAGGCACGCGAGGCGCCGGCCGGCGCCTCGCGTGCCTCATATGAGAGCATTTATTGATGCGAGGTCTGACCGCCTGCCTGCGCATCGGTGCCGGGATGGACGATGCCCGGTCCGCGGTCGCGGCGCGGGGGACCACCGGCCATGTGCTCATGCTCGTCGGGCAGGCTCAGCGACGGCGTGTCGCCGCGCAGATCGCCCGACGGGCGGCCGAATTGCGGCAGGATCTCATGGGCATCGCCGATGGCCCAGCCGGCCAGCGCGATGATGACAACCCCGCACACCGCTGAATTCCAGATCGCCTCATTGCCCTGGAAGCTCATGATCCTGGGGGCCAGAAGCAGCCAGACACCGAGCGCGGCAATGACCCATTCCTTCCAGGGCTGGAACATATTCAGCTCGGAGGCGGCCAGTATGGCCACGGCAAGGCCCACAGCCATGAAATTCCACGTGACGGCGCCGGCCGGCGTGACCAGCACCCATGGCGTCGCCACCAGCCACAGGCCTATCAGGCCGGACAGCCAGTCTTGCCAGTGTTTCTTATCCATCATCGCGGCAGCTCCTCTCTTCTGCAAAGCAGTCTCAAGGATCGCCCGATGGCGGGGCGGACGTGTTGACCCATATCAATCGTCCGCCGGATGGGCACAGGGCCGGCAGCCGTCAGGCCGGCATGCCCATGCGCTTGTGGATTTCGTCGATCGCCTCGCGCTCGGCGGCGTGCGGATTCTTCACCACCTTGCACTCGTCGTTGAAGACCATGACTTCGCGGTCGGCAGCCGAATAGGCCGGCCAGTTGGGCAGCCCGGAGACGTTCGGATTGCCGGTGCGCGCGAAAGTGGTCCAGGCCCGGCTCATCTTGTCGGCCAGCGGATAACGGTCCTTGCCGGTTCCCGTCACCAGCGCCGCGGTCGGCACGTCCAGATTGTCGAAGACGTAGGGGATTTCGAGCGTATGCGGGCAGACGAGCTTGCCGTCGTGGACGGGCGTGGTCTTCTCGAAATGATAGACATAAGCCGGCGCCTTGCCGAGCGCGGCCTTGCGCGCGGCCACCAGCGCCACATTGGCCGTCATCCAGTTGTCGCTGGCGAGCAGCTGATAGATGCGGACATCGCTGGCGCCGGGATATTCGTTCTTGTAGAGCGCGATCAGCTTGTCGGCCTCGGCATCGTCGCTGTGCGTGTTCTGCTTGACCAGATTGTGCAGCATGGCGGCATCGATGGGATCGAGCGGGGTGGTGTTGAGAAAGGTGACCTCGGTCAGCGTGCTGCCCAGGATCATCGGCACATCTGCGGCGAGGCTGGAGGCCACTGGATCGAATGGGTTCACCGTCAGCGAGCGACCATCGAGGATGGGCGAAAAGTTCAGCCCGCCGAACAGGCCCTGCCCCGGCGGCAGCACCATCGCGTCCACGATCTTCTGGAACGGAACGGCGTGCAGCTTGTCGAGTTCGTTGTGCTTGATCCCGAGATTGGCCAGCAGCCGTTCGGCCGTCTTGGTTCCGGCCGCAGCGGTCTCGGCGCGGATGTTGAGCCCACTTTCGGCGATCACGCGGTGGAACAGGCCCTTGGCCGGGGGCATGCCCATCAGCGTCGTCACCTTGCCGCCGCCGCCCGACTGGCCGAAGACCGTCACGTTGCCCGGATCTCCGCCGAACTCGTGGGCGTTGTCATGGACCCATTGAAGCGCGGCGACGATGTCCAGCGTTCCGGCATTTCCGGAATCGGCATATTTCTCCCCGCCGATTTCGGCCAGATAGAGGAAGCCGAAGGCGTTCAGGCGGTGATTGACAGTGACGACGACGACATCGTCCTTGCGCGCGAGATTGGAGCCGTCGTAGCGCACGTCGCCGCCGGAGCCCTGCGTGAAGCCGCCGCCGTGGAACCACACCATGATCGGCCGCTTGCCGCCGTCGCGCAGGCCCGCCGTCCACAGATTTAGAACCAGGCAATCCTCGCTCATCGGCGATTTGTCGAGCGAGACGATCTCTTCTTCCATGATGCCCTTGGTCGGCAATTGCGGAGATTTGTCGCCGAGCTTGGTGGCGTCGCGCACGCCCGCCCATGGCGTGGGCGGCTTGGGCGCCATGAAGCGGTTGGCGCCGGCGGTCGAGGCACCGTAGGGGATGCCCTTGAAGACCTTGACCGGGCCGTTGGCATAGCCGCGGATCTTTCCGGCCGTGGTCGTGGCGACGGGGGCCATGTCCGCAGCAAAGGATTTGCGGGCGCCGAGTGCAATCCCGGCCGCTGCCGCGCCGCCGGCGGCGAGCGCCTGGCGCCGGTCGACGCCGCCCTTTGCCACCATTGTCTTGCTGCGGGTCGATTTGCTCATTGTCGAGGTTCCTCTTTGGTCATGTTCCTGCCCCCTCCCCACCCGGAGGGTTTCTTCATGTCCCCCAAAAGAAAAGGGGCGCATCCTCTCGGATGCGCCCTAGGGGGTAGCTCGGCCTACTGGCGGTAGGTTGAGCTGGATTCCAAGCGTCCGCGGTTGCGGCGCGGTGACGGTCGGGCCAGGTCCCGCCACCACGATCGGGATAGGGGGCAGCCTCGCGGCCGCACCCCTCCCACAACACCACCGGGTACACCCGGCTTTAGTTATCGAACGCCACGCGGATGCCCCACAGTCTCCTTTGACCGAGCACGGTGAAGGCAGTGCCCCAGACGCTGGCATCGTTGTAACCAGCGGCTGATGTAGTGCGCATCCGTCAGATTGGTTGCGTACAGTTGCACATTCCAGTGGGCATCGTCTGGCGTGTACTGGATACGCGTATTGAGGAGGCCATAGGCCGGCTGACCGCCCGGGATCTGACGCTCGATCTCACCGTCGAGCTGAAGGCTGCCGACATAACCATAGTCGGCACGCAACGTGATATCGGAGTTGTTGGGCAGTTCGAAGTCGTACTGGGCTGCAAAATGGAACGTCCATTTCGGCGCATAGGCCCAGGGCGTCGTCGGCGTGACATTGGCGGAGCCGTAGGTGATCCACTTCGTCGTGAGCATGGCGCCGCTCCATTGCAACTGTCAGGCCCTGAACCGGCAATGCGAGAAATGTGAACTCAAAGCCATCGGCACGGCTCTTTCCGCCGCTGGTTGTCGCAAAGACGAAGTTTTGTGTGGTCGGAGAGAAATAGGATGTTTGGATCGGCCGGCCGTCCCACTCCATATAATAGCCGGTCACGTTGGCTTGCAGCCGATGATTGAGCCACTCGGTGCGGAAGCCGGCTTCGTAGTCGTGCACCACTTCCGGGGTCAGGGTGATGTTCTGACCCAAGGCCGCATTGTAGGTGGTCGACCCTGCCGTGTAGCCCTGGGCATAGCGAACGAACGCCATGGCGTCCGGCGTGAAGTGATAGGAGGCCGTGGCCATCGGCGTGGCGACCATGCCTGAGGTGTAGGGCTTTTGCGTTTGTTCGACCGCGCCGCCCTGGAACAGCGGGCCGGGACCGTAGCCCAGGCCGCCACCCGCCGCCGGCGTCAGGAAGGTGCGGTAAGCCCCCAGCGGCATTTCCCATTTGTTGGTGCCGGTTTGCCAAGCAAGCCGGATGCCGCCCTGCACGTCGAGATTGGAAAGGACGTGCCATGTGGCGTTGGCGAAGACCGAACGGTCGTCGACGGTGTTATCGTTCAGCATGTCGGTGTAATCGGATGTCGACGTCGGCTGCCCGCCTATCGAGAAGTCATGGAAGCTGAGCCCTTCCATGCCAAAGCGAGAAGTTACTCATGATATCCGCCACTTGCGGACTGCCGGCGGGCTGGTTGGCGATCCAGGCATTGAGGAAGCTGTACAGAGTCGAATCGAAGACCGGCCGATTGCCGGCCATAAGGACCGGATTGGTCGGGTCGGACGGATTGGGCAGGAAGAATTCCGTGGCACTATAGCGGTACTCGCGCTGGCGCTGGCGGGTATGGAGCCAATAGCCGCCCAGAAGGTAATGGACCTTGCTGCTGAAGAGATCGCCTTCGACGTGCAGCTCTTCGGTCCAGTAATTGTAGTGACACCGGCGCATGTCCGTGATGCCGACGATCGGGCCGCCGAAGAAGTTCGTGTAGTAGCGGGTGTCCTGCACCATATAGGACGTCAGATTGGTGATCTGGATCTGCGGGTTGATGGTCCCATTGATCGTGGCCGTGTACTGGCTTTCGTCTGATCTTGTTCGAGTTCGCCGGCTCGTTGTTGACGGTCTCCCACTTGCCGACACGTCCACCAGGATAGTTCACGGAATTGTACTGGGCCGACCATTGCCCGCCGATACTCTGGAAGCGCGACAGCCATTCGGTCGAGCCCGTCCAGAAATTGTAGGGCCCGTAGTCGGGATTCATCATCGCCACGTTGTACATCGTGGTCCAGCCGGTGTTGATCGTGGCCGGATTGATATTCACGAAATCGGCGCCGCGTGCGGTGGTGCTGGTCGTGTCGGTCTGGTTGGCGGTCAGCCGCACCGAGAAATTGTCCATCGGCTGCCACAGCACGTCGCCGCGGAACACCTTGTCATCGGTACCGCCATACCATTGCTGGGTGGTGAGCGAATGCAGCCAGCCGCCCTGGTGGTGAATCGACGCCGTCCATTTGGTCAGCAGTGTGTCGGTCAGCGGCACGTCTATGGAAGCATCGACGTTACGGTGCCCGTAGGAGCCGATCTCGAAGCTGCCATGAATGCCGAATTTGTCGGCCGGCGGCACGGTGATGTAGTTGATGGCGCCGCCATTGGTGTTGCGGCCGAACAGCGTGCCCTGCGGCCCGCGCAGGATTTCGACGCGCTGTGTCTCGACGATGCCGGCATCGCGGAAACCGATATCCGGCTGCCAGATGCCGTCGACATAGAGACCGACTTCCGGAATGCCGCGAATGGTCACGGTGGTGTTGATGTTGGGGGCGCTGTCACTGCCGACCGACAGGTTGGGCACCATGGCATTGAGACCCTGGCCCGACTGGATGCCCTGGATCTGCAACTGCTGCAGGGTGATGGCCTGCACCGACATCGGCACGTCCTGCAGCTGCTGCGTGGTGCGCTGCGCCGTGACGGTGACGTTCTCGATCTGAGTTTGCCCTGCGACCTGCGCATAAACCGGTCCGGCGCAGAACAGGACGGCTAGAGCCGTTCCCGAAAGCAAAAGCTTGCGTTGAAGATAGATATGATGTGCGCCCATCTGTTTCTCCCCTTCTGGCGTTGACGCCGCCCCCCGGGTCGCGTCCCCGGTCCGCTCGCGGCATTAATGGTTTTGCCTGGGTACTCTAGCAAACGCGGTATCCGTCTCCCGACGGGCTTGGAAGTGCCCGTCGGGACGCCGCTGACATCCCACGTTCAGCGGCGTCAGAACGCCCAGGAATTGCATGTTCGAATCGGCCTGTCAGTTTACTGTTGAAGCTGCGGGATGCAAACGTGAATGGTCGGCCTGGTCAGACTTGCGCGGCGGCGGCCTAGTGCGTCGTGTCCTTGGCACCGTCCGCCTTTTTCATTTCTTCCTCTTTCATGAGCTTGGCGCCGTAGGCGATAGCCCTATTGAGAGACTTCATTCTGGTAATTGTCCGGGTCGCGGTAATGGCGTTGGACGGTCACGGTCTCGCCCGGCAGGATGAAGGTCGAGCCGCCATTGGCGGTCTGCACCACGTTGTTGTTTTCCTCGCACGACCACATGTCGATGCGCGCGCCCGCCTTGGTCACCCGGCCGAATTTCTGCAAGCCATGCCAAGGCGCGTTGAGCGCCACGGGATCGTAGAGCGTCACGTCGTCCTCGATCATGTTGGGATCGATCATGCGGATGCGCTCGACGGTGCTGGCTTCGCCGCTGATGCTGGGCTGGTTGCGCTGCAGCTCCTCGGATTTCAGGCGGATGGTGTGGACCACCAGCGTTTGGCCGTCCCAGAAGCCGATCGAATCGCCGTCGAAGGTGAGGAAGCCCTCGTCCTCCGACACGTGGCCGCGGCCGTCGGTGTAGATGCGCCGCGTCTCGCTCTGCTGTTCGTTGGTCCACCAGGTCTCGTCCGGCGTCACCACGAACTCCTTCAGGAACGGCTCCAGCAGAAAGCGCGGATAGCCGGCCGGCAGGCAGTTGCTGAGCTGGTCCCATTCGAAGTCGTGGGCCACCGCCGTCAGCTTCTGGCGATATTGCAGGGCGTATTCCGGCTTCAGCGCCGCGGTAATCCAGCCCTTGCAAGGAAAGCTCTTGCAGTGGTCGAGAATCGCCTGCGCGGCCGGGCCGCCCGGCGAATTGGCGATCGGGTTCGGTTGCGGATCCCAGTTGAAGCCGCCGGCGTGGGTCCACAGCCCGGACCAGTCCGGCTTGTCGGTCCAGGTCAGCTTGCTGCCGCCATGGGCCGCCTTCTCCATCGCCATATAGGCCTGATAAGAGGCCTGAAACTGTGCCGGGACCGGCGTGTCCGCTGCCGGCTCCTGGATGCACGTGGCACCCTTTACCGACGGGCAGATCGTGATCATCGCCCCTGCGGCTTGCGCCGGCTGAGCCGACGCCGAAACCGCCAGCGCCGCCGCCCCTGCCAGAAGCGCGGCCGAAATCGCCAAGGACAGCGACCGCAGCTTCGAGGGCACGTGCTCGCGCCCTTCCAGTCCATCATGACGGGCTTCGTTCATCTTCCTCCCCTTCCGCGCGTGACTCTGAATTTGTCGTTTTGCGCGGCCGTTTTTGTCTGGATGCGGGCTGTACGACCAAGTACGGGTCGATATCCCGTCCCGCGTTGCGCAAAGCTCGCCCAAGCAACAGCGCGTCACGCGCGGTGCCGGTTGCAGTAAACAACGCCGCGCACGGCATCGCAGCCCCAGTAATGTTCTGATATTCAGAACATAGCATTCGGAAAAGGCGAACTTTTCTCAAAATTCCCGAGAGAACGCGGCACCACGTTTCGTCGCCGAAGCTCGCGTTCGGAATGGAAGAATGATGAGTTCTGAATCTGCGAACCGATGCAAAAGCTTGGACGTCCGCCTACGGATTGACTGCGGTATGGCCGCGGCTTTGAATACCGTCGGAGACGGGGCCGTTCCGAACCGAGCCGGTTGCGGGACGAGGCAAGCCTTGGGAAGGAACATGAGATGAGCACGAACGAATTCATCAAACGCCACCACCATTTGACGCTGAGCGTGGGCGGGGCGCAGGAGGACTACGACTTCCACACCAAGATTTTGGGTCTGAAGAGCGTCAAGAAGACGGCGCTGTACGACGGCGAGGAGCCGATTCTGCATCTTTATTACGGCAACGACATGGGCGACGTGGGCACGCTGATCACCTGCTTCCCGATGCGCTGGTCGGGGCGCAAGGCGAAGAAGGGCTCGGGCCAGATCGCCACCATCACGCTGTCGGTGCCCGAGGCGTCGCTCGGCTTCTGGGCCAGGCACCTGCGCGAACACGGCTTCGAGGTGAAGGAGGGCGAGCGCTTCGGCGAGCGGCTGATCGCCTTCCACCATCCCTGCGGCATCGAATACGAGATGGTGGGAGCCAAGGGCGACACCCGCAAACCCTATTCCAACGGCGTGGTGCCACAGGAATTCGGCATCCGCGGCACCCACGGCATCGTGGTGTCGGTGCGCGATGCGGAGAACTCCGAGGAGTTCATGCACTACGGCTGGACCGGCCGGAACCGCAAGGACGAGGGCAATTACATCCGCTACGACGTCGGCAAAGGCGGCAGCGGAGCGGTGGTGGAGTTCCGCGTCGAGCCCGGCCTGGAACAGGGCAGCTGGGCCTATGGCGAGGGCGTGCCGCATCACGTGGCCTTCGAGGTCGACGATTACGACATCCAGAACCAGGTCAAGTTCCACCTCGAAGGGCTGGGCTACACCGACGTGTCGGAGCGCAAGGACCGCGGCTATTTCGAATCGATCTATGTGCGCACGCCGGGCGGGGCGCTGTTCGAAGCCACGGTCTCCAAGCCCGAAGGCTTCCTGATCGACGAGAGCTACGAGAAGATGGGCACCTCCATGCAGATCCCGCCCTTCTTCGCAAACCGCACGGACGAACTGCTGAGAAAGATCGAGCCGCTCGTCTATTGAGGCGAGAAAGCTGTTCGGCAATGCGGCGATTGCGTCCCAGACCGGCGCCGCGGCCTTGCCCGCGACAGCCATTCGCTGGAAAGGCGCCGGGCAATGCGTGAATGGCGGCTCGGCCAAATACGAATGTCAGAGGATGTGGACCGTTGATTGTCCGTTGGGGCCTTGCTTCTTTGCCGAACCTCCTGACGGAATTGTCGGTCGAGCGGCCATTGCTTGTCACCGAAGCACGCTGGCATGACATCGACCTGCCGGTGGCGCGGCGCTTTGCCGGGGCCAAGGCGCATGCCGAGATGGAAGGCGTGCGCGGTGCCGCCGAAGCCGCGCGCGACGCCGACGGCCTGATCGCGCTCGGCGGCGGAAGCGTGCTCGACACCGCCAAGGCGGTTTCGGCACAGACCGGCCTGCCGGTGATTTCCATCCCCACGACCTATGCGGGCGCGGAGTGGACGCCGTTCTTCGGCAATCGCGACGAAAGCACCGGACTCAAATCGGCCGGCAGCGGTGCCAAAGTTGAAGCCATCCTCTACGATGCCGAGCTGACAATGAGCCTGCCCCGCCTCGAAAGCGGCGGCACGGCACTGAATGCGCTCGCCCACGCCGCCGAGGCGCTTTATGTGCCTGATCGCACCGAGCAAAGCGACCGCGATGCGCTGGAAGGTGCCGCGCTGATCGCCCAATGGCTGCCCGTCGTCCTGGAAAACGGCAACGATCTCGAGGCGCGTCAACATCTGCTTGAGGGTGCGATGCATGCCGGCGCGGCGTTGCGCGCCGGCATGGGGCTTGGCCACGCCATCGCCCAGGCGCTGGGCGGCAAACTCGGCCTGCCGCATGGACCGATGAGCGCGATCACGCTGCCGCTGGCGCTCAAATTCAACTGCCAGACCGTGCCCAAGGCGATCGCACGGCTGGGCGAGGCAATCAAATCCGACCGGCCGATCGCCCGGATCGAAAAATTGGTGGCGCTCGCAGTCCCGACGCGGTTGCGCGATTACGGCGTGGCGCGCGAGGTATTGCCCCTGGTTGCCGAAGCCGCGGCGTCGCGGCCGGCGGCCAAGACAAATCCGCGGGCCGCCTCCGCCGCACAAATCCTCGAACTGCTCGAAAGCGCCTGGTAGCGCCCGTCAGTGCCTGGAGGCGATGGCCGCGCCTTCGGCGAGCACGCGGAATTTGGCCCAGCAGATGTCCGGGTCGATCGGGCCGAAGCCCGCCCAGGTGCCGAAGCCGCAATCGGTGCCGGCCATGACGCGGTCCACCCCCACCATGTCGACGAAGTGCCCCAGCCGCTCGGCGACGAGCTCGGGGTCCTCGATGTAGTTCGAGGTCGAGTTGATCACGCCGGGAACCAGAATCTTGTCGTCGGGAATGGTGGTCTCGCCCCAGATCGCCCAATCGTGGCCGTGCCGCGGATTGGCGGATTCGAACAACAGGATCGACGGCCGCGCCCGCAGATAGCCATGGATGATCTTGCGAAGGTTGATGTCGCAATGATGGGGGCCTTCGTAATTGCCCCAGCACAGATGCAGCCGCACCTTTTCCGGCGCCACCTCGCGCAGCGCGTAATTGAGCGCTTCGACATGGACATCGACGGCCTTGACGAAGACCTCGTCAGGCTCGTTGCGGTACATGATGTGGCGGCCCATGGCCAGATCGGGCGCATCGATCTGAAGATAGAGGCCGGCGGCGACAATGGCCTCGTATTCGCTCTTCATGGCTTCCGCGATGGCGTAGAGGTATTCGTCGCGGCTCTTGTAATGCTCGTTGGGCTGGAACAGCGCGATCACCCCCGGCGATGGCGCGTTCATGAAGGCGCCCTCGATAGGCTGGTCCGCGATCGCCGCCTTGAAGCGCGCCAGATCGTGCTCGAGCGGTTCGCGGTTCGCATAGGCGATGGGTCCGCGGCAGATGGGCCGCAGATATTTCGCGGTCGCACCCGATTTGGCCAGCCGGTCGCGGAAATTGGGATAGGCGTCGAGATCGGCCGGTGTGGCGCGCGGCACCTCGCCTATCTCGAAGCCGGTCAGGCGATGGCGGATATAGGTGGCATAGCCGATCTTGCTCATCTCGCCGTCGCTGACGAAATCGATGCCGGAATTGACCTGATCGTGGACGCGCTGGCGCACCGCCGCCGAGATCACCCGTTCGTATTCGGCGCGGTCGACAACCTGGCCGCGATCCTCAGCGAAGACCTGATCGACCACGTCCTGAGGCCGCGGCAAGCTGCCGACATGCGTGGTGAAAATCCGTCCCTGCGCCATTCCGTACCCCGTTTTCGTTTTGGTTGTTCAATGGATCATGCCCGCGCGATTTAGGCATCGACATCACGCCGAATCAAGGCAAGAGCCGATGGCGGCATTCGTCCGTGCGCGTGCGTGCAAAAGCGCGGCAATGGCATGCCCGACGCTATCCAACGCATGATTGCGCGCTGGCGTTCGTAACCGCAGAACGAATAGTTCTGGGTAGCCGAACCCGGGCCGGCGGCTCAAAAGGCCGTTCGCACTGGCCCTGAGCAGGTGAATTCAAATTCGCTGGGGCAGATGTCCGTGCAAAGACGGTCTGCGGAGCCACAGGGGTGCTTTCTGCCGATGTTGCAGTGCACTGATATGGACTGCGGCGCGGCGCGGCATAATATTGCGGCCATGGACCTGCTGCTGTGCATCGAAGCCTTCTGCCGCGCCGCCGAAACCGGCAGCCTGACCTCGGCCGCCCGGCGCCTCGGCGTGGCCAAATCGGTGGTGACCACCCGCGTGCAGCAGCTCGAAGAGCATCTGGGCGTGCCGCTGTTCCATCGCTCCTCGCGGGCCATGAAGCTGTCGGAGATCGGCGGGAAATATTATGGCGAGTGCCTGGACATTCTGGCCCGCGCCGAGGAACTGACCTCCCACTCGCAGGCGGACAACAAGGTTCTCACCGGCACCTTGTTCATACAGGTGCTGCCCGGCTTCGCGCTGGGCGAATTCTCGCGCGCGCTGGCCGAGTTCTCCACCCTTCATAAATCGCTCAAATTCGACGTCACGGTGAGCGATCAACTGGTCGATCCGGTCCATGCCGGCCTAGACTTGGTGTTCCAGATCTATCCGCCGGTCTCGGACTCCCTGATCGAGCGCCGGCTGTTCCGCCACAACGGCACCTTCTGCGCCTCGCCGGAATATCTGAGCTCGGCGGTGCCGCTGGAAACGCCGAGCGATCTGACGCTGCACCGCTTCTCGCGGTATTCCTATTACCCTTGGGGCGACCGCTGGCCGCTGCATCGCGGCAATCTGCGTTTCGAGGTGGACCTGAAGCCGGTCCTGAAGACAAACAGCGTCCACCTCTTGCGCGAGTTCGTGCTGTCGGGGGCGGGCGTCGCCTATCTGCCGACCGCGCTCATCGCCGACGATCTGCGCAAGGGCCGGGTGATGCGGCTGCTGGAATCCTATGCCGCGCCGCAATTGTGGCTGTCGGCCGTCTATCCGGTCTCGCACCGCTCGTCCACGCGCATGAAGACCTTCCTGGACTTCATCAGCCACCGGTTTTCCGCCGGCTACATGACCGACATCGAGGCGCAGTGACGGGTCAATCGCGGCCGGGCGGGAGGCGGCCGCCGGACCGGGCCCAGCCGGGCCATCGCCCTTGCAGTCACCGATCCGAAAACGTAAGAGAAATGGCATGCCAAAGACCGCGCACCGGCGAAGGGGTGCCCGCGCGCGGCGGCATTCTCGTAATGTTCTGGGGATTATCGGTCGGTCGGAGAAGAACCGTCACTTGAGGGAGTCAAAGCGCCGTGACTGCAAGAAATCTCGAAGACGTGCTCAAGGCAGCCGGAAACACGGTCAAGATGCTGCGCAATTCGCAGCTCGGCGCCTATGTCTATCCGGTGGTGGCGCCGGAATTCTCCAACTGGCGCGACGAGCAGCGCGCCTGGCGGCACAGCTGCGTGCTGTTCGACCAGTCCCACCACATGGTGGACCTCTACATCACCGGGCCGGACGCGCTGAAGCTGGTCTCCCATCTGACCATCAACACCTTCACCAATTTCGGCGTCAACCGCGCCAAGCAGATGGTGCCCTGCAGCCATGACGGCCACGTCATCGGCGACGGCATCCTGTTCCACCTGGCCCAGAACGAATGCGTGTTCGTGGGCCGGGCGCCTGCCGCCAACTGGATCCAGTTCCAGGGCGAGACCGGCGGCTTCGACGTCAAGATCGTCAAGGACGACCGCTCGCCGTCGCGGCCGATGGGCAAGCCGGTGCGGCGCATTTCCTACCGCTACCAGATTCAGGGCCCCAACGCCGAGAAGCTCATCACCAAGCTCAATGGCGGGCCCTTCGCCGACATCAAGTTCTTTCACATGGATTACATCAACATCGCCGGCCGCAAGGTGCGCGCGCTGCGCCATGGCATGTCGGGCGAGCCGGGCCTCGAAATCTGGGGCCCTTACGAGGAAGGCGAAGAGATCAAAGCCGCCATCGTGGAAGCCGGGCGCGAGTTCGGCCTGGTTCAGGTGGGCGCGCGCGCCTATGCCACCAACACGCTGGAATCGGGCTGGATCCCCTCGCCGCTGCCCGCCGTCTATACCGGCGAGAAGATGAAGCCCTATCGCGAATGGCTTCCGGCCACGGGCTACGAAGCCACGGGCTCGATCGGCGGCAGCTTCGTCTCCGACAATATCGAAGACTATTACGTCACGCCGCACGACATGGGCTATGGCGGCTTCATCAAGTTCGATCACGACTTCATCGGCCGCGAGGCGCTTGAGAAGATCGCTGGCAAGCCGCATCGCCACAAGGTCACCTTCGCCTGGAACGCCGAAGACGTCATCCGCGTGATCGCTTCGATGTTCGTGCCGGGCGAGGACCCGTACAAATATCTCGACCTGCCTTTGTCGAATTACGGCTCGGCCAATTACGACAAGGTCACGCGCGACGGCAAGACCGTGGGATTCTCCATGTTCACCGGCTACAGCTACAATGAGCGCTGCGTGCTGTCGCTGGGCACGGTGGACCCGGACGTCAAGATCGGCGACGAGCTGATCCTGGTCTGGGGCGAGGAAAACGGCGGCACCAAGAAAACCACGGTCGAGCGCCACCGACAGGTCGAGATCCGCGTCAAGGTCGCACCCACGCCCTATTCGCAGGACGCGCGCGAGCACTATGCGAAAGGATGGCGCACCCGCCAGCCCGCATAAACGCGAAAGCCAGGCCACGGGCCGGAAGCGATGGCAGCGTTGCAAGGGATCGACAGCGGCTTGCTGAGTGCGGAGCCCAGCGCCTATCACGCGCTGCGTGAGCCGGAGAAGTTCGCCTGCATCGACCTCGTCACGGATGAACGGATCACCTATGGCGAGCTCGCCGGGCGCGTGGCCCGCGCCAGCTTCTGGCTCGATGCCAGGATCGGCGATCCCATCGGCGCGCGCGTCGCCGTGCTCGCGCGCAATTCAATCGATGAGGTCGTGCTGTGCCTGGCCTGCCAGCGCAGCGGCGCGATCTTCGTGCCGCTCAACTGGCGCCTGACGGGCGAGGAGCTGGCGCTGCTCATTGCGGATTGCACGCCCGCGCTCGTCATTGCGAGCGACGAATTCGCCGCTGCCGCCAAGACCGCGATCAAGGCCGCCGCCGAAAGCGAACTGGTGGCGCTGAAAACCTTCTCGGCCGAGGCCGCCACGAGCCGCCCCACCGCGCCGGCCGAGCTGCCGGCAAGCGCGCCGGTGACGCTGCTCTACACCTCCGGCACGACGGGCCGGCCCAAGGGCGCCATCGTCACCGCGCCAATGCGCGGCCTTTTCCGCGCTCAATTTCGCCTTCCTGGGCGAGGCCGACGCCCATTCCGTGCTGATGCTCGGACCGGCCGCTGTTCCATACCATCGGCGCTGTTCGCGGTCTTGCGCACCGCCATGACGCTCGGCGCGCACCGCTGTGCTCTCGGACCGCTTCGAACCGGCAAGGACGCTCGAGGCACTCGCCGCCGGGCCGATCTCGGCATCACCCATTATTTCGCGTGCCGCAGATGGCCGCAGTGCTGCGCGCAGCCCGGCTTCGACGGCGCCGTCTCTCGCGTCTGAAGGCGATTTTCTGCGGCGGGGCGCCGCTGCCGGCAGCCCTGGTCGAGACCTATCTCGCGCGACGACGTGCCGCTGGTCAACGGCTTCGGCATGAGCGAGGCCGGCAGCGTCATGCATATGCCGCTCGACAGAAAGATCGTCGCCGGCCAATCCGGGATGCGTGGGCCTGCCAGCGCCATTCCTCGATGCCCGCATCGTCGGCGAGAACGGCGCCGATGTCGCGGACGGCGAAGCCGGCGAATTGTGGCTGCGCGGCCCCGCGATCACGCCGGGCTACTGGAACCAGCCGGACGTCAACCGGGCCTCGCTTTGCCGACGGCTGGTTCCGCACCGGCGACGCTGGCGCGGCGCGAGGCGAGCGGCTTCTACCGCCTCATCGACCGGCTCAAGGATATGTATATTTCAGCGGCGGCGAGAACGTTTATCCCGCCGAGGTCGAAGCGGCGTTCTGCGCCCATCCCGGCCGTCGCCGAAGTCGCGGTGTTCGGCGTGCCCGATGCCCGCTGGGGCGAACTGCGGCATCGCCTTCGTGGTGCTGCAGCCCGGCCGCGCGCTGTGCGAAGCGACGCTGCTCGGAGCCTGCGCCGGACTTTGCCCGCTACAAGCATCCCGCCCATCTGCGCATCGTCGATGATCTTCCCGGACCGCCTCCGGCAAGGTGGTCAACATCGGCGTTGCGCAATCCCATGCTCGAACAGAAGCCGAACGGTCCTAACCCATTTTCCGGAGCTGGCGATGAGCGAAAAGAAGTCCCAATCCAAAGACGTCGTGAACGTCGACATTCGACAACGGCGTCGGCTGGGTGACGCTGAACCGGCCCGAGAAGCGCAACGCCATGAACCCGGCGCTCAACATGCGCATGCTGGAAGTGCTCGACGCACTCGAAGGCGACGACCGCTCCGGCGTGCTGGTGCTGACCGGAGCGGGCGAATGCCTGGGCGCCGGCATGGATCTCAAGGAATATTTCCGCGACAACGACGGCAAGCGCCGCTGGCGACGCTGCAGGCGCGCCGCCAGGCGGCGGCTGGTGGAACCGGCTGATTATTTCGAAAAGCCGACCGTCGCCATGGTCAATGGCTGGTGCTTCGGCGGCGCCTTCACGCCGCTGGTCTGCTGCGATCTCGCCATCGCTGCCGAGGAGGCCAAGTTCGGATTGTCCGAGATCAATTGGGGCATCCTGCCCGGCGGCAACGTCACCCGCGCCGTGGCCGAAGTCATGAGCCATCGCGACGCGCTCTACTACATCATGACGGGCGAGGTTTTCGACGGGCGCAAGGCGGCGGAGATGGGGCTGGTCAACGAGGCGGTGCCGCCTGCCGAGCTGCGCCCGCGCGTGCGCCGATTGTGCGACACGCTGCTCGGCAAGAACCCGGCGACGCTGAAAGCCGCCAAGGACACCTTCAAGCGCACGCGCGACCTGCCATGGGAGACGTCCAACGACTACATATATGCCAAGAGCGAGCAGCTTGCGTTTCTCGACCGCAGCCATGGCCGCGACAAGGGCCTGAAGCAGTTCCTCGACGACAAGAGTTACAAGCCGGGTCTCGGCGCCTACAACAGGAAAAAGTGAGAGGTTGCGCGACGGTGGCACGCCTTTCGGCGGCCATCCCGCCGGGCCCCGATATTCGTCCGGCCGCTTATCGCGGCGCCGTCCGGGGCTCTGATCGCGTATCGAGATCACTGTATCGATTACATCGAACGGTCCCGATGCGCGCATTCCCGCAGACCAGGTTGCTCTTCGCGCGATTGGACAATATAGCTGGCAGAGGCAGGCGGAGTGCGCGCGCCTTTGGGTTTGCAACTGGTCCGCGTGCAGGCCAACATTCGGCGAGCAGTGTTTCACGAATTGATGTAGAACCGCCGACGGGCCACCGCCAGGTTGGCGCGCGGACGGCGCGACGGTTTCGGCATCAGGCCGCAGGTATTAGTGGGAGACAAGACCAATGGATTATGTATTCGCGGCTCCGCAGACGCCCTCCGTGGCAGTGGCAGGCGAGAAGGCCCGCTTTCCGGTCCGGCGCATTTTCTGCGTCGGCCGCAATTATGCCGACCATGTGCGCGAGATGGGCGGCGACCCGGACCGCGAGGAGCCCTTCTTCTTCACCAAGCCGGCCGACGCGGTCGTCGACGATGGCGCGACCATTCCCTACCCGCCGCTGACGAAGAATTTTCATCACGAGGCCGAACTGGTGGTGGCCATCGGCAAGGCCGGCGCCAACATCCCGGTCGCCAAGGCGCTGGACTATGTCTATGGCTACGCGCCGGGCAACGACCTGACCCGCCGCGACCTGCAGAACGAGGCGAAGGAAAGGCGCCGGCCCTGGGATTGGGGCAAGGCTTTCGACAACTCGGCGGTGTGCGGAGCGCTCCACAAGGTTTCCGAGGTCGGCCATCCCGAAAACAGCCGCCTTCGCCTGACCGTCAATGGGACCGAGAGGCAGTCGACCGACCTCATGCACATGATCTGGGCCGTACCCGAGGTCATCGCCTTCCTTTCGCAAGCGGTCGCGATCGCGCCCGGCGACCTCATTTTCACCGGCACGCCGGCCGGCATCGGTCCGCTAGTGCCGGGCGACGTCTGCACCGTCTCGATCGACGGGCTCGGCCAGGTGACGACGAAGATCGCGGAGCCCGCGGCCAAGTGAGCGGGCTCGTCCTTCACAATTACTTTCGCAGCTCGACCTCGATCCGCGTGCGCGCGGCGCTGAACCTGAAGGGATTGAGCTACGACTATGTCGCCTATCACTTAAGGAAGCGCGAGCATAAGAGCGCCGCCTATCTCGCCATCAATCCGCAAGGGCTGGTGCCGGCGCTCCAGCTTTCCGACGGCCACATCCTCACGCAGTCGATGGCGATCATCGAATATCTGGAGGAGACATATCCCACCCCGCCCTTGTTGCCGAAGGACGCCCTGGGGCGGGCCCGTGTGCGCGCGCTCTCCTATGCGGTGGCCTGCGATATCCATCCGCTCAACAATCTTCGGGTGCTCAACTACATCAAATCCAATTTCGGCGCCGACGATGCCGCGGCCGCGGTCTGGTTCCGGCACTGGGTCGGCGAAGCCTTCGGGGCGCTGGAACAGATGCTGGCCAAAAGCTCCGAGACTGGACGCTTCTGCCATGGCGAGACAGCGGGCCTTGCCGACATCTGCCTCTATGCGCAGGTCCTCAACAATGCGCGCTTCGAGATCGATATGAGCAAATATCCGACGATCGAACGCATCTATCGGGCCTGCGCCGACATCCCGGCCTTTGCGCGCGCCGCGCCGTCCGCGCAGCCGGACGCGGAATGACAAGCGAGGCGGTGCCGCCATGCGACTGTGCTTCTTCGATGATTATCGCCTCGGTGTGGTCGAGGGCGGCGTCATCCGCGATGTCAGCGAGGTGCTCGCGAAAATCGCGCCGCAGCATTATCCCTTCACGCGCGGTGATGCGTTCATCGCGCAATTGCCGGAGCTGATGCCGCAGATCGCGGCGGTGGCCGAGGGCAAGCCCGCCATCGAACTCGCCGGCGTGCGCCTGCGCAGCCCAGTTCCCAATCCGGGCAAGCTGGTCGCCGCACCCGTCAATTATCTGGCGCATTTCGACGAGGCGATGGCCGACGCCGAGACCTTTGCCCGGCGGCATGTGCACCGGATCCACGAGATCGGCCTGTTCCTGAAAGCGACGAGCGCGCTGATCGGCGCCGGCGAGGAGATCGTGCTTGCCCATCCCGACCGCCGCACCGATCACGAGGTCGAGCTCGCAGCCGTGATCGGCCGCCGTTGCAAGAACGTCTCCAAGGCCGATGCGCTGGGCTACGTGGCCGGCTATTGCATCGGCCTCGACATCACAATCCGCGGGCCCGAAGAGCGCAGCCTGCGCAAATCGGCCGACACCTATGCGGTGCTCGGGCCCTGGCTGGTCACGGCCGACGAACTGGGCCCGCCTTTGGGGCTTGAACTATCGCTCACCGTCAACGGCGAACCGCGCCAGCACGCCAACACCGATGCCCTGATCATGGGTGTCGACGAGCTGATCGAAATGGCGTCGAGCTTCTACACGCTTGAGCCGGGCGACGTGATCTACACCGGCACGCCTGAGGGCGTGGGCCCGATCAGACCCGGCGACACGGTGTCGGCGCGGATCGAGCGCATCGGGGAAATGACGCTGCGCGTACGCGAATAGCGCCCCCCCAATACATTTCGATGCACAATTCACCTTTGCCCGGTCCACTCGGGCTCGCTAGTCTTCGCGCCGACAAACGGCAGACGTGGGATGCCGGATCACAATGGAGGGACGTCTCTGATGAAATGCTTGGGCGCAAAACTTGACCGGCGCAGCCTGCTCGCGGGCGCAGCAACTGGAGCCGGCGCACTGATCGCCGCACCTTATGTCGCGCGCGCCGATATGGTGACCAACTATCCTTGGAGCGGCGGCACCATCGTCGAGACACAATCCGGAAAAATTCGCGGCTATCCGGACGGCCATCTCGAAAAGCCGGTCCAGATCTTCCGCGGCGTCCCCTACGGTGCGCCCACCGGCGGCGCCAACCGTTTCATGCCGCCGCAGAAGGTGGCGCCGTGGACGGGCCTGCGCAACGCCGTCCAGCTCGGCGACCGCGCGCCGCAGGGCTCGAGCGGCTTCGTCTTGGTCGAGGAATTGTCCTCGCTCGACACCAGCCCGATGAGCGAGGACTGCCTGTTCCTGAACGTGTGGACGCCCCAGGCCGGCCCCAATTCGGGCAAGCGGCCGGTGATGGTGTGGTTCCATGGCGGCGGGTTTTCCGTGGGCTCGGGCGGCGATCCGCGCTACGACGGCTCCAACCTCGCGCGCGATTACGACGTGGTCGTGGTCACGGTGAACCATCGCCTCAACGTCTTCGGCTTTCTCTATCTCGCCGACATCAAGGGCGCCGATTCGCGTTTCGCCGGGGCCTCCAACGCCGGGATGCTCGACATCGTCGCGGCCCTGCAATGGATTCACGACAACATCGCCATGTTCGGCGGCGATCCGGGCAATGTGACGGTGTTCGGCCAGTCGGGCGGCGGACGCAAGGTCTGCACGCTGATGGCAATGCCGGGTGCCACGGGCCTGCGTCACCGCTCAATCTCCGAAAGCGGCATGGATCTGCGGCGGATGCCGCGCGAGCAGGCCACGCGCGAGGCCGAGCAATTGATGAAGGCCGCCGACGTGACGCCGGCGACGCTGGGCAAGCTGCAGGAGATGCCGTTCCGCGATCTGCAACGGCTGGTCGCTGAAAAGCACGTCCGCGCAGGCAGCGGGCCCGTCGTCGACGGCAAGACGCTGCCGACCGACCCGGTCGATCCCACCGCGCCCGCGATCTCGGCCGACGTGCCCTGGATGATGGGCAACACGCTGACCGAGGCGGTGTGGCAGAGCTCGACGCCGCTCGACCCGATCGACGACGCCACGCTCCACGCCGACGTCAAGCGCAATCTCAGATGCGACGACAAGACCGCCGACGAGGTCATCGCCGTGTACAAGAAGGGCCGACCGGACGCGACCAACACCTTCATCTATCAGGTCATCGCCACCGACAACTGGCTGACCGTCAACAATTCCCTCGCCGGCGAGCGCAAGGCGGCGCTGGGCAAGGCGCCGGCCTATGTCTACCGCTTCGACAAACAGACGCCGGTGCGCGGCGGCAAGCTCCATGCGCCGCACACGATCGAGATTCCTTATGTCTTCGACGATGTCGACCAGTTCACCTCGGCGGCGATGATCGGCGACAGGCCGGACCGTTATCCGGTCGAAAAGATCATGGCCACCACTTGGACGACCTTCGCCCGCACCGGCGACCCCAACAATGCGACCATCCCGCACTGGCCGGCCTATGACGCCAAGGCCAGATCGGTCATGACCCTCAACAATGCCAGCAAGGTCGTCAACGCGCCGCACGAGGCCGAACGCGAGGCGATCCTCAAGATCAAGAAGGACCACAACGAAGTCTGAGCCGCCGCCGCGCTGGCGCCGGTTCACGGAGAGGACGATGAAGGCCTACGAACTCACATTCGCCGGAGCCGGCACCGAAGCCGCCCTCAATCCATGCCAGCGCCCGGAGCCCAAACCGGGCCCGCACGACGTGCTGGTGCGGGTGCGCGCCACCTCGCTCAATTACCGCGATCTGGCAATCCGCATGGGCACCTATCCTGGCACGCCGGAGCAGGGCAAGCTGGTGCCGCTGTCGGACGGCGCCGGCGAAGTGGTCGAAACCGGGCCCAAGGTCACGCGCTTCAAGACCGGCGACCGCGTGGCGGCGACCTTCTTCCAGCTCTGGATCGACGGGCGGCCGGATCCGGTGGGTCCGCGCCGGCTGGCCCTCGGCGGGCCGGGTCTGGATGGCATGCTCGCCGAATATATCGCCGTTCACGAAGACGGGCTTGTCGGCATTCCGGATGCCTATTCGTTCGAGGAGGCGGCGACGCTGCCTTGCGCCGGCGTGACGGCATGGAACGCGCTGATGGTAACGGGCGGGCCCATCATCGCAGGCAACGCCGTGCTCACGCTCGGCACCGGCGGGGTGTCGATGTTCGCGCTGCAATTCGCGCGCGCGGCCGGCGCCAGCGTGGTCGCCACCTCGTCGAGCGACGCCAAGCTCGAACGCGCCCGCGGCCACGGCGCCTCGGTACTGATCAATTACAAGATCCATCCCGATTGGGGCGCTGAAGTCGTCAAGCGCACCGGCGGGCGCGGCGCCGACGCGGTGGTCGAGATCGGCGGCGCGGGCACGCTCGGCCAGTCGATGCAGGCGGTGGGCTATGGCGGCAAGATCGGGCTGATCGGCTTCCTCGGCGGCCAGGGCGAGCCCAATCCGGCACTGTTGATGCGCCGGGCCGCCAGCCTGCACGGCATCTTCGTCGGCAGCCGCGCCATGTTCGAGGACATGCTGAGGGCGATGGTCGCCAGCGACATCCGGCCCATCATCGACAAAAGCTTCGCCTTTGAGGAAGCCGCCGAGGCCTATGCCTATCAGGCGGCCGGCAAGCATTTCGGCAAACTCGTGATCACGCTTTGAAGCGCGCCCGGATGGGACGGACCGCCGTGCGGTAGAGATAGCGCGCGGCCAGCCAGGTGCCGGTCCCCGCGATCAGGCTGGCGCCAGCAAGCAGGCCCAGCATCACGATATCCCACAACGGCCGGCTGCGCAGAACCGCGGTGAAATCGAGGCGGTGCAGGCCCTGTTGCAGCCAGCGATATTTTCGCGCATTGGCGTCGAGCTTGGCCCTGAGGTTGCCCGACACCGCATCGACGTAATAGCGCGTCGCCGTGCCCGGCTGGATAACGCGATAGACCGGCAATTGCGCGAAAGCGTCGTCGTGGCTGAAATAATAATCGTCGCCGTGGACGAGTAGCTGCGGCGTGACCGCCTCGCCCTTGCCCGACAGCACAGAGGCGATGAAGCTGAGATCGGTCTTGGTCAAGGGTGCCTTGCGGCCATCCGCATCGAGGCGTTCGCGGCGGCCGTCGGCGCGTGTGGCGACGAGATAGAGCTTGCCGTCGAGCGGCGCCGATTGGATCGAGACGATCCTTTCGCCCTGCAATTGGTTCGACAGCGCACGCAAGGAGGCGGCAATCTCGCCGGCCGGAATCGAGGGGCCGAGCAGCGCCGTCACTTCGTCGCCCGCGCTGCCGCCGCCTTCGAGAAGCCCGAACGGATTCATCGACAGCCAGCCACTCGCCACCCAGCTCAAAAGGAACAGACCGAAGACGATGCCCGGCAGATGATGCCAGGCCAGAAAGCCGCGATAGGGCGACCAGCGCTTTCTGCGCCGCGCGCGCAGCAATTGATCGACGCCGATATAGAGCCCGAGCAGTACCAGGAAGCAGCCGGCCAACGAACTCCAGACCATGACCTCGGTCCAGGCCCGTGGGTTCTGCCTCAGCTTCATGATGTAGAGCCAGTGCGGAATGGCGCCGAGATAATTCCAGAAACGCTGGCGCGCATTCGTGCGCTGTACCACCTGGCCGCTCGCCTGCGAGACATAGATCTCAGTGCCGGCGCTGTCGCCCAGCGCGATGCGGTAGAGCGGCCCGCGGCCGGCGACGCCGGCGATGGTCCAGCGGTCGCGGCCGATCTGCTCGAGGCCGGGCTTGAAGGGCGAAAGACCGCGACCTTGCGCATAATCGCGCGCCACGGCCATCGCGGTGTCGGGCGCGATGCCCGCCACCGCCTGACCGTTCCCGAGATCGATGAGAAAACTGCGGCCCGGCGCATCGGCCGGCCTGATATGCATGACCGGGATTCCCGCCATCATCTCGACGTCGAAGGCGGCGGCGGCGGCCCCCGGCCGATAGGGCGGCATGATGCAGCATTGCCGCCAGGAGACCGGCGCCAGACCCGTCAGGCGCGCGGACGGCGACAGCGAGGGATAGGGCACATACACCATGACCATGCCAGTCAGGCACCACATCAGCATCAAAAGCGCGAGTACCAGCCCGGCGTAACGATGGATCGCGATCAGCCATCGCAGCGTGGCGGGCCGCTCGCGCGCGCCGGCCTGCGCCGTGGTCAATGGCAAGGATGACATCTGGCGATTCCGCGTTTCCAACCCCGCCCAAGGATCGGGCGAATGAAGCGGCGAGGCAAGGCTGCCTGCGGTGAGACGATCTCAGTTCTTGCCGAGATAGCCGAGCCGGCGCGCCAGCCAGATTCCGGCTGCGACGGCCAGCATCGCCGCGACGCTGAGCGCGGCCTTCCAGTGCGTGTTCAGCGCGATCAGCGTCACCGCCTGTTCGGCGATGAAGCCGGGCACCAGCAGCGCCGGGGCCCAGATCAAGGCGGACAGCACGTTGGCGACCCAGAAGCGGCCGACCGGCATCTTCGTGATTCCGGCGACCAGCGGGATCACCGCCCGGAGCGGCCCGAAAAAGCGGCCGATGAAGACGCTCTTGACGCCATGGCGTTCGAAGAAATCGTAGCCGCGCGGCAACAGTTCGGGATGGGTCGTGAAGGGCCAGCGCGTCTCGGTCAGATGGCCGTAGCGGCGGCCGAGCCCATAGGAGATCGCGTCGCCCAGCACCGCGCCGATGATCCCGCCGAGGAGCACCGGCCACAGCGGCACCGTGCCCGACGAGATCAGGGCGCCGGCGGCCAGCATCACCGAGGTACCCGGAAACGCCAGGCTCAGGAAGACGAAGGATTCGCCGAACGAAACGATGAACACGACCGGGAAAACCCAATCGGCATTCTGACCGATGAAATCCAAGATCGAACGAACGAGTTCGCCCATGCCTGTGCGGCCTCACGAGACGGTGGAGCAGCTTATCTGCCGCCATTATGCAGACCGCCGGTTGCTCCTGCCTTTACGATTGGCGCGGCAAGCTGGTGACGCCGTTGAGCCTTGCCGGACGGTCCCGCCTGCCGCGAACGACTTTGCCCTGCCTGACGGCGAGTGGGCGGGCGAGCGGAGGCGCAAGCTCCCTGATCCGGCGGCCGGATGCAAGGCCTGAATCGCCCGAACACGCGGCAAAACCGTCGCTTTCGGCGGCCGCGCCCCGCACTCATGCAACTTGCGGACGCGCGCCCTTCGCAGCTGCGAAATGGCGTGGAGGGGGCGAGATGGTATAGAATGTCGCACCTTGGCCACTTGGCGGCAGCCCCGCCGGCCACGTCCTCAAGAGGTGCCGAGCCAATGGGGCGGCCTCCGACCCTCGGGCAACACGTTCCGGAGGTAGCACGATGCATATCAGAAACCCCGTCGAATGGAGCGGCGACCAATTGGTCGTGGCCGCGCGCAATGTCGGCGCCGCCTATCGCTCGCTTCATCACATTCAGGAGACCATCCACTCGCCGGCGCCGCAGGTGCGCAGGATCGGCGCCCGCGACATCGGCGTGGCGCTGAGGAAAGGCTATGAGGATTTCGGCGAATACCGCAGCGACGTGATCTTCCTCTGCATCGTCTATGCGGTCGCGGGATTGGTGTTGTCGCGGCTGGCGTTCGGATTGAACGTGCTTCCGATGCTGTTTCCGCTGGCCTCGGGCTTCGCGCTGATCGGCCCCACCGCCGCCGTCGGCCTCTACGAGATGAGCAAGCGCCGCGAACAGGGCGCGCAGGCGAGCTGGGCCAACGCCTTCGACGTTGTTCGCGAGCCGGGCTTCGCCACCATCGCGATGCTGGGGCTGATCCAGGTGGCGATCTTCCTGCTCTGGCTGCTGGCGGCGTGGCTGATCTACTGGTTCACGCTGGGCCCGGCCTTGCCCGTTTCCATGGACGCGTTCGCTGAGGCGGTGTTCACCACGCCCGCCGGCTGGACCATGATCGGTGTCGGCATCGGCGTGGGCTTTGTGTTCGCGCTTGTGGCGATGGCCGTCGGCACGTTCTCGTTCCCGCTTGTGGTCGACCGCGACGTCGGCCTCGACACCGCGATCAAGACCTCGTGCCGCGCCGTCGCCGCCAATCCGGGGCCGATGGCGCTGTGGGGCCTGATCGTGGCGGCCGGGCTGGTGCTGGGTTCGATCCCGCTGTTCCTGGGATTGGTCGTGGTCCTGCCGGTGTTCGGCCACGCCACCTGGCATCTCTACCGCCGGGCGGTGGAGTTGTAGGTGTTTCCTCCCCCCATTGTGGGGGAGGACGCGAAATCCTGCACTTGGCGCAGCGCATGCGAAGCCAAGCGCCTGGATTTCGCTTAAAGGGGGACATGCCGCGCGCAGCCCCCACCCGAAATCGCACCGCGATTTCGACCTCCCCACAGGGGGGAGGTCAAAGGACGCCCTACTCCGCCGTCTCCAATGCGCCGGGTGCGATTTCGTGCGTCTTGCCGCAGAATTCGCATTTGGCGCGGATGATGCCGTCAGCGTCGGCGAGGCCCTCGCGCTCGTCCGGCGCATAGGCGCGCAGCACGCCCGCGATGCGCTCGGTCTTGGCAATCGCAGCGGAATTCGATTGGCTCCGCCGGCTGCACGCGCACTTCGTCCTGGTTGAAGAGGCGCCACAGCAGATCCTCGGCGGCGAGGCCGGTATCGACCAGCTCGACATCCTCCAGCGTGTCCAGGATGAAGCCGAGGCGGTTCCAGTCGTCCTCGTCGCGGGAGGTGCCCGGGATCGCCTGCAAGAGCAGCCCGGCCGCGCGCCAATGCGAGCGCATGGATTTTCCGTCGGGCCCCGGCTCGAACACGGGCACGGCGGCGAGCCTGATCATGGTCGCCAATTGCTCGGACTGCGCGAAATAGCCTTCCGCCGACCCCGCCAGCCCCGCGGGCGCCAGCGCGACGATGCCCTGATAGGTCTGCTCGCCGCGGCGCGGCTCGATGGTGATGGCGAGCGCGCCCGAACCCGTCTGTTGCTCGAAACTCGGCGCGGCGCCGGGGATGAGGCCGTACCGCGCTTCGTCGAGACGGGCATAGGCGCGCAGGCCGACGGGGCGCGAACCTTCGGCGCCATAATAGTCGGCGGCGACCAGATCGAGCGGGCCGTCCGATTGCGTCTGCACCGTAAGGCGGCCGTCGAGCTTCACGGTCGAGCCCAGCAGCGCGGCCAGCGCCAGCGTCTCGCCCAATATGCGGGTGGCGGCTTCGGGCAGGGCGTGGGCCCGAGCGCGCGCGCCGAGACGGCATCGAGCCGCACCAGCCGGCCGCGCACGCCGGCATCGGCCAGATCGAACGGCAGCACGAAATCGGCCGGCGGCGCCGGGGTGTAGTCGGGAGTTTTGGTCATGGGATGGGTATATGGGCAAGGCGAGAGCCGAATTCAATGGTACTGAGGCTTACGCGTGGGACGGGCTCACTTGGATTTGGCGAACTTCCTCCAAGCGTCCCAGTTCACCTCTTCAAACTCTACCGCTGATAAGTTCTCTGGCTCGACTTCACCGACAAACAATATGAGATTGAAACAATCCCACCGTGCACTTGGCACGATCAGCGAAATCGAATCCCAAGAACACTGCCGCTTCGGCAATTCCCTGAGTTCGGTCATAATGCAATGCATGATATTCGGCCTTCCGCACTGCGAGTCGCTCAAGTAGATCGTGATCCAGACGGGCGGCTCTTAGTACCTTCGCTTCCAGCTTCCATAGAACGGATCGTAACTTTGAGGGAAAGACCGGTTGCAGGCTGAGCTGATAGTAAATCTCAGCTAATGCGCCGTTTCGATCGAGCGACGTATAGAGTACCGAGAAATCCCCGGTGTCCCACCTTCCTCTTGGCGTCGCGCCCTGTAGAACCTCACGCCCATGCGGCACAATTCGCCATGCATGCGCTTCAAGCCGCTCGCGCTGCAGCCCGTCCAATAAGTCGAGAAGCTCAAGGTCGCGAGGTTGGCGTTCCACAGTTGCCTCTAGAGATACGCACCTGTGTCCAATCTGTCTATGACCGCCAAAACGTCCTCTACCTTTCCTTCATTAATTAGATCGATCGCCCGCTTTCCGCCTAGCAACTGGTTACGTGCATGCAACCAAAGCCGTGTCTCCTCAGGCGTATAAAAGTCCGCCAGCTTATCAACAACATACCTCAGCTCTGCAAACACCGCCTGAGTATGGAGGTTAGGAGAGCTAGTGCCTTGAGCCCAGCGAGTTACGGTCGCCGGCGAAACGTTAGCGATATTCGCGATATCTTTTCCCTGCAACGCGCCAGTATTACGCAAGTCCCGCAAAATTCGAACTACAGCAGACATCTGTTCACCGGCGGCGTGATGAGACAATATTCCGGGCATAAGGTCTGCGAACAGGCCGCAGTGAGCGATCTGTGTCATTCATTCTCTTATATAGGTCTTCGAAAACCGGACGCATCTTGTCGAGGCGAGAAAAATTCTCATCAAGCAGTTTGTTCAAAAAATCACCAAGTCCCTTCAACTTTGTAGTCTTTTGAGACGTCTGCGCTGCTGCCTTTAGATCGTGATCAAGAAAATATTGCACGCGCCGCTGCTCGGGAACCTTTGATAGCTGGCCCAACTGCTTGGCGCGTTGATATAAGAAATGCCCCTTAGACAACTTGATTGTGTCGCCGTAGCCATGAACGCAGCATGACGGATCATTACAGCTAAGCAATTTACGTGCACCGGGGGCGCTCATAATTGCATCGGCCTGTTTCTGACTGAGTAACCGATCCATACCCACCACAAGAATTCTCTTCTCGCGGCCACCACCGCCACCATCTTCTTTGGGCTTTGCCCAACTAGATGCGTCGAAGCGCTCCTTTTCCGCAGCTCCGTGACAGACACCGCCAGCCGTTCCAAATGCCGCAATAGCCAAGCCAATTAGCCCGCCGACACCATCGGAAATAATTGGACGCTCTAACTTATGAAATTCTGTTGCTGAGGCGATGTACCGACGAGCAGCCATCGCAGTGGCGTTTGAACCAAACCCAGAAATCCGAAGCCACAAATTGTCGAATGGGAGATCCTTGATACCTCCAATAAACCTTCTCCGTTGGATCGGATCCCGAAGCGAGGCCATCTTGATCATTAGCGGGTAATCAATAGCGATCTTCTTCCCACCCTCTCTATCAAGAGCTTCACGTAACGCGACACAAGAAGCTGCGTCTATCTGCAGCCACTTATCGACCGAGCCATCTGCCAGATAATGTGACGGTGCGAGCACACCATGCACGCCCACTTCGACCGCAAACCGCGCTATTCTGCCAAATAGATCGAAGTTTCCTTTCCGGACGAAAAAATCTTCAGAAAGGACGCCGTCCGGGTTCGCCCAAGGGGCGGATCGGACAGCTCCTTCAAAACGACCTATCGAGGAAAGCTCAGCGCAGTTCGTATCCAGAATGATCTCGCCGCCAGCTTCCGCGACGGAACCGGCCAAATCTCGCTGATGGGCAAATGCCGCCGCGTCGAAGACAACACTACTAACCGGCAGCCTACCCGACTGAGCTAGAGCATCGAGCTGGCGATGGCCTGAGAATCCAACCCTCAGATGGTGTGAAACCTGCTGCGGCGGCTTGTGCAGAAATACGACGTTGTCTGCCATAAATTCCTCCATCTATGGCCACCCTACAAATCAATTTCATATATGTCAAGTCATGAAATCAAAATGGAATTATTCCTACATATTGTCAAATTTATGTGTTCGTATCATGTATTTAGCCCCCTACCCCAAACACCACGCCAATATCGCCTTCTGCGCGTGCAGGCGGTTTTCGGCTTCGTCGAAGACCACGCTTTGCGGGCCGTCGATCACGTCGTCGGTCACTTCCTCGCCGCGATGCGCCGGCAGGCAGTGCATGAAGATCGCGTCCTTCGCGGCGCGCGCCATCAGCCGCGCATTGACCTGATAGGCCTTGAGCAGATTGTGGCGCTTGGTCGCATCCTCGTCGCCCATCGAGACCCAGGCGTCGGAGACCACGCAATCGGCGCCGGCCACCGCCTTGTCCGGATTGTCGCCGAAACTGACTTCGCCGCCGCGCGCCCTTGGCCCAGGCGCGCAACGCCTCGCTTCGCGCCCAGCTCGGGCGGCGCGGCCACGCGCAGCGTGAAGCCCAAGCGTAGCGGCGGCATGCACCCAGGAGGCGCAGACATTGTTGGAGTCCCCGCTCCAGGCCACGGTCGCGCCCGCGATCGGGCCCTTCTTCTCCTCGAAGGTCATCAGATCGGCCATCACCTGGCAGGGATGGGAAGCCGCGTCAGCCCGTTGATGACGGGAATGGTGGCGTTGGCGGCCAGCTCCGCGCACCATCTCGTGATCGAGCAGGCGGATCATCACCGCATCGACATAGCGCGACAGCACGCGCGCGGTATCGGCGATGGTTTCCTCGCGGGCGAGCTGCATGTCGCGCCCGCTCATCATGAGGGTGGTGCCGCCCAACTGGCGCATGCCGACATCGAAGGAGATGCGCGTGCGGGTGGACTGCTTGTCGAAGATCAGCGCCAGCACCCGGCCCTTGAGCGGGGCGTCGGCATCGGCGGCGCCGTGCGGCAGGCCGGCGCGCGCGGCCTTGCGCGCGCCGCGCCTCGGCGATCAGCGCGTG
Source organism: uncultured Pseudomonadota bacterium (assembly GCA_963775165.1). GTDB lineage: Bacteria > Pseudomonadota > Alphaproteobacteria > Micropepsales > Micropepsaceae > Rhizomicrobium. The sequence continues at coordinate 562,256 of CAVZHX010000005.1, read as the reverse complement.
CAGCGTGGCGCAGTCGAAATCGGCGAGATCGAGGAAATGCTTGGGCCCTGTTGCCATCTTGGTCGAGCGCGTTCATGCCGCCGCCGCCGCCTTGCCGGAGGTCTCCATGTCGCGCGGCGGCGGCGCACAGCGCAGCCAGCGCCTCGCGCACCTGGGCTTCGTCGATGATCGAGCGGCGGCAGCAGCCGCACGACATTGTCGCCCGCGCCCACCACCAGCAAGTCCGATGCGCGCGCGCGCCGCCACGAACTCGGTGTTGGGCACCTTCATCTTCAGGCCGAGCATCAGCCCCTCGCCGCGCAGACTCCTCGAACACGTCCGGATGCTCGGCGAGCAGCCCGGCAAGTTGCTGGCGCGCTAACTGGCGACGCGCTCGCGCACATGCGGCAGGAATTCCGGGCGCCAGCACGACGTCGAGCACCGCATTGCCCACCGCCATGGCCAGCGGATTGCCGCCAAAGGTGGTGCCGTGGGTGCCGGCGGTCATGCCCTTGGCCGCCTCGGCGGTGGCCAGGCACGCGCCCATCGGAAAGCCGCCGCCGATGCCCTTGGCGATCGCCATGATGTCGGGCGCGACGCCCGCCCATTCATAGGCGAACAGCTTGCCGGTGCGGCCGATGCCGGTCTGCACCTCGTCGAAGATCAGAAGCAGCCGTCGTCGTCGCACAGCTTGCGCAGCGCGCGCAGGAATTCGGGCGGCACCGCGCGCACCCCGCCCTCGCCCTGGATCGGCTCGATCAGAAGCGCCGCGGTCGCCGGCCCGATCGCCGCTTCAGCGCCGCCATGTCGCCGAACGGCACCTGATCGAAGCCGTCGACCTTGGGGCCGAAGCCTTCGAGATATTTGGCCTGGCCGCCGGCGGCGATGGCCGCCAGCGTGCGGCCGTGGAAGGCGCCTTCGAAGCTGATGATGCGGAAGCGCTCGGGATGGCCGCTCACATAGTGATAGCGCCGCGCCATCTTGATCGACGCTTCGACCGCCTCGGCCCCCGAATTGGCGAAGAAGACGGTGTCGGCGAAGGTGGCTTCGACCAGCCGTTTCGCCAGCTTCTCCTGGCCGGGCACGCGATAGAGGTTGGAGGTGTGCCAGACCAGCCCGGCCTGCTCGCGCAAGGCGCTCACCAGCTGCGGATGGGCATGGCCAAGCGCGTTGACCGCGATGCCGGCCCCGAAATCGAGATATCGGCTGCCATCCTCGGCGAAGAGATAGGGCCCTTCGCCCCGGACGAATGCGACATCCGCCCGGTTATAGGTTGGCAGCAGCTGCGGGAACACGTGTGTCCTCCTTTGGAAAAAAGTATAAGCCGGGCGCCCGCCGCGCCCGGCTCTTGCCGTTATCCGCCTTTCGGCCGGCGAAGCGTCAATATTCGGCCAGCGGCCGGCTGCAAGCCGACACTCCTGGGCATGGAATTTTCGGGATATAGCGCGAAATGGGATGAGCAGCGTCACGCTTCAAGGGGCGATTTGCATTTTCCATCTCCCGAAAACTCCCTGGGCGCCATCGCCTTTCTGTGGACAAGGGATGGCACCGACCGGCCAAGACTTGTGCGGCGGTTAACCTTGGCTACGATATCTGGTGTTGCAGCCACAGGAGGGCGACGATGGGCTGGACGGACGAACGGGTGGAACAGCTGAGGTCGCTTTGGACCGAGGGGCATTCGGCCAGCCAGATCGCCCGCGTGCTGGGCGGGGTTACGCGCAACGCCGTGATCGGCAAGGTCCACCGGCTGGGGCTGGCCGGCCGCGCCGCCCCCACGCGCAGCGAACGGCCCCGGCTCTCCATGCCGGCCAAGGTCCATGTGCGGACCCATGTTCCGCCGCCGCCGGTGGTCGAGGAAGACCCGGTCATGCTCGATGACGGCAGCTTCGCCACGGTGCTGACGATCAACGACCGCATGTGCCGCTGGCCGATCGGCGATCCCGCCGGCGAGGAATTCCATTTCTGCGGCCGTAACCCCAAGGCCGGCTCGCCCTATTGCGAGGCCCATGCGCGCAAGGCCTACCAGCCGCAGCAGAGCCACCGCCGCGACCATAAAGGCCGCATGGCGAGCTGAGGCTCGCGTGGACGGATGGCGGGCTGACGTGAAGCGTCAGACCAGTTCGCGGGCAAAGGTGTCGTCCAAGGCGTAGCCCGCCGAGCGCACGGTGCGGATCGGGTCCTTGACGCCATCGAGGTTGAGCGCCTTGCGCAGGCGGCCGACATGGACGTCGACCGTGCGGGCCTCGACATAGACGTTGGAGCCCCAAACCGCGTCCAGCAATTGCTCGCGGCTGAAGACCCGGCCGGGATGCTGGATCAGATGGTCGAGCAGCTTGAATTCGGTGGGCCCGAGATGGATGTCCTTGCCGCCGCGGCGAACGCGATGGGCGGCGCGGTCCATCTCGATGTCGCCGACGCGCACGACGTCCTCGGCCAGGCCCGGGCGGATGCGGCGCATCACGGCCCGAAGCCGCGCCAAAAGCTCGGTCATCGAGAAGGGCTTGGTGATGTAGTCGTCGGCGCCGGTGTCGAGGCCGCGGATACGGTCGGTCTCCTCGCCGCGCGCGGTCAGCATGATGATCGGCACGTTGCGCGTCTCCTGCCGCGTTCTGAGACGGCGGCAGACTTCGATGCCCGATAGCTGCGGCAGCATCCAGTCGAGCAGAACGACATCGGGCGTATCCTCTGCGGCGACCAGAAGTGCCTCCTCGCCGTCATGGGCTTCGCGCACGCGATAACCCTCGCGCTCGAGATTGTAGCGCAGGAGCGTGACCAGCGCGGCTTCGTCTTCAACAACCAGGACTGTGGGCTTGAGCGTCATTTAACTCTTGGGTTCGAATGGCACCGTGGTGGTGCTGGTGACGTCGGCCTTGGGACGGTCGAGCGCCAGGTGGCCGCCCTTGACCATGTGATAGACGGTCTCGGCGATGTTGGTGGCGTGGTCGCCCGCGCGCTCGATGTTCTTGGCGACGAACAGAAGATGCGTGCAGAGCCCGATCGTGCGCGGGTCTTCCATCATATAGGTCAGAAGCTCGCGGAACATGCTGTTGTAGATTTCGTCGATCTCGTTGTCGTTGCGCCACACCGTTTCGGCGCCCTCGGCGTTGCGGTCCGAATAGGAATCGAGCACCAGCTTGAGCTGGGCCTGGGTGGCGCGGCCCATGCGGGCGAGCGATTGCGTCAGCCGGATCGGCGGCTCGCGGTTCAAGACCAGCGCCCGCTTGGCGATGTTCTTGGCGAGATCGCCGATGCGCTCCAGCTCGCTGGCGATCTTGATCGCCGCCAGCGTCTCGCGCAGATCGACCGCCATGGGCTGGCGCAGCGCCAAGAGCTTGAGCACCTGGTTCTCGATGTCCTGCTGCAGCCGGTCGACCGTGGGGTCGCTGGCAATGACCTGATCGGCGAGCGCGGTGTCGCGTTTGGCAATGGCATCGACCGCCTCGGCGACCTGCGCCTCCACGAGCCCGCCCATCTGCGCGACCGTGGCCGCCAGCGTTTCGAGCTGCTCCGTGAAGGCCTTGACCGTATGCTCACTCATGACATCTCTCGATCCAGCCGATGCGGGGGGCCGCCGATTCGCGTCCGGACCGCCGCCATGACGCCCTCCTACGCGCTCAGGGCCACGGCTCTGCGACGATTTTATAACAGTTCCGTGACGGTGGCGCTTGCGGTTTCGGCGGCCTGGGCCGCAGGCAGGCTGACCGTGAAGATCGAGCCCTGGCCCGCCTGGCTTTCGATCTGCAAACGGCCCTGGTGGCGGTTGATGATGTGCTTGACGATGGCAAGCCCCAGCCCGGTGCCGCCCTTCTCGCGGCTGCGTTTGACGTCGACGCGGTAAAAGCGCTCGGTGAGCCTGGGGATCGCCTCGCGCCCAATGCCCTCGCCATCGTCGCGCACGGTGGCCGAGACCATGGCGCCGGAGCCGCGCCGGGCCTGGCTCGGCGAAGCGGCGAGCGTCAGCCAGACATGGCCGCCGTGCTTGCCGTATTTGATGGCGTTGTGGATCAGGTTCTGGAACAGCTGGATCAACTCGTCGCGTTCGCCGATCACGTCGGGCAGGCCCGGCGCCTCCTCGATCGCGATCGAGACCTTGTCGGCAGCGGCCAGAGGCGCCAGCGCGGCCGCCGCATCGCGCACGACACCGCCCAGATCGACGTGGCCGGACGGCGGCACATGCTCGTTCTGCTCGATCCGCGTCAGCGACAGAAGGTCGTCGATCAGCCGCCGCATGCGGCCGGCCTCGACGCTCATGATGTCGAGGAACTTCTCGCGCGCTTCCGGATCCTCCTTGGCGTGACCCTTGAGCGTGTCGATGAAGCCGGAGACGGCGGCCAGCGGCGTGCGCAGCTCATGGCTGGCATTGGCGACGAAATCGGCGCGCGCCTCCTCCGCCCGCTTGGCCGCGGTCAGATCGTGCAGCAAAAGCGTGGTGATGCGCGCAGGCTGCTCGGTGCGGCTGACATGGGCCTCGTAATGACGCTCGACGGGAACATGGATCGTGAACTCAACGGCCGTGGGCTCGCCGGTGGCCGCGGTCCGCTCCACCGCCTGTAGCACCACCGGCGTGCGCAAGACGGTGGAGACGTGCTTCTTCTGTGCATCGAGGCCGAGCACCGCAGCCATGGCCCTGTTGGCGAAGAGGACGCGGCCCGAAGGCTCGAGCAGCAGAAGCGGATCGGGCAGGTGCTCGAAGAGGGCGCGCGCGGCCGGGGGCAGCGTCAGTTCGGGCGCCCCGGTGGGCGCCGGCACCGCGCCCTCGCCGCCGCGCCCGCGGGTGAGTAAGGCCGCCGCCAAGCCGGCAACCGCGGCCAGGGCCAGCATGGCCCACATGCCGGTGCGGCCGCCGAAACCGGCCGCGAGCGCACCCGCGGCAAGCCCGGCCGCCGACAGCCACCATGCCCAACGCCTCGCTTCCAGCCTTGCCTCCCGTTTGTGCGCGCGGGACCCCCGCGCGACTCGACATTATAGATACACCGCGCGGCGGCGGCCGCCCGCGACAATCATCAAAATTTCACATGAGCGGCCGCAGCCGGGCCTCGCCGCCGCCGCACAGGCTTGCACTTGCTGCCGCCCCGCGTTGGACTAGCCCCCGCGCGGCAACAAATTCGAGGCATGGCCATGGATATTCCGGAAGATGTGGGCATGTCGTCGGCCCGGCTGGACCGGCTCGACCGTTTCTTGCGGCATCGCTATGTGGACGCGGGCCGGCTGGCCGGAACGGTGACGATGGTGGCCCGGCGCGGCAAGCTGGTCCACACCTCGGTCCTGGGTTCGATGGACCGCGAGCGCAAGAAGCCCATGCGCGACGACACCATCTTCCGCATCTATTCCATGACCAAGCCGATCACCTCGGTCGCCTTCATGATGCTGGTCGAGGACGGGATGGTGGCGCTGGACGATCCGGTGGCGCGCTTCATTCCCGGCTGGCGCGACATGGGCGTGTTCGTGGCCGGCGAGATCGACAGCTTCAAGACGCGGGCTCCCGCACAGCCGATGCGCATCATCGATCTTTTGCGCCACACCTCGGGGCTGACCTACGGCTTCCAGCAGCGCAGCAATGTGGACGCGGCCTATCGCAAGCTCGGCATCGGTGTGCTCGAAGCCCCGCGCTTCGACCTCGAACAGACCATCGAGGCGCTCGGCCACATCCCGCTCGAATTCGCGCCGGGCGAGAGCTGGAATTATTCGGTGGCGACGGATGTGATCGGCTATCTGGTCGGCAAGATCTCGGGCATGCCGTTCGAGGAATTCCTCAAGACGCGCATCCTGGAGCCGCTCGCCATGGTGGACACCGATTTCCACGTGCCGATGAAGAAGGCCGATCGTTTCGCCGCCTGCTATGCCATGAACCCGGCCGGCAAGGCGGTGTTGCAGGACGATCCCACGCGCAGCAAATTCCTGGTGCCGCCGCTGTTCTTTTCCGGCGGCGGCGGCCTCGTCGGCACCGCGGCCGACTACATGAAGTTCTGCCAGATGCTGCTGAACGGCGGGCGCGCAGGCGATCACCGCTTCCTCTCGCCCAAGACCATCGAGCTGATGACGATGAACCATCTGCCCGGCGGCCGCGAGCTGACGGCGATGTCGCAATCGATGTTCAGCGAGGCGAGCTATGACGGGCTGGGCTTCGGGCTCGGCTTCGCCGTCGTCACCGATGTCGCGAAAACCATGGTGGCGGGAAATCCGGGCCAGTATTTCTGGGGCGGGGCGGCCTCGACCGCGTTCTGGATCGATCCCCGGGAAGAACTGGCCGTCGTCTTCATGACGCAGTTCATGCCGTCTTCGACCTATCCGATCCGCAAGGAATTGCGCACCCTGATCTATTCCGCGATCGGCTGAACCGAGCGAAGCAGATCGCCCGAAGCGGCCCCACACCGCCGAGCCCCAGCCCGAGGCCGCGGTGCCGGTGCTGCGCTGGGCCACGACCTGGCCGTCCACGCTGACATAATCGACGAAGCCGGGCGTGCCCGACGCCACCGTCACCTGCTCGCTCATGGCGCCCGAGGCGGTGTCGCTCAGGTAGATGAGTTACGTATTATGTCCCCGTAATTTCTGAAATTCCGGAGACATAATACACAGCTCAGATGAGATGGCGCGCTCGCCGGCACAGCCGTCGCAAGTCTTGCCATGGGGAATGCGTGGCCCGCGCTCGCGGCATACGGCATCGGGACTATCAGCCGGCGCCACCGCATCGCCATGCGTGCATTTTGGAGGTGATGCACAAAAGCCGCGACCTGCGCCAAGACAAACACAAAGCCGATGCAGCCACGATTCTTTTACCGTCTCTGCCGCTGTTATAAGGACTGGCGCCCTTGACCTTCCGACCACTGACACATAGATGCACCCCACAGTGACCGTTTGTTCTCGACTTTGGGGGATTTCATGCGAGGCCTGTGGAGCGCCATCGCGACGATCGCGGCCCTCGCCGCGCTCTCAGCCGGGCTTGCCGGCTGCGGCCGGGGCGGCCGGCCGGCGCCGGGCCCGCCAGAAGTGGGCATCGTCACCATCCATCCCCAGTCCGTCACGCTGACCGCCGAGCTTCCCGGCCGCACCAGCCCCTTTGCCATCTCCGACGTGCGCCCGCAGGTCAGCGGCATCATCCTGAAGCGCCTCTTCACCGAAGGCGGCGAAGTCAAAGCCGGCCAGACGCTCTATCAGATCGATCCCAAGCCCTATCAGGCCGCTTATGACAGCGCGCGCGCCAACCTGGCAACGACCAAGGCCAAGGCCGACCGCTACGCCGCGCTGCTCAAGGAGAATGCGATCGCGCCGCAGGATTACGATGACGCCCGCGCCGCCTATCTTCAGGCCGCCGCGGCGGTGGAGACCGCGCGTATCAATCTGGGCTACACCAAGATGACCGCCCCCATCAGCGGGCGCATCGGAATCTCCAGCGTCACCGAAGGCGCGCTCGTCACCGCCAATCAGACGGGCGCGCTGACCACGATCCAGACGCTCGATCCCATCTATGTCGACATTGCCCAATCGAGCACGCAGCTTCTCGCCTTGAAGCAGGCGATGGCCAAGGGCCAGATCGACCAGAATGCGCCGGTGGTGGCGAAGGTCTCGCTGCTGCTCGAAGACGGCACGCGCTACCCGCTCGAAGGCACGCTGCAGTTCACCGACGTCACTGTCGATCCCGGCACCGGTTCGGTCACGCTGAGAGCGCTGTTTCCCAATCCGATGCATCTGTTGCTGCCGGGCATGTATGTGCGCGCGACCGTCGCCGAAGGCGTGGACCCGCACGCGCTGCTGGTGCCGCAACAGGGCGTGATCCGCGACAGCAGGGGCGAGCCCACGGCCTTGGTGGTCGGCACGGACGACAAAGTGGAGCTGCGCACGCTCACGGTCTCGCGCACCGTCGGCAATGACTGGCTGGTGACAAAAGGCCTGAAGGACGGCGACCGCGTGATCGTCGAAGGCACGCAGAAGATTCAGCCCGGCATGGCGGTGCGGCCGGTGGCCGCCCATCTGGGCGCGGAATCGCAGACACCCAACGCGGAGCCCTGACGCCGCCGATGTCACGCTTCTTCATCGCACGGCCTGTCTTTGCCTGGGTTATCGCCATCGCCATCATGCTGGCTGGCGCGCTGGCAATTTTGACGTTGCCGATCGAGCAATATCCGGACATCGCGCCGCCCTCGATCAACATCAATGCCAATTATCCGGGCGCATCGGCGCAAACGGTGCAGAATTCGGTGACGCAGGTCATCGAGCAACAGCTGACCGGACTCGACAACCTTCTCTACTTCTCGTCATCCAGCAGCGACTCCGGCGGCGTGAACATCACCGCCACCTTCGCTGCCGGCACCAATCCCGACATCGCCCAGGTCCAGGTCCAGAACAAGGTCCAGCAGGCGACGCCGCTGCTGCCGCCGGAGGTCAACCAGCTTGGCGTCACGGTGACCAAGCAGCGCACGACATTTCTTGTCGTCGTCGCGCTCTACGACCCCTCGGGCCACTACACCAACAACGACATCGCCGATTTTATAAGCAGCAACATTCGCGATCCGCTGGCGCGGACACCTGGGGTCGGCAATGTGCAGATCTTCGGGTCGGAATATTCGATGCGCATCTGGCTCGACCCGCTGAAGCTGCGCAGCTACGGCCTGACGACCGACGACGTGCGCGCGGCGATCCAGGCACAGAACACCCAGGTCGCCGCCGGATCGATCGGCGGCCAGCCGGCCGTCAAAGGGCAAGAGCTGAACGCGACCGTCACCGCGCGCTCGCGCCTGCAAACGCCCGAAGAGTTCCGCAACATCATCCTGCGCAGCGGCCCCAGCGGCGCCACGGTGCGGCTGAGCGATGTCGCCCGCGTCGAGCTGGGCGCCCAGAACTACGGTTTCGTCAGCAGCATGAACGGATATCCCGCCGCCGGCGTGGCGATCCAGCTGGCGCCGGGCGCAAACGCGCTGACCACCGAACAACTCGTCGTGGCCAGGGCGAAGGCGCTGATGCAGGGCGCTCCGCCGGGATTGAAGCTTGCCTTTCCGGTGGACACCACGAATTTCGTCCGCCTGTCGATCCGCGACGTGGTGGTGACGCTGTTCGAGGCCGTGGCGCTCGTGGTCGCGGTGATGTTCCTGTTCCTGCAGACCTGGCGGGCGACGCTGATCCCGGCGATCACGATCCCGGTGGTGTTGCTGGGGACCTTCGGCGTGCTGGCCGCCGCCGGCTACACCATCAACACGCTGACCATGTTCGCGCTGGTCCTGGTCATAGGCCTGCTCGTGGACGACGCCATCGTCGTCATCGAGAACGTCGAGCGCATCATGCACGAGGAGGGCCTGCCGCCGCGCGAAGCGACCACGAAATCGATGGAGCAGATCACGCCCGCGCTGATTGGCATCGCGATGGTGCTGACTGCGGTGCTGCTGCCGATGGCCTTCTTCGGCGGTTCGACCGGAGTGATCTACCGCCAATTCTCGATCACGATGGTGTCGGCCATCCTGTTGTCGATCCTGGTGGCCTTGATCCTGACGCCGACCTTGTGCGCCTCCATTCTGAAGCCGGCCGCCGAGGAGCGTGCGCGCGGGCGCTTCTTCACCTGGTTCAACCGGAATTTCGGCGCAACCCGCGACCGCTACCGGCGCCTGCTCGAGCGCATTCTCGGCCGGCCACGCAAGCCGATCGTGCTCTACGCGGTGATCCTCGCGATCCTGGCGTTTCTGTTCTTCCATCTGCCCACGGGATTCCTGCCCGAAGAAGACCAGGGCTACGTGCTGGTGCAGTTCACGCTGCCGGTGGGCGCCGAGCAGTCGCGCACCATCGCCGTCGGCAAGCAGATCGAGCAGTATTTCCTGACAAAAGAAAAAAACAATGTGGCCAACATCTTCATCGTCACCGGCTTCAGCTTTGCCGGCTCCGGCCAGAACGCCGGCATGGGCTTCTTGCTGCTCAAGGACTGGAGCCAACGCCGGGGCGCGCAGAACACCGCACAGGCCATCGTGCAGCGGGCGATGTTTGCGCTTTCGCAAATTCGCGACGCCCAGGTTTATGCGCTGGTCCCGCCCGCTTTGCCGATTGGCCAAACCTCCGGTTTCGATCTCCAGCTGGAGGATCACGGCAATACCGGCCATGCCGGCCTGCTCAAAGCGCAATATCAGCTTATCGGGATGGCGGCGAAGGATCCGCTGCTGCAGGCGGTCAGGCCCAACAGCCTGCCCGACACCCCGCAGCTTCACGTCGACGTGGATGATGCCAAGGCGTCCTCGCTAGGGCTGGCGCTTTCCGCCATCGACAACACCTTGCAGGCGGCTTGGGCCGGCACCTTCGTCAACGATTTCGTTGACCGCGGCCGCGTCAAGCGCGTCTATATGGAGGGCGACGCCCCCTACCGCATGTCGGCGCAAAGCCTGCAGGACTGGTATGTGCGCAACAACACCGGCGGCATGGTGCCGCTATCGGCGGTTGCGACAAGCAAATGGACCGTCGGCCCTTCATCGCTGCAGCGCTATAACGGCTTTCCCGCGCTCGAAATCGTGGGCGCGGCGCCGCCCGGCGAGAGCTCGGGAACGGCGATGGCGGAAATCGCCAAGCTCGCCTCGAGCCTGGGCAAGGATTTCAGCATCGAATGGACAGGTCTTTCCTATCAAGAGCAACTGGCCGGCTCCGAGGCGCCTGCGCTTTATGCGATTTCGATCATGGTGGTGTTCCTGAGCCTGGCCGCGCTCTACGAAAGCTGGACCATCCCGTTCTCGATTCTGCTGGTGATCCCGCTTGGGGTGGTCGGCGCGCTGGCGGCAGCGAGCTTGCGCGGCCTGTCGAACGATGTGTTCTTCCAGGTCGGCCTGCTGACAACCATCGGGCTGTCGGCCAAGAACGCCATCCTGATTGTTGAGTTCGCGGAGACCGCGGCACGGCGAGGCGAGGATGTCGTGGCCGCCGCGCTCGAAGCCTCGCGCCTCAGGCTTCGGCCGATCCTGATGACCTCGCTCGCCTTCATGGCCGGCGTCTCGCCGCTGGTGCTGGCCTCGGGCGCCGGCGCCGCCGACCAGAACGACATCGGCACCGGCGTCGTCGGCGGCATGTTCACGGCCACGATCTTCGCGATCTTCTTTGTGCCGCTGTTCTTCGTGCTGGTGCGACGCGTCGCCAATTCCTATGCGGCGTGGCGGGCGCGCCGGGCAGGCCTCTAGGGCAGGACCGAAAAGCCGGCCTTTTCGAAGACCGCGCGTGCCGGCGCAGACTTCAGAAAGGCCAGAAATTTCGCCGCGCCGGGCCGCGCGTCCACGACCAGGGCTGCGGGATAGACGATCGGCGCATGGCTGGAATCGGCGAAGGTGGCGACGATCCGGACCCCCGGCTCGATCAGCGCGTCGGTCCTGTAGACAATGCCGAGCGGGGCCTCGCCGCGCGCGACGTAAGCAAGCGCCACACGCACATTCTCGGCCGAAGCCAGATGCGGCGAGACCTGGTGCCAGACGCCGAGCTTGGTCAACGCCTCGCGGGCGTAGCGGCCGGCCGGCACTGTGGCGGTGTCGGCGACGGCGAGCCGGCCGCCGTTCAATGCCTTGAGCAGATCGAAGTCCGGCGCGATGTCGACCCTGGCCTTCGAGTCCCTGGGCGCGATCAACACCAGATGATTGCCCAGAAGGTCCCGGCGGCTGCCCGGTTCGATCCGCCCGCGCTTCTCCAGATAATCCATCCAGGCCTCGTCGGCGGAGACGAAGATGTCGGCGCCGCTGGAGGCGTCGATCTGCTTGGCGATCACCGAGGAGCCGGCAAAGGAAAAGACCACATCCTGGCCGGTGCGCGCCTTGTAGATCGTGGCGATCGCCGGCAGCGCATTGGCGAGCGAGGCCGCCGCGAACACCGTCACCGGGCCGGGCGGTGCGGCACGCGCGAAGGGCGCGCAGGCGGCCCAGATCACAAGCGCGAGGATGAGACGAAACAGACGCATCGGGCCATCTTCATGATATTCATTCGAATATCACGATTGACGATGCGGGCCAAGCCACGCTCAGGCCGCTCCCGGCAACCGACGGGGCCGGTCCTGCGACCGGCCCCGATAGCGCTTCACATATTCGCCGGGCTCACCCCGATTGGCCGGGCGGCGCCGGGTCTGCTAGCGAAGCGGCCTACCCCGACGAAGATCGCGACGATCCGATTTTATGTCGCGATGATCGGCGGACAGATTGCGGCGATCTTGGCGGACGTCGCGCGCGGGCGCGCCGTGGTTGCGGTCGGAAGCAAGATCGTGGGCATCCTGGCTGCGCACCCGCTGATCGGCGCGGAGATCGCGGCGGCCGGAGCGGACGTCGCGATTGATCCGGTCGGCGTTCGCAAAGCCGCCATAGCGGCCTTCGCGATAGTAACCTCCGTTGTGGAACTCGATGCTGCGCGGAACCTCGCGGCGCCATTCGTTGCGACGCCAGCTGCCGTTCACGAAGAACTCGCGCTCCGAGCCGACCGAGCGCCAGCGATAAGGCCCGTGATACCACGCGCCGCCGACGAAGACGGGCCCGTAGTAGAGGTCGCCGACAAAGGCGTCGTTGAAGTACGGGCCGTAATCGTACGGCGACCATTGCGCGCAATAGGCCGGATACCGGAAGCGGAAATTGGGGTTCTGGCAGCGCCAGTCGAGCGGCGCGGCGCCATAATACCCAGGCCCGCCGAGACCGATGCCGATCGACACGCCGACGCCGGCACTGGCGGGTGAGACCGCGAAGAACGATGCGCCGATGGCCAGAGCCGCAGCAGCGCCGAGAAGCCGGGAAATCGTCATGACACTGACTCCTTTTGTACACGACGCATGCAATCTGCTCCGTGGCCGCTGAACCGCTGCTGAATGCGAATTTCAGGCAGCTTGCAGAAATGGGGATGGCCTGGCGTCGCACATCTGCCCGCGGCCGGCGCATCTGCGCCTAGCGTTGCCGGTGTGCTACCGGTACGTTGCCGGAAACGAAAATGGCCGCCCGGGGCGGGACGGCCATTTCACGTAACTAGCTGATTTAGCTTCGTTATTTTGGTTGCGGGGACAGGATTTGAACCTGTGACCTTCAGGTTATGAGCCTGACGAGCTACCGGGCTGCTCCACCCCGCGTCAGCACTTCCGCCGCACGTACCGACGAAAGGTGGGCGGATATAGGACATCGACCTGGTCCTGTCCACCCCCGCGCGGCCGCGCTTCCCAGCCTTCGCGGTTGCGCCCGACCTGGCGGGGGCAAGTGGGGGGCTGGCGATGCGATCCTTTGCGATGATCTGCCTCTTTTCCCTGGCGGCGATCGCCTCGCTTGCGCTAGGCGCGCTGGCTTCTTCGCCCGATCACGCCGCCGAACGTCAGGCGCTCTCCAATTGCAGCAAGCAAAGCGGCAAGACCAATTGCAGCGCGATCATCTCGCGATGCTCAAAATAACGCGGGAACTTTCCGGCGGCTTCAGATTTTCGAATAAAGAACGGTTGATAAGCGGGCGCCGGCGCAGTGAATTGCCGCCACGGCTTTTATGGATCGCGCCGTCCGCGTACACTGCGCGCCGGTAGCCCTCGATTCGCATTGGGAGCGGTCCGATATGGAATTTGTCTGCGACGCCCCGGACAGCAAGGCCTGGTTCCGCATCGAAACCGAGGCCGAAGCGATTCTCAAATCTGAGGCGATGCATCACGCCGTGGAGAAATATTTCCGGCGCGAAAAAGCCAAGGCGCGCGAAAGCTACCAGCCGCAATCGGCCAATTCGATCGAGCGCGACATCGGGCTCAAGGCCCATCTGGCGCGCACCATGCCGATATTCCTCACCTTGCGCGACCGCGAAGGCAACCCGCTCGCCACCGCCATGCTGCCGCCGCGCGGCGAAGACGACCTCGCCTTCGGCCCCATCATCGTCGGCGCCGGCAACGCCGATCCCTATCCCGAACATGGCACGGCCATCGAGGCGCTGGGCCAGCATCTGCGCCTGATGCTGTCGCGCGAACGCTGCTATCCCTACAGGGGCTAATTGTCCTTTGGCGCAACTTTTCGCAGAAAACCGGTTCCCACTTTTCCGCACGTTGCGCTGATTGTTTTCAAATTGGCGCAACTTTTCGCAGAAAACCGGTTCCCACTTTTCCGCACGTTGCGCTATAGGCGTCTGGGCAGCCGCGACAGATCGGCGATCACCGGCTTGGGCCGGCGCGCATGGGTGAAGAACCCCCAATAAGCCTCTTCGGGATGATTGCCCTTCTCGGTTGGGCTCGAATCATAGGCGTGCCAGGGAAGATCGAAGGCCGAGAAATAGGCGAAGGCCCGGTTCTGCGTCGGCGCCATCTGCGTTTCGAGCGCGCGGTAGAAGGCGCTCTGCATCGCGCTCGAATAGCCGGCCGAGGTGGGACCGGAAGGTACGCCCGTCTCCTTGACCAGGATGGGACCGCAATATTTCTGCGCCAGCATCGCCGTCGCGCGGGTGACGAACTCGGCCCAGTTGGCGGGCTGGGCGCGGTGGAACCAGCTTTCGAAGATGGGATGGATGTTGACCATCATGAAATCCATCGCCGTCAGCGTGGAGGCGGCATCCGCATCGCCCACGAACTGGGCGAAAGGCTCGGTGGTCGTCAGCGGTACGGACGGCGCCAGTTTGCGCACGTGCTGCAGCGCATAAGCGAGATCGCCCCAGGTGCCGCGTCCCGACAGCACCACCTCGTTGCCAAGCGAGATGCCCGCCACGAGTTTGGGATGGCGCTTCCAGGCGGCGATCGCATTGGCGATCTCGTGGGAGTTGTCGGGATCCCATACGCCCTGGATCACGGCGCGGTAGCCGAGCTGGGCGGCCACGTCCGCCACATCCTCGGCACCGTTGACGGCACCATAGGTGATGAGGCCGTCGAACCAGGGGCGCAGCGCCTTGAGATCGGCATGGATGCTGGTCGTGTCCGCGCGGCCGGCATGGCCGTACCAGAACGAAATTCCGGTGGGGTGGTAGGCGACGAAACGCCCTTTGGCCATGGCGGCCCGAAGCGGCGCCAGATGGGCCATGCCAGCGTGGCAGAGTGCGGGACCGGTCGCGGCAAGCGGCTTTGCCGCGGCCCTGGCCGTTCCCGCCGAGCCGAGCGCCGCCATCCCGGCCAAGGTGAAAAAGAGATCGCGCCGTGTCTGCATTGTCAGGAAATGTAACCGGGGGTGAAGCGGCGATGGTTGCCTGTCTTTACGTCCGAATAATGGCGGACGCGGGGGCTCCCCAAATCCGTCCGATTTTGCATCATCGGCCCGGACACGGATCGGCGGAAGGAATAAAATTGGGACATGGAATCGGCGGACACATTCCCCACCCGCATCGCCGGCCTGGCCGTCTCGCTGGCGCTGGCGTTTGCGGTGGCGGCAATCGGCGGCTGGGTGACGGCCGCCAGCGTGACCGACTGGTATCCCACGCTTGCCAAGCCCGCCTTCAATCCGCCCGCTTGGGTGTTCGGCCCGGTCTGGACGGCGCTGTATGCGCTGATGGCGTTCGCGGCCTGGCGGGTGTGGCGCGCGAGGGGACCGCTGCGCCGGGTGGCGCTCGGCTTTTACGGTGCACAGCTGGCGCTCAATCTGTTGTGGTCCATCCTGTTCTTCGGGCTGCACCTGATCGGCGCGGCGCTGTTCGAAATCGTGATCCTGTTCATGACGATCCTTGCGACCATGCGGCTGTTCGGGCGGCTCGATCTGCCGGCCGGGCTTTGTTTCGTGCCCTATGCCCTCTGGGTTGCGTTCGCGGGCCTGCTCAATGCGGCGATCTGGCGGCTGAACTGATTCAGCCCTTGCCGCGCGCGCAATCGAGGCAGAGCGGAGCGGCCGGATCGATCTCGAGCCGGCGCGGATCGATCTCGTCATCGCAGTTCAGGCAATAGCCGTAATCGCCGGTTTCGATTCGGCGCAGAGCGGTAGAGACACGGGCGCGTTCGCCGGCACGCCGCTCTTCGGTCGCCAGCGCCATGGACTGGGCCTGCATCGCATCCATGCGGGAGAGCCGGCCGACGCTTTGCTGATCGAGCTGGACCACGGCGCGGCCGTCTTCGCTCAGCTTCGACAGGTTTTCGAGCTCAGCGAGGCGGGCGCGCAGAATTTCGGCGAAGCGGGCCGTATCGATAGCCATAAGACGAGCCTAGAGCATCGGGGCGCCCGGCGGCCAGGCGGCGGGTTTTGTGGCCGGGCGCGGAACATCCTAGATTTGAGTCGAATCGCGTGGGGGGGCGGCAAATGCTGGACGGCATCGACGTCTATGAAGGCAAGGGCGAGGTGGACTGGCACAAAGTGGCCCGGGCCAACCGCTTCGCCTTCATGCGCGGGGCCTATGGCGACCGGGCCGACCGGCGCTGCGAGGACAATTTCGCGCGCGCCAAGGACAACGGGCTGGCCTCGGGGCTCTACCATTTTTATCGCGTCACGCGCCCAGCCCAGGCCCAGGCCGATCTGATGTGCGAGGTTCTGGACAAGGCCGGCTTCGGCCACGGCGATCTGCCGCCGGTGCTCGACGTCGAGGACAACCCCGCTTACGACGGACCCTGGAACCCGGCCAACAACGAAGCGTATATCGCCGGGCTCCGGCTGTGGCTCGATCAGGTGGCGGCGCACGCCCGTTGCACGCCGATCATCTACACCCGTTCAGGATTCTGGGGCGTGATCGGCCGCCCGGACGGTTTTGCCGGCTTTCCGCTCTGGGTCGCCCATTACACCACCGCGCCCGCGCCCACGCTGCCGCAAGGCTGGCAGGATTTCGCCTTCTGGCAATATTCGCAGGCCGGCCATTGCGACGGCATCGCCGGCGCCTCCGACATGAACCGCTTCAACGGCGAGCAAGAAGATCTGGACAGGCTGCGCGCCGGCTGAGGCGCGAAACCTGGGATTGTCATTTCTTCCTGGGCGGCTGACCGACTTTGGGGGCGGTCGCGAATGAAGGGGCCGGCGCGGCGCCGCCCTTCTTCAAATTCTTGTCCTGCTTCGGCTTTTTCTTCTCGCGATTGCTGCGCAACTGACCCTTGGCCATGTCCGTGCTCCTTTGTGAGCCGCCGCGCGACTCAAGACCGGCGCGGCCGTGGATTTTATGAGCGAAGCGGCCAAAAACAAAAGCCCCGCGAGATTTCTCCCGCGGGGCTGATGTTCGATTGCGACGGCAGGGTTCGAGAAATGTCCTTGGCAGGACTGGCAGCGACCGACTCTCCCGCGGCTTGGGCCGCAGTACCATAGGCGCTGGGGGCTTTAACGGCCGAGTTCGGAATGGGATCGGGTGGAATTCCCCCGCTATGACCACCAGTCCGGCAAAGGACGTTTCGCGAATACAAAGACACTCACTGACCGCAGTTTTAAGTTTTAAGCGTTATGCCTGGTCTTGTTTCCAGACATGGAACGAGGTGCTGAACGTTCAAGTGTTTCAATCGAGCGATTAGGACCAGTAAGCTCAACGCATTGCTGCGCTTACACGCCTGGCCTATCGACGTGGTCGTCTTCCACGGCTCTCAAGCGAAACCTGGTTTTGAGGTTAGTTTCCCGCTTAGATGCTTTCAGCGGTTATCTATTCCGCACTTAGCTACCCGGCTATGCGGCTGGCGCGACAACCGGTCCACCAGAGGTGCGTTCGTTCCGGTCCTCTCGTACTAGGAACAAATCCTCTCAAGTTTCGAACACCCACGGCAGATAGGGACCGAACTGTCTCACGACGTTCTAAACCCAGCTCACGTACCACTTTAAACGGCGAACAGCCGTACCCTTGGGACCTGCTCCAGCCCCAGGATGTGATGAGCCGACATCGAGGTGCCAAACCGCACCGTCGATATGGACTCTTGGGGGCGATCAGCCTGTTATCCCCGGCGTACCTTTTATCCGTTGAGCGATGGCCCTTCCACGCGGGACCACCGGATCACTATGACCGACTTTCGTCTCTGCTTGGCCCGTCGGCCTTGCAGTCAGGCAGGCTTTTGCCATTGCACTCAACAACCGATTTCCGACCGGTCTGAGCCTACCATCGCGCGCCTCCGTTACTCTTTGGGAGGCGACCGCCCCAGTCAAACTGCCCACCATGCGCGGTCTTGGACCCTGTTCAGGGGCCGCAGTTAGACATCAGGAACACAAAGGGTGGTATTTCAAGGACGGCTCCACGAAAGCTAGCGCTTCCGCTTCAAAGCCTACCACCTATCCTACACATCACATCCCTAATGCCAGCGCAAAGTTGCAGTAAAGGTGCACGGGGTCTTTCCGTCTGACCGCGGGAACCCCGCATCTTCACGGGGAGTTCAATTTCGCTGAGCTGGTGTTGGAGACAGTGGGGAAGTCGTTACGCCTTTCGTGCAGGTCGGAACTTACCCGACAAGGAATTTCGCTACCTTAGGACCGTTATAGTTACGGCCGCCGTTTACCGGGGCTTCGATTCAACGCTTTCACATCTCCTCTTAACCTTCCGGCACCGGGCAGGCGTCAGACGGTATACGTCATCTTTGGATTTCGCACCGTCCTGTGTTTTTAGTAAACAGTCGCTACCCCCTGCTTTGTGCCCCCGATCCCTGCTTGCGCAGAAACCGGGCCCTCTTCTTCCGAAGTTACGAGGGCAATTTGCCTAGTTCCTTCAACACCATTCTCTCAAGCGCCTTAGCATACTCTGCCAGTCCACCTGTGTCGGTTTCGGGTACGGGCTGTACGTGGGAGCTATTTCCTGGGACGCCTTCGCCGCCCGACCAATCCAATAAGGTCGAACGACTTACGGCATCCGTCACTACCCACAGGCCCAGGAATGTTTACCTGGTTCCCATCGACTACACCTTTCGGTCTCGCCTTAGGGGCCGGCTAACCCTGCGCAGATTAACTTAACGCAGGAACCCTTGGACTTTCGGCGAGAGGGTCTCTCACCCTCTTTATCGCTACTCATGTCAGCATTCTCACTTGCGATACCTCCAGGATCGGTCGCCCTTTCCCTTCGCAGGCATACGCAACGCTCTGCTACCGCTCATCCTTGCGGATGAACCCAAAGCTTCGGCACGTGGCTTGAGCCCCGTTACATTTTCGGCGCGAAGTTCCTTGTTTAGACCAGTGAGCTGTTACGCTTTCTTTAAATGATGGCTGCTTCTAAGCCAACATCCTGGTTGTTTTGGGAACGACACATCCTTTCCCACTTAGCCACGATTTGGGGGCCTTAGCTGTTGGTCAGGGTTGTTTCCCTCTTCACGACGGACGTTAGCACCCGCCGTGTGTCTGCCATGCTCAGCACTCATCGGTATTCGGAGTTTGGTTAGGTTTGGTAAGCGGTGAAGCCCCCTAGCCCATCCAGTGCTCTACCCCCGATGGTGATACATGACGCGCTACCTAAATAGCTTTCGCAGAGAACCAGCTATCTCCGAGTTTGATTAGCCTTTCACCCCTAGCCACAGCTCATCCCCGACTTTTTCAACAGGCGTGGGTTCGGTCCTCCAGTGCGTGTTACCGCACCTTCAACCTGGCCATGGCTAGATCACTTGGTTTCGGGTCTCATCCGCCTAACTCAGTCGCCCTATTCAGAACTCGCTTTCGCTACGCCTCCGCCTCACGGCTTAAGCTTGCTAGACAGACTAACTCGCTGACCCATTATACAAAAGGTACGAAGTCACAGGCTCGCCAATGACGAGCTGCCGACTGGAATTGCGACGAAGCGAGTAGCGAACAGCGAGTAGCGAATAGGGAATCTCGAACGCGGGACAAGCCCCGCCATTCGCTATTCGCCATTCGCTACTCACCACTCACCACTCACGTTGTCAGCAAGAGCCAGAATTCGACGGCTCACCATGGGTGAGCCTGCTCCTTCTGTTTGTAGGCGTCCGGTTTCAGGTCTCTTTCACTCCCCTCGCCGGGGTGCTTTTCACCTTT
>CAVZHX010000005.1:0-540000 GCA_963775165.1 uncultured Pseudomonadota bacterium | reverse complement strand
TCCCACGTGTTACTCACCCGTCCGCCGCTCCCATTGCTGGGCGCTCGACTTGCATGTGTTAAGCCTGCCGCCAGCGTTCGTTCTGAGCCAGGATCAAACTCTCAAGTTATGATCCTGAGCACACACAAACGCTCACGTTCGTTGTTCGCAATCTACATGACGGAGTTTGATTCCCTTACCGCTTCGTGAGAGGCGGCAAGGTCTTCGAACTAAACATGTCTATTGCTTTGAGAACGCGAGCGTTCGGAATGCTCGATTCAGTCAGCCCGTGCCCAAAATCCTAAGATTTGGCCACGAGCCAGCGACCGAGCCGCCGCCCACGTTCCCCTTCCTCAAATCACAATGTCAAAGAGCTGCTTCAAGCGCGAACTTTCATTCTGCCACCGAAACATCGCCGCCGGCAAGGCAAGCCCTGCTCGGCGGCGAGGTGCGGGGTATAGGGGCGCGCCTCACCCCTGTCAAACGCTAAAACGCTGTTTTCCGAAGAATAATCGGTCGCACCCAACCGCGCCGAAAAACCTGATATTTCCGGCCACTTCGGCCTGCGCCAAGCGGCACCGGCGCGGCCCAGCGTCAAACAGATATAAGTATGCCTGGCGCACGGACAAGCCCGGTGCACAGCCCGTTCTGCGCAATATTATTGCGTAAATTTGCCGCGAGCCGCGCTCCCGGCTCAGCCGGCGGCGATGTAGCTCCGCAGCGATTGCGCCTCGCGCTCGCTTTCGGCGATGCGCGACTTGACGACGTCGCCGATCGAAACGATGCCTGTGAGTCTGCCGTCCTCCATGACGGGCACGTGGCGGAAGCGCCTGCGGGTCATCAGTTCCATCAGCTCTTCGACACGATCGCTCTCGCGGCAGGTGTGGACCGTGCGCGTCATGTAGGACGCAACGCTCTGGGCCAGCGCATTGACGCTGAGATCGGCGAGCGCGCGCACGACATCGCGTTCCGACAGGATCCCCGCCACGCCGTCATCGCCATCGCGGACCACGAGCGCACCGATCCGCCGCCGCGACAGAAGGCGGGCGGCCTCGGACAATGTGGCGGCGGCCGGCACCGTGACCACGTCGCGGCCCTTTTCCTGAAGCAGTTGCTTGACCAGCATGGCGTGCCTCCACTTGCGGATGTTGCCCGCCTCGAGGGACTTGCCGCCGGCGCCGCCGCGGCGGCGCCGTCCGTCTCGCGTGCAGACCTTTGGTCTGCGGCGGGGTGCCGGACCAGTCCGGCTCCGCCCCCGAGATGACGAAATGCTGCGCCCAGCGTTAAAACTTTGCAAGGTCCGGTGATCGGAAACCTTACCCGCACAGAAAGTTGCAGCCGCCGGTTCGATTCAACTCTTTAGAATCCATTTTCGGACAGGGCGGAGGCGGCGGGGCCGCCGAACCGCTCACCGCCGGCGGCGAAGGCGGCGGGGTTTTGGCCCGATCCTGCTTTTTGCAATTCTCCGGCGTCGGCGGCGGCGCCACCGTGTCCTGCGGGCTCGGCGTCGATTGGGCGTTCGAGGGCACGGATTGATAGCCCGGCTGGGACACCGGCGCCGGCGGGTAGGACGTGTAGCCCGGGGTCGGCACCGGGGCGGGCGTCGGCTCGGGCGAAGGCGCCGGAATCTGAGCACCCGAGACCCGCGGCGGATAGCTCGAATAGCCCGAGGCACGCGGCTGCTCGCCCGCAGGCGGGGCACCCGAGATCGGATTGGCGACGCCTTGCGCCAACCCGGCAGGCGCGGCCGCGGCAGCGCCCACAAGCGCCGCGACCAGATATGCCACGAGCCGTTCTCTCATTGCCAATATGTGCGCGTCGTCCTGGCCAAGTTCAAGAACGTCCACGGGTCGCGCTTCGCCTAGGCCGGCGGCGTGATTCCGAGGACACCGACGATCACGAGCACCGCTGCGCCCAGAGCGATCTCGCCGGCGGCGCTGCGCACCAGATGCGATGCCGAGGCGGCATCACCCGCCTCAACGTTCGGCACGAAAACCAGGCGGTTGAGCAGCCCCAACGCGACCATCGCGGCCGCCAGCGCGATCTTGAAAAGAAGCAGAACGCCGTAACGAGACACGAAGGCCGACCAGCCGGGCAGAATGAACAGCGCGTTGGCCGCGCCGGTCGCGATCACCAGCGCCACCGCCGGTATCGCAATCGCCGAAAACCGCGATAGCGCGATGCGCGCGACCGGCAAGGCCGCGGCGGGCAGGATCGACGTCAAAACGAACAAGCCGCCCAGCCAAATGCCCGCGCAAAGAAGATGGACGGCATCGGCGATGCGGTGCAGCGCGCCCGGCCAGCCGGTGCCTGCCGCGGCATGGCCGGTGAGCGAAAGGCTCGCCAGGAACAGGGCCGAAAGAACGACCGTGAACGGCCGGCGCGACGAGCGCTCGAGAAACACCGCCGCCGTCAATGCGACAATGAACGCCGATCGCCACAGCCACAGCGCGCCGAAATCCGTCTGCGTCAGCACCAGACGCAGCGTCGCCGGATCGGTCATGGCTGACGCGCTGCCCGCCATGCCGGCGGCGGTGAAAAGAAACCAGGCGAGCAAGGTGGCAAGGGCCAGGGCCGCTGCCGCAATCAGCGCGCGCCGCAGCATCGTGTCGGTGCCGCGCAATTCCAGACCGCGCGGCAGCACGGCCCGGTAGAAGCTTATGCCGAACAAAAGCAGCGCCGCGCCGAATTGCACGGCACGGCAGGCTGCGAAGGCCGGCTCCACGGCCGTTCAGTTCTTCACGGTGAATTCGTAGGCGCCCTGGCTGTGGTGACTGTCGAGCGACACGGCGTGCCATTTGACGTGATACTTGCCGGCCGGCAGCGCCTTCAGCTTCAGCATCATGGCCTTGCCGTCGACTTTCGCCTTGTCCGCGGCGAAGGAATGACCGGCATCGTCGGTCACCGAGAGGCCGCTGAAGGCCGGTTCCAATCCTTCCGAAAATGACAAATCGATTTCAGCCGGCGCCGCCGACAGCATGGCGCCCGCGCTCGGCGATTGCTTTTCAAGCTCGGCATGGGCAAGCACCGGCGTCGCCGAGACGGACAAAAGCAAGGCAGCAATGGCAGCGCGCAGGATCATCGATGTCCTCCAAAAAGCGGCGTACCCAGCGAAAGCGGGAATATATCATCTATATAGAAGTGGAGCTGGGCGATAAAGCCGACATTGGAACCTGTCGAATTGTTCACGGGAATAGTGGCCTCTGCTGCCAATTGGACGTACTGGCCCGACCAGATCAGACCGGGATCGATCGTGCCCGTGGTCTCGCCACCGCCGCGATCGAGCGGCGACGACAGGGCAAACTCGACCACCGGCGTGATACGCGAGGCGACGGGCCCGAGGCCCACGTCGCGCACATTGGTCTGGAGGTAGGCCAGGCTGTATTCCACCGCACCAGCCCATTCCAGCGTGTGCGGCTCGTCGCCGCGTCCGGAAATGCCGTAGCCCAGCGTGGCGGTGACCGCGAAGGGCCTGAGCAGCGCCATCGAATCCGGCAGATCGCCGAAGCCCTTTCCGAATAGGAGCTCCGGCGTGTAGCGCGACCTTGCCTCGGCCACGCTTTTCGAGCCGGTGCCGCCGATCTCCCATGACAGGCCGGCCGTGAGGATGAATTCGCTTTGCGGCGCGCGCGCCAGCTCGACGAGCGGCGTGACTTCCAGATTGTCGAAGCCGGAGACGGTTGGTCCGCTTTTGGAGGCCGCATGGATGACGCTGTCGCCGAATGCAACGGCGACGCCGCGCCACAGCGTCTTCGAATATTCCATGGAGTAGTCGGTTTCGGTCACCGTTGCGCCGTCGTCGAGATGCTTGAAGCTGGAGATCGTCGGCAGGGCCAGTTCGTCAGCCGCGAAAGGATCGTCGCTCGACAGCGTCGCCGGAAAGAAGCGCGGGCCCACGATACCGTGCGCGGCGGCCGACGACGACAGCAGAAGCGCAAATGAGAGAGCGCAGAAGCGCGCAAGCCAACCGGTCATAACGCTTCCCCTTCCGCGCGCGTGCGCGCACGGGTTGCGAAGACGTGGTTAGTCGTGACACAGCAGATCGCACAACCGCGCGAATTGTCTCATGAACCCATACCGGGTAACGGTATCTGCATCGAAGCGCAGCGATGAGTTCGCGTCACGTCGCGCGCGAAGACAGCCGTAGCACGAGAAAGCCGATCACCGCCGAGCCGATCGAAGCGCCGAGCACGCCAAGACGCAGTTCGGCGTCATGCGCGCCCGTGGTGAAAGCCAGTTCGCCGATGAACAGGCTCATGGTGAAACCGATGCCGGCCAGAACGGCCATTCCATAGACTTGCGCCCAATTGGCGCCGGCGGGTTTGGCAGCGAGGCCCGATATCACCGCGAGCCAGATGGCGCCGAACACACCCAATTGCTTGCCGAAGAACAGACCGGTCGCCGCGGCTAGCGTCACCGGTGCTGCGAGCGCGGCCGGGTCGAGATGGGCGAGCGAGACGCCGGCGTTCAAAAAGCCGAACAGCGGCAGCACGGCAAAGGCGATCCAGGGATGCAGGATGTGTTCGAGATGTTCGAGCGGGCTGTGCTCGCTATCCGTGCCGTCCAGCGGGATCGCCATCGCGGTGACCACGCCTGCCAGCGTGGCATGCACGCCCGATTTGAGCACCGCGAGCCAGCAGACCAGACCGACCAGCATATAGGGCGCGATGCGTTTGACGCCGGCAAGATTGAGAAGCGCCAGCACAGCCACCGCCCCCGCCGCGACGGCCAGCGACAGCCACGACAGATCGGCGGTGTAGAAGATCGCGATGATGACGATGGCACCCAGATCGTCGATCACGGCAAGGGCGGCCATCAGCACGCGCAGCGATTGCGGCACGCCCTTTCCCAGAAGCGACATCACGCCCAGTGCGAAGGCGATGTCGGTCGCCGCCGGAACGGCCCAGCCCCTGGCCGCCTCGGCATCGCCGCCGGCAATCGCAATATAGATCAGCACCGGCGCGATCATGCCGCCGAGCGCGGCCAGCACCGGCAGAAGCGCCTTGCGAAAGCTGGAGAGATCGCCGCGCAGGATTTCGCGTTTGATCTCCAGGCCGACGACGAAAAAGAACAGCGCCATCAGCCCATCGTTCACCCATTGCAGGAAGGGCTTGGCGACGCCGAAATCGCCGATCGTGACGACGATCGGCAGCGCCTTCAATTCCTCGTAAAAAGGCTCCAGCGGCGTCGAGGCGAGCAGGATCGCGAGCCCGGCCGCGGCCATCAGCACCAGACCGCCAAGGGACTCGTATCCGACGAAATCCAGGACCGCCTCGACGGGATAGGCGGCGCTGTCAATGGCCGGCTTCACCACGCGGCGGAACAGCCTGTTCGTCATGGCGGGCAGGATGACGGTTGGCGATCCATTTTTCAAACTCCATGACCACGAACAAAAGCGACGCGATGGCGATAAGAGCGCCCCACTCGGCCGGCGCAACCGGCGCGATCCGCAGAATGCCGGAAAGCCCCGGCAGATACATCGCGGCAAGATGCAGACCCGTGGCGCCAAAGACGCTGGCGATCAGAAACGGGTTGCTTGAGAAAGGCTGGCGGAAGACCGAAAGATGCTCCGAGCGGCTGTTCAGGACCTGGAAATTCTCGAACAGCACGAACAGGAGAAGAACCTGATTGCGCGCGGCCTCGATATCGTAGCCGTGCGCGAGCAGCCACCAGAACAGGGCGAAGCCGCCTCCACCCATCACCACGGTCGAGTGGACGATCCGTTGCAGCATGACCCGGTCGAAGATGCGCTCGTTCGGCCGGCGCGGCGGGCGCGCCAGCTCGTCGCCTTCCGCCTTCTCGAAGGCGAGGCCCACGTCCTGAAGTCCCTCGGTGACGAGATTGAGCCACAGAAGCTGCACCGCAAGAAGCGGCATCGGCAGGCCCGCGAGCATCGACAACAGGACCAGCGCCACCTCGCCGGCGCCGGTCGAGATCAGCATGAACACCACTTTGCGGATATTGGCGTAAGCCACTCGGCCCTCGCGGATGCCGGCCACGACCGAGGCAAAATTGTCGTCGGTCAAAATGATGTCGGCGCTCTCCTTGGCGACATCGGTGCCTTTCAGCCCCATCGCCACGCCGACATGGGCATGCTTGAGCGCGGGCGCATCGTTGACGCCGTCGCCGGTGACGGCGACGTAATGGCCATTCCTGGCCAGCGAAAGTACGATGGCGAGCTTTTGCGACGGCTCGACGCGCGAATAGACGCGCGCATGGGCCGTCAACCGGTCGAGCGCCACTTCGCCCGCCTCTTCGGCGCGGCGCACGTCGATGCCCGTGACCACCTGGCTGTCGTCGACCTCGAGCCCGGCGCGCGCGGCGATGACGCTGGCCGTCTTCGGATCGTCGCCGGTGATCATGGCCACCTCAATGCCCGCGGCCCGGCAGGCGGCGATGGCGGCGGGCACTTCGGCGCGCACCGGGTCCTGCATGCCCGCCATGCCGAGGAAGGTGAGGTTGACCAGATGGTGCGGCCCGAAGGCGCCGTCGTCCGGCTCGGTCGAAATCTCGCCTTCGGCGAAAGCCAGCACCCTGAGGCCCTGGCTCGTCATCTCCGCCTTCTGACGCAGAAGCGCCTCGCGATCGATCAGCAGCGTGCCGCCGGCGACCTCCATCCGGTCGGCCATCGCGATCAGGCTTTCCGGCGCGCCCTTGACGAAGATGTGGACCTTGCCTTCGCGGCGGTGGAAGGAGGCGGCATAGCGCAGCTCCGGCTCGTAGGGGATGCGCGTGATCAGCGGATAGTTTTCGAGCAACTGGGCGTGGCTGAAGCCGGCCTTGTGGGCGGCTGCCAGCAGCGCCACATCGACGGTGTCGCCGAGGCCCTGCCAGCCGTTCTCGTCCTCGAACAAGCTCGCCTCGTTGGGCAGCGATGCGGCGCGCAGCAGCGCGGCGGCGCGCTTGGTGGCCTGGGGCGCCGCGCCGGCTTGCGGGCTGGGATAGTGGATCGCACCGTCGGTGAGGCCCGTGCCGGCCTCGTATTCCAGGGCGGTTCCGTCCGGCAGGCGCACGTCGGTGACGGTGAGCGCGTTCAGGGTCAAGGTGCCGGTCTTGTCGGTGGCGATCATGGTGCAGGAGCCGAGCGATTCGACGGCCGGCATGTTGCGCGCGATGACGTTCACCGCGGCCATGCGGCGCATCGCGATCGCCAGCGCCACCGAAATGGCGACGGGAAGCCCTTCGGGGATTGCGGCGACAGCAAGCCCCACCGCCATCAGGAAGAGATCGACCGCCGGCATCCCGCGCACCAGCCCGATGCCCACCAGCAAAAGCACGATCGCGCCGATGGCCAGACCGATATTGCGGCTGAAACGGGCCATGCGGATCAGAAGCGGCGGCACGCTGATCGAGCGCCGCGAAATCTGCTCGGCGATCTTGCCCATCTCGGTGCCGAGCCCGGTGGCGGCGACCAGCCCATGCCCGCGCCCGCGCGTCACGGAGGTCCCGGCGAAAATCATGTCGTGCCGCTCGGCGAGCGGGGCATCGGGCGCACTGGGCTCTGACGCGGTCTTCTTGACAGGCGCGGACTCGCCCGTGAGCAGGGATTCGTCGCATTGCAAATTGATGGTTTCGGCCAGCCGGATATCGGCCGGCACGCGGTCCCCCGCTTCGAGCAGAACCAGATCGCCCGGCACCAGGCCGCGCGCCTTGATGCGGCGGCGCAGGCCGTCGCGGATCACGGTGGCTTGCGGCTGTTCGAGGGATTTGAGCGCGGCGGCTGCACGGCCGGCCGAATATTCCTGGGCCGCGCCGATGGCGCCATTGACGACGAGCACGACGGCGATGAAGCCGGCATCCTTGAAATCGGCCAGAGCGACCGAGACGGCCACCGCGGCCAGCAGGATGTAGATCAGCGGGTTGAGGAACTGGCGCAGAAACAGGAGCACCAGCGAGGGCGCGCACGGCTGTGGCAACTCATTGGGACCATGGCGGAACAGGCGGTCGCGGGCCTCGGCCTCGCTCAGCCCGGCCTCGGCGACATGGATAGCCGCGCCGGCCGGCGCCGCGGCTCCTTGCTTCTGGGCAGCTGCTGCAACCCCCTGTTCGGCCGGCAAGATGATCCTCCGTCGACGGTGGCCCTATATATAAGTGCACGGGCGCCCGGGCTTGTGAGCCTGATCAAAGTCGGGCAAGAGTGGGCCGCCCCGCGCACCCTGCGGAACGGAGCTGTGGCCGAGAGGCTGAAGGCGGCGGTTTGCTAAACCGTTATACGTTTTAAAGACGTATCGAGGGTTCGAATCCCTCCGGCTCCGCCAGAATTTCATTCAGTGATATAAATCACTTAGAGGAATTCCGGAAACGCTCACCCTGTGTCCGGGGCAGCTTCATCTTCCTGCAGTGTGCCCTGCGCAGCGATTGCCCCAGTGGTCGTGGGTGGGCCTTTCAGAATCCATTCGAACCCGACTGCGATCATGGCGCCGGCGAGCGGGCCGACGAGATAGATCCAGGTCGAACCGAAGTCTCCGCGGACCAGATCGGGCGCCAGCGAACGCACCGGGTTCATCGATGCGCCGCTGATGGGGGCAGCCCAGAGGCCGGCGAGCGCGATATAGCCGCCGACCGCGATGGCGCCATTGGTGCCGATATTGCGGGCACCCGATGCGGTGCCCAGAATCGTATTCACCAGCCCCGCGGTAAGCAGCACTTCCATGGCCAGCGCCTGCAGGGCGCTTACGCCCGTACCCGGCACGGTCGCTCCAAGGTTGCCGATTGTCCCGAACATAACGCGCAGGAAGACTCCGGCCGCGATGCCGCCGGCAACCTGCGCCAAGATGTAGCCCGGCACGCGCCCCCAGGGGAAGTTTCGCCGGGCCGCGAAGGCGAGCGTGACGGCGGGATTGAGATGTGCCCCGCTGACGGTGCCCATGAAGTAGATGACGACCATGACCATCATGCCTGGCGCCACCACGGCCATGGCCAGCGTGATCGCGCCGCCGCTCCGCGCAGACACGACATCCGCGCCGGCCGCGACCACGACAAGCAGGAATGTCCCCCAGCCTTCCGAAAACAGCCGCCGCCATTCGCGGGACGAATCCAGGAAGTTCGGCGCGGTCGTTTCGCGCAGCATGCGGTGCTGCTGCCCGTTGCCCAATCGTTCTCGGTCCACTCTCATATCGCTCCCCGTTCACGAATGCGGTCTTGCGATGGCGAGTATATGCCAGAGTGATCGGCGCCGAGGAGAGAACCTGCGCACGGCCGACACCCCCGTGGGGCCGAGGCACACCACGCCTGTGTGCCATTGGTCTTCCTGCAGCTGGCGCTCGAGCATTCACTTCGCGAGCCGCTTGCGGATCGCCAGCAATTCCTTGCGGCGCTTGGGCGTCACTTTGGGAGAGGACATTTTGAGGTCGTCGAGTGTGTCGAGAACGATCTGCGATACGATAAGGCGCGCGTTTTCCTTGTCGTCGGCGGGAACGACATACCAGGGCGCGCAATCGGTGCTCGTCGCGCCGAGGCAGGCACCATACACGTCCATGTAATGACCCCAGAATTTGCGTTCCTCGATGTCCGCGAGGCTGAATTTCCAGTTCTTTTCCGGTTCGTCGATGCGGGCCAGAAAGCGCTTGCGCTGCTCTTCCTTCGAGAGGTGAAGATAGAACTTGATGATACGGGTACCGTTCGCATGAAGATGCTTTTCCAAATCGACGATCGAGCGATACCGATCCTGCCAGACCTCCCTGCCGCGACGCGGTGCGTCCGGGAGCCCTTCACTGCGGAGAATCTCGGGATGGACCCGGACGATCAGCACCTCCTCGTAATATGATCGATTGAAGATGCCGATGCGCCCGCGTTCCGGCAGATCGCGCGTGGTGCGCCAGAGGAAATCATGTTCCAGTTCGGTGGCGCTGGGGTGCTTGAAGCTGAAGACCTGGCAGCCCTGCGGATTGACGCCCGACATTACATGCCGGATGGCGCCGTCCTTTCCTGCCGCATCCATGGCCTGAAAGATCAGCAGGACTGCGTGGCGGTTGTCGGCGTAGAGAAGCTGCTGTTGTGCGCTCAGCTTCTCGACGTGTTCCTCCAGAAGCTTCTTGTATTGGTGTTTCGATTTGTAGACCGGATCGACTTTCGTCGGCCATTTCGCGAGATCGACTTCGTCGCCTTCAGTCACGCGAAAGTCCTTGGTGTGGATTTTCATAGCTTTCCTTCCGCTGGTACCAGCCGCTGCGCTCTGCTGCCGATCCCGGCTCCGCGAGGACGAAAGCGTCGTCGGCAACAGGTCCTTACATTCATGTCGCGCGCTCCGGCGCGGCGGAGAACACGGGATTGCGCCAGCCGCCGACGTTCTTTGCGATGCTGTCGGCTTCCTGCGGCCCCCACGTCCCGGGCTCATATTCGCAAAGTGGTGTTTCGATGCCAAGAATGGGATCGACAATGCGCCATTGCGCTTCGGCGCTGTCTTGGCGAGCGAACAGGGCGTTATCGCCTATCATGGCGTCGCCGATCAGTCGCTCGTACGCCTCCATCTCGTCGCCATGGCGGTGCACGAGATTGAGCTCCATCTCCCTGCCGATCATGGCCTCGCCGGGTTCCTTCGCCCGGGCGCCAAGCGCGATCGCCACATCCGGCCCCAGGCGGAAGCGGAAGTAATTGGGCCGGCTTGGCTTGTCAGCCTTGAAGACAATTTGCGGGGGATACTGCAGATCGACGACAACCTCGCTTGCAGTGACCGGAAGGCATTTTCCGGCGCGCACGAGAAATGGCACGCCTTGCCATCTCCACGAATCGACGTGAAGGCGCAAAGCGGCGAAGGTTTCGATCCTGGAGTCGGGCGCCACGCCCGCTTCGTCCCGATATCCGCGATATTGGCCGCGGACGAGCTGGCTCTGGCTCAAAGGCCGGATAGCGTTGAACACCTTGACCTTCTCGTCGCGTATATAGGCGCTGTCGTGGCCGATCGGACACTCCATGGCCACGATGGCGACGATCTGAAGCAAGTGGTTCTGGATGACGTCGCGGATCGCGCCGACCTCCTCATAGAAGCGGCCCCGCCCTTCCACACCGAATGTCTCGGCCAGGGTGATCTGCACGCTTCTGACATAGTTGCGGTTCCAGATCGGTTCGAGAAACGCGTTGGCGAAGCGGAAATAGAGCAGATTCTGAACCGGTTCTTTGCCGAGATAATGGTCGATACGGAAGATGTCGCTCTCGGCGAATACGCCGTGCAACGTTCGGTCCAGTGCCTTGGCGGATTCCAGGTCGCGCCCGAACGGCTTTTCCACCACAACGCGCGCGCCGTCGGCGCAACCGGTCTGGCCTAGGCCCTCGACGACAGTGGGAAACATGCTGGGCGGAATGGCGAGATAGTGCAGCGGATGCTTGGTGCCGTCGAGCGCCGCGCGCAATCGCCGGAAGGTTTCCACATCCCGGTAATCGCCGTCTACGTAATGCAACAGGGCGATAAGCCGTGAAACCACCGCCTCATCGAGGCCCCCGGATTTGCGGATGGCGCTCTCGACATGGCTCTTGAAATCGTCGAGTTTCCAACCGGATTTGGCGACGCCGACGACGGGGATGTCAAGCTTGCCGCGCTTGCACATCGCGTAAAGCGAGGGAAATATCTTCTTGTATGCAAGGTCGCCGCTGGCGCCGAACAATACCAAAGCATCGGATCGTAGTGGAGTTGTCATTGTTCTCGCTTTGGAAGCCGATGATGTGGCGCCCAGTGTCCTTTCAATCGTTTGGCGTGACGGTGTGGTCTTTCTGAATTTCCCGCTCGGCTTCGAGCCAGTTTGACACCGCATGACCTTCGTTGCGGCCTTCCTGCTCGTAAATCTGATAGGCGCGCTTGGCGATCCGTTGCGTCGGGTCGGCGGGGGCCTTTTTGGCCAAGAGGGGTGTGGCGGTCGGATCGAATACTCGGTAGGCGAGTAATTTCACGCGGTCGTTCACGAGGAACCAGACGAGCGCATAGCCCCAGACGAACGCCGCCCAGCCCCAGCCCAGCGGGGTCATGAACAGCCCATAGACCGCGATCAGGGTCGCCACGGTCTGCGTGCCGAGCACGGCAATCCAAAGAATTCGCGCGGGGCGTATGGACCAGAAGGGCCCACGCGTGCGGGTCAGGAAGATCGTCAGATGCCCGGCCACGGACAGTTTCAGATACATCAGCGTCTGAATATGTGCGCGGTCGAGGTGGAATACGCGCTCGCCAAGGTAGAACAGGCCGAACGCCGCCACGACCCCGATGAGGCCCAGCACCGTGGAGATTCCCAGCACCATGCGCATGTTCCAGGCTTCGGGCGCATCCTTGTAGTGAACATTGTCGTAGGCGATGGACAGGATGGCGCCGTCATTCAGCAGAACCAGCATCACGATCATCACCGCGGTCAACGGATAGAAATTGAAGACCAGGATAGCAAGCGTCATGAAGAACAGCACGCGCAGCGTCTCGGCGATGCGATAGATCGCGTAGCTGTTCATGCGCTGGAAAATCTTCCGGCTCTCTTTCATCGCGTCGATGATCACCGACAGGCCCGGCGTCAGCAGCACGATGGAGGCCGCCGCGCGCGCCGCGTCCGTCGCGCTCGAAACGGCGATGCCGCAATCGGCCTTTTTCAGTGCGGGCGCGTCATTCACCCCGTCACCCGTCATGCCGACGATGTGGCCGCGCTTTTGAAGAATGTCCACGATGTGGAATTTGTGTTCGGGAAAAACTTGCGCGAAACCGTCGGCGTTCTCGATGGACTTGGTCTCTGCCGCAGTCTCCTGACGTTTTGCGTCGCCCAGGCCGCTGGCGTCGAGAATGTTCGTTCCCATCCCCAATTTCTTGGCGGTTTCGAGCGCGATGGCCAGCGCATCGCCTGTCACCATTTTGATCCGCACGCCCATCTGCCGCGCCGTGGCAATTGTGGCCTTGGCATCGTCGCGCGGCGGATCGAACAGAGGCAACACGCCCTGAAACTGCCATTTGCCGTCTGCGTCGGCGCGCGCTACGCCCAGCGAGCGAAAGCCACGCGCCGCGAAGTCGTTGACCGCCTTGTCGACGGCGGCCTTGACCTCTTCGGCATTGGCCGACAATTCGAGGATTACCTGGGGCGCGCCTTTCGTGGTCTTGAATTCCTTCCCGTCCGCACCCTTGACGGTAGCCTCCGTGCGCTTGTGCACCGGATCGAAGGGCTGGAAGTGGGTCACCTGATAGGGCTTCAAGGCCTGATCGTCCTTCAACCCGCCCAGCACGGCCAGATCGATGGTGTCCTTGTTGTCCGCACGCGACGCCAATGCGGCATAGAGGATCACCTGTTCGGCGGGGACATTGTTCACGCTGAATGGGTCGCCCAGCGTCAGCTTGTTCTGGGTCAGGGTGCCGGTCTTGTCTGCGCACAGCACATCGACGCCTGCCAATTCCTCGATGGCCGCCAACCGGGTCACAATCGCCTGCTTGCCGGCCAGCAGGCGCGCGCCGACCGCCATGGTGACGGAGAGTACCGTCGGCATGGCCACGGGAATCGCGGCCACCGTCAGCACCAGGGCGAATTGCAATGTGGTGAGGATCGGATCCCCACGGAACAGTGCGACGGTGATAATCACCGCCACCAAGGCAACGGCGAGGACGATCAGATAGTCGCCGATCTTCAGCACCGCGCGCTGGAAATGGCTGACGGTGTGCGCCTCCTGCACCAGTTCGGCCGTCTTGCCGAAATAGGTGCGCGCGCCGGTGGCATAGACCAATGCGCCGATCTCGCCCTGACGAACGATCGAACCGGAAAACACGGTATCGCCCGTCTTGCGCGACGCAGGCAGGGATTCCCCCGTCAGCGCGGACTGATCCACTTCTATCGGGTCACCGTCCAGGAGGCGCGCATCCGCCGGCACGATGTCGCCCAGACGCAAACGGATGACGTCGCCGGGCACCAACTCACGCGCCGCCGGATTGACCCACTTCCCATCACGTATCACGCGGGCCTTGATTGCCAGCTTGGCCTTCAGGGCAGCGATGGCATTGCCCGCCTGATGTTCTTCCCAGAAGCCGACCACGGCGTTGGCCAGAAGCAGCGCCAGGATGATGCCAAAGTCCGGCCAGTGCCTGGCAATCGCAGAAAGGATGACAGCCGCCTCGATCATCCAGGGGATCGGCCCCCAGAAATAGGAGAGGAATTTCAGGACCTCATTGGTCTTCTTCTCCGCGATCTCGTTCGGCCCGTATTGAGCCAGTCGTTTCTGCGCCTCGGCCTGGGTCAGGCCATCAGGCGACGATCCCAGTTTCTTCTCCACCTCCGCCAGGGGCAGGGACTTCAGATCGTCTTTCGGATCGGGTGTCTGTTCCGGCTGGGATTTGGAGTTCGGAGGGGGCGCCTTCGTCTGTTCGGTGCTGGCTGTCATGGCGGATAGTCTTTCTGTCGTTGCCGTGCTTCAGGTCTCGCCCGTTGCGGGATGCGAAAACGCCGGCCGCGGCATCCGCGCCGTCATTGGGGGATGCCCCACTTCCAGTTCCGGATTTCCGGTAAGTCCTCGCCGTGCTTGTCGATGTACAGCTTGTGCTCGATCAGCTTGTCCTGCATCGCCTGTTTCAGATAATTCCCCTTGGCGCCCAGTTGCGGCAGCCGATCGACCACGTCTTGCACCAGATGGAAGCGATCCAGATCGTTCTGGACCCGCATATCGAAGGGCGTCGTGATCGTGCCCTCTTCCTTGTAGCCGCGGACGTGCAGATTGCGGTTGGTCCGGCGATAGGTCAGCCGATGGACCAGCCAGGGATAACCGTGGAAGCCGAAGACGATGTGCTTGTCCTTGGTGAAGAGCAAATCGTAGTCCTTTTCGCTCAGTCCGTGCGGGTGTTCGGAGCTGGGCTGCAGCTTCATCAGATCGACCACATTGACCACCCGGATCTTAAGGTCTGGCAGATGCGTGCGAAGGATGGAAACCGCGGCCAGGACCTCCAGCGTCGGCGTGTCGCCACAACAGGCCATCACCACGTCCGGCTCCGCGCCGGCGTCGTTGCTGGCCCATTTCCAGATACCGACGCCTTCGGTGCAATGCACCAGCGCTTCATCCATGGTCAGCCATTGCGGAAGCGGGTGCTTGCCGGCCACCACCACATTCACGTAATGCCGGCTGCGCAGGCAATGATCGAAGACCGACAGCAGGCAATTGGCATCGGGCGGCAGGTAAATTCGCACGATGTCGGCCTTCTTGTTCACGACGTGATCGAGGAAGCCGGGATCCTGATGGGTGAAGCCGTTGTGATCCTGCTGCCAGACATGGGAGGCCAGCAGGTAGTTGAGCGACGCGATCTTCCGCCGCCAAGGCAGTTCCGCCGTGACCTTTAGCCATTTGGCATGCTGATTGAACATCGAATCGACGATATGGATGAACGCTTCGTAGCAATTGAACAGACCGTGGCGCCCGGTCAGCAGATAGCCTTCCAGCCAACCCTCGCATTGATGCTCGCTGAGCATGGAGTCCAAAACGCGGCCGGACGGCGCAAGGAATTCGTCGTTCTCGACGATGCGCGCATCCCATTGCCGATCGCTGGCTTCAAAAACCGCGCCCAGAAGATTGGAGACAGTTTCGTCCGGACCGAAGATGCGGAAATTGCGCTGATCCTGGTTGAGCCTTTCGACATCGCGCAAAAATTTCCCCAGAACCATCGTATCCTGGCCGTCCACGGCGCCGGGTGACGGCACAGTGACGGCATGGGCGTGAAAATCGGGCATGCGCAGGTCGCGCAACAGCACGCCGCCGTTGGTGTGCGGGTTCGCACCCATCCGCCGCGCGCCCGCCGGCGCCAGCTCCGCCAGTTCTGGCATCAACCGGCCGCGCGCATCGAACAGCTCCTCTGGCTTGTAACGCTTCATCCAGGATTCAAGTTGTGCGAGATGGTCGGGATGATCCGCATCCACCAGCAGCGGCACCTGATGGGCGCGGAACGTGCCTTCGATCTGCAGGCCGTCGACCATTTTCGGGCCTGTCCAGCCCTTGGGCGATCTGAGCACGATCATCGGCCAGCGCGGCCGCGTGGTGTCGTTGCCGCTGCGCGCATGGCTTTGGATGCGCTTGACGTCTTCTATGGCCGTGTCCAGAACGCCGGCCATAAGCTGATGCATGGCTTCCGGCTCGTCGCCTTCGACGAAATAGGGCGCCCAGCCGCAGCCGCGGAGGAACTGCTCCAGCTCCTCATGCTCGATGCGCGCCAGCACGGTGGGATTGCTGATCTTGTAGCCGTTGAGATGAAGGATCGGCAGCACGGCCCCGTCGCTGATCGGATCGAGGAATTTGTTGGACTGCCATGCCGTCGCCAGCGGGCCGGTTTCGGCCTCGCCATCGCCGATGATGCAGGCAACGATCAGGTCAGGGTTGTCGAACGCCGCCCCGAACGCATGGCTGAGCGAATATCCCAGCTCGCCGCCTTCGTGGATCGAGCCGGGCGTCGTCGGTGCGACATGGCTCGAGATGCCGCCCGGAAACGAGAACTGCTTGAACAGCTTCTTCAAGCCCGCTTCGTCCTGACTGATATCGGGATAGATCTCGCTGTAGCTGCCTTCGAGATAGGTGTTTCCCACCAGTGCGGGGCCGCCATGGCCGGGACCGGCGATGTAGAACATGTCCAGGTCGTATTTCTTGATGACCCTGTTGAGATGCACATAGATGAAATTCTGCCCCGGCGTCGTTCCCCAATGGCCGACCACAAGCGGCTTGACGTGCGACAGCTTCAGGGGCTCGCGCAGAAGCGGGTTGTCGTAGAGATAGATCTGGCCGACCGACAGGTAATTGGCGGCCCGCCAATAGGCATTCATCTTGCCGAGCAGGTCCGGCGGCAGTGTGTCGGTTTTCAAGATTTAGACCTTCGTGTTTGAGCCGATATCGAGCACGCTTGCGACGGATCGTGCGATCATGATTTCTTCGTCGGTATGCATCGCCCGAATCCGCACCTGGCCGCCCTCCGCCGAGATCAGGGCTGCGTTTTCAGCGTTGCGCTTCGTATCGAGTGCGATTCCCAGAAAGCCCAATTCGGCGCAAATTCGAGCACGGATGGTGGGCGCGCGCTCTCCCATGCCGCCGGAAAATACCAGCGTGTCCAATCCGCCGAGCGCCGCCGCATAGGCTCCGATCCGTTTCTTGACCTGATAGCAGAACAGCGCGATCGCCTCGGCCGCGCGCTCATCGCGCGTCTCGCATTCGAGCAGATCGCGCATGTCACCGCTGGTTCCGGAAAGTCCGAGCAACCCGGATTCACGATTGACCATCGTGTTGAATGCCTGCGCGCCCATCTGTTCGGTTTGCGCCATGTACCAAACCAAGCCGGGATCGAGATCGCCGGAGCGGGTGCTCATCGGCACGCCTGCCGCCGGCGTGAAACTCATGGTCGTATCGATGGATTTTCCGTTGCGTACGGCTGCCAGGCTGGCGCCGCTACCGAGATGGGCCAGGATCACCCGGCCATTTGTTGCCGCCGGGTCGCCAAGGCGTGCGAGTTCTTCCATCAGGTAGGCATAGGACAACCCGTGGAAGCCATAGCGCCGCACGCCTTGCGCCTCATAGCGGCGCGGGATCGGAAGCAGCCGGGCGATCTGCGGCATGTCATGATGGAAGGCCGTGTCGAAACAGGCCACCTGGGGCAGGTCGGGAAAGCGGCGATGAAAGACCTCGGTCAGCAGGATCTCTTCGGGCAGATGATCGGGATCGAACGGACCGAGCCGGCGCAACGCCTCGATCATTTGCGCCGTGATGCGCTGCGGCGCGCTGTATTTCGGTCCCCCATGCACGATGCGATGGCCGACGGCGGTCAAGCCATCGTGCCCGCTGCGTTCTGCGATCCAATCCATGACGAGATTGGCGGCCGCCGTATGATCGGGCGCCGGCACATTTTGCAGCACCTCGTCCGGCAGGTTCAGGCTTTTCACGCGCAAGGCGGCTTTCGGCAGACCGATACGCTCGACCGCGCCGCTGAGAATACGCCGGAGCGAGTCACCGGCTTCGAACAGCGCGAATTTGATGCTCGATGAGCCGCCATTGATCGTCAGGATGCGGGGATTAGCCGGTGCCATGCGCGCCTCCTTCATCAACGTGCAATCCGAACGACGCCAGTTTTGCACTGGTGGCCTTGTAATCCGTGTGAAGAATGCTTCGAATTCCAAGCCCTTCAGCGATCTCGACGAACATCGCCGTGTTTTCGATGTAGATAACCTGCTGCGCCGGGGCCTGGGCGACATCCAGCGCCAGCCGGAAGATCTCCGCGTCGGGCTTCAGCACATGGACGAAGCAGGAGGAAATGAAGACATCCACAAAACGGTCCAGCTTGAACTTTCGAATGCGATACGCATTCAGTTCGCGCCCCTCATTGCTGACCACGGCGATTTTCAACCCATGCCGAGCCCGAAGCCGGGCAACCAGATCGATCATCTCCGGGTAGGGCTTCGATTGCGCGAACATGAACTCACGAAACTGGGTGCGGGTGAACGGCCGCCTTTTGTAGAAGACGGCAAGGTCCAAATATTCTTCTAGCGTGAATTGCCCCTTCTGATAGGTATTCCAGATCAGCTGGTGGCGATCCTCCATTTCGGCCGCGTCCAGCTTGAAATGTTCAGCCGCGAGTTTGCGGGATTCGCGCCCCCACCCATCGCTCAGTAGAACGCCGCCGATATCGACGAACAAACAAGTGATTGCCGGCGCCTTCTGCATCCTCTCGTCTTTCGCTGCCCGCATCATCGCTGCCACAAAATGCGCGCGTCCTCCAGCGGGATCGCGACGCCTTCGCGATACGGGATCACCCGCGCCGTATAGTCAGCTTCTGGGCGATCGGCAGCCACCGTCGCGCGGTAAACATAGCCGCCTGGCGCGCCATCCGATGGGCGAAGGCGCGTCATTGCTTTGCGGATGGGCGCACCGCCCGTGATGCCGTCTGCATAAAGTTCCACCTGCACAGCGTCCGGATCAAGGTCGTTGAGACAGAGCTGGGCCTCGAATGTGTGCCGATCACCGTGTGTCTCAACCTTCACATCGCCGAAATGCAGATCGGCCCATTTGCGGTCCAAGTCGCTCCGCCAATCGGCGATTTTCTTGCCGAGCGCGCCTTTGTTTGCCGTTCGCGCGCGATAGGCGGCGGCGGCAGGCAGATAATGCTGCTCGGTATATTCGCGCACGGAGCGATTGGTGGAAAACTGCGGCGTCAGGCGCGCCATGCTTTCGCGCATCCGCTTGATCCAGGCGGTGGGAATGCCGCTTTCGTCCCGGCTATAGAACTCCGGAATGACTTCGTGTTCGAGAAGGCCGTAGAGTTCGTGGGCTTCGGCCGCGTCCCAGGCGGGATCGTGATCATGTTCTTGGCCGTCGCCCAAGGCCCATCCCACGTCCGGCGTATAGGCCTCCGCCCACCAGCCATCCAATTCCGACAGATTGATGCCGCCATTGACCAGCACCTTCATGCCGCTGGTGCCGCACGCTTCCCAGGGGCGGCGCGGCGTGTTGAGCCAAACGTCGACGCCCTGAACGAGCTGCCCGGTCAGGCGCATGTCGTAATCGCTGAGGAAGATGACATGGGGGCGCACGTCGGGCTGCCGGATGAAATGCATCCATTCCCGGATCAGGTCTTGGCCTGCGCCATCGGCCGGATGTGCCTTGCCGGCGATGATGAGTTGAACCGGACG
The DNA here is from genome assembly GCA_963775165.1 of uncultured Pseudomonadota bacterium. GTDB lineage: Bacteria > Pseudomonadota > Alphaproteobacteria > Micropepsales > Micropepsaceae > Rhizomicrobium. The sequence goes on along the minus strand of CAVZHX010000005.1, from coordinate 520,432 downwards.
CTCCGGATTCGCCAATAGGCGCAACAACCGCTGCGTGTCATGCAGCAGCAGGTTCGGTCGCTTGTAGGTCGCGAAACGGCGCGCAAAGCCCAACGTCAACGCCTTGGGATCGAACAGATGTTTCGCGCCTTCCACTGCCTCGGGCGGCGCGCCGGATGCGGCCAGTTGCCTGGACAAGCGCTCGCGTGCGTATTCGACAAGCGCGGTGCTGGCCTCCGTGCGAAATTTCCACAGATCGGCGTCGGAGATACGGCGAATGTCCTGTTCCAGGGTTTCCGCGGTTCCCAGCCACCGATCCTTGCCGCAAGCCTGCGTCCACAGCGCGTCGGATGCTGCCGAATCCCAGGTGCGCATATGGACGCCATTGGTGACGTGCCCGACCGGCACATCGTCCACCGGCCAGCGCGGAAAGAGCGGCGCAAACAGGCTCCGGCTCACCTTTCCGTGCAGGCGGCTCACGCCATTCACCGCCCCGCTGCCCCGGATCGCCAGATAGGCCATGTTGAAGCTCTCTGCCGGATCGTTGGGATTCTCGCGACCCAGCGCCAGAAAATCTTCGAATGCGATGCCCAATTCCCTTCGCGCATAGCCACCCAGGCAGTGCTCGACGAGGTCCGGCGTGAAACGGTCGAAGCCGGCGGCGACGGCTGTGTGCGTGGTGAAGAGATTGCCCGGACGTGTTGCGGCCAGTGCGACCGCGAAGGTCTGGCCGGTCGCCTGCATGAAACTCCGCGCCCGTTCCAGCACGGCAAGCGCGGCATGGCCTTCGTTCAGGTGGCAGACCTCGGGCTCGATACCGAGCGCAGCGAGCAGCCGCCAACCGCCGATCCCAAGTACCAGCTCTTGCATCAGGCGCAGGTACGGCCCGCCGCCGTAAAGTTCGCTGGTGATGCCCCGGTAAGGCGGAAAGTTCGCCTCGTCATTGCTGTCCAGCAAATAGAGCTTCAGCCGCCCGACCTGGACCTGCCAGACGCGCAGCCAGATCGGATAGCCCGGAAGGTCGAGCTGCAGCCGCAGCCACTCTCCATCCGGCCGGCGCAACGGCGTGACCGGCAATTGTCCGGGATCGTTGTAGGGGAAGATGGCCTGTTGCGCGCCATCCTGATCGATCACCTGGCGAAAATAGCCTTGCTGATAGAGCAGCCCCACGCCGACGACCGGAATGCCCAGATCGCCGGCCGCCTTCAACTGATCGCCGGCCACATTGCCCAGCCCGCCAGAATAGATGGGCAAGGCCTCGCTCAACATGAATTCCATGCTGAAATAGGCAATACTGCTCAGCGCAGAATTTGGATGGGCTTTCTGAAACCAGGCCGGCGCCCGCGCGGCCTTGTGCCTGGCCTGCACCCGATCATCGACGCTTTTCCGGAAAGCGGGGTCGGCCAGATTTTGTTGGAGCTTCTTGCGCGACACCGTTTGCAGAACGACCCAGGGGTTGTGCGTGAGCTCCCACAGCACCGGATCGAGCTGCCGCCAGAGCCGGTCGGTGGCATGATTCCACGATGAACGCATATCCAGGGCAAGCTCAGACAAGGGCCCAAAGCCGTCGATGTCCGTATCCAGAAGGCTCCCGCTCGGCGGACCGTCCGTTGTGTGCTCGCTCATGGCTTGTCCTGCGAATGCGCCGCCGGTGCTGCCAGCGCCGCATCGACAATGGCGTGTGCCTGTGCCAGGACCTGCCGCAGATGATCGGCGCCGCGAAAACTCTCCGCATAGATTTTGTAGATGTCCTCGGTGCCGGATGGCCGGGCTGCAAACCACGCGCTCGCGGCGCTCACCTTCAAGCCGCCGATTGCTGCGCCGTTGCCGGGCGCCTTGGTGAAAATATTCTCGATCTTTTCGCCTGCGAGCTCCGTAGACGTAACCTGCTGAGGCGAGAGCCGCGCCAGTTTTTGCTTCTGCTCCAGGGTCGCTGGCGCCTCGACACGATCGTAAACGGGATCGCCGAATTCGGCGGCCAGATCGCGGTAGAGTTCGCCGGGATCGCGGCCCAAGCGCGCGGTAATCTCCGCCGACAGCAAAGCCGGAACAATGCCGTCCTTGTCTGTCGTCCAGACGCTGCCATCCAGACGCACAAAAGATGCACCCGCACTCTCTTCGCCGCCAAAGCCTAACGAACCGTCGAGCAGGCCATCCACGAACCATTTGAACCCGACCGGCACCTCGTAGAGCTTGCGGCCGAGTTTTGCCGTAACGCGATCGATCATCTGGCTGCTGACGACCGTCTTGCCGACCGCCGCATCCTTGCTCCACTTCGGCCGATGCTGGAAGAGGTAGAAGATGGCGACCGAAAGGTAATGGTTGGGCGGCAGCAGGCCCGCGCTTGGGGTGACGATCCCGTGCCGGTCATGGTCGGTGTCGCAGGCAAAGGCGATGTCGAAGCGATCCTTGAGGCCGATCAGGCTCTGCATGGCGTAGGACGAGGATGGGTCCATGCGAATCTGACCGTCCCAATCGACCGTCATGAAGCGAAATGTGGGATCCACGGCTTCGTTCACGACCGTGAGATCGAGGCCATAGCGCTCGGCGATCCGGCCCCAATAGTGAACGCCTGCGCCGCCAAGCGGGTCCACGCCCATGCTGATCTTGGCGCCAGCGATCGCATCCATATCGAGCACGCTGCCGAGATCGTCCACATAGGCACTCAGAAAGTCGTGCCGGTGTGTGGTCGTTGCACGCTGAGCGCGCTCGAACGGCACGCGCTTCACGCCCTGAAGACCGCGCTCCAGAAGCACGTTGGCTCTGGCCTGGATCCATCCGGTGACTTCATTATCCGCCGGCCCGCCATTGGGCGGGTTGTATTTGAATCCACCATTGTCGGGCGGATTGTGCGACGGCGTGATGACGATACCGTCGGCCAGCGCCGCGTCCCGGCCACGGTTGTAAGTGAGTATGGCGTGAGAAATGACGGGTGTCGGCGTGAATTCGTCGTGCTCGGCGAGCATAACATCCACACAATTGGCAGCCAGCACTTCGAGTGCACTCACATAAGCCGGCCCCGACAATGCGTGCGTGTCGATGCCTAGAAACAGCGGGCCGTCTATGTCCTTTCGTTTGCGGTGATCACAAATGGCCTGGGTGATCGCCAGGATATGCCACTCGTTGAAGCTTCTCTTCAACGAGGAGCCGCGATGCCCCGAAGTGCCAAATGCAACGCGCTGCGCCGGCACTGCCGGATCCGGACGTCGGTCGGCATAGGCTGCGAGCAGCTTCGACACGTCGATGAGCAGCGACGCCGGGGCCGACTTGCCGGCAAGAGGACTGATTGCCGTGTCCATGTGTGGAATGTGACGGCCTCCGCGCGCGCATTCTTGATCTCGATCAAGCTGTCCGCGGGGGGCACATTAATCTACGGTAACGATATCTTGGCCGATCAGTGCGCCGCCTGTGTTTCGCTCGGCGCATAGCCTTGGCCGCCGAAGACGACGCGCTGCGGTTACGACTCTGCCATCTCGCCAGTTCGATGGGCATCGCGAAAGCGCACGAGGCGGCCCGCATCTTCGTCCCACAAGGTCAGCCTGCCGGCCCCCAGGGCACGCCACAGCGTCAGCGGCATTTGCGGCTGCAATTGCGGGTTCTGGTGATGGCAGGCCGGGAGCCGATAATTGGGGATGCGCTGCGAAAGGTGGTGGATGTGATGGAAGCCGATATTGCCGGTCATCCAATGCAAAACGCGCGGCAATGCAAGATAGGATGTGCCGTTCAGCGCCGCACCGGCGAAATTCCACTCGCTCTGGCGCAGCCATTGCGCGCCTTCGAAGCGGTGCTGAACCGAAAATAGCCACACGCCAATGATCGTCGTCACGATCACGACCGGCAACTGCACCAGCAGAACGGCACGAAAGCCGAGAAAGAGCCCGAGGACGACGACGGCCGCCACGATCGCGAAATCAGTCAGCCACACCGAGCGGCGTTCGTGCTTCCACGCCCTCGGCGTGTCGAACGGCAGGCGATAGAGCAGCAGGAACACCAGCGGCGGAAAGACGATGTTGGCCAGCAACGGATGGCGCGGCAGGCAATAGAGAAAGCGCCGCCATGGCGAAAGCGCGCGATATTCGGCCACGGTCAAACAAGTCGAATATATGTCCGCGCCGGATTCGCGCCGGTCGAGATTGTTCCAGTTGGCATGGTGCTGTGCATGCTGGCGGCGCCAGTTCTGATACGGCGCCAGTGTGAGCAACCCGCAGATTCGGCCGACGATGTCGTTGGCGCGCCGCGACGCGAAGAAGGACCCGTGCCCGCAATCGTGTTGCACGATGAACACCCGCACAAGCAGCGCGCCAGCGGGAAAAGCCAGCGCCAGCGTAAGCCAGTACGAGATTCCAAGCGACCAATACATCAGCGCGAGCACCGCAATGTAAAGGCCGATGGAAGTTATGAGTTGCCAAAAACCGCGCGCGAGGCTCGGGACTTCGAAGGGGGCAATGGCGGCGCGCAATTCGGCCCTGGATTCGAACATAAGTCAGTCTCGCACACGATCTAGACATTATAGCGACAAGAAATCTCGCGCGGCGGGACATGGCGCGAGGCACCTGTTTCTATTTCGAACCGGCATCCAACACTTTGAACGCACCATAAAACCCTGCGACCCAGCGGGCTTTTTCAGGATCGCTTCGATATGGATTAAGCGAATGGACCGTCGCCGCGTCGATATCTGCAAGATCGCTAGGCGGAAGGCTACGCGCTGCATTCCAGCCTTCGGCCTGGACGCGGCTGAGGCGATAGGCGTCACTCGCACTCATGTATCTGACGACACCTTGCCGAGCAGAGATGCTACAAGCGCACTCGGCCGGCAAAGACGCGCAACAACATTTTCGCCGCGCTGCACGACCACGATCGGGCGGTTGATCAGAACCGGATTTTCCGCAAGCGCATCGAGCAATTCGTCTTCTGTCACGTCCTTCTCGTCGAGCCCCAGCTCCTGGAACAACGGTTCCTTGCGGCGAACGACATTGCGCGCGGGAATGTCCATTCGCGCGATAAGGGCCACGATCTCGGCGCGGGACAAGGGAGTCTTGAGATATTCAACGATACGCGGGTCGTGACCGAGCTTGCGGATATTGGCGAGCGCGTTGCACGAAGTGCCGCAATCGGGATTGTGATAGATTGTTATCTGCATTGCGTTCTTTCCTAGTGGCGATTTCGCGGTGTATGCGCGGATGGCGCCCGCCCATCGCGCCATGATTTTGGACGGGCCGATGAGAACGGCAATGCCGGATCTTGCTGAGCCCCATCGCGCATGAGCGCCTCATGAAGCCGCTCTGGGCTGACGGGAACATATTCCGTACCGTGCCCTGGTCTTGCGATGCGCATGACCGTCAGGACCCGCCGCCAGGGGAGAGCGAACACCGTGTCGAGGCTGTCTTCATCTGTCTCTGTCTCCACCGTGTAGGTGCCGGCCGGCTGTACCGCGTCCATCCCGTCGAGGATGAACGGGCGGACAAAGACAACATCGCTGCTGCTTGTTCGCCTCACCATGGCCGGCCATCCCTTCTGCATTTGTTGTGATGACCCAAATGATCCCGGCCCACCGGCGGCGAAACAGACAAGGCTTTCGCCGGGCCGCTTCACCGCCGGGGCTTCCCGATACGGCTCACCCAAATCGCGCAAAGCCGCGGCAAGCTTTCGCAAGCCGGAGGCGCGAGGGCGCTAGTGCGCCGCCGGAAATCACAGGAACAAACTTTAGGCGTTAGCTATCTTATCTGGGGACGGCAGACCGCCGTTTCAACCCATATCCGAAGCTTGTACGCTCATTCATGTCGAATGTCTTTATCGATTGGCCATCCAATTGATCCGGCTTTCCAGTCATGCAGGCCCTGACGTCCGGCATCTGGATCAACAGGCACCACTTCAGGGATGCGGAACCGGCCCTCAACGGGTGAAACCGGCTCTCGCAGCTCGAACGTCGTACCAAAGAAATTTGAGCCGGCGGAATTTGCGTCAGCCTCTCTGCCAGAGCGCGGATTCCCGATAATACGCGAAATTGCGCCGCCTTTTCCGTGGGTTAGACCGAGAGCCCTATCGGGAGTGCAAAAACTGACTGCTCCACCTGACGATTGCGCACGCAATTCCAACGGCTCAGCGGGCTTCCAGGGGGCAACTGGTGACCGCTAGGGGCTACGCTCAGTTGTAGACCGGCCGCGGGCCGACGCGCTTAGGCGCGGATCGAGCGCCAGATAGAACAGGGCCGCCATCGCCGCCAGATCGAGCGCGTAGAGATAGCGGTAATCGCAGGCGATCGCGATCACGAAGAAACTCGCCGCGAATGCGAGCGACGCCGCCAGCATCCCGGCCACCGCGAGATCGGCGGGGGTCCGTCGCACAAGCAGCAAGATCAACGCCAGGACGGCAATGAGCGCATAGAAGCCGTGCGACAGGACCGGCGTGCCCAAGAAGTGTCGGGCGTAGTCTTCAAGCGCCTGGTCGCGGCTATCCCAGCGCCGGTGATAGCCCAGCGCCTTCATCGTTTCGGGCGGCCCGTCGACACCGAAATAATATGGCACGCAGGCCGCTATATCGGGCGTCAGGAACACCCAGCGAAACGCCGCCCAGCGCACGCGCAGATAGAGCGCGGGGTGATTGAGAACGAGCGCCTCCCATTGTCCGGCGACGAGGCCGGGGGGGCTGCGTCCAGCGCGTCGGCAAGCGCCTCGGAGCCGCCCAGCGGGTCGTTGCGCTGAGGCGTATAAAGCCGCACGCCGTCGCCGCGCATCAGTTCGTCCAGCCCCGGATCGGCACGCGCGATCGCGTCGAGCTTCAGGCCCGGATCGGCGGCAAGCGCGCCGATCAGGTCATAGCTTTGCAGGAGCTCGATCTGCGCCCCCGGCCCCAGATCGCCGCGCACGCGCGAAGCCAATGCCCAATGCGAAGCCCCGGCCGCAACAAGCGCCGCGGCCAGCGCCACCCCGCCATAGGCCGCACCCCGCCGCGCGCGCTCAAGCCGCGTTGCGAGCCAGCCAAGCGCGCCTGCGCCAAAAAGCAGCACCACGATGCCGTTCTGCCGCGTGAGAGCCGACAGCACGAAGAGCGCAAAGCTTGCAGCGATCAGGACCAGACGCAGCCCTCTTCTGGCCCAAAGCTCGGCCGCCAGCGCCAGCCCGGCGAAGCCCGCCGCCATCGCGCCCGCGAACAGCACGTCCTTCCAGACGATGCCCGGATAGATCAGGAATTGCGGCGTCGCCATCAGCAGTGCGGCCACGACCGGCGCCCGCCAGCCCTGGGTCGGCTTGATCGCCAGAAGGAGCAGTAAAGTGCCGAAAACAAGAGCCGCATCGAAGAGCACGAACAGGCCCGTGCCCGCCAAAACCGCGTCCGCCAGCCCCAACATCCAGGACATCACCGCAGGGTGCCAGTTGGCGTAGATGCCCGTCCGCCCTTCCAGCAGCTGGACCACCGAATTGTCGGAGAGGTGGCCGGGCCAGTTGGCTGCCCAACAAAAGCCAAAACCGGCAGCGATAATTCCTCCGGTGATAAGCGCGCTGATTTGCGCGGGGCGGGAATTCGTCGCTTCCTCTGGGGCTGCTGGCGGAATCACGACTGGCATAGACACATTGTTAGCAGGGAGAAGCCGCCGGAATAGCCGGCGGGCAAAAGCATGGCGAACAAGCCGATCTTTTTCGATGCCACCGGACGCCGCGCAATGCGGGTCTCGCTGGCGGGCTGGGCGGTCGCGGTGGTCAGCACCCTCTTGGGCGCCGCCTTTATCGCCAGCGTCGCGGCCGTGCCGCACGTGGCCAACCTCCGGCTGCCGGGCGAACTCACCGCCATCAAGACCACCCAGAACCTGGAAAAGAAGGCGGCCGCACCCGGTCTGGTGCTGGCGGCCGAAGCGTTGGCCACGCAGGCGCGTCTCAGGCGGGGACGGCTGGCCGCGCTCAGGCGCGCACGCAACGAAAAGCGCATGCGCGCCCACCCCCTGGCCACGGCGATGCTGCCCAAGCCCGGCCGGCCGCTGTCCATCGCCTTCTATCCCGACTGGCAGGACGCGGCCTTTCCGGCACTCAAGCACGCCCTGCCCCATCTCGACTGCGCGTGATGCCGACCTGGCTCAACCTGCAGGGGCCGGAGCTTGCCCTGCACGCCAGCTTCAATGCGCACGTCTACGCCTATGTCCGGCGCAACAAGCCCAACACCGCCATCCTGCCGGTGCTGCAGAACGCCAGCGCGCGGCCGCTGGGACGGAACCGGGCCTTGCGAGGCTCCTCGCCGCCCCATCGCGGCGGGCATCATGTCGCAGGCGTCGCCGCCTTCGTGCGGTCAGCATCATCTGCAGGGCCTGACCATCGACTTCGAAGCGCTGCCGCCGGCGCGCCTATCCCGATCTTCGCCTGTTCCTGCGCGAGCTCCAGCAGCGCCTTCGCGCCGCATGGCTGGACGGTCGCCCTGGCCGCGCCGTTCGACGACGACAAATGGCCGTTCGCGGATTACGCGCAGACGTCGATTACACGATGCTGATGGCCTATGACGAGCACATGACGCCGATCCCGCCGGCAGCATCGCCGGCCAGAGCTGGTACGAGAACGACGCTCGACAAGCGCATGCGCGTGCTCGCGCCCAACCACACCATCGTCGCGCTGGGCAATTACGGCTATGACTGGAACGGCAAGCGATGTCGACGCCCTGTCCTTCGAGGACGCGGTGATCGCCGCCCACGATTCCGGCGCCGACGTCAGCTTCGATGCGGCCACCGACAACCCGCATTTCTCCTATGCCGAGGACGACGGCACCAAGCACGACGTCTGGTTCCTCGACGCCGTCACCGCCTACAACCAGATCCACGCCGCCGACATCTATCAGCCGGCGGGCTACGCGCTGTGGCGGCTGGGCAGCGAGGATCCCTCGATCTGGGAGGTGATGGGCCGCGCCTATGGCGCCGGCGTGCCGGCCAATCTCGAACATATCCCGATAATGACGATATCGATTTCGAAGGCCGCGGCGAAATCCTGCGCGTCGACGCCCATCCAGCAACGGTCTGCGCAAGCTCGACATCGACCGCCACACCGGCGACATCGACGACGAACGCTATCTCAGGCTTCCGACCAGCTACGTGATCCGCCAGTTCGGCGCCCATCGACAAGGAGATCGCGCTGACCTTCGACGACGGCCCCGACCCGGAATGGACGCCGCAGATTCTCGACATCCTCAAGGCCAGAGCACGTGCCCGCGACCTTCTTCATCATCGGCAGCAATGCGGAGGCCAATCCCGGGCTGGTGCAGCGCATGGTCGCCGAGGGCCACGAGGTCGGCAACCACACCTATACCCATCCCAATCTCGCCGACACCGCGCCGGAGGGCGTGCGCCTCGAACTGAATGCGACGCAGCGGCTGTTCGAGGCGCTGACCGGCCGCTCGCTGCGCCTGTTCCGCCCGCCCTATCTGGGCGACGCCGAGCCCACCGATGTGGACGAACTGATCCCGGTCGAGATCGCGCAGAAGCATGGGCTATGTCACCGTTGGCGAGCACATCGATCCGGTCGACTGGGCGCTGCCCGGCAGGACCAGATCATCGCCCGCACGCTCAAGCAGCTCCACGATGTGCACCGCGACATGCCGCGCAACATCGTGCTGTTGCACGACGCCGGGGGCGACCGCTCGCAGACCGTGGCGGCCCTGCCCGAGCTGATCGACACGCTGCAGGCGCAGGGCTATCGCTTCGTGCCTGTGTCGGCGCTCGCCGGTTTGACGCCGGCTGAGGCCATGCCGCCGCTGCCGCCGACCATGGCATTGCTCACCGACCGCGTCGTATTCCTGGCGCTCAGCACGCTGGGGCACGTGCTCTATCTGTGCTTCCTGGCCGCGATTGTCCTCGGCATCGGCCGCATGATCTTCCTGATCGCGGCGAGCCTCATGCGCCGCTCGCAGCGCAAAGAGCGAGTTCGATCCGGCGCCAAAGGAGCAGGCGTTCCCGATTTCGGTGATCGTTCCGGCCTACAACGAGGAGAGCGTCGTTGCCCGCACGATTAGCGGCATCCTGGCCTCCAGCTACCGCAATCTCGAGGTCATCGTCGTTGACGACGGCTCGCACGACAACACCTTCGGCGTGCTTCAGTCCGCGTTCGGCACGGATCCGCGCGTCGCGCTGATCCGAATCGCCAATGGCGGCAAGGCCAATGCGCTCAATGTCGGGCTGTCGCGCGCAAAGGGCGAGATCATCGTCGCGCTCGATGCCGACACGCAGTTCAACCGCGACACCATCGGCAGGCTTGTGCGCTGGTTCGCCGACGAGACGGTCGGCGCCGTGGCCGGCAACGCCAAGGTCGGCAACCGCATCAACATGATCACCCGCTGGCAGGCGCTGGAATATATCGTGGCGCAGAATCTGGAACGCCGCGCGCTGGCCGCGCTCGGCACGCTCACCGTCGTCCCGGGCGCGGTCGGCGCCTGGCGCAGGAGCGTGCTGAACGAACTCGGCGGCTTCCGCGGCGACACGCTGGCCGAGGATCAGGAGCTGACCATCGCCGTGCAGCAAGCGGGCTATCGCGTCGTTTTCGATTCGAGCGCGATCGCCTGGACCGAGGCGCCGGCGACGGCCCGCGCGCTGGCCAAGCAGCGCTTCCGCTGGGCCTATGGCACGCTGCAATGCCTGTGGAAGTACCGGCGCATGACCTTCAATCCGCGCTATGGTGCGCTTGGCATGATCGCGCTGCCGCAGGTCTGGCTGTTCCAGATTCTTCTGACCGCGCTGGCGCCGCTCGCCGACCTTCTGCTGGTCTGGCAGCTCGTGTGGCAATACATCGCCTATCTCCAGCACGGTTCCGAATTCAGCAACGCCGATCTGAAAACGGTCGGCAGTCTATTACGCCGTGTTCGTTGTCGTCGATCTGATGGCGGCGGTGTTCGGCTTCCTGATGGAGCGGCGCGAGCAATGGAGCCTGTTGTGGTGGCTGATGTTGCAGCGCTTCGGCTACCGCCAGATCATGTATTACGTGGTCGTGCGCTCGATCACCACGGCGCTCAAGGGCGCGGTGGTCGGCTGGGGCAAGCTCGAACGCACCGGCACCGTGATCGTGCGAGAGGCGCCGGAAGCGCTGTAAGGACCGCGATCGGCCCCGTCCCCCAACTCGGCGCGATCTTGCCCAGAATGGTTCTTCTCTTATAAGGGCCGGTATTGTCGGAATGCGTCAGACCTCGAGCCCGGTCGGCACGTGCACGTTTTCCGGTTCGAGTTTGAGTCCGGCGTAAAGCGCCATGGTTTCGATCAGGGTGGCGAAGTCCTTCGCCAGATAGGCAGCCGGATCGGACTTCAACGTCGCCACGCCGAAATGTGATTGCAACACCTCGCGTATTGCAGCCGTCACGGGCATTGCGACGCCGAACCGGCGGCCCGCCTCCAGGCCGAGATCGACGTCCTTGCGCAACAGCTCGCTCGTGAAGGTGGGGCCGAAGTCGAGATTGACGAGCGCCGGCGACTTGTACTGCGTGAATACCGAACCCAGCACGCTGTTGTTCATGAATTGCAGGAAGACGTTTCGCGGCACGCCCGCCTTCTGCGCCAGCAGCGTCACCTCGATCAGGTTCTCGATGATGGCAGAGAGAAAGACATTGTGCGCGATCTTGCAGATACGACCGAGCTCGCCCTCGCCCACATAGATGACACCGCGGCCCGAATAGGACTTGATCAGCGGCTCGACCTTGTCGAACGCCGGTTTCGGCCCAGAAACCACGCTCGACAGCTTGCCGGCGCGCACGCATTTGGGATTGCCGCTCACCGGTGCTGCCAAAAATTCCACGCCGCGCGCGGCCAGCCGGTCGCGTATCTCCTTCAATTCTTCGAAGCCGATGCTGGTGCAGTCGACGATGATGCCGGGCACCTTGCTCGCGCCCTCGGCAACCAGCCCGTCCTTGCCGAACAGAATTTCGGCCAGGTCCTTGCCGGTCGCCAGCATCGTGAACACCACCTCGCATTCGCGCAGTTCGTCCTTGCCGCCGGCCAGCACCGCGCCGTGCGCGACCAGCGGCTCCGCCTTGGCACGCGTGCGATTCCACACCTTGAGCCGATGGCCCGCCTGCAACATGCGCACGGCCATGGCAAAGCCCATCCGCCCGATACCGATCCAACCGATTTCCATGCCCGTTCCTTCAGCGCCCCTCTCGCGGGATAACCTTGTGCCAAGCCGTGCCATTCCCGGGGAGCTCCGGCGGAATGCCATCGACGTGAAGATTTGCGGGGGAAAGTAGTGAGCGGGCCATTGCGTTGTCAACGCATCCCGCGGCCCTTGGATTCAGCATCCCGTATGCGGTTATGGCGCGATTTCCGATGCCCGGCCGCGACAACGGTCTGAATGGGACGTCGTAAGGATGGCGAGCAAGCTTTCGTGCGCTCAACGCGAGGCTCTGCAGCAGCAAAACGCCTGTTTTCTGGCACGGCCGCTGCTGACGGGGCCGCAAGCCTTTTCGGCGGCCGCGCATCCGCGCCGGATAGTCGCTTTCGTCGCACCTACGCGCTGGGAGCCGGAAATCCTGTGCCTTTGCGCCTTCCGCCTTTGACCAAAGTCAAAGTCTTGCCGGTTCCATATCCATAAGAGTATATAAACAGCAATCCGGCATCGCGCGCGATGCCATCAAGATAAAGACATCGTTTTTCAGCCCAAGGCGTGACCCTGGTGTCATAAATCGCAATTCACTTAGGGTCGATGGACGAAGGACTTCTAATAGGGACCGAAAGCAAATCCGCATCGGACATCAGAGAGTAGACATCAAATCAGCCTGACACGATGACCTGTGCGGAATGGAGCCTCCATAGTTTGGCCATTGCCAAACGGCTCACCAGGTTGTTGTGAGGAGAGATCGATGCTTGCGAATTTCATCCAATGGCTGGGCCAGACCGCAGCCAGCGACTATATTCAGAACCAGCTATGGGTCATCCCGGCCGTGCAGTCGGTGCACATCATCGTCGTGGCGATCGTGCTGTCGTCAGTCGGCATGATCGTCTTGCGTTTCTTCGGCCTGGCGAGCATGCGCGAGAGTGTCGCCGTGATCGTGCAGCGCTATATCCCGCGCATCTGGTGGTGCCTGCTGGTGCTGCTGCTGACCGGCAGCATTCTGATCGCCGGCGAGCCCAACCGCGAGCTGACCAATCAGGCCTTCTGGTTCAAGATGTTTCTCGTCGCCTCTGCTGCGGTCGGGATGTTCATCTTCCAGCACAGCGTCAAGCGCAATCCCGCGGCCTGGGAAAAGGATGCCGGCGAGATGCGCTGGAAGGCGGTCGCCTTCGCCTCCATGCTGCTGTTTTTCGCGATCGCGGTCGCCGGCCGCTGGATCGCCTATATGGTGGTGGTCTACTAGAGCATCGGGCGATTCCTTTGGAATCGCCGCGATGCTCGAGATTCGTGATTGACCGCAACTTTCCACGGGCAACCGGTTCCCACTTGCCCGCACGATGCTCTAAGCCGTACCGGGAACGCCAAAGCTGCCGTCGCCCCTCACAGATGGGACGGCGGCACCTGGCCTTCCGGCGGATAGGCCGGCAGCGGCGGCGGCGGCGGCGGCAGGCCGCCCGGCTTCTTGGCCAATTCGCCCATCAGGTAATTGATCCCGGCGTCGAGCTGGGCGTCGTGACCGGCCAGAAGCTGGCCGGGATCCGTCGCCACGACCATGTCGGGGTCGACGCCGTGGTTCTCCATGATCCATTGCGACTGGCGGCCATAGAGGCTGTCTTCCGGGCACCGTGATGTAGCCGCCGTCGAGGAAGTTCCAATAGCCGCGGATGCCGCGCACGCCGCCCCAGCTGCGCGTGCCGATCAAAGGACCGAGGCCGTATTGGCGGAAGTAGAACGGGAAGATGTCGCCGTCGGACGCCGAGTAGTGATTGAGCAGGCAGACCTTGGGTCCGTTGATCAGCTGCTCGGGGATCGACATCGCCGCGCCTTCGCGATTGGTCGACATGCCGATCAGGATGCGCCGCAGCCGCTCCAGCACGATCTGGTCGATGAAGCCGCCGCCGTTCCAGCGGTCGTCGACGATCAGCGCCTGCTTGTCGAGCTGCGGATAGAACTGGCGGATGAACTGCTCCATGCCGAGCGATTCCATGTCGGACATGTAGATGTAGCCGATCTTGCCGCCGGACATCTTGTCGACCACTTCGCGGTTGTGGTCGATCCAGGCCTTCTCGCGCACCGACAATTCGTTCGCGATCGGCTTGACGGTGACGTCGCGGCGCTTGCCGCCGGCGGCATCGGCGACGGTCAGCGTCACCGGCTCGTCGCCGAGGCCGACGAACAGGCTGTAGGGATTGGTCGGCGCTTTGAGGTCGTGGCCGTCGACCGCGAGCAGGTAATCGCCTTCATGGACGTCGACGCCCGGCTCGGTGAGCGGGCTGCGATAGTCCGGCCGCGTGTTGTCGCCGGGATAGATCGTCTTGAAGACATAGCGGCCCGATTTGGCATCGAGGGCGAAATCGACGCCGAGCAGCGCCGTCGGCACCGCCTTGGTCGGATCGGCATCGTCGCCGCCGCCGACATAGGTGTGCGAATTGCCGAGCTCGCCCTGCATCTCGCCGATCAGGTAGTTCAGGTCCTCGCGCGAGCCCACCAGCGGCAGCAGCTTGGCGTAGTGGTCGTGCACCGCCTGCCAATCGACGCCGTTCATCTTGGGATTGAAGAAGAGATCGCGCTGGAGCCGCCAGGCGTTGTTGAACATCTCGGCCCATTCCTGCGTCGGTTCGATGCGGACGTGCATGTGCGAGAGATCGAGCGTTTGGGCATCGGCCTTGTCGTCGTCCTTGGCCTTGGCGTCGATGATGTCGTAGCCGAGCTTCCCCCTTCTTCTCCTCCTTGTAGAGCACCTTGGTGCCGTCGGCCGACAGGCTGTAGCTGGCGAGATCCTCGGCCACCACCGCGTCCTTGCGCTTGTTCAGGTCGTAGACGTGCAAGGCCGATTTCTCGCCGCGGCAGCGGGCCGTCGATCATCTGCGGCGGCGCGGTCATGTAGAAGATCTTGTCGCCGCGGGCGTCCATGCCTTCGATGTCGGCGGCCGGGATCGGCAGCGGCACCGCGCGCGCCATCAGTCCGCCCAGATCGATCTTGATGGCGGCAATGGCGCCCGGCTTCCACGGCTTGGGCGTCTCGTCCTTCTTGGCCTCGACCGCGCCCTCGTCGGAACGCGGCGCAAACGGCGAGGCCGCGGACTTGGTCAGCGTCGCCACATAGATGCCGTCCATCTCGACGGTGGCGATGTTGAACTCGGTTTCGCTGAAGGTCGGGTTCTCGTGGCGCGACGAGACGAAATAGAGATACTTGCCGTCCGGCGAAAACACCGGGCCGTAATCGTTGGCAAGCGGCCCCGATACGCGCGTCGCCTTGGCCGAAGCGATATCGTAGAGCCAGATTCCGCGCTGCTGGTTGGCGCCGTTGACGCTGTAGGCCAGCCAGTGGCCGTCCGGCGAGAAGCTCTGGTCGTGGATCTCGCTGTACTGGTCCTGCGCCACCTGCTTGACCTCGCCCGAGGCGATGTCGAGCAGCCACAGCCGGTGATTGCCGTCGGCGAAGGCCAGCCGCTTGCCGTCCGGCGACCACATCGGCGTGTAGATAGAAGCCGGTCTTGAAATGCGTGAGGATCTTTTCAGGCCCGCCCGCCGCCGGTCGGTCGCGATCTGCTGCTCGCCGTCGGCGTCGGTGGTGTAGGCGACGGTCTTGCCGTCCGGAGACCAGCTCGGATGGTCCTCGTCGGCATTGCTGGTCGAGGTCAGATCGCGCGTGGCGCCGTGTTCGGCCGGCAGCGTGAAAAGATCGCCGCGCGCCGAGAACAGCGCCCGCTTGCCGTTGGGCGACAGCGCGTAATCGGTCACCCCGGCGGTGTCGCTGTCGCGCAGGGCCTTGCTGGCGTCGATGTAGCGCGGGCCGGTGCGGGTGCCGTCGTCCGGCACGGTGACGCCCAGCTGATGCAGCTGTTCGCTCGGCAGGTCGAGCACCCACAGCATGCCGCCCTGCTGGAACACGATGCCGGCATTGTCGCCGGTGCCGAGGCTTGGAAAATCGATGTCGCTATCGGTGAAGTGGGTGACCTCGCTGAACTGTTTGCTGTCGAGATCGTAGGACCAGATGTTCTCGCGCCGCCTGGCGTCGCGATCGGAGAGGAAATAGATCTTGCGGCCGATCCACATCGGCGAGGTATCGGTGCCCTTCCAGTCGGTGATGCGGTCGAGCGTCTTGGTGTCGAAATTGTAGGTGTAGACGTCCTGCGCCAGTCCGCCGTTGTAGCGTTTCCAGGTGCGGAAATTGCGGAAGATGCGATTATAGGCGATCGACTTGCCGTCGGGACTGTAGGTCAGCAAACCGCCGCGGTCGATCGGCAGCCGCGTCGGCAGCCCGCCCGCGACCGGCACCTCGAACAACTGGCCGTACCAGCTGTTCCAGGTCGCGCGCCGCGACAAGAACACGATGTTCTTCGAATCCGGGGTCCAGGTGACCACCATGTTGTCCGGACCCCAGCGGGTCGGCGCCTTGTCGACGACGTCGGAATGGAAGGTCAGCCGCCGCGCGTTGCCGCCGGCCGCCGGGATCACATAGACGTCCTGATTGCCCTGATAGCTCGCGGTGAAAGCGATCCACTGTCCGTCGGGCGAAAAGCGGGGCATCTCGTCATAGCCCGGATCGGTCGTGAGCCTGCGGGCGACGCCGCCGGTGCGCGGCACCTCCCACAGATTGCCATGGGCTTCGAACACGACGTTGTCGCCGGAAAGTGTGGGAAAGCGCATCAGCGTCTGCCCGTCTGCGGCATGCGCCTGGCCGCCCGCGACCACCATTCCCAAAAGAAGCGCAGCCCCGGTCCAGCTCGCGATCCTCATCGGCACTCCCCTCAGTTCCGCCATGCGCGCGCAGATTGCGCCAGATGAAAGAAAAATGCAGCCCGGTAACGCCAAAGTCAGACGGCATGCCGCACCGGCATCTGGAATTTTGCCGCTGGGCGGGCAACGGCCAGCGCAAAGATTGCGGCAGGGGGCGGATTCACGAAATCACATGTCCAGCACATGGAAAGGGCGCTCGCCGCCCAGCATGACAGAGGGCGCCGCGGCACTGATCTAAATCAATGGGCCGCCGCGACCGGTCCCTATTTTGATCGCAGGCGAGAGGAAATTCTGTCAAACTCGCATGACCCTGATGGGCGTGTTTTGACTGGCGGGAGGTCACGATGTCCGAAGCCAACGAAGCCATCCCGGACGAGCTGATCCGGAAGCGCAGCTATCTGATTTGGGAGCGCGAACAGCGCCCCAGCGGTCGGCATCTGGAGCACTGGTTTCGCGCCAAGGCAGAGCTTCGGTCCGAGGGCTTGCAGCGCCTGATTGCCGGCCACATGAATCCGGGTCCGGGCGAGGTCTATTTCTGGGATCACTTCGGCTAGCGCGGACGCGGGACAGGCCGGCCATGCCCTTCGCTGACCGCGCCGACGCCGGGCGCAAACTCGCCGCAGCGCTCGCCTCCTACAAGGATCAGGATCCGGTGATCCTGGCTCTTCCGCGAGGCGGCGTGGCTGTCGCGGCCGAAATCGCCTCGGCGCTGGGCGCCCCGCTCGATCTTCTGCTCGTGCGCAAGATCGGCGTGCCGATGCAGCCCGAGCTGGCGATGGGCGCGGTCGTGGATGGCTCCGATCCCGTGGTCGTGCGCAATGAGGACGTGATCGAGATCGCGGGAATCTCGCAGGACACCTTCGCACGCGTTCGCGACCGCGAGCTGGCCGAGATCGCCCGCCGTCACCGGGACTATTTGGGCGACAGGCCTCGCTCGCAGATCGCGGGGCGGACGGCCATCGTCGTCGATGACGGGATCGCGACGGGGGCGACGACGCGGGCGGCCCTTCGCGCGGTACGCCGAAGACATCCCAAGAAACTGGTCCTTGCCGTTCCCGTCGCGCCGACCGAAACCATCGAGAGGCTGCTCGGCGAGGCCGACGAGATCGTGTGCCTCGAAAGTCATGAGCCGTTCGGCGCCATCGGCTATTTCTACGAGGATTTCCACCAGCTCGAAGACGCCGACGTGATCGCGATCCTGTCGCGATTCCCGTCCTGAGTGCCGGCCGGACTGTGCTAGACCCGCCCTGAATTCGGGGAGCGGGCCCGCCTGTGGCATTCCTTTTCTATCTCGGCTGGATTGCGATGGCGCTGGCGGCCGCCGGCGGCCTTTACGCGATCCTCGCGGCGTGGGCGACGGGACGGTTGCTCGGCGCTTCGGGCGAGGTGGCCTCCCCCCAGCCGCTGCCGGCCATGACGCTGCTCAAGCCGCTCTTTGGCGTGCAACCGGGGCTCGAAGATGCACTGGCGAGCTTTCTTGCGCAGGACTACCCCGCCCCGCTGCAAATCGTGTTCGGCATCCACAATCCCGATGATCCGGCTGCCGCGGTCGTTCGCCGGCTGATGGCGCGCTTTCCCGAGCAGGACATCGCCCTCGTCGCCGACAGCCGCAGCCATGGCAACAACGCCAAGATCTCCAATCTGATCAATATGATGGAGGCCGCCCGACACGACATCCTGGTCGTGGCCGACAGCGACATCAGCGCACCGCCCGGTTATCTGAAGGCCGTGGTGGAGCTGCTGATGCGGCCGGGCGTTGGCACGGTTTCCTGCCTCTATCACGGCGTGGGAACGGCAGGGTTGTGGTCGCGGCTGGTCGCCATGGACCTGAGCTACCACTTCCTGCCCAACGCGGCGGTCGGGATCGCAGCCGGCCTCGCCCACCCCTGCTTCGGCTCGACGATTGCGCTGACGCGCCCGACGCTCGCGGCGATCGGCGGCTTCGAGGCCTTCGCCGACACCCTCGCCGACGATTACGAGATTGGCCGCGCCGTGCGCCTGAAGGGCCTGGCAATCGCCTATCCCGGCTTCACGGTCGCCCATGGCTGCTCCGAGACGAGCGCAGGCGAACTCGCCCGCCACGAATTGCGCTGGGCACGGACGATCCGGCTGGTGGACCCGGCCGGACATTGGGGCAGTGTGATCACCCATCCATTTTCCCTGGGATTGATCGGCGCCGCTCTGCTGCGCTTTTCCCCTGCGGCGTGTGTGGTCTTGGTGGTCATTCTTGCCGCCCGTCTTTTTCTTAAAGCCCGAATAGATCATATAGTCGGAACCCGCGCGGGCCCCCTGTGGCTTGTGCCGGTGCGCGATGTGCTATCGTTCGCTATATTCGTGGCGTCGCTTTTCGGCAACGCGGTGGACTGGGGCGGTGTACGCCTCCGCATTCGGCGCGATGGGGTGATATCCGGGCGCTGAGTGCCAACACAGGTGTGTCTATGCTTCGAACGCTTTTTCTTCAGGCTCCTTCCTTCGACGGTTTCGACGGCGGCGCGGGCTCGCGCTATCAGGCCAAGCGCGAGATCAAATCCTTCTGGTTTCCGACCTGGCTGGCCCAGCCCGCCGCGCTGGTCGAAGGCTCCAAGCTGATCGACGCGCCGCCCGCCGGCACCACGCTGGCCGAGGTGGTCGCGCAGGCGAACGATTTCGATCATGTCGTCGTGCACACCTCGGTGCCGTCCTTCAAATCCGACGTCAAGGTGATCGAGGCGCTGAAGGCGGCGAACCCAAAGCTTCTCAGCCGGCATGATCGGCGCCAAGGTTGCGGTGAACGCCGAAGGCAGCCTGCGCGAAGGCGCCGGCATCGATTTCGTCGCCCGCAACGAGTTCGATTTCACCATCAAGGATGTCGCCGACGATATCCCGCTGAGGGACATCCAGGGCATCTCCTTCCGCAACGCGCGCGGCGAGATCGTGCACAATGCCGACCGGCCGATGATCGAGAACATGGATTCGCTGCCCTTCGTCAGCCGGTCTATAAGCGCGACCTGAAGATCGAAAATTACTTCATCGGCTATCTGAAGCACCCCTACATCTCGATCTATACCGGGCGCGGCTGCAAATCGCGCTGCACCTTCTGCCTGTGGCCGCAGACCGTGGGCGGTCATAACTACCGCACGCGCAGCGTCGCGCATGTGATCGAGGAGATCAAATGGGCCAAGGCCAATTCCCGCAGGTCAAGGAATTCTTCTTCGACGACGATACTTTCACCGACGATCTGCCGCGCGCCGAAGCCATCGCGAAAGAGCTGGGCAAGCTCGGCGTCACCTGGTCGTGCAACGCCAAGGCCAATGTGCCGCGCAAATCGCTGGAAGTGCTGGCCGCGAACGGCCTGCGCCTGCTGCTCGTCGGCTACGAATCCGGCAACCAGCAGATTCTGCACAACATCAAAAAGGGCATGCGCATCGAAGTCGCCGAGCGCTTCACCAAGGATTGCCACGAACTCGGCATCCCGATCCACGGCACCTTCATTCTGGGCCTGCCCGGCGAAAGCCGCGAGACGATCCGCGAGACCATCGAATTCGCCAAGCGCATCAATCCGCACACCATCCAGGTTTCGCTGGCCGCGCCCTATCCCGGCACCTTCCTCTACAATCAGGCGCTGCAGAACGGCTGGCTCGATGCCGCCAATGCGGAACTGGTGGACGAGCACGGCATCCAGATCGCGCCGCTGCACTATCCCGGGCTCAGCCACGATGAGATCTTCAATTCGCTGGAAGTCTTCTACAAGGAATTCTATTTCCGGCCCGGCAAGATCGCGTCCATCGTCGGCGAGATGCTGCGCTCCAGCCAGATGATGAAGCGCCGCCTGCGCGAGGGCGTGGAATTCTTCCAGTTCCTGCGCGAGCGCAGGGCGCACGCGGCCTGACCGGACGCTTGCATTGAACGGTCTGATTGTCACCGCCGACGATTTCGGCGCCGCGCGCGAAGTCAACGAGGCGGTCGAGCACGCCCACGCCCACGGCATCCTGACCGCGGCCAGCCTGATGGTCGCCGCCCCCGCCGCCGCCGACGCGGTGATGCGGGCCAAGCGCATGCCCGGCCTGCGCGTCGGCCTGCACCTCGTGCTGGTCGAGGGCCGGCCGATGCTGCCGCCCGCCTCCATCCCGGACCTCGTCGATGCCAGCGGCCATTTCCGCTCAGACATGGCGGCCGCCGCCACACGAATGTTCTTCCTGCCGCGCGTGCGCCGCCAATTGGCCGAGGAGATCGCCGCCCAGTTCGATGCCTTCCGCGCCACCGGCCTCAGGCTCGATCACGTCAACACCCACAAGCATTTCCATCTGCATCCGACCATCGCCGGACTGATCCTGAAGATTGGGTCCCGCCACGGCATGCGCGCGATGCGGGTGCCGCTGGAGCCGCGCCGCGTGCTGGCCGCCGTCGAGCCCGCAGCCGTGCCGGCGCCGGCCTATGTGACCGGGCCCTGGGCGCGACTGGCGCGCCATCGCCTGCGCGCGGCCGGCCTTGTCACGCCCGATTCGGTGTTCGGGCTGGCCTGGTCCGGGGCCATGACGGCGCCGCGTCTGGCCGGCCTGATTGCCCATCTGCCGGATGGTCTCACCGAGATCTATCTGCATCCGGCGACGCGTGGAGGTTTTCAAGGCGCGGCACCGGGCTATCGCTATGCCGAGGAGTTCGCCGCCCTCACCGATGCGGCCGTGATCGCGGCGGCGCGCGAATGCGGCGCGCGTCTGGGCGGCTTCGTCGATTTCTGAGCCTGTTTGACTTCGCTCCTTTTCCGCCTATGTCAGGGATGGGTTATGATCGCGCAATCGAAGTCAGTCAGAGGGCAGAGGGGGTACCCCTCCCCCCGTGTTTTGTCGGTTCGAATAAGATGTTGCGGTATTGCGTGAAGCAACCACAATATATTGTGGGTCCAGAATGAGCGGCGTTACTCTGGCCTTCCCGGATCAGCTCTCGCTGGAGGCGGGCGTCCCGCCCGCGCCGGGCCCGATCCGGCTGGGCAGCGAGGCGCACAAGCGGCTGTTCTGCAACACGCTGCTGACGACCTTCGATCCCTACCGCCCGGCCGTGATCGACTGGCCCGAACTCACGCCGGACACGCAAGCGCGCATCACCTCGCTTCCGATCTGGGACATCGCGGTGCAGACCGAAGGCCGCGCCGGCCTGCACGTCTCGACCTATGGTGACTGCGTGCACGATCCGCTGCTCAAGCGGGCGATCGCGCTCGACGCCTTCGAAGAACGCCGGCACAAGCACGTGCTGCACAACATGGTCGAGGCCTATGGCATCACGCTCGAGCCGGAGCCGGACTACATCAGCCCCGCACGATCCCGAATGGGCCTTCATGGTCACCGGCTATAGCGAGTGCATCGACAGCTTCTTCGCCTTCGGCCTGTTCGAGACCGCACGTCGGTCGGGTTTCTTTCCGCCGGAACTGGTCGACACTTTCGAGCCGGTGATGCGCGAGGAAGGCCGCCACATCCTGTTCTTCGTCAACTGGGTGGCCTGGTATCGCCGAAACATGCCGTGGTGGCGCCGGCCCTGGTTCGCGCTGAAGGTCCTGGGCGTGTGGGCGTTCCTGATCTGGGAGCGCATCGGGCTGGCCAGGGGCTTCAATGCGCCGGGACCGCAGGACAACAATTTCACCGTCAACGGCGCCAAGGAGCTGGGCGTGGACATCTCCGTTGCCGAGCTGATGGACATTTGCCTGGCGGAGAACGCCCGGCGGCTCGGCATCTATGATGAGCGGCTGATCAGGCCCAATGTCGTGCCTGCCATGGTGCGCCTGGCGCGGCGCTTCATGCGCGCGCCAAAGCCCGCCGCGGGGTGAGCGCGCACCAAACCGGACGATCGATAAAGCTCGGCGTGATCCTTGCCGCGCTCGCCGGATTGGCCGGCGCGGCGTATCTGATCTTCTATGTCGGCTTCGATGCCGTCCTCCACGCCGCCCTTTCGGTCGGCTGGGGCGGCTTTGCGCTGCTCTGGCTCTATGGCGCCGGCAATTTCGTGCTGCTCGGTCTGGCGTGGTTCCTGCTCGTGCCGCCCTATAGTCCATCGAGCGCGCTGACCTTCTGCTGGGGCCGGGCGGTGCGCGATTCGGCGGGCGACGTTCTGCCCTTCTCCCAGTTCGGCGGCATGGTGATCGGCGCACGCGCAACGATCCTGAGAGGCACGAGCCGCGCCATGGCATTCGCCTCGACCGTCGTCGACGTGACGATGGAGATGATGGCGCAGATCGCTTTCGTCATCGCGGGCCTGATCGTGCTGACGATCCATCTGCCCGGAGCCGTGGCCCAGGTGCCGATGGTCAAGAGCACGGTGATCGGCATTCTGGTGGCGATCCTGTTGGCCGCCATATTCTTCGTCGTGCAGCGGCGCGGCTTCTCGATGCTCGAACGTGTTGCCGAGCGCTTCCTGCCGGCGGCGGCGGCGCGCGCAGCGGCCGTCGACCAGGCCATCGCCGGCATTCATGCAGCGCCGATGCGGATGGCGTCGAGCTTCGCCATTCACCTCGTGGGCTGGCTGTCCAGTGCCTTCGGCACCTGGCTGGCGCTGCGCCTGATCGGCGCCCCGCTCAGCTTCGCCGACGCGATCGCGATCGAAAGTCTTCTGTGCGCCGCACGCAGCGCCGCCATCTTCGTGCCGGCCGCCATCGGCGTGCAGGAAGCCGGTTACGCGGTGATGATGCCGCTGTTCGGGCTGCCGCCCGAGATCGGCGTCGCGGTGTCGCTGCTCAAGCGCGCGCGAGAGATCGCCGTCGGCGCGCCGACGCTGCTGAGCTGGCAAATCGCCGAAGGCGGCCATGCCGTGGCGGCGAAAGAGCGCAAGCCCGTCACGAGCAGCGAGTGAGCGATGGCCGCGGATCGTGTTCTCGTCACCGGTGCCTCGGGCTTTGTCGGCTCGGCAGTGGCGCGCGCGCTTGCAGCGCGCGGGACTGCCGTTCGGGCGCTGGTGCGCAAGACCAGCCCGCGCACGAATCTGGAGGGGTCCGCCTGCGAAATCGTCGAAGGCGACATGCGCGATGCCGCCGCGATGACCGCGGCGATGGCGGGCGCGCGCCATCTTTTCCACGTCGCCGCCGACTACCGGCTGTGGGCGCGCGATCCGGCCGAGATCGTCGCCAACAACCGCGAGGGCACGCGCATCGTCATGGAGGCGGCGCGTGCGGCCGGGGTCGAGCGCATCGTCTATACGAGCTCGGTGGCGACGCTGAAGCCGCGTGACGACAGCGGCGAAGCCGACGAGAGCGATCGCGCCGACATGGCCACGGCCATCGGCGCCTACAAGAAGAGCAAGGTTGCAGCCGAGCGCGTGGTGGAGCAGATGGCCTCTGAAGGCCTGCCGGTGGTGCTGGTCAGCCCATCGACGCCGATCGGCCCCCGCGACATCCGCCCGACGCCCACCGGCCGCATCATCGTCGAGGCGGCGAGCGGGCGTATGCCGGCCTTTGTGGACACCGGGCTGAACCTCGTCCATGTCGACGATGTCGCCGAGGGGCATCTGCTGGCGCTGGAGAAGGGCCGCATCGGCGAGAATTACATTCTGGGCGGCCAGAACGTGACGCTGAAAGAGATGCTGGACGGGATCGCGCAAATCGTGGGCCGTGCGCCGCCGCGCCTCCGCTTGCCGCGCGGCCCGCTCTATCCTATCGCTTTTGCCGCCGAATTCTTCGCACGCGTCACGGGCCGCGAGCCTTTCGTCACCTCCGATGCGCTCGACATGTCGAAGCACATGATGTTTTTCAGTTCGGCCAAGGCGACGCGCGAACTCGGATACCATGCGCGGCCCTACCGCGCCGCGCTCGAAGACGCGCTTCGCTGGTTTCGGCAGTCCGGATACATCCGATGATCTGGGCCGGGCTCTTCGGCTTCCTGCCTGTGGCGA
The DNA here is from genome assembly GCA_963775165.1 of uncultured Pseudomonadota bacterium. Taxonomy (GTDB): domain Bacteria; phylum Pseudomonadota; class Alphaproteobacteria; order Micropepsales; family Micropepsaceae; genus Rhizomicrobium. Next base: position 495,797 of record CAVZHX010000005.1, on the reverse strand, counting down.
TCTGGCTTTATCTGCTGATGGGCCGGGGCATGTATTGGCGCGCGCGCGAGCGCGACGATCTTCTGGAGCTTCCGCAAGATCTCGCGCGCTGGCCTTCGGTCACCGCCGTCGTGCCGGCGCGCAACGAGGCCGATGTGATCGCGCGCTCGATCGGCAGTGTTCTGGCGCAGGACTATCCCGGCCGCCTTCGCGTCATCCTTGTCGACGACGAAAGCGATGACGGCACTGCCGAAGCCGCGCGCGCCCTGGGCGACGGCAGCAAATTGACGGTCGTGACCGGAGCGGCGCGGCCCGAAGGCTGGACCGGCAAATTGTGGGCGGTCGCCCAGGGCATCGCGCCGGCAAGTCAAGACGATCCGCCCGAGTATCTCTGGCTCACCGATGCCGATATCGCCCACGATCCCGACAATCTCCGCAATCTCGTCGCGCACGCCGAGGAAAACAAGCTGGTGCTGGTCTCGCTGATGGCCAAGCTCCACTGCGAAGGCTGGGCCGAACGCTTCTTCATTCCGGCCTTCGTCTATTTCTTCGACATGCTCTACCCGTTTCGCTGGGTCAACGATCCGCTAAAGAAGACCGCGGCCGCGGCCGGCGGCTGCATGCTGGTGCGCCGCGACGCGCTCGAAGCGGCCGGCGGGATCGCCAAAATCCGCAGCGCCATCATCGACGATTGCGCCCTTGCCCGCCTGATGAAGAGGCGCGGTCCCATCTGGCTCGGGCTTACGACCCGCGCCCGATCGGTCCGGCCCTATGACGGCATGGGCGACATCCGCCTGATGGTCGCCCGCTCGGCCTATGCCCAGCTTCGGTTTTCGCCGCTGCTGCTGCTCGGAACGATGCTGGGTCTGGTTCTCATGTTCCTGGCCCCGCCGCTCTGGGCGCTGCTGGCCGCCAACGGAAGCTGGGTCGCGGGAGCCTTGGCCTGGGGCCTGATGGCGGCCAGTTTCCAGCCCATGCTGCGCTTTTACGGCTGCTCGCGGTGGTGGGGGCTGGCCCTGCCCGCGATCGGTCTTCTATACGCTTGCTTCACGCTCGACTCCGCGGTCCAGCACTGGCGCGGCCGCGGCGGGATGTGGAAAGGTCGCGCCCAGGCCATGGAAGGATCATGACGGAGTTCGCGGAGCTGCAATCGGGCAAGGGGCATCGGGACGAGAATTTTCCGGTGGCCTCGCGGCTGATTCATCCGCGCCACCGGCCGGTGATCTTGGCCTTCTATCGCTTCGCCCGCGCCGCAGATGACATCGCCGATCATCCCACCGCCTCCGTCGACGACAGGCTGCGCCTGCTCGAGGATTTCCGCGCGAGCCTTGCCGGCGAGGCCGATAGCGCCCAGCCCGCCGTGGCGCTGCGCGAGATTCTCAAGCCACGCGATCTTACTATCCAGCACGGGCTCGACCTGCTTGAAGCCTTTCGCCGCGACGTCACCGTGCTACGCTATCGCGACTGGGCCGCGCTGATGGACTATTGCCGCTATTCGGCGATGCCGGTCGGCCGCTTCGTGCTCGACGTCCATGGCGAGGATCAGGGCACCTGGCCCGCCAATGACGCGCTATGCGCGGCGCTGCAGGTGATCAACCATCTGCAGGACTGCAAGAAGGATCACGCCGCGCTCGACCGCGTCTATATCCCGATGGAGGCGATGTGGGCCGAAGGCATCGGCCCCGAAGCATTGATGGCGAAAACGGCCTCGCCGGCGCTCGAACGCGTGATCCGGGGGCTGGCGCGGCGCACGCAGGTGTTGCTCGAACGCGGCCGGCCCTTCGCCTCGCAGATCGGGGATCGCCGGCTTGCCTTCGAAGTGACGGTGATCCAGCGGCTGGCCGAAGACCTGGCCGCGAGGCTCACACGGCGCGATCCCCTGTCCGAACGTGTCCATCACAACAAGCTCGAACTGGTGGTGCTGGGCATCGGCGCGACCGCGCGCTTTCTCGCGACGCGGCGCGGGGGCCCTCGCGATCCGCTGCAACTGGCGAGCGGGCAGCAATGAGCGCGGCCGAAGCCGACAGGCCGGAACCGGCGCCCGAAATCCGCGCGGTACAGGAGAAAGCCGCCGGCAGCTCCTTCTACGCGGCGATGCGGCTGATGCCCAGGGCCGAGCGTGAGGCGATGTTCGCAATCTATGCCTTCTGCAGGGCTGTCGACGACATCGCCGACGACGGCGTCGGCACGGGGGGCGACCGCCACGCCGCGCTCGACGGCTGGCGGGCCGATCTGGAGGCACTCTACGCCGGCAACACGCCGGGGCTTTCGGCCTTTCTGGCCGACCCGGTCAAAGCCTATCGCCTGCGCAAGGACGACTTCCTTGCCGTCATCGACGGCATGGACATGGACGTGGCCGAAGACATCCGTGCGCCAACGCTCGAAACCCTTGACCTCTATTGCGACCGCGTGGCCAGCGCCGTGGGACGGCTGTCGATCAAGGTGTTCGGCATGGACGAGGCGCCGGGCTTCGAGCTCGCCCATCATCTGGGCCGGGCCTTGCAACTCACCAACATCCTGCGCGATCTCGATGAGGATGCGGCAATCGGCCGGCTCTACCTGCCGCGCGAATATCTGGAAGCCGCGGAGCTTCGCGACGGCGATCCCGCATCGATCATTTCCGATCCCGCCATCGATTCCGCCTGCCGCAGACTGGCGGCGCTGGCGCACGACCATTACGCCGCCGCCAACCGCGTCATGCGCGCCCGCCCCAAGGGCCGGATCAGGACGCCGCGGCTGATGGAAAGGGTCTATTCCGAAATCCTGCGCGAAATGGAGAAGGCGGGCTGGGCACCCCCGCGTCGCCGCGTCAGCCTCGGCAAGGGGCGCCTCTTCGCCATCGTGCTCGCCAACGGCTTTCTCGGATGACCAGCGGCACGGTCTATGTGATCGGTGCCGGGCTCGCCGGACTGGCCGCCGCCGTCAGGCTTGCCGAACGTGGCGCGCGCGTGGTGGTGGCCGAAGCGACGACACATGCCGGCGGCCGATGCCGCTCCTATTTCGATCCGGCGCTCGGCCAGGTGATCGACAACGGTAATCATCTGCTCTTGTCCGGCAATCACGCGACATACGCCTATCTTCGCAGCATCGGCGCCGAAGACAGGCTGGCAGGCCCGCCAAAGGCGCGCGTGGCCTTCGCCGACGTCAAAACCGGAGCACGTTGGACGCTCGCGCCCAATGATGGGCGATTGCCGTGGTGGGTGCTGACGCCGGGCCGCCGCGTGCCCGGAACGCGACTTGGCGAATACCGGGCGCTGACGAAATTGCTCGCGGCCTCGCCCGGTCAGCGCATCGATGCCGTGATCGCCTGCGAAGGTCCGCTGTGGGACAAATTGCTGCATCCGTTTCTGCTGGCGGTTCTGAACACCGAGCCCGAGGCGGCGTCGGCGGGCCTCGCGGCCAATGTGATCCGCGAGACGCTGGCCAGGGGCGGAGCCGCCTGCCGCCCTCGCATCGCATCGCCCAATCTGGCTGCCGCCTTCATCGAACCGGCGCTCGCTTTCCTCGAAGGCAACGGCGTCGCGTTGCAGATGGGCCGGCGGCTGCGCAAGCTCACATTCGGCGACGGAAAGGTCGCATCGCTCAATCTCGGCGAGGGCGAGGTTGCGCTTTGTGACGACGACCGAGTGATCCTGGCGACGCCGGCCTGGATCAGCGAAGAACTGGTGCCCGGCCTGGTCGCGCCGAACGAATTCCGGGCCATCGTCAATGCGCATTTCGCGGCCGCTGCCCCGCACGGCGCTCCGCCGATGATCGGCGTGATCGGTGGCACGGCCGAATGGGTGTTCGCGTTTGCCGACCGGCTCTCGGTCACCGTCAGCGGCGCCGACCGCCTCGTCGACACCGACCGCGAGACGCTGGCAAGGACGCTGTGGACCGATGTGGCGGCGGTGCATGGGCTTGGGCCAGATCTGCCAGCCTGGCAGATCGTCAAGGAGCGGCGGGCCACCTTCGCCGCCACGCCGGAGCAGGTGCGCCGCCGGCCCGATCCGAAGACGGGCTGGACCAATCTCCTGCTGGCCGGCGATTGGACCAACACCGGCCTGCCGGCCACCATCGAGGGCGCGGTGCGCTCGGGCCAGAAGGCCGCGGAATTGGCACTGATGCGGGCTTCCGTATAAACGTCCCCGGCAAGACAGGCTCGAAATGGATCAGATCTTGACGGGAGAGTTGGAGCAGATCGACGCGCTGATCGCGCGAGCGCGCGCCGCGCTGCTGGACCTGCAACAGGCCGATGGCCATTGGGTCTTCGAGCTCGAGGCCGACGCCACCATCCCGTCCGAATATGTTCTGCTCGTGCATTATCTGGGCGAGACGCCCGATCTCGGTCTCGAGGCCAAGATCGGCCGCTATCTGCGGCGCATCCAGGCCGATCACGGCGGCTGGCCGCTCTATCACGATGGCGCCTTCGACCTCAGCGCCACCGTCAAGGCCTATTTCGCCTTGAAGATGATCGGCGATGCCCCAGATGCCCCGCATATGGTGCGGGCGCGCGAGGCCGTCCTCGCGCATGGCGGCGCCGGCAAAGCCAATGTCTTCACCCGGATGCAGCTAGCGCTCTATGGTCAGACGGATTGGAGCAACACGCCGACCGTGCCGGCGGAGCTGATCCTGTTGCCGCGCTGGTTTCCGATCCATCTGTCCAAGATGTCCTACTGGGCCCGAACGGTGATCGTCCCCCTTCTGGTGCTGCAGGCGCTGAAGCCGTTGGCGCGCAATCCGCGCAAGGTCGAAGTGCCAGAACTGTTCCTGCCGCGGGGCGAACACGCGCCCAACCGCGCGCCGCATCAAAGCCGCTACTGGTCGGCGCTCTTCGGTTCGCTCGACCGGGTGCTCAAGCTGGCCGATCCGGTCTGGCCCAAGGGCCTGCGCAAGCGCGCGATCGAGGCCTGCGTCGCCTTCGTGACGGAGCGCCTCAACGGCGAGGACGGGTTGGGCGCAATCTATCCCGCCATGGCCAACTCCGTGATGATGTTTGACGCGCTGGGCTATCCACCCGACCATCCCCATCGCGCCATCGCGCGCCGCTCGATCGACAAGCTGCTCGTGGTCAAGGACGAAGAGGCCTATTGTCAGCCCTGCGTGTCGCCGGTGTGGGACACCGCGCTGACCTGCCACGCGCTGATGGAGGCCGGCGGCGAGGGAAGCGGCGAGGCCGTCGTGCGCGCGCTCGAATGGCTAAAGCCGCTTCAGGTGCTCGATGTCCACGGCGACTGGGCCGAGCAGCGGCCCGGCGTGCGGCCCGGCGGCTGGGCCTTTCAATATAACAACGCCCACTACCCCGATCTCGACGACACAGCGGTCGTGGTCATGGCCATGGATCGTGCGCGCAAGGCAGACGATAGCGGCTATGCCGATGCCATCGCCCGCGGAGAGGAATGGGTGGTGGGCCTGCAGAGCAAGAACGGCGGCTGGGGCGCGTTCGACGCCGACAACACCTGCCATTATCTCAACAATATTCCCTTCGCCGACCACGGCGCGCTGCTCGATCCGCCGACGGAGGACGTGACCGGCCGCTGTCTCGGCATGCTGGCCCAACTGGGCGAGCCACCCGGCAGCCCGCGCATGAAGGCGGCTGTGGACTATCTCGAGCGCGTCCAGATGGACGACGGCAGCTGGTTCGGGCGCTGGGGCGTGAACTACATCTACGGCACCTGGTCGGCGCTCGCCGGGCTCAACGCGGCCCATGTCGATTACAAATCCTCAGTTCTCCGCAAGGCGGTGGAGTGGCTCGTGGCCATCCAGAATGAGGATGGCGGCTGGGGTGAGACCTGCGACAGTTACAAGCTCGATTACCGCGGCTACGAGCCCGCTCCGTCAACGGCCTCGCAAACGGCCTGGGCGCTTCTGGGGCTGATGGCGGCCGGCGAGGTTGACCATCCGGCCGTCGCGCGCGGCATCGTCTATTTGCGGCATACGCAGACCGAAGAAGGCTTATGGGAACAAGCGCATTATACCGGCGGCGGCTTCCCGCGCGTGTTCTATCTGCGCTATCATGGTTACCCGAAATTCTTTCCTCTATGGGCTGTGGCACGCTATCGCAATCTCAAAGCCGGGAATTCGCGGCACGTCGCCTATGGCTTGTGAACCCCAGGCCCCCGCCGTATGCTTGTAATCGTTACCGGAATTCACCGCGAAGCGGTGCTGTTCCCGCCAGAGGCGGGCGAGCTCGTTGTGTCGGGCAAGGACAATTCGGATCTTGCCCCGAAGATCGAAGCTGCCATTTCCGAAGGTGGCACGGCCGTCATTTCCGTCGGCATCTGCGGCGGGCTGGCACCGGATTTGGCGATCGGCAAGGTCGTGATTGCCAACCAGATCATTTGGAACGATAGCGGCTGGCCGACCGACGCCCGCTGGAGCGACGCGATGGCCATGCGCATTCCTGATGCAGTCCGCGGCACCATTGCCGGCACCGACACGATCCTCATCACTCCGGACACGAAGACCGCCCGACGTCAGGCGACCGGCGCCATCGCGGTGGATATGGAATCCTATATCGCGGCTGAGATCGCCGCTGCGCACGGGCTTCCCTTCGCCTCTCTCAGGGTGATTTCCGACGCGGCGGCACATAGCTTGCCGCCGCTGGTGCGCGAGGCGATCGGGGACGACGGCAAGGTGCGGATTGGAACCGTGCTACGGTCTCTTGCAGGCAACCCGGCGCAAATTCCCGGTGTTCTACGGATTGCACGCAACTCGGATAAGGCGCTGGCCAGCCTACTCCGCTGCTTCGACCTTCTCGGCGCCGGCTTTGCTTGCCCGTACCTCGGCTAGCTTCGTCTCGACGTGACGCGAGAACACATATTCGGCGGGCCGCTGATTGTGGAGAGGGACGTCAGGGGCCATCGGGCCGTCGGTCCTAACGCCGCGCCGCGCGATCGGAATCATCTTCCAGGGATGCTTGACCGAATCGGCCACGGCCGTGCCTTCAAAGCCGCAATGAACCATGCAATTGGCGCATTTCTCGTAATTGCCGACTCCGTACTTCTCCCACTCGGTGTCTTCCATAAGCTGCTTGAAGGTCTTCACATAGCCTTCACCGAGGAGATAGCAGGGCTTCTGCCAGCCGAAGACGCAGCGCAGCGGCATGCTCCAGGGTGAGCATTCATAGGTCTGGTTGCCCGCCAGGAAGTCCATGAACAGGCCGGACTGGGTGAAGTCCCAGTTCTTGCCGCCGTTTCCGCGGGAGAGGATGTCGCGGAACATCTTCTTCGTGCGTTCGCGGTTCAGGAAGTGCTCCTGGTCCGGCGCACGTTCATAAGCATAACCCGGCGACACGGTGATGCCATCCACGCCCATCGCCATCATCTCGTCGAAGAATTTGGCGGTGCGTTCGGGATCGGCGCCGTCGAACAGCGTGCAGTTGATCTGGGTGCGGAAACCCTTGGACTTCGCAAGCCGGATCGCCGCCACGGCCCTGTCAAAGGTCCCGTCCTGACAAACCGACTTGTCGTGCATGGCCTGATCCCCGTCGAGATGGATCGACCAGGTGAAATTCGGGTGCGGTTTGTACTGGCCGATTTTCTTGGCCAGCAGCAGCGCATTCGTGCAGAGAATCACGAACTTGTTGCGCTGGATGAACCCTTCGACGATCTGCGGCATCTCGCGATGCAGCAGCGGTTCGCCGCCCGCGATCGAAACGGCGGGCGCGCCACATTCGTCAATCGCTTCCATGCACTCGTCGTATGACAGGCGCTGATTCAGGATGTCGTCGGGATAATCGATCTTGCCGCAGCCCGCGCAGGCCAGATTGCAGCGAAACAGCGGCTCCAGCATCAGCACCAGCGGGTAGCGCTTGCGCCCCATTACATGCTGCTTGACGACATAGGCGCCGATTTGCGCGGCCTGTTTGAAGGGGATTGTCAATCTTGTCTCCGTTACCACTCACCGCCTGCGAGCGCGGTGTCCAGGCGGCCGGTACTCGAACCGCTTTTCGCCCCTGCATCTAGTACGATGTCGGCGGTGCTCTTGCAAAGCCGCCCCGGCACACACCGCCGGGCCGGCTACGGCCTTGGCGAGCGGCGCATGCCATGGACGCCGACAATCGTGACGGCCCCGTCAGGGACTCGGCGCGATGCCGGCGAGGGTGGCGGCGCCGGTTCCCGAAAGCCGCCTTTCCCTTTAAAAGCGGCGCTGGGCGGCCACCGCCAAAACGACCTCGACCCGGCGGCCGGTCCGCCCGACAATGCAGGATGACGACATGGTGACTTTGCCCCCCGGCCCAATATCGCAAGAACCCGCTTTCCGGGCCGCGTTGACGCAGGCCGCCAAGTCCGTGGACGGCGTGCTGGACCAGCTATTGCCGCGCCCTCACGGCCCCCAGGGGCGTGTACAGGAGGCAATGCGCTATGCCGTCTTGGCGGGGGGCAAGCGGCTGAGGCCCTTCCTGGTGCTGCAAAGCGCCCGCTTGTTCGCCGTTCCGCCCGAGCGCGCCTTGCGCGTGGGTGCGGCGATCGAGGCCGTCCACACCTATTCCCTGGTCCACGACGACCTGCCCTGCATGGACGACGACGATCTGCGCCGGGGCCGGCCGACCACCCACCGCGCGTTTGACGAAGCCACGGCCGTGCTCGCCGGCGATGCCTTGCTGACGATAGCCTTCGAGATCCTGGCCGGTCGCGAGACCCATGACGCGGCCGAGGTACGATGCCGGCTGACAAGAGAGCTGGCGGTTGCCGGCGGCAGCGATGGCATGATCGGCGGCCAGATGATCGATATGGAGGCCCCGGGCCGCAGCCTCGATACCGACGACGTCGTCGAGCTGCAGCGGCTCAAGACGGGGGCCCTGTTCGAGTTCTGTTGTGTTGCCGGGCCGATCCTTGGGCAGGCCGGACCCGAGGACGAACAGCGGCTGCGCCACTATGCGCGCGATATTGGGCTGGCCTTCCAGATAACCGACGACCTCCTGGATGTGCTGAGCACGGCCGAAAAGGCCGGCAAGGCCGTGGGCAAGGACCAGGATCGGGGCAAGGCCACGCTTGTGTCTCTGCTCGGGGTCCAGGCGGCGCGCGAGAAGGCGGAGATGTTGGCGGCGCGAGCCGCCGACACGTTGGCCAGCTATGGCGTGGCTGCCGCCGAACTCCGCGAACTGCCCTTCTTCCTGCTGAGCCGAGAGACCTGACGCCGGCCGGCGCCCAAGGACGCCCCCGTTTCCGTCATCCCGCACGCAAGCAGCTGAATTATGGCTGCAGCCCGGTCTTGGCGAATTGCGCCGTCATCTCCTTCAGATGGGCGGTGAGAGCCGAGACGCTGCCGTTGTGCTGGCCCAGAAACCCGACAAAATCGTCGCGTTGCGCCAGACCTAGCCAAATTCCTTCAATGGACGCGTCGACGACCGCAAAGCCATTATTCTCGCCAAAGACCCGGAAATCGACTTCGGGCGGATTGGGATCGTTGGGCGCAGAAGGGTCGACGAGGACGGCGGTCACGATGTAATCGCCGGAAGCGTGATCTATCACACCGGTGACTTTCAGCGATTGGCCGCCGTAACTGCCAAGGCGGGTCTCATAACTGGTGATCATGAATTCCTTGAAGGCCGCAACATAATCGTCGAGATCAGCCTGGCTCGCCGTCGTGCGGGCGCTTCCAAGCGCAAACAAGCCGATCTTCTTGGTATCAAGCAGCGCTGCAAGGACATCATGAATTTGCTGGCGGCGCGTCGAATCGTTCAGGCTCTTATCCTTCAGTATCGATATCCCATGGTCGATGTTCTGTTCAATGAAGGCACGCGCAGCGGCGTCCTCTGCGCCGGCCGCAGCCACCGGTGGCGCAAACGCGATTACGGCCCACATCACAAACGGCGCGGCAAGTATTCGTGGAATGCAGACTGCCACTTGTGGAACGCTCCTCATCGTGCTGAGCAGGTGCCGGCCATGCCGGGCCTGGTCAGAAATTCGGAAGGTTCTCGATATCCGGTTTGCCCCTGTTCACGGCAGCCTTACGAGACTGCAGATACAGATTGCGGATAGTCGCGTAATAATCGACCGATGTGCGCTCTATGCTCTCAAGCGTATCGATGTTCTGCGCCCGAAGATCGATGGTGCTCAAGACGCCCAGGCCGATCTCGTAGTAGATCTCACTGCGGAACGACACCCAGAAGGTCGGATCCAGGACCGTGAAGTCGACGATTTTGCCCACCAGATCTCGTGGAGGTGCCGGTCCAAGCACCGGCAGCATCAGGAACGGTCCCTCGCCGAAGCCCCACATTCCAAGCGTGATACCGAAATCGGTTTCGTGATACGGAATGCCCATTTTGGACGCCACGTCAATCAGCCCGCCGATGCCCAAAGTCGAATTGAGGCTGAACCGGCCCAAGGTCTGACCGGCACGATCAACGTCGCCCTGCAGCACATCATTGGCGAACACAACGGGCGCATTGAGATTGTCAATGAAATTGTGCACGCCCTCACGCGCAGGCTCGGGAACGGTGCGGACATAGAATTTTGCCACGGGCAATGCCACATCCTTGTCCATCTCCTGGTTGAGGGCGAAGATGTTCCGGTTAGTGGCTTCGTAGGGGTCGTTGTCCGCCGTAGAAGTGGGGGAGGTGCTTGCACAGCCGGACACGAATAATCCTGCCGTCAAAATCAGCATCCAAGCGTATTTGACTACACCCCTCTGCATTTGCGTCTCGCCGTGTATATCCCGCAGGGTCGCTGACCAGACTATCCGGATTCTGTTAATATAGGTCGTTGCGTAAGCACAATATACCCGGTTGTCACGGCCGCAGAAAACTGCCCGCTTGGCCTGACGAGATGTCGCACCGGCCTGTCCGGGTGTCGGCCACCGACCCGGTGGGCACTCGGGGCCGGATGCGTCGGCCGCATTTCGGCCACTAGTCGTGCGCAAATTCTTCAAATCTCGGCCAGGTTCACTTTGGACGGAGCTTGGTGCGGTCGAATCGAAATCTTGAAAGGCTAGCGTACCCTAATGGCAATTCAGACATTTGACGCGGCCACAGGCCGGGAGACGGCCCGGTCGTCGCGTGACGCCAAATCGATGATCAAAATTCTGTTTCGGGCCTGTGCGACCGCAGTCTTGCTGGCCGCGATGGGCGCGGCTGAACCTGCACTGGCTCAAGCCGATCAATCCCCGGCGGCGTCGGCACATGCGGCCCAGCTCGATCCTGCGGCCAAGCAGATCCAAGATTTTTATGGCGCGCTTTCGGATTCCATGAAGCATGCCAAGGCCTTAGGGGTCAGCGGGCGGTATGAGAAGCTTGCGCCGGCGGCCGCAGCCGCCTTCGACTTTCCGACCATGACCAAAATGACAGTCGGCCCGGACTGGGAGTCCATGTCTCAGGCTGATCAGTCCGCCCTGACCTCCGCGTTCCGCCGCCTGACGGTCGCCGATTATGCCCGGAATTTCGACGGCTATAACGGCGAAGAATTTGTTGTGGACTCCAAGGTCCAGGAACGGGACGGCGACAAGATCGTATCGTCGAAGATGACCGCGCCCGGGAAGGACCCGATTCCCTTCGTCTACAGAATGCAAAAGACGGCGGACGGCTGGCAGATCATCGACGTCTACCTCAACGGGTACGTCAGTGAGGTGGCAACGCGGCGGGCCGACTTTGCCTCGACGCTCAAGAGCGGCGGTGCATCGGCTCTGGTCAAGAAGTTGGATGTATTGACCGACAACATTCTGAAGGGCAAATAGCCAACCCCGAATCGGAGCCGGGCCGCGTCAGGCTACGCGGACTGATTCGCCGGCGATGCCCTCGCGCGGCAGCGCGTAGGCGAGAAGCGCCGGAAGCACCAGCAGCATTGTCACCAATATCCAGAACAGCGAGATCAGCAGCAGCAACCCCATGCTGGCGGTCCCGGGATGGCTGGAAATCGACAGCGTCCCGAAGGCCGAGGCGGTCGTGCCCGCGCTGAAGGTGACTGCGCGCGTGAGTGGCGATTGAAGGAGCTGGCGCTGCCCGTGGCGCCAGGCCATGACAAAATAGATGTCGAAGGCCACGCCCACGCCGAACAAGAGCGGCAGCGCGATGATATTGGCGAAATTGAGCTGGATTCCGGCGACCACGCAGCTGGCAATCGTCAGCGAACCAGCAAGCAGCAACGGAACAAGCGCCGTCAGCGTGTCGCCCAAGCGCCTGAGCGTCAGCAGAAGAATGATCGTAATCGATGCGAATGAGTAAATTGCCGCGTCCGTAAAGGCGCGCACGATCGTCTTGCCCGATTCTTCGATGATGACCGGCGTACCAGTGGCGTGTGGTGCCATCGTCATTACCGCCTCGGTAAATCGGCGCAGCACTGTGTCGTTGTTGGAGTCGCCGGCCGGATAGACTTCGACGCGATAATGCCCGTCTGGTGAAGCCCAATCGCGCACGAAATCAGTCGGCAGTGTCTTGAATGTGACCGCGGTCGGATGGAGCACGTCCCGTATCTGGCGCAACAGCGTCTTCAACCCCGGTACGAATGCGTCGGCGGCGAGGCTGCGCAACTGAGGCTTGGCTCCCGCCAATTGGTCAAGCGTGCCTGCCAGCGATCGTGCATGCTCGGCAGGCGCACCCGAGGACTTGGATGCGGCGCTACGCAGGGATGCGGCGGTCATCTTCATGCTCGAGATTACATCCGGATCGGTGGGCAATGGCGGCGTGACGAACGGATTCAGGGTGGGGCCGAGCAGATTTGCGGCATCTTCGATGATGGCAACCTTCTCGGTCTGGTGATCTGGAATGAAGCTGTCGACGGTCATCGTCTGCGAGACCTCGGGCAATTTCGAAAGTCTGTCGGCAAGCGCATTGGCCTTCGCGCGCGAGCTGGTCAGCACGTTTATGGTGTTCGGCGAAGTTTGCGGGTCCTTCATCAAGTCCAGCGCAGTGGCCACCGATTCGGTGTTGCGGCTGCGCAGATCAAGCGGGTTGGAATCGAAGCGCAGGAACGGCGTGAGCGCGGCCGCAACCAGTCCTAGTACCACCGCCGCAATCAGCACACGACGGGGATGCCGCACCAGATAGGTGTCGAGCGGAGCCAGGAAGCGAAATCCGACCTCAGCGTGCTCGCCAGGCGGCCTCAACAATTGCAAAAACGCCGGCAACGCCGTGATGCTGAGAACATAGGTGACAACCATGCCAGACCCGGCAATCAGACCAAGTTCGGCCAAGCCAGCGTAGCCAGTGGGAAGAAAGGAGAAAAAGCCGGCAGCGGCGGCAAACGCGGCCAATGTCAGTCCGGCGCCGATGCCGTGGCCGGCTTTACGAAGCGCGGTGCGCAGTTCGCCGTGAGCGAAGCGCTCGGCGCGGTAGCGCACACAGAACTGGATTCCGAAATCGACGCCGAGGCCCACGAACAGTTCGATGAACGCAACCGAAATCACGTTGAAGGCACTGTATGTGTAGAGGCCGATTGCGGCCGTCGTTGCCAGGCCGATCGTCATCGTCACAAGGATGGCGACGATCATTCGCACCGAACGCATCGCCATCCACAACATCAGCAGCACGGCCGCACCCATCAATAAAGCGAGCAACAAGCCGTTCTCGGCGATGGTAGCAAACTCTTCGTCGGACATGGGCACCGGTCCGGTCAAGCGGACCCGCACGCCCATGCGCGGTGTCAGCCCGAGTTGTCTCGCCGCCTGCCGGATTGCCGCTGATGCCCGTGCGCCAGGCATGAGTGCGCTGAAATTCAGCACCGGCTTGACCTCGATGAAGCGCCGCGTTGGCACGGCGCCCGTCGGCCCCAGCCCGCCCATCATCGCGCTCCAGCCGAAATAGACGGGTTGGCCCATCAACACTTTCTGCAGCGTGTCGTTGAATGCTGAGATCGGCTTGTCGAGAGTGGCGAGCTTCGTCTGGCCGCCTTCGACGCCCATCAGCGTCGTGTTCAGCGTATTCATCACACCGCGCAGGCTCGGATCGGCAGCGAGCCCGCCGAGAAACGGCTGCGCGTCGATCAGCTGCTGGATCGCCTGTTTGACGTCACTTGTGGGCAGAAGCAGCAGACCGTCGTGCGCAAAGAACGGCCCCGCATCCGGCCGGCCCACATAGGTGAACAATTCGTGGTTGAGTTTCAATTTGGCAGCCAGGGCGGCGGCGGCCTCATCAGCGCGTTCGGCCGTGGCCCCGTCGATCACGACCAGGGTCAGATTGTTCTGTTGTGGAAAGGCGGCATCGTACCGGTTTTCGTCCTGCCGCCAGGAGGCGTTGGCCGAGACAAGATTCTCGCTGTTCGAGTCCATCGCAAAATGGGTCACCGCGTAATAACCCAGAGCCGCACCAAGCAGGAGCGCCACACCCGCCACGAGCCAGGCGAAGCGGCTGCTGGTTCGGACAACGGTGGCGACGAAGGTGGCTAACATTCAAGATCCCGGCGCGTGGCTGTGGCCGGACAGACTGCGGATTGCGCAGTCAAGGTCAACCGGGCCCGGTCGCACCCCCTTGCCCGTACCCGCCGACTTGGCCTGGCAAGCTTGTCCGCCCATGGCCGATCTCGTACAAATGGGGGCGGCCAACGCGCAGGAGCCCCGGATGCCCCGCACGGCGTTGCTATGAGTGCCCCACTGATCGGGCGGTCCGTCCGTCGCAAGGAAGATTTCCGCTTCGTTACGGGCAGTGGCCATTACACCGACGATTTTGCGAAGCCCAACCAGGCGCGCGCTGTTTTCGTGCGCAGCCCTCACGCCCACGCCCGAAATCCGATCGATCGACCCGGCCCCGGCACTCGCCGTGCCGGGAGTCCTCGCGGTACTGACCGGCGACGACCTCAAGACCGACGGCGTGCAGAACTTGATCTGCGGCTGGGTGATCCATTCCAAGGATGGAAGCCCGATGAAGATGGGCCCGCATCCCGCCCTCGCGCAAGGCAAGGTCCGCCATGTCGGGGATGCCGTTGCCGTGGTGATCGCAGAGACCCGCGCTGCGGCTCAAGACGGCGCCGAAGCGGTGGCCGCCGACTACGAGGTGCTGCCATCCGTCACGGCTCCCGACAAGGCGCAGCGACAGGGTGCGCCGCAAGTCCACGACGATGTGTCCGCCAACACGATCTATCAATGGCAGCTCGGCGATGCGGCGGCCACAAATGAGGCCTTTGGCGAAGCTGCTCATGTGGTCGAAGTCGATCTCGTCAACAACCGCCTGATCCCGAACGCTATGGAGCCGCGCGCGGCAATCGGCGAATTCGATCCCGGCAGCGGGACCTTCACGCTGACGACGACGAGCCAGAACCCGCATGTCGCAAGACTTGTGCTGTCCGCCTTCGTGCAGATCGCACCGGAACACAAATTGCGCGTGATCGCTCCGGATGTGGGTGGCGGATTCGGCTCCAAGATATTCATCTATCCCGAAGAGACCGTCTGCATATGGGCGGCCAAGCGTGTCGGCCGCCCGGTGAAATGGACGGCTGAACGCAGCGAAAGCTTTCTTGCCGACGCCCATGGCCGCGACCACCTCACACATGCCGCACTTGCGCTCGACAAGGAGGGCCACTTCCTCGCGCTGAAGGTGAAGACGATCGCCAATCTCGGCGCCTATATGTCGACGTTTTCGTCAGCCGTCCCGACCTACCTCTACGCCCCGCTTCTCTCCGGTCAATACAACATCGCTGCCATCTACGTCGAAGTGGATGCGGTTTACACCAACACCGCACCTGTCGACGCCTATCGGGGCGCCGGGCGGCCGGAAGCGACCTTCGTGGTTGAACGGCTGGTCGAAGAGGCAGCACGGCAATTAAAGATATCGCCGGCGGAATTGCGGCAGCGCAACTTCATTACCGAGTTTCCCCATCAAACTCCTGTGATTGCGAATTACGATATAGGTGGCTACGAAGCGTCGCTCAACGAAGCGGTAGCGCGTGCCGATGTTGCGGGCTTTGCGGCGCGCAAAGCCGACGCCGCAAAACGGGGCAAGCGGCGGGGGCTCGGCTTCTCGGCCTATATCGAGGCCTGCGGCGTGGCCCCCTCCGCGGCCGTGGGTTCGATCGGTGCCGGCGTGGGCCTGTGGGAATCGGCTGAAGTGCGCGTCAACCCGACAGGTTCGGTTGAAGTTTTGACCGGCACGCACAGCCACGGCCAGGGACATGAGACCACTTTCGCCCAATATGTCGCCGACCGGCTCGGGATCGGGATCGATCAGGTGGAAATCGTCCACGGCGATACCGACAAGGTGCAATTCGGCATGGGCACCTATGGCTCACGCTCCGCGGCGGTGGGGCTCAGCGCCGTGGCGCTAGCGACCGACAAGGTAATCGCCAAAGCAAAGAGGATCGCTGCATACGTCATGGAAGTACCCGAAACGGATGTGGCATTCGAGAATGGCCAGTTCGCGGGAATCAACACCAACAAGACCATGAGCTTCGCCGAACTGGCGCTGGCCGCCTATGTCGCTCACAAGTTTCCGACCAGCGAGATCGAGCCCGGCCTCAAGGAAACGGCCTTTTACGATCCCAAGAATTTTACCTTCCCGGCGGGCTGCCACATCTGCGAGCTCGAGATCGATGAGGAGACCGGCGTGACCGAAATCGTCCGCTTTGTCGCCATCGACGATTTCGGCATCGTAATCAACCCGATGATCGTCGAAGGGCAGGTCCACGGCGGCGTGGCGCAAGGCGTGGGGCAGGCTTTGCTTGAACACGGGATTTACGACGGCGATAGCGGCCAGCTCGTCACCGGCTCCTATATGGATTATTGCATGCCGCGCGCCGACGACGTGCCCGAGGTGGAGTTCGGCATGACGGTGACGAAATGCCCCTCCAATCCTCTTGGCGTCAAAGGCTGTGGCGAAGCCGGTGCCATAGCGGCGCCTGCGGCCGTCATCAACGCGATCACCGATGCGCTTGGTGTCTCAAGGTTCGATATGCCGGCCACACCCGAGAAAGTGTGGCGCGTCTTGAGCGGAAGAGCGCCGCGGGCCTAGCGGCGGTCACAACTGCGATCGTTCGCCGGCGGCAATTGCCGGCGATGCCCGGTTTGCGGGTTACGATCGCGCTTTGCCGACCAGCGCAGTTGTGGTGTATGTGATGGCGCACCGCCGCCGGAATTGCTCATGGCCGACGTTCTCTCGCTTGAGACCGCATCGCGATTTGCCCGCGTAGCGCTGGGCCACGTCACCCGTGAATATCCGAGCAAACTGGATCATGTGATGGCTGATGCGAATGGCGTGCGTGCGCCGCGCAGGCTTCACCCGATCTTTTTCGGCAGTTTCGACTGGCATTCCTGCGTCCACGCCCACTGGCTTCTGACGCGGCTCTGCCGCCGGATTCCGGCCCTGCCGGAAGCGGACCGAATTCGCCAGCTTCTCGATTCGCAGTTCACCCCGGATAAGGTGGCCGGCGAAGTGGCCTATCTCCTGCGGCCAGAAGCCCATAGCTTCGAACGTCCCTATGGTTGGGCCTGGCTGCTGATGCTGGAAAGCGAGCTCGCACGCCATGGCACGGATGAGGGCCGACGTTGGGCCACCGTCCTGCAGCCTCTCGCGGAAATTTTCGTGAGACGATTCGAGGAATTCCTGCCGCTTGCGACCTACCCCGCGCGGGCCGGGACCCACTCGAACACGGCATTCGCATTGCTCCTGACGCTGGAGTATTCCGAGGCGATAGATGATCGCGATCTTTCCGCGCTGTGCCGGGGAAAGGCCCGCGCTTGGTATGGGCGCGACCGCGATTGCCAGGCCTGGGAACCGTCGCTGGACGAATTTCTATCGCCAGCTCTTATCGAGGCGGCGTTGATGCGCCGGGTTCTGGCCGTCGAGGAATTTTCAGCCTGGTTCGCGCAATTCCTGCCAGCGGCCGCCAGAGGCGCACCAGTGACGCTGTTTGAACCGGCAACCGTCAGCGACCGTCAAGATGGCAAGATTGTCCACCTCGATGGCCTCAACCTTTCGCGTGCGTGGTGCTGGCGGCTGATTATCGATGGACTACCCTTAAGCGATCCGCTACGCGGCCGTGCCGAACAAACGATCGCGGCCCATCTGCGCAGTGCGCTGGAACGTATCAACGAAAGTTACATGGGCGGGCACTGGCTTGCGAGTTTCGCGTTGCTGGCGCTTGATCCCTACCCGACCTGAAGGGAGAACATCATGGCCTATACGCCGCCGATCCGCGATCTGGTCTTCTCGCTCAGCGAGGTGGCGGGCGTCGCGCAACTCGAGGAAACGGGCAGGTTCCCCGATTTTGACGCCGAGCTAATGAAAGCCGTGCTGGAAGCGGCAGGCAGCTTCGCGGCCGAAGTGCTAGCACCGCTCAACCGGCCCGGCGATCTGGAAGGCGCACGCTTCGAGAATGGGCGAGTCTTCGCCCCGGCCGGCTTTCCGCAGGCCTATCGCGCCTTTGCCGAGGGCGGCTGGAATTCGCTTTCGGCGCCGACCGGATATGGCGGCCAGGCGCTGCCAAAGACGCTTGAAATGGCGGTCTTCGAGCTCATCGACAGCGCCAATCTGGCCTTCGGCCTGTGCCCGGTCCTGACGCAGGGCGCGATCGAAACTCTGCTCACTTATGGCACCGATCACCAGAAAGCTCTGTATCTCGAAAGACTTATCAGCGGCGAGTGGCCGGCCACCATGAACCTGACCGAGCCGCAGGCCGGCTCGGACCTCGCGCAATTGCGCACACGCGCCGAACCCGACGGCAACGGCAAATATCGTCTCCACGGTCAAAAGATCTTCATCACCTGGGGCGACCACGACATGGCGGACAATATCGTCCATTTCGTGCTTGCACGCTTGCCCGACGCTCCCGCCGGCACGCGTGGCATCTCACTTTTCCTCGCGCCCAAGCGGCTGGTGGGTGAGGACGGGGTGGTAGGTCCCGCAAACGCGCTCCAGCCCGTGAGCATCGAGCACAAGCTCGGTATCCATGCCTCACCGACTTGTGTAATGGCCTATGAGGGTGCCGAAGCCGAACTTGTCGGTACCGCGCATCAGGGCCTCGCGCAAATGTTCACGATGATGAACGCGGCACGGCTGCAGGTCGGTGTGCAGGGCGTGGCGATCGCCGAACGCGCCTGGCAGGAGGCGCTGAGCTACGCTCGGGACCGCCGGCAAGGACACTCTGCCTGGACCGGAGAAAACCCTGCACCGATTTTCGACCATCCCGATGTCAGGCGCATGCTGATGCTGATGAAGGCAAAGATCGAGGCCGGGCGCGGCATCTGCCTGTCGACGGCCCTGGCGGCCGATCTCGCGCGGCACGCACACGATGCGGCAAGCCGGGACGCGGCGAAATTGCGCGAAGAAATGCTCACCCCAATTGCCAAGGCCTGGTGCACGGACGTCGGCGTGGAGATCACGTCGCTGGCCATCCAAATCCATGGCGGAATGGGCTTCATCGAGGAAACAGGAGTGGCCCAGCACTACCGCGACGCTCGAATCACGCCGATCTACGAGGGCGCCAACGGCATCCAAGCCATTGATCTCATTGGCCGCAAGCTGGCGCTAAGTGACGGCCAGGGCGTGCGCGATCTGGTGGACGAGATCCGATCCTGCATCGCCTCGCTTGAGGCGTCACAAGAACCGCGGCTTGGCCGCCTGGCCACAGGATTGGGGGCCGGGCTCGACGCCGTCGCAGTTGGGGCTCAGTGGCTTGCCAAACGGCGCGGACAGGCCGACGCGCTGGCCGGCGCAGTGCCTTATCTGACGCTGTTCGGCGATGTCGTTGGGGGTTGGATGCTGGCCAAGGGCGGATTGGCTGCTCTTGCGCACGCCAAGCGCGCAGACAGCGACGCTCCATATTGGCGCACGAAGATTGCATTGGCTGGCGTCTATGCCGATCACGTCCTCACCCAGGCGGCGGGCCTCGGTGCCGCTGCCACCGCGGGAGCTTATGATCTCTCGGAAACCGCGGCGGACGCACTAGGCGGCTGATCAGTAGTCCCACTTCCAGGTGACGCCCAACGAGCCTTGCGAATTGGCTCCGGCTTCGGCGTCGATCGTAACATGCGGCGTTACCTTCACTTCGACCAGGGCGTTGCCGGCCGATACGTTCGCACCCTGTTGAACCGCGACATAGACATTGTCGGTGACGTATTTGCCTGCTGTCACGCTTGCACCTGTGCCGCTCAAGTCGCTCGGGGCAGCAACGCTTAGGACGTCGAGCCCCGTGAAATTGCGTGCGAAGGACAGAATGCCACCGCCACCGACGCTAAATCCAAACCTATCGAGTTGGCCCGAAAGCTCGGCCAGCTGAAGCGCCTGCCCCGCCGTCAGATGGGGCGTTGAGGTGCCGAAGAACAGGCGCGACAGAATCTCCGACTTGGGGAGCGCAGGAGATGAGGTCCAGGTGATTGCAGGATCGGCAACCGGCCCATCGGCCGTAACGGTCACGGTGACGTCCGATTCGGAATTCTGTGCCACAATATGAACCGTGGCATTCCCCTTGACCGTCGGATCGAGTGCGACACGACCGTCCCGAAGCGTGAACGTCTTGCCAACAAGTTCGGCTTGGCCACGCACCAGATCGAACTTGCCGGACAGGTCTGGCGTACCAACCGTACCGCCTATTGCGAGATTACCCTTCCATTCGGAATCAAGGCCGCGTCCGGTCACATAGATGCGATTGGGCATTGTAACAGCGACGTCCAACCGCGCTGCCGACAAGAAGGATGTAGTGGTCTTCACCGGAAGTTCGGCTGGCGGCCCTCCGTTTATATGCGTCACCTTGATCTGGGGCACCTCAGGCGGGATCGCCGCGCCGATATCCACGCGCACTGTGTTCGTGCGCAGTTTGCCGGAGACATTGGGCGGCCCGGCATCGGATCTGTCGATGGCGAGCGTGCCGCTGACACTGGCACGCATCAGGTCGTCGCGCACAATCTCGGCGTTCGCGAGGTTGACGTTGAGATGTCCGGTCAACCGGCCAATGCCTCCCGTCCTATCGGCGGCCAGCGAGAACTCGCCGTCCGCCTTGGCCGTCCCAGAACCGCCGTCGGTCGCGCTCAGGTTCACGACCGCTTTGTTGGCACCCATGGCTTCGATCGAAGCATTCAGTTTTGCTAGCTTCGTCCCTGTCTCATAATCTGTGAAGGTACCGTCGGTGAGTGTGATCTTGCCCGCGAATTGCGGGTTGGCGATATCGCCACTAACAGCGGCCGAGGCAACGAGCGTTCCCGATGCGGTTTCCTCGCTCACGGGCAAGAGCGCCATCAGGCGGCCCACCTGCAGTTGTGCCTGAAGTTGCGCCGATACTGGACCGGACGCAGCCAGTTCTGGCACATAACCGCCCACCGGCCGTATGACAGGAATGCGCGCATGGAGCGTGGCATCATTGGAATCGAGTCCGCTGATGCGGCCGTCAGCGGTCAACATTGAGCCATCCCATTGTGCCGTCAGACTGACATTGGCGGGCTTGGCCGTTTTGTCCGCGCTCGCAAACAGCAGATTCTTCGCCGCGACTTGAAGCCGCGCCTGTGTCTTGCCGGGCGCCATGTCCACGACAAGATCAAGGCCGAGCGTGCCGCCTGCCTTGCCAATTTGCAGCGCCGAGGCAATCGGCGCCACCGGCATGTTCGACAGGCGCGCCGACGCGATAAGGACACCGCCGCCGCCCTGCGCAGTCAGATCCAGATGTCCACCGGAAACGTCAATCGCCGTTCGCTCCAGCTTGAACATACCATCCGTCATTGAGAAGACTGTGGGCGAAGACAGCGCGAAGCGTGTTCCCGTCCAACTACCGTCCAACTTCTGCAGGGTAAGGACAGTAGGGGTCAGCGTCGCCTTTCCGGAGGCGGCCACGGAATTTGCACCGTCCCTGGCAGAGACTGACATGGTGACCGGTCCGGTAAGACCTTGCATAACGGCATTTCCGCGCACGATCGCGTCATTCAAGGGACCCGCTGCGACATGCTTGAGATTGGCGTCAAATCGTATCTCCTTGCCGTCGCCGACCAACGACAACGTGCCGCTCCCTGACATCGGCGTGTCGAGAAAGAAACCTATCGGTGACAGGACATCTCCGCTGAGGCCCAGCCGGCCGGAATAGGCCTTCCCACGCTTGTTCAACTCCCCCGTGAGCCTGGCAGCGCCCAGGCTCCCTTTGATCACTAGTGCGTGCCATCCCCCCGGGGCCGTCTGTGCGTCGGCGAGCACGTCAACGCCGCCGGACGGCGTCGCTGCGCGCGCGCCGAGGTGAGCGGTCCATTGCGCTTGTTTGCGCGCATCGAGCTGAAACGACGCATCGGTCACGACACTCTTGTCCACCGTGACGCGCGGCGCCTTGGCGGCGATCGACACAGTCGGAGCAGCTGCAGTGCCCCCCAGTCCGACGCTGAGCGTGAACTTGCCAGTCAGCGCCCGACCCGTGAGCGCAGAAAGCGTCGCCAAATCTCCCGCTGTCGTCTGCAATTTGGCAGCAAGCGTGCCATCCGTCGCCATAGTAACGCGGCCCCGCGCCGCTACGGCCGCAGTAACGATGCGCAGATCGTCAAGAGCATAATTTCCTTTGGCGACATGGAAAGTGGCATGGAGGGCCGGCGACTTTCCGAGCGCAGCGCCAAAGCCCGAAGATGTAATGCCGGCGCCTTGCACAGACAGCGTTCCATCCATATCGCCCCTCAAGGTCAGCCGGGTCAAGTTAAGCTCCGCCGTCGCATGGCCGGACAAGTCGGCGCCGGCAGCGGCGAGATTTGCTATCGTCAGCTTCACCGTCCCGCTGCCATTGCTCTGGCCGAACTCGGCCTTGGCGAGGATATCCGCAGCGGCACCGTCGACGGCCGCATCGAATTGGATCGCGCCGCTGCTGCTGCGAGTCGCTGTTCCGTGAAACGCCAATGATTGACCTAGAAGGTCGCTGAGCACGGCGGGCAACGTTGTGCCACGCGTTTGGCCGACCAGTTTCACGGTCGTCGTACCGCCTATATCCGAGGCAAGCACAAAATTGCTCTGAAGGGATGCCGCGCCCACGCCGTCGTTCGCAATTTTCGAGAGCTTGGCCACGCCCGATAGCTGGGGAGCGGTTCGCGTCCCGGCGACCGTGGCATCGACAGCAAGAGCCCCAATGTTGAGGCCGCTTATGAGCGTGGGTTTCGCCATGCTCAGTGCTATTTTGCCATCGAGCGTCCCATTGGCTGCGCTGGCGAGTTGCAGCTTGCCGACCGCCCCTCCCCACTCGAGCGCAGAAGAGCGGACAACGAATCCACCATCGCGTCTGCGTGCGAGGCTGGCAGTCAAAGTGCCTGCTCCTTGCGGGGCCCAGGACGGCAGCAGAGCAGGCACGAATTGGAACGAAGCGCTCAGATTCGTGGAGGCGAGGTCCCGAGCGACAAAGCGGGCATCGATATGGCCAATTCCGTCGGCGCGCAGATTGAAATTTCCGTTGAAGGCTGCAAGCGTTCCCGAGGCACTCAGCGCCAGATGCGTCGCACCCACGCTTTTGATGTCCGTCAACACGGCAATTAGAGCGCCGTCATCGCGTCCCAGAGCCGATAAATCGAGTGCGCCGCTGGATTTCTCGTAGCGACCCCTGAAATTCAGCTCACCACTTTCTGGCGCACAGCGCGCAACGATAAATGCGGTGTCAAAGCCCTGCGGCCCGACGGTGCCCTTGCCGCCGATATTGACGCACGCCCGCCGGTTGTCGGCCACCGCCAAGACCAGACGGTGCACATCCAATCGACCGATGGAAATCTTCATGCCCGGGAGTATCTCATTCGATGAAGAGGTGCCTTGCGGGAGTCGCGTGAGCGTCGCATCGGCGAGGGCCATGTGCCCAAGTCTAACTTCGTTACCGAGTAGCGCCCAAGGATTCCAGTCGAGCGTGAATTGCCCGATCTGTAAGAAGCGCCCCTTGGCGTCGGCGAGTTGGAGATCGGTGCAAGTAAAATCGCTCAACAATCCGCCCGAGACCTGGCGGCAAGAAACAGTGTAGCCGATCGCACGCCCCGCGGCCCAGAAGGCGACACCGTTGAGGGCACCGAACTCCCAGGCTGCGAACACAGCGACCGTCAACGCGGCAATAACACCCATGGCCCACGAAAGGCCCCTGCGCCAGCGAGATGAGAAGCGCGAATCCATCAAAACGCCTGTCCCAAACCGATATAAACTTGCACCGGAGCGTCGCCCGGTCGCGGATTAAGTGGCATGCCAACGTCCAGCCGCAACGGCCCGAAGCTCGTGTAATAACGTACGCCAATGCCTGCACCAATGCGCGGCGCCGGCGCATCGGAAAAAAGGGGGCTCACCGATACCGTGCCCGCATCGACGAACCCAGCAAGTCCAATATCCTCCCATGCGCGGTAGCGGAGTTCGAAACTGGCCTCCGCCACCGCACGCCCGCCGGTCGGATTGTTCGATGCATCGCGCGGGCCGACATGCTGGTAGGCGTACCCACGTACCGAACTTCCACCGCCGCTATAGAAGCGCAAATCTGCCGGCACCCCATCCTCGCGCGCGAACAGGATCGTGCCCAGACGTACGCGCGCGGCCGCGATAAGCTTCTTGCCGACGTCCAATGGACGATAGGCGGAAGCATTCGTTTCAAGAATCAGGAAGGCGCGTGCGCCGCCAGACGTTCCCAGGACTGGCTGCGCCTGCAACGCCAGACGCTCGCTCGTCGTCGGGTCGAGTAGCGATTTGGTGGAATTGTACGTCGCGCCAAGTGGCAATGATGCCAGGATACTGAATGCCGACGCTCCACTTTGTGTAATATTGGCGGCTTCGCCCGCGATGCCGCCCTTGCCGGTCCAATGGCCACCCAGCGGCGTCGTGATCTGGACAAGCCCGGTTACCCCCTTCTTGTCATATGCGTCCGTGTTGTCGCGCTCCGCTTTAACATCGAATCCAACGCTCTGGCCCGCATGAGGCTCGTGCGGAAAAGTCAATGCCGCCTCCAGCGATTGCGAGATGGCCGCGAGTTGCAGTGACACATGAAGATCTTCGGCACGCCCCCACAGATTGCGATTTTCCCAGCTGGCCTGCAGCCCCGGTCCGGTGTCGGTCGCATATTTAGCGCCCAGGCCAATCGAATGAGCCGGTCGTTCATGCGCCGTCACCATGATCGGCGCCAGACCCGACGCGTCCACTTTGGCCGTATCCGGCTTGACCACGAGCGAATTGAACAGGTTGAGATCGGCGAGCCGTTGACGATAGTCGTTGAGTTTGCGCACATCGTAGATATCGCCCTGTTTCCAGGGAACGATCCGACTCAAAAAATCATGTCTGGTATGCTCAGCGCCGCTTATGACCGCTGCGCCGAACCTAGCCTCCGGCCCGGGGGCAGTATGAAATGTGAGCTGCATCTTGTGTGTGAGATGGTCGACAACAGCTTCGCGGTTGCTGACCTTCGCGTCGGGACGCCCGCGCCGCTGTAAGGCTTCCACCAGGGTCTGGGTCGCTGCGATGATCGGCTCGGCGCGTGCGGGCGCGCCAATTGTCAGGCCGATCGCCTTGCAATCGGTCGGTGCCTTAACCGGCGGGCTCGTCTCGTAGCTAATGCTGCAGGTGCCCAGCGTGTAACGCGGCCCAAGCACGACGTTGAGCGCGACCTGGACGGGATCCTTGTTGCCGTCGATTGTAACGATGATGTCGCCGTCATAATAGCCCTGCGCGTGCAGCACCGTGAGAAATGTGCTCCGGTCGGTTTGGGCCCGCTGATCGAGCCCGGCGAGGCCAGGCGGCGGCTTGTCTTTAGCCTGTATCAGACGCGACACCGCACGGAATTGATCGTTCACTTCACTATTACCACCGGAGATCTGTACCTTGTAGGCGAGCGCCGTGTCGGCACGACTTCCAAGCGCGCCAAAACACGAGCATATTGCGACCGTGACCGCTGCAATCCAGATTCTGACGGCGCTCATCCCGCTACCGAATATTCAGTTGTGGCCGAAATGGGCGGGTTCCAACATGGCTCTTTATAGCAACGGATTTCGGCATGTGCTCTGGCGATGTTCATAAGTCACGCGACATGTGATCAAGCTCGGGCACCGCAGCGAAACCGGACCGCTGCGAACGGGCCGCAATGACTGACCATGCCGGAACCGGCAGAGCGGCCTCAAGCTTCCATATGAGCGGCCGGCATAGTTCTGGGTCAAGTCCGCGTGAGGACAGCGCACTAACCTTCGAAAAGAGATTTGTGCAACGTATCTGACATCATCAGCCGTTCAAGGCAATCTTCCAATCCCGCGCTGCTATACCGGCGAGGGCGAAAATGTTTCACCGCCGCTGGCGTGGGGCGATGCCCCCACCGGGACCAAAAGCTTCGCGTTGATCTGCGAGGGTCTGGATGCGCCCACTGGCACCTTTCGCCACTCGGCGGACTATAATGTCCCGCCGGAACGCGCCGCCTGAGGCGTTCCCGTTTCGGCCCAGCCATGCTGGAATTTGGCAGACCATCAATGATTTCGGCAGGCATGGCTGTGACGGACCCATGCCGCCGAAGGAACACGGGCCACACCGCTATTGCTTCGGGCTGATCGCGCTCGACATCAGGCATCTGCCGCTCCTTGCCGATGCGGCCGCGTCGTCGGATGTCGCGAACGCGGCGCTGGCACACAGGCTTACAGGAGCCGATCTGGTTGGGCTCTACGAGCGTTGACCGGAACAAGTTCGGCTATGCTGGCTCATCGTCTCCGAGATCTGGCCCAAGCGACGAGACACTCTCGCGCGTGCGGCGGAGACGAGGCTAATGGCTAAAGCCGCGCAGCTTCGCTGTCGGTAACGGGAACCCAACCCGGCGGCTCGGGCATGATTCGCTCACCTCGCCGTATGCTTAACCCTATTGGTCCCCGATCACCGACCGATCGTTGATCCGTGTCAACGTGCCAAAAGCCGCTGCAATTGCGGCCAAGGTCTCGTATTTAGCACATCCTTCGCCTCAAGCCAGCCGCGACGGGCCTGATCGATGGCGTAGCGCATATAGCCGAGGGTTTCAGAGCTATGTGCATCCGTATTTAGCGCCACCTTGACCCCCAACTCCTCGGCCATCCGGCAATGGCGGTCATCAAGGTCGAGACGCGACGGCTGGCCATTCACCTCAAGATAGACGCGGCGTTCCTTTGCAGCCTGCATCAGGCGGGACATATCGACGGCATATGGCTCGCGCGCGCCGATAAGCCGGCCGCTCGGGTGAGCAATAATATTGACATAGGGATTGTCCATTGCGCGCATGATCCGCTCGGTCTGGGCTTCGACACCCAGCGTCAATTTTGTGTGCACCGCGGCAATCACCAAATCAAGATCGGCCAGCACATCATCGCTGAGGGCAAGGCCGCCGTCCGGCAAGATGTCCACCTCCGCGGCTTTGAGCACCAGGATTCCGGGCTTCCTGGTATTCAGGCGGTCGATCGCCTTCATCTGCCTTTTCAATTGGCGGGCGTCGAGGCCATGGGTGATGCCCACATGCTTGGTGTGATCGCTGATTGCGATATATTCATAACCGCGCGCCGCGGCGGCACGGGCCATCTCTTCGACTGTCGCATTTCCATCGCTTGCATTTGTGTGCGTGTGCAGGTCACCTCTGATTTTTGCCAGCGTCACCAGCTTGGGGAGTTTGTGGGAAAGCGCCGCATCGATTTCGCCGGCGTTTTCGCGAAGTTCGGGTTCAATCCAAGGCAGACCAACTTCCGCATAAACGTCCTTCTCGCTGCGCCCCGCAATCCAACGTTCACGGCGGAACACACCGTATTCGTTGATTTTCAGACCCCGTCTGATGCCCATGCGGCGCAGTTGGATGTTGTGCGGTTTTGACCCCGTGAAATAGACAAGCGCAGCCCCGTAGCTCTTGGCGGCGACGACGCGCAGGTCGACCTGCAAGCCAGATTTCATCCTCACGGTCGCCCGCGTCGACCCCTTCGACCGTATCTCCGCAACCTCTTCATATTTTGCGAACGCATCTATGATCCTGCCGCCCTGATCCGCAGTCGCCAAGATATCGAGATCGCCGACCGTCTCGCGGCGGCGGCGAAAACTGCCTGCCACGATCACCCGCTTCGAACCTGGAACAGCCTTAAGGTAGGCGACCATAGGACCCGCGATCTGCTCTGCGGCAAAGATGCTGATCCGTTTGGAGCTTGTGACCTTCGCTTCAATTGCTTTGAGGATCGTTTCTTCCAGCTTCGGCCCGAAGCCATGCAGCTGATGAAGCTCGCCGCGCCGCACCGCAGCCGCCAAATCCGGCATGGATTTGATCTTCAGCGCATCGTAGAGAAGCTTCACGCGCTTGGGGCCGAGCCCGGGGACTTCCGCCAAGTCCGCCAATGCGGCCGGTATGCGCTTTTCGATCGCGGCAAGCTCGGCAAACTTGCCCGTGGCGGTGATAT
The DNA here is from genome assembly GCA_963775165.1 of uncultured Pseudomonadota bacterium. Classification (GTDB taxonomy): domain Bacteria; phylum Pseudomonadota; class Alphaproteobacteria; order Micropepsales; family Micropepsaceae; genus Rhizomicrobium. The sequence goes on along the minus strand of CAVZHX010000005.1, from coordinate 467,636 downwards.
CGGCCAGCTTGTACGCCAAATCTTTGCCTATGCTCGGCAGCACGGAAAGATCTTCCCCCTTTGTCACCATCTCGGCGATACTATGGGGCATATTCTCGATCGTACGGGCGGCATTTTTATAGGCCCGCACACGAAAGGCGTTGGCCCGATCGATTTCAAGCAATGTTGCGTAGCGATTGAAGAGCCGTGCAATCTCTTGGTTGTGGATCCTCATGGCCGCCAGCATCGAGAAAACCACGGCCGTTGGACCAAGCGGTGCTTACCGATGGGCGTGACCGTGCTGCTGGCTTGCGCCCCCTTCTCACCCTCGCCCTCCGTAATCATTAGCCGCACTTCCTGGTCGGCTTTCAACTTGTCGAACCTGCCGCCGGCCACCGCATCCTTGTGGAGATGGACATCCTGCCCGTCGCTCGTATGGATGAACCCGTAGCCATTTTCGGCGATCAGCCTCGCAATCCGGCCATGAAAGGGCGCGCGTTTGGTCTTGACCGCGCCCTGACCTTTGCGGGCGTGATCCTGGAGTTTGCGCATGACAGCAGCAAAGGCGTCGCGGATTGCCACATGCATATCTTCGTGGGCATGATTCTTCGGTCCGGTGCTGTTGGCGGCAATTTCGTGACCTGGAATTTTCAGATCGACGCTGACGCGATAGAGCCGACCGGTGCGATGATGCCTATGAGGCGCTTCGACGACGATACGGCAACTCACGATCCGGCCGAAGCGTCGCTCAAGTTTTTCAACTTGGCGCGCGACGTCGGATTCGATCGCAGGCGACGAATCCATCCCTTTGAAAGTCACGCGCGGTGGCAATTCCATGACGAAATTCTCCTGCTGTCAACCGGAACCAGATGACCGGGATTCATCAAGGGCCGTAGCGAGACGCGCCCACAGGTCCCGCTGGCCGAGCTTGACAAGATCCTTCGCGATCTCGTGCCACACGGTACGCTTCACTTTCTCTGGGAGTTCCAGCCGCAGTTCGCCGAGCCCGCGTTCCGGGGCCACAATGGCCAGACGCTTGAACTTGTGATCGTCGTAAGCGCGCTCGAGAAACTGGCTTACCGCATGGACGAAATCATGCTTTTCAAGTTTGTGGTAATCATGCGGAGGTTCCATCGCGTGGCGCGCGGCGGAATTGCTTGCGCGGAAGCCGCGGCCAGGCCCGTCGCTTTTCAAATCCGAAGAATGGCGATGCAGATGAGAATGCATCGTTTCCGCGACCGGTTCAATATGGCGACCCGTTTCGCCGTCATGCAAGGCATAGAAGTACGCGACTGCGCTGTCCATTACCACTATCCAGGTCGGTTCCAATTTGCTTTTCATAAAAGTCCCCGCGAGATGAGCTGAAACATATAGCGTCTGATCCAGTCGGACATTCATACGAACGGACGCGTCGGTTCGGGCCAGAGCGCCCGCAATTCGCGCGGTGTCTGGCGCACCAGCCTAGCGACTTCGCCGCCGTCCAGGCTTTTGCTCAGGCCGACAAACGTGGCGCGGCTGGCTTCCTCGGCATAACCGCGCAACTGTGGCGGGAGAAGCCGAGAAACATGCGCAAGAAATTCGTCGAGACGACGTTCATGGCTGAGGCCTTGTTTCGGCTTCCAGCCTTCAAGAAAGAGGCCTCTCAGGAGCATTGGCAGCCGTGCCGAGAGTTGGGCCATGCTTGGCAGGTCGAACTGGTCACGCAGCCCGTGCAAGGCGCCGCGCAGCGCACCGTAGGCCGCGCGCCGGTCGTCAGTATCAAGCACGCGCATCACAATTTTGACGAAGTGATTGGTTTCGTGAATCATCTTGTCGAAGACATCGAGGCCAGTTGCGCTCATGTTTTGTCCCCTTGCGCAGTGAAAGTCCCGGCCACGCTAAGAGGGAAACGGCGAACCGACGTTGATTTGGCTCAACAGGGCAGTCAGCGGGCGGCCCTAGCGGGCATGCTTCGGCCGCTCCGCGGCCACGGCGGCAACGATCTCGCCTGCGGACTGCACACGCGCCAGGTGCGCCAAGGGCAGGTCCAACCGCCGGCGCCAGTTGGGGTAGCTGTCCGTCGTCCCAGGCATGTTCGCCTGTGTAGCTTCCCCGGCAATGTCGGCGATTTGTACCATGAAGAGCCGGGCGTTGGATTTCGACAGGAAACGATGGATGGCCGCCGCCAGTTCGGGCGTCAGTGGGATGTCGTCGCTTGCATCCGTGGAGATCCCAGCCGGCAGAACCGCGGCTTCCCGCAAGGCAGTCAGAAGCGCGTGCTTGTCCACACGGCGCGCACGGCGCGCTTCAGCTAGTTCGCCCTCGTCACGCAGCACTCCGGCCACCATTCGGTCCGCGAGATCGGATTCGTCCCAGAACCCTTTGAGCGTTGGCAGGTCGTGGGTGGAGACGCATGCCGCTGCCAGGGCGGGGTAATCCTGGGGCATCTTGAAGCGGCCATGCTCGTTCTCGAAATACAGAACACGATAGGAAAGCAGCCGGAATTCCGTCATTCGCTCGCGAAATCCCTCGGGAACCGTGCCGAGGTCCTCTCCGATAACGAGGCAACTGTTGCGCTGGCTCTCGAGCGCAACGATTGCAAGCAGATCGTCCAAGGGATATTTGACATATGCGCCCAAGGCCGTGGGTACCCCGCGCGGCACCCAGAACAGACGCTGCAAACCCATGGCGTGATCGATGCGCAGCGCCCCAAAGTGCCGCATGTTCGCCCGAAACAATGCGACGAATTCGGCGTAGCCCGTCTTGCGCATGCGGGCCGGTTTCATTGGCACCACGCCCCACTCCTGTCCGGCCTCGTTGAACGGATCCGGAGGGGCCCCAACACGTGCGCCGGCAGCGAACAGGTCTTGCGCACCCCACACATCGGCACCATCCGGCGAGGCGCTGACAGCGAGATCGCCATAAATGCCAATCTGCATCCCGAGTTTCCGCCCGGTTGCGCCGCAGTCGGCGAGCTGCAAATCCGCCTGCCATTGCAAGTATTGATGGAAGGCGAGCCGGTCGACCCTGTCCTGCGCAAAGGCCTTGCATGACCGAGAGCCGGGATCGCGAAAGGTGTCGGGCCAAACCGTCCAATCCTGCGTGCCGAAGGCCTCGCCCAAGGCGGCATGGAGAGAGAAATGGTCCAAGGCATGACCGGCCCGGTCCCGGAAAGCGGCAAACGCATCGCCGCGTGCATCACCGGCGACATCGAGATGACGGGTGCGAAAATTTTCGTAGAGGGCCGCGAAGATTTCGCATTTGACGGCCGCTACCTCTTCATAATCGACGAGATCGGCAGCGTGCGCGGCGGCAATCTTCGCGCTTGCATCGGTGGCTGCCATTCGCGCCTGCGCCTGTGCGGATTCGGCAAAATCAGGGATCCCCGTGACATCGAGATATAGGGGATTGAGAAAATGCCGGCTGTTGGGTGAATAGGGGCTGGCATGGCTGGGCGTGCGAGGGAAAAGAGCGTGCAAGGGATTGATGCCAACCGCATCCGCGCCATGTGCGTTCGACCATTCGAGTAGTTCCGCCAGGTCCGTGAAATCTCCGATCCCCAGATTGCGGGCACTGCGCAATGCGTAGAGTTGAGCAGAAATGCCCCAGTGGCGCTCTCCGGCGGCGATCTTGGGCGGCAAATAGCAGTGCGCCGGGGTCAGGATCAGGGTCGTCGATATCTCGCCTATGGCACCCGACACAACGAGACGGTGATAACCAAGAGGAAGAGGCGACAAATGGAGGCGATGTCTCTCTATTATCCGGCCGTCGACTTCGCGCACAGCGATCGGCGGCGAATTGGCAATCCCCAGGTTGATTGGACAGACATCCCCGTTTTCCCGATGCACAGAGCAGCTGAGCGGCTGCTCCACCTCGCCCGCCGGCAGGTGCATTGCGAACCCGGTATCAGTCCCTTCGCGGCCCACGATCACGGGTGGTAAGATTTCCCGCCAAGGCTCCTCTTCAAGTGCAACGATGCTGCGCGCCACGTCGGTAGCCGAATGGGCCGGAATATCCAACGCCGTCAGCATGATCCGGGCGGTGTCAGGACTTGTTTCGTGGCGGCTGCCACGTACATCCCAATAGGCGGGCAGAATGCCCGCGAGCTCGCTCAACCTGAGAAGCGCTTCGTCGTTGTTCATGCAGAAGGCCCGTCTGCCTCGTGGTCTCCGAAGAGAACAAGGCTATGTGCGGGCAATGCAAATGTCTGCCTGGCTGGATGGAGACTGCGGGCCACCGGTTCCATTGTGGACAGCCAGAGATTCCATTCGCCGTGCTTCGCGCCCGGCAAGACAAATGGGACCTCGGTATCGCCGCCATTGAACAGGATTAGAAATACGGACTTCCCATCGGCGCGCATCATACCGAGTGCGTGTCCGGTGCCGGACGTCCAATCCCCGAGCTGCATGGCTAATCCGCGCGGAGAAAACCACTTCAGTTCGGTGGCTTCGCCGCGAAGGGCAGGATGATGTTGGCGCAGCCGGAGCAAATTGCCGACGAACTCCATCAACCTAGCATCTGCACGCGTCCAATCGATCCAAGTCGTCTCATTGTCCTGGCAATAGGCGTTGTTGTTGCCGCCCTGACTTTGGCCAAGTTCGTCGCCGCTTCGCAACATCGGCGTGCCGGCCGAAAAGAAGAGTGTCGCCAGCAGATTGCGCATCTGCCTTTTGCGCAGATCGATGACCGACGCTTGTTCGGTGGGCCCCTCCGCACCACAATTCCAGCTGAAATTGTTGTCGGAGCCGTCAGCTCCGTTTTCCAGGTTCGCATCGTTACGTTTGTGGTTGTAGGCGACGAGGTCGGCGAGCGTAAATCCGTCATGAGCGGCCATGAAATTCACGCTTGCAGACGAGCGGCCGCCAAAAATGTCATGCGAGCCCGATATGCGTGTCGCGAATTCGCCGACGGTCCAATTGTCGCCACGCCAAAACCGGCGGACACCATCGCGGAACCTGTCGTTCCATTCGCGCCACGGTGCCAAGAAACCGCCGAGCCGGTAGCCCTCCGGTCCCAAATCCCACGGCTCGGCAATCAGCTTCAGTTTTCCCAGCACCGGATCACGGACGATTTCAGTCAACAAGATCTCGTGGGGCGAAAACTGCCCTCCATCGCGACCCAGAGTGACAGCAAGGTCAAGGCGGAAGCCGTCCACCCCCGTCTCAGCCCAATGACGCAGAGCTTGAATTACCATGCGGCGCACCTCTGGATGGGCGGTGTTGAGCGTGTTCCGACAGCCTGTCCAATCGATGTAGTGCCGTCCGCCATCAGCCAGTCTGTAATAGGAAGCGTTGTCGATACCGCGCAGCGACACAGTCGGCCCGAATTCATCCTCCTCACCGCTATGGTTGAAGACCATGTCGAGAATCACGGCGATCCCGGCTTCGTGAAATGCCTCCACGGCACCGCGGAACTCTGGTAGACCGCCGCCAGCCAGGTAATAGGGCTCGACAGCGAAGAAATTGATGGGATTGTAGCCCCAATAATTGCGCAATCCGGCACTGGCCAGGCGACGGCTCGTGGCCACGGGCGTGACCGGCATCAGTTCCACAGCGCCAATCCCCATGCTCCGCAAGTAGCCGACCACCTTGGGTTGAGCGAGCCCCGCCAATGTACCGCGCACGGCCTCAGGAACGCCCGGGTCGCGCATCGTCATCCCCCGCACGTGCATTTCGTAGATCACGTCACTCGCCGGTCGGGCGCCTAGTGCTACGGCCACGACCTCGCCAACGACAACGGACTTCGGCATCAGATGGGCGTTGTCGCGGAGATCGAAGGACAGATCGCCGCGGGGGTCGCCAACGACGTAGCCGCAGTTCCGGTCGTCCCAGCTGAAATCCGGCCGACAGCGCCCGAGCGCAGGGGTCGATCAGAAGCTTGTTGGGGTTGAAGCGGTGGCCACGATGGGGCTCGTAGGGCCCGTAGACCCGGTAACCATAGTGCAGGCCCGGTCGGGCACCGGCCAAGTGCCCATGCCAGATATCGCCCGTCCGGCTTGGCAACGCCAGCCGTATCCGCTCCAAACCGTTCTGGAACAGGCAAAGTTCGATCTTCTCGGCGTTGGCAGAGAACAACGCGAAGTTGACGCCGGCATCACCGCACGTTGCACCCAAGGCCGCTGGACTTCCGGTGCTCAATTCGGGGGTTGATGACATCTGCCCTCGCTGGCCGCAGATCTTCGTCGCGATGTTTTCCTTCGCCTGCACAGGGTGGAATCTGGCGGCACCTACGGCACAATAAAAGTACCAAATCTGACGTGGATCAAATTGGCGGCAAAGGTCCTGTCATTATCCTCTGATAGACAGGGTTGAACGCTCTTGGGGCCAGCCGCCATGCGAGTGCTATTCGTATCATCCGAGGTCTATCCGCTGGCCAAGACCGGCGGGCTTGCCGATGTGAGTGAAGCGTTGCCACGCGCGTTGAGCCGGCTTAGCGCCGATGTGCGGGTCCTGGTCCCGGGTTACGCCTGTGCCATGGACCAGGTTTCCCGGCCATGGGTGGTCGCGGATTTGAGCGGCATCATGGGCGTTGCCGACGCTCGCCTGCTGGCCGCTCGCATCCCCGATGCCGAATTGCCGGTCTGGCTGATCGATGCGCCGGAACTTTACGGCCGGGACGGCCTCTACCAGGACGAGAACGGCCAGGATTGGCCGGACAATGCCAGGCGCTTCGCATTTCTTGCACATGTCGCTGCCCGCATCGCAACGGGACGGACCGATGTGGCGTGGATCCCAGACGTCGTCCATGCCAATGACTGGCACGCCGGCCTGATTCCGCTCCTGCTCGCGCACGAGACGGCGCCCCATCCGGCCACCGTTTTTACGGTCCACAATATGGCGTTCCAGGGAAATTTTCCCGCCGGGACGCTTGGGGAACTCGAGCTTCCCGAGGGCTGCTTCACGCCCGATGGCATCGAATATTACGGACAGATCTCATTCCTTAAGGCTGGGATACGCTTCGCCGACAAATTGACGACCGTCAGCCCGACTTATGCCCGCGAAATTTTCACTCCGGAGTTTGGGTTCGGCTTCGAGGGGCTGGTGCGCGAACGGCTCGGCTACCTGACAGGAATCCTCAATGGAGCGGATTACGATATCTGGGATCCGGGGCACGATCCCTTCCTCAATAGCAATTTCGACACTACACACCTCAACGGAAAGAAGGCATGCAAGGCCGCGCTGCAGCGCGAATTAGGCCTACCAGAAATCGCTGATGCACCACTTATGGCCTATATCAGCCGGCTCACCGAACAGAAGATGGCGGACGTGCTTTTGGAGGCGCTGTCGCGCCTGACCGCGGAGAACAGCCAGCTCGTTGTTCTGAGCGACGGAGATCGCACGCTCGAACGAGAGTTCCGGGATGCCGCCCGTGCCCACCCGGACAAGATCGCCGTCCACATCGGCTATGAAGAGCCGCTCGCACACCGCATTCACGCCGGCGCAGACATCCTGCTCGCACCGGCCCGGTTCGAGCCTTGCGGTCTGAGCCAGATCTACGCGATGCGTTACGGCACTGTGCCAATTGTGCGCGCGACTGGCGGCTTGGCCGATACGATCGTCGACACATCCCGGACCAGCATCAGCGACGGCACCGCGACCGGCTTTGTCTTTGCCGAACCGAAATCAGCTGCCTTGGAGCAGGCTGTCCTTCGCGCTTGCGCCTTCTATCGGGAGCCACTGGCCTGGCGGCGCCTGCAGCTGAGCGCTATGAAGCAGGACTTCAGCTGGGACCGCAGCGCGCATGAATATTTGGCACTCTATGAGACGTTGATAGCGATGGACGGCGGCCAGCCCGTGGCCTTTGCCGAATGTTTCGAACCGACCGTACTTGACCCCGGGCTGGAGCAGATCGCCGGATAGATGCGAGCTCAATGCTGCCAGAAAATCAGCGGCAGTTCAGTTGGAATCAGAACTCCGTCCCGCTGCGGAATCGCGCGCACCGTGAAATCGCGCGCCGGACGCGTGGCGGGCGCCCGACCCACATAGACAAAGCCATTCACTGCACCAGGAATGGGCCGGTCCCGGTGCAAGTCTGTGACGCTCTCGTGCTGTCCTCCGGCCACGTCGGCATAGAGTTGCACCGTCACTTCGTCTGCGGTCAACTCACCGAGAAAAACGGGAACCGAGAAATTCCAAACACCAGCGTTCTCACTATAGGTCGGCGCGCCGGAATGCAGACTTCCCCAGCGCTGCTTGATGTGGCCCGCCCACTGGGCAATCGCCCTGGACTCGGCGCAGGCTTGGGCCGTGCGCCGGCGCAGGCCCTGTGCCGCAGGCAGGTAGGCCTTCTCGACATACTCACGAACCATGCGCGTGCTGGAATAGACGGGGGTCAATTGCGCCATGCTCTCTCGGATGCGCGCGAGCCAACGGCACGGCACGCCGTCGGCGTCACGATCGTAAAACTCAGGCACGATATTGTTCTCGAGTAGCTCATAAAGGCTCTGGGCGTCGCGTTCGTCAAAACTTCGCTCATGGTTTTCGTCGAGGTTGCCAATGGCCCAGCCGACATCCTCATTCCAGGCTTCGTCCCACCAGCCATCTCTGACCGAGCAATTCAAGCCGCCATTGACAAGCACTTTCATACCCGACGTCCCGCAGGCTTCCCAGGGCCGGCGCGGATTGTTGATCCAGACGTCCACGCCTTGCACGAGTTCCTGTGCCAGGCTGATGTCATAGTCTTCGAGAAATACGACGTGCCGGCGGAACTCGGGCCGGCGAGCGAGGTCGATCCATTCCCGGATCATGGCTTTGCCCGCGACATCGGCGGGATGCGCCTTTCCGGCGACAATAATTTGCATCGGGCGGCGCTCGTCCATCAGCAATCGGCCCAATCTCGTGCGGTCCCAGAGGAGCAGATTCGGTCGCTTGTACGACGTGAACCGCCGCGCAAAGCCCAAGGTCAGCACGTTCGGGTCGAGCACACTCTGCGCCTGTTCCACGATCTGCGATCCAAAGCCACGCTCGCGCAATTGCTTGGCCAAGTGACGGCGCGCATGCCGCACCACACCGAGCCTCCCTTTGTTGCGCATTGCCCATAATTCCTCGTCAGAAACGTGAGCGATCCGTTCGTGCAGTCCTTCCGGCATCTGGCGCCAGCGTTCTTTGCCGCAGGCTTCGGTCCAAATCCGGTCGGACTCTGCCGAGTCCCAGGACGGGATGTGAACGCCGTTCGTCACATGGTCTACAGGCACCTCGCGCTGTGGCCAGCGCGGGAACAGCGGCTGAAAAATTCGTCTGCTGAACTGGCCATGCAGCCGGCTGACACCAAAGCTTAAGGCGGAGCCACGAGCTGCGAGGAAAGCCATGTTGAATGCCTCGCTTGAATCGGATGGATCAGCGCGACCGAGCGCGAGGATGTCTTCTATCTTCGCACCGCTATTCTGCAGCCGCGGCTGCGCGACCGGCAAATAGCGCCTGATTAATTCTGGCTCGAAACGATCAAAGCCCGCCGGCATAGGCGTGTGAGTTGTGAACACGTTGCCAGGCCGGGCCGCCCATAGCCCTTCCTCGATGGTGAGCCCGTGCCGACGGGCAAGGTTGCAGGCGCGCTCGAGCACGGCGAAGGCCGCGTGGCCCTCGTTGATATGACAGATCTCGATCTCCGGATGCAACACCTCGATCACCCGCCAACCGCCGATCCCGAGCATGATCTCCTGCATGAACCGGATTTCCGTGCCGCCGCCATAAAGCTTCCCGGTGATGCCGCGATCGACAGGGCCGTTGAGAGGGTCATTGGAATCCAGAAGGTAAAGCTTGAGCCGACCGACATTGGCCTGCCAGACACGAAGCTGCACCGTGCGTCCGGGCAGTTCTATCGGGATGCGAACCCACCCGCCCTTCGCTTCCGTCACCGGCTCGACCGGCATGGTTGCCGGTTCGTTATAGGGGAACGCCTCGAGCTGGCCTCCGTCGGCAGAAATCATCTGACGGAAATAACCCTCCTGATAGAGAAGCCCCACCCCGACGAGCGGAAGATCGAGATCGCTGGCCGTTTTCAGGAAATCGCCCGCCAAGACACCCAAGCCCCCCGCATAAAGCGGCAGCGCCTCGCTCAGTCCGAATTCCATGCTCAGATAGGCAACACCTGAAAGCGCACTAGGTTCATGCGCCGTCCGGAACCAACCCGCACATTCCATGTATTGTTGCCGGGATTGAATGCACCGTTTCAGCTGCGCTAGAAAGACTTCGTCGTGGGCCAGCGCATCGAGCCGCTCGCTCGACGTGCCCTGTAGAACGGCCCACGGGCTCCCTGTCCGATCCCAAAAATTTTCGTCGATATATTCCCACAGCGCATCACCCTCATGGCTCCATGTCCAGCGAAGATCGAGCGCGAGATTCTGCAATGCCGCCAATTCGCCCGGCAGGTGCGGCAACAATAACGCGACCATTCAAAGCTCCCCAGTCGGATACGAATTCAGGCGGTATGGGACTTTAAAGCCTCCGCTTCAGCTCCTGCGACCACCTCGAAGGTTTTGAGCAAACTCGAAGGATTGACGCTGATCGAATCGATGCCGAATCCGACAAGAGCTACCGCAATCTCAGGATAGTTCGCGGGAGCCTCACCGCAAATGCCGGAGTGCCGGCGATTGCGTTTGGCGCCGGCGACCGCCAGTCTGAGCATTTCGAGCATAGCTGGGTCCCGTTCGTCAAAGTCAAAAGCCACGACCTCAGAATCACGATCCACGCCTAGCGTAAGCTGGGTCAGGTCGTTCGAGCCGATTGAAAAGCCATCAAACAGCTGCGAGAACGCGTCGATGCGGATCACGTTGCTTGGTATTTCGCACATAACGTAGATTTCGAGCCCTTCATCACCGCGGGAGAGGCCGTTCTTGGCCATGGCAGCGAGCACGCGGCGAGCCTCATCCTCGCGGCGGCAAAACGGCACCATGATGCGCAAATTGGTCAGGCCCATCTGCTTGCGGACGCGAGCCAGTGCGGCACACTCGAGCGCGAAGCCCGCCGCGTAGGCCGGATGGGCGTAGCGCGAAGCACCGCGGAACCCGAGCATGGGGTTGTTTTCGACGGGTTCAAGCTCTTTGCCTCCGAGCAGGCTCGCATATTCGTTCGTCTTGAAATCCGACAGACGTATGATCACGGGCTTGGGATAGAACGCGGCCGCGATCGTACCAACCCCTTCCGACAGCTTTTGGACGAAGAAATCCGCTGGCGTGTCGAATTTTTCGGTAAGCTTCGCGATTTTGCGCCGAACCGAGCGAGACTTGACCTTCGCGGGATCCGCCAGGGCCATTGGATGTACACCGATGGACTCGTTGATAATGAATTCCATCCGCGCAAGACCCACACCGTCGTTCGGAAGCATCGCCGTGCGGAAGGCAAGGTCCGGATCTCCAAGATTGACCATGACTTTGGTGGCTGGCCGCGGCACGTCGTTGAGATCCAGCCTGGTTCGATCGAAGGCGAGCCTGCCTTCATAGACATGACCCACCTCGCCCTCGGCGCAGGAAGTTGTGACCGTCTGGCCCGTCTTGAGCACGTCAGTTGCGTTTTCGGCGCCCACCACCGCGGGCACCCCCAATTCACGCGCGACGATGGCAGCGTGGCAGGTACGCCCGCCGCGATTGGTGATGATGGCAGCCGATATCTTCATCACCGGTTCCCAGTCCGGTGTCGTCGTATCAGCGACCAAGACATCGCCCGGTCGGAACGCACCCAGCTGTTTGATATCACCGATTACACGCACCGTGCCGGTCGAGATCTTCTCGCCGATGGCGCGGCCCGTGGCGAGAACGTTGCCCTTCTCCTTCAGCGTATAGGTCTCTGCTATAGCGGTCCGCTGGGAGGCCACGGTCTCCGGCCTGGCCTGAACGATGTAGAGCTTGCCGTCCGTGCCGTCTTTGGCCCATTCGATATCCATCGGCATCGGATGACCGGCCGCTTGCGAATAGTGATCTTCGATTGCGATTGCGTCGCCGGCAAGTGCCAGAGCTTCACGGTCCGCCAGGCAGAACTGCCCGCGTGCTGCAGCGGGTACCGTCACTTCACGCGTGGTCGCGCTGCCGCGGCCATAGATCAGCTTGCTCTGCTTGCGGCCCAATCTGCGCTGCAGAACGGCGCGAAACCCTTCTCTGTAAGTCGGCTTATGGACATAGAATTCATCGGGATCGACGCGACCTTGCACGATGTTTTCGCCGAGGCCATAGCTTCCCGTTATGAACACGACATCACGGAACCCCGATTCCGTATCCAGAGTAAAGATGACGCCACTGGTGCCGACATCGGACCGTACCATCTTCATCACTGCGACAGATAGGTAGACTTTGAAGTGGTCAAATCCATTGTTGATGCGGTAGATGATGGCCCGGTCCGTGAAAAGCGACGCGAAGCAGCGCCGGCAAGCCTGTACCGTCTGCCCCGGTCCGCGGATATTTAGGTAGCTTTCGTGTTGACCGGCAAAGCTCGCATTGGGCAGATCTTCGGCGGTAGCCGAGCTTCGCACCGCGACCGAAAAGCCCTTGCCGTATTGACGTTCGAGTTCGGCATGGGCCTCTTGAATCTGCTTAGCCAGCGCCGCACCGCCTGTCGCTTCGTATACGATTTTTCTGCACGCCGCCGCACGTTCCGCCAATTGGTTGACGTCGTTTTTGTCCAGATCAGCGAGCAGATGATGTAACTTGTCCCAGGCGTGGGCCTCGGTCATTGCCTCGCGATAGGCGTCGGCCGTAACGGCAAAACCGTTCGGCACCAGGATATGATCGGCCGACAGCGTGGAATAAAGCTCGCCTAATGAAGCGGTCTTGCCGCCGACCAAGGGCACATCTTTCATGCGTAGGTCCGCGAACCAGCGGATGTAGCGTGGCCCGGTCGTCATAACTCCTCGCTTTGCCATCACGGCGGCATAGGCAATACGGCAATTACCTCATCGCACCGAAGCACGACCTGCTCATTGAGCTACGTCAAGACGGCGCGCCAGTGCACAAGCTTTAGTCACGTTGCATTAGATTTCCTCGACCGCCACCTTCGGTAGAAGGGCCCGGACGGTCTCGGCATGGCAAAGCTCTGTGCCGTGCGACAACAGGGCTGCGGTTCCGGCCGCAACAGCGTAGCGCAATGCACCCGGGAGATCGCCATCTCGGGCAAGAGACCAGGCGAGTCCACCGACGAAGCTGTCGCCGGCACCAACAGTGCTGACCGGTGTGATGGGCGGCGCATGCGCGGCCCACATCCGCCCGCGTGTGATCATCCTTGCACCGCGTTCGGCCAGGGAAAGTGCGACAATTTGCGCGCCGTCACGCGCAACGATCTCGCGAGCCGCAGCAATCCATGCCGTTTCATCGGGCAGCGACTTGCCAGATAAATCGGTCAATTCGCGCAAATTTGGCTTGACCAGCCACACGCCTTCCCGAAGCGCCGCGCGCAAAGCCAGCCCGGACGTGTCCAGAATCACCTTTTGCCCATCGCTTTTGGCGCGGCGGGCGACGTCGGCATAGAAATCTGGCTGTGCGCCCGGTGGCAGACTGCCACTGGCAACGATGAACTCCTGTCCTGGCGCGTCGGCACGCAGCATCTCCAGACATCCTACAAGCTCGGATTTGGAAAGCTCAGGCCCAGGCATCACGAAGCGATATTGCCGGCCCGAGCAAGCTTCCATCACGGTGAGATCTTCACGCGTCTCACCTTCAATGGGAATCTGTATGTAGCGGATATGCTCTGCACGCAGCATGGACTCAAGTATCGCCCCGGTGGCGCCCCCAAGCGGAAGTGCGGCCGTGACGTCCGCTCCCAAACGGCGCATTACCCGGGCTACATTGACGCCGCCGCCGCCGGGATCGCGCCGGGGTGAACTGCACCGCAGCTTGTGAAGGGGCAAAATCTTGTCGACCTCAACAGACAGATCAACGGCCGGATTCATCGTCAACGTGATGACATTGTGTACCAGCATGAACCGCCATTCCGCATTTCCGGCATTCAAGACGAGCACGCAGGAGCGGCCTTTGATCTGCCTCAAATAGCTAATCTGGCTCTGGCACGCACTTTGCCTCCAGTGCGCCGACTCGGTCGATCTCGACCCGAACCACGTCTCCAACTTTCAGGTATGACGGCGGGGTCATTGCCATACCAACGCCGCCCGGCGTGCCGGTATAAACCACATCGCCTGGCTCAAGCGTCATCACCTCGCTGACATGGGCGATCTGATCAAAGACATTGAAGATCAGATGCTTGGTGTTGGAATTTTGCCGGAGGTCACCGTTGACGTATGTGCGAATCCCAAGATTGTGCGGATCGCCGATCTCGTCGGCCGTCACGATCCATGGCCCGAATGGCGCATGGGTATCAAACGATTTGCCGAGCATATATTGCGGTGTGCGGCGCTGCCAATCACGCACGCTGACGTCGTCCCCGACGCAGTATCCAAATACCATGCCTGGCGCATCTTCCTTGGAGACATGACGGCACCGCCTGCCGACGATGAAGACAAGCTCGCCTTCGTAATCGACCTGCGACGAAGCCTTCGGGATCTGAATCGGATCATAGGGACCGCTTACCGCATTCAGTAGCTTGGGAAACCAAACCTGGTGCGTAGGCGGCTCGCGGCCGGTTTCGGCGATGTGGTCGGCGTAATTGAGGCCGATCGCTATGATTTTCTGTGGCTTCGGAACGGGCGCCAGCAGATGCACATCGCGCATCGTTACATCTGGCTTCACATCCCTGGCGATTTGACGCATGCGGTCGCCGATCTGGGGCCAGGCGCTGATCAATCCGACCATGTCATGCGGCAGATCGGGCGCCGCCTTGGCCAGATCGATGATCTGGTCGCCCAAGACGATGCCAACATGCACCTCGTTGCCCGCCTCAAAGGTTACCAATTTCATTGCGTCAGACCCCTTCTTGTCATTTCGAACTGGGCGGCAGCGCCGCATCAGGCAATTCGAGCAGGCGCAGCGAACTGACGCCAGCCCCCATCGCCGCAAAAACTGCAGCGAGGAGAAGCGCGCTTGTCTCCGCGTGGCCGGCTAAGCGGCCGAACAACACGGCCATCAGCGCGGCGCCAAGAGTCTGGCCTAACAACCGCGCGGTGCTCAGCATTCCGGCCGCGCCGCCGGCACGCTCCCGCGGCGCGTTTCCGATCATGGCGCGGTTGTTTGGCGATTGGAAAATCCCAAATCCCAAGCCACACAAAGCCATTCGCCACACAATATTGGCGGTGCTGGGATGGATCGGCATCAGACCAAGCGCCGCAAGCCCAGCTGCCAGAAGAACCAGGCCAATCCCGCCCAGGAGCCCGGCCGGATAACGATCGGCCAACCGACCGGCCAAGGGCGCAGCAAATCCCGTGGCGATCGGCCAAGGCGTGACCAGCAGACCGGTGTCGACCGCACTGTAGCCAAGCCGGGTCTGCAGAAGAAAGGGCAGCGCCACCATTGCCAGCATCTGGGCTAGGAAGGAGCAGATCGAGGTGCCGACCGACAGGGCAATGATGGGCTGTCGAAGAAGATCGACGGGCAGAAGCGGCGATGTCAAAGACAATTGTCGCCGCACCAGCACTGTGCCCAGCCCGGCCACTGCGACAACTTCACCAGCAAATATCCAGCCGATCTCGCCATGGCCGACCGCATCCACACTGACGATCAACAAGCCCAGCGTCGATGCGCTGAGCAACGCGCTTCCGTAGTCGAAGCGACGGCGACCGTGCGGACTCTGCGGCAAGGAGAGGCGCCCGATTACAATCGCCAAAAGGCCGAACGGGACGTTGACTGCAAATAGCCACGGCCAAGTCGCGACAGCAAGAATGCCGGCTGCGATCGTGGGGCCCGCGGCGCTTGCCACCGCCACCACCAGCGCGTTGACGCCGATGCCCCGACCCAACTGGCTGTGCGGCCAAGTGTAGCGCACAAGCGCGACATTCACGCTCATGATACCCGCCGCGCCGAAGCCCTGCAGCACCCGCGCTCCGGCCAGCATCAAGAAGTTCTGCGACAGCGCACAGAGGAGTGAGGCGGCAGTAAACAACGCCAAGCCGCTCATGTAGACGCGGCGGTAACCGATGATTTCGCCGAACGACGACAGGGG
Source organism: uncultured Pseudomonadota bacterium (assembly GCA_963775165.1). Classification (GTDB taxonomy): domain Bacteria; phylum Pseudomonadota; class Alphaproteobacteria; order Micropepsales; family Micropepsaceae; genus Rhizomicrobium. The sequence goes on along the minus strand of CAVZHX010000005.1, from coordinate 451,647 downwards.
CAATATCGAGACAGCAATCGCCAACTGATAGCCGTTGACAATCCAGATCGAATTGGCGGCATCGGTGTTAAGGTCATGCGCAATCGTCGGCAGGGCAATGTTAGCGATGGCAGCGTCGATAACCGCCATCGCCACGGCCAGCCCGATCGTCACTACCGCCCAGTAGCGACGGGGGTAAGGCAATCCGTCCGGAAATTGCTGCATGTTTGCTGCCGTCCCAGCGGTGGCCCGCCAGCTTCCACTCAGTTCAGGCGCGGGGTTTTGTAGAGGAGCCCCGGGAAAAAGCCAGCCCCAAAAGGCCGATTTTCCGCCGAAAACGTTTTGCGAACAGCGATCAGCAGATATTGGCGACACGGCGCGGGTTGGGGCGCGGCCGCCATTGTTCTACAGTTGGGGGTGCACAGACGGGCGCGAACTCCGAGCATACCTCGAGGTCAGACCGACGAACGAGATGTGTGAAGGGCAGCCCGGTGGTGTACCTCGCCAATTCCTTACCCGAGGTGTTGATGCCATCGCCTAGAATTCTTCACATTGGCGCGCCGCCGCCGGCTAGATCAGCGGATGAAGTCCTGGACAATGCCAATGCGCTTGGCTTCAACACCATCTTGTTCGCGCCGAGCGAAAGTACCTACGAGCAACGGGAGTTTTCCAGCTCGCTGGCCGAGGCGCTGGCAAAGGCTTGCCGTACGAGGGGGCTTGGGCTCTTTGCCGACCTCGACATTTCCACTCTCGATCTCCATCATCCGTTAGTCGAGAAGTATCCCGAATGCTTCGCCGTACGTCGCACAGGCGAAGGCCGGATCGCCGATCCACGTCGCCCATCGGGGGGGGCCGGGTGGGCACTGTTGCGTCCTGTTGACGATCCAGATCCGATCGCCAGTTGGTGGACTGACATCATTTCGAGGCAGCTCGAAGCGGGAATTGGTGGCTTTCGTATACGCCACCCTGCGAATAGCGGCGCCAACTTGTGGCGCGCACTGATTGAACGAGCGCGCACCAAAAGCCGCGACCTCGTTTTCATCGCCGACACACCCGGTGAGACACGCACGGAAAGCGCGTCGCTTGCAGATTGCGGATTCGATTACACCCTCTCATCGCTGCCCTGGTGGGATGGACGCGCGTCTTGGCTGTCCGAAGAACACCGGGCGCTCTCGGCCATCGCACCGGTGATCGCACAGGTGGATGCACCGGAGCGATTGCCGCCCGCAACAACGGCGGCGCGGCGCGCGCGACTTGCGGTCGCCCTTCTGACCGGTAAGGGTCTTCTGATGCCACGCGGCTTCGAACTTGCGGCCGACACGACATGCGATTGCAATTCGCTCACGAATGCGATCCGCGCGACCAATGTGGCGATGGCAGCGGAAGACGCGCACGGCCCACACGGTTCGCTGGCAGCACTGACGGGTCCTGGCGCACCGATTACGATTCTCCTGCGGATGGACACGCCCGATCCCCGCCAAGCCACCGAAGCTCATGTCGTGCTGCTCAATCCGGACCCGGCCGTAGCCGTTGAGGTCAAAGCAGACACTTATACGAGTCTGGGTGAGTTCTGTACGCTCGAACCCCTGTCCGGATTCGGCGGCGCGCTGGTCCACCTGGGGCCCGGCGAGGCCGCGCTCTTTCGTGCGAGGCGGCAGCCCGCCATTCGGGGCCGTCCCAGCGCCCGCGACAAAAGCGGCCTAGCCGCTATCAAGAACCCGCGCGTAATCATCGCTTCCATCACCCCGCGCATTGAAGATGGATATGCCGTGAAGCGGATTGTCGGCGAACAAGTCCGCGTTGAAGCGGATATTTTCACCGACGGTCATCCGGTGCTCGCGGCGGAGCTGTTGTACCGCGCCGACGATGAGCGCAACTGGCAGCGCACCCCGATGCACCCACTCGGGAATGACCGCTGGTTCGGACACTTCCGCCTCACACGCACTGGCAAATATCGCTTTGCAATCGAAGTTTGGATTGACGACTACGGCGGCTTCGTACAGGACCTGACCAAGAAGCACGACGCGGGCCTCGATCTCGCTCTGGAGATCGAAGAAGGCCGCTTGTGGATCGCGCAGGCCAAGGCGGCCACTACAGGTTCAGCCGCACATGCCTTGGCGACGATAGCCGCGGCCCTGGAAGAACTTGACATCGCCAATCAGGTCGCGCTTCTCGTCGCACCCGAAACGCTCCAAGCCATGCATCGCGCCAGCGGGCACCCCCATCTCGTGCGGAGCCCGGAAACGTTGGTCGATGCGGAGCGTCGCGAGGCGCGCTTCGCCAGTTGGTACGAGTTGTTCCCGCGATCACAGACTGACGATCCCGAGCGCCATGGCACGCTCCGCGACGTGATCCCGAGGCTGGCCGATATCAAGGCGATGGGGTTCGATGTTCTCTATCTGACGCCGATTCACCCCATCGGCCGCACGAATCGCAAGGGCCGCAACAATGCGCTCCGCGCCGAAGTCTGCGATCCGGGAAGCTCCTATGCCATCGGTGCGGTAGAGGGCGGCCACGATGTGATCCATCCCGAGCTGGGTACGATCGACGATTTTCGTGCGTTGAACCGTGCTGCCCACGAGCAGGGGCTTGAGCTTGCGCTCGACTTCGCAATCCAATGTTCGCCGGATCACCCCTGGCTGAAGCAGCATCCCGGCTGGTTCGGCTGGCGTCCGGACGGCTCCATCAAATACGCCGAAAACCCGCCCAAGAAGTACGAGGACATCGTCAATGTGGACTTCTACCGGCCGGAATCGCTGCCGGATTTGTGGTGTGCGCTTCGCGATGTGGTGCTGCACTGGGTCGGGGAAGGCGTGAAGGCCTTCCGGGTCGACAATCCGCACACAAAGCCATTCCCATTCTGGCAATGGTTGATCCAGGAAGTACGAACCGAACATCCTGACGTGTTGTTTTTGTCCGAAGCGTTTACACGGCCAAAGGTGATGTACCGGCTGGCAAAGCTCGGCTTTTCCCAGTCCTATACTTACTTCACCTGGCGCAACACCAAACAGGAATTGACAGACTATATGATGGAGCTGTCCCGTCCGCCGGTGAGTGACTGGTTCAGGCCGCACTTTTTTGTAAACACGCCCGATATCAATCCTTTCTTTCTTCAGAGTTCGGGCCGATCGGGGTTCTTGATCCGCGCGGCCTTGGCCGCGACGTTGTCGGGATTATGGGGCATGTATTCAGGCTTTGAATTGTGCGAAGCCGCCGCCTTGCCCGATCGCGAGGAATATCGCGACGCAGAAAAGTACGAAATTAGACCTCGCAATTTCACCGCTCCCGGCAACATCATTACCGAGATCACGCGGCTCAACGCCATTCGCAAGGCCGAGCCCGCGCTCCAGAGCCATCTGGGGCTCAGCTTTTACAATGCCTTCAACGAGCAGATTCTGTATTACGGAAAACACGCAGAAGGCGAGATGACGCGCATTCTGGTAGCGGTGAACCTCGACCCCCATCACCCCCAGGAATGCGACTTCGAAATTCCGTTGTGGGAATGGGGCCTTGGAGATCACGAAGCTCTTGAAGCGGAGGACTTGCTCCGCGGGGAACATCTCGTCTGGCGGGGCAAGATTCAACATATGCGCATTACGCCGGACGCGCCATATGCGATCTGGCGCGTGAAGCCGGCGCGGGTGTCATGAGCCATGCCACGTAGGAAGCCCTCGACCGTAACGCCGGACCCGCAATGGTATAAGGATGCGGTGATTTATCAGCTGCATATCAAATCCTTTTTCGACTCCAACGATGATGGGGTCGGCGACTTTCCGGGCTTGATCGAAAAGCTGGACTATCTCGCCGAGATCGGCATCACCGCGATCTGGCTCCTGCCGTTCTATCCTTCCCCCTTGCGCGACGACGGCTACGACATTTCCGAATATCGTGCAGTAAATCCTGAATATGGCGCGACGCGCGACGCCAGACGTTTCATCGAAGAGGCTCATGCGCGCGGGCTCCGAGTCATCACGGAGCTCGTCATCAACCACACCTCCGATCAGCATCCCTGGTTTCAACGCGCGCGGAAGGCCAAGCCCGGCAGCGCGGCGCGCAATTTCTACGTTTGGTCCGACGATGACAAGAAGTACGCCGGCACTCGCATCATCTTCATCGACGCGGAGAAATCGAATTGGACATGGGACGAGGAGGCGAAGGCCTACTACTGGCACCGCTTCTATTCGCACCAGCCCGACCTGAATTTCGACAACCCACATGTGTTCAAGGCAGTGCTATCCGTCATGCGCTACTGGCTGGACATGGGCGTGGACGGCCTGCGGCTTGATGCAGTGCCCTATCTCGTCGAGCGCGAAGGGACCAATAACGAGAACCTGCCGGAAACTCATGCGATCTTGAGAGAGCTGCGCAAATTCGTCGACCAGCATTATACCGGTCGCATGCTTCTGGCGGAGGCCAATCAGTGGCCTGAGGACATTCAGGAATATTTCGGCGACGGCGACGAATGTCACATGGTGTTCCATTTTCCCCTGATGCCGAGAATGTACATGGCCATTGCCCAGGAAGACCGCTTTCCCGTTACCGACATCATGCGTCAGACGCCGGACATTCCTGCGACCTGCCAGTGGGCGATATTTCTGCGCAATCATGACGAACTTACGCTTGAAATGGTGACCGACAAGGAGCGCGATTATCTTTGGAGCGTCTACGCCTCCGATCGCCGGGCTCGCATCAATCTCGGCATCCGCCGACGCCTCGCACCGCTTCTGGAACGCGATCGGCGCCGGATCGAGTTGATGAATTCGCTGCTGCTTTCGCTGCCTGGCACGCCGGTTATCTACTACGGTGACGAGATCGGTATGGGAGATAACATTCACCTGGGCGATCGCGATGGCGTGCGAACGCCAATGCAATGGTCGCCCGATCGGAATGGCGGCTTTTCCAGGGCCGACCCGGCTTCGCTGGTCTCGCCAGTCATTATGGACCCGCTATATGGATACGAAGCGGTCAACGTCGAGGCACAATGGCGCGACCCGCATTCTCTGCTGAACTGGCTCCGCCGCATGCTGGTGGTGCGCCGGGCGCATCATGCTTTCGGCCGCGGTTCATTGCGCTTTCTTACTCCGCAGAACCGAAAGATTCTTGCCTATTTGCGTGAGTATGAGAACGAGACCCTCCTTTGCGTTGCCAATGTCTCGCGCACTGCCCAAGCGGCGGAACTGGAGCTTAGCGAATATGACGGACGCACGCCGGTGGAATTGCTGGGCGGTACCGCATTCCCGAAGATTGGCCAACTCAGCTACATGCTTACGCTGCCCCGCTTCGGCTTCTACTGGTTCATTCTTAGCACGGAGGTGGAAGGCCCGCCCTGGAGCATCGCCCAAGCCGGCCCCTCGCCGGAGTTGCAGACGTTCGTGCTCCGCGACGGGCTGGCCTCCGCCATAGAGGGGGCGACGTTGCGGAAGCTCGAGCAGGAAATCCTTCCCGCGTATATCGCCCACCGCCGTTGGTTCCAGAGCAAGAACGCAATCGTGGCTGGGGTCAAATTTGCCGAACTCGCGCCGATGCCTGGGAGCGAACAGGACGCGATCTTTGCTGATGTCGACGTAACGATTGGCGAAAGCACCGAGCGCTATGCCTTACCGATGGCTATCGCGTGGGAGGATGAATCCACCAGCCCGTTCGAAGCGCCGCTAGCATTCGCGCGTGCGCGGCGCGGGCGACGCATTGGCTTTTTGACGGACGGGGTCGCCTCGGCTCGGGTCGCGCGCGCGTTGCTGGTCAGCCTCAAGAATGGTGTTCGCGTACCATTCGGCAGAGGCGAAATCCGCTTTGATCCCATGCCCGGCAATCAACTCGAGGTCGCAGCCGAGACGGAGATCGAATGGCCACGCGCAGAACAGACCAATTCGACGCTAATCGTCGGGCGCATGGCCGTAGTCAAGCTGTTCCGCCGGGTCGTGCCCGGCATTCATCCGGAGGCCGAAATGAGCCGGGTGCTGACCGAACGCGGCTTTACGGGCACGGCCGAGCTTTTGGGTGAAGTCGTGCGCGCCATGGCTGACGGCACCACCTCGGCTCTGGCCATTGTGCAGGCGTTCGTGGCCAATCAGGGCGATGGGGCGGCCTGGACACTAAATCAACTTGCTCGCATCGTTGATGAATTGTCTGTCGCGCCGGCTGAAGAGGGGATGAGCTTCAAATCGTACGAGGCGTTCGGAGATGTGCTCGGAAGGAGGCTCGGCCAAATGCACGCGATCTTGGCGCAGCCTACCGACGATCCCGATTTTTCGCCTGAGATCGTGGACGCCGGAACGGTTGGCGAATGGGTGGAACGGGCGCAGGCTCAAATTGACGGCGCATTCGCTGCGCTGGCGGTGCTGGCCGAAGACATACGCTACCAGAGTCGCGTTGCGGGTTTGACCGAGAAGCGGGCGCAATTGCGCAGTGAGATCGAGGCGCGCATGGGAGTGGCGCAGGGGTCGTTGCGTACGCGGATACATGGCGATTTGCACCTCGGCCAGGTGCTGGTTTCGTCGGGCGACGTCATCATCATTGATTTCGAAGGTGAACCAACCAAGACATTGGCGCAACGTCGCGCCAAACTCAGTCCCTTGCGCGACGTCGCAGGGATCTTGCGTTCGTTCGATTATGCTGCAGGGCTGGCAGCACGCGATAGCCGCGTCGCCGTTGGCGGACTTGGCGAAGCGCGCGCAGTTGCACTGCTCACCGAGTTCCGCGAAACCGCCAAACGGACATTTCTTGCCGGTTACGAAGCTGGCCGCGGATGCGCCCTCGATGCCGATGACCGGCAGCTGATTACGCTGTTTATGCTGGAGAAGGCCGCGTATGAAATTGCGTATGAGGCAGCCAACCGACCAGACTGGATCGAATTGCCGCTCGCTGGGTTCGAACAACTCGTGATGCAAGTTCTCGCTCCCGATGTGTCGAGGAACGCCGATGGCACGTAAAGGAGCGAGTTCGGTCCATGACCAGAGCCGCAATACAAGGATCGCGGAATTGCTTGCGGGCAAGCTTGCTGATCCGTTTGCTATTTTGGGACCGCACGATGGGCCCGACGGTCGGATCGTGCGCAGCTTCCAGCCTGGTGCCGTAGCGGTCGACGTCTTGGCGCGTGCCGATGGCGCGTTGCTCGGTCATCTAGCACCCGTCGGGGAGACGGGCCTATTCGAAGGGCCGGTTCAGTCCAACGTACCGTATCGTTTGCGCGTTCAGTGGCCCGAGACCGTGCAGGAGATCGAGGATCCCTATAGTTTCGGTCTGATTCTCGGCGATATCGATCTACACCTGTTTGCCGAGGGCAGTCACTGGAATCTGGCCGAGCGCCTCGGCGCCAACGTTGAAGAACGCGACGGCGTAACTGGTGTGCGCTTTGCCGTGTGGGCGCCAAACGCGAGGCGGGTCTCCGTAGTCGGCGACTTCAATATGTGGGACGGACGGCGTCATCCGATGCGCCTACGCCACAGCGCGGGTGTCTGGGAACTTTTTGTGCCGCAACTGGGCGCAGGCGAACGTTACAAGTATGAGGTCGTCGCCGCCTCCGGCGAGATATTGCCGCAAAAAGCCGATCCATTGGCACGTGCGACCGAGCGGCCACCAGCGACGGCCTCCATTGTTCCCCAACTCTTTCACATGCGGTGGAACGACGCCGACTGGATGCAACATCGCGCCGGGCGGAATGCCGAGAGCGCGCCGATATCCATTTATGAGGTACATGCGGGCTCTTGGCTCAGGCCAGCCGGCGACCCGAGCGGCGTCCTCGATTGGATCACGTTGGCCGAGAAGCTCATTCCTTATGCGAGCGACCTTGGCTTCACGCATATTGAGCTTCTTCCGATCATGGAGCACCCATTCGGCGGCTCCTGGGGCTATCAGCCCCTTTCGCAATTTGCGCCCAGTGCGCGTTATGGCGAACCGCACGAATTCGCGCATTTTGTGGACGCCTGTCATCGCGCCGGGCTCGGAGTCATTCTAGATTGGGTACCTGGCCATTTCCCCAACGATCCGCACGGGCTAGTTCGTTTTGATGGAACGGCACTCTACGAGCACGCCGATCCGCGGGAAGGTCTCCACAAGGACTGGAACACATTGATCTACAATCATGGAAGGCGCGAAGTGCAAGGCTTCCTCATTGCCAGCGCCCTCTACTGGCTCGAGACTTTTCATGTCGACGGGTTGCGCGTCGATGCGGTGGCCTCGATGCTGTATCGCGACTATTCGCGCGCTCCCGGCGAATGGGTCCCGAACCGCTATGGCGGCCGTGAGAATATCGAGGCTATTGAATTTTTCAAACGACTAAATCGCGTCGTCGCCGAACGTGCGCCGGGTGCAATCACGATCGCGGAGGAATCGACGGCGTGGCCCGGCGTCTCCGCGCCAGTGTCGGAAGGCGGGCTTGGTTTTTCCTACAAATGGAACATGGGCTGGATGCATGATACGCTGGAATATATGTCAAAGGACCCAGCGTACCGGCACTGGCATCACAACGAATTTACCTTCAGCATGATCTATGCCTATAGCGAACGCTATGTTCTGCCGCTTTCTCACGATGAAGTCGTGCATGGCAAACGCTCCCTCTACGGCCGTATGCCCGGTGACGACTGGCAGAAGCTCGCCAATTTGCGTGCCTATTTCACTTTCATGTGGACCCATCCCGGCAAGAAGCTTCTCTTCATGGGAGGTGAGATCGCACAGGTCGGCGAATGGAATCACGATCGCGAAATCGATTGGAAATTGCTCGATGATGGCAACCACGCCGCGCTTCAAAGGCTGGTTGGAGATCTTAACCGGCTTTACGCGCGCTTTCCCCAATTGCACGCCGGAGATTCCGACCCCAAGGGTTTTGCATGGACGATTGGCGACGACGTGGGCAACAGTGTCTTCGCATATGAGCGCCTTGCCCCCGACCACGAGCCCATTCTCATCATTCTCAATATGACACCCGTGCCGCGTCGTGGCTATCGCGTCGGCGTTCGGCGCGCTGGTGTCTGGCGTGAGATGCTCAACACCGATTCCGACGTCTATGGGGGAAGCAATCTGGGCAATGCGGGGCGAGCCGAAACGCGGCCCATTGCCGCCCACGGTCACGCGCAATCTCTCGAATTGCTCCTGCCACCGCTTGCCGCTGTCGTCTTGCAACACGAGACTTGATAATGCGCGCAATGCCAGACCGGCTGGAATCCGGCGACCCCTATCCTCTTGGTGCGGTTTGGAACGGTATGGGCGTCAATTTTGCCGTCTTTTCAGCCAACGCGACCCAGATTGAGCTTTGTATTTTTGACGCGGGGGCTACGCGCGAGGTCGCACGATTCGAGCTTCCCGAGCACACTGATGAAATTTGGCACGGCTATCTGCCGGATGCCATGCCCGGTCTTGTCTATGGCTATCGTGCCCATGGGCCTTACGAGCCCCAAAATGGTCACCGCTTCAATCCTCACAAATTGCTGCTTGATCCTTACGCGAAGGGCTTTGCGGGCCGCTTCCGCTGGACGGATGCGGTCTTCGGATATCGGATTCAATCATCGCGTGGCGACCTCAGTTTTGACCGGCGTGACAGCGCACCGGCGATGTTGAAAGCCGTTGTCATAGACGATCGCATCTCCGAAGGAGAGGATACCAGACCTTACATACCGTGGTCGGACACCGTGATCTACGAAGCCCATGTGCGGGGCCTTACCAAGCTTCTCGAAGCGGTGCGGCCCGAAGAGCGCGGGACGTTCGCAGCTCTCACCAATCCGCATATCATCGATCATATGCATAGGTTTGGGATAACCGCGATCGAGTTGATGCCCGTGCATGCGTTCCTGCAGGACCGTTGGCTATTGGAACAGAAGCTCAGCAATTACTGGGGTTACAACACTTTGAGCTTCTTCACCCCCGAGCCGCGCTATTTGTCGACCCAATCACTAAACGAAATCCGCATGGCAATTCGGCGGCTCCACGCTGCCGGAATCGAAGTCATTCTCGATGTCGTTTATAACCATACCTGTGAGGGCGATCAGAATGGGCCCACACTCTCATGGCGCGGCTTTGACAACGCCAACTACTATCGTCTTGCCGAAAATGAGCGCCATTTTATCAACGATACCGGGACCGGGAACACGCTCAATCTTTCGCATCCGCGCGTGATCCAGATGGTGATGGATTCATTGCGGTATTGGGCGCGCTCGTTCCAGGTCGACGGCTTTCGCTTCGACCTAGGCATGACGTTGGGCCGTGAACATGATGGCTACAACCCGGGCGCCGGGTTCTTCGATGCTCTAAGGCAGGATCCGGTTCTGGCACGTCTGAAACTGATTGCCGAGCCATGGGATCTTGGGCTCGGCGGCTACCACCTCGGCAATCTGCCCCTCGGCTTCGCAGAATGGAACGACCGATTCCGAGATACAGTTCGCCGTTATTGGCGGGGGGATTCCAATATGCGGCCGGATATCGCCCGCCGCATTTCCGGATCGGCGGATGTGTTCGGCCATGGCTCGCGTAGACCCTGGGCAAGCCTCAACTATATTGCCAGTCACGATGGCATGACGCTCGAAGACCTTGTCAGTTATGCCGTGCGGCACAATGAGGTCAACGGGGAGATGGGCGGCGGACATGGTGAGACGCTGTCGGCCAATTGGGGGGTGGAGGGGCCAAGCCACGATCCGTCCGTTCTTGCCACGCGTGACACCGTCAAACGCTCGTTCTTGGTGACCTTGTTCGCTGCGCTGGGTACGCCAATGCTGCTTGCCGGTGACGAATTCGGACGCAGCCAGGATGGCAACGACAATGCCTATTGTCAGGATAACGCGATCTCCTGGATCGACTGGTCGTTGGCCGGAAGCGCGCGTGGAAGGGACTTGATGGATTTTTCGGCGCGGCTTGCCAAGCTGCGCCGGGACTATCCGGTCTTGCGGTCGCGCCACCATCTGCACGGACGTGAAGAAATCATTCCAGGGGTTTTGGATATCGACTGGTTTGACGAGCGCGGGGGGGCATTGTCACTTCACGACTGGCGCAATTCCGAAGGGCGCGCCTTGGTGATGCGGTTGGCCGCTCGGCGGGACGATGGACAGGCCAGCCTCGTCGCCGTGATGATCAACGCTTCGGATAAGGAGTTGGATTTTGCCCCGCCAGGCGCTTTTGCGTGGCATCTTCTTATCGACAGCACAGGCCCAGAACGCACCGCTGAAACCGAGGTCGGCGGAGAATACACCCTGGGCGCCCACGGCGCAGCGATTTTTGCGGCTACTGTCGATGGCTAAGGCAGGGCAGATGCCGGGTCGGAGCGGGGTCTGGATCGAATAACCTCATGTGATTCTCCAAACCGCCGCAGAGGCACCACAAATCGGTCCAGTATCCATGCAAATCCGCTCCCAACGAGCCAAGGGACGGGCCCAACCTGTAGACCAGCCTCGGTTCATTCACGTCAGCCGGCCGCCGATTTGGCATCAGATCAGATGCCGCACGTAGCGATCCACGCGTGCGGCATCGGGAAGGTCAGCTTCCACCGCCACAATCTTGAACCCGTGTTGCTCGATTAGCCAGCGGGTGATGGCGCCACGCACACGATAGAATTCGAATGTGCGGTCGCTCGCCTCGCCAAGGAGGACCAAGCGGACGCCTCCAAACTCGTCGAAGGCTCGCCCAAATGTACTCATGTCGTCCAGGCTCGGAAGCGGAGTATCGTAGCTGCGGCGCAATTTGACGGGTTTCCGCGATTGCACTTCGTCGGCGTGACGAGATGTGGCTGACAACGTCGTTGCTCCCTCGCTCTTTGCCTCCTCAAGTGCAGGCCATTCTCAATTGATGCCTGTCGACCTCCGCTTCGCTGCCCTAGGGCTACCAACGCAGCACGCGCGCCCCGGAAAGCGCACCGACCATCATCACCATCGTCACCGAAATCGTGTACCAGCAGGCCACGAAAAGCGGAGAATCGTCCGGACAATGCGCGGCGTAGAAGACTGCGCCGATACCACCTGCCAACAAACCTGCGATCGCGCCGGTCAGCGCCGGCCGCACACTCGCGCCTGTGCGCAGAATCAACAAGAGGGCAACGAGCGGTCCCAACGAGAGCACCGGAATGAACGTCATGCAGTGAACCGAATTCTGTCCAATCCAGCGCGACACCCATTGGGCATCGGGCACTGTCACAAGTTCCAACACCACGGCCAGGAGCAGGAGGATGGGCGCGGCCATCAGCACCGCATTTAACGGCCTGTCGCTCATCTCTGGCCGGATAATACGCCGCAACGTCACGAACGCGCCGGCGGCCAGCGTCAGGCTCACAATGAACTTAAAGAGAAAGCGCGGCGTCTGTGCGGCCTGCGCAATATCAGGGCGCGGCCCGAGTAGAACCCAGAACAACGCGGCCGCGATCATGGCACCTGCCGCCACCGCCAGCCACAAGAGACGCCGCGGCGCCGGCCCCGGGGAACTGGTGTCTGCAGCCAATGTTGAAATGAACTCGTCCGTCGTCATGCCGTCTCTTCACTCCGATAGAGCAGCGCCAACCGCTTCAGGCCACGGTGGAGCGCCACGCGCACGGCGCCTTCGCTCATCGACAATCTTGTTGCAGCCTGGCGCACGCTGCCGCCATCTATGGATATTGCCTTCACCACTTCATGTTCGCGACCGTGGAGCCGGCTGACCAATTTGGCAAGTTCGCCCGGGCTCGCTGCCGGCTGGTCACTACCGTCGGTCAGCACTTCGAGCAAATCATCGATCGGGACTTCGCTACGCCGGCCGCGCCGACGCAAGGCATCGATCAATTTGTAACGCGCGATCGCGTTCAGCCAGGGCGAGAGAGGCTGATCACGCATCCAAGTATGTCGTTTCAAATGAACCGCCAACAAAATCTCCTGAACGACGTCTTCACTGTCCGCATCCCCGGCACCAGCCCGCACCAACCCGCGCCGCGCCGCGTTCCGGAGCTTTGGGACCAATGCCTCCAGCAGACGCCGGTAGGCCTGGGCGTCGCCGTCGAGCCCCGTGCGCATCCATTGGGCCCATTGGGCCTCACGAGCAGACATCTCCTCATTGGTGTTCGTTCGGGCCATGGAATTCGTTACGAGCGGGGGTTGGACAAATATTCATCCATTCGAACCGGATACCTAGCACGGGCCGGACCGGCGGCGAACAGCGCCCCACAACGGCCAGGGATAAGCGCCCCTCCCCTCGCCCCGGAGGCCCCCAATCGGCTATGCTTTCCGCGGAGGCCGCACCCTTTCGAGGGACCGGTATGGCGATACGGTATCAGATTCTGGCAATTTGCGGGGCCCTGCTCCTGATCACGCAGGCTCGAGCGAGCCAGTCCGATATCAGGCATGACGTGCTCGATGTTCATCATCTGCCGCTGGGCGATGGACGCGTCAGCACAGTGCCCGAACGCGGTTACGTGATGTCGTGCCGCATGGGACGCGGACGTGGGGGCGGTGCCCGTCACGCCGGCGCGTGGATTCACGGCGACACTTGGGACTTGACGGAGAAACCTCACGTCGACGGCAAGGTCGCATGGCCCCAGGCGCAGTTCGCGATTCGGGAGACGAAGGAGGGACGGTCAATTTCCCGCCTGATCGAAGGCAACGGGCTTCCCGTCAAGACACCGACTGGGAACTTTCCCATCTCGCCCGGCGACCCGGCCTATCAATACGATACCAATCCCAATCACATCGAGACGAATATCGTTATGCTGACCTTGCCGCTTGATCCACAAGTGGCGGCAAGTCCCTCCTGTGTGCCGATGGGACCGATCGGCGTTGCGCTGAATGGCGTGGCAATCTTCAACGCGCTCGACGACGGCGGACGAGACGCCGTCGCTCATGAAGTCCAGGATCTCTGCAACGGTCACCCGCAGATGCAGGGCATCTACCACTATCACGGCCCGAGCCCCTGCCTGCCGAACGAGACCGCAGAAAACACCCTGATCGGCTATGCGCTGGACGGCTTCGGCATCTACAGCATGTATGACGCCGAAGGAAACGAATTGACCGATACCAACCTCGATGCTTGTCACGGGCGCGTCAGCACGGTGGAGTGGAACGGCAAGCAAGTCGCTATTTATCACTACGTTTTGACGCGCGAATATCCCTATACGATGGGGTGTTTCAAAGGTATGCCCGTGCGCTGGCCATTGCGGGCCGGCGCACGGCGCTTTCGATCCGGTTTCTAATCGCTATGACCCATAAAGCATGAACCTTGCCAGCGACAATGCCTATGGCGCAGCACCCCAGATCCTCGACGCTGTCGCCATCGCTTCGGGGGGTGCCGCACCCTCCTACGGTGATGACGATATCACGGCGCGCGCCATTCGCCGTCTGAGAGATACTTTTGAATGCGAGCTCGTCGCCTACCCTGTCATCACGGGGACCGCGGCCAATGCGCTGGCATTGGCCACGCTATGCCCCCCACATGGAGCGATCTTCTGTCATAGCGAAAGCCATATCGCGACAGACGAATGTGCGGCACCTGAGTTCTTCACGCATGGCGCCAAGCTTGTGCCGTTGCAAGGGGCGCACGGCCGGATCACGCCGGAAGCCGTTGCAGCGACTTTGCCGAATTTTGGCCGCGGAGTGCACAGTTCAAAGCCATCGGTCGTCTCCATCTCGCAACTCAGCGAACTTGGTACTGCCTACACGCCAGACGATGTCGCTGCTCTTGCCCGATTCGCGCACGATCAAGGCATGAGGCTGCACATGGATGGAGCACGGCTTGCCAATGCGATCGCGCATCTGGGCTGCGAGCCGTCCGAATTGACGTGGCGCGCGGGCCTCGATGCGTTGTCGTTTGGCGCCACGAAGAACGGAGCGCTCGCGGCCGAGGCCGTGATCTTCTTCAATCCCGCGGACGCGCGGGATTTCGAATACCGGCGCAAGAAGTCCGGACATCTTTTGTCCAAAATGCGCTTCGTTTCCGCGCAACTCGACGCCTACCTCGACAATGGCCTCTGGCTCGCAAACGCGGCCCGCGCGAATGATCTGGCGCAGGCCCTCGCCAATGGTCTCACGACCATGAGCACTGTCACGCTTGCTCACCCGGTCCAGGGCAATCAGGTGTTTGTCAATTTGCCTGAATCCATGGCGCGGCGGCTCCGCGCGGCCGGCGCACGGTTTTACGACTGGGCGTCGGCAGAGCACGGCCGACGGCTCGTGCGCCTCGTTACCTCCTTCGCGACGCCAGAAACCGACGTGGCGAAGTTCCTGAAAATTGCGAAATCCTAAATCCGGCCAACCAGCGTCAGTGTGCCGGTCTGCGAGACAGCCCCGCCACTGCCGCGCAGATAATCGAAATTAATGCCCAGGGACCAGGCACCCGTGGTCACCGCCAAGCTGCCACCCACGACCGCATCGCCGCGTTCGGGGTCCGGTCCCGTCAGCGTGAACTGGCTGCCGGGGTGTTCGCCATGCTGGCAAACGCGGCCTTCAGCGTCATCGCCTTGGCCAGGAAATCGTAACGGTAGCCGATGCGGCCTTCCGGCTGGATATAGAAATCTCCCCAATTCAGATCTTCACGGATAGTGGTGCCCACATACCCGCGCAGCGAGCTTGCATAATAGGGGTGCACGCTCAGATCGAAGCCGTCATTGGTATGACCGGTGCCGGTGCTGCTGCCGCCGCCGTCTTCGGTGTATCCCTCCTCGCGCATGGTGAGCCCGTCGACGCTGATCTGGGGCATGATCACCGTGCCGCCATAGGTCAGAACCACACCCGTCGAGGCGCCACCTGCGAGCAGCAGGCCGGCCCGTTTGCCCTCGGCACGGCGGGTGAAGAGCGGATTGCCGGACGAATCCATGAACTGAATGCTGCGCTTCCCGTCCAGATTGGCATAGCCCGCGCTCAACTGCGTATCCAGAAACAGGCCCTTGCCCCGCCAATCGGTGTAGCCCGTGAGCATGTACCATTGATTGCTGGTCTTGGTGAAATTCGGCCCTTTCCCTGTCTGGTCACCAGAGAAAAACGTCAGCGCACCGCCGTAGCGGCCATCCATTGGATCGCCACTGTCCATACCAAGCGCAAAGCCGAAGCCGCTGGCCCGAAACGCCTCGGTGTCGTTGCCCGAGGTCAAGCGCTCGACGAATTCCTGGCCCCACATGGTGGTGCCGCCCGGCTGAGCGGCATACATGCGCAGCGCCCGCTGGCGCGCGCCCACCGGTCCGGTGGCCTGATCGGTGATCGAAACAGCGACCGCACGCGACGATCCCGAAAGGTCCGGCAAAAACGAGGCATAGGCGGCTTGTGCCGTCTGATTGCTGGTAACGTCGGTGACGATCGCCGAGCCCAACTGATCGTCCGTCGCCAGCGCGCTGTTGGCAAAGGAAAATATCGTTTTGACATTGCCCTTTAGATCCAGGTCGCTGACTGTCTTAGGCTTCAGGATGAGTACAAGTTGCGAGGTCGTAGTTGATTGCGTGGGACACGTGTCGCTGGCGAACCCTCCGCCAATATTGTAGCCACAGACGTCAGCCGTGAACAGAAACGGTATCGTGTTGTCGATATACGTCTTGATGGAGCCGGGCGCGGCCATCGTGATGCCAGTGTCGGCATTGAACAGCGTGAATTTCGCCTCGCCCGTCCCCGGTGTGGACACGAAGCTTCCGAAGGCAATGTTCAACTTCGCCAATTGGCTGAAATTGACATTGTGCGCTATGACGATGGGGGGATTGTTCGAATTTGCGAGCTGATTGAACGCATTCGATAGCGAAATGCTTAGCGTGCCGCCATCATTTACCTGGAGATTGTTGACTTGAAGCGAGTTTGCGGTGTTTTCCACGGTTAAAGTACCCGTTCCGCCGCCGCCGATGTTGATGTTCACACGCCCGGCCCCATTCTCCGTGATGGCGCCAGTGACCGTGCCGTTGCGTCCCGCCACAGTGGCGATGTCGAGGGAGTCGTTGCCGCCGCCAAACGAGATATCGCCGACGACATTCGCTTTCGCGCCGCCCGCCGGACCGTTCACGCTCAAAGTATCGTTGCCACTGCCAAATTTAATCGCGCCCAAAACAGTGCCGCTGTTCACGAAATTGATGCCGCTGGTGTTGGCCGCAAGATCGGCTGCGACAACGGTCTGACTATTGTTCTGTAATGTCGTCGCGCTGGCCACGATCGAGCCGGAATTGTTGATGGAGGCGAGCGAGCCGGACGGGTCCACGATCGCGTAAGCGGCTAGCAGATTTTTCATTGTCGTGTCAGTGGTGCTGGCGCTGGCCGAGATCGTGCCACTGTTGACCAAGGACGCGACATTCGTGAGTCCCAGGCTGAGACCGGTGTTGATTCCGGTGGCAACGCCGCCGGTAAGCCCGCTGACCGACGCCGCAATCGTGCCGCCCCCGCTCTCGTTCGAGTTCACAATGGCAGCCGAGGCTCCGTTCCCAGTGTTGAAATTGACATAGTTGTCGATCGCCAGCGCCGTCGCGTTGAACGTGTTGTTATTCTTCCCGTTTGTCGTGGCAGCCGCCGAGATTGAACCGGAATTGAAAAAGCCGCCATTGAAATTGACCGGCGCGCCGGGGCCGCCGACGATCACCACACCGCCTTGCGTTGTGCCACTTTGGCTCGCATTGACGTTGAGGCTCGCAGAACCGATGTTTCCACGATTTATGAAGCTGAAATTCGGATCGTCGGTATCGGCGAACGTTCCAATCGTCAGGCCTGTGCTGGTGGTCGAACCCAGAGCATTGGGCGCGATGTAAACAGCCGGACCGGTACCCTGTACGGCAATTGCGCCCGCTGTCGTACCGACGCTGCTCGGGCTCGGTCCGGCATTGTAGATGCCGCCGCCAACGTCGCTGGTGACGATCAGTGCCGACCCGGCTTGCGGATTGGTGTTCGTCGCATTGGGCGTGGCGGTCCCGGAGGCCTCGATCGTGCCGCCGTTCGTCAGACTGCCGCTCACGGGGCCGGATACGATCAGGGCATTCGAGGCCGATCCGTAAGTGAATATTGAACCGCCGGCTTCAACGTTGATATTGCCGTTGACGTTGCCGTAAACCGACATGCCAGTGACTGTGCCAACAGTAGACGAGACTTGGCTTGGATTGACCAGAAGACTGCCATAGATGAGGACATCGCCATTGAGCGTGGCGCCGCTGGCGATGTTCACGCCAGAGGAATTATCGCCCTTGACGCTCAGCTGCGAACCAGCTTCGAGATTGATATTGCCGTTGAAGATGTCGCCCGCGCCGTCAGGCGCAGCCACCAGTATGCCCGTCTTGCTGTCGCCCGAACCGGTGAGGGTGAGCGTACCAATATTTTGAAAAGCATCGGTGCCGAACTCCTGGACCATTGCCGGCGGTGGTGGCATCCAGCTGCACGCCGATGGCGCTCACGGTATTGAGATTGCTGATCGTGCCCTGATTTTGGGCGGTGTTTGCCGAATCGATTTCCACCGCCGGTCCGGCCGTCGTCACCACCACCGAGCCGTTGGTTTCGATGGTAACGTCAGAGGCTGCGCCATTGTTCGCCGCACCTGTAGTGACCGGGCTTGTCACTTTGGTCGTGATGTCACTGTTGTCCGCCGAAAAGGCGGGGCCGGCCATCAACGCGACCGTGGCAGCAGTGAGCATTAGGACATGCTTGTTCAAGGCGGACCTCTCGCAATTAACGTTCTTAACAAAGGGGGAGCGGGGGGGTCGCGACCCAAGGCGCCCGATTGCCCCTGCAGCGCAGCGGGCGGCACCATAGCCAATTCGGGGGGGCACTTGCTAGCGGTAAAGACCTCGCCAGGCTCAATTTTTTGCTTTTTAATAAGGCGTTAGCGGGTTGGGGCAAGAATGGGCCGATTGTACCCTTAACCCGAGCTCACAGCCGATCCCAACATGCCCCCCGACCGCCGGATCAGCTTTTCCAAGCTTACACAGAAGCAGGTGGCCGCAGCCGCCGCCCGGCATGAAATGCTTTACGCCGGCCGGATGGGCGGCGCGCGTGCCGTCTTCGCCTTTTGCGACCTGAGCGGACTGGACCTGTCGGGCCGCAACCTGGCGGATGCGGATTTCACCGGCGCGATCCTCGAGGAGACGAATTTCAGCGGCTGCCGCCTCGATTCTGCAAGCTTCTTCGGCGCCGACCTGCGCCGCGCAAATCTGGCCGGCAGCAGCCTCAGGCGGGCCGATCTGCGCGGGGCATCTATGCGCGGCGCAAACCTGATAGGGGCCGACCTCTACGAATGCGATTTGCGCGAAGGCACAATTGCGGAGAAGGACCGCTTCGGCAATCTGCGTTTGCTTCAGCATGACGTGGGAGCTTCGGAGCTGCCGGCAGCGATGTTGCATTCCGCCAATCTCGAGCGCGCCAAGATGACAGGCGTGATCGCCATGCAAGCCGATTTCACCGATGCGGTGATGAGAGGTTGTTCGCTGGTACGCGCCAATCTACGGCAAGCCAAGCTTATCGGGGCGAACCTGGAAAATGCTGATTTGTCTGGATGCAACATGATCGGATGCGATCTGACCGGAGCCGTGCTGATCGGTGCGAGTATGGCGCACACAGTACTCGACGGTGCCGACATGACAGGCGTCCTTCGCGATCCTCCAAAACACGCGGACACCGCAACCGAATCGCTCGGGAGCGACTCGAAGCTCATTCTCGTTGGGTCGAAACGAATGGCCGAGAAGGACATCCCGCCGACCTCACGGGGATCGACTTGCGCGGCATGCCATCATTGTCCCATCGCGCGTTGACGGCTTTGGTCGCGCCAGCCGCGGTATTCTACGGTCTCCAGCTCGAAGGTTGTTCGCTGCAGGGCAGCAACCTTCAAGGAGCCGACCTGCGCAGCACAAAACTCGGCGGCGCCGATCTCCGCGGCGCCAATTTGAGTGGCGCCAAGCTCAACAATGCGGATCTGCATGACGTCAAGCTGGGGCCGCTGTTGATTTCCGATGCACGTCTTCTGCCCGCACGTCTCGATGGCGCTCAGGCACGCTATGCCGATTTCCGCGGTGCCGATTTGAGGCGCGCGCGGCTAGCCGACACCGACCTCAGTTATGCCAACCTCACCGACGCCGATTTGCGCGAGGCCCAGCTTGGTGGCGCGATTGTTGCCGGCACCAAATTGCCCGCCATGGTAGCGGAAGGACTGGCCGGACAGACTCTGCGGAGCCCGGCCTGATCGCTTCTGGGCCGTTCGATTAGCGGCTGCCTGCTGCCGTTTGAGCACTGGCTGCGGCTGTGTCCTGCGTGCGCGTTTTGATGAATTTGCCAAGCCGCATCAGCGACACACGCGCCTCGGGCAGATGCGGACTGACTTGGAAAAGATGCGGCATGCCGTCATAGATCTCAACACTGACGGGCACGCCAGCCTTGGCGGCACAATCACCAAGACGGCTCGCATCATCACGCAGAATTTCAGCGCTGCCAGCATGAACCATAATCGGCGGAAAATCATGAAAATTCGCGTACACCGGTGACGCGTACGGATCGGTCGGATTGGACTTGTTCAGATAGCAGCGGGCGCCGGCGAACAGCAGGTCCCACCCAAGCGCTGAATCGGTCTTGGCATTCTGCAACAACGACCACCCGGACAGGGACATATCGGCCCACGGCGACATGGCCACGATCGCTGCCGGCATGGGCAGCCCGGCGTTGCGGATTGCGAGAGCGCAAGCAAACGCGATTCCGCCGCCGGCCTCATCGCCCGCCAGCACCATCGACGACGCCGGGAAGCCAGCACCTATCAAATATCGGTAGGCATCCATCGCGTCGCGAAGACCTGCCGGGAATGGAAATTCCGGCGCCTTGCGATAGGCCAGTGCGAAACAGCTGGATTGCCCCGCCTGGCAAAGTCGAGCGATCAGCGGACGATACGCCCGGGGCGAGCCGGCGATATAGCCACCACCGTGGAAATAGAGGATCAAGCGTTGGGGATCGGATGAGTTCAAACGCACCCACTCGCCCTTGGTCTGGCCAAGCTGAGCCGGCTCGAACGTAGCGTCGACCGGGCAAGCGCCGAAGCCGGCCGAGAGACGGTCGTAGTGGGCCCGGGCCTCGGTCACCAAGGCCTCGGTGTCAGGACGGCGAGAGCCCGTGATGCGGGTCAGGCGGGCCGAAAATGCGCTTTGCCAGTTTGCCATCTTCCCAGAGGGTCAAGTTTCGCCCGAACAATAAGGGCAACCGCTTGGGGCTGTCACGCCCGGCCTGCCGACACGTTGTCAAACGCGAAAGCGGGCGCCACTCAGCGGGCGCCCGCTTTCAACCCGCCGTCAGGGGCTCAGGCGGCCTTCGCCTGGCCCTCGATGGTCTTTACATCTGCGCCATTGATCTCGATTTGGTGTGGTTTTTTCTCTTCGGGGACGACCCTTTCCAGGTCGAGGTGGAGCAAGCCGTTCTCGAGCCGGGCCCGGCAGACCTCCACGTTCTCGGCCAGCTGGAAACGGCGCTCGAATGCGCGCCCGGCGATCCCCCGATGAAGGTAGGCGGTCTGGCCGGCTTCTTCCTCCTGCTTGCCCCGGATGCTGAGAATGCCCTCGCGGACCTCCACGTTCAGGTCCGTTTCGGCAAAGCCTGCCACCGCCAGCGTGATCCGGTAGTGGGTGTCATCGGTGCGCTCGATATTGTAGGGCGGATAGCTTTGCCCGGAATCGAATTGTGGAGTGGAATCAAGCATATCGAACAGCCGGTCGAATCCGACGGTCGAGCGGAACAGGGGGGAAAGGTCGAATGTGCGCATGGGTCACAACCTCCTAAAAAGCCTTGTGGTTCGTGGGTCCGCCGTTCGGCCGGACCCGCTCGCAAACGGCCCGGAAGCCTGTCGGCCTTCCGGGTTCACAAGGGAAATAGGAATGCGGTTTGCCTGGTTCAAGATGCGCCAAGGGCACGCTTTCAGCCGAGTTCAGAAGCGAGTTGTACGCGCTTCTGACAAGTGCTCAAATCCGCTTCCCAACGGGGCCTTGCGTAACAATCGGGAAGGACGCGGCATGAACTCGGAAAAAATGCAGCAAATCATTGACCGGATCGGCGGGGCGATCGGGGCGAATTCCGGGCTAGGTGGCACCCTCAAATTCGACTTCGGCGAGCTTGGCTGCGTCTTCATAGACGGCAAATCCTCGCCCAACACAGTCGCCGATGGGCAGGGCAAGAGTGCCGACTGCACGATTTCCTTGAGCCTCGATACCTTTGAAAAGATGGTGAAGGGGGAACTGGACGGCACCTCCGCCTTCATGCAGGGCAAGCTCCGGGTGGCTGGTGACATGGGACTTGCCCTGAAGCTGGGCCCGCTCCTGCAGAAGGCCCGCGGTTAAAAGCGGGACATGCGTTGTTGGATTTCGAGCCGCGGTATATCTGCGGCCGCGACGGCGGTCGGCTCAGGACGGCCACGTTCGCGGCGGTGGCTGGTGTCCGCCCTTGCGGCGTCTGCGTGCTGCTGAACGGGCAGACCGAGTTCATCGAGAAATACAGTGAAGTGATCGGTGAATTGGCAGCCAGGGGCTTCCAGGTTGCAACCCTGGATTGGCGTGGACAAGGCGGTTCGCGCCGCGTTTTGCCGGAACGGCGCAAGGTCCATATCGAAGACTTCGGACAATACGACGAGGATCTGTCGGCCTTCATGGATATGGTTGTGCGCCCACTGAGCGAACGACCGCCACTCGTACTGGCCCATTCGATGGGCGCACACATCGTCTTGCGGGCGCTACACTGGCGGCCGGCACAGTTCTCTGCCGCAGTTCTGTCGGCACCGATGATCGCGGTCGCGACACGCGGGCACAGTCGATGGCTAGTGCGCACAGTTTGCTATTTGGAAAATCTCACCGGCCACCAAGACGATTGGGTCTGGGGCATCGCCGACCGTGGCCCAGCGGCGCTCGAGTTTTCGCAGCAGATTGTCACCTCGGACGAAGCGCGATTTCGGCGCACGCGGGATTTCATCGCCCGCCACCCGGAAATCCGTACATCCGGACCGAGCTGGGGCTGGCTCGAAGCGGCCTACCGCTCGATGGCCTACATGAGAAAGCGGGGCTTTGCCGAAGGGATCACAACACCGATTCTGGTGTGCGGTGCAGGTCGCGACCGGATCGTTGAGACGGCCGCGGTTGCCGAGTTCGCAGGGCGTCTGCCGAATGGCGCCTATCTCGAAATCGCCAATTCAGAGCATGAGATGCTCATGGAGAACGACGCCATTCGCGCCCGCTTCTGGGCTGCGTTCGACAAGTTCGTGGCAAAACACGTCACCAACTGACTTATTGAAGCAATAGTTTGGTTGCCTCGGCATGGACGTTCGCGTCACCGGCCGCGATCACGTTATAATATGGGGAGTCACTTCCCAGCGGCCGCCCATGCCAGTCAGTAATGATGCCGCCTGCATTCTCGACGATCGGGACAAGAGCTGCTACGTCCCACGGCCGAAGACCGCTCTCGATGACGAGATCCGTATAGCCGGCGGCCAGCAATGCATAGCCGTAACAGTCGCCGCCGAAGCGGCTCATGCGCGCGGCCGTCGCCACGCGCTCGAACGCCGCGCGCCCGGCCGCATCGAAATGACTCCAGGGATGCGTCGTCGTCACCACGGCCGCGTCTAGCGAAGCGCAGACACGCGTCCTGAGCGGTGCCCTGCCCTCCGGCGTAGAGACCTCGGCCGTCCCTGGATAGCCGATGAAGCGTTCGCGCAGCACGGGTTGATCGATGATGCCGAGCGTGCGCTCGCCATCTTCCTCGAGCGCGATCAGCGTGCCCCACATATGCTGCCCGGTGATGAAGGCGCGCGTGCCGTCCACCGGATCAAGCACCCAGCGCCGCCCGCTAGTGCCTCTGATCTCTCCGAATTCCTCACCTAGAATGGCATCTTCTGGCCGTTCCCGGGCAATGATCTCGCGCAGCGCCTGTTCGGCTCCGCGGTCCGCGGCGGTGACCGGATCGAAGTCCACGCCGGCACCCTTGTTCGTAATGCCGAGCGGCGTTCGAAAATATGGCCGGATCACCGCGCCCGCCGCGTCGGCGAGCAGGTGGGCAAAAGCGATGGTGGCGGAATCGAGCTCCTTCATGGCGCCTTCTTTAGCCCGCCTTTCGTCCCGGCGTAAGGCCGTCCGCTCAGATCAGCCCACGCCAGCCCTGGCGCGGCGTCGAAGGTGCGGCACCAACTCTTTTTTGCGCAGACGAATTGATTTGGGAGTGACCTCGACCAGCTCATCGTCCTCGATATAGGCGATGGCCTGTTCCAGTGTCATCGGCACGATCGGCGTCAGCTTCACCGCCTCGTCCTTGGACGTGGTACGGATATTGGTGAGCTGCTTGGCCTTGAGCGGATTGACGTCGAGATCGTTGTCCTTGGCATTCTCGCCGATGA
Source organism: uncultured Pseudomonadota bacterium (assembly GCA_963775165.1). Taxonomy (GTDB): domain Bacteria; phylum Pseudomonadota; class Alphaproteobacteria; order Micropepsales; family Micropepsaceae; genus Rhizomicrobium. The sequence goes on along the minus strand of CAVZHX010000005.1, from coordinate 427,443 downwards.
TCATGCCCTGATAGACCTTGGTGCCGGGCACTACGAAGAGCCGGCCGCGTTCTTCCAGATACCACAGCGCATACGGCACGGCATCGCCGTCGCCGGTCGAAATCAGAACGCCGTTGCGCCGGCCTTCGATCGGGCCCTTGTGCGGCGCGAACTCGTGGAACATCCGGTTCATGACGCCGGTGCCGCGCGTATCGGTGAGGAATTCGCCGTGATAGCCGATGAGACCGCGCGACGGCGCATAGAAGATGAGCCGCGTCTTGCCCGCGCCGGTCGGGCGCATGTCCTGAAGCTCGCCCTTGCGCATCGAGATTTTCTCGATGACGACGCCGGTATAGGGATCGTCGACGTCGATAGTGACTTCCTCGATCGGCTCGAGGCGCTCGCCGGTGTTCGGGTCCTTCTGGAACAGCACGCGCGGGCGGCTGATCGAAAGCTCGAAGCCTTCGCGGCGCATGGTTTCGACCAGCACGCCGAGTTGGAGCTCGCCGCGGCCGGCGACATCGAAATTGCCCTCGCCGGCGTCATGCAGCTTGATCGCGACATTGCCTTCGGCTTCGCGGTAAAGACGATCGCGGATGACCCGGCTCTGCACCTTGTCGCCTTCTCGCCCGGCCAGCGGGGAATTGTTGACCGCGAGCGTGATCGCCAGCGTCGGCGGATCGATGGGCGTGGCCGCGATGGGTTCCGCCACCTGCACGTCGCACAAGGTGTCGGCGACGGTGGCGATCTGGAGCCCGGCAATGGCCACAATGTCGCCGGCCTCGGCGCGCACCACCGGCACCCGCGCCAGCCCGCGGAAGGCGAGCAGCTTGGTCACGCGCGCGCGCTCGAGCTCCTTGCCGTCGCAGCTCAGGACCTTGATCACCCGGTTCACATTCATCGAACCCGATTCGATGCGCCCCGTCAGAATGCGGCCGAGATAGGGATCGGCCTCCAGCGTGGTGACCAGCATCTTGAAGGGATGCTCATCGCCCGCCAGCGCCAGTGCCTTGGGTGGCGGCACATCGGCGACGATGCGCTCGAACAGCGGCGTCAGGTCCTTCCTCTCATCTTCGAGCTCGTTGACCGCCCAGCCCGAGCGGCCCGAGGCATAGAGATGGTGAAAGTCGAGCTGGTCGTCATTGGCTTCCAGCGCCAGGAACAGATCGAAAATGTTTTCCAGCGTCTCGGTGGGCTGGGCGTCGTGACGGTCGATCTTGTTGATGACGACGATGGGCTTTAGCCCCAGCCTGAGCGCCTTCGAGAGTACGAATTTGGTCTGCGGCATCACGGATTCGGCGGCATCGACGAGGAGCACCACGCCATCGACCATGGACAGGATGCGCTCCACCTCGCCGCCGAAATCGGCGTGGCCTGGGGTGTCGACGATGTTGATGTGCACGCCGCGCCACTCGACACTGGTGCACTTGGCGAGAATGGTGATGCCGCGTTCGCGCTCCAGATCGTTGGAGTCCATCGCCCGCTCGGCCATGTGCTGGTTTTCGCGCACAGAGCCGGACTGCTTGAGGAGCTGGTCCACAAGTGTGGTCTTGCCATGGTCGACATGGGCTATGATCGCGATGTTTCGGATATCCATAACCTGATCCGGTCGGCGGAGCGCGGGGCTTATAGACGGATGGCGGCGGACCCGCAATCACGCCGCGCGAGCGCCTGCCATGCCGGGGCCCTACGCATGCCGGAACCTTGCAAGGCTCACGGCCGGCTGGCGCCCTCGGAGGCGCGGATGGAACCGAGGACGACTTGCCGCACCTCAGCCATTTGCGGCGGAAAACCCTCGGAGGGACGATCTTGTGTTACAATCTTTATCTTCCAACAGGGTGGGCCGGACAAGCCTCCTGAAACACTGGATTGGCCTGCAGGGAAGGCCATGCCAGTGCACCGTCCTGACTTGGCCGTCGCCCTCCACCAGTGTTTGAAAATGTCTCAAAGTGTCCCAAGACAAGGGGAAAGGCTCGCATTTTTTCCCCGCCATGGTAGGAAAGGGCATGGGGGTACGCTTTGGAATTGCGTCTGGGCTGGCGTTCTGGCGCCGGCTCCAGGGGAGACGTTCGCGTGCTTCGGTGGACCCTGGTGCACGTTTCATTATGCCGGTGTAAAGATGCGCCCATTTAGATTTGTTGAGATGTTCCAGACGGCCCCATCCGGAGTGCAGACTGTGCCGGCCAATTTGCAGCGGAGTTGCTCCTCTATGCGCTGGATCCTGATCGGGCTGGGCATCGTCGTGATGGTCGGCCTGATTTGGTATCTGAGGATGCCATCGTCACCGGATATGCGCCAGCAGCCCCCTCCGCCCGTGCGTGTGGCCACTGCAGTTCAGAGAAATATGATGGTCACCGAGCGTACAATTGGCGCGGTGGTCGCCAATGCGACGGTCAACGTCACCTCTCAGGTCGCGGGCCAGGTGATGTCTGCGGAATTTCAGGAAGGCCAGATTGTTCACGAGGGCGACGTGCTGTTCCGACTGGACCCTCGACCTTTCGAGGCGGCGCTCGCGCAGGCCCAAGCCAATCTGGCGCGCGATCAAGCATCCCTTCTCAACGCGCAGCAGAACCAGCGTCGCTACGACACCCTGTTCAGCCAGAACGCGATCTCGGCTCAGCAGCGCGACCAAGCGATCGCGCAAGCAGGTTCGCTAGCCGGTACCGTGAAAGCGGACGAGGCAGCTGTCGCGCTCGCCAAACTGAATCTGGAATATTCCGTGATCCAGGCGCCCGTGGACGGCAAGACAGGTCCCATCGAAATTCAACCGGGTAATCTGGTCAAGGCCAACGATGCCAATCCGCTGGTTGTGATCACGCAGATCGAGCCCGTCAAAGTCTCGTTCTCTCTGCCGCAGGCCGATCTGCCGCGCATCCAGCAGCAGCTTGAGAACCACCGCCTGATCGCGACCGTAAAGGAACAGGGCGAAGCCGGTGTCACACTGACAGCTCCAGTCGACTTCATCGACAACAATGTGAGCGCTCAAACCGGCACAATTCAACTCCGCGCCACCTTTCAGAACGAAGACGGGCGCCTGGTGCCCGGTGAGCTTGTCGACGTATCCGTGGACCTGAATGAATTGCACAACGTCACCGTCGTGCCCAGCCAGTCGGTCAATATCGGCCCCGACGGCCGCTACGTCTATGTTCTGAAAAACGGCGATGTGCCGGAAATGAATGCCGTGGGTGTATTGTTTGACGATGGCACAAGCGCCGCGGTCAGTGGCAAGGTCAAGCCGGGCGACAAGGTCATTACGTTGGGTCAATTGCGCATCGAGCCGGGACATCCCGTCTCGGTCATCAACGGCGAGAACACACAAAGCAAAGGGCCGCGTCCGGGCCGCCGCCGCAGACAAACCTGAAACTTCGGCGCTTCGTTCGAGAATGATGCCTTGAGGGGTTCGGCGCCTTTACAAAATCCGGCGCATGCTCAGAGAGAGGCGCCTAGAGCCAGTCCAACAATTCGGGGATCCTGAAGGAAAACGTTCGTGAACAGCGACGTGCTCGGGTCGCTCAGATAGGTGTTGGTGATGTTGGCCTTGTCGAACACATTCGTCGCATAGAAGCGCGCATACCACCAATTGCCGGGCCCATCGAGCTGCAGCGACAGATTCATGGTGTCCCAAGAACCGATCCTGTCCGCCGGATCATTGAAGACGCTAGCAGACATCGCCGATTGCCAGTAGTAGTCGAGGCGCGCCACGACACCGTAGCCGGCATCAAGTGTCATGTTGTACTGAGCGCCGATGGAGATTGTGTTTTCCGGCGTCTGCGGCAGCTCATTGCCGGACAAGTCCTTCGTAATGCCGCCGCCGGGCGCATAGCTGTAGCCGGCCGGTAGGGACGGGCCGCAGACTCCATAGTTCGCTTGCGGAACTCCGTAGCTCACAAGTGCGGTGGTTCCGCCTGGTGGCGCGAAAAAGCCCGACCCAGGAACTTCCGCCATGCTATGACCCGCATGCGCGGCATCCGGCAAGACGACACAATTGGCGCCGGTTGTGATGTCCTTCACGAGAATTGAATTGGGGTAATTGTTCGTTGGGTTGCGCTGATCGATGATCGCGACACCCTTTCCCACAGCGGTGTGTGTCTCGGTCAGGTTCAGATTGAATGTCCAGTGCGAGTCCGGCGCCCAGATCAAGCTGCCCTCCGCGCCCCACAAGGTCGCATCCACATTGTTGTTGACAGAGGTGCGGTTGACTATTTCGGCGATCTGATAGTCTTTGTAGTCGTAGTACCATAGGTCGCCATTGGCCTGGAGCATCCCTCCCAGGAGGATGTTTTTGGCGCCGAGTTCGTAGGCATTGAGCCCCTCAGGCTTGAAATATTGCGGAACCGCCATCGTCGCGGCGCTGAGCGGCGGGTTGATGCCCCCCGATTTGAAGCCGCGCGCGTAGGATGCGTAGACCAGCGTGCGATCTGTGAAATCCGTTTTCGGCGTCCACTCGATGACGGCGCGTCCGGTGTCCTGACTAAACGATGCGGTCTGGTCAGCCCACAACTGCTTGCCCGGCTGAGACGGGTCTGCATCGAAGGGACCGGTGCCAAGTAGGGTCGCGGAAAAGCCGGGAATCGCCGCCAAATAAGGCGCGATATCCGAGGTTCCTATCGGAGCAAGCGTATCGGCGAGCATACTGCGCGCGATCTGGTGCTTCTTGTCGTTTGTCCATCGCAGGCCCAACGTCAGCTTAAGCGTGTCGGGAACGACATCGTAATAGACTTCGCCGTACACTGCGCGCGATCGAAGGGAATATTCCGAGACCTCATTCGTGAAGTAGGGTGTCGAGCCGACCAACCCATTGGTGTGCGCGCCGGCTGCCAGGTTGCCGAGCAGCGCACCGGTCAGGATGGCACCGTAATCGAGAAGATTGGAATTCAACCAAAATTGATAATTCGTCGTCGAGTTCGAGCCAGTACAGACCGAGACGGAAATTGAAGGGGCCTGCGAACGCCGAATCAAAGCGGATTTCGGCCGTCTTCTCTACCGTAGCACCGCCGCTTTGATCCATAAACTGTGCGTTGCCAGCGTAGTTATAGATGTTGCCAGCCACGGTGCCGTTGGCTGAGCTGTTCCCGGTGTTGGTGGTGCCGGACATCGGCAGAACGGATAGACCTCCAGGCGACGAAAAGAATGCAGCCAGATAGGGGGCGGGATTGAAGTTCGGAAACGTGAGAGCGAATAGCTGGGCACCCGTCAATGTCGGCAATGGATAAGGCGGGCTGGGCACCATGACCGAAGGCGCGGCAAACGAAGCCGCTGACGGCAGACCGGCAAAGTAACCGACGCGTGCACCGATCACGGAACTCCAGGGCTGCCCCTGGAAGAAGTAATAGGGCTGCCTGCTGACGTAGCTGCCCGACTGATAGGCGAGATCGGTCTGCAGGTGCAGCCAATCGAACAGCTGTTGCTGCCAGATAGTGGTGAACGCGTGACTCTGCTGGTGATTGATTGGCGAGATATCGACCGATATTTCGCGCATGTCGCTGGGCGCCTGCGCGCCATAATATGCATCGGCATTGGGCAGCTGCAGATTGGTGATTCCCAGTCCGCCAAGGATCTTCTGCAGCGACGTCGCCATCGATAGTGTCTGAAGAAAATTGGCGCCCGTCACAGCCGCCAATTTTTGGCCCAGCAATCCACCGACGGTCCCCCAAGTCTGCACGCTGGCGAGCAAGCTCGGAAAGCCCGCATTGGCGTTTGGCGAATCAAAGCCGAGGCGATCGGGCAGGCAGCCGAGGATGCCCGTCGGATCGCGATGGCACAGTTGCTTGGACGCCCGCATATGGCTGTCGTTCTCGTGCGCATAACTGGCAATGAAATCCAATGTCGTCCGCGAATTCGGCTGCCAGCGGACCGATCCTCGGAGCAAAAATTCATCCTCGCTGTCGATCTTGCCGCCGTTGGCCAGATTGGTCACGAACCCGTCGTGATGGGCGTAAATGCCGGCGCCACGCACGGCCAGTTCATCGGAGATGATCGGGATATTGACCATCCCGCTCAGCCGTTTGGTACCATAGGTCCCGTAGGTGCCCTCGAGATTGGCGCCGTATTGGCCGAGATCAGGCCTGTTCGTGATGATGTTGACGGTGCCGCCTGTTGCGTTGCGGCCGTAGAGCGTGCTTTGCGGTCCGCGCAGCACTTCGATGCGGTTGATGTCGAAATATTCGGCCGTGGCCATGCCCACCGAAGATTCAACATATATGTCATCGGTGCTGACGGCGACGCCGGTGTCAGCGGTGGTGCCGACGGCAGAAAGGCCGATGCCGCGAATTTGGAAGTCGTTGGCGCCAAAATTTCCCTTCGAAAAGGTCACAGATGGCACATCGAATTGCAGATCGCGGTAGCTCGTCGTCCCCCTCGCCGCCAGCTCCTGCCCGCTAAGCGCCGTCATTGAGATCGGCACGCTTTGAATATCTTCAGCACGCTTCTGAGCGGTAACGACAACTGTCTCGATCTGTGCCACTGCCGGCCCGGAAATGGCCGTCGAAAGCAGCAAGGCTGGCATGAAGGCCAGCAACCACCGCGCCCCGCCGCGAGATGCAGACATTTCGCCCCCTTCTCCCGCTCCGGCCGACTAGAGCCACGGGCCCGCGTGTCGTGGATGCCGAAGCGCTCTTCGGCCGACGACGCGTTAACCGACATTTCGGTACAGAAAGATTGGCAAATGCTTAATGCGGCGCCGACGGTGGCTCATCTACGATCCGGGCTGGCGCGCCACTCGGCCGGATGTCGACTCACGACTGTTTGGGGAACGGCCCGATCGGGAAAGGCTGCTCGTCGCGGACAAAGCTGATAAACGCCAGCAGTTCCCATAGATACTGGATTAGATTGTGCGTGAACATTCTCAACTCTTCGTTTTCTCGGCCGTTGATTGCTACAACGACAAATTGCGCCAGTGCCAGGATCAAGGTGATCCAAAAGACGAACCACGCCACGATTCCAAACCCGATTGCGTAAAGTAGCCTTGTTGCGGGAAACGGCACTCGACCGGCGTCCACCGGGGAAGAGGCTGTATTCCCATCATCGGGGGGCAGACCCTCTGCGGCCGACCCGGTGCCAGATGTGTCGTCACTCATCGCTACCCTCCATCTGCGGCCTGTAGCCGCTCGCAGCCCTTATCTATGGTGCCGGGCGCCGGCTTCAAGTCGGCGAGCCAAGGCCGTGAACGGTCCAGCCAGCAGGAGCCCGGCAAAATAGCCGCCCATGTGCGCCTGCCAGGCGATCAGGCGAACCTGGGTTCCCGCGCCGAGGCCGGTTACGCCGGCGATCACGTTCACCCCCACCCAGACCGCCGACCACAGCAGAATCCTGGGCGAGAACAACGGAGCGAGCTGATGCTGCGCCGAACCATCTGGCCGATGCCACCTCTCCGTGGGCAGTGTCATCATCCGGAACGCGGCGCCCATCAAACCCGAAATCGCGGCCGAAGCGCCGATCACGGGCAGCATGGAGCCCCAGTTGAAGATCAGATGCACGGCCGCGCCCAGGACGCCGCACAGCAGAAAGAAGGTGAAGAAAGCCAGCGCGTGGAAGCGCCGCGCCACCACGACGCCGAACGGCAATAGCCAGATACAGTTAATCGCCAGATGGCTAACGTTCGCATGAAGGAAGATATAAGTGACGAAAGGCAGCGCGCGATCCAAGACGGTGCCCAGGCTGTACGGATTGGCGGCAAGGAAGGCTGCCGAATAACGCGCAGGGATGAAGCCATAATCATAGATGATCTGGTCCTGCATAGCCGCCGGGGCCAGCGTAACGGCCACATAACAGGCGGCGAGCAACCCGATCAAAAAGAGAACCGGCCACGGCGCCAACAGAAAGGGCTGGCGCGGCTCGCGCATTTCATCAGAAAAGGTCATCGTTACCCCGCCCGCCCGAAATTGGAATTATTCGCATCGGCCCCGGCTAACCGCACGACTGCGGGCCCCCGCCAAAGCGGTTTTGGCCCGCTGCGCCCTTCCGATCAAGGCGCCGGACCAGATTCTCATCTCCAGCGGGCGGTTGCGCGACCTCATCGTCGCGGCATTGTTCCGAATCTGCACAGACGGCGGCCCCACAAAGCCGGCGCCGAATGATCGGTTTCGTAGACTGCGCTCTAACTTCGCCCCAATCCGGGCATGTGTCCGGAAACCAGCCACTTGCGTGCCGCAATAGAACAACCGCGGGGGCCTCGGTCCGCCATCGGCTGGCACGGTGGTTGCTCTCCAAGGGACCGAGACAAATGCGGACAATGTCATGAGACAGCCTCTCAATATAACGGCCCTCGTTGCAGCCATTGCTGCGGCTGCCGTCACGCTCATCGGAAATTCCCCCGCAATGGCTGGCTATAGCGATCTGGGATCCTTCCAGCAGCCGTACGGAATGACTGGCAATCAAGAAACACAGCCAGCCGCGCCCTCCTTGCGTGATTCCAATGGCAATATGACGATGGTCAACGGCCAGATCACGTCCGCAAATTTCGGCCAGCAGACAGGCGTCCAGCAGGCTGGCGTCACCTCGTCGGGCACGGGTAGCAGCGGCTCAGGCGCCATGTATGGGGGCGCCACGGCCATCGGCAATTCGCTGAATGTTGTCACCAATGGCTCGTTCAACACCGTAATCGTCGACTCCAGGCAGATTAATAGCGGCAATCAGACCGCCAACGTCAGCCTGGCAGGGAAATAATACGAGAAGGGAAGCCCCTCCCATGGTTTCGCGCGGACGACATCACTTGCTAAAGCCGTTGGTCTTTGTACTTGCGGCGGTCGCGCTTTCAGGTTGCATCAGCCCGACGCCGGATTCGACCGGGCGCTATACGGCACCCGTCGGTGGCTCGCCCGTGATCGCCAACGAGACTCCCTATTCGAACGCGCTGCGCTGCATGGACACCTACACCGCCCGCCGGCCAATTCGTATCGCCGTGGGCCAAATCGCCGACTACACCGGCAAGGTCAGCAACGACAACACCGGGCGCGCCGTCACCCAGGGCGCCGCTCTGATGGCGATGTCGGCACTGGCAAAAGCCGGTGTGCCGCTTGTCGAGCGCTTTGACACCTCGGTTGCCGAACTCGAGCTGAAATACGCCAACAACAAGCTCATCACCGACGATCCGACGTCCAAGGGGCCTGGCGATTACCGGAAGATCTTCGCCGGCTCGATTCCCGGTTCGAATTACTACCTCGTCGGCGGCATCACCGAGTTGAACTTCAACATCCGCTCCGTCGGTGCCACTGGCGATGTCGGCGAGACCTCTGCCAACGGCCTGAAGGGCACGGCCGGGGCGAACATGTACGTGATGAATATCGGCCTTGACCTCCGCCTGGTCGACACCGACACGCTGGAGGTCGTCGACGTTGTCTCCTATCAGAAGCAGATCATCGGCCATCAGATCTCGACCGGAGCATTCGACTTCCTGGGGCAGACCTTCTTCGATGCAAGCCTGGGAGAAAGCGCGCTCGAGCCTATCCAGCTCGCGGTCCGCTCCGTGATCGAACGGGCCATGCTCGAAATGACTTCTCGTCTGTACCGCGTTCCGTCCGGGGCCTGCACGGGACGCCTGAATACTTCGGATGATCCGCTCGCAGATCCGCCCTATCGCCAACCCTACTATCCGCCGGCAAACACGAGCGCGGCGTACGCAACCCCTCGGGAGAACCACTACTATGCGCCATCTCACCAAGACCCTTATTACGGGTACAGCTCTGCTGATCCTAACGATGAGCCAAGCTTGCGAGGCGGGATCAACTGACACCGGCAGCCAGATCCTGAACGGTCAGGTCAACTTCAACGCCGCGGTCTCGACGCTAAATACAGGTGCCAACACGGTCTATGGCGATGTGGTCGGTCAGTCGGTTGCCGGCGGTAACGCGGTAGACATCACAACCATGAACGACACGATCGTGGGAAACAGTCAGGTCAACAAGAGCACGACCATCGCGTCGACCCTCAATGCGGGCGTCGGCAACGTTGCGGGCAGCGTCGGCTATACGTCGCAGGCTGCCTGTAACTCGGCAACCATTTCGACGGATCCCACGACAGCGCAGGTCACCAGCGGTCAGGATTGTCAATCTATTGACCCATCTTCAACTTTGAACGCAAATATTCAGAGCGTTGCCGGAGATGTGGGCCTAGCTAGCACGTCGGTCGGCAACACTTTCGAGGAGGACACCAACGCACCGAATGCGCCCATCATAACGAACCAGCTCAACACCTCCTTCGTCCAGTCGAAGGTCAATGCGAGCGCATTCAACGTCGGTGGCACGGTCAGCGCCTCATCGATGGCCATCGGGAATACCGCACAGATCGTCCATTATTCGACCAATTGAAGTCAGTCAATTTCGGTCCGCGCCGGCGTCCTCCAGGGGCAACAGAGGATGCCGTCTTGAGGGAGGGCTATCGCCCTCCCTCTTTTTTTGTTCGAAGACGTAGCGGCTGATAGCGTGCCGTGACACTCTGCGCCCCCGTAGCCGAGGGGGCAGCACCGTGACCGGACTTCCGACAACTTCGCGCGGACGCGAGATTACGCTTCGAGGGCTGATTCTCGGCGTACTCATCACCTTTGTCTTCACTGCCGCCAACACCTATCTGGGCCTCAAGGTGGGGCTGACCTTCGCCACTTCGATTCCCGCGGCGGTAATCTCGATGGCAGTGCTGTCCTTTTTCAGCCGGGCCTCGATGCTCGAAAACAATATCGTGCAGACCGTCGCCTCGGCCGCAGGCGCGCTGGCCTCCATCATCTTCGTGCTTCCGGGGCTCGTAATCGTTGGCTGGTGGACAGGCTTCGACTTTTGGACCTCATTCCTTATCTGCGCGAGCGGCGGGATTCTCGGCGTCATCTTCACGATCCCGCTCAGGCGGGCGATGGTGACGAATTCAGACCTGCCCTACCCGGAGGGGCTGGCCGCCGCCGAAGTGCTCAAGGTCGGCTCGGGCGTCCGTGGCGAGGAAGGCGCCGAGGAGGGCGCCGATGCACGTACGGGTCTGATGGCCGTGATCTACGGCGCGGTGGCCTCGGCCGGGCTGGCGGCACTGGCCGCGACGCGGGTGGCGGCGGCAGAGGTGCAATCCTATTTCGGGGTCGGCAGCGGGGCCACGGGTTACGACATCGGCCTGTCGCTGGCGTTGTTCGGCGCGGGCCATCTGGTGGGGCTTTCGGTGGGGCTGGCGCTGCTCCTCGGGGTCGCGATCGCCTGGGCTGGCGCAGTGCCGATCCTGACGGCGATGACGCACATGGCGCCGGGCGTGAGCGTGGCCGATTTTGCGGGTCATATCTGGTCGACGCAGGTGCGCTTCATCGGTGCGGGGGCGATTGCGGTGTCGGCGCTGTGGACGCTGGCCAGGCTCGCCCGGCCGGTGGCCACCGGGCTCGCGGCCACGCTGACGACAGCTCGCGGCCGCGCCAGAGTGCAACCGACCGAGCGGGACCTGTCGCCGCTCTCGATCGGGGCGTGGACACTGGGCTGCTTGCTGGTGGTGGCCGCCCTCGTCTTCGGCTTCACCCGCGGCACCCCGCTTGCCGGGCAAACCCTGTGGCTTACGGTCATCACACTGGTCTTCGTCGTGTTCGGAGGCTTCCTGGTCTCGGCGATCTGCGGTTATCTGGCCGGGCTGGTGGGCTCGACCAACAGCCCGATCTCCGGCGTGGGCATCCTGGCGATCCTGCTCTATGCCAGCCTGCTTGCCGTGCTCGTGCCGGTGATGGCGGGCGCCGGCACCAAGGCGCTGATCGCCTTTGCCTTGTTCACGCTCTCCATCGTGTTCGCGGCCGCCACCACCTCCAACGACAACCTGCAGGACCTCAAGACCGGCCAGCTCGTGGGGGCCGCGCCGTGGGCCCAGCAGATTGCCCTGATCGTGGGCGTGCTGGCCGGCGCGGTGATCATTCCGCCGGTGCTCGACCTTCTGGCACGGGCCTATGGCTTTGCCGGGCAGATCGGCGGGCCGGCTGCGACCGGCAACGCGCCGCTGCCGGCGCCGCAGGCGGTGTTGATCTCGGCGCTGGCCCAAGGCGTGCTGGGCGGCAATCTCAACTGGTCCATGCTCGGCATCGGTGGCGCGATCGGCGTGGCCGTCGTCGCGCTCGACGAATTCCTGGGCATGCGCAAGCTCATGCGCCTGCCTCCGCTGGGCGTGTGCATCGGCATCTATCTGCCGATGTCGGCCTCGATGCCGGTGGCGATCGGCGCGGTGGTGTCGCAATGGTTCAAGCGGGCGGCGAAGAAGACCAAAGACCCGACCGGCGCCGAGCAGAAGGGCGTGCTGATGGCCTCCGGCCTGATCGTCGGCGAGAGCCTGTTCGGCGTGGCGCTGGCCGGCATCATCGTCGCCAGCGGCAACGAGGCGCCGCTGGCGCTGGTCCCGGCCGATTTCGTGTTTGCACCCGCCATCGGGGTCATCGTTTTTGCCGGCCTGGTGTTCGCGCTCTATCGCTGGGTCCTGCGCTCAGCGGCGTGAGAGCAGCGCACCGGCCAGGGCCAGAATGTGCTGGGCCTGCTTGAGATGGGCCGCGTCGAGCATGCGGCCGTCGAGCGCGGCGACGCCGGCACCCCCGGCAAAGGCCGCGACGACCTTCTTTGCGTGATCGATCTCGGCCGGCGACGGCGTGAAGGCGGCGTTGATGATCTCGACCTGGGCCGGATGGATCGCCAGCATGCCGTCGAAGCCTTCGCGGCGGGCATCGGCCGCCATGCGCGCGAGGCCTTCGGAATCCCTGAAATCGGCGTAGAGCGTCTCGATGGCCAGCACGCCGGCCGCTTTGGCCGCGATCAGGCTGAGCGAACGCACGATCCTATAAGTGAGAAGGAATTCGCCTTTGCCGTCGCGATTGGCCGCGGCACCGAGCGCCGCCGCCAGATCCTCGGCACCCCAGGCCAGCGCAGCCAGGCGCGGCGGGGGATCGGCGTAGTGGGCGAGATTGAGGACCGCGGCGGGCGTTTCGGCGGCGATGGGCAGGAGCTTGATCGCGCCATGGGCGATGCCGGCCGCCGTCTCGCGGGTGATGAGATGGCCGTCGATCACCTGGAGCGCGTGCGGGCCATCGGGCTTGGGGATCACCAGGCCGGCGGGTTTGCTGGCCGTGACCGCCTCGATGTCGCGGATGAAATCGTCGCTGCCGAGCGGATTGACCCGCACCCAGACCGATTGGGCGTGGTCGCCTTTGAGGAACTCGCGCACGAGCGCGCGAGCGGCCGGCCGCCTGTCGGGGGCAACCGAATCCTCGAGATCGAGGATCAGCGCGTCGGCCGGTACGGACGCGGCCTTGGCGAGCTTTGTCTCGCTGTCGGCCGGCACGAACAGGAGCGAGCGCAGGATCAAACCGTCACGTTCCTCTTCAGCATCAGCGCCGTGCGCTTGCATTCGGCGACCAGGACGTTGCGCTGATTGAAGCAGCAATGGTGCAGCGTGACGAGCCCGTTGGCTGGCCGCGATTTCGATTCGCGCACCGCCAGCACGTCGGTTTCGACATGCACGGTGTCGCCGTGAAACAGCGGGGCGGGAAAGCGCACCTCCTCCATACCGAGATTGGCGACCGTGGTGCCGGAGGTGATGTCGGACACCGAGATGCCGATCATCAGGCCCAGCGTGAACAGCGAATTGACGAGGCGCTGTCCAAACTCGGTGCCCTTCATGTATTCGGCGTCGATGTGCAGCGGCGCCGGATTGTGGGTCATGGCCGAGAACCAGACATTGTCGGCCTCGGTCACGGTGCGCCGGATGGGGTGGGCGAAGCGCTGTCCTACCGAGAAGTCCTCGAAATAGAGAGCGGACATCTGCGGCAAGCCTTCCCCATGGTTTCGGCGCGAGCGCCGCCTGGCGACCCTACTCCTGCCGGATGGAACGCGAAACAATCTTTCGATTTTTGCCAACCCTTTGACCTGGCAAGAAAAAGGCCGAAAGGTTGTTTTCACGTTTTTCGCCGTTTTGGCCTCCCCCCCCGGGGGGAGGGGGGTACCGGCAATTCGCGGCGGACACGGCTGCCGGCGAACCTTTCAGATCGAAATCGCGCGGGCCAATTTCAAGAGCCGCTTCCAAGGGTCGCGGTTGCACGACGGCACCAGCGATTCGCGATCCACGCGGGAGCAAAGACGAGGATCGCAGCGGAATCCCACGCTGGCGCCCCAGGTCTTGCCCGGGCGTGCCCGCTGCATTGCGGGATGAGCCCACTCGATACGCCCGCTAGTGGGCAGCCCATCCGGCTCAGCGAATTGAAAAATTCAAGGGGCCCGCAGACCTGGCCCGGACCTTCGCAAGTGCAAAATGGCCGCAAGTAATTCCAACGGCTGGCCAAATGTTGCGCAACAACGCATTGACGCTAATATGAAAAAACAAGGCGCAACGCTCAGCGTTCGTCGTTATAGTCTCGGGCGGCGCCGATGGCGCAAGTTTAGGCACCGCCTGTGGCGTGGCGAACCAGTCCTGGAGCAACAGACGGCTTATGATTTCCCAAGCGGCTGAGGGGCAACTCATCGCCGAGCCCGCGCCTTCGTCCGGCGTTCCGCCGACCGATACCAGCAATCCCAACTATTTTCACAAGGTTGTCGATTGCCAGTGGGCGTGTCCGGCGCACACGCCCGTTCCCGAATACATCCGGCTGATCGCCGAAGGGCGTTACACCGACGCCTATATGATCAATTGGAAGTCGAACGTGTTTCCGGGCGTTCTCGGGCGCACCTGCGACCGGCCTTGCGAGCCCGCCTGCCGCCGGGGCCGCGTCGAGGACGAACCCGTCGCCATCTGCCGGCTGAAGCGCGTCGCCGCCGACAACAGGGGCGACATCACCGACCGCCTGCCCAAGCCATCCGCCGTCAAGAATGGAAAACGCATCGCGCTGATCGGCGCCGGCCCCGCCTCGCTCACGGTGGCGCGCGATCTTCTGCCGCTCGGCTACACCTGCGTGCTCTTCGACCAGGACCCATTCGCCGGCGGCATGATGCGCACGCAGATCCCGAAATTCCGCCTGCCCGAGCGCGTGCTCGACGAGGAATGCAAATATATCCTCGATCTCGAACCGGAAACGCGCTTCGGCGAGCGCATCGACAGCCTGAAGGCGCTGCTCGAGGACGATTACGACGCGATCTTCGTGGGCTCGGGCGCACCGCGCGGCCGCGAGCTCGACATCCCCGGCCGCCAGGAAGCGGCCGAGCACATCCATATCGGCATCGACTGGCTCTCGTCGGTCTCCTTCGGCCACACCACCGAGATCGGCAAGCGCGTGATCGTCTTGGGCGGCGGCAACACGGCGATGGACTGCTGCCGCACCTCGCGCCGGCTGGGCGGCGATCACGTCGACGTCGTCGTGCGCTCCGGCTTCGAGGAGATGAAGGCGAGCCCCTGGGAAAAAGAAGACGCGATGGGCGAAGGCATCCCCATCCACAATTTCATGGTGCCCAAGGAGTTCACGCACGAGAACGGCAAGCTCACCGGCGTCATGTTCGAAAAGGTCAAGGCCGAATATGACGACACCGGACAGCGCAAGCTGGTGCCGACCGGAGAACCGGACGTCCATATGGAATGCGACGACGTGCTGGTCGCGGTGGGCCAGGAAAATTCCTTCCCCTGGATCGAGCGCGACATCGGGCTGGAGTTCGACCGCTGGGATATGCCCAAGGTCGATCCTCTCACCATGCAATCGACCAATGCCCGCGTGTTCTTCGGCGGCGATTCGGCCTTCGGGCCCAAGAACATCATCTGGGCGGTGGCCCATGGCCATGACGCCGCGATCTCGATCCATCTGTTGTGCAACGGCAAGGACGTGACGGCCGACCGGCCGCCGCCCTATGTCAACATCACCAGCCAGAAGATGGGCATCCACGAATGGTCCTACGACAACGACGTGTCGATGGACCTGCGCTTCAAGGTGCCGCACGCGCCCCATGAGTTGACGCTGCGCAACGTCAACATGGAGGTCGAGCTCGGCTTCACGCGCGAGCTCGGCTACAAGGAGGCGCAGCGCTGTCTCAATTGCGATGCCGAGACCGTGTTCGAGAAGGATCTGTGCATCGAATGCGATGCCTGCGTCGACATCTGCCCGATGGATTGCATCACCTTCACCGCGAATGCCGAAGAAACCGCACTGCGCAAGCATCTGACGGCGCCGGCGATGGACCTGACCCAGGACCTTTATGTCTCCGGCCCGCTCAAGACCAGACGGGTGATGGTGAAGGATGAAGACGTGTGCCTGCATTGCGGGCTTTGCGCCGAACGCTGTCCCACCGGCGCCTGGGACATGAAGAAGTTCTATCTCGAAAGCGCGCAGGCTTATCAATGCAGCCTCTGAGTGCCACCAACGATTTCGTCGTCAAGTTCGCCAATGTGAACGGCTCGGGCTCGGCATCCGCCAATGAGCTGTTCGCCAAATGCGTCCTGCGCATGGGCGTGCCGGTCGCCTCCCGCAACATCTTCCCCTCCAACATCCAGGGCCTGCCGACCTGGTACGAGGTGCGCGTGTCGGGCCGCGGCTGGCTGGGCCGGCGCGGCGGCGTCGACCTGATGGTGGCGATGAACCCGCAGACCTGGGACAAGGACGTGGCCGGAATCGAGCCAGGCGGCTATCTGCTTTACGATTCGACCAAGCCGATGCCGGCCTCGAAGTTCCGCGCCGACGTCACCGTGCTGGGCGTGCCGTTCACCGCGCTTTCCAACACGCTCGAAGGCACGATCCCGCGCGAGCGGCAGCTCTTGAAGAACGTGATCTATCTTGGCGCGCTGTCGGCGCTGCTGGGCTTCGAATCTGAAGTGGTCGAGGCCCTCATCGCCAAGCAGTTCAAGGGCAAGGACAAGCTCATCGGCCTCAACATGCAGGCGGTCGAGCTCGGCCATGCCTATGCAACGCAGCATCTGGCGGAAAAATGCCATCTCAAGGTCGAGCGCGCCAACGAAGTGGGCGACCGCATCTTCATCGGCGGCAATGACGCCGCAGCCTTGGGCGCGGTCTATGGCGGGGCCACGGTGGCGGCCTGGTATCCGATTACGCCCTCGACCTCGCTGGCCGAAGCCTTCATGAAGCATTGCAAGCGGCTGCGCGTCGATCCGAAGACCAAGACGAACAAATTCGCCATCGTCCAGGCCGAGGACGAGATCGCCGCCATCGGCATGGTGATCGGCGCCGGCTGGAACGGAGCGCGCGCCTTCACCGCGACCTCCGGACCCGGCATCTCGCTGATGCAGGAATTCTTCGGGCTCGCCTACTTCGCCGAAATTCCGGCCGTAATTTACGACATCCAGCGCGGCGGGCCCTCGACCGGCATGCCGACGCGTACCCAGCAATCCGATCTGATGCTGGCGGCCTATGCCAGCCACGGCGACACCAAGCATGTGCTGCTGTTTCCCCAGGACCCGGGCGAGGCCTTCGAATTCTCCGCGCTCGCCTTCGATCTGGCCGAGCGGCTGCAGACGCCGATCTTCGTCATGCTCGATCTCGACATCGGCATGAACGACTGGCTGTGCAGTCCCCTGCAATGGGACGACACGCGCAAATACGACCGCGGCAAGATCATGACGGCCGAGGAGCTCGAAGCCGGCAAGGATTTCGGCCGCTATCTCGACGTCGATGGCGACGCCATCGCTTTTCGCACGCTGCCGGGCACGCACCCGGCGCGCGGGGCCTATTTCACCCGCGGCACATCCCGCGACCGCTATGCCCGCTACAGCGAGGAGGGCTCGGTCTATGTCGACAACATGCAGCGGCTCTTGCGCAAATTCGAGACCGCCAAAACGCTGGTGCCCGCACCCATCCGCAAGGAAGCCGACGAAAAGACCCGCTTCGGCGCCATCTATTTCGGCTCCACGGCGCCGGCCATGAACGAGGCGCTGGCCAAGCTCGAAGACGCATGGCCTCGCGCTCGACACCATGCGCGTGCGCGCCTTCCCCTTCTCCGAGGAAGTGGTCGAGTTCATCAACGCCCATGAGCAGGTGTTCGTGATAGAACAGAACCGCGACGCCCAGCTGCAGAAGATGCTCGTCAACGAGTGCGCCATCGATCCGGCGCGCTTCATCCCGGTCCTGCATTATGACGGCACGCCGATCACGGCGCGCTATATCACCGAAGCCATCTCCGAACGCATGAACCTGATGGCGCGCAAGGAAGCCGCCGAATGACCTACATCACCAAGCCCAAGCTGCATCACAAGGCGCTGCCCACCAACGCGCTCGGCTTCACGCACAGCGACTACGAAGGCCGCATTTCGACGTTGTGCGCCGGCTGCGGCCACGATTCGATCAGCGCGGCGCTGATCCAGGCCTGCTTCGAGCTTTCGACATCGAGCCGCACCGCGTCGCCAAGCTTTCCGGCATCGGCTGCTCGTCGAAGACGCCGGACTATTTTTTGGGCCAGAGCCACGGCTTCAATTCGCGTGCATGGCCGCATGCCGTCCGTGCTCACCGGCGCCAATCTCGCCAATCGCGACCTCATCTATCTGGGGGTCTCCGGCGACGGCGATACGGCGTCCATCGGCATCGGCCAGTTCGCCCATTGCCTCCGGCGCGGCGTCAACATGGTCTATATCTGCGAGAACAACGGCGTCTATGGGCTGACCAAGGGTCAGTTCTCGGCCACCGCCGACAAGGGCTCCAAGAGCAAGACCGCGATCAACCACGACGCACCCATCGATCTGGTCTCGATGGCGCTGGTTTTGGGCGCGAGCTTCGTGGCCCGCGGCTTCTCCGGCGACAAGCCCCAGCTTGTGCCGCTGCTCAAGGCCGCGCTGGCACACAAGGGCGCGGCGATCCTCGACGTGATTTCTCCTTGCGTGCAGTTCAACAACACCCCGGAATCGACCAAGTCCTACGATTTCGTGCGCGAGCACAACGATGCCGTCAACCGCATCGACATCATCGAGCCGCGCCAGGAAATCACCGTCGATTACGCGCCCGGCACGGCCCGGGAGGTGCGCCAGCACGACGGCAGCGTGCTTCGGCTCGCCAAACTCGACCCCGACTACGACCCGCACGACCGCGCCGCGGCCATGGCCTTCCTGCAATCCCATCACGACAAGGGCGAGATCGTCACGGGGCTGCTCTATCTCGATCCGGAGGCCAGAGACCTGCACGACGCCTTGGGCACCGCCGCCCGCCCGCTCAATCAAATGGGCGAAGCCGAATTGTGCCCCGGCGCCAAAGTGCTCGAGACCATCAACGCCAGCTATCGCTGAGCCGGTTGGTCAGCGGCGCTGCGGCGTCACGCCGGAAACCACACCCGTAACTTGTCTGCGGCCGCACCCCGTGCAAGATACCCCCATAGGGTATCTGGGATCTTGCCGATGACGCTCCCCGCCTCGGTCAGCCGCCGCCGCTTTGTGCAGGGCCTGACCGCCGGTGGCGGTCTGGTGCTCTCGGCCGGCGCGCTGTGGCCGCGCCGCGCTTTCGCCGCCACCGATCTCGGCCATCCGATGCTGTCGGGCACCAAGTTCGACATCGCGGTCGAGCCGGTCGCGGTCAACATCACCGGCAAGCCGCGCATGGCGACGATGTTCAACGGCGTCATGCCGGGACCGATCCTGCGCTGGCGCGAGGGCGACACGCTCACGCTCAACGTCACCAACAGGCTCAAGGTGCCGACCTCGGTCCATTGGCACGGCATCCTCTTGCCCAATGCGATGGACGGCGTGCCGGGGCTCACCTATCGCGGCATCATGCCGGGCGAGACCTTCACCTACCGCTTCCCCGTCATCCAGTCCGGCACCTATTGGTATCACAGCCACACCGGCGGGCAGGAGCAGACAGGGCTGCAGGGCCCGATCCTGATCGAGCCGAAAGGCACCGATCCGGTCCAATTCGACCGCGAATATGTCGTGATGCTGACCGACTGGACCGACGAGAGCCCGGACCAGATCATCGCCAATCTCAAACAGAACAGCGACTACTACAATTACCAGCAGCGCACGCTGGGCACCTTCCTCGCCGATGCTGAACGCCATGGGTTGGCCGCCACCTTCGACGACCGCACGCGTTGGGGCGCGATGCGCATGAGCCCCACCGACATCATGGACGTCACCGCGGCGACCTATACCTTTCTCGTCAACGGCCATCCGCCTGCCGCCAACTGGACCGCGCTGTTCGCGCCCGGCGAGCGCGTGCGTCTCCGCTTCATCAACGGTTCGGCGATGACGACCTTCGACGTGCGTATTCCTGGGCTGGAGCTGACGATCGTCCAGGCCGACGGCAGCGACGTCATGCCCGTCACCGTCGACGAGTTCCGTATCGCCGTGGCGGAGACCTACGACGTGATCGTGCAGCCGAAGACGGACGCCGCCTACACGATCTTCGCCCAGGCCGAGGACCGCAGCGGCTATGCCCGCGGCACGCTGGCGCCGCGCGCGGGCATGGTGGCCGCCGTGCCGCCGATGGACCCGCCGGTGCTGCGCAGCATGGCCGATATGGGCATGGGCGACATGAACATGGGCGGCATGGATATGGCCAAGCCTGCCACGACGCCAATGGACATGGGCAAAATGGAGATGCCCAAGATGGACATGCCCGGCATGGCGGACAACTCCATGAAGATGGGTGACATGAAAATGGCGGACCAGCCGATCCCAACCGTCAACGGCAGCGGCGCCGATGCGGCCGAGATTGCCGGCAGCGCCTGGGTCACCAACGTCGCGATGGCGCCGCGCAGCCGGCTGAATCAGGCCGGCGACGGCCTCGACGGCAACGGCCGGCGCAATCTCACTTACGCCGATCTCATGAATCTGGAACCGGGCGAGAACAGCACGCCGCCGACGCGCGCCATCGAATTCCATCTGACCGGCAATATGGAGCGCTTCGTCTGGGGCTTCGACGGCAAGACCTTTTCGCAGGCCCCGCCCGTGAAGGTGAAGCTGAACGAACGCGTGCGCTTCGTGCTGATCAACGACACGATGATGGAGCACCCGATCCATCTGCACGGCTATCTGTTCGAGCTTGAGAACGGGCATGGCGGCCGCCTGCCGTTCAAGCACACGGTCAACGTCAAGCCGGCCGAGCGTGTCAGCTTCGTTTTCACGGCCAATGCGCCGGGCTATTGGGCCTTCCACTGCCACCTGCTCTATCACATGGCGACCGGCATGTTCCGGACCGTGTTTGTGTCATGAAGGCCCATGCGTTTGCCGTGTCTATGATCGGTGCGCTGGCACTGGCACATCCGGCGGCGGCGCAGAACGCCCCGCCTTATCCCGGCACCAGCACGCCCTATGGCTTCTCGCCCATCGAAGACGAGGCCATTCATGCTCACGCATTGTTCGATCGGCTCGAAGGCCGGTTCGGCCGCGGCGACAGCTTTCGCTGGTCGGGCGAGGCCTGGGCGGGCACCGACACCAACCGCGTCTGGTTCAAAAGCGAGGGCGAGGTTTCGAACGGTACGGTCCATGACGGCCAGCAGGAGATTTTCTACGACCGGCCGATCTCGCCCTTCTTCGATCTGCAGGCGGGCCTTCGCAGCGACATCGATTCGCGAGCGGGGCGCAATTGGGCCGCCTTCGGCATCGAGGGGCTGGCGCCGGATTTCTTCGAAGTCTCGGCGACCGCTTATGCGAGCGAGAAGGGCCGGTATGCCGCGAAATTCGAAGGTTCCACCGATCTTCTGATCACCCAGCGGCTGGTGCTGCAGCCGCAAATCGAAATCAATCTCTACGCCAAGGACGATCCGGCCCGCCGCATCGGCTCGGGGGTTTCCGATCTCGATGCGGGCCTCAGACTGCGCTACGAGATCGTGCGCAAATTCGCGCCCTATATCGGCGTGACCTATGCGGACAAGTTCGGGCACACGGCCGATTTCGCCCGCGCCAACCATGAAGCCACATCCGAGCTGCGGTTCGTCTTCGGGCTGCGGACCTGGCTGTGATTCAGCTTTGCGGCGGATAGAAATGCCAGCGTCCTTCGGGATCGCGGATGCGGTATCGGCCGTCACCCAGAGTTTCCACATTGTCCGACATCAGCGACACCTTGGCGACACCGCCGGGAATATCGAGCACGTAGTCGGGCACCGCGAGGCCCGACACACGCGCGCGCAACGCCCGCATCAGCGCCTGGCCCTCTTCGATCGTGACGCGGAAGTGGGATGTGCCCGGCGCCAGGTCGGGATGGTGCAGGTAATAGGGCTTGATGCGGTCTTCGATCAGCGCGCGCATCAGGGATTCCAGCGTCTCGATATCGGCGTTGACGCCCCTCAGCAGCACGCTTTGCGACAGCAGCGGGATGCCGGATTCGGCGAGGCGGGCGATGGCGCGGCGTGCGGCCGGCGCCAGTTCGCGCGGATGGTTGGCATGGACGACCACATAGGTCGCCGCGCCCGGCACCAGAAGCGCGGCGATGAGGTCGTCGGTCACGTGGGCGGGATCGACCACCGGCACGCGGCTGTGCCAGCGCAGGACCCGGACATGCGCGATGGCAGCCAGCGCCGCCGACAGCTCGCCCACGCGGCGCGGGCTCATGATCAGCGGATCGCCGCCGGTGAATATCACCTCGCGGATTTCGCGATGGGCGCGAATATATTCGAAGGCGGCCTCGGTCGCGGCCGGCGACAGCGCATGTTCGGCCTGCCCCACACTCTCGCGGCGGAAGCAGAAGCGGCAATAGACCGGGCACGCCATGCACAGGCTTGAACAGCACCCGGTCACCATGACGATGGACAATCCCGGGCACCGGCGAATGGGCGTCGTCGCCGATGGGGTCGGCGCGCTCCTCGTCGGTCGTGACCAGTTCGGCCTCGCTCGGCAGGAACTGGCGCGCGATCGGATCGGCGGCATCGGTCACGTCGATCAGCGCGGCCATCTCCGGCGTGATGGCGACGGGATATTGCGCAGCAACGGCGGCGAGCGCATCGCTGCGCTTTTGCATGATATTCATGGCGCCGGCGTCCAGATCACGTCGTCCACGGTGCGCGCGCCGGCCGCCAGCATGACCAGCCGGTCGAAGCCCATCGCCACGCCGGATGACGGCGGCATCTGGGCAAGCGCAACGAGGAATTCCTCGTCGATCGGGTAGCGCTCGCCATAGACGCGCTCCTTCTCGGCCATCTCCAGCTCGAAACGGCGGCGCTGTTCGTAGGGATCGATCAGCTCGCCGAAGCCGTTGGCCAGCTCGACGCCGGCAGACATAGAGCTCGAAGCGTTCGGCGAGGCGCGGATCGTCGGCGCCGGCGCGGGCCAGCGCCGCCTCGCAGCGCGGATAATCGCAAAATCGTGGGCCGCCCGTTGCCGAGCTCGGGCTCGATGCGCTGGCCACCAGCACCTTGGAGAAGATGTCCGACCAGCTATCGTCCTGCGCCACCGCGATCGCCGGCTTCTTCGCGCGGCCGGCGCCAGCGCAGCGCGGTCCCCTTCGCCGGCAGCGGCTGAGCGCGGCCATGAGGCCGATGCCGGCATATCGTTCGAAGGCTTCGGCGACCGTGAGCCTTTCGGCTTGCGCGCGCGGATCGCAGCGGCGCTCGCGAAACGCGAATTCCCCGATCCCCGTCGTCTCTGCGGCCAGCCGCAGAATCGCCAGCATGTCTGCGATCATCGCGTCCGAGGTCTCGCCGGCGCGATACCATTCCAGCATGGTGAATTCGGGGGCATGCAGCGCGCCCCGCTCGCGGTTGCGGAAGACGCGGGCGAAA
Source organism: uncultured Pseudomonadota bacterium (assembly GCA_963775165.1). Lineage (GTDB taxonomy): Bacteria > Pseudomonadota > Alphaproteobacteria > Micropepsales > Micropepsaceae > Rhizomicrobium. Next base: position 403,912 of record CAVZHX010000005.1, on the reverse strand, counting down.
TCGAAGATCCTGGTCTCGCCGGCCGCGAGCAGCTTCTTGGCGGCGAATTCCGGCGAGGTGTGAAGATAGACCGTCTTCGCCTCGCCGCCGGGGCCGACGAGTTCCGTCGCAAAGGCATGCAGATGCGCCTCGTTGCCCGGCGAGACGGCGAGCGCGCCGCATTCGACCTCGGTGAAATCCCGGGCCTCGAACCAGAGACGGATCGCCGCCTTGATTTGTCCGCGCGCGCGCAATATCGGGCGTCGGTCGGCGTGGCGGGGCTGCGCCCACCAGGGCGAGGGCATGGCGGTCTTTTCCATCGCGGCTTCCGGCCCAGCTGACCCTGCCATCAGAGAGGACAAGGCATGAGTACCTATATTCTGGTCCATGGGGCATGGCATGGCGGCTGGTGCTGGCACAAGGTGGTGGCGCGGCTGGAGCGCGCCGGCCACCGCGCGCTGGCGCCCGATCTGCCCGGCCACGGGCTGGACCGCACCCCACCCGGCCAGACCACGCTCGACACCCTGGTGGCCAGCATCTGCCGGCTGATCGACGCCGCGGACGGCCCGGTGATCCTGGTGGGGCACTCCTTCGGCGGCACCGTTGTGACCCAGGCCGCCGAGCTCCGGCCCGACCGGATGGCCCGCCTCGTCTATGTCACCGCCTTCGTGCCGCAGACGGGCCAGAACACCTCCGGCATGGGCCGGACCGACGCCGATTCGCTTCTGGGCGCCGAACGCGTGGTCGCCCCCGACCGCAAGACCGTGACCGTGCGGCCGGCCGCGCTGAAGCCGGTGTTCTACGGACATTGTTCCGACGACGACGTGGCGCTGGCCCGGGCCCTGATCGTGCCGGAAGGCGCGGCCGGGCTGACCGCCGCCGTGACGACGAGCGCGGCCAATTGGGGCCGGCTGCCCAAGGCCTATATCGAATGTACCGACGACCGCACCGTGGGCGTGGCGCTGCAGCGGCGCATGGCCGCGGCAGCGGGGTGCGAGATGCTGGCCAGCCTCGACACCGACCATTCGCCCTTCTTCTCGATGCCCGACGAGCTCACCGCCGCACTCTTGCGGGCCTGAGTGGGACTGAGTGGGGGCCTTGGCCGGCGGCCGGGGCGCTGCTATGACCCGCCTCCGCCCATCGGGCGGCGGCGGGCAAGCCCGCCATCGGTCAAAATGAGGTTATCGTGGTCTCCGTCATCGCCAGCACCGTCCGCAAGGGCAATGTCATCGAGAAGGCCGGCAAGCTCTATGTCGTGCTCACCGCCGAGAACATCCATCCCGGCAAGGGCACGCCGGTGACGCAGCTCGAAATGCGCCGCATCTCCGACGGCGTGAAGATCAACGAGCGCTGCAAGACCACCGACAGCCTGGAAAAGGCCTTCATCGACGAGCGCACCTACACCTATCTCTATCAGGATGGCGAGCAATACGTGTTCATGGACCCCGAGACGTTCGATCAGGTCCATGTGCCGGCCGACGTCATCGGCGATTACGTGCCCTATCTGATCGAGAACATGGAGGTGCGGCTGTCGTCGCACAACGGTTTGCCGATCGCGGTCGAGCTGCCGGCGCGGGCCAGTTTCGAGGTGATGGAGACCGAGCCGGTGGTCAAGGGACAGACAGCCTCGGGCTCGTTCAAGCCGGCTTTGCTCTCCAATGGCGTGCGCACCATGGTGCCGACCCACATCGTCCCCGGCACGCGCGTCGTCGTCATGACCGCCGACGGCTCTTACGTCGAGCGCGCCAAGGATTGAGCCGGACCTGCCGGCCGATCCTGTTTCGCGATGATGTGGGAGGTGAGCGGACACCCGAAGCGGGGTGTCGAAGGGGCTGGGGCGTACCGGATCGGACATCCGCTCGGGGATAACAACGCCGCATCCCGGCAGGGGTTCCGGACTGCGCCAATTTTTTCCTGAACCCGGGTACCGGCCTCAGGCGGCGTGGCGCGCCAGCGGGTGGAAGAACAGGGCCTGGCCGACCGTGGCCTGCACCGTCTCGGGCAGAAATGGCTTGGCAATCAAATAGGTTGGCTCCGGCCGCTCGCCGGTCAGAAGCTTCTCGGGATACGCCGTGATGAAAATGACGGGCACTTCGAAGCTCGCCAGAATCTCGCGGACGGCGTCAATGCCCGAACCGCCTTCGCCCAGATTGATGTCGGCCAGAATGAGGCCCGGCCTGTGCGTCAGCGCTTCGCGCACGGCCTGATCCCGCGTCGCCACCGACGCCACCACGGTGTGGCCCAGATCGGTGACCAGGAGTTCCAGGTCGAGGGCGATGATGGGCTCGTCCTCGATGATCAGAATGCGCGAAACCAGCTCCTTCTCGATCGAACGCTGGGCATCGACGACGGCGCGCTCCACCTCGTCCGGCGACATCCCGGTGATGGTCCCGGTCTCCTCCAGGCTGAACCCTTCGACGGCGGTCAAAAGCAGCGCCGCCCGCCGGCCGCCGGACAGCGCCATCAGACGCGCGTCCGGGCTCGAAAGCTCCGCCGGCGGGGCGCCATCGCGGTAACCGGTGGCGCTCGCCCAGATGCGGTGGAACAGGCGATAGAGCTCCACACGCGGCGCATGCGCGCGATCGAGCGTCTCCTCTCCTGAGACCACGGCTGTCAGCGCCGCGCGCACATAGGCATCGCCGCTGTCCTGCGCCCCGGTGAGGGCGCGGGCATAGCGGCGCAGATAAGGCAGATGAGGCGCCAGGACTTGAGTCTCGGGCATGGGGAGCCAGCTCCTTCACGTATTTCATAGATAATAGAACACCGCAGTCGGAAACGCCCGCGGGCCGAAAAGTTTCCCGGAGCGCGGAACTTTTTGGCCGGGGCAGGCGTTGCCATCTATCAACCGGCATTGCCGCGCTGCCATGGAATCTCTTCCTTGATCGGCATGATGCGGCGCGCAAACGTCGACTCACCAGGGGGGCTGGCAGTTTTGTGAAGGACATGAACCAAACCAAGAGCGCCGCCAAGACGGACAGGCCCGACGCCGAGGAGAGACGAAGCGTGCGGGCGCGGCAGCGCGCCATCGGGCGTGAGCTGCGACGGTTTTACGACAATGTGGCGGAAGAACCGGTTCCGGAGGAATTTCTGGACCTGCTGCAGCAGATCGAGAAAACCGGACAGGACGGCGAGGAGGGCAACGAGGCCTCGTGAGCGGAACGCACACCGAACAGCGATCGCAGCACGCCCCCAAGCCCGAGACGGATGCCAAATTCAAGGCAGGCCTGCTCGAGCTGATCCCTTTCTTGCGCGCTTTCGCCCGCTCGCTGTGCGGCAATCCGGATGCCGCCGATGACTTGGCCCAGGAAACGCTGGTCAAGGCCTGGCAGGCGCGCAAGAGCTTCGCGGCCGGCACCAATCTCAAGGCCTGGCTCTTCACCATCCTGAGGAACCAGTTCTATTCCGACCGCCGCCGCGCCTGGCGGCAGGCGCCATGGGATCAGGATGCAGCCGAACGCATTCCCGGATTCAGCGATCAGCAAGGCTGGGCCGCGGAATTGTCGGATGCCACAAGAGCGCTGTCGACCCTGTCGGACGAACAGCGTGAGGCCCTGATCCTGGTGGGCGCTGGAGGATTTTCCTACGAGGATGCCGCAAAAATCTGCAATTGTGCCGTCGGCACCGTGAAAAGCCGGGTCGCCCGTGCGCGTAAAGCGTTGATAGCGATACTCGAAGGCGGGAACCCTCTGCCGCCTGCCGGGCACACGGCAGAAGGAGACGCCGCCGATGAGATCATGGCGCAGTTGGATCGGTTGGCCGAGCCGGCGAAGGCGGCCCCCGGCTCCAAGCGGCGCTCCTAGGACATCGTCCCCAAATCGCAGCGCGGCCTCACGAGGCGGCGCGGGCTGGTCGCTCAGATTTACGCTCCTGCTCACGGTCACGATCGCGCTAACGCCGGTCGGCGTGGCAAGCTTCATCCAGGGCCTCGACCGGGTTCAGCGCGACACCCAGAGCGTCAGCGACAGGCTCCTGCAGACGACGCGCGCGGCGGCCTCGAGCGAAGAGAATCTCCTGGGGGCGGCCGAACAGATCGTGCGCACGCTCGCCAATCTGCCTGCCGTCGAGACCGGCGCCGCCGGCTGCGACCGCGCGCTCTCCGACGCGCTCAAGGGGCTGGTGTTCTTCACCAACATCGCGCGCATTGACCGCAACGGAAAGGTCATCTGCGCCTCGCGCCACGAAGGCGTCGGCCGCGACGTCGCTGGCCGGGCCGTGTTCCAGCGCGCCAGGACGAGCAACGACTTCGTCGTCAGCGAGCAGATCGAGAGCCCCATCAACGATCACCCGGTGATCGCCGGCATGCTGCCGATGCACAACGCCACCGGCTTCGACGGCACCATCGCCATCGCCATCGACGTGCGCTGGCTGGACTACATGGTGCGGGCCAAGCAATTGCCCAAAGGCGCAGTGGTGGCGATCTTCGACCGCAAGGGAACCGTGATCGCCGCCAATCAGCCCGATATCGCCAGACCCGTCTTCGCCCACGCCAATGCCGTGCGCACCGCCGGAAAGAATCTCTACACCGCGACCGACGCCACCGGCCGCAACTGGCTTTATTCGACGACCGCGCTTCTGGGCAGCAGCGTCTATGTCGGCTTCGGCATGCCCGAATCGCGATTGTTTGGCGCCACCTATGTCAATGTCGGCACCGATTTCCTCCTGCCCTTCCTGATGGTGGCGCTGAGCTGGATCGCGATCTGGATCGTGACCGAGCGGCAGGTGACCCGCTGGATCGTCTATCTGAGGCGCGTTTCGGCGGCCTATCGCAGCGGCCATTATTCGCTCAGGCCGAACCTTGAGGGGGCACCGAGCGAATTCCGTATGCTCGGCCGCGGCATGGCCGAGATGGCCGCCGCGATCCAGGATCGCGACCGGCGCCTGCACGACGCGCTCGACCAGAAATCCACGCTGATCGGCGAAATCCATCATCGCGTGAAGAACAATCTGCAGATCGTGATGAGCCTGCTCAGCCTGCAGGCCGGCCGGGTTCACGATCCGGCGGCTCAGGAGGCGCTGAGGCAGGCGCAGGCGCGCATCAATGCGCTGGCGCTGGTCCATCGCATCCTGCACGACATCGAGGATCTGACCGCCGTCGACTTGAGCCGGCTGCTGATCGATCTGGCGCAGCAGACGCGCGAGGGCTTCGCCGCGGACCGCTCCGATCTCAAGCTGGCCTTCGATCTGGTGCCGCGGCAGGTCTCCGGCGACTTGGCGGTACCGCTGGCGCTGTTCACGGTGGAGGCGCTGACCAATGTCTTCAAGCACGCTTTTCCACCGCCGCGGCAGGCGGGCACCATCACCGTGCGGCTGGCGCCGGCGGGAGGCGGCAAGCTGCGGCTCGCCGTCCAGGACGATGGCGAGGGCTACGACGCCAAGGAAAATGGCTCCCATGTGGGCGCCAAGCTGATCGAGACCTTCGGCCAGCAGGTGGGCGGCACCACCGCGATACGTTCCGAGACAGGCAAGGGCACGGTGAGCGAACTGATCTTCCCCGATCCGGCCTGCCACGGCGCGGACGGCGTCAATCCAGAAACAGCGCCGCCGGATGTTCCAGCAGCGCCGTGAGGCGCTCGATGAACCGCGCGGAAAGCCGCGCGCACGCTGTCGCAGCTCGCCCCACTTTTCCTGGAATTGCTTTAAATCGCGCCCGCTCAATGCGTCATGAAGACGGGGAGCGTGGCGTGGGCGGCGATGTGCATGGTGGTGCCGCCGAACAGCGTCTCGGAGAGGCGGTTGTGGCCATAGCCACCCAGAACCAGAAGCGTCGCGCCGGAGGCGGCGGCTTCGTGCAGCAGCAATGTGCCGGGATGGGCCTCGTCCGTGCCGATTGCGCGCGTGGCGGCCTCGACACCGTGCAGCGCCAGATATTCGATCGCTTCGGCCGGCGCAGCGGCATCGTGCGGCAGATGGCCGACGGAACAGATCTCGACCTCGCCTGCCCGTTTCAGAAGCGGCAAGGCCGCGCTCAGGGCATGGGCGGCAGCAATGCCACCGTCCCAGCCGACCACGATCCTGGGCAGCAGATCGGTCACCGGACTTTCCGGCGCCAATAGAACCGGGCGGCGGATATGCGTCAGCGTCTGGATCAAGGCACCATTGATATCGGGAGCGTCGGTCGCGGCGGGCGGCGCAAAGACGACGAGATCGGCAAGCTTCGCCGCTTCGGCGATGCAACCGATGAAGCCGCCTTCCACGGAATAGAGCGAGCAGGTCACGCCGCCGGGGCCGGTCACAGCAGAGCCGACAAGCGTCACGTCGGCGGCGGCAGCTGCCGCTTCGATATTGGCGCGCGCGGCCTGGTGCGCGATCTGGGCGATCTCGGCGGCGCTGCCGATGATCTGCTGGACGACTTCGGGCGAGACCGGCATACCGACAAAGGGGACGGCCTGAGACGGATCGGGGCTGACAAAGAGGGCCTGGACATGGCCCGAAAAGGGCCGCCCGGCGGCGAAGGCGGCGGCCAGCGCGAGCGCATCTGCCCTCATGCCGGTGACCGGCACCACGATCTTCTTGAAGCTCACAGCCGGTCTCCGCAGCGAACGGGCGGCTAGGTTACTACTCGTCCTCGCCTTCGGCCACGGTTTCGAGCCTGACGACGCTGCTGATCACCACCTGATGGCGATTGGGGATCGCGATCACGCCTTCGCGCTTGAGATCGGTCAGCGCCCGGCACACGGTTTCGATCGTGAGGCCCAGATAGTCGGCGATATCCTGACGGCCCATCGGAAGCTCGAAGGCGTCGCCGTCCTCGGCGTCGTTGCGCTCGGCGATCAGCAGCAGGAAGGAGGCAACGCGCTCCTTGGCGGTCTGCCGGCCCAGCATCACCAGATGATCCTGCGCGGCGGATAGCTCGCGGCGCAGAAGGGTCATCAACTGCTTGCGCACGTCCGGCCGCTCGTCGCTCAGCCGCTCGACATGGGTGCGGGTGCAGCGCATGACCACGACATCGCACAGGGCTTCAGCGGTCAGCGAATGCTCGTCGCCCATCTCTAAGCCAAACATATCGCCCGGCAGCAGGAATTCGGCGATCTGCCGGCGGCCATCGGCGCGCACCTTGCACAGACGCACGCCGCCTTCGACGATCTTGTAGGAGTAGCGCGCATCGTCGCCTTCGTTGAAGATCGTCTGGTTGCGGCCGAAGCGCGACAGCGTTCCCAGCGCATGAAGCGGCGAGAGCGCATCACTCTTGGCTAGGGCCATGCGCATGGCGCTGCCTGGAGCCGGAACTTGGCGCTGTACGGAGACCTGCGACATTTTATTGCCCTTCCCATGGGACGTATCATCAATGAAAAGACAATGCGCCCGCATCGGCTCCACGAAAATTAGGGGTTCCACGTAAGGAGTTTCCCCTAGCCACAATGTCCGCTATCGAACGAATGGTGGCCGCGTGACATCCCCCCAAAAGCGGTAATGCCGGCAATGTGTTGCCATCGAGGTGGGGGGGAACGCGAGCACGCGGTCCGGGCGAGACTCAGGCCAGCGAGGCCGAGCCTTCGAGGGCGTGCTCGATCCAGCCGATCAATTCCCCGTCGGCAACCGGCTTGTTGAGAAGCGCCATCACACCGGCCTGCTCGACGCGCTGCAACTGCAACGGGTCCTTCTGGCCGGTGACGATGATGGCAGGGGTCAAGACCCTGCGCCGGCGCAGCAATTCGACCAGTTCGATGCCGTCCATGCCGGGCATGTGGAGATCGAGCAAGAGGCAGCCCGGCTCGGTAACGCGGTGGTCCTCGAGGAAAGCCGCGGCCGAGGCATAGTCGCGCACCGGATAGCCATAGGATTCGAGGAGAATCCTCATGGAATCGCGGACCGCCTCGTCGTCATCCACAATGCAGATTACGTCGCTATGTTTCATCGAAGACGATACTTCCGCGTCCGGGCAAGCCCGATCGGTACCACTTCCATGGGCGCGCGGCCCACCCTCGTCGCCGAAAGGTAGGCAACAGCGCTCCAACAGGTAATACGTAATTGTGCTTAGCGTTCGGACTCGCCGCCGTTGCGCTGGACCGCCACGACCATGCGCACCAACTCGGCCAAGCTTCTTGCGCGCATTTTTTCCATCACGCGGGCGCGGTGGATTTCGACGGTGCGGGGCGAAATGTCCAACTCATAGGCAATCACCTTGTTGGGACGCCCGGCTGTCAGAAGGTCGAGCACCTGGCGCTCGCGCTCGGTCAGGGTGGCGAGCCTGGTTTCGGCCTGCCGGGCGGCAGCGGCGCGCTCGGAGGACTGCTCGGACTCGGCGAGCGCACGCTGCACCGAAGACAGCAGCACCGCTTCGTCATAAGGCTTTTCGAGGAAATCGAGGGCGCCGGCTTTCATCGCCCGGACCGCCAGCGGCACGTCGCCGTGACCGGTAACGACGATCACCGGCAGCCCGATCTTGCGGCGGACCAGTTCCTCCTGGAGTTCCAACCCATCCATGTCGGGCATGCGGATATCGGCGATCAGGCAGCCGGGACGCGCGGCCGCGTCGCTGGCCAAAAAGGCGCTGGCCGATTCGAAGCTCTCGGCGGCAAAGCCCTCGGCCTCGAGCAGCGCCTGCAGCGAGCTGCGCACGTCCTCGTCATCGTCGACCACAAAGATTGTGACGGGATCAGCCATGGTTCAGACCTCGACGCCGCCGCGCATGGGCAGGCGGAAGCGGAATTGCGTGCCGCCGCCGGGATTGGCCGCCGCCCACAAACGGCCGCCATGGGCCTCGACAATGCCCCGGCAGATCGACAGGCCCATGCCCAGACCGCCGGCCTTGGTGGTCGCGAAAGGCTGGAACAGATGCGGCATGATGTCGGGATCGATCCCGGGGCCCGTGTCAACGACAGCGATCTCGGCAAAATCGGCACTGGGCTGGGCAGTCGTAACCAGGATTTCGCGCCGTTCGGCATCTTCCAGAGCCTCAACAGCGTTGCGTAGCAGATTGACCATAACCTGCTGAATCTGGATCTTGTCACACAAGAGCGGTGGCAGATCGCTTTCGAGCCGCGCCGTCACCACGATGTTGCGGTCAGCCGCGCCGACGAGGCCGAGCGCGATGGCCTCTTCGACCGAAGCGTTCAAATCCTCCTCGGCGCGGTTGGGCTCCTTTTTTTCGATGAATTCGCGCAGGCGCCGGATGATCTGGCCGGCGCGGCCGGTCTGCGCCACCGCTTTTTCCACAAGCTCGGCGGCGCGCTTGGCGGCAGGATCGTCACAGGCGTTGAGGCCGCGGCGGGCCGCGTTGAGATAATTCATCACCGCGGTGAGCGGCTGGTTGAGCTCATGGGCGAGCGCGCTGGTGAGCTGGCCGAGTGCGGTCAGCCTCAGCGCGTGCAACAGTTCGTTGTGGAGCTCATGGAGGCGTTTCTCATCGGCCTTGCGGGCGCTCATGTCGTGGATCATGCCGAGGAAAATGCGCTTGTCACGCAGCCAGCCCTCGCCCACCGACAGATACATCGGGAAGGTCGAGCCGTCCTTGCGCCGGGCCGAGACCTCGCGGCCGATGCCGATGATCCGGGCCTCGCCGGTGCCGAGATAATGCCCCACATAGGCGTCGTGGTGGGAGCGATAGGGCTCGGGCATCAGCATGTCGACATTGCGGCCCAGCACCTCCTCGGGCGCATAGCCGAACAGGCGTTCGGCGGCCTTGTTGAAGAGCATCATGCCGCCCCGGTCGTCGATCACGACGATACCGTCCACCGCCGTGTCGATGACGGTGCGAAAGAGCACGTCCCTTTCGGCGCTTGTCAGCGCCACGCCGTCTTGTCCTTCCATGTTCCGATCACTGCCTGGCCACTGCCTCATTCTTATCAGCGGAACTCCGCCTTGACCACTGCCGGGGAACGTCCGCGGGCGGAGCAGCCGTCCCGTACTTGACTCAGATCAGGACCGGCCGCCGGTCTGCCTTCTAGGCTTGTGCCCGGTTTCAAGTGCAGGAGGCTGCCATGGCCAACACCCAACTGGAAATCAAGAAATCCGGCGTGCCGTCCGCTGCGGTCTCGGGCCGCGATGTCTTCCATTCCATGCGGCACGAAATGGATCGGCTGTTCGACCGGTTCTCAATGTTCGATATCGGACAGTTCGGCCGCTTCCCCGCTATCGAGCACTTTTGGCCGCGCGGCAATGGCGGGTCGGTCCTGTCGGTCTTAGTCGATGTCGCCGAAGGTGACAAAGCCTACACGATCACCGCCGAGCTGCCGGGCATCGACGAGAAGAACATCGACGTCAACCTCAGTGACGACGTGCTGACGCTGAAGGGCGAAATGCGCACCGAGAGGGAAGAGAAGAACAAGACCCATTATGCCAGCGAACGCTCCTATGGCTCATTTGGGAGGAGTTTCGCCCTTCCCGCCGACGTCGACGTTGACAAGATCGGGGCCAAATTCGACAAGGGCGTGCTGACCGTCACGCTGCCCAAGACTACGAGGGCCCATGCGGCCACCAAGAAGATCGAAGTGAAGACGGCCTGACGGGCAGCTTCACGCGGGCGGCAAGGGGAGAAGGCCGTTGGGCACTTCCCCCGCCGGCCCCTCAACCAGCCGGACCGGCGGCGCAGATCATGACCATCAAGCTCACATTCCTCGGTGCGGTCGGAACGGTTACCGGCTCGAAATATATCGTCGAGACGGGCGGCAAGCGCCTGCTCGTCGATTGCGGCCTGTTCCAGGGCTACAAGCAGCTGCGCCTGCGCAACTGGGCGCAGCTTCCGGTCGATCCGGCGAGCGTGGACGCGGTGCTGCTTACCCATGCCCATCTCGACCATTCCGGCTGGCTGCCGCTTCTCGTCCGTCACGGCTTCCGCCGGCAGATCCTGGCGACCGAGTCGACCGCGGATCTGTGCGGCATCCTATTGCCGGATTCGGGCTATCTGCAGGAGCAGGATGCCGAATTCGCCAACCGCCACGGCTTTTCCAAGCACAAGCCGGCGTTGCCGCTCTACACAGAAAAGGATGCGCACGAGGCGTTGAAATATTTTGCGCCGGTCCCCTTCCACACGCCGCAGGAGCTGTGGCCAGGCGTCAGCGCGCGCTTCCTGCGCGCCGGACATATTCTGGGCGCGGCCATCATCGAACTGTCCTGCCACGGCACGACGATCGTATTCTCGGGCGATCTGGGCAGGCCCAACGACCCCACCATGTTCGCACCGGAGCCTGTGCGGGACGCCGATTATCTTCTGGTCGAATCGACCTACGGCAACAGGAAGCACGCCACGGCCAACCCCGAGGACGTTCTGGCCGAAGCGATCGGCCGCACCGCGGGCCGCGGCGGCACAATCGTCATTCCCTCTTTCGCCGTCGGCCGCGCGCAGATGCTGCTCGTCTACCTGCACCGGCTGAAGAAGGCGAGACGCATTCCCGACCTGCCGGTCTTCCTCGACAGTCCGATGGCGATCAATGCCAGCGACATCTTCTGTGCCCATCCCGAGGATCACAAAATGAGCGCGGCCGAAACGCGCGCCGCCTTCGCGGTCGCCCAATATGTCCACACGCCCGATGAATCCAAGGAGCTTGACCGCGCCGCCATGCCCAAGGTCATCATCTCGGCCAGCGGAATGGCGACGGGAGGCCGCGTGCTGCATCACCTGAAGGCCTATGGCCCGGACCGGCGTAGCCTGATCATGTTCGCCGGCTACCAGGCCGGCGGCACCCGCGGCGCCAAGATCCTGGCGGGGGCCGATGCGGTGAAGATCCACGGCCGGTATGTGCCGATCCGCGCCGAGGTCGCCGATCTCGACATGCTGTCGGCCCATTCGGACGCCGACGAGACGATTGGCTGGCTCGGCAATTTCGCGCATCCGCCGAAGATGACCTATGTCGTCCATGGCGAGCCCGAATCCGCCGACGCGCTCAGGCTGCGCATCGCCGATGAGCTCAGCTGGTCCGTGGCCGCGCCCGAGCACCGCGAACAGGTCGAGCTCGCATGAGCGCGAGCCAACCCAAGCATGCCGACGGCCACAACCGGCTGACGGCAAGGCGGATGGGCGTCGAGACGCTGCACGAGGCCCATGTCTTCATGCGCGCCGATTGCCATGTCTGCCGCTCGGAAGGCTTCTCGTCGCAGAACAGCGTGCTCGTCACCTACCGCGGCCATTCGATCGTGGCCACGCTTTACGTGGTTGGACCCGACATGCTGGGAATGGGCGAGATCGGGTTTTCGGAATATCCCTGGGCGCATCTGAAGCTGAAGCCCGGCAGCAGCGTCAGCGTCAGTCATCCGCCGCCGCTCGAATCCTTCAGCCATGTGCGCAGCAAGGTCTACGGCCACAGGCTCGGCGATCACGCCTTTTCCGCCATCGTCAAGGACATCGCGGCCGGGCGCTATCAGAACATCGATCTGGCGGCCTTCATCACCACCTGTGCGGCCAATTCGCTCGACATCGAGGAGATGATCGGGCTGACACGGGCCATGGTCGATGTCGGCGAACGCATCGATTGGGGGCGCAGCCCCATCGTCGACAAGCATTGCGTGGGCGGGCTGCCCGGAAACCGCACGACGCCGCTGGTCGTCGCCATCGTCGCGGCGGCAGGGCTCACCATTCCCAAGACCTCCTCGCGCGCGATCACCTCGCCGGCCGGCACCGCCGACATGATGGAGACGCTGGCCCCGGTCGAACTCGATCTTCCCGCCATGCGCAAGGTGGTCGAAAAGGAAGGCGGCTGCGTGGTCTGGGGCGGGGCGGTGCATCTGTCTCCCACCGACGACGTGCTGATCCGCGTCGAGCGCGTGCTCGACCTCGATGCCGAGGGCCAGCTCGTCGCCTCGATCCTGTCCAAGAAGGTGGCGGCCGGCGCCACCCATCTGGTGCTGGACCTGCCGGTCGGCCCCACCGCGAAAGTGCGGAGCCACGAAGCGGCTCTCGGTCTTTCGCACAGCCTGAGAGAAGTCGCCCGCGCCTTCGGCCTTGTCACGCGCGCCGTGCTCTCGGACGGCACCCAACCCGTCGGCCGCGGCATCGGCCCGGCGCTCGAAGCCCGCGACGTGTTGGCGGTGCTGCAAGGCGAGGCTGGCGCCCCGGAGGATCTGCGCGAGCACGCGCTGGTCCTGGCCGGCAATCTTCTGGAGATGGGCGGGGCGGCCGAAGACGGCGACGGACTGGCGCTCGCCACCCATATCCTCTCGAGCGGACGGGCCTGGGACAAGTTCCAGGCGATCTGCGCCGCTCAGGGCGGCATGCGCAAACCGCCGGTGGCGCGCCACCATCACGTCATGGAGGCCGACCGCACCGGCATCGTCGACCGCATCGACAACAGACGGCTTTCAAAAGTCGCCAAGCTCGCCGGCGCCCCCGACGACAAATCGGCCGGCGTCGAAATCCATGTGCGCATTGGCCATCGCATCACCGAGGGCGAGCCGACTTATACCGTCCATTCCGAAGCGCCGGGCGAGCTTGACTACGCACTCGATTATGCGCGCGCCAATCTCGACATCGTCGGGATCGCGGTGTCATGAGCAGGGTCCTGTTCGCCCTTCCCGGCAACCAGGCCATGGCCGCGACACTGGCCGCGGGCCTCGCGGCCGAAACCGGCACGCTGGAGCTGCGCCGCTTTCCCGACGAGGAAGTGCATCTGCGCTATGCGAGCGAGGTCGCGGGAAAAACGGTGATCCTGGTTGCGACCCTCGACCGGCCGGACGGAAAATTTCTGCCGCTGGCCTTCGCCGCGGCGACCGCGCGCGAACTGGGCGCGCTGCGCGTCGGCCTGGTGGCGCCCTATCTGGCCTATATGCGCCAGGACCGCCATTTCGAGACCGGTGATGCCGTGACCGCGCCGATCTTCGCCAGGCTGATTTCGCAAAGCTTCGACTGGATGGTGACGGTGGACCCGCATCTGCATCGCATCCATCGCCTAGATCAGATCTACGCCATTGCGGCGCGGACCCAGCACGCAGCCGCGCCGATCTCGGCGTGGATCGCCGAAAATGTGGACGATGCGGTGCTGATCGGTCCCGACGCCGAAAGCGCGCAATGGGTGGGCGCCGTCGCCAAGGGCGCGGGCAAGCCGTTCGTGGTGCTGACGAAAACGCGCCGTGGCGACCGCGATGTCGAAGTTTCGGTGCCCGAGGTCGAACGCTGGCGCGCGATGACGCCGGTCCTGGTCGACGATATCATCTCGACGGGACGCACCATGATCGAGACGCTGGGCCACCTGGCGGCAGCGAAAATGAAACCGGCCGTATGCGTGGGCGTCCACGCGGTCTTCGCACCTGGCGCTTACAAGGACTTGCAAGGCGCCGGACCCGCGCGCATCGTCACCACCAACACCATCGCGCATCCGAGCAACGCCATCGATGTCGGCCCGCTTCTGGCCGAGGGCGTGCGCGAACTGGAGAAAAGCCCATGAAACATGCGGTGATCGCGGCCCATCCCAATCCGGAAAGCTTCACGCTGAGCGTGGCGCGGGCCTATTGCGAGGCCGTCGAGGCGAAGGGCCACGAGGCGCTTTTGCGGGATCTCTATGCGATGGATTTCGATCCCAGATTGAAAGCGGGCGAAATCCCAGGCCCCAAGGGCTTCGCACCCGCCGGCGACGTGCAAGCCGAACGCGCGCTGATCGGGGATGCGGATGTCTTCGCCTTCGTCTATCCGTTCTGGATCAACGCCCCGCCGGCGATGATGAAAGGCTATCTCGACCGGATCTTCGGCATGGGCTTCGCCTATGGGCCGGGCAAATCCGGCAACGAGCCGCTGCTTGCGGGCAAGAAGATGATCAGCTTCACCTCGTCCGGCGCGCCGATGAACTGGGTGCGCGATTCGGGGGCCTGGGACGCCGAGCGTGCGCTGTTCGACAAGCATGTCTCCGGCATTTCTGGACTTCAAGTCGTCGACCACATCCATGCCGGCAGCATCGTGCCGGGAATCCGCGCCGACGCGGTCGGCCGCCACCTGACGCATGTCCGCGACGCGGTGGCGAAATATTTCTGACGCGGCGCCGGCGCGCTGCGGGATCGAGCAATGGACCCGGACCACGCGCAAGACGCCGTCATCCAGTTCCTGTCCAGGCCCGAAAGCTACGGCCTGCCGGGCGAACGGATCGAGCGCATCGAAACCCACGGCGCCATCGTCTTTCTGATCGGCGACCGCGCCTACAAGCTCAAGCGCGCGGTCAAATATCCCTATATGGATTATTCGACGCCGGAAAAGCGGCAGGCGATGTGCGAACGCGAATTCGCAATCAACCGGCCGCTGGCGCCGCAAATCTATCTCGAAGTCCGCTCGGTGCTGCAGGGCGTGGACGGCTATCTGCGTTTCGGCCCGAAAGATGCCGCCGCCGCCCGCGATCACCTGCTCGTCATGCGCCGCTTCGATCAGCAGGCGCTGTTCGGCCGGCTGTGCGAGACCGGCAAGCTGACACCGGCGTTGATGCGCGCGCTGGCCGAGACCGTCGCCGCTTTTCATGCGCGTGCCGAGATCGCGCCCGGCTTCGGCGGCGCCAAGGGCATCGCCGCAGTCGTCGCCGAGAACAATTCGATTTTCGCGGCGATGTCGGGCGCACCGTTCGAGGCCGGAGCTGTGGCCGATTACGGTCGCGCAAGCGAGGCCGCGTTGAAGCGAGCCTCATCGCTGCTGGACCGGCGCCGCGACGAGGGCCGCGTGCGCCGCTGCCATGGCGATCTGCATCTCGACAATGTGTTTGTGATGGACGGCAAACCGGTGCTGTTCGACGCCATCGAATTCTCCGACGATTTCGCGTGCATCGACGTTCTCTACGATCTCGCCTTCCTGCTGATGGATCTGGAGCATCACGGCGCCCGCGCCCACGCCAACGCGCTTTTGAACCGCTATCTCGAAATCACCACCGATTATGGCGGCTCTGGCGGCGCTGCCGCTGTTCCTCGCCTGCCGGGCGGCGATCCGCGCCCATGTCGGCGTGTCGCGCGCGAAGGCCGTGCGGGAGAATAGCTTTGCCGAGGCACGACGCTATTTCGCACTGGCGCAAGCGTTCCTGCGGCCGCCCGCGCCGCGCCTGATCGTCACGGCCGGACTTTCCGGCACCGGCAAAACGACATTGGCGCGCGCGCTTGCGCCCTTGATCGGGGCGGCACCGGGCGCCATCGTCCTCAGGAGCGACGTCACGCGCAAGCGGCTGATGGGCGTGGCCGAGACCACGCGCCTGCCCGAGGGCGCCTATACCCCGGAGATGAGCGTGAAGGTGTTTTCGCAGATGGCCGAAACCGCCGCGACCGTCCTTGGCCGCCGGTCATTCCGCCGTCATGGATGCGGTCTATGGCACGGCGGAGGAGCGCGACGAGATCGCGGGCGTGGCAGCACAGGCGGGCGCGGCGTTCGACGGGCTGTGGCTCGCAGCCGATCCTCAGATTCTGGCGCGCCGGATCGCCGGACGCACCCGCGATGCCTCGGATGCCACGATCGCGGTCCTGGAGAAGCAGCTTGCCAGCATCGCCGCGCCAAAGGATTGGATCGAGATCGACGCCGGCGGCACCTCCGAGACGATTGCGCGAGAAGCCGCGCGCCGCTTGAATCTCGAATTCTGACAAGGCCGAGACCGAACCATGTCGATCCGCAACCTCGATGCCGTCTTCCATCCCAAATCCGTGGCGCTGATCGGTGCCAGCAATCGCCATGGCTCCGTCGGTTTTGTGGTGGCGCGCAACCTGCTCGAAGGCGGATTCGAGGGCCCGGTCATGCCGGTCAATCCGGCGCACAAATCGGTGGCCGGGATGCTCGCCTATCCGGACGTCGCCAACCTGCCGATGACGCCCGACCTGGCGGTGATCTGCACGCCGCCCCGGACCGTGCCGGGCATCGTCGCCGATCTCGGCAAACGCGGCACCAAGGGCGCCGTCGTCATCACTGCCGGCTTCAACGAGCTCGGCACCGACGAAGGGCGCGCGCTGGAACAGGCGATGCTGGACGCGGCAAGGCCCACGCTGATGCGTATCGTAGGGCCCAATTGCCTGGGCATTCTGTCGACGCCGGCAAACCTCAATGCCTCTTTCGCGCCGCTGGCGGCGAAGGCCGGCGGCGTCGCCTTCGTCGCCCAGTCCGGCGCCATGCTGACGACCATCCTCGATTGGGCGACGGCGCGCGGCATCGGCTTTTCGCATCTGGTCTCGCTGGGCGACATGACCGACGTCGATTTCGGCGACATGCTCGATTATCTCGCCACCGATCCGGCGACCCATTCGATCCTGCTCTATATCGAGACCATCACGGCGGCGCGCAAATTCATGTCGGCGGCGCGGGCGGCGGCGCGGCTGAAGCCGGTGATCGCGATCAAGGCCGGCCGTCACCAGGAAGCGGCCAAGGCCGCGAGCTCGCACACCGGCGCCATGGCCGGCGTCGATGCGGTCTACGACGCCGCCTTCCTGCGCGCCGGCATCCTCCGGGTGAAGGACCTCGACGAGGTGTTCGACGCCGTCGAAACGCTGGCCACGCCGATCAAGCTCGAAGGCGACCGGCTCATCATCGTCACCAATGGCGGCGGGCTGGGGGTGCTGGCGACCGACACGCTGCTCGATCATGGGGGCGTGATGGCGCCGCTGGCGCCGGAGACACTGGCGAAGCTCGATTCGGTGTTGCCGCCCACCTGGAGCCACGGCAACCCGGTCGACATCATCGGCGACGCCCCGCCCAAGCGCTATGCCGATGCGCTGAGCGTGCTGCTGGAGACACCGCCGAGCGATTCCATCCTCGTGCTGAACTGTCCCGTGGCCGTGGCCTCGAGCGTCGATGCCGCCAAGGCGGTGGCCTCGGCCGTGACGGGCGCGCACAAGCCGGTGTTCGCAAGCTGGCTGGGCTCGGACAGCGCCGAGGCGGCGCGCGCGGCCTTCGCAGCGGCGGGCATCCCGGCCTATGACACGCCGGACAAGGCGATCCGCGGCTTCTCCTATCTGGCCGGCTATCGCCACGGCCAGCAGATGCTGATGGAGGTCCCGCCCTCATTGCCGGAGGGTTTCTCACCCAATGAAACGGCCGCGCGCCGCATCATTGAAGGCGCACTCAAGGCCGGGCAGACATGGCTGGCCGAGCCGTCCGTGCATGCGCTGTTCGACGCCTATGGCATCGCCAATGTGCGCTCGACCATCGCCAAGACGGATGCCGAAGCCGCGGCCTTCGCTGAAAAGCTGGGGGGCAAGGTCGCGCTCAAGATCTTCTCGCCCGACATCACCCACAAATCGGACGTCGGCGGCGTCGTCCTCGATCTGGAGACGCCGGAGGCGGTTGCCGCCGCCGCCGCCGCGATGCGCGCGCGGGTGAGGCGCGCCGCGCCGAAGGCCAGGATCGAAGGCTTCATCGTCCAGGAGATGGTCGAACGCCCCGCCAGCCACGAGCTGATCCTGGGCATGGCCGTGGACCGGCAGTTCGGCCCCTTCCTGCTCTTCGGCCATGGCGGCACGGCAGCCGAGGTGATCGGTGACCGGGCGCTTGCCTTGCCGCCGCTCAACCTGACGCTGGCGCGCGAGATGATGTCACGCACGCGGGTGTGGAAGCAGTTGCAGGGCTACCGCGACATCCCGCCGGCCGCCATCGACGCCATCGCGCTGACGCTGGTCAGGCTGTCGCAACTGATCGCCGACATCGGCGAGATCGCCGAACTCGACATCAATCCACTCTTGGCCGACGCGCACGGCGTGATCGCGCTCGATGCGCGCGTGCGCATCGTCGCCGCGGCAGCCGGTCCGCCCAGCCAGCGCTTTTCGATCTCGCCCTATCCCAAGGAGCTGGAGCGCAGCGAAAGCCTCGCCGGCATAGGTGAAATGCTGCTCAGGCCGATCAGGCCGGAAGACGCGCCGCTGCTTCAGCAATTCTTCGAACGGAATTCGCCCGAAGACATGCGCCTGCGCTTTTTCGCACCGATGCAAGAATTGTCGCCTGTGCTGCTCGCCCGCCTGACACAGATTGATTACGACCGCGAAATGGCCTTCGTTCTGGCGGACAAATCGTCCGGCGCCTTCTTCGGCATCGGGCGTATGTCGGTCGATCCCGACAACCTGATCGCCGAATTCGCCGTTGCGGTGCGCAGCGATCTCAAGGGCAAGGGGCTGGGCCGGCTCTTGATGCAGCGCCTGATTGCCTGTGCGAAGGCACGCGGCACGCGCCAGATGGTGGGGGACGTGCTCGCGGAAAACATGGCGATGCTGGCGCTTGCCCACGAATTGGGGTTCACGGCCGAACCGAGCGCGCAGGAACGCGGCACCGTCCGTGTCTCGATTCATCTGTCGTGAGGGGCGGGAAATTGAAGCGGCGAAAACCCGGAACGTGGGAGGGGCTGGCTGGAAGTTCCAGGCCTTCGCCGCTTCGGCCGTTACGCCCGCGCGCCGGCCTTGGAACAAGCCTAGGCTCCGGCCGCGCCGGCGATGTTGATCTAGAGCAATAACGGGAACAGCAAGCGCCCGCGACTTTGCGTCTCATCATTTTTTACGATGCCGTCCGGCGTTTGCGGCAGATCAAGCGCGGGCCGATGGGCCGCGGCTAGCTTGGCCGAACAAGGCCCGCTCGGCCGCCGGCGATGGAGAACATGATGGCCATAAAACCCGAACTTACGATTTCGCCCGAAAAAGTCTCCTACATCATCGTCCTGGCCAAGCAGTACGACGCCAAGGACGTGTTGACCGATCCGGACGAAGGTTCGGACGCCGCCGACGACAAGGAAATCTCTGTGCTCGAGGACAACCCCGACGATCCGGTCTATGAGGAACTCGTCAGCTTCATCAAAGATTTGAACGACGACGAACAGGTCGATCTGGTGGCGCTGGCCTGGCTCGGCCGCGAAGAGAACACCGAGGCCGACTGGCCCGAGCTTCGCGCCGAAGCGAAGCGGGCGCACAACAAACGCACGGCCGATTATTTGCTCGGCATACCGCTTCTGGCCGACTATCTCGCGGACGGATTGGCGATGCTGGGCTACGAGCCCGAAGAAGAAGAAAGCGACCTGCCTTAGCCGCCGCCGCCCATGCCCGACACGGTCACTCGAAGGCGTTGCCGGGACGGGCGCCGAAGAACTTGAAGATCTTGGCCGCGGGACAGAAACGGCTGAAGCCCGACTGGATCAAGTTGGCGCCGACAAAGGCCGTGAGCAGCAGCCACCACTGGCTGGCAGCCAGCGTCAGCGCCACGCTCAGCAGGATCACCAGACCGGCGAACACCAGGACCATACGATCGACGTTCATCGAAACCTCCATTGCCGGCTCTTGCCCGGGAATTGCCTTGAACACAATTTGCGCCAGGCCGCGCGAGGCATCTTGATCTGGCTCAACCGGCCGCCGCGATCATGCGCGCTGTGTCTGGCGGTTGTCACGATCAATTCTCCGGCGTGGTGACGACGGGGGCGTCGGCATCGCGCAACCACACATAGATGGCCGGGATTACCAGCACCGTCAGCAGCGTCGAGGACGCGAGCCCGAACAGCAGCGAGATGGCGAGCCCCTGGAAGATCGGATCGGTCAGGATCGTGGCCGCCCCGATCATGGCCGCCAGCGCGGTGAGCAGGATCGGGCGGAAGCGCGTGGCCCCGGCATCGAGCAGGACGTCGCGCAAGGTCTTGCCGCCTTCGCCCGTGCCGTGGCGGATGAAATCGACCAGCAGAATCGAATTGCGCACGATGATGCCGGCGAGCGCGATGAAGCCGATCATCGAGGTCGCCGTGAACGGAGCGCCGAACAGCCAATGGCCGAGAACAATGCCGATCAGGGTCAAAGGCACCGGCGTCAGGATCACCAGCGGCAGCCTGAAGCTCTTGAACTGGGCCACCACCAGCACATAGATCGCCAGCAGCGCGACGATAAAGGCCGCGCCCATGTCGCGGAAGGTGACATAAGTCACCTCCCATTCGCCGTCCCACAACAGCGAGGGCGTGCGTTCGTCAGTGGGCTGGCCGTGGAAGGAAATCGTGGGTGTCTTGAGTTTGCCCCAATCATGCGCGCGGATCAGCTTGTCGAGCGCCAGCATGCCGTAGATCGGCGACTTCGTATTCGCCGGCGAGTTCGGCCGTCACCATGTCGGCGTAATGGCCGTCGCGGCGGAAGATCACGGGCGCGCCCTGCTCCTGGCTCACATGCACGAGATCGCCCAGTTCGACCACCGCCTTGCTGCCGGGCTGGGCGTTGGCAGGCACCGGTGTCGAGGCCAGTTTCTGCGACCACGTTAGATCGGATTTGGGTTCGCGCACCACGATCTGGATGGGATTGCGGTTCGTACCGCGATGCGAATAGCCGACCAACTGGCCGCCCAGAAGCGCGTTGATCGTGTCATAGACGTCGGACTGTTCGACGCCGAAATATTCGAGCTTGTCCTGATCGATGGAGATCCGAAGTCGCGGCCGCGGCGCCCCATAGGAATTGTCGACATCGACGATATAGGGCACCGATTTGAACAGCTTCTCGACTTCGTTCGCGACCGCGCGGCGGGTGGCGATGTCCGGTCCGTAGATTTCGGCGAGCAAAGTCGACAGTACCGGCGGGCCGGGCGGCACCTCGACCACCTTCACCACCGTGCCCTTGGGGAAAGCAAGGTTGTCGAGGCGCTTGCGAAGATCGATGGCGATGGCGTGGCTATCGCGCGCGCGGTCGGACTTGTCGGCAAGATTGACTTCGAGCTCGCCCATCTCGGGCTGGGTGCGCAGGTAATAGTGGCGCACCAGGCCGTTGAAATTGAAGGGGGCGGGCGTGCCGGCATAGAGCTGGATCGAGCGCACTTCGGGCAGCTGTTCGGTCGTGCGCGCGGCCTGGAACAGGGCCTGCGCGGTGTCTTCGACGGCGGCGCCCTCCGGCAGATCGACGAGGACTTCGAGCTCGGACTTGTTGTCGAAGGGCAAAAGCTTGACCGTGACCGTCTTGGTCACGAACAGCACGCAGACGGCGGCGGTCGCCAGCGCCACAAAGAGCAGGAAGCGTTTGGCGTTGCTGCGCGAGCGCACGATGGGCGCGGCCATCCGGCGATAGAAGGCGCCGAGCCTGCCTTCGGTGTGGTGCTCGCCGGGCGGCTCGCCCGTGCCGCGGCCGGCGAATTTGAGCAGCGCCCAGGGCGCGATCACCATGGCGACGACGAAGGAAAACAGCATCGCCGCCGAAGCATTGACCGGGATCGGCGCCATGTAGGGCCCCATCATGCCGGAGACGAACAGCATCGGCAGCAGGGCTGCGACGACGGTCAGCGTCGCCACAACGGTCGGATTGCCGACTTCGGCGACAGCCTCGATGGCCGCCTGCATGCGGGAGCGGGCGTCGTTCATGGCCCAGTGGCGGGAGATGTTCTCGATCACGACGATGGCGTCGTCGACCAATATGCCGATGGAGAAGATCAGCGCGAACAGGCTGACGCGGTTGATGGTGTAGCCCATCAAATTGGCGGCGAAGAGCGTGAGCAGGATCGTCGTGGGGATCACGATCAGGGTGACGCCGGCCTCGCGCCAGCCGATGGCGAAGCCGATCAAGACCACGATGGAGATTGTCGCCAGCGCCAGATGGAACAGAAGCTCGTTGGCCTTGTCGTTGGCGGTCTTGCCGTAATCGCGCGTGACCTCCACGTTGACGTCATTGGGGATCAGCGGACCCTTTAGCGTGCCCAGCCGCTTGACCAGGGAATCTGCGACGACGACGGCATTGGCGCCGGCGCGCTTGGCAAAGGCGACGGTGACTGCCGGTCCGGTGGCCCAGTCCTTGCCGTTGCGGGCGATGTTCCAGACGTGATGCTCGGCGGGGCTGGCACCGACCACGATTTTGGCCAGATCGCGCACATAGACGGGCCGGCCGTCGCGCGTCGTCACCAGAAGCAGGCCGATATCGGGCACGCCAGACAGCGTGCGGCCCGCCACGGTTTCCATCATCTTGCCGTTCTCGCGCAGCTGACCGGCGAGCTCGGCGCGGTTGGCACCCTGAATTTTTGCTTCGAGCTGCTGCAGTGTCACGCCATAGAGCGCGAGTTTTTCGGGATCGGGCTCGACGCTGATCTCCTGGGGCGCGCCGCCTTCGATATAGGTGAAGCCGATATTGTCGGTCTTGACGAGCTCGGCCTGGAGCTTGGTCGCCAGCGTGTAGAGGTCCTGTTCGCTCCACCTGGCAGCCGCCTCCGGCTTGGGGCTGAGCGTGAGCGTGACGATCGCGACGTCGTTGATTCCGCGGGCGACGATCAGAGGTTCGGAGATGCCCAGCGGGATGCGGTCGTAATTGGCCCTGAGCTTGGCCTGCACCCGAAGAATCGCGTCGTCCTCGCTGGTGCCGGTGAAGAAGCGCGCGGTGACCATGACCCGGTCGTCCTGGGTCTGGCTGTAGACATGCTCGACGCCGCTGATGCCCTTGACGATTTCTTCGAGCGGGATCGTCACCTGCTGCGCCGCATCTGCCGCCGACAACCCGTTGGCCTGCACCATGATATCGACCATGGGCACGCTGATCTGCGGCTCCTCCTCGCGCGGGATGGTGATGACGGCGAGAATGCCGAACACCAGCGCGGCCAGAAGGAAGAGCGGCGTCAGCGGCGAGGTGATGGTGGCGCGCGTGAGCCGGCCGGACAGCCCGAGATTCATCCCTTGGCTCCGGCCTTGGCTCCGGCCTTGGCTGCGGCCTTGGCTCCGGGCCGGACCAGCCTGTCGCCGGCATGCAGGCCGGAGAGGATTTCGAGGCCGTTGGGCAGTTTCGGAGTTGGGTGCGGATCGCCGCGCTGCACCGGCACGTCCACGACCCTGCCATCCTTGAGCCGCTCGCGCACGTAATCGATGCCGAAACGGGTGATCAGGTAATCGGAGGGAACGACGATGGCCTTGCGCGTTCCCGCCGACACCCACACCGGCACGCGCTCACCGACGAAATAGTCGGTCAGGCCCTTGACCACGGCGTCGGCCATCACCCGGCCGTTGGTGATCTCGGGATAGACAAGTTTGATCGTGCCGAAGAGCGTACCGGTGCCGAGACCGGCGTCGGCACCGTCGATGCGGACCGGATCCCCGGCCTTGAGGAAGCGCGCATGGCGTTCGGGCACGAGCAATCTCAGCACGAAATCCTGTTCGGCCACGGTGGCCAGCGGATCGCCCGCCATCACCACGGTGCCCGCGGTCACCGGCACGGTGAGGACGCGGCCGGTCGTCGGCGCCAGCACCTGTCCCTCCTTGAGCTGCTGGGAGGCGACGCCGCGCTGAGCGATGACCGAGTTCAAATTGCTGCCCGAGACATTGAAGGCGGTGTGCGCCTGATCGAAAGCCGATTGCGAGATCGCATCGGCTTTCTTGAGGCGCTGGGCGCGATCATAATCGGCGCGGGCCTGGGCAAGTTGGGCCTGGGCCGCCTGCACCTGTGCTTCATAGGAATGGACCTGAAGCGCGAGCTTGGGATCGCCGACCAGCGCGACGACCTGGCCTTGCGTGACAGCGTCGCCCTGCTTGACCTCGAGTTCGGCTACCGTGCCGGCCACGCGCGCCCGCGCGGCGACGACGTTGGAGGTCTCGATGGTGGCGAATACCGCCTTTTCGTCGGCGATTTGCGCCATCTGGACCACGTAATCGCTGGGTGGCGGAGGAGGCGGCTTGTGCGACGGCGCGGCCGGGGCCGCCATCAGGCCCAGCGCCACCGCAATGCTTTTGATGAACGACATGACCCGCCTCGCTTTCGTGCAACCGGGGCCTAGTGACGGTCGACGATCTGGCCGGTGGCCGGATCGACCGCGACGGTGGGAAGCCCCGACGCCTTCCAGGCCTGAAGCCCGCCGCTCAGATGCGTATGGTGGGTGAGGCCCGCCGCCGCACAGGCCGCGACCGCCTTGGCCGAGCGCATGCCCGAACCGCAATGGAACACGAGCGCGCGCTTGCCATCGTCCGGCAGTGCAGCAGGATCGAAGGTCGACATCGGGAACAGCAGCGCACCATGGATGCGCTCGGCGGCATATTCACGCGGCTCGCGCACATCGATCAGCACGATCGAGCCGTCCTTCAATTTGTCCGCGACTTCGGCCGGGGTCAGATTCCGGATACTCATTTGAGGCCCTTCCCGCTTGGTTTTTCCGGTTTGCCCGCGCGCCGGGACTGTGGCCCGCAGGCGGGCGCCGAGACGCAATAGACGCGGTAGAGGGTGTCGACCATCTTTCGCGCCGGCGTGCTGGCGATGGCGTAGAAGACGGTCTGGCCCTGGCGCCGCGTCGCCACCAGCGCGTCCTTGCGCAGCAGCGCCAAGTGCTGGGACACCGTCGAATCGCGCAAGTCCAGCACTTCGGCCAGCTCGCCCACCGAATGCTCGCGCTCGGCCAGCCGGCACAGGATCATCAGGCGGTGGCGGTTCGCCATCGCCTTCAGAAGGTCCTCGGCCGCGCCTGCGGCGCCACGCATCTGATCGGCATCTATCTTCATAGTTGCGTATATTATGATAATCGAATATATAGTCAAGCGCTGCCCTATCGCATAAGCGCACAGCGCGCGCGCGGCGCGTTGAGACAGATCAAAAGCCTGTCGCACTGAGCAATTAGTTTGTGCGCCAAGCGAGCCGACAAGGAGAGACGAGATGGCGGACGTGGTTGTGCTGGGCGCCGGGTTGGGCGGAACCCTGATGGCGTATGAGCTGGTCCCGCAGCTGGGGCCGAGCGACCGGCTGACCGTGATCGGTCAGGGGCCGCGCTATCATTTCGTTCCGTCCAATCCCTGGGTCGCCGTGGGCTGGCGCAAGCGCGGCGACATCGAGGTCGACCTTGACCAGGTGATGAAGAGCAAGCGCATCGCCTACCGGGGCGAAGGTGCGGCGCGCGTCCACCCGGCCGAGAACCGCGTCGAGCTGACCGACGGCTCGAGCGTTCCCTACGATTACCTGGTGATCGCGACCGGGCCGGAACTGGCCTTCGACGAGATTGCCGGTCTTGGCCCCGAGGCCAACACCCAGTCGATCTGCCATGTCGACCACGCCGACAAGGCCCATGAGGCATTCGAGGCATTCTGCAAGGATCCGGGCCCGATCATCGTCGGCGCGGTGCAGGGCGCCTCCTGCTTCGGGCCGGCCTACGAATTTGCCTTCATTCTCGACACCGAGTTGCGCAAGCGCCGCATCCGCGACCGCGTGCCGATGACCTTCGTCACCTCCGAGCCCTATATCGGGCATCTGGGGCTCGACGGCGTCGGCGACACCAAGGGCATGCTCGAAAGCGCGATGCGCGACCATCACATCAAATGGCTCACCAGCGCCCGCGTCAAAGGCGTCGAGCCCGGCAAGATGACGATCGAGACGGTCGCCGAAGGCGGCGCGGTCGACAAGACCCAGGAACTGCCATTCAAATTCGCCATGATGCTGCCGGCCTTTCGCGGCGTGAAGGCGGTGATGGGCCTTGAGGGCCTCGTCAACCCGCGCGGCTTCGTCATCGTCGACAAGCACCAGCGCAATCCCAAATATCCCAATGCCTTCGGCGTCGGCGTGTGCATCGCCATTCCGCCGGTCGCCGCCTCGCCGGTGCCGGTGGGCGTGCCCAAGACCGGCTTCATGATCGAATCCATGGTCACGGCAACGGCTCTCAATATCGGCCGGCTGATGCGCGGCCAGGAGCCGGACACCGAGGCGAGCTGGAACGCGGTGTGCCTGGCCGATTTCGGCGACAACGGCATCGCCTTCGTGGCCCAACCGCAGATCCCGCCGCGCAACGTCAACTGGTCGAGCGAAGGCATCTGGGTGCATTACGCCAAGATCGCCTTCGAAAAATATTTCCTGCGCAAGATGCGGCGCGGCGAGACCGAACCCTTCTACGAGACCTGGCTGCTGAAGCAGCTGGGCCTGACAAAGCTGAAAAAGGCAAGCTGACCGGGCGATGGCTGGCGCTCAAGCCAAACGATTGCGCGGCGAGATCGTGGCCCTGCTCTGCCTGAAGGTGGCGGGGCTGGCGCTTATCTACTGGGCGTTCTTCGGACCCGCCGTACAGCCGCACATCACCACACCCGACATCGCCGCGCATCTGCTCGCACCGGCAACCGAACAGAGGCCCTGAGACCGCCATGGACATCGTCGAACTTTCCCGTCTGCAATTCGGCGCCACCGCGCTTTACCACTTCATTTTCGTGCCGTTGACGCTGGGGCTTTCGGTCATCCTCGGCATCATGGAGACGGTCTATGTCATGACGGGCCGTGAGATCTGGCGCGACATGGTGAAGTTCTGGGGCGTCTTGTTCGGCATCAATTTCGCGATGGGGGTGGCCACCGGCATCACCATGGAGTTCCAGTTCGGCACCAACTGGGCCTATTACTCGCAATATGTCGGCGACATCTTCGGCGCGCCGCTCGCCATCGAAGGGCTGATGGCCTTCTTCCTGGAAGCGACCTTCGTGGGCCTGTTCTTCTTCGGCTGGGACCGGCTTTCGCGGGTCCAGCATCTGGTCGCGACCTGGGCGCTAGCCATGGGCACCAACTTTTCGGCCCTTTGGATCCTGATCGCCAATGGCTGGATGCAATATCCGGTCGGCGCGGCCTTCAATGTCCAGACCATGCGCATGGAAGTCACCGACTTCATGGCGGTGCTGTTCAATCCGGTGGCGGAGGCGAAATTCGTCCACACCGTCAGCGCCGGTTATGTCGTGGGCTCGATCTTCGTCTTGGCGATCAGCGCCTGGTATCTCTTGCGTGGCCGCCACATCGCGCTGGCACGGCGCTCGATGGCGGTGGCGGCGAGCTTCGGCCTGGCCTCGGCGCTGTCTGTCGTCGTGCTCGGCGACGAATCCGGCTACACCGCCGGCATCAACCAGAAGATGAAGATCGCCGCCATCGAGGCGATGTGGAACACCGAGCCGGCACCGGCCTCCTTCACGCTCTTCGGCCTGCCCGACCTCAAGACCCACACCACGCACTTCGCGGTCGAAGTGCCATGGGTGCTTGGATTGATCGCAACGCGTTCGATCGACACCCCGGTGCCCGGCATCAATCAGCTGGTGGCGCTCGCCCATGGCAAGATCGAGGACGGCCTCGTCGCCTATCGTGCGCTGGAGCAGATCAAGGCCGATCCCAGCAACGAAGCGGTGCGCGGCACCTTCGAGGCCCATGTCGGCGATCTCGGCTATGCGCTGCTGCTCAAGCGCTATCGGCCCGACATCGAGAACGCGACAGCCGCCCAGATCGACGAGGCGGCCAACAGCACCATCCCCGACGTGCCGGTGCTGTTTTGGAGCTTCCGCATCATGGTCGCCTGTGGCTTCTGGTTCATCGCGCTGTTCGCGGTCGCTTTCTTCTTCTCGGCCAAATGCTGGCTCGACCGTTACCGCTGGTTCCTGTGGACCTGTTTGCTGAGCCTGCCGTTGCCCTGGATCGCTGCCGAGCTCGGATGGATCGTGGCCGAATACGGCCGCCAGCCCTGGGTGATCGAGGGCGTACTGCCGACGTTCCTGGGCGTGTCGTCGACGGCCGCCGGCAACGTCCTGTTCAGCCTCTTGGGCTTCGTCGTCTTCTATTCGGCGCTTCTGGTCGCCGATCTCTATCTGCTCGTCAAATACATCCGGCTCGGGCCCGATGCGACGCTGGGCTACAAAATCGCCTCGCCCATCGCCGCCGCGCCGCAGGCGGCGGGAGAATAGACATGGATTACGAAACCCTGCGCCTCATCTGGTGGGCCCTGCTCGGCATTCTGCTGATCGGCTTTGCCGTCATGGACGGCTTCGATCTGGGCACGGCCGCGCTTCTGCCCTTTGTCGCCAAGACCGATCTCGAACGCCGCGTCGTCATCAATTCGGTGGGGCCGACCTGGGAAGGCAATCAGGTCTGGTTCATCCTGGGCGGCGGCGCGATCTTCGCCGCCTGGCCGCCGCTTTATGCGGCGAGCTTCTCCGGCTTCTATCTGGCCATGTTCCTGGTGCTGCTGACGCTGATCCTCAGGCCCGGCGGCTTCAAGTTTCGCAGCAAAATCGAGAACCGGCGCTGGCGCCGCTTCTGGGACTGGGCGCTGTTCACGGGCGGCGTGGTGCCCTCGCTCGTGTTCGGTGTCGCCTTTGGCAATCTGTTCGAAGGCGTGCCCTTCTCCTATGACAGCGATCTGCGCTTTCACTCGACGATCACGCTCGTCTCGCTCCTGAACCCGTTCGCGCTGCTGGTGGGGCTCGTGAGCCTGTCGATGCTGGTGCTGCATGGGGCGAGCTGGATCAACGGCAAGACCAGGGGGCCGGCGCAGATGCGCGCCCGCGCCGTGATGCCCTATGCCGCGACCATCTTTGCCGTCCTGTTCGTGGTGGCCGGCGCCTGGCTGACGCAAATCGACGCCTACCGCATCACCAGCGCGGTGATGCCGGACGGGCCCTCCAATCCGCTGCTCAAAGAGGTGACAATGGTGCCGGGCGGCTGGTTCGCGAATTTCTCGGCGCATCCTGCGCTCTGGATCGCGCCGGTCCTCGCGATCGTGGGCGCGACGGCGGCCTGTCTGCTGCGCAAACGGCCCACGCTCGCCTTTCTCGGTTCGGCGTTGGTGCCGGCGGCGACCATCGCCACGGCGGGGCTGGCGCTGTTTCCGTTCCTGATGCCGTCTTCGGCCGATCCGCATGCCAGCCTGACGGTCTGGGACGCCTCATCGAGCAAGCTCACGCTCGCCATCATGCTGGGCGCGGTGGCGATCTTCCTGCCGATCATCCTGGCCTATACGGCGTGGGTCTATCGCGTGTTGCGCGGGCCGGTCGCCGCCGAGGACATCACCAACAATTCCAAAAGCGCTTACTGAAGGATCGCGGTCATGTGGTATTTTTCGTGGGTTCTGGGGCTCGGCTTCGCGGTGACGCTGGCCGTATTGAACGCGATATGGCTCGAGCTGCGGATGGACGACCGCCACTAATTCAGACGGCGGGCTCGGCGGCCTCGCCGGCCCAGATGATCGCGATGAACAGGCCCTTGGCCGCCGGCAGAAGCGCCAGTGCCAGTGCAATGGCGAGCAGCGGATAGAACGCCATGCTCACCCACATCGGCCAGCCGGCCCAGCCATCGATTGTCAGCACGGCCGCCACGATGAGATGACCGACGATCAGGATCGTCAGCCAGGCGGGGCCGTCATCGGCACGGATATGGCCCAGGGCTTCGCCGCATTCGGCGCAACGGTCGACCGGTTTGAGAAAGCTGGCAAAAAGCCGGCCCTTGCCGCAGCACGGACAACGGCCGGCAAGGCCGCGGCGAACCGCCACACGCAGGTCGCGCTGAGGCACCAGATTGGCAGCAACGGTCTCGTTTGCCATGAACGCTATGTAAAAAGCCAGCGGTTGCGACGCAACAATGCCGATGCCGCACCCTGTCGCAGGATGCGCGCCTGCGCCGCAGGCCACGTGTGGGCTCACGCCGGGCGGGGATCGGACGGCGTTTGGCCTTCGGCGACCAATTCGGCGCGGGTGCGCGGCAAAGCATGCGGGAATTCGGCCTGCACGAACGCGATCAATCCTTCGCGCACCGCGCAGCGCAGGTCCCAGGCCTTCGACGAGTCCGAAGCGCTCATCAAGGCGCGCAACTCCATCGTGTGTTCCTTGCAGTCCGTGACCTGAAGGCCGGCGACGTCCCCGTCCCACAAGGGCGAGGCCTTGATCATCTCGATCGCCCTTTCGCGCACGCGCTCCACCGGGATCGTGTAGTCGGCGTAGAGATAGACCGTGCCCAGGATCTTCGAGCTCTGATAGGTCCAGTTGCGGAACGGCGTTTCCAGGAAATAGGACAAAGGCACAATCAGCCGCCGCAGGTCCCAGATGCGCACCACCACATAGGTCGATGTGAATTCCTCGATCCGCCCCCATTCACCTTCGACCACGACCACGTCGTCGATCCGGATCGGCTGGGTTAGCGCGATCTGCATGCCGGCGATCAGATTGGAGAGCACGGGCCGTGCCGCCAGGCCCACCACCAACCCGACCACACCGGCGGAAGCGAACAGGCTGACACCGAACTGGCGCACCGCATCGAAGCTCATCAGGGCAAAGCCCAGCGTCACCAGCACGATGAGAACGTTGATGGCGCGGCGCAGCACCCGCATCTGCGTCGCAGCCTTGCGGGCCAGGAGATTGTCGGCGACGTCGGTGTGCAAACTGTTGAGATAGCGCGTCATCGCGATATCGGCGGCCATGTAGGCGATCCAGCCGATAAGAAGGATGAGCGCGGCCAGAAAGCTTTCGCGCGCGGAATACAGAATGGCCGGCGGCAGCGGAACCAGCGGCAGCGCCGCGCCCACCGCCAGGACCAGAATGGCGATACGGCTGAATCGCCGCGTGCGGAAGAAGATGAACTGAACCAGCGGATGCCAGCGCTTGGTGAAACGGCCGGCGACGAAAAGAATCGCGCCTTGCAGCGCCAGTCCGGCCACCACGATCAGTGCGAAGACGACGAGCGCGAAAAGCCAAGGCGGCGTCCAGGCCAGGAACCTGGTCGAAAATGTGCCGAGAATTTCCATGGCGGGATCCCTAAGCCGATGCATCGTCGCGCCCGGCAAGGGCTACAAAGCAACGGCCGGACGTGCGCGTCCTGCGCCCGCCCGGCCAATCACAAGTCACGCGAACCGCAGGAGCGTGGTCAGACAGATTCCTTCAGTTCCTTGGCCGCACGGAAGGCGACCTTCTTGCTGGCCTTGATCTTGATGGCCTCGCCCGTGGCCGGATTGCGGCCCATGCGTGCGGCGCGTTTGCGCACTTGTAGAATGCCAAGGCCGTTGAGGCGGACGCGTATCCCCTTCTTCAGCTGCTTGGTGATGATCGCGACCATGTCATCGAGAATGGCGTTGGCCGCCTTGTTCGACATTTCATGGTTCTCGGCGAGTGCCGATCCCAATTGACGGGTGGTCATGGTCTCGGTCTTCGTCTTGGCGGGAGCCTTCGTTGCAGTTTTGGCAGCTTTTGCCATTTGTGTGTCCTCTGCGAATCAAAGAATGAGGCCGAGTTTACTGCTTTTTGTCGCCGCTGGGACCGTGCAAGCGCAGAAAATGCCCATTTTTGGGGATTATTTGTTCGGCCTGCCGTTTTGATGCAGCAAAGCCACGTACAAATTGGCGATTGAGCCGCGCGATTGACGGTGGGGGAGCCGAAAAGGGGCGGGACGGCCAGGCGGCTGGGCAAGTGGGCGGGCGCAGGCCCAGGGCGCGGCGCTCAGCCCTTGGCGGCGTCGCGGGCGGCGGCCTCGCTGGCGCGCTCGGCGCGCTCGGCGATGCGGGCCGATTTGCCCCTGCGGCCGCGCAGATAATAGAGCTTGGCGCGGGCCACCTTGCCCTTGCGCACGATCTCGACCGAGTCCACCAGCGGGCTGAAGATCGGGAACACGCGCTCGACGCCTTCGCCATAGGAGATCTTGCGCACGGTAAAGCTCTCGTTGATGCCCGAACCCTGGCGGGCGATGCACACGCCCTCGAAGGCCTGGATGCGCTCGCGGGTCTTGGTCTGCTTGGTCTTCTCGTCATAGGTGGCATCGACCACCTTGACGTTGACCTTGAGGGTGTCGCCCGGACGGAAGTCGGGCGCCGGCTTGTCGCCGCGAAGGGCGGCGGCCTGCTCGGCCTCGAGCGTCTGCAACAGGTTCATTTTTCTCTCCGTCCGGCGGCAATTCTTTGAAGGGGCGCCGTATAGCCTAGAGCTTGGCCTTTTCATAGAGGGCCCAAAGATCGGGCCGGCGGGCCCGCGTCAGCCGCTCGGCTTCGGCCCGGCGCCAGCGCGCGATCTCGGCGTGGTTGCCGGAGGCGAGCACCTCGGGGATGGGGCGGCCCTCGAAGCTCGGGGGCCGCGTAAACTGCGGATATTCCAGCAAATTCCCGGAAAAGCTGTCCTCGGCAGGGCTGGCTTCGGCGCCCAGCACGCCGCCGATCAGCCGCACGCAGGCCTCGATCAGGGCCATGGCCGCGATCTCTCCGCCGGCCAGCACGAAATCGCCAAGCGATATCTCCTCCAGATTCCGGGCGTCGATGGCGCGCTGGTCGAGCCCTTCGAAGCGCCCGCACAGCAGCAGCACGCCCGGCCCGGCCGCGAGTTCCCGCACCCTGGCTTGCGCGAGCGGCCCCCCCCGCGGCGACAGATAGATCGCCGGACGTTCCGGGCCGGCAGCGCGGGCCGCATCGATGGCCGCGCAGGCCACATCGGCGCGCATCACCATACCGGGCCCGCCGCCGGCCGGGGTGTCGTCGACGGTGCGGTGCCGCCCCAGCCCGTGGTCGCGGATGTCGCGGACCTCGAGCGACCACAGATTTTTCTCACGCGCCTTGCCGACAAGCGAAACGCCGAGCGGGCCCGGAAACATCTCCGGAAACAGCGTCAGCACAGTGGCGGCCCAGCTCATTTCAGCTCCATCTTGAAGCCGATATGGGTGGCGACGAAGCCGAGCCGTTCATAGAAGATGTGGGCGCGGCCGCGGCGCTTGTCGGAGGTGAGCTGGACGAGGCTGCAGCCCGCCTTTCGCGCCTCTTCGACGGCATAGCGCATCATGGCATCGCCGACGCCGCCCCCGCGCAGGCTTGCCGCCACGCGCACGGCCTCAATCTGGCCGCGCTTGATGCCGTGCCGCGACAGGCCCGGAACGATAATGAGTTGCAACGTGCCGACGAGCTTGCCGCCCTTCTCGGCGACGATGATGCGGTTGCCGCACTGGGCCACGACCTCGTCGAACGCCGCCGCATAGGCCGGATCGACGCCGTCGGACAAAACCGTTTCGCGGCCGCCGCCCAATCCGTCATCGGCCAGCATAGCGACCACGGCCGCGAGATCGGCGGCCGTCGCATCGCGGAATGTGAGTTCGCTCATTCGACATTCCCCTTTTCCTGCGCTTCGATCTCCTCGGGCACGGCGATGACGACGCGGCCCGATCGAACATCCACGATAGGAACGAATTCGCGGGCAAAAGGCAGCAGGGCGTCGCTGCCATCCGGCTTTTCGATATCGAGGACGTCGCCGGCGCCGAAATTGTGGATGCCGCGGATATGACCGATCAGGCGGCCCTCTTCGTCCTCGGCGCGAAGTCCGACGAGGTCGGCGTGATAGAATTCCTCGGCCTCGGCCTCTGGCAGGGCCGCGCGGGCGACATAGAGTTCCAGGCCCTTGAGCGCTTCGGCACCCTCGCGGCTTGCCATGCCCTCGAAGCGCGCGATTGCGCTTGCCGCATCGACCGCGCGCACGGCGTCCACGATGAAGATGCGGCCATCCTTGCCATGCAGCGGACCGTAGGCGCCAAGCCGGTCGGGCGTTTGGGTGAAGGTCCTGACCTTCACCTCGCCCTTGAGGCCATGGGCGCCGACGACGACGCCGAGCAGGATATCGGCCGCCATGACCGGCTAGGCGGCCGGAGCCTCGCCGCCCGCCTCGGCCGGAGCGGCTGCGGCCGCCGCTGCTTTGGCGCGCTCCTGCGCCTTCTTCTTGGGCTTGGCCTTGTTGGGATTGTTCTTGGTGAGCGGCTTCACAATCCCCGCATCGGCCAGGAAACGATGCACGCGGTCGGTCGCAGTCGCACCCTTTGCCAGCCATTCCTTGGCCTTGTCGAGATCGAGCTTGAGGCGGTCGGCGTGATCCTTGGGCAGGAGCGGATTGTAGAAGCCCAGCTTCTCGATGAAGCGGCCGTCGCGCGGGGAATGGGAATCGGCGACGACGATGGCGTAATGCGGCCGCTTCTTGGTGCCGCCGCGGGACAATCTGATCTTGAGTGACATTGGTTACGTCCTTTTCCGTCTGAACTGAAACATCGAACCTATTTCTTCGGCATCATGCCGGGCGGCATCGGCGGCATGCCGCCGCCGAGGAGCGAGCCCAGCCCGCCAAGCCCGCGCGGGCCCATGCGCCCCATCTTCTTCATCACGTCCGACATCTGCCGGTGCATCTTCAGAAGCTTGTTCACGTCTTGCACATCGACGCCGGCACCGGCGGCGATGCGCCTGCGGCGCGAGCCGTTGATGATGTCGGGCTTCACCCGCTCGGTCTTCGTCATCGACGAGATGATCGCTTCCTGGCGGGTCAGGACACGATCGTCCATGCCGCTGGCGGCGAGCTGATCCTTCACCTTGCCGACGCCGGGCAGCATGCCGAGCACGCCCGTCATGCCGCCCAGCTTCTTCATCTGGCGCAATTGTTCGGCCAGATCGTCCATGTCGAACTGGCCCTTCTTCATCTTGGCCGCGATCTTCTCGGCCTTTTCCTTGTCGAAGGTTTCGGCGGCCTTCTCGACCAACGAGACCACATCGCCCATGTCGAGGATGCGGCCGGCCACCCGCGCCGGGTGGAAAGCCTCGAGCGCATCGAGCTTTTCGCCGACACCGAGGAATTTGATCGGGCTGCCGGTGACCGCTCGCATCGACAGCGCCGCGCCGCCGCGCGCGTCGCCATCGGCTCGGGTCAGGATGATGCCGGAAATCTTGACGCGCTCGTTGAAGCTCTTGGCGATGTTGACCGCGTCCTGGCCGGTCAGGCTGTCGGCGACCAGGATGGTCTCGTGCGGCCCCACCTGGTCGCGAACGGAGGCGACTTCGGCCATCAATTGTTCGTCGATGTGCTGGCGGCCGGCGGTGTCGAGGATGACGACGTCATAGCCGCCGACCTTGGCCGCGGCCATCGCGCGCTTGGCGATGTCGAGCGGGCCCTGGCCGGTCATCATCGGCAGCGTGGCGACGCCCGCCTGCTCGCCCAGAATCTTGAGCTGCTCCATGGCGGCGGGGCGGTTGGTGTCGAGCGAGGCCATCAGCACCCGCTTCTTGTCGCGGTTCTGAAGCAGAAGGCCGAGCTTGGCAGAAGTGGTTGTCTTGCCCGAGCCCTGCAAGCCCACCATCAGGATCGGCGCCGGCGGCGAGCCCAGATCGAGGGCGGCGTTGTCGCTGCCCAGCATTTCGACCAGCGCGTCATGGACGATCTTGACCACCTGCTGGCCGGGCGTGACCGAGCGGATGACCGCCTCGCCCAGCGCGCGCGGACGCACCTTGTCGATGAAGTCCTTGACCACCGGCAGCGCCACATCGGCTTCGAGCAGCGCGACACGGACCTCGCGCAGCGCCTCGTCGACATCGGCCTCGGAGAGCGCGCCGCGCCCCCTCAGCCTGTCGAACGTGGCGCCGAGGCGCTTTTGCAGAGAGTCGAACATGGAACTCCAATACCCAAAGCACGAACGCCCCAGGGGGCGCACCTGCGCTGCCTGGGGGCGATCCCGGGCCGCGCCCGGGACCGGAAGTCTTGCGGCTTCCGGAGTGGGTGGGATTTATGCGCGGGTGGCGGGAAAGTCAAACTGTAAAGAGGTACTTGACATTATCCCATCTTCCATATACGGTCGAAGTCGCGGGGCAAAAGTGCGCACCCCTAAAACACATAACGACATTTGCGATCAAGTCATCAGCTAACGCCAATTTTCCAAAGCATCTCGCGCACGTAACTGCAGCCAACTCCGTCCCGGGCTGCTGATGCAGGGAGATTGTTTGGTGATTAGGTCGTTTACCACCAAGGCCCTCAAGGAGCTTTTCGAGACCGGAAAGAGCCGCCGTGTGCGGCAGGATTTGGTGAAGCGGTGCGTCCAGATACTGGACGTGCTGCATCGGGCCGAAAGCCTGGACGATCTCAAGCTGCCGGGGCTCAGGCTCCATCCCGACAGCCGCTACAAGCCAGTGCGCTGGCGTGTGGATGTGAATGGGCCGTGGCGGATAACGTTCGAGTGGAATGATGGCGAAGCCTCGAAAGTCGACCTCGTCCAGGATCATTGAGCCGAAGCGTGCGCCCACGCATCCAGGCGAAATCCTGCGCGACATCGTGCTGCCCGAGCTTGGCCTTTCGGTGAGCGAAGCCGCGCGCCAGCTCGGCGTCTCGCGCCAGACGCTGCATGCCGTGATGTCCGGGCGCTCCGCCATCACCGCCGAAATGGCGCTCCGACTTGGCCGGTTCTGCGGCAACGGGCCGGGATTGTGGATGCGGATGCAGCAGGCGTTCGATCTGTGGGAAGCGCAGTCGAAACTGAACGGCGATCTCGACCGCATTCCAGTTCACAGCGTCGCGGCAGAATAGCCTCCGCGGCTCCGCGTGAGACTTAGGTATAGAGAAATTTTGCACGCGAAGGCGCGGAGTTACTGCACGGGCGGGGCGGTGAATTCGACGGTGGTGAGGATGGTGCGGACGATCTGCGCATCGGCCTCGGTCTTCGCATAGCCGAAGAAGCGCAGGCGGTCCCAGACGACACCGGAGAGACCGTAATAAGTGACCGCCGGGACAACGCGCGGCACGATGAGGCCGGCGAACCAGGGATTGCCGGGCGCGAAGGAGACGCCGCGCGGAAGATCGCGCGCGGTGACGATGTTGGCGTCGCGGCCGTCGATCCGCAGCGCTTCTTCCAGCGTGTCCTTTCCGGCTTGGGCGAAGGACAGGTCGTCGTCGAAGGCGCCGTAATCGAAGCGCAGCGCAAAGCCCGGCCCGTTGACATGGCCGATATAAGTGTCCCGGCCCGGCAGAGCTCCGGCGTCGTGGCCCGCCGAGGCAGTCTCGCCGGGTTCGGCGAGCACAGTGCCCTGCGGCGCATAGAAGGTGAAAGCGTCGCCGGCCTTCAGCTTCACCCAGCCCTGCGGCACCGTGAAGGCATGCGGATGATGCCAGACCTTGGCCGGCGGCGGAATGGGGCGCGGCGGCGCGTGCGCAAACCAGCCCAACTGCCACGCGATCGCAAGCGCGATGACGGCGCAGAGCGAAGCCGCCACGAGCTCCGGAAGATGCCGCCGCGGCACGCGCTTACGGCGCCTTTGCGGGCGGCGAAGCGTTCGCGCCCGTGTCCGTGTCGGCCGCATCGCTCCACGGCACGCCGTGGCCCCGGGCACCCATCTTCGTCGCGATCATGCCTCGACTAAAGACAGCCGGGCGCGAACGTCAAGTTCCGGCCGACTTCGCGCCAGGCAGGGGGATGGTTGGTGCAGGCCCCGATATAGACGGCGGCCGTCGTGAAAACGCCCATGGCCAGCAAGGCCAGCGAGCCCAAGCCCGGCGCCCCCGCGATCGTCTTGACCGTCAGGCCGATCATCCAAAAGACGCAGATCGCGCGATGCAGCTGCATCCCTGGGCGAAGGGGATTGGCCTGCGCTTGCGCATACGCCCTGGCCGTGCCGTCCGTGCGCTGGAACACGTTGCGCAAAATGGTGAAGGCCCAAAGCCCGAGCACCACGACGAGACCGAGAACGGAACAATATCCGACTTTGTGCGCCGCCGCGGCGTCGGAGATGGCGCCGGCCTGGGCAAGAAGCCATGCGAGCGATGCAAGATCGACGGCGGTGCGCGCCGCGCGATTGGTCCCGAAGGCCATCTGGCGATTCATCCAATCGGCCAGCGGCTGGAACAGCCGGTCGATCAGCGCGTCGTCCACACGGGCAAAAGATTCGTTCATTGCACCACCCCAAGACTGCCCAACACCGCGGCGCCACAAAGGCGCTCTTCGGGCGGCATGATGCAGCGCAATGGTTACCGCGCGGTTGTCGGCGCGGCCTATCGGCCCGGCATTCGCCGCCGCCGACTACTTCAACCCCAGCTCTTTCTGCAAAAAAGTGAAGCTGAGCGCCCAGTATTGAGCCGCTTCGGCGTGGGTGGAGCCGGCGCCATGGCCGCCTTCGGTGGCTTCGTTGAGGAGCACGTCGTGGCCCTGCGCTTCCATCTTGGCCGCCATCATGCGGCCGAAGACGGGGGTGACGCGGTCGTCGCTGGTCTCTGTGATGAAGAGGATCGGCGGATAGCGCACGTCCTTCTTCACGTTCTGATAGGGGCTGTAGGTGCGGATATAGGCGGCCATATTGGGATCGGCGGGATCGCCATATTCGGCCTCCCAGGAGGCGCCGGCGCCATATTGGGTGTAGCGCAGCATATCGATCAGCGGCCGCTGGCAGACCACGGCGCCGAAGAGGTCCGGCCGCTCCACCATCACGGTCGAGACGAGCAGCCCGCCGTTCGAGGCGCCAACGATGCCGAGCTGCTTCGGCGCCGCGAAGCCCTGCTTCTCGATATCGGCGGCGACGGCCTCGAAATCGTCATAGGCGCGCTGACGGTGATATTTGAGCGCGGCCTGATGCCAGGCGGGCCCGAATTCGCCGCCGCCGCGGATATTGGCGACCGCAATCGCCCCGCCCTTGGCAAGCCACACCTCGCCCGCGTCCAGCGGCATGCCGGGCACATTCCAGTACCAGGGCGTCAGCGAAATCTGAAAGCCGCCATAGCCGTAGAGGATGGTGGGGAGCGGTCCCTTCTCGTCCTTCGGCCGGATCAGGAAATAGGGAATCTGCGTGCCATCTCTTGACGCCACCCAATGCTGGGCGACGGTGAATTTCGCCGCATCGAAGCGGGCCGGCAGCGACTGGATGGCTTTGACGTGATGGGCGCCGCCGTCGAAATAGAGCGTCGGCGGATCGAGGAAGCTCTCGTAAGTGAGATAGACCCCCGGTCCCCAATCGTTGGTCGAGATGATCTCGGTCGAGCCGGACTTGGGCAGATCGAGCGTGGTATCCGTCCAGGCGCCGGCATTGAAATGGAAGGCGTGCACGGCGCCGGTCACGTCGCTGTAGATCGAGGCATAGACGGCGTCGCGGCCGGCCGCGACCGAATTGATCATCTGATGCGGGCCGGGCGTGAACAGCACCGCGGGCTGCGGCTTCGTCCCGGCTCCGGCGAATTCGGGCGCCGGATAAGCGATCAGTGCACCCGCGCCGATGGTCCTTCCGTCCGGCATTTTCCACGCGCTTTGCAGCGTGAAGATGAGGCGTCCTTCGCTGGCGCCCTGAAGCTGGGCGTCCTCGGGCACCGCGATGCGGCGCGTGCCGCCATTGGCGGCGACGGCATAGTAATCGGCCTTGAAGAAGCTGGGCTGGCGCACGATCAGCGCGATCGTGCCGGTGGGGCCGTGGAACACGACAGGGGCCGCGCTCATGTCGTTCGCCCGCGCTTCGAACAGCGTCCGCGCCGCATCGAGCGTCTGACCGCGGCGCCATAGCTTGACGATGCGCGGGTAGGAGGACGGCGTCATGGAGCCGGGCCCGAAATCGGTGGCGAACAGGACGGTGTTGCGGTCGAGATAGGCGGCCGTCGATTTCGCCACCGGCAGCCGGAACCCGCCGCTCAGGAATTTGCGCGTCCTGGGATCGAATTCGCGGATCGACACCGCGTCGCCGCCGCCCGGCGACAGGCTGATCAGGCAGCGGTCGAAGGCGGGCGTGCACTCGGCGCCCTTCCACACCCAGTTCTTGCCCGTCTCGGCATCGAGCTTG
Organism: uncultured Pseudomonadota bacterium; assembly: GCA_963775165.1. Lineage (GTDB taxonomy): Bacteria > Pseudomonadota > Alphaproteobacteria > Micropepsales > Micropepsaceae > Rhizomicrobium. Next base: position 363,873 of record CAVZHX010000005.1, on the reverse strand, counting down.
TCGAGGTCGAGCAGCGTCTGCCAATCGGGATGGCCGGAATTGTAGCCGGCAATCTTCGCCCGCCGCCAAACTCCGCGCATATGCGCCTTGTCCTGCCAGAAATTGAGCACCCAATCGCGGTCGAGCGACGGCGCGGCGATGCGCGCCTTCGCGTTCAGCATGGCCAGGATCGTGGCACGGTCCTTGGCATAGACCGGATCGGATTTGAGCACGGCGTCGGATTTGACGTTCTGCACCTGGACCCACGCCAGCGCCTTTGCCCCATGGATGTTCGCAAGCCAGAGATAGGGATCGGGATCGGGCCTGGCCACCTCCGGCGCGGCCGGCGGCTTGGCGTTTTCGGCCTTCAGCGCCTGCCACGCCCCCACCGCGGCGCCGGCGGCGACAACGACCAAGACCAACCTGCCGAACCGCAACAACGTCTCCCACTTTCTCGGCGAATTTGTTTTGCGAGACCACCGGGCCGCGGGTCAACCCATCCGTCCAAAGATGACGCGGGCTTCACGAACCCAGATGCAATTGCCGCTTCAGATAGACGAAGCTGAGCGCCCACATCTCGGCCGCCTGGCTGTGATCGGCCGCGGCGGCATGGCCGCCTTCGGTGTTCTCGTAGAACAGCACGTCATGGCCCTGGGCCTCCATCTTGGCGGCCATCTTGCGGGCATGGGCGGGCGTGACGCGGTCGTCGGAGGTGGCGGTTATGAAGAACACCGGCGGATATTTCCCGTCCGCGCGCACGTTCTGATAGGGCGAATATTTGAGGATCGCCGCACGCATCTTGGGATCGGCGGGATTGCCGTATTCGGCCTCCCACGAGGCGCCTGCGCCCAGATGGGTGAAGGCGATCATGTCGATCAGCGGCACCTGGCAGACAACTGCGCCCAGAAGCTCGGGATGCTCGACCATCACCGTGGACACCAGAAGCCCGCCATTGGAGCCGCCCATGATGCCGAGCTGACCGGGCGTGGTCAGCCCGCGCTTTTCGAGATCGGCGGCCACGGCGGCGAAATCGTCGAAGGCCTTTTGCCGGTTTTCTTTGAGCGCGGCGTCGTGCCAGGCCGGGCCGAACTCGCCTCCGCCGCGGATATTGGCGACGACATAGCTGCCGCCTTTCGTCAGCCACAACCGGCCGAAATTGGCCGAATAGGACGGCGTCAGCGATATCTCGAAGCCGCCATAACCGTAAAGCACCGTCGGCTGAGGCCCCTTGGCGTCGGTCCGCCTTGTGACGAAATAGGGAATCCTGGTGCCGTCCTTGGATGTCGCCTCGAACTGCTCGGTCATGAGGCCGGAGGCGTCGAAACGCGCCGGCAGCGATTTGATCGGGGTGGGCTCGCCCTCTCCCGAGAACGCATACAGCGTGGTCGGCTGCAGATAGGATTCGTAAGTAAATTGCACCTCGGGGCCCCAGTCATTGGCGGCCACGACATGGGTCGAGCCACCGGCGGGCAGCGTCAGCTTTTCGTCGCCCCAGGTGCCGTCGGGCTCGGGTGCGAATTCGTGGACGGAGCCGATGACATCGTCGTAGATCGAGGCATAGACGGCATCGCGGCCTGTGGCGACGTCTTCGATCGAGGAGCGCGGGCCCGGGGTATAGAGCACGGCGATTTTCGGCAGCTTGCCGGTCGCGACGAACTGGGCCAGCGGAAAGGCGATCAGCGCGCCCTGCTTGATCGTGGTGCCGGCCTCGCTCCAGTCCTCGCGCAGGGTGGCGAGCAACTGGCCGCGCACCACGCCCTGGATATCCGCCCCCAGCGGCAGCGGCAGCTTGAGCAGCGAACCGTCCGGCTTCACATAGAAATATTCGTTCTTGAAGAAAGTGATGGCGCGCACGACCAATGGCACCGTGCCGCCGGGCCCGTGAAAGACCTCCGGCGCAGCGACCACGTCATCGGTCTTGCTCTCGTAGATCGTCTTGGCGGCCGAAATCGGCTCGCCGCGATGCCACAGCTTGACGATGCGGGCATAGCCCGAAGTGGTGAGCGAGTCCTTGCCAAAATCGGTCGCGAACAGGATCGTATCATCGTCGACATAGGCCACATCGGTCTTGGCCACGGCCAGTTTGAAGCCGTCGTCGATGAAGCTTTTCGTCGCCAGATCGAACTCGCGCACCACCACGGCGTCGCCACCGCCGGGCGAAAGCTCGACCAGCGCGCGGTCGAGAGACGGCGCCACATCGGCGCCCTTCCACACCCAGCTCGTCTTTTCGTCGGCGCCAAGCTTGTCGACGTCGAGGAGCGTCTGCCATTTGGGATCCGGCGTCGCGTAATCGGCGATCGAGGTCACACGCCAGAGGCCCTTGGGGTTCCGGGCGTCCTGCCAGAAATTGAAGGCCTTGTCCTTGACGAGCGAGACGTAAGGGATGCGGTCGGTGGCATCGAGCACCGACAGGATGGAATCGTAGTCGGGCTGGTAGTCGGAATCGGACTTCAGCGTCCTGAGTGCGACGGCGTTCTGCGCCTTCACCCAGTCGAGCTGCTTGGCGCCATGGATGTCCTCGAGCCAGGCCCAGGGATCGTGGGGCCCGGCCGCCTCTTTGTGTTCCACCTCGCCCGCTCCCATCGCCTGCCAGGCGCCGGCCAGCGCCGCCGCCACGATCACGGCCGCGAATAGCCTGCGTATCACCACCAGCCCGTTCCGCGTTGTCATTATGGCCTTGTCGCCGCCCGTGGGCAGCGGGTCAAGCGCCGGCACTGGCCCGCGCGCGCCCGGGGCCCTATAAGGCGGCCATGACGGCGTTCCTGAAAATGCATGGCCTCGGCAACGATTTCGTGGTCTTCGACGCGCGCAAGGGCGGGGTCAGCCTCGATCCCGCGTTGGCCCGGGCCGTGGCCGACCGGCGCACCGGCGTCGGCTGCGATCAGGTGATCGTGATCGGCCGGCCGGGATTGGCCGCGGCCGACGCGGAGATGCGCATTTTCAATGCCGATGGCGGCGAGGTCGAAAGCTGCGGCAATGCCGCGCGCTGCGTGGCCGGCGTGTTGATGGAAGAAAAGGACGTCCCCGAGCTCAGGCTTGCCACGCCGGGCGGGATCGTCGCCTGCCGCGAGGTGGAAGGCGGCGAGATCAGCGTCGACATGGGCGCCCCGAAATTCGCCTGGGACGAGATTCCGCTCGCCGAGCCCGCCGACACCAACACGTTTTCGCTGGACGTGGACGGCAAGGATTATCCCGTCTCGGCGGTGTCGGTCGGCAATCCGCATTGCGTGCTGTTCGTCGAAGATGCGGCGCTCGCGCCCGTTGCCGACCTCGGTCCCTCCATCGAGCATCACCGCATGTTTCCGGCGCGGGTCAATGTCGAATTCGTGCAGGTGCTTTCGCGCACGCGCCTGCGCATGCGGGTGTGGGAGCGCGGCGCCGGCATCACGCGCGCCTGCGGCACCGGCGCCTGCGCCGCCGCGGTGGTGGCCCATCGCCGCGATCTCTGCGAGCGCAAGGTGGAGGTGGTGCTCGATGGCGGAACCTTGCGGATCGAATGGCGCGCTAGCGACGATCACATTCTGATGACCGGACCGGCGAGCCTGGTCTATCGCGGCGAGATCAATCTTGGCGCGCTTGTGGAGGCGCCATGAACGCGCCGTTCAAACACACCGAGATCGTCACCTTCGGCTGTCGCCTCAATGCCTATGAATCGGAGGCCATGCGCGCGCGTGCGGCCGAAGCCGGCCTGACGGACGCGATCGTCTTCAACACCTGCGCGGTGACGCAAGAGGCCGTGCGCCAGTCGCGCCAGGCGATCCGCAAAGCGGCGCGCGCCAATCCCGGCGCCAGAATCATCGTCACCGGCTGCGCCGCCCAGACCGAGCCCCAAACCTATGCCGCGATGAACGAGGTCGATCTGGTCCTGGGCAACGCAGAGAAACTCAAAACCTCCTCCTACGCCGATTTCGGTCTCGGACGCGCCGAGCGCGTGCGGGTCAACGACATCATGGAGGTCCGCGAAACCGCCGCCCAATTCGTCGATTCCTTCGACGGCCGTGCCCGCGCCTTCCTGCAGGTGCAGAACGGCTGCGACCACCGCTGCACCTTCTGCATCATTCCGTTCGGACGCGGGCCGTCGCGAAGCGTGGCGATGGGCGCGGTCGTGGCCGAGGCGCGCCGGCTGGTCGAGGCCGGCTTTCCGGAAATCGTGCTGACCGGCGTCGATCTGACTGCTTACGGCGCCGATTTGCCCGGTCAGACCTCCCTTGGCCTGCTCGTCCAAAAGATCCTCAAGCTGGTTCCGGAGCTCAAGCGTTTGCGGCTCTCCTCGCTCGACTTCGATCGAGGTCGACGACGCGCTGATGGCGGTGATTGCCGGCGAGGAGCGGCTGATGCCGCATTTCCATCTCTCGGTGCAGGCCGGCGACGACATGATCCTCAAGCGCATGAAGCGGCGCCACAGCCGCCGCCACACCATCGAATTCTGCGAGGCTGTGCGGCGCCTACGGTCCGATGCCGCCTTCGGTGCCGATCTGATCGCCGGTTTCCCGACTGAAAGCGACGAGATGTTCGACAACACGCTCAACCTTATCGACGAGGCCGGCCTCACCTATCTCCATGTTTTCCCGTTCAGTCCCAGAAAAGGGACACCAGCCGCCCGAATGCCGCAATTGCCGCGCAGTCTCGTCAAATCCCGCGCCGCCGCTCTGCGCGCCAAGGGGGAAGCTGCGCTGGCCGCCCGTTTCGCGATGCTTCAGGGTAGTGACCAGGAGATTCTGGTTGAACGGCCCGGTGTGGGCCGCACAAGCTGCTTTGCGCCGGTCGAGTTCCATGGCGCGGCGGAACCGCGCACATTCGCGCGCGTGCATATCACGGGCGCAAACGGCAAGCATCTGATCGGCAGGCTATGAGGACATTCGGAGAAGCTCCTCCGCCGCCGACCGTGATGGAGCGGCTGAAAACCGGCCTGGCGCGCAGCAGCGGCGCGCTCGGCCAGAACCTGTCGGCGGTCTTCAGCAAAAGGCGTCTCGACGATGAGACCGTGGCCGAACTGGAGGAGGCGCTGATCGCGGCCGATCTGGGTGCCGGGCTCGCCGCAAGACTGGCCGCTGCCGTCGCCCAGAACCGCTACGACAGGGAGATTTCCGAGAGCGAATTGCGCGCCATTCTGGCGGCCGAAATCGCAAAGGTGCTGGCGCCCGTCGAAAAGCCCTTCATCATCGATGAAGGAAGATCCCCGTTCATCGTGCTGGTCGCAGGCGTCAATGGAACCGGCAAGACCACGACCATCGGCAAGATCGCCAAACGGCTGGCCGGTGAGGGCCACAAGGTGGTGCTGGCCGCCGGCGACACCTTCCGCGCCGCCGCGATCGAGCAGCTCCAGGTCTGGGGCACGCGCGCGGGTGCTGCGGTGGTGGCGCGCGCGCCCGGCGCCGACGCGGCGGGGCTTGCCTATGACGCCATTGAAAAGGCGCGGCAGGATGGCGCGGACGTGGTGCTGATCGACACCGCCGGCCGCTTGCAGAACAAGACGGGGCTGATGGCAGAACTGGAGAAAATCGCCCGCGTCATCAAGAAGCTGGATGCGGAGGCGCCGCACGCGGTGCTGCTGGTGCTCGACGCCACGACCGGGCAGAACGCGGTCTCGCAGGTCGAAGCCTTCCGCGCCACGGTCGCGCTGACGGGACTTGTCATGACCAAGCTGGACGGCACCGCCAAGGGCGGGATTCTGGTGGCTCTGGCCGACAGATTCGGCCTGCCGGTGAATTTCATCGGCGTGGGCGAGGATGCCGAGGACCTGCAGGTGTTTTCGGCCGAGGCCTTCGCCAAGGCTCTGACGGGGGCGGCATGAGCGCGCGCGCCAAGCCCAGCGCCCAGTTGCCCTTGATGCGGCTCGTCTGTGACCTGGGGCCGCTGATCCTGTTTTTCGCGACCTTCGAATTCTACGGTATTTTCACGGCAACCGCGGTGTTTATGGTCGCGGTCCTGGCGGCGCTGGCCTTCGGTTACTGGCGCGAGCGCAGGCTGTCGCCGATGCCGCTTTTCACCGCGGTTTTGGTCGTCATCTTCGGCGGGCTGACGCTCTATCTGAAGGACGCGACCTTCATCAAGATGAAGCCGACGGTGCTCTACGTATTTTTCGGCCTGATGTTGATCGGGGGCCTGCGCTTCAACCGGCTGTTCATCCGCTATGTGTTCGAGAACGCCTTCGAACTTTCGGACGAAGGCTGGCGCCGCCTGACCTGGCGATGGGGCCTGTTCTTTCTCGGTCTCGCGGTGCTGAACGAGGCGGTGTGGCGCAATTTCTCGACCGCCATATGGGTCGACTTCAAGGTCTTCGCCATCATGCCGCTGATATTTCTGTTCGCGCTGGCGCAGACCCCGCTGGTGCTCAAACACCAGATCGAGGATGCCGATCACACCGAGAGCTGAAGTCCGCGTCCGCCGTCCGGGCTGGTGAAGGGCACGAACGCACTGTGTGCGCGCGTCAGGCGGACGTGCTGCAAAGCCCATTGGACACTGGGAAAAGCCAGTTCGTTCCAAGGGATATCGTCCCAGGCGAAGAGCGGTGTTTCCACGCTCTCCGGGCCGCGCGGTAGATCAATTGAACCTGACTGATATGCGCCACCGTATAGTGGCCGGCAATGTCCAATAGTTGTTTCTTGGTTCGATCGCGCGCCTGCACAACAAGATGTTGCGGTCGTGCGCGACTACGGACCCGACCACGATCTTGGGATCGGCATCGACGATGTGGCCGCAATGTCCGCACACGTCGCGTTCGAACGTGTCCCCTTCAGGAACACGGCGCTCGAAATAAGGCAGCGGCGGCGGTTTCGGTTTGTTGCGCTCGCTCATCGAGCCGATGAGTGCCCAATCCGTTCCCGGCACGATAGTACCAAAGTCGCCGCCGCCGCGCGCAGCGGAAGAAATTTGGAAGCGAACCTGTTGTGGTGACTGCCGTCCCTCGTTTAGTCTCCGATCCCGGTGGGGATGGCGTAAGGATGGCCGGGCGCCCTTACCTGTCGGGGTGAATGTGATCGGGCTGGGCAGCAGGCGGGTCTCAGGAGCGATCTGACGATACCGGCATTCAGACGAACTGACCGCTCAGAAGAACTGACACTCAGAAGAACTGGCACTCAGAAGAACTGGCACTGTGGGGGTGACTTGCATGACGGCGAAGGGACCGCGAAAAGCGAACGGCGCTTTAGAGTTCGCTGAGACGCCATCCTACCTCATGAGGCGCTGCCAGCAGTTCTATGGCGATCTCTACGCGCGCGAAACCGGCGCGCGCGATCTCACCAAGCAACAGTTCACCGTGCTGTGCGCGCTCGAACATCACGAGGGCACGAGCCAGACCGCGCTCGTCGAGATGACCGGCATCGATCGCTCGACGCTGGCCGAGATGGTGCGGCGGATGCTCGAGAAAGGGCTGATCAGCCGCGAGCGGACCGAGGAGGATCAGCGCGCCAATGCCGTGGCCATCACCCCGGCGGGGCGCAAGGCGCTCAGGGCGGCCCGGACCGCCGCCGACCGCGCCGAACGGGCCCTGCTCGAGGCGCTCCCGGCTGCCGAACGCACGCGTTTCCTGAAGTCGCTGGCGGCCATCGCGGCAGCCGCCGAAAACTTGGGCGAAGCGGGTCCGCTGCGGCCGCGGCGCAAGATCCCCGTACGCCGCCGCGGCTAAGCGCGCCGGATCACACGCGAATGTCGAGATTGGCGCCCGGCGGCATCGCCGGCGCATAGGCCGTGGAGCTGGGTGCCGGCGCCGCGGCCTGCGGAAGAGCCGGTTCGGGCTTCGCCGGCTCGGATTCAAGGCTGGGCGGCTCGAACGGCCTGGGCGCGGCGGCTTTGGCCTCGCCGAGCGCTGCGGCAAATCCGTCCGCGCCGGGCCGCGCGGCGGCGCGCGGCTGGCCGGCGGCGATCAGAAGATTGTTCGCGCTGATCTGCATCGCGCGGCAGATTGAAGGATCGTGGTTGCCAAAGTCTAAAGGTCAGCTCGTCGCCTGGGCCCGCTCGATCACGGGCATGAGCTGGTTCTTGATGAACTCGGGCGTCAGAGGGCCCGCATAGTGCATCCGCACGACACCCTTGCCATCGATGACGAAAGTCTCCGGCACGCCGGTGATGCCCCATTCGATTCCGGCACGCCCGCTTTCGTCGATGTCGATGCGCGAGAACGGATCGCCGAGCTCGTCGAGGAACTGGCGCGACTTGTCCGGCAGATCCTTGTAGACGACGCCATAGAATTGAATGCCTTTGATCTGGGCCACCAGCGGCAGCACCGGCGCCTCCACGCGGCAGGGGGCGCACCACGAGGCGAAGAAATTTATCACCGTGACGTGGCCGTCCTTGAGATCGGCGGGGCTGAAGCCCTTCGCCTGCGCGTCCAGCGGCGGCAGCGGGACAGTGGGCGCCGGCTTGTCGATCCGCATAGACGGCAGGAGTTGCGGCGGCCCCGAAAGCAGGCTGCTGAACAGGAAATAGGCCAGAACGGCGAACAGCACGATCGGAACGATGAAGATCAGGCGTTTCACGGGCGATCGTCCTTGAGGGCTTCGAGGCGGGCGAGCCGGGCTCTCGCGCGCCGCCAGGCCGCGAGCGTCAGCACCACCGCGCCGGCAAGCCCGACGAAGCTCGCAGCATAAGCCGGCCAGACAAAGGCGGCATACCCGCCCATCGCCAGATAGGTGGCCACGCTCATGCCCCACCCGCCCGAAGTTCGAGCGAACGGGCCCGGCGCGCCACGATTTCCGTCCTGATACGGACCATCCACAGCGATGCGAACAGGAAGCCGTAGCCCGCCATCATCAGAAACAGCGGCCACAGAAACACCGCGGCGATCTCACCGGTGAAGATGCTGTTGCCCTGGTGCAGCGTGTTCCACCAATTAACGGAGAAATAGATGATCGGCAGATCGACCGCGCCGACCAGCGCCAGAATCGCGGCGGCGCGAGCCGCGCGCGTTTCGTCCTCGATCGCGTTCCACAGCGCCATGTAGCCGAAGTAAAGAAACAGCAGGATCAGATACGCGGTCAGCCGGGCGTCCCAGACCCAATAGGTGCCCCACATCGGCTTGCCCCACAGCGAACCGGTGATCAGCGCCAGCGCAGTAAAGAGCGCGCCCAAAGGCGCGGCCGTCTTGGCCGCGACGTCGGCCAGAGGATGGCGGTTGACCAGACCGAAGACGCTCGCCACGACGATGCAGACATAGACCATCATGCCGGAGGTCGCGGCCGGCACGTGAATGAACATGATCTTGACGGTGGTGCCCTGCTGGTAGTCCGGCGGCACTGCGAACAGACCGAGATAGAGCCCGGCGCCGAGGCACAGAATCGCGATGGCCCAGAACCAGGGCAGCAATTGGCCGCTCAGGGTCATGAAGCGTCTGGGATTGGCGAGCTCGAACAGCATCATGGCGGCTCTAGCGTCTCCCTGTTCGCGCGGCAAGCGTCGCACTCATCCCGCAAGGTTGAGCCGCACGGAGGCCGCCGCAGCAAACGGGGCCAAAAGCACGGCGGCAAGTGAAAAGGCCGAAAGCAGCAACAACGCGCCATTGGCCAGCCCGTCGATCGCCGAAATCACCGCGCCCGCGCCGAAAATCACCGCCGGAGCCAACAGCGGCAGCACCAGAAGCGGCAGGATCAGCCCGCCGCGGCGCACGCTCATGGTCAGGCCTGCGCCGATGGCGCCGATGGCGCTGGCCGCCGGCGTGCCCACTGCCAGCGAGGCCACCAGCGCGACATAGCCGGAGGTTGGCAGATTGAACAGCAGCGCCAGCAGCGGCGACATCAGTGTCAGCGGCAGGCCGGTGGTCAGCCAGTGGGCCGCGATCTTGGCGAAGGACGCGGCTTCCAGCGACAGCGGCGCCAGCGCGATCTGGTCGAGGCTGCCGTCTTCGAAATCGGCCTGGAACAGCCGGTCGAGCGACAGAAGCGCGGCCAGCACCGCGGCCACCCACAACACCCCGCCCGCGATGCGGCCGAGGAGCTTCAAGTCGGCGCCGACGCCGAGCGGCACCAGGGCCGCGACCGCGGCAAAGAAGGCCAGCGCCAGCGCCGCCCCGCCGCCCGCGCGCGTGGCCAGCCGGATATCGCGCATGAGCAGGGCAGCAAAGGGTGTCATGGCGCACCCAGCGCCAGGCGAACGCAATCGAGGCCGAGGGCCTCATGCGTGGCGACGACGGCGATGCCGCCACCGGCGCAATGGGCAGCGATCATGCCCGCCGCCAGCACCTTGCCGGCCGCATCGAGGGCGGCCAGCGGCTCGTCCATCAGCCACAGCGGCCGGCCCGAAAGCTTCAGCCGCGCCAGCGCCAGCCGCTTCTTCTGCCCGGCGGAGAGATATTGGCCCGGCAGATCGGCGGCGCGGGCAAGCCCGACCTCGGCCAAACCGGCATCGGGTTCAAAATCGCGACCGTAAAGCCGCGCATAGAAGGCGAGCGTCTCGCGCGCGGTGAGCTGCGGCTTGACGCCATCGTGATGGCCGAGCCAGCCGATCTGCCGACCGCGTTCCTCGCCGTCCGTGATCTGGCCGGCATCATCCGTCCGCAGGCGGATGGTCCCCGCGCGCGGGCGCCAGAAAGCCCGCGATCATGCGCAACAGCGAGGTCTTGCCGGCGCCGTTGGCGCCTTCGAGCGCAAGCGCGAGGCCGGCCTCGACCGTGAAGGCGAGATCGCGAAACACGAGCCTGCCGCCGCGCACGCAGGCGAGGTCAAGGGCATCGAGCGAGGAGAGCGTGCCCACCCGTCAATACATATGCTGGCCGCCATTGATCGACAGCGTCGAGCCGGTGACGAAGCCGGCCTCGTCGGCGACCAGGAACAGCACGCCGCGGGCGATCTCGTCGGCGTGGCCCAGCCGGCCGACCGGTATCCGGGCGACGATCTTTTCGAGCACTGGGGGCGGGACGGCGGCCACCATGTCGGTGTCGATATAGCCAGGCGCGATGGCGTTGACGGTGATGCCCTTGGCCGCGCCTTCCTGCGCCAGCGCCTTGGTGAAGCCGTGGATGCCGGATTTGGCGGCGGCGTAATTGACCTGGCCGTACTGGCCGGCCTGGCCGTTGATCGAGCCGATATTGACGATGCGGCCGAAGCTGCGCGCCAGCATGCCGTCCCAGGCCGCCTTCGACATGTTGAAGCAGCCGCCGAGATTGACGTCGATCACCTCGTCCCAATTGGTGCGGGTCATTCTTCTCATCGTGGCGTCGCGGGTGATGCCGGCATTGTTGACGACGATGTCGACGGGCCCGAGTTCGGCCACGACCTTGGCGACGCCGGCCGCACAGGATTCGAAATCGGCGACATCCCATTTGTAGACGGCGATGCCGGTTCTTTGCGCGAAGGCGTGGGCGCGTTCGTCATTGCCGGCGTAATTGGCCGCGACCTTGTAGCCGGCATCGCGAAGCGCGACCGAGATCGCCTCGCCGATGCCCCTGGTGCCGCCGGTCACGATTGCCACGCGTGTCATCAACCTGCTCCCTGAACCGGTTTCATCTGTGCTGAGATGCCTTTCATCACCTCTCGACGCACATGGCAATGCCCATGCCGCCGCCGATGCACAGCGTGGCCAGGCCCTTCTTGGCGTCGCGCTTGCCCATCTCGTAGAGCAGCGTGGTCAGCACGCGCGCACCGGAGGCGCCGATGGGATGGCCGATGGCGATGGCCCCGCCGTTCACGTTCACCTTGGCCGGGTCCCAGCCCATGTCCTTGTTGACGGCGCAGGCCTGGGCGGCAAAGGCCTCGTTCGCCTCGACCAGATCGAGGTCGGAGACCCGCCAGCCCGCCTTCTTGAGCGCGGCGCGGGAGGCCGGAATTGGTCCGCTGCCCATCATCGCCGGATCGACGCCGGCATGGGCCCAGGAGGCGATGCGGGCCAGCGGGGCGAGGCCGCGGGCCCTGGCATCATCGGCGCTCATCAGCACCAGCGCGGCGGCGCCATCATTGATGCCGCTGGCGTTGGCCGCGGTGACGGTGCCGTCCTTGGCGAAGGCCGGCCGCATCCCTGCAACGCCGTCATAGGTGACGCCGTCGCGGATATATTCGTCCTGATCGACCACGCGCTCGCCCTTGCGCTCCTTGATGGTGACGGGAACGATCTCGTCCTTGAAGCGGCCGGCTTTGCGCGCGGCCTCGGCCTTGTTCTGCGAGGCGACGGCGAACTTGTCCTGCTGCTCGCGGGTGATCTGCCAGCGCTCGGCGACGTTCTCGGCGGTCACGCCCATGTGATAGCCGTTGAAGGCATCGATCAGCCCGTCCTTGATCATGGTGTCGACCATTTCGAGCGAGCCCATCTTGGTGCCGTTGCGCAGGTGCGCCGCGTGCGGGGCCTGGCTCATCGATTCCTGGCCGCCGGCGACGACGATTGTCGCATCGCCATTGACGATGGCCTGATAGCCGAGCGCCACCGCGCGCAGGCCCGAGCCGCACAACTGGTTCACCAGCCAGGCCGGCGTCTCGTAGGGGATGCCGGCGGCGATGGCGGCCTGGCGGCCCGGATTCTGGCCCTGGGCCGCCGTCAGGATCTGGCCCAGCACCACTTCGGAGACGTCCTTGCCCTCGACATGGGCGCGGCCCAGCGCGGCTGCGATGGCGGCGCGGCCGAGTTCGTGGGCGGGCAGCGACGAAAGCGCGCCGTTGAATGCGCCGACCGGCGTGCGGGCGGCCGAGACGATGACGACATCAGGCATGAAAATCTCCGGAAGCAGGGCTGTTGCGGGGCTGCGCCCAAAATGCCGCGAATGCGAGCGAGGGTAAACTGCGCAGATTTTTGCTTATATATCAGACTGTTGGCGGGCGCTAACAGTGGTGCAGTGCACAGTATAAGGGCAGAAGACACTGGACAGTGTGGGAATTGTACGGTTGTTTTAACGAAGAACCAGCGTCCACATACGGGCGCGCAGCTCTCATCCAGCGGGTGATGCGTGACAGACGAGAAAGCGGACCAGGCCAAGACGGGTGAATCCGTCATCATCAAGAAATATGCGAACCGGCGGCTCTACAACACGCAGACCTCGAGCTATGTCACGCTCGATCATCTGTGCGAGATGGTGAAGGAAGGCGTGGACTTCGAAGTGCGCGACGCACGCAGCGGCGAAGACATCACCCGTTCGGTGCTCACCCAGATCATCTTCGAGGAAGAGAACAAGGGCCCGAACCTTTTGCCTATCCGTTTCCTGCGCCAGCTCATCCGCATGTACGGCGATTCCCTGCAGTCCTTCGTGCCGGGTTATCTCGACCTCTCGATGGAGAGCTTCACAAAGAACCAGGAGGCGATGCGCAATCGCCTGGCCGAGGCCTTCGGCGGCGGCTCAGTCGCCCTCGAAACCATGACGCGCCAGAACCTGGCGATCTTCGAACGCGCCATGAATATGTTTTCGCCCTTCGCGATGGCCAAGAATGCGAACGGTGCCGCAGAGACGGCCGCCAAACCGGCGGAGACCAGGCCGTCCGAGGAGATCAGCGAGCTCAAGAGCGAGATCGAGGCGATGCGCAAACAGCTCTCCGAACTGGCCCGCGAACGCAAATAGGCTTGCCACGAACCTATGATTAAGGCCGCGTCTCGCAGCGAGACCAGGCCTTGTTCATGTGCGGACTTCAGCGCTTCGTGAACCGCATGATGCCCCAGGCGAGCAGGCCCTTGTCGGCGCCGTCGACCCAGTGCTGCAGACCGGCCAGCATGCGCTCGACAAAGGCGTCGTCGGCTTTGAGCTCCTTGCGGCGGGCCGACAATTCCTCGCGCACGCGCGCATAATGATTGCGCAGCTGGTTCGTCAGCACCTCGATTTCGGCCTCGTCGAAACCACGCCCCTTGAGCTCCTTGCGGTAGAAGGCGAAGGAAGCCAGATCGGCGAGATGGATGCGATCGTAGATCGGCTGCAGCGGTTTGCGGTCGGAAAGATCGTCGGCCTGCATGGGATCGGTGAAGATAAAATCGCCGCCGGGCTTGAGCACGCGGGCGGCCTCGTCGAGAACCGCCCTGCGGTCGGGGGCGTGCAGGATCGCATCCTGGCTCCAGACAACGTCGAAACTCGCATTGCCGAACGGCAGATCGTCGAACGAGCCGTCGACCACCTCGATCCGGTCCGCAAGCCCCGCGTTGCGGTTCATCGCGCGATTGCGCGCGTTCTCGACGCCCGACAGGTTGAGGCACACGACACGGGCGCCATGTTCGCCCGCCAGCACGCGGGCCGCACCGCCGAAGCCCGCCCCGATGTCGAGCACTCGCTTGCCGGAAAGCTCGCCGAGCTTTGAAATGATGCGGTCCACCGTCGCCCGGCTGGCTTCGCGGATGTCCTTGGTGGTGTCGTAGATGCCGATATGGATGTCTTCCCCGCCCCAGATGGTAGCGTAGAAATTGTCGGCGTCGTCGCTGTCGTAATAACTGCGGGCGGTCTCGACGCCGGCCCGCGCCGCATTATTGGCCATAGCTCTTCTCCGCAACGTGAACGAAGAAATCGGGATCGGTTTCTTCGCCTTCCTCCTGGAAGTCGCCATAGGAATGAACCTGCTGAAAGCCGACATCGCGCAGCAGGCGGCGAACATAGTTCTTCCGGAGCGGGAACATGTTGAGGTGGTATTTCGAGCCGTCCGGGAAGGAGTATTCGAAGCGCGCCAGGCTCTCATCGACATATTCGGGCTCGGCCGTCACCTGGTCGCCGCAATAATAATATTTGTGCTTTGAAGCGAAGCCATCATCGAGAATGCGGTCGTAGTTGCGCTGATCGATGATCAGGATGCCGTCATGCTTGAGCGCGGCGTAGAATTCAGCCAGCGCACGGCGGCGGTCGTTCTCGTCGAAGAGATGGGTGAAGCTGTTGCCCAAGCAGATGATGGCGTCGTACTTGCCGTGGATATCCTTGTTGAGCCAGCGCCAGTCGGCATGCACCGTCTTGAGCAACAGGCCCTGTTCGCGTCCGTTCTCGAAGGCGCGCGCCAGCATTTCGGCCGAGCCGTCGGCCGAGGTGACGTCGAAGCCCGCCTTCATGAGCTGGATCGAGTGGAAACCGGTGCCGGTGGCGACATCGAGCACGGAGCGCTTATCGCGGGCCTTGAGGACGTCGATGAAGAAGCGGCCTTCACTTTTCGCGCGCGCCTCCCAGTCGATGAGATCGTCCCATTTGTCGACAAAGCCGCGAACATATTCGCCGCGATAATGGTCCGACTCGCGAACCGCAGTGGGATCCTCGCCGAAATCCTGCTTGTCGGACGGCCTGAAAATGTTTTCCACCGGGCTTCCGTTCATCTCGTTTCCTCCTTGATTTGAGCCATAGTCCGCGCGTGCGGCGCGGACACCGTCCGACGACGGCAGGCATGTGCACGTGTGCACGTGAAAATGGACGAACGGCCGAAACGGCTTCAGCAGCGATCGGCCGAAACCGCGACCGGCATTCTCAGCCACATCGCGCCGACAAGATCCGCGTCCAAATTTGCGTCAAGCCCTCGGTCGAAGGGCGGAATGCGTCGCCATCATAGAACGCATGATTTCGTCATTCCAGACTTGAAGACGGGAAAATGCCGATTTCTCGCTGCGAAATGCACATTTGCCGCGATTCGCGGTGCATTTCGTCGCACATCGCAATGGCGATGCGATCAGCCGGTGGCCCAATGCGGGTTGATGACCGGTTCGCCGAAATGAAATCCCTGGAAATAGTCGACGCCGAAGCTTTCGAGCAGGGCAGCTTCCTCGTCCGAGGTGACCCATTCCGCGACGGTCTTGAGATGGAAGTTCTTCGCCAGATCGACGAGCGTGCGCACGAAAATCTGATTGTCGGGAGATTCGCAAAGCCTTTGAACGAATGTGCCGTCAATCTTAACGGTGTCGACGTTCAACATCTGCAGATTGCGGAACGAGGTGTAGCCGGCGCCGAAATCGTCGATCGCCACCTGACATCCCATCTCGCGCAGATTGGTGACGAAGCGCGCACTTTCTTCGAAATCGTTGAGGGCCGCGGTTTCGGTAAGTTCCACCACCATGCGCGGGGCGATGTCGCGGTTGAGGCGCACATAGCTGACGAAACTCTGCAGCCACGACGGGTCGCCCGCCGTGGTGCCGGAGACATTGACGGCGAGGCTGATGTCCGGATTGGTGCGCAGCTGCGCCACTGTCATCTCCAAGGCGTGACGATCGACCAGCCGCACCAGGCCGAGCTGTTCGGCGGCCGGTATGAACTGGCCGGCGCTTACGATGGTGCCGTCGGGGCGGGCCATGCGCAGCAGGCATTCGTAATGGACCGGTTCTCTCGTCTTGGCGTCGATAATCGGCTGATAGGCGAAGATCAGCCGCTTTTCGTGAAGCGCGGCCACGACCTCGTCGGCGATCGTCATGAGCCGCATCCGCGCGGTCTCGCGCTGCGGCGACACGGCGTGGACGGCGTAGCCGTCGCGGCCCGCGGCGCGGGCCTGGTCGAGCGCTTCCTCGGCGCGCAGCATCGCCTCCTGGCTGGAACTGGCGCCGGAGGGAAGCCACACCGCGCCCACAGTGATCGTGGCCGACACCGTCCCGGTGCGCGTGGCAATAACCTCGCCGCGCACCGCCGCGCGCAGACGCTCGGCCACGACGGGAATCTCGCGTTCGGCGCATTTGCTCAAGATCACGCCGAGCTTGTTGCCGGCGGTGCGTCCGATGACGTCGCTGCCTCTGAGCGCAGATGAGATGCGCTCGCCCACCGCGACGATGACTTCGTCGGCCGCGCCGAAACCATAGGCTTCGTTGATCATCGCCAGGCGGTCGATCGACGCCACGAGATAGGCGCAGGTGCGCTTCTCCGCCTTGGCCTGTTCGATCACCTGCGCCAGTTCGGCGCGCAGGCTGGTGCGGTTGAGATGACCGGTCAATTCGTCGCGCGTGGCCAGATAGGCAAGGCGTTGCGATTCGCGCTTGCGTTCGGTGATGACGCGCAGAATCCCGGACAGCCGCTCCGCGGCGCCCTCGTGGTTGACAATGCGCACGCCGCGCATTTCGAAGACCACCGAGCCCATTGCCGAAGCGACTTCGAATTCGATGTCGAAGGAGGTGTCTTGCGGCGCCGTTTCGTTGATGATTTCGGCCAGACGCTCACGGCCGGCCGCATTCATCCAGCGGCGAAAACCGTCGCCGCGATAAAGCCGGTTGGGATCGGCGTGAAGCGAAAGTATCTCGTGATCGCCCTCCCAGGAGATGCGATCGTCGCGGACCGCCCAGTCGAATGCAAGTTCGCGCGCGCCGGCAATCGCCAGCCGCAGCCGGTCGGCGTCCTGCGCCGCGGCCAATGCACGAATACCATCGACAGGCTTCTTTGGAAGCGTCTGACTAAGCACTACCCACCATCCCTGGCCAATTTTTATCGGCCTTTGAGTGAATGATGCCCCGTGGTCATTAAGAAACTCGAAATTTCCGCCACAACGGCGCACAATCGGGTCCTGGCGCGCGATTTGCGTTAAGGACCGGTTATGACAGGCAACGGCCACATCGTGACGGTTTCGGCAGCGGCGGCGGCGGCCGCGCGCCACTCTCTCACGCGTGTCGAAAAAGCCTGCAAAACAAGCGATTTGCGCGATCGCCCGGGCCGGAGCGACAGTGGCGGCGCGGAGCGCCGCCCAAATGCCAGGCGTAGCCATGTGTCCCGATCCGGAACAGACGACTACGCGCCGCTCTGGCATGGGCCGCGGCTGAGGCCCGCTTTCGTCGCCCAGGTGCTGGGCCAAGTGCTGGCGCAACCCTCAGGCTGCGACCCGCGCTCAGTCTTTGCGGCGTATGAAGACTGCGCGCGGCCGGCTCCGCGCATGGCTGTCGACTGCAAGATCTGAGCGGCGCGCAATCGCCAGCGCTATGCCGAGCTGACCGGCTGCGAAAAACAGCATGAAGCCAATGCGGCCTTCGGCACCGCCGCCCATCGAGGACGAAGCCGCCGCCACGAACGCGCCCGCGCCGAGGCCGAGCAGCAGGGCAGACCTGCGATCATGCGGCCAGGCGCGCGCGGCCAGCACGGCAATGACAAGCGCGCAGACGACAAGCGGGGCATAGCCTAGCAAGGCGCTGTCGAGCGCGGCGGCGAACAATCCTGCCGTGCAGGCGATGGCGAGCGCCGCCGTCGAAGCCAGCGCCGGCAACGGCCGCAGATAGCGCGTCAGCGCGGCCAGCGCGAGCGCGGCCGGCACCAATGCCGCCACCAGATCCTGCACCGCGACCGCCAATGATGCCAGGCTTCTTCCGCCCAAAGCGGCGAACAGGCCCGCGGCGGCCACCGCCGCCGTGAGGGCCGCGGCAAAGCGCAGATAGGATTTCACCGGTTCGCCAAGCCCGGTCGCCGCCATGGCAACGATGACTGCCGCCAGCGCGCCAACCGCTGCGAAGGCCACTCCCGACAACAGCGACGCCGGCAATTGGATCATGGCCGATACCTTCCGCCGGGCATGCGTGGATCAGCGATCGGCGGCAGCGACGCTCATCACGTCGATCGGCGTCGCACCGATGATGCGGCCATAGCCGCGGCTCTGAACCACCACGGCAACGCCCTCGCCGGCCTGGCCGCCCATCGCCTCGCGCGGCAGATCGAGCGAAACCGCCTGCCCCTTCCAGATGCCCACCGCCTCGACCGCGCGCACGATGTTGCGATAGGTGACGGTGCGACCGCTGTTTTCGCCGGCGCCGATCTTGACGGTGGCCTGCGGCCTTATGCGGAACAGCCAGATCGTGGCGTCGCGCTTGGCCTTGTCCTTGGCTGCGGCGATGCTTACATGCACTTCGTCCGGCGTCAGCTTCAGCGTCACCGGAACATCGGCCATGTCGGCCTCGCGCGCGCTGATCGCCTGGTTCACCGCCGGCACGCGGCTGCCGACGACATCGTCCATGCCGTCGATGATCATTTGCGGGGTGTAGACGCCGCCGCGGCCCATCAGCGCCGCATAGGCCTTTTGGCGGGCAGTGTTGGCCTTGCTGGCAAAGGTGTCGGTCCAGCCCAGCATGTCCCAATAGGTGATCGGCAGGCTGAGCGCGAGCACGTCGTTGCGGCCGGCCAGCTGGCCCAGAAGCGCATCGGCCGGCGGGCACGAGCTGCAGCCCTGACTGGTGTAGAGCTCGACCACGACCGGCCGCGCGGGCGGCCCCGCCCGGGCCGCCGTCGCCAGGAGCGCGGTCGCGGCAATGGCGAGCAGGGCTGCGCGAATTCGGGCGTCGGGGCGCAAGGGCATGGGAAAAACAATAGGAGCCGTGCCGGTCCCCCTCCAGTCACTTCAATTTGATTCTGGCACGAAGGGGCGCAAACCGGAACTATTCTCCGCCGCCGGTCACGAAGATTTTCAACATCCTGCGTGGCTGGCGGCCCCTGCCACCGATGGTGGACGCAAGGACCATTGATTTTCCTCAAACTCGCCTCTGGCCGCAGCAGCGATGATGCCTATATAGGCCGTGATGCGGGACCGGAGGTCGAACCATGTGGCACTATGGCTGGATGATGGGGAATGGCTGGTGGGGAGGATGGTTCATGCCGTTCGGCGGCTTCTGGCTTGCGATCGTGCTGGTTGTGCTGTTCGCGGTGCTGCTGCTGCGCTCGCCCCACAGGCACATCCCTCCGCCGCCCGCGCGCTCGGCGGCGCTGGACACGCTCGAGCAGCGCTACGCCAAGGGCGAGATCGGGCGTGAGGAATATCTGGAGAAAAAGCGCGACCTGGCGGGCCAGGATTGAGAGGGACTGATGAGCTATTATTTCAGCAAGACGCTCGATTGCGGCTTCGACGAGGCGATCAACCGCACCACCGAGGCGCTTAAGAGCGAAGGCTTCGGCGTGCTCACCGAGATCGACGTGGCCGCCACGCTGAAGAACAAGATCGGCGTCGATTTCAGGCCCTATCGCATTCTCGGGGCCTGCAATCCCAAGCTCGCCTTCGAGGCGCTGACGCTGGAAGACAAGATCGGCACCATGCTGCCCTGCAATGTGGTGGTGCAGGACGCGGGCCGCGGCAGAACGGAAGTCGCCGCCGTCGATCCGGTGGCCTCGATGCAGGCCGTGGACAATCCGCGCCTGAAGGAAGCCGCCGCCGAAGTGCGCGGCAAACTTCAGGCCGTGATCGCGCGGCTCTGATCTTCAGCGGTTAGCGCCGACGTTTAAGCCGCCGCGCGCAGGTTTCTCAGTACATATTGCAGGATGCCGCCATTGGTGAAGTAGGCGACCTCGTCTGCCGTATCGATGCGCAGCAGAAGCGGCATGCTTGCGGTGCGGCCGTCGGGATAATGGATGGTCGCATCGACTTTCATGCGCGGCTTGATCTTGCCGGAAAGGCCGGGAATGTCGATGGTCTCGGCACCCGTCAGCCCATAATCCTTGCGGCTCTTGCCCTCGGTGAAGACGAAGGGCGCGATACCCATGCCGACCAGGTTGGAGCGGTGGATGCGCTCGAAGCTTTCCGTGATCACCGCGCGCACGCCGAGCAGCTTGGGCCCCTTGGCAGCCCAGTCGCGCGAGGAGCCGGTGCCGTATTCCTTGCCGCCGATGACGATCACCGGCACGGCCTCGTCGCGGTATTTCATGGCGGCGTCGTAGATCGACATCTCCTCACCGGAAGGCTGGTGGATGGTGTTGCCGCCTTCGCGGCCGCCCATCATCTCGTTTCTGATGCGGATATTGGCGAAGGTGCCGCGCACCATCACCTCGTCGTTGCCGCGGCGCGAGCCATAGGAGTTGAAGTCTTTCACGTCCACGCCGTGCGCGATCAAATAACGGCCGGCGGGGCCGTCCTTCTTGATCGAGCCGGCGGGGCTGATGTGGTCGGTGGTGATTGAATCGCCGAACAGCGCCAGAATCCGCGCGGCCTCGATGTCGGCAGTCTTGCCGGGCTTCTCGGCCATGTCCTCGAAATAGGGCGGATTCTTCACATAGGTCGACTTGGCATCCCAGGTATAAGTCTTGCCCTTGTTGACCTTGACCTTCCGCCAGGCCGGCGTGCCGTGGAAGACATCGCCGTACCGGGCGCGGAAGCTCGACGGCTTCACGGCTTTGCGGATGGTATCGGCGATCTCCTTCGGGCTCGGCCAGATGTCCTTGAGGAAGACCGGCTCGTCGTCATCGTCATAGCCGACGGGATCGCGCGTGAGGTTGAGGTTCATCGAACCGCCCAGCGCATAGGCCACCACCAGCATCGGCGAGGCCAGATAATTTGCGCGCACCTGCGGATGCACGCGGCCCTCGAAATTGCGATTGCCGGACAGCACTGCACAGCTGACGAGATCGGCCTCGGTGATCGCGTTGGCGATGGGCTCCGGCAGCGGCCCCGAATTGCCGATGCAGGTGGTGCAGCCATAGCCCACGAGATTGAAGCCGAGCTTGTCGAGATATTTGTTGAGCCCGGCCTTCTCCAGATAGTCGGTGACGATCTGGCTTCCCGGCGCCAGCGAGGTCTTGACCCAGGGCCGCACCTTCAGGCCGCGCTCGACCGCCTTCTTGGCGACGAGCCCTGCGCCGATCATCACCGACGGGTTCGAGGTGTTGGTGCACGATGTGATGGCGGCGATGACGACATCGCCATGGCCGATGCTGTATTCGGTGCCTTCTATCTTGGCGCGGCGATTGGCGTCGTCTTCCTTCTTGAAAGTGTCCATCAGGGCGACCGCAAACTCTTGAGAGGCATTGCCGAGCGACACCCGGTCCTGCGGGCGGCGAGGACCGGCAAGGCTCGGCACGACGTCGTCGAGATCGAGCGCAAGCGTGTCGGTGAAGACCGGTTCCTCGCTCTTCGAGGTGCGGTAGAGGCCTTGCGCCTTGGCGTATTTCTCCACCAGCGTGAGACGGGCGGGCTTCCTCGCGGTCGCCTTCAGGTAATGCAGCGTCTCGTGATCGATCGGGAAGAAACCGCAGGTGGCGCCGTATTCGGGCGCCATGTTGGCGATGGTGGCGCGGTCCTCGAGCGGCATCTCGTCGAGCCCGGGCCCGTAGAATTCGACGAATTTGCCGACCACGCCCTTCTTGCGCAGCATCTCGGTGACAGTGAGCACCAGATCGGTGGCAGTGACGCCGTGGCGCAGCTTGCCAGTGAACCGGAAGCCGATCACTTCTGGGATCAGCATCGAGATGGGCTGACCCAGCATCGCGGCTTCGGCCTCGATGCCACCGACGCCCCAGCCCAGCACCGCCAAGCCGTTGACCATGGTGGTGTGGCTGTCGGTACCGACGAGGGTGTCGGGGAAGGCGTATTCGACGGTGCCGCGGCCTTCCTTGAGCTTCCGCGTCCACACCGTCTGGGCCAGGTATTCCAGATTGACCTGGTGGCAGATGCCGGTGCCGGGTGGCACCACGTTGAAATTGGCGAAGGCCTGCTGGCCCCAGCGCAGGAAGGCGTAGCGTTCGCCGTTGCGCTCGAATTCGCGCGTGACGTTCTTCCTGAAGGAATCGCGCTTGCCGAAATTGTCGACCATCACCGAATGGTCGATGACGAGATCGACTTCGGCGAGGGGGTTGATCTTCTCGGGATCGCCGCCGAGCTTGGCCATGGCGTCGCGCATGGCGGCGAGGTCGACGACGGCGGGCACGCCGGTCAGATCCTGCATCAAGACGCGCGCGGGCCTGAACGCGATCTCGCGATCGGAACGCCTGTTCTTGAGCCAGCCGGCGACCGCCTTGATGTCGGCGGCTGTGACGGTGGTGCCGTCCTCGTTCCGCAACAGGTTTTCGAGCAAGACCTTGAGCGAGTAGGGCAGGCGCGAAATGCCCTTGAGACCGTTCTTTTCGGCGGCGGGAAGGCTGAAATAGACGTATTTCCTGCCGCCCACCGTCAGCGTATGGCGGGATTTGAAGCTGTTGGGATGCGTCGTCACGGGAGCTTTCCTAGCGCGAAGGACTGCGGCGGGTTCGAATGGGCGTGGTTTAGTGAGATTTGGCCCGCCTGCCAAGGTCCTGGCCACGCAAGGCGGTGGACGGAACCGGCCGCCGGCGGGACTTCCGCAACTTTCGGCCGCCGGCCGGGCCGTCGCACCCACATCCTTAAATTTGCCCCATTCGCCAGGGATAACGCGCTTGCTTCGGGGAGCGCGCGGCCCTTCGGGGGCATAGCGGGTCGCGACAGGAAGTTTTGCGAGACCAAGAAACGCGATGGCCAAGCCATTCCTTGCATGCGCGGCAGCCTTGATGCTGGCCCTGTTGGCCGCGCCCGCTGCCCATGCCCAATCGTCATTGTCGGAACGGCTGGCCAATGAACGGCTGGGCGAGGTCCACACCGGCAGCTATCAGGCCGGCGACAATATCCAGTTCACGCTCGATCGCGCCGGCGGCTATTACCTCTTGCGCTTCGCCGATGATCCGGAAGTCTTCGTGCTCTATTCGGATCACGCCTCGCTGGGCGGGCGCGTATTGAAATACGATTCCGGCGAAACCGTGTTGCAGATCGCGGGCTGGGGCGGCATGACGCTCTACACCGACGACAAGCCCGGTGGCCTCCCCGCCGTGCGCACGGGCGATTCCGCACCGCTCGAGCTGCCCGCGGTGACGCTTGCGGACCTCGAACAGGCCGCCCGCGACGAAGCCGCGCATCTGGCCGCCGCCGACGGCATCATGCTCAGCTTTCGCACCGATTGGGATTCGCTTGGCGACAATCCCGCACTCACCGCACTCTGTTACGAAACCCTCGAAAACGCGGCGCACGGCATCGACCGCTTCGCCGATGTGCAAGGCGGCCGTAGCGCGCTTGCCCATGTCGAAGACGCGGTGCTGCAGACAACCCACGGCAAGCCGACGCTGAGCGTCTCCGGCACGGAGCTGGTCGTCACCTACAATCCCAATCGCAGCTATGCCGGCCGCGCGTCCTCGCGTGCGATCACGCGCGCGCTGGCCGCGCTGCTCCACGTCCGGCCGAAGCTGAAATGAGCGGTCAGGCGCCCGGCTCGAAACCGGGAGGAGCCAGCTCGAAGCGCGAAAATTCGAATGCCGGCGCCACCGTGCAGCCCACCAGGGTATAGGCACCGAGGCTCGCCGCAGCCTGCCAGGCGCGGGGTGGGACCACGATCTGCGGCGCATGCCCCTCGTCAAGGTCGTTGCCGAGCAGGTGATGCCGGGGCTTCTCGCCCTCTTCGGCAATGGAAAGCCGGAGCGGAGCACCGCGATAGAAATGCCAGGTCTCGGCCGCATCGACGCGGTGCCAGTGCGAGGACTCGCCCGTCTTCAGAAGGAAGTAGATCGCGGTCGAATGGCCGCGGCCGCCATCGGTGCGGATGTCGCGGAAAGTTTCTCGGAACCAACCGCCTTCCGGATGTGGTTCGAGCCCCAGCCGGGCGATGATCCCGTCAGCTTCCGTCAGCCTCATGGCTGCTGCAAACCAGACCCGCCCGCCGCTGTCCAGACCTCGTGATCGAGGAAGGGATTGGCGGCGCCGCGTCCGATGAGGGCGCGAAAGCCTGCGGCCACGCCCCGTGCATCGTCGAGCCCATCGTGCTCGTGGCCCACGAAGGCCACGCCGCACAAGGGCGCGACATGGCAGGCGCGCCGGCCCTCGGGATCGATGCCATTGGCCCTGAGCACGCTGTTCGCGCTGGTATAGGGCGGCAGCTTCGGCGTCTCTTCGAGGCCGAGCAGCCGCAAATTCTCGCGGAACACGAGATCGTCACGGCCGAAGGCGCAGATCGGCCCCGAGCCGGCAAATTCGATGAAGCGGCGCCAGGCTTCGGCGAATTCGATTCCTTCGGCGGACAGACGCTCATTCGTCACGCCTGTCAGATTTTCGAGATAGTCCGAGAGCACCGGGTTGATGCGCGGCTTCACGATCAGGTTCAGCGCCGCTTGCTCGTCCAGCGTGCGGGCGTCGAGGCGCACCGCGCCGATCTGGACGATCTCCTTGAATTCGCCGGGCCCGAGCCAGCGCCGCGCGACCGACCCTTCCCAGGCCGTGAATTCGAGGTCGAAGACGGTGACGGTCGCGGACATCACGGAGCAGTCGAAATCGTTGCCGGCCGGACATGCGGCAGAGTTCATGCCCGATTAAGAGATTCTTAACACTGAAGGCAGAGCGTAATCCTTGTACGGCAAGAATCGGCGCGCACCAAATGTCAGCCATTAAGCGGACCACGGCACAATTCCTCCCCGAGCAGGAGCTGGCACCGAAGACGGCGGCAAGCGCCGATCTCGCGCGGCTGGCGCTTGTGCACAGCGAGGCGGTCGAGACCGCGCGGCTGGCCAATTTCCTGGGCCGGGCGCCCTACGTCGCCGCGATGCTGGCGATTGCGAGCGGTCTTGCGGCCGCATTCACGCTTGTCGCCACGCCGTCTGCCGAACTTGTGGCCTGGCTCCTCCTCGTCCTGATCGCTGTCGTGGCGATCGCGCGCGCCTATGGCCGTACCATCGGCGCAGCATTCGAGCGCGCACCGCTTGAATCCTTTGCGCACGATCTCTCCGCCACCCTGACCTATGCCGGCTTCGCCTGGGGTGCTGGCGGCTTTCTGGTGCTGCCCCCCACGACCGGTCCGATCGAGGCGCTGGCCTTCGCCACGATCCCGCCGCTTCTGGTCACGGTGCTTCTTCGCAGCCGCGAAGCGAGCCTGCTGTTCCTGGGACCGGCGGCTGTGCTGCCGGCTCTCGCAATGGTGCTGCGCCCGCTGCCGGCAGGGGCGCCGGCCGCCGCGCTCACCTTGCTGGCTGCCACGGCCATCGCCGGACTGGCGCTGCGGGTGGAGCGTCCGCTGGCGGATACGATCCCGCCATATCTGGCCGAGCTGCCCTTCGCCTAAACCCCTTTGTAACTTCCGCGTCAGGCCGGTCGGGGCTAATTTCCCGCCCTGACGTTAACTCTATTGTCGGGTGAGATTGCTAGGCTTTCCCGGTCGCTCCGCTGTCGCGCCGGTTTCGGGCGCGCTCTTCTGCCGAAGGACCGCCATGAGCATTGAAGCCGTCAGACGCGCACAACCCGACCCGGCCGATGCCGCGGCCGCAGCCCATAATGACGAAGCCAGGGCGGCCTGCACGGCTGGCCCAGGGCCACGCCCTGCTGCAAGCGCCAGCCGGAGCTTGCCGCATTCTTCCAGGCGCTGTTTCGCGGCGCCCCGCCCGAGGACATCACGCGCTACAGCGCCGCCTCGCTGGCCGAACTCGCCCAACTCATCTTCTCCCACAGCGAAACGCGCAAGGCCGGCGAGACCATCGTCGAACTCTTCAATTTCCGCGCCGAGGGCGAGGATATCGTCCATAACGAAACCGTGCTGCTGGCCGTCAATGACGACATGCCGTTCCTGTTCGATTCGCTGCTCGGCGAAATCACCGCGCAAGGCGCGCGCGTCCGCGCGCTGTTCCATCCGATCATGACGGTGACGCGCGACGCCGACGGCCTGCGCGCGCAAGGGCGGCGAAGCTGCCGCGAGAGCGTGATCGTGCTGACGCTCGAGCCGTCCCGCGATGCCGACGCCAGGCGCCTGGTCGATGGCGCGCGCGAGTTTTCGCGCAAGTGCGGCTTGCCGTGCGCGACTGGCGCAAGATGCTGGCGCGGCTGGACGAGACCATTGCGGCGCTGAAGACGCTTCCGCCGCAAGTCAGCGCACGAAGAGCTGAACGAGAGCATCGCCTTCCTCGAATGGCTCGGCGACAACCATTTCACCTTCCTGGGCTGCCGCGACTACGCCTATTAGCGAGGACGAGGGCGGCCGGCTCGAGCCGGTCGCCGAATCCGGCCTGGGCGTGCTGGCGGACATGGAGGCGCGCGTGATGCGCCGCGGGAGCGGACCGCAGCCCTCTGACCGCCGAAGTGCGCGACTTCCTGACCCAGCCCGCGCCGCTGATCATCACCAAATCCAACGAGCGCTCCGTCATCCACCGCCGCGTCCACATGGATTATATCGGCGTCAAGACCTTCGACGCAGAAGGGCAAGCTGACCGGCGAACGCCGCTTCGTGGGCCTGTTCACCTCGGGCGCCTACAGCCGGCGCCCGGCGACATTCCGCTGCTGCGCCTGCAAGATCAAGCATGTGCGCGAGCGCGCCGGCCTGGCCCCCGACAGCCATGACGGCAAGGCGCTGGCGCATATCCTCGACGCCTATCCGCGCGACGAATTGTTCCAGGTGAGCGAGGACGAACTCTTCGCCACCGCGATCGGCATCCTGCGGCTGGGCGAGCGGCCCAAGGTGCGCGTGTTCCTGCGCTTCGACCGTTTCGACCGCTTCGTCTCGGCGCTCGTCTTCGTGCCGCGCGACCGCTACGACACCCATATCCGCGAGAAGATCCACGCGATCCTGGCCAAGGCGTTCGACGGGCGGATGTCGGCGGCGACGCCGATGCTCGACGATTCCACGCTCGCCCGCGTGCACTACATCGTCGGCCGCAACGACGGCCCGCGGCCGCATGTGCATGTGCATGAGCTCGAAGCCAACATCCGCACCGCCATCCGCACCTGGGACGACGGCTTTGCCGATGCGCTGATGCGCCGACCATGGCGAGGCCGAGGGCTTCCGCCTGTTCGCGCCATGGCGAGGCCTTTCCCGCGCGCTACCGCGATGCGTTCGCGCCGGAAGAGGCGGTGCGCGATCTGGACGAACTCGAACGGCCTTGCCGCCAGACCGGCACGGCGCGGCGATCCATGCCCGCGCCTATCGCGCTCGCCGACGCGCACGGCGCGCTCAGGCTGAAGCTCTATGTGCTGGGCGCGGTGCTGCCGCTCTCGGCCTCGCTGCCGGTGTTCGAGAATCTCGGCTTCCGCGTGATCGCCGAGGATTCCTATCCGGTCCGCTCGCAATCAGCGAGGGCTGGCAGGGCGAAGCCGCCGTGCTCGACTTCCTGATGGAGCGCGCCGACGGGGGCCCGGCCGATCTTGCCGAAATCAAGGACCGGCTGGAGGATGCCTTCCACGCCGTGGTCACGGGCCGGCCGAAAGCGACGGCTTCAACCGGCTGGTGATCGGCGCCGGGCTCGCCTGGCGCGACGTGACGATCCTGCGCGCGGCCGCGAAATATCTGCGGCAGGCCGGCTTCGCCTTCAGCCAGGACTACATCGAAGAGGCGCTGGCCGGAACCCCGATATCGCGGCTCTGCTGGTGGAGCTGTTCCATGCGCGGAACGATCCCGACGCGCGATGCGACCGAGCGCGAGGCCGATGCCGAGGCGATCCGCGCGCGCATCGAGGCGGCGCTGAACGACGTGCCGAGCCTCGACGACGACCGCATCATCCGCCGCATGCGCAATGTGATCGATTGCGTGCTGCGCACCAATTTCTATCAGCCGGCGAGAACGGCGACGCCCAAGCCCTATGTCGCCATCAAGCTCGACAGCCAGAAGCTCGACGAATTGCCGGCGCCCCGGCCGCATGTCGAAATCTTCGTCTACTGCCCCGAGGTCGAAGGCGTGCATCTGCGCTTCGGCAAGGTGGCGCGCGGCGGCATCCGCTGGTCGCGACCGGCGCGAGGATTTCCGCACCGAGGTCCTGGGCCTTGTGAAGGCGCAGCAGGTGAAGAACGCGGTGATCGTGCCGGTGGGCGCGAAGGGCGGCTTCTTCCCCAAGCAATTGCCGGTCAACGCGCCGCGCGACGAGGTGCAGGCGGCGGGCATCGCCGCCTACAAGACCTTCATCGGCGCGCTGCTCGACGTGACCGACAACATCCATCCCGACGGCAGCGTGGTGCCGCCCGAGCATGTGGTGCGCCACGACGAGGACGATCCCTATCTGGTGGTCGCCGCCGACAAGGGCACGGCCACCTTCTCCGACATCGCCAACGGCATCGCCGAAGCGCGCGGCTTCTGGCTGGGCGATGCGTTCGCGTCCGGCGGAAGCCATGGCTACGACCACAAGAAGATGGGCATCACCGCGCGCGGCGCCTGGGAAGCGGTCAAGCGCCACTTCCGCGAGATGGGCCGCGACATTCAGACCGAGCCGTTCACCGTCATCGGCGTGGGCGACATGTCGGGCGATGTGTTCGGCAACGGCATGCTGCTGTCGAAGCACACCACCTGGTGGCCGCCTTCGATCATCGGCACATCTTCATCGATCCCGATCCCGATGCGGCAAGAGCTGGGCCGAACGCAAGCGGCTGTTCGACCTGCCGCGCTCGACCTGGGCCGATTACAACAAGAACCTGATCTCCAAGGGCGGCGGCGTGTTTGCGCGCACGGCCAAGGAGATCGCGCTGACGCCCGAAATGAAGGCGCTGACCGGCCTCGACCGCCGACAAGCCGGCGCCCGCCGAGCTGATCAAGGCGCTGCTCAAAGCGCGAGGCCGATCTGCTGTGGTTCGGCGGCATCGGCACCTTCATCAAGGCGCTCGGTCGCAGAGCAATCCCGATGCCGGCGACCGCGCCAACGACGCGCTGCGCGTCAACGGCAGCGAGTGAAGCGCCAAGGTGGTCGGCGAAGGCGCCAATCTGGGCGCCACCCAGCTCGGCCGCATCGAATATGCGCTCGAAGGGCGGGCGCATCAACACCGACGCCATCGACAATTCGGCCGGCGTCGACACCTCCGACCACGAG
Source organism: uncultured Pseudomonadota bacterium (assembly GCA_963775165.1). Taxonomy (GTDB): domain Bacteria; phylum Pseudomonadota; class Alphaproteobacteria; order Micropepsales; family Micropepsaceae; genus Rhizomicrobium. Next base: position 334,553 of record CAVZHX010000005.1, on the reverse strand, counting down.
GTCAATCTGAAGATCCTGTTCAGCGGGCCGATGCGGCGCGGCGAGATCACGGCCGAAGCGCGCGACGCGATGCTGACCGAGATGACCGAAGACGTCGCCGCGCCACGTGCTCGAAGGACAATTACGACCAGACGCTGGCGCTGTCGGTGGCCGAGGCGCGCGGCCTTGCACGATCTCGACGGCCAGGGCCGCTTCATCCGCGATCTGGAACGGCGCGGCAAGCTCGACCGCGCGGTGGAATTCCTGCCCGCCGACGAAGATCTTGCGCAAGCGCGCGCAGGAAGGCCAGGGGCTGACGCGGCCCGAGCTTGCGGTGCTGCTCGCCTACGCCAAGCTCGATCTGAAGGCGGACATCGTCGCGAGCGATCTGCCGGACGATCCCTATTTCGTCAGCGCGCTCGAAGCTATTTTCCGCCGCAGGCCGGCGAGAGATACCGCCACGAGATGGAAAACCATCGGCTGCGGCGCGAGATCGTCACCACTGTTCTGGCCAACCGCATCGTCAATCTGGCCGGGCCGGTGTTCGTCCACCGCATGAAGGAGATTTCCGGGGCGCCGGCCGCACGCGTGGCGCGCGCCTTCGCTCTGGCCGAAGGCGCCTTCGGATTTCGGCGCTGAAGGCGCGCATCGATGCGCTGGATCTACAAGGTCGCAGCCGACGTCCAGACTCGCCATGTATGCCGACATCGCCGAATTGCTGCGCCGGCTGGGGCTGTGGTTCCTGGTCAACATGCCGGCGACCGCCGATCTTGCCGAAACCGTCGGCGCGCTACCGCAGCGGCGTGGAGCGCGCTGCGCGGCACCTTCTCCACGCTGGTCTCGCCACTACGAGGCGCACGACACCGAAGCGCGCATCGCCGAACTTGCAGACCGCCGGCGCGCCGCAGCGATCTGGCCGAGGATGTGGCGGTGCTGCCGCTTCTGGGCGCGGCGCCGGAGATCTCCAGCTCGCCCATGCCGCGCGATCTCGCGCATCGATCTGGTGGCCGGCGCCTATTTCGCCATCGGCGAGCGCGTGGGGCTCGACCGGCTGCGCGGGCTGGCCGTCGCGCATCGCCGCCACCGAACATTGGGACCGGCTGGCGATCCGGCGCATTGTCGACGATCTCTTCGCCGGCCAGCGCGCGCTGAGCAGCCAGGCGCTTGCCACCTTCGAGGGCGGCACGACGCGCAGCCGCGACGACGGCGCCGCAGGCCGCCGAGGCCTGGGCCGAGGCCCATGCCGATGCGCTGGCGCGCACGCGCGGCTTCCTCGAGGAGCTGGAGCGCACCGGCGATCTGTCCATCGCCAAGCTCACGCTCGCCAACAGCCAGATCCACGCACTCGCCGCGCATTGAGGGCCTTGACCCCTTTTATCCGGGCCCATCAGGCCCAATATTGGGGCTATGAGCATCGATCTGCCCCAGTCCAGCAAGGTCCAGTTGCCCGCCGTGGTCGCGCGCAACCGGCGCACGGTCGAGCGCGGCTTCTGGACAAAATTGCTGAAGGTGGCGGCAAAGATTCCCTTCGCCGAAGAGGCGGCAGCGGCCTATTTCTGCGCCACCGATGCGGCCACGCCCGCCCATGTGAAGGCGATCCTGCTGGCCGCGCTCGCCTATTTCGTGATCCCGACCGATCTCATTCCCGATTTCGTGGCCGGCGTCGGCTTTACCGACGACGCTGCCGTCTTGGCCATGGCCGTGGGCCTGGTGTCCAACCACATCACACCGCGCCATCACGAACGCGCGCGTGCGGCGCTCGGGATTCACGGGCCTGACCAGACTTGATTTCCTTTTGGAAGCGGAAGCGCCTCAGCCCATCGCCGCGATCGATAGCTTCGGCTGTTGCGCCGCATTCTGGACGGCAGTCGGCATGGGCGTGATGAATTCGATGGCAACGCCGCGGTCGTGATGGCGGGCGACGCGGCCGGCCATCTGGCCGATCAGCACGATCTCGCCGATGGGCGGGCGTGCATCGGTCAAGAGCGACACTCCGCCCATCGACAGGTCCAAGACCTCGCAGGCGACGATTTCGCCGCTGGCACGGGTGAAACGGGCGACGCCGCGCGTGGCCTTGCGTTCGTGCCGGCGCAACACCGATTCGCCTGCCACGCCCTTGTTCAGAAAGACCGTCAGCTGTTCGGCGATGCGTTCGCGCTTGATCGCCGGACAATTGAACTGGACGCCGAAATCGCCGCTCGCCAGACGCACGATGTGGCCTTCAAAGCGGCCGAATTCGTCCACATAGAGGACCACGGTGGTTCCGGAGGCCAGATTGAACTGGCAGGTGATGCGTGCCCCGCCCGGCGACAGGTCTAGGACTTTGCAGCCCGTTTCGCGTTCGCCGTCGGGCAGAAAGATGCGGCCATTGAGGTTCACGGGCACGCGGCGATAACGCCTGCGATCGGCTTTCGCCCGCGCCAGTACGGCCTCGCGATCTGTCGTCATCATCCCTGCCGGACCGCTCCGCCCGGCTCCTTGGTCAGCCCCCATGGCCTCCAACCGTAGCGGAGGGTGGTCAACAGCCGGTTACCAACGGCTAAGATTCGGCCGCTTCCGGCATCCTTCCTGCCGCCCTTAACGCCGCGCCAGTCTCGGGCTATAGGACTGAGCAAGCTCGCTTTCCGTCCCATGGGGCCGTCCTTGCCGGCCCGCCTGCCGTTTTCCGGAGTTCCCGATGTCGATTTCTGCGTGGTGTGGCCCTATCCGTCTGGTCCCGGGCCTGGTGCTGTGTGCGGCGCTGGCCGGTTGCGTCAGCACCTCCTCTTATGACGCGATGGTGCGCGCCACGCCGACCGGCTCTGCCTTCTCCCGGGCCCTGTTCGCCGATTACTCGGCGCTGGCGCATTCCTTCAACCTGGCCAACGCGCCGTCGAGCACAGCCTTCGACGCCTCGGCGACGGTTTCGCTTTCGGGCCTCGACAGCCAGGTCGCCGCCGTGGGCAATGCGTTTGCCGACAAGGCACTGCTGGCGGCGCAGGGCGAAGAGCCGCTGCCCGAGGCCGCCCCGCCCGACGACACGCGGGCCGACGCATTGCGCATGCGGCTGTTGCGCGTGCTCGACACCGGCCGGACCAAGGCGACTGCCGCCGCGGCTCGCGCGCAGGCCGATTACGATTGCTGGATCATGGACCAGAGCGTGACCCTGCTGGTGGCGTCGGCAGCCCAGTGCCGGCGCGCGTTCACCGCCGAGCTGGTCAGTCTCGAACGCAGGCTCAACGTGACGCCGCCGTCAGGCCAGTGAAAGCCTACGATTACATCGTCGTTGGCGCCGGCAGCGCAGGAAGCGTGCTGGCGGGCCGCCTCAGCGAAAACCCGGCAGTCCAGGTGCTGTTGATCGAAGCCGGCGGCCCCGACAAATCGCTCATGATCCGGATGCCGGCGGGAATCCCGGCGCTGCTGGGCAAGCCCAATCCCCACAATTGGGCCTTCGAAACCGAGCCGCAAGCAGAATCTGAACGGCCGCCGCCTCTATTGGCCGCGCGGCCGGGGCTGGGGCGGATCGTCCTCGATCAACGCCATGATCTATATCCGCGGCCAGCCGGGCGATTATGACCGCTGGCAGCAGATGGGATGCGCAGGCTGGTCCTTCGCCGAGGTGCTGCCCTATTTCAGGCGCGCGGAAGCCAACGAGAACGGCACCGACGATTTCCATGGGGGCCGCGGCCCGCTTTATGTCGGCAATTCGCGCTCGGACAATCCGCTGTTCGACGCCTTCGTCGAGGCGGGCGTCCAAGCCGGCTACAGGCGCAATGGCGATTTTAATGGCGCCGATCAGGAAGGTTTTGGCCGCTATCAGCTCACCATCAAGGACGGCCGGCGCTGCAGTGCGGCCTCGGCCTATCTCAGGCCCGCGCTCGGCCGGCCCAATCTCGAAATCCGGTCGCATGCGCTGGGACGCCGGGTGCTGTTCGAGGCCGGCCGTGCCACAGGCCTCGAATTCATTCAGGACGGCCAGGTCGTCGCAGCGCGTGCGGATCGCGACGTGATTCTGTCATGCGGCGCCGTTCAGACGCCGCAGCTGCTGATGCTGTCTGGCGTTGGCGACGGCGAAGTTTTGCGCCGCTTCGGGATCGCGACCGTCCAAGAGCTCAAGGGCGTCGGCCGGAACCTGCAGGATCATCTGGACTGCTCGATCCAGCACGAATGCACCCAGCCGATCACTTTCTTCAGCCAGTCGCGCAAGCTCGCGCAATTGAAATCCGGGCTGGAATATCTGCTGTTGGGCAGCGGGGTGGCGACGGGCCAGGGCCTCGAATCCGGCGCCTTCCTGAAAAGCGGCGCCACTCTCGCCACGCCGGATCTGCAGTTTCATTTCGTCGCCGCGCTGATGTTCGACCATATGCGCAAAAAAGCCGACCGCCACGGCTTCATGACGCATGTCTGCCACTTGCAACCCGAAAGCCGGGGCCACATCTCGATCAGATCGGCCGACCCGAGCGACCCGCCGCTGATCCAGCCCAACTATCTTTCCACGCAAGATGAGGCGCGGACGCTCCGCAAAGCCATCCGGCTCGCCCGCGAAATCTTTGCGCAAGCTGCCTTCGCGCCCTATCGCGGCCCCGAACTGATGCCGGGCAGCGGCGTGCAAAGCGACGACGAGCTCGACGCCTTCATCCGCGCCAGCGCCGAGACCATCTATCATCCGGTTGGCACGGCCAGGATGGGCCAAGGCGAGGACACGGTCGTCGATCCCGAGCTTCGCGTGCACGGGCTTTCGGGCCTGCGGGTCGTCGATGCCTCGGTGATGCCCACACTGATCTGCGGCAACACCAATGCGGCGACGATCATGATTGCGGAAAAGGCGGCCGATCTGATTTTGGGCCGTCCGCCGGCTATCCATGAGAGCGCATCGACCGCCAAAGACGGGTCCATGGCGGCGGCCACATGACGAATTGTTGCGGAACGGAACATGATTTGCCGGGGTGCGCGAAGCGGTCGCGACGTGGGCCCGCTTCCCGCAAGGACTTTGGCGCGTTATGATTTGCCAGATGAGAACCGCACGCACATTTCTGGCGCTGGGCCTTTGGCTTGCCGCACTGCCGGCCGCAGCCCAGACGCCGCCCACCGGCTACAAGCTGCACGAAATGAATTTCGACATGTGGTGCCAGGAAACCAAGCACTATCCGGCCGATCGCTGCGACAAGCGGCTACCGGCCGACGACTCCGAGTTCCAAGTCTATCGCAACACGGTCGAGAACTACGAACTCCAGAATCTCAAGCAGCAGCGGCAGGGCCGGGAGCTCGATCGCGCGATCCTGCATAACGATCCGGTCGACAATCCCACCGGCAATACCGGCGTGCCGGGCTCGAACGGAACCATCCCCAGCCCGTAACCGGCAGCCTCAGACGATACTGGCGAAGGGCGAGCCGCCCATGATCTCGAGAGCGCGGATCAGCTGCTTCATGTTGTCGTCCATGTCGCAGTGGAAGGTCGCCGATTTTTCGTGGCTGACGACAAGGCGCAGATGCGGCGCCTTTGGATGGCTGCGCAGTGTCGGGCCGGGTAGCGATGGCGGGGGTGGAGGCGGAGGCGCATTGTCGGCCGAAAGCGGTTCGTCTTCCTGGACCAGTTGCGAGCCGATCAGGCGCTCGAAGTCGATCGGGCGCCAGACGTATTGGCTTACATCGCTCAACATCTGCACCATGCCGATAAAGCGCGTCGGCCCGCCGGGTCCGAACGAAACGGGTGCAAGGATGGTTTCCATTTCGACCATGCCGCATTCGCCGGTCGCTGCTATCGAAGACAGGCAAAGCGGCTGTTTGGTGGCCAGTGCCTGACGCAGCAGCAGCTTGAGCACTTCGTGGCTTTGCGCTTCCCAATGGGAGAGAAAATGACTGCCTTTGAGCTCGGAGCCGAAGCGCTCGCACAGCGATGTGCCGGCCAGGCGGTAGACGGGACGCTCCGAATCCGACGCCTCCAGGATGAAGACATAAGACAGCATGCGCTTGATCGCCCTGGGATCGATGTCGGTCTGATCGGGGACATCGCGACCCCTGCGAAGACGACTCCAATACCCCACCAGCAGGTGACTGTTCCTGTGCTTCATTGCCCGTTGCTCCGGTTCTTCCTTGCCCCGTCCCGCTTTGCTTCAGATCGAGACGGCATCGCGTTGCCGGTCCAGTGGAGAGCAGGGGCCGTGCCAGATCAGGCGATCTGAGATCGAAAGTCAGAAATCGGGGGGAAGAACAGAGACTTATGCGGAGCCTGAAGTCCGGCTCAGCCCCAGGGCCCGCGCCGGACTTCGCCGAAGAGCGGAATTTGGGCCGATTTGAACAGAGGTGTCAGCGCGCCGCCGACGATGAATCCACCGACATGGGCCCACCAGGCCACGCCCGGCTGCCCCGGCGTGGACAGCGCCGCGCTCAGCAATTGCAGCCCAAACCAGAACCCGACCACCCAGATCGCACTGATCTTGAGCGGATAGAAGATGATCCCGAGCGGCACCACGACCGTCACGCGCGCGCGCGGATAAAGCAGCACATAAGCCGCCAGAACGCCCGAGATCGCGCCCGAAGCGCCGATCATCGGCAGCGGCGAGGACGGATCGATCAGCGCCAGCGTCAAGGCCGCCGCCACTCCGCACATCAAATAGAAGAGCGTGAAACGGGCATGGCCCATCGCATCTTCGACATTGTTCCCGAAAATCCAGAGATAAAGCATGTTTCCGGCGATGTGCAGGAACCCACCGTGGAGGAACATGGAGATGAAGATCGTGGCCCAGGCCGGGACCGCACGATAACCGGCTGGCGGCACCGCGCTGGCGAACAGCGAGGCCGGTGAGAAGCCGAGCACGGTGATGGCCTGTTCCATGCGTCCGCCCAGAGACAGTTCCCACAGAAAGGCGGCCACGCACAGCCCTATGATCGCCCAGTTCACGAAGGGCGTCTGGCGAACGGGGTTGTCGTCCGAAATTGGGATCATGAGATCAACCGGTCTTTAGGCTTGAACAGGGCAGATTTGTCCCGCTTTGGCACATCCGACCCCCACTTGGCGCCCGCCATCATGGCACGGTTCATGAAGCACGCGGCGCAGCCGATCGAAGGATTTTGCACGTTTTGGCTCGCCGGCGCAGGCAGGTTCGATCGCGAGGCCGGCGGGCAGGGAGCATGACGATGTCGCTGAAGCCAGTGTTGTTCCTGTCCGGCGCGCTTTCCGCGCTGATCGCGATCGCGCCGCTGAGCCCGGCCGCCGCGGGCGGTTCGAGCCACTACACCGCGCATGGCTTCAGCAGCGGCCCGGTCTGCAAGACCCCGCCCCAGATCTTCAAGCCCGTGAACGTGAACAAGAACGTCAACGTCTACAAGCCGGTGAACGTCGAGAACAACGTCAACGTCTACAAGCCGGTGAACGTCACCAAGAACATCGACAACTCGAAGAACATCGAGATCTACAAACCGGTGACGATCAACAAAAATATCGATGCCTCGAAGAACATCGAAATCTACAAGCCGGTGACGATCAACAAGAACATCGACGCCTCGAAAAACATCAACATCAACAAGAACATCAACGCGTCGAAGAACATCAACATCAACAAGACCATCGTCATCAACAAGAACAGCAACAACAACAGCAACAACAATAACAACAACAATAACAACAACAAGAACAGCAACAACAACTACAACAAGAACAGCAACAACAATTACAACAGCAACAACAACAGCAACAACAACAACAACCAGAACAGCAACAACAGCAACTCGACGTCGAACGCCGAGGCCGCGGCGTTGGCCGCCGCGCTGGCGGAGCTGAACGCGATGATCAGCAACAACAGCTCGTCGACGGCGACGGGCGGCGGCGGCGGCCAGGGTGGCGGCGGCGGCACCGGCATCGGCACCGGCGTCGGCGGCGGCGGCAGCGGTGGCACGACCGACATCACCATCAACGTCCAGGGCGGCCAGGGCGGCAAGGGCGGCAATTCTGCCGGCGCCAGCGCCTCCTCGACCTCGACCGGCAACACCAGCACCAACACCGCCACCGGCGGCACCGGCAAGGGCGGCGCCGGCGGCACCGGCCAAGGCGGCGGCGGCGGCACCGGCACGGGCACCGGCGGAAGCTCGGATTCCTCGTCCTCGGCGACGGGCGGAAACTCCAAGGCGACAGGTGGCGGCGGCGGCCAGGGCGGCGGCGGCGGCCAGGGCGGCGGCGGCGGGACTGGCGGCGGCACGGGCACCGGCGGTGGCACGGTCAACGTCACCAACAACAACAATTCGAGCTCCGACCAGACCCAGAGCCAAAATCAGAACCAAAACCAGCACCAGACCGCCTCTGGTACAGGCACTGGTTCGGGTGGTGGCACCGGCACCGGTGGCGGCACGAACAATATCGACGTCACCGCAAGCGCCTCGTCGCAGGCGCTGGCGAACGCGGAGGCGAATGTCAACGCGATGATCTCGACCGAAGGCGGCGGCGGCTACTACATCCCCAGCCCCAGCCGCAGCTACGAATCCTCGACCGGTGCCGGTGTCGCGCTGGCCCAGCAGGGCGGCAGCGAGGTCGAGAAGATCGAGAAGGAAGAGCGCGTCAGTGGCGGCAAATGCCAGATGCAGGAGGCCACCGTGATCAAGGCCATCCACGCGGTGTGCGTGGCCAGCGGAAAGGAATTCCCGGCCTCGCACATGGTGCCGCAGACCTGGATCGACGCCTCCTTTGAAGGCGAGGTGGCGCGCTGCATTCCGGGCGCCCATCTGAAGGTCGCGATCGGTCAGGTCACCGAGTTCGAGCCAGGGTCTGGCCACCACCTATACCAAGCATGAGACCCTGGTCTGCTCGCTGGGCGAGGCGCTCCGTCACTACAAGGACGGGATGCTCAAATGCGCCCCGGCCGTGCCGGTGCCCGATTGCACCGAACGCACGAATCTGAGGCGTTACGGCACCGGCGACATGTTCTTCTCCTACCGCGCCAAGGTCTGCATCGCCGGCAGCGAGAGCGTCGCCAGCAGCAGCCAGAGCAGCTCGCGGCGCTCGGTGACCTATGTGCGACGCAGCAGCAGCGCCGCGGCCATCACCTTGGGCAACATGCCGCTCGATGGGGGCGTCGGGATCACCAACGGCTACTGAGCCCGCCCACTGCATGAAACGCCCCGTCCGGCCCGCCGGGCGGGGCGTTCGCGTGCATGGGAAAGGCTTCGTTAAAGCCAAGGCGCGACACTGGCGGGCCGCCCCGGCGAGCCCCGGAGAGCTATTGTGTCCGCCCTTCTTGCCAGATGCCTCGCGCCGATCCGGACGGGAGATTTCCTGACCGCCGAGCGCCTGCGCCTGATCCCGGCGGCCTTTCTGATCGGCTTCGTCGTCGCCATCGCGGCGCTGATGCTGACGGCCCGGCACAGCAGCGATTTCAAGGGCCGCCCGCTCGGCACCGATTTTTCCAACGTCTACGCCGCCGGCCGCTATGTCGTCGCGGGCGAACCCGCTGCGCCCTACGACCCGGCGCGCCAGGAAGCCGCCGAGCGCGCGCTGTTCGGCCCCGCCACCCCCTTCTACGGCTGGCATTACCCGCCCTTCTTTCTGCTGATTGCCGCGCCGCTCGCCCACCTTTCCTATCTGCCGGCGCTGATCGTCTGGCAGGCGGCAACATTCGCGCTCTATCTCATGGCGATGGCGCTGCTGCTGCGCCACGGCCCGGCGCCGAATCTCAGGAGCCGCGACTGGATGCTGGTGGCGATCGCCTTCCCGGCCGTGTTCGTGAACCTGACACACGGCCACAACGGTTTTCTGACCGCTGCTTTGATGGCGGCGGCGCTCGCCTATCTCGACGTGCGTCCAGTCATTGCCGGCATCTGCTTCGGACTGCTTGTCTACAAGCCGCAATTCGGGCTGATGATTCCGCTGGTGCTGGCGGCGACGGGGCGCTGGCGCGCCTTTGCGAGTGCAAGCGCAACGGTCGCGGCATTGGTCGCGATCGTCACCGCGCTGTTCGGAGTTGAAGTGTGGCATGCCTTCTTCGCCTCCGCCCATTTCACCCGCACCGTGGTGCTCGAACAGGGCGACACCGGCTTCTGGAAGATCCAGAGCGCCTTTGCCTGGGTGCGGATGTGGGGCGGACCGGTGGCGCTCGCCTATGTCGTGCAGGCCGCAGTGACGATCGCGGTGGGCGCGGGGTTGGTGAGGCTATGGCGCAGCGACGCCAGCCGGGCCCGCAAGGGCGCCGCCCTATGCCTCGGCGCGATTCTGGCGACGCCCTACAGCCTCGATTACGACATGATGGTGCTGGCGCCCGCGATCGCGCTTCTGGCGGCCGACGGCCTAGCGCGCGGCTTCCCGCCTTACAGGAAAGTCGCACTGGCGGCGCTATGGCTCGTGCCCGTGATTGCCCGCAGCTTCGCCGATGCCACGCTCGTTCCGCTCGGCGTGCCGGCGATGCTCGCATTGTTCGCGCTGACGATCTTCGACGCAACGGACCACACGGCCGCCTCACATCGCGCGCGCGCGCTGGCGCATTAGCCGGGGCGTCCGCGCGCCGCCTTGCACGGAGGGCCTTCACTGCTATGGTGCGGCGCGCAAAACTCACCAGCCGATTCGTTGCAATCCCACGCCCGCATCCGAAGGGGATTTCATGAACATTCATGAGTATCAGGCCAAGACGGTCCTGAAGGCGTTCGGCGTTCCGGTGCCCAAGGGCAAGCCGGCCTTCAGCGTCGAGGAAGCGGTGGCCGCGGCCAACGAACTCGGCGGTCCGGTCTGGGTGGTGAAGGCACAGATCCATGCCGGCGGCCGCGGCAAGGGCGGCGGCGTCAAGGTGGTCAAATCCATCGAGGACGTGAAAAAAGAAGCGACGCGCATGCTCGGCATGACGCTCGTCACCCATCAGACGGGTCCCGCCGGCCGCGTCGTCAAGCGTCTCTATATCGAGGACGGTTCGGCGATCGAACGCGAGCTCTATCTCTCGGCGCTGGTCGACCGGGGAACCAGCCGCATTTCCTTCATTGCCTCGACCGAGGGCGGGATGGATATCGAAGCGGTGGCGAAGACCGCGCCCGAGAAGATCCAGACCTTCCAGGTCGAACCGGCGGTGGGCTACGCGCCTTACGTCGGTCGCAACATCGCCGCCGCCCTCAAACTTGCGGGCGATCAGGCCAAGCAATGCGGCAAGTTGATCGAAGGTCTCTATACGGCGTTCCTGGCCAAGGACATGAGCCTGCTCGAAATCAACCCGCTGGTCGTGACCAAGTCGGGCCAGGTGATCTGCCTCGATGCCAAGGTCAATTTCGACGACAATTCGCTGTTCCGCCATCCCGACGTCGTCGAACTCGCCGATCTCGACGAGGAAGACCCGATGGAGGTCGAAGCCTCGAAATACGATCTCTCCTACGTCAAGCTCGACGGCTCGATCGGCTGCATGGTCAACGGCGCGGGGCTGGCCATGGCGACCATGGACATCATCAAGCTCTATGGCGAGGAGCCGGCCAACTTCCTGGACGTCGGCGGCGGCGCATCGAAGGAAAAAGTGACCGCAGCCTTCAAGATCATCGTCTCCGATCCGAACGTGAAAGGCATCCTGGTCAACATCTTCGGCGGCATCATGAAATGCGACATCATCGCCGAGGGCATCGTAGCCGCGGCCAAGGAGATTTCGCTCAAGGTGCCGCTGGTGGTCCGTCTCGAAGGCACCAATGTCGCGCAGGGCAAGGAAATTCTGGCGAAGTCGGGATTGCCCATCGTGTCGGGCTCCGACCTCGCCGACGCAGCACAAAAGATCGTCAAGGAAGTGAAGGGCGGAAAGTGACGGATTTGTGCTCGTTCCCCCTCTTCGTTCGTCATCGCCCGGCTTGTCCGGGCGACCCAATTTCCCTTTTCAATGGAAGAAAAATTGGATCCCCCGCATACGCGGGGGATGACGGTTTAGCAAAGGAAGGCGCACAAGCAAGGGGTGGGAAATGAAGCGGCTTTGCATGGCACTGACTTTGGCGGCATGCGTATCTGCGGGCGTGGCGCAGCCACTTATGGCGGCCGATAGCACATCAAATCTCGCGTCGCCCATAGAACAATGCATTCGTGCCAACGCGCCGAAGGTGGAACGGGCTATTCCCAACCTTTATGAGGGCGTCAATTTTCTTGTGAATGGCGTTTGCAGAGATCCAATAGATCGAGAATATCAGCGGCTGATTGATCTTCAGGAACAGAAGAACCGCGAAGCCATCTTCAAGATGTGTGGACGTGATAAGCAAGCGCAAAGCGCATCAGGAACATCAGTCGGACATCAGGTGCAAAATCCGCTGTGCACAGCAGCTGGCATGGAAACGATGTCCAACCCGGCTAGTAGGGGGGAAGATGTTCGCGCCTATGGAATGCCGCCTCATTCAGCTGCAGCGACATCTCTCGCATCCCAGCTACTCCTCGACCTTCGCCTCGCGCACATGAATTCCAAATCGCAGTAGGAAACTCTCCGCATGTCCATCCTCGTCGACAAGAACACCAAGGTGCTCTGTCAGGGCTTCACCGGGAAGACCGGGACCTTCCATTCCGAACAGGCCATCGCTTACGGCACCAAGATGGTCGGCGGCACCTCGCCCGGCAAAGGCGGCTCGACGCATCTGGGCTTGCCGGTGTTCGACACGGTGCGCGAGGCAAAGGCGGCGACGGGCTGCGACGCGTCCGTGGTCTATGTGCCGCCGCCGTTTGCGGCCGACGCCATCCTCGAAGCCATCGACGCCGAAATCCCGCTCATCGTCTGCATCACCGAAGGCATTCCGGTGCTCGACATGATCAGGGTCAAGCGCGCGCTGTGCGGGTCGCAGTCGCGGCTGATCGGTCCCAACTGTCCCGGCGTCATCACGCCCGGCGAATGCAAGATCGGCATTATGCCCGGCCACATCCACAAGCGCGGACAGGTGGGCATCATTTCGCGCTCGGGCACGCTGACCTACGAGGCCGTGGCGCAAACCACCGCGGTGGGGCTCGGCCAGTCCACTTGCGTCGGCATCGGCGGCGACCCGGTCAAAGGCACGGAATTCATCGACGTGCTGGAGATGTTCCTGGCCGACCCTGAAACCAAATCGATCATCATGATCGGCGAGATCGGCGGCGCGGCCGAAGAAGACGCCGCCGATTTCATCAAGCATTCCAAGGTCAAGAAGCCGATGGTGGGCTTCATCGCCGGGGTCACCGCCCCGCCCGGCCGGCGCATGGGCCACGCCGGGGCCATCATCTCCGGCGGCAAGGGCGGGGCGTCCTCCAAGATCGAGGCCATGACATCGGCCGGCATCCGGGTCTCGCCCAACCCGGCGGCGCTGGGCACGACGCTGGCCGAGCTCCTGGACGGCAAGTGAGGGCCTGAATTCTCCCGCGCCCCACCCCAAATTAACTATTGTTGCGGTTGAATTCGTTGGCAAAGACGTGCAATCGCATATCAGATGCGCTACAGGCGGGCCTCCCTTCGGGGACCGCCGGGCGTTCGTTGGGCGCAAGGACAGGGCCAGGCCCAAGAAGCCGGTCTAACGTGTTGAGATGACAAGCCAATCAGAGCCAGCCAGCCAAAACCGGGCCGCCTCCAATGCGGTGCTGGAAGCCACCTCCTTCCTGTTCGGCAACAACGCCGAATTCATCGAATCGCTCTATCGCCAATACCTCGACAACCCCGATGCGGTGGACGCGAGCTGGCGGGCCTTCTTCGCCGAGCTGGGCGAACAGGGGCTCGAGGCCGCCCAGCTTGGCCGCGGCCCCTCCTGGCGGCGCGACGCCAAGCTCCAGCTCGAAAACGGCGATCTGGTCGGCGCGCTGACCGGCCAGTGGCAACCAAGGGCTTCGGCGGGCGTCTCCGAGCACGATCTCAAGGCCGCCGCCCAGGAGTCCATTCGTGCCATCCAGCTCGTGCGCGCCTATCGCGTGATCGGCCATCTCGACGCCGACCTCGACCCCCTGAAACTGGCCGAGAAGCATCACCTGCCCCAGCTCGAACCCAGCTTCTACGGCTTCCACGACGCCGATCTCGACAAGCCCGTCTATATGGACGGCGTGTTGGGGCTGGCAAGCGCCACGCCGCGTCAGGTGGTCGACATCCTGAAGCGCACCTATTGCGGCCATATCGGCTACGAGTTCATGCACATCAACGATGCCGAGCAGAAGGACTGGCTGCAGCGCCGCATCGAGGGCCCCGACAAGGAGATAAAATTCACGCCCGAAGGCAAGCGCGCAATCCTGAACAAGCTGATCGAGACCGACGGCTTCGAGAAGTTCTGCGGGCTTAGATTCCTCGGCACCAAGCGCTTCGGACTGGACGGCGGCGAAGCGATGGTCCCGGCGCTGGAGCAGATCATCAAGCGCGGCGGCCAACTCGGCGTGAAGGAGATCGTGCTGGGTATGTCCCATCGTGGCCGGCTCAATGTGCTGGCCAATGTGATGGCCAAGCCCTATCGCCAGATCTTCCACGAGTTCCAGGGCGGCAGCGCCAACCCCAGCGAAGTGCAAGGCTCGGGCGACGTGAAATACCATCTGGGCGCGTCGTCCGACCGCGAGTTCGATCAGAACAAGGTGCATCTGTCGCTGACCGCCAACCCCTCGCATCTGGAAGCCTCCGACCCGATTGTGCTGGGCAAGGCCCGCGCCAAGCAGCAGCAGTTGGATGACAAGGTCACCCGCGCCAGCGTGTTGCCGCTGCTGCTGCACGGCGATGCCGCCTTCGCCGGCCAGGGCGTCGTCGCCGAATGCTTCGCGATGTCGGGCACCAAGGGCTTCCGCACCGGCGGCACCATCCATTTCATCATCAACAACCAGATCGGCTTCACGACGGCGCCGATCTATTCGCGCTCTTCGCCCTATCCCTCGGATGTGGCGCTGATGGTGCAGGCGCCCATCTTCCATGTGAACGGTGACGATCCCGAAGCGGTGGTCCATTGCGCGCGCATCGCGGCCGAATTCCGCCAGCTGTTCCACAAGGACGTGGTCATCGACATGTTCTGCTACCGCCGCTTCGGCCACAACGAGGCCGACGAGCCGGCGTTCACGCAGCCCCTGATGTACCGCGCCATCAAGGACCATCCCACCACGCTCGAGATCTATACCAAGCAGCTCATCGCCGAAGGCACGATCGGCCAGGACGATGTCGGGACCATGGCAACCGGCTTCAGCAAGAAGCTGGACGAGGAATTCGACGCCGCCAAATCGCATCTTCCCAATCGCGCCGACTGGCTCGACGGGCGCTGGAAAGATTTCTCCATGGCGCCCGAAGGCGACCGCCGCGGCGACACCGCGGTGCCCGAAGAGCCGCTGAAGACGATCGGCAAGGCGTTGACGACGGTGCCCGAAGGCTTCCACGCCCACCGCACCATCGCCCGCCAGCTCCAGGCCAAAGCGCAGATGTTCGAGAGCGGCGAAGGCTTCGACTGGGCCACCGCCGAAGCACTCGCCTTTGGCACGCTGCTCACGGAAGGCTACCCGGTCCGGCTGTCGGGGCAGGATTCCTCGCGTGGCACCTTCAGCCAGCGCCATTGCTCGCTGGTCGATCAGGAAACCGCGGAGCGCTACACCCCGCTCGGCAACATCGACCCCGATCAGGCCGAATTCGACGTCGTCGATTCGCTTCTGTCGGAAGAGGCCGTGGTCGGCTTCGAATATGGCTACAGCCTCGCCGAGCCCAAGACGCTGGTGCTGTGGGAGGCTCAGTTCGGCGATTTCGCCAACGGCGCTCAGGTGATGATCGACCAGTTCATCACCTCGGGCGAGATGAAATGGCTGCGCATGTCGGGCCTCGTCATGCTCCTGCCGCACGGCTATGAGGGCCAGGGGCCCGAGCATTCGAGCGCCAGGCTCGAGCGCTATCTGCAGCTATGCGCCCAGGACAACATCCAGGTCGCCTATTGCACGACGCCGGCCAACTATTTCCATGTGCTGAGGCGTCAAGTCCACCGCGCCTTCCGCAAGCCCCTGATCCTGATGACGCCGAAATCGCTGTTGCGGCACAAGCGCGTGATCTCGAAGCTTTCGGAGATGGGTACGGGTTCGAGCTTCCATCGCGTGTTGTGGGACGATGCCGACCACGATCCGGCGGCGACGCTCAAGCTCGTGCCGGACGCCGAGATCAAGCGCGTCGTGCTGTGCAGCGGCAAGGTCTATTACGATCTCTATGACGCGCGCGAGCAGCGCGGCGAGGCCCGCGTCCAGCTACTGCGGCTGGAGCAGCTCTATCCCTTCCCCTACAACGCGCTGGCCGAAGAGCTGAAGCGCTTCGCCAATGCGGAAGTGATCTGGTGCCAGGAGGAGCCCAAGAACCAGGGCGCCTGGACCTTCGCGGCTCCCCATATCGAGGCGACACTGGAGCGGATCGGCCAGCCGGCGCGGCCGCGCTACACCGGCCGTCCCGAATACGCCTCGACCGCGACCGGCCTGATGAGCCAGCACAATGCCGAGCTCAAGGCCTTCCTGAACGAGGCGCTCAGTCTTTGACAGGCACGACGGCGGCCGGACAACACACGCCGGCGCAGCATCTGAAGCTGACCTACCGGCTGATCGGTCCGCGCGCCTATATTCGCCATCGCGCCTGGCGGGCGCTGCGCAAGGCCCGCGACGGGCACGAGGGCGAACTCAGGCTGCTGCCCGCCATCGTGCCGCGCGACCGCACCGCCGTCGATGTGGGCGCCAACCGGGGCAATTACACGTTCTTCCTGTCGCGGCTGGCCACGCACACGGTCGCCTATGAACCGGCCCCGCCGATGGCGCGTTTTCTGCGGGAGGCGGCACTGCGCCGCGTCGAGGTGCGCGAGGACGCCGTCTCCAACGCGGCCGGGACGCTCGTCTACTCCGCCCCGCTCAATGTGAGGGGCCGGCCGCAATACAATATCGGCCGCATCGGCGAGCCACTGCCCGCGGGCACCAGGGGCGTGGAACTGCCGGTCAAGGTCGTTCGGCTGGACGACGAGGCCCTCGACAATGTCGGCTTCATGAAGATCGACGTCGAGGGCCACGAATATCAGGTGATCGACGGAGCCCGCGCGCTCTTGGCGCGCTGCCGGCCCAATCTCCTGGTCGAGATCCTGGAGGGCCGCGGCGACCGCAAGGCTGTGGCCCGCAACAAGACGGTGCAGCTTTTGGCCGAACTCGGCTATGACATCTATGTGTTCGCGCGAGGGGCGCTGAGGCCGCTTGGCGACGCGCCTTTGAACGAAGACGTGATGAACTACATATTCCTGCCGAAGAACGGGACGGCGGCGACGGAGAGCCCCCAATGAGTATCGAAATCAAAGTGCCCACCATGGGCGAATCCGTGACCGAGGCCACGGTCGCGCGCTGGTTCAAGAAGGAGGGCGACGCGGTCTTGCGCGACGAGCCTCTGTGCGAGCTCGAAACCGACAAGGTCACCGTCGAGGTGCCGGCCCCGGCGGACGGGGCGCTCGAAATCCATCTCCGTCAAGGAAGGTGCGACCGTCGGGGTGGGCACGGTTCTGGGCGCCATCGCCGAGGGCGCAGCCGGAAAGCCCGCCGCCCCGGCCGCGGCCGCGCCGCCGCCCCCACCGCCCAAACCGGCACCGCAGCCCGCGGCTGCCGCGCCAGTGCCCTCTGCCGCGCCTGCGCCCGTTGCGGCCGAAGCCGCTGCACCTCAGATGCCCTCGGTCCGCCGCATCGCCGAAGAGACGGGACTGAGCCCCGCGGGCGTCTCCGGAACCGGCAAGGATGGCCGCGTCACCAAGGGCGACATGCTGGCGGCACTCGAAGCCCGCGCCGCCGACGCCCGGCCCGCGCCCGCAGTCCCCGCGGGCCAGCGCCCCAAGGCCGAGCGCGAGGAGCGCGTGGCCATGAGCCGGCTCAGGCGTACCATCGCCGCCCGCCTCAAGGAATCGCAGAACACCGCGGCCCAACTCACGACCTTCAACGAAGTCGACATGACCGACGTCATGCGGCTGCGCGCCGAATACAAGGAGAGCTTCGAGAAGAAGCACGGCGTCCGCCTCGGCTTCATGGGATTCTTCGTCAAGGCCTGCATCGCCGCGCTCAAGGAACTGCCCAACGTCAATGCCGAGATCGAGGGCGGCGACATCATCTACAAGAACTATTACGACATCGGCGTCGCGGTCTCGACCGAGAAGGGGCTGGTGGTGCCGGTGGTGCGCGATGCCGATCACCTCAGCCTCGCCCAGATCGAGACGGCTATCGCCGATCTGGGCATGCGCGCGCGCGACGGCAAGCTCAAGCTCGAAGAGCTCCAGGGCGGCACGTTCTCGATCACCAATGGCGGGGTATTCGGGAGCCTGATGTCGACGCCGATCCTGAACTCGCCGCAGTCGGGCATCCTCGGCATGCACAAAATTCAGCCGCGCCCGGTCGCCATCGACAACAAGGTCGAGATTCGGCCGATGATGTATTTGGCGCTCAGCTACGACCATCGCATCGTGGACGGGCGCGAGGCCGTGACCTTCCTGGTGCGCGTGAAAGAGAACCTCGAAGACCCGCAGAGATTGCTGTTGGATATCTGATATGGCTGATCAATTCGATGTCGTCGTGATCGGCGGCGGGCCGGGCGGCTACAACGCTGCGATCCGCGCCGGGCAACTGGGCTTCAAGAGCGCCTGCGTCGACATGCGTGGCACCTTCGGCGGCACCTGCCTCAACATCGGCTGCATTCCCTCGAAGGCGTTGCTGCACACGAGCCATCTCTACGAAGAGGCAAAAGAGCATCTGCCAAAACTGGGCGTGAAAACAAGCGTCGAGCTCGACCTTCCCGGCATGACGGCGCACAAGACCAAGGTGGTGGGCGAGCTCACCAAGGGCGTCGAATTCCTGCTCAAGAAGAACAAGTCCGAAGCCATCGTGGGTGCGGCGCGAATCGCCAGTCCCGGCAAGGTCGTGGTCACGCGCCAGGACGGCACCACGCGTGAACTCGAAGCCAGGCACATCGTCATCGCCACCGGCTCCGACGTGGCGCCGCTGCCCGGCGTCACCATCGACGAGGAGCGCATCGTCTCCTCCACGGGCGCGCTGTCGCTCAAATCCGTGCCCAAGCGGATGCTGGTGGTGGGCGGCGGCTATATCGGGCTTGAACTCGGCTCGGTGTGGCGCCGGCTCGGCGCCGACGTCACGGTGGTCGAATTCCTGGACCGCATCACGCCGGGCCTCGACGGCGAGATCGCCAGGCAATTCCAGCGCATCCTCTCGCGCCAGGGCATGAAGTTCCAGCTTTCGACCAAGGTTGTGGGTGTGCAGAAGACCGATTCGGGCCTGCGCGTCACCGTCGAGCCGGCGGCCGGCGGCGCCCCGGCCGTGATCGAGACCGATGTGATGCTGGTCTCGATCGGACGGCGGCCCTTCAGCGCCGATCTCGGCCTCGAAGAGGCGGGCGTCAAGCTCGACGCACGAGGCCGCATCGTCACCGATGCGCATTTTGCCACCAACATCCCCGGCATCCGCGCCATCGGCGACGTGCGCGAGGGCGCGATGCTGGCCCACAAGGCCGAGGACGAGGCGGTTGCCTGTCTCGACACCATCGCCGGCAAGGCGGCCCATATCAATTACGACGCCATTCCGGCCGTGGTCTACACCGCGCCGGAAGTGGCCAGCGTCGGCAAGACCGAGGAGGATCTGAAGGCGGCCGGCATCGACTACAAGGTCGGCAAATTCCCCTTCACCGCCAATGCGCGCGCCAAGACCATCGCCGCCACCGACGGCTTCGCCAAGGTCATCGCCGATGCCAGGACCGACCGCGTGCTCGGCGTGCACATCCTTGGCGCCGAAGCCGGCAATCTGATCCAGGAGGCGGCCTTCGCCATCGAGATGGGGGCTGCCAGCGAAGACATCGCGCGCACCTCCCACGCCCATCCCACCCTGACCGAGGCCGTGCGCCAGGCGGCCATGGGCGTCGAGGGCTGGACCATGCAGATGTGAACGGCAGGTCTTGGATTTGGAAACGGCTGTTGTATAGTGCTGCAGTGCAACGCAATCGAAAGGAGGTGATCCAGTGTCTCATTGTCATGACCTGCGGCTCGAAGGTGCCGCGACCTGGATCCTTACCTCGCGTGAGGTCCGCGCCGCGTAGCCAGCGACGCATCCATTCGCGGCCGCCTTAGGGGCCCGCAGATTGGCAATGGAAGGGCCGCCCGCCAACGCGGGCGGCCCTTCGCCATTTGGATCGGCATCGCCAGAAAAGCCAAGAATATTCTGGCTTTCGGATGCGCGCCCCTCCTAGAGTGCCGCCGCCATGCAGACATTGATTCCTGCGCGCTGGTCGATCGGCCTGTGGTACTCTGTCGCTCATCGCGGTCGTGGTGGGCATCATCACCGGCATCGGCGCGATCTTCTTCCGCGCCCTGATCGGCTTGATCCACAACGTCTTCTTCCTCGGCCACTTCTCGATCATCTACGACGCCAATATCTACACGCCGGCGAGCCCGTGGGGGCACTGGTGATCCTGGTGCCGGTGATCGGCGGCATGGGCGTGGTGTTCCTGGTCGACCAAATTCGCGCCCGAAGCGCGCGGCCACGGCGTGCCCGAAGTGATGGACGCGATCTTCTACAACGACGGCAAAATCCGCCCGGTGGTCGCGGCGGTGAAATCGCTGGCCTCGGCGCTCGCCATCGGCACCGGCGCCGCGGTCGGCCGCGAGGGTCCCGATCATCCAGATCGGCGCCTCGTTCGGCTCGACCGTCGGCCAGATCCTGCCGATGGAGCCGTGGCAGCGCATCACGCTGGTCGCGGCGGGCGCCGGCGCCGGCATCGCCGCCACCTTCAACACGCCCATCGGCGGGGTGATGTTCGCCATCGAGCTGATGATGCCGGAGGTGAGCGTGCGCACCTTCCTGCCGGTGGCGCTGGCAACGGGCACGGCCACCTTCATCGCGCCGGCTGTTCCTGGGCCTCAGGCCCGCCTTCGAGGTGCCGTCCGTCTTTATCCTCTCCGACCAGCCAGTCGCCGCTTTACGCGCTGCTGCTTTACGCGGTGCTGGGCGCGCTCACCGGGCTCGCCGCCACGGCCTTCATCCGCGGGCTGCAATCTCTCGGAGAGAGTCTTCGAGCAGGTCAAGAATCCTTATCTGCGCCACGCGCATCGGCATGGCTGCTGCGTGGGCGCGATGATGTACGGCTTCTTCGTCTTCTCCGGCCACTATCATGTCGAAGGCGTCGGCTATTCGACGGTGCAGGACGTGCTGATGGGCGGATTGGCGGCGGCGCCCTTCCTGCTCTGCTGTTCGCCGGCAGCAAGCTTTTGGCGACGGTCGCTGAGCCTGGGCTCGGGATCGTCGGGCGGCATCTTCTCGCCTTCGCTGTTCATGGGCGCGACGCTGGGCGCGGCCTTCGGCGCGGTTGCGCACATGATCTTTCCCGAGCCTGCCATCTCGGTCGCCGTGTTCGCGATGATCGGCATGGCGGCGATGGTCGGCGGCGCCACCGGCGCGGCCATGACCGCGGTGACGATGATCTTCGAGATGACGCGCGACTACGACATCGTCATGCCGATGATCGTGGCGGTTGCCGTGGCGCATGGGCGTGCGCCGGCTGCTCGTCCGCGAGAACATCTACACCATCAAGCTGGTGGCGCGCCGCCATTTCATCCCCAAGGCGCTGCACGCCAACATGTTCCTGGTCAGGCCGGCCGGCGACGTGATGGACAAGGATTTCCTGGTCCTGCCCGCCGACATGCCGATTTCGACGAATTCCTGCGCCTGCCGGAGCATCACGGCCGGATGCGCCACGTCGTCGTCTTCAAGGGCGATTACATCGCGGGCGTGTTGCGCGTGAACACGGCGCTCAGGCGCGGGCTGGCGGGATCGGAGGCGGCAATCACGCTGGGCCAGGTCGCCAGCCGCCGTTTCACCATCGCCCGCGAACCCGACATCATGTTCAACGTGATCGGGCGGATGTGGCGGCGAAAATGCGTCGATGATCGTGGTGGTCAAGGGCGACGGCGTGCCCCACAAGGACGATGTCATCGGCGTCATCACCAAGGATCAAGTCGCCGATTCGGTGGCCGAGAGCGTCCGACCCTATGCCGGCAGCGACCCGACCTCGTTTTGAGAGTCAATCCCGCGACGACGGCACCATCCACAACAGGTAGTCGCCGCCGCCGATCGAAACCAGCGCCGGCTCCATGGTGCTGGCCAGGCACTCGATCTCCTCGCGCATGGAATCGAGGGCGTCCTCATAGACGTGGACCGGCACGCCGTCCCTGTAGTCGGGCATACGCATGCCGGCCCGCATGCGTATGGCGGTGACGACGAAATCCTGGCCGCCGATGCGGGCCTCGGCTGTGAGCAGGATGTCGGGATCCTCGGCGGGCCCCAGCGCCTCGAAATCGGCGGGCCATTCGATTGCTGGTGTGGGAACGCTCATCTTCCGCCTCCCCATGGATCGGCCCTGTAACTATGCGGGACGCCGGGCCATCCGGGAACACGAATCTGGCGGGTTGGCGCGGGTGCCCGGCGCTTGACGCTCGCCCAGCCGCAACGCAGGTTCGCCGCAGGCTGGCCCCGTGGCGGAACCGGTAGACGCAACGGACTTAAAATCCGTAGGCCCGACAGGGCCGTGACCGTTCGAGTCGGTCCGGGGCCACCATTGCCGCTCATGCTGGACGGCCCGATTGAAACTGTAACAGTGCCTCCGGGGGGCACCACAATTGGCGGTTGAGCCTGCTTTAAAAATAGAAGCGAGTGCAATAGCTTAGGTTTGCCTTGGCCTGCATTGACAGCCCAAAGTCCGCCGCTATAGTGCGCGCCTTCGAAAACACCCTCACCCCTTGGCCAGATGTCCAAACGTTCGACCACCAAATACAAGCTCGACCGCCGCCTCGGCGAAAACCTCTGGGGCCGGCCCAAGAGCCCCGTCAACAAGCGCTCCTACGGGCCGGGCCAGCACGGCCAGCGCCGCGCCAAGAAGCTGTCGGACTTCGGCGTCCAGCTCCAGGCCAAGCAGAAGCTCAAGGGCTATTACGGCAACATCACCGAGAAGCAGTTCCGCCGCTATTACGCCGAGGCCTCGCGCCGTCCCGGCGACACCGGCGAGAACATGATTGGCCTGCTCGAGCGCCGTCTGGACGCGGTGGTGTTCCGCGCCAAATTCGTGCCGACGCCGTTTTCCGCCCGCCAGCTGGTCAGCCACGGCCATGTGCGCGTGAACGGCCGCCGCGTCACCATCCCCTCCTATCTCGTGAAGGAAGGCGATGTGCTGGAGCTTTCGCCCAAGGCCAAGGACATGGCCCTGGTGATCGAAGCTTCCAAGAGCGCCGAACGCGACACAGCCGATTATATCGCGGTCGATCACAACAAGATGACGGCCAAATTCCTGCGCACACCCCAGCTCTCCGACGTGCCTTACGCGGTGCAGATGCAGCCGAGCCTGGTCGTCGAATTCTATTCGCGCTGAGCAGCAGGCTCATACGGGTTATGCGAAGGCCGCGGGGTTACCCCTCGCGGCCTTTTTGCTTCTCGCGCGACTGACGGGGCTCAGGCGTTTTCGAGCGCGATGCCCTTTTCGGCGAGGTAGGGCGCGAGTTCGTCGGCCTCATACATCTCCTTCAGGATATCCGCACCGCCGACGAATTCGCCCTTCACATAGAGCTGGGGGATGGTCGGCCAGTTCGAGAATTCCTTGATGCCAGAGCGGACCTCGGGGTCTTTCAACACATCGACCGCTTTGAACTTGACGCCCAGATTCGAAAGGATCTGCACCGTCATCGCCGAGAAGCCGCATTGCGGGAACACCGGCGTGCCCTTCATGAAGAGGACGACGTCGTTGGCGGCGATATCGGCGGCGATCTGGTCGTGGGCAGTACTCATGGCAGTACCTTCATCGGTTCGGACGAGACTATGATCTAGGTATCACGCCGCCCAGCGTCAAGCGGTCTCACTCCTTCGCCGTGGTCTGCAGCGACAGCGCGTGGAGAACCCCGCCCATGCGGCCCTTCAGCGCCTCATAGACCATCTGGTGCTGCTGGACGCGGGTCTTGCCCTTGAAGGCGGCCGACGAAACCATGGCGGCGTAATGGTCATTGTCGCCGGCCAGATCGGTGATGGTCACATCGGCGTCCGGAAAGGCCGCCTTGATCAGCTGCTCGATGTCTGTGGCGCTCATCGCCATCGCATGTGATCCTTCAATTCGTCGGCGGAAGCTCGGCGGCGCCCATATAGGCGGGGAACCAGGCCTCAAAGGCTTCGCGCAGCTGGCCAAGCTCCACCGCGCCCAAATTCTTCACCGCGATCCTATCTCCGACGGTCGTGCCCAGGGAAGCGGCCGGAATACCGGCATCGGCCGCCTCGGCCAGGACGGCGCCGGCCCGCGGCTCGGGCACCGCGAGCAGGTAACGCCCCTGGTCCTCGCCGAACAGGAAGGGGATGGGCGCGGCATTCTGGGGAAGCGCGAGCTGCGCGCCGATATTGCCGGCCAGCGCCATCTCGGCCAGCGCCACGAGCAGCCCGCCGTCGGAGAGATCGTGCACGGTGTCGATGCGCGCCGAGCGCGATCAGGCGGCGGACGAAATCGCCATGTGTCTTTTCGGCTGCCAGATCGACGGGCGGCGCGGCACCTTCTTCCTTGCCCTCGATCTCGCGCAGATAGATCGACTGGCCGAGATGGCCGCGGGTCTCGCCGATCAGTATCAGCACGTCGCCTTCGCGCTTGAGGTCGATCGTGGCCATGCGATGGACGTCGGCCAGCAATCCTACCGCGCCGATGGCGGGCGTGGGCAGGATCGCTTCGCCATTGGTCTCGTTGTAGAGCGAGCAATTGCCCGAGACGATGGGGAAATCGAGCGCGCGGCAGGCCTCGCCGATACCGTTGATGGCGGCCACGATCTGCCACATGTTCTCGGGCTTCTCGGGATTGCCGAAATTGAGATTGTCGGTGACGGCCAGCGGCACCGCGCCGACTGCGGTGATGTTGCGCCAGGCTTCGGCCACGGCCTGCTTGGCGCCCTCGAAGGGATCGGCGAAGCAATAGCGCGGGGTGACATCGGTGGTGATGGCCAGGCCCTTGTTCGTGCCGTGCACGCGCACGACGGCGGCATCGCCGCCCGGCCGCTGCACGGTGTCGGCCATCACGGTGTGATCGTATTGCTCCCACACCCAGCGGCGCGAGCACATGTCGGGGGTGCCCATGATCTTTTCGAGCGATTTCAGCACCACGCGGCGGGCGTCGAAGGTGGGCGGTGCCGATGGCGGCGTGACCATTCGGTAGGGCCGCTCATAGACCGGAGCCTCGTTGGAGAGCGCATGCACCGGGATGTCGGCCACCACTTCGCCCTTGTGTTTGACCACGAGGCGATGGGTGTCGGTGGTGATGCCGATGACGGCGAAATCTAGCTCCCACTTGCGGAAGATCGCCTCGGCTTCCTTCTCGCGGCCGGGCTTGAGCACCGCGAGCATCCGCTCCTGGCTTTCGGAGAGCATCATGTCGTAGGCGGTCATGTCCGCTTCGCGCTGGGGCACCTTGTCCAGATCGAGCTCGATGCCCGAGCCACCCTTGTCGCCCATTTCGGCCGACGACGAGGTCAGCCCAGCCGCGCCCATGTCCTGGATGGCGATGATGGCGTCGGTCGCCATCAGTTCGAGGCAGGCTTCGAGCAAGAGCTTTTCGGTGAAGGGATCGCCCACCTGCACGGTGGGGCGCTTCTCTTCGGAGTCCTCGCTGAATTCGGCGCTCGCCATGGTGGCGCCGTGGATGCCGTCGCGGCCCGTCTTGGATCCGATATAGACCACCGGATTGCCCGCGCCCTTGGCGGCCGAAAAGAAGATCCTGTCGGTCTTCGCCAAGCCAACGCACATCGCATTGACCAGGATGTTGCCATTGTAGGAGCGGTGGAAATTGACCTCGCCGCCCACCGTCGGCACGCCCATGCAATTGCCATAGCCGCCGATGCCGGCGACGACGCCGGAAACCAGATGCCGGGTCTTGGCGTGCGACGGATCGCCGAAGCGCAGCGCATTCATCATGGCGACGGGGCGCGCGCCCATGGTGAAGACGTCGCGCATGATGCCGCCGACGCCGGTGGCCGCGCCCTGATAGGGCTCGATGAAACTGGGGTGGTTGTGGCTCTCCATCTTGAAGATGCAGGCGTCGCCATCGCCAATATCGATGACGCCCGCGTTCTCGCCCGGGCCCTGAAGCACCCATGGGGCCTTGGTGGGAAGCTTGCGCAGATGGGCGCGGGTCGATTTGTATGAACAGTGTTCGGACCACATAACACTGAACACACCCAGCTCGACCAGATTGGGATCGCGGCCGAGCAGGGCCTGGATGCGGGCATATTCGGCCTGGTTCAGCCCATGCTCTTTCACGATCTCGGGGGCAATCACAGTCCGAACCACCAGATATTGTGTCAGCGGGGATAGGCCCGCCAAAAAGAGCAAAATTCGCGGCCATTCTGGCCAACCGACTTATGTGGCGCTTCGGCGGCCCGCTTCAAGGGGGCGTGCGCCGATTATCCACAGTCAGGCCGTCACGAGTTTCGACCGCTCCCACGAAGCCAAGGAAAATTCCGTATGGCATCGTTCTGTGCCGCGCGAACATCCGGATACAGTCCGCTGGGCGGGTAATCGGGACGCCAGATGGAATAGTGCTGACCTTGTTCTTCGCCATCCTCAAGTCTCTGGCACTCAAATTGAACTTGCCCGTCGGGTCGGCGCCAAAAGCGAACGCATCGCTTGTTGTCTTCGGACGAAAGCTGCGCTTCGACAATTTCGTCTCTTGCTTCGTCCCAATGGTTGACGGGTTCACTCACCCCAGCGCCTCGATCAGGCTGGCGAACACGCCCACGCCGTCGGTTCCGCCGAGCAACGGGTCGACCACGCGCTCGGGATGGGGCATCAGCGCCAGCACGTTGCGCTTCTCATTGAGGATGCCGGCGATGTCGCGGGCCGAGCCGTTGGGGTTGTCGCCCGGCGCATAGCGGAAGGCCACGCGGCCCTCGCCTTCCAGGCGGTCGAGGGTCTCTTCGTCCGCAAAATAATTGCCCTCGCCATGCGCCACCGGGAAATGCACGCGCTGGCCGGACACGTATTTGCGGGTGAAGGACGACTGGGTCTCGGCGACTTCGAGTCCGACCGGGCGGCAGACGAATTTGAGCCCGGCATTGCGCATGAGCACGCCCGGCAGCATGTGGGTCTCGGTCAGCACGTGGAAGCCGTTGCAGATGCCGAGCACGGCACCGCCCTTGTCGGCGTGGCTTTTCACTTCGCGCACGATTCGCGACTGCGCCGCCATCGCCCCGCATCTGAGATAATCGCCATAGGAAAAGCCGCCCGGCAGCACCACCAGATCGACCTGCGGCAACTCCGTGTCCTGATGCCAGACCATGGCGGGCGGGGTGCCGGTCATCTGTTCCAGCGCCACCGCCGCGTCGCGGTCGCAGTTCGAAGCCGGAAAGACGATGACGGCGGCTTTCAAATCTTCATGCCTTCCTTTTGCAGCTGCTTGACCGCGGCCTTCATCGCTTCGGCGCCTTCGGCCCGGCCCCAGCTATCGGCCATGGGAACGACCACCTGGTTGATCTGGGGCATCTTGGCCACCATGTCGCGGCCGGTCTTGCTCGTATAGAACGCGTCGATCTGCTTGAGCTCGTCTTGCGTGAAATGGTCGGCCCAGATGCGCGCATCCTGATTCAAAAGATCGGGGATGGCATCGATCATGTTCTTGCGCGTGACCACCTTGAAGCGGGCCAGCACGTCGTCGCCGAGATTGGGCTGGTTCTTCTTCATGAAGTCGAGCATCGAAGGCAGAAGCGAATCCACCAGTTCGGTCATGCTTTCCTGGGCCCGCGTGGCCAGCAGGATGTCTTTCGCCAGCGCGATCTTGGCGGCGTCGGACGCCGGTTGCGCGGCGGCGGGCGCGGCGGCGAATGCCATCGCGGCGGCGATCACAAAGGCGGCTATTGCGGATTTCATAATATCACCTCGTCATGGCCGGGCAGCGAGGCCGGGCTTGATCCGGCCGAGGCGCGCCCCGGCCACCCATCGCGCGCGCATGCGCGCAATTTGAATCTTTCGATGGATGGCCGCCTCAAGGGCGGCCATGACGGATAAATGTCAGAGTTTGAGCTCGATCTCATATTTCTCGATCACGGTGTTGGCGAGCAGTTTCTCGCACATCTCGGTGAGCGCGGCGCGGGCGCGCGTCTCATCCTTCTCCGCCAATTCGATCTCGATCAGCTTGCCCTGGCGGACCTCGCCGATGCCGGAAAAGCCCAGGCCCGCCAGCGCATGGCCGATGGCCTTGCCCTGCGGGTCGAGAACGCCGTTTTTCAGAGTGACGAAGACGCGCGCTTTCATACGCTTTCCAAAAACCCCTCACCGATCTGTCCGGTCGTCTCGCGCCCGGACAAATCTGCCTCTCCCACAAGGGGAGAGGCGGCTATTTGACCAGCACCGGGCCCTTGGCTTCTCCTTGCATCGATTCGGGCATGATCCCCAAGCGCCGCGCGACCTCGGAATAGGCCTCCACGACGCCGCCCATGTCGCGGCGGAAGCGGTCCTTGTCCATCTTCTCGTTGGAGTTGACGTCCCACAGCCGGCAGCTGTCCGGGCTGATCTCGTCGGCAAGCACGATGCGCATGTAATCGTTTTCCCACAGCCGGCCGAACTCGACCTTGAAATCGACCAGCTTGATGCCGGCGCCGAGGAACAGGCCCGAGAGGAAGTCGTTGATGCGGATCGTCAAATTGACGATGTCGTCGAGGTCCTGCGGGGTAGCCCAGCCGAACGCGGTGATGTGCTCCTCGCTCACCCACGGATCGTGCAGCGCATCGGACTTGTAATAATACTCGATGATCGAGCGCGGCAGCGGCGTGCCTTCCTCGATACCGAGCCGCTTCGACATCGAGCCGGCCGCGACATTGCGCACCACCACTTCGAGCGGGATGATCTCCACCTCCTTCACGAGCTGCTCGCGCATGTTGAGGCGCTTGACGAAATGGGTCGGCACGCCGATCGCGTTCAGCTGCGTCATCAGATATTCGCTGATGCGGTTGTTGAGCACGCCCTTGCCATCGAGCGTCGCCTTCTTGGTGGCGTCGAAGGCGGTGGTGTCGTCCTTGAAATATTGGACCAGGGTTCCGGGCTCGGGCCCTTCATAGAGGATCTTGGCCTTGCCCTCGTAGATCATGCGGCGGCGTTTCATGGGACTGTCCTCGCAGGGGCGCCGGGGAAGCACCCAAAACGCGAGACGGGGCCGCAAAGCCCCGCCGGGCGTTCAATCTAGCGCGCGGGTGCCAAGGCCGGCAATGTTCGAGAGGGCCCGGCCCCTGCGGCACCCGGGCCGGTCGCACTGCGAACGCGCTTGCGCTAAGCTTGCCGCCAAGATCCGGCACAGGCATGTTTCCTATGCAATCTCAAGAGGTTATTCATGACCAACGGGTTCAATGATCGCGAGAAGGCCTTCGAGGAGAAATGGGCCCATGACGAGGAATTGGGCTTCAAGGTCTCCGTCCGCCGCGCCAAGCTCGCCGGGCTGTGGGCCGCCGCCCAGATGGGGCTTGCTCCCGACAAGGCCGAGGCCTTCGCCAAGGCCGCCGTCGATGCCAGCCTCTCCGAGGACGGCGACGAGGCCGTGTTCGCCCAGATCCGCGCCGCCTTCGACAAGGCCGGCACCCCCCGCAGCGACCACCTGATCCGGCTGCGCCTCGACGAGCTCCTGGCCGAGGCTAAGAACCAGGTCATGCACGAGATCAAATAACCAAGGATTCGGTTCGCCATTGCCGGGTGCGGGTGCGCGGGCGCAGGCTCGGGCCATGTTCGGCATCTGGTATGAGATGTGGTGGGGCGTGCGCGCCTTGCTGTTCTGGCCGGCGGGCGCGGTGGCCGGTATCGCCGGCGCGCTGCTGGCGCTGTGGCTGACCCTGCCGTGGTTCATGCCGCTGTGGTGACGGACGCTCGCGTTCTCTTTGCTGCAACTTTTCGCGGATAACCGGTTCCCACTTTTCCGCTCGTTGCTCTAATCCCCAAACACGCGGGCGAAGATCGTGTCGACGTGCTTGAGATGATAATCGAGGTCGAACAGGGCCTCGAGCTTGGCGCGCGGCAGAAGCTCCGTCACAGCTTTGTCGGCGGCGAGCAGATCGAGCAGCGCGCCTTCCCCGTTCCAGGCGCGCATCGCGTTGTCTGCACCAGTGCGATAGGCATCTTCGCGTGACATGCCGGCCTGCGTCAGCGCCAGCAGCACGCGCTGGCTGTGCACCAGGCCCTTGGTGCGATCGAGATTTTCCTGCATGCGCTCGGGATAGACCACCAGCTTGTCGACCACGTTGGCCGCGCGCGCCAGCGCGAAATCGAGCGTGATGGTGGCGTCGGGGCCGATATAGCGTTCGACGGAGGAATGGGAGATGTCGCGCTCGTGCCACAGCGCCACGTTTTCCAGCGCCGGCATCACATAGGCGCGCACCATGCGCGCGAGCCCGGTCAGGTTTTCGGTCAGCACCGGATTGCGCTTGTGCGGCATGGCCGAGGAGCCCTTCTGGCCTTCGGAGAAATATTCCTCGGCCTCCAGCACTTCGGTGCGCTGCAGATGGCGGATTTCGGTGGCCAGCCGTTCGATCGAGGCGGCGACCACGCCGAGCGCGGCGAAGAACGCGGCATGGCGGTCGCGCGGGATCACCTGGGTCGAGACGGTCTCGACCTTGAGGCCCAGCTTGGCGGCGACATGGGCTTCGACCCGCGGATCGACATTGGCGAAGGTGCCGACGGCGCCGGAGATGGCGCAGACCGCGATTTCCTCGCGCGCCGCGATCAGGCGCTCCTTGGCGCGCGCGAATTCGGCGTAATAAGCGGCAAGCTTGACGCCGAAGGTCGTGGGCTCGGCATGGATGCCGTGGCTGCGCCCGATGGTGCGGCGTGCTTGTATTCGAAGCGCGCGCTTCTTGAGCGCCGCCAGCAGCGCATCGACATCGGCGATCAGCATATCGGCGGCGCGGGCGAGCTGCACCGACAAGCAGGTGTCGAGCACGTCCGACGAGGTCATGCCCTGATGGACGAAGCGCGCCTCCGGCCCGACGATCTCGGACAGATGCGTGAGGAAGGCGATGACGTCGTGCTTGACCTCGCGCTCGATCTCGTCGATGCGGGCGACGTCGAATTCGGCCGCCTTGCCCTTCTCCCAGATCTTGGCCGCCGCCTCTTTCGGGATCACGCCGAGCTCGGCCAGCGCGTCGGCGGCGTGGGCCTCGATCTCGAACCAGATGCGGAACTTGGTCTCGGGCGACCAGATCGCGACCATCTCGGGGCGGGCATAGCGCGGGATCATGCCGATGTGGCCCCCAACCCGCCGAGCGCCAGATATTTGATCTCCAGGAATTCCTCGATGCCGTATTTGGAGCCTTCGCGGCCGACGCCGGATTGCTTCATGCCGCCGAAGGGCGCAACCTCGGTGGAGATGATGCCTTCATTGATGCCGACGATGCCGTATTCCAGCGCTGCGGCAACGCGCAACACCCGGCCCACATCGCGGGCATAGAAATAGGCGGCCAGGCCGAATTCGGTGTCGTTGGCCATGCGCGATGGCCTCTTCTTCGGTCTTGAAGCGGAAGAGCGTGGCCACGGGGCCGAAAATCTCCTCGCGCGCGAGTTCCATCGCCGGCGTGGCACCGGTGACGATGGTGGGTTCGAAGAAATTGCCGCCCAGGCTGCGTTGCCGCCGGTGGCAATTTTCGCGCCCTTGGAGGTGGCGTCGGCAAGCAGCCGTTCCACCTTCTCCACCGCGTCGGCATTGATCAGCGGGCCCTGCATCACGCCTTCCTCGGAGCCGTTGCCGACTTTGAGCGTGGCCACGCGCGCCGCCAGCTTTTCGGCGAAGGCATCATAGACCTTGTCCTGCACCAGGATGCGATTGGCGCAGACGCAGGTCTGACCCATGTTGCGGAATTTGGCGGCCAGCGCGCCGTCGGCGGCGGCATCGAGATCGGCGTCGTCGAAGACGATGAAAGGCGCGTTGCCGCCGAGCTCCAGCGAGACCTTCTTGACGCGTCGTCGTGCATTGGCGCGCCAGGAGCTTGCCGATTTCGGTCGAGCCGGTGAAGGAGAATTTGCGCACCAACGGATTGCCCGTGAGCTCGCCGCCGACGCCCGCCGGCTTCGAGGTCGTCACCACATTGAACACGCCCGCCGGGATTCCGGCGCGTTCGGCGAGCTCGGCCAGCGCGAGCGCCGCATAGCGGCGTGTCCTCGGCCGGCTTGATGACGATGGTGCAGCCGGCGGCAAGCGCGGGCGCGCATTTGCGCGTGATCATGGCGATCGGGAAGTTCCACGGCGTGATGGCGCCGACCACGCCGATCGGCTCCTTGAACACGATGATGCGGTTGCCGGGCTTGTGGGTCGGGATCACGTCGCCATAGACGCGCTTTCCTTCCTCGGCGAACCATTCGATGAAGGCCGCGCCATAAGCGACCTCGCCGCGCGCCTCGGCCAGGGGCTTGCCCTGTTCGGCGGTCATGAGCCGGGCGAGGTCTTCCTGGTGTCGCCATCACCAGTTCGAACCATTCGCGCATCAGGGCCGCGCGCGCCTTGGCGGTCTTCGCGCGCCAGGGGCCAAGCGCGCAATGGGCGGCCTCGATGGCGCGGCGGGCTTCGAGATCGGTGAGATCGGAGACTTTGGCGATGGTCTCGCCGGTGGCGGGATTGGTGACGGCGAAGCGGGCGCCGGAATCGGCCCCGGTCCACACCCCGTCGATATAGGCGTCGGAACGCAAAAGCGAACGGTCGTCGAGAGCGAGCATCGAATCCTGGAATGGTGGCGATTGACGCCGCCCTTCTAGAGCAACGTGCGGAAAAGTGGAAACCGGATTTCCGCGAAAAGTTGCGAGCAAACAAAAGCTGGAGCGGCAGGATGGTTCCGGCGGAACGCCGCTTTCTCTAGCGACGCGCGCCCGCCAGTGAAAGGGCCGGTACCGGCAGGCCCAGGGCCGCCTCGGCCAGCAGCCGTGTCACGGCCGCCTTGGGGGCGCGGAGCAGCTCGGCGGTGCCGCCACGCTCGACCACGCGGTCACCGTCGAACACGAACACGGTCTCCGCCAGCGCCCGGGCGACCGCGAAATCGGCCGTGATCACGATCACCGCCGGGCCCTCCTCGCGGCGGAAGGTGGCCAGCAGATCGCGCATCACCGACTGGGCGAAGGCGTCGAGGCCCTTGAGCGGCTCGTCCATCACCGCAAGCAGCGGCGCCGTGACGATGGCGCGCGCGACCTGCAGGCGCCTCTTGTCGAATGGCGCAAGGGCCGCAACCGGGGTGGTGTCCGGCAGCGAGGCCAGCCCCACCCGCTTCAGCGCCGCCTCGCCATAGCCGGCGGCGATGTCGCGCGGCAGCCTGAGATAGGTGCGCAGGGGCTCGGCGACGGTGTCCCACAGCGTCATGCGCGGATCGAGGGCGTCGTCGTCGCCGGTGATGAAGGAGATACGCCGGCGCAGCCGCGCCATCATCGTTTCCGACAACACCCCGATATCGACGGCGTCCAGCACGACGCGGCCGGCGGGCGCGCGGTCGAGACCTATGACCTTGCGCACCAGCGCGCGGCGGCCCGAACTCTCCTCGCCGATCAGCGCCAACCCCGCCCCGCGCCGGAGTTCGAAGGTGATCGCCTCGGAGGCGCCGGGGCCGGTGAGAAATTCGAGCCCACGGACCTGCAGCACCGGCTCGCCGCGCCCGGCATTGCGGGGCGAGCCCTCGCGGCCGGCATCGCGGAGCAGCGTGCGGGTGTAGGCATGGGCGTTTGGGCCGGCCAGCCGCGCAATCGGCCCTTCCTCGACCACGCGGCCATGACGCATGACGAGCGTGCGCGCGTCCAGGACCTCGGTGACTTCGAGGCCCATGGCGGCGTAGATCATGGCGAAGCCGAGCCTCGCCTGTTCGGCCTTCAGCGCGGCTGCCAGCGCGCGCACCTTGCGCGGGGGCAGCCCGCCCAGAGGCTGGTCGGCCAGGAGCAGCTCCGGCGCCCGCACCATGGCCGCGGCCAACAGGCCCCAGGCGATGATGTCGGCATCGAGCTTTTCCGGCAGCGCGTCGAGCACGGTGATGTCGGGGGCGCCGTCCATGCGGCCGAGCACCAGCTCCAGCTCGGCGCGGGCGCTGGCCCGCGGCGCGCGCAAGCGCCGCGATGTCACGCGCAGAAGCTGGGTGAGCACCGTCGCATCGGGACTGAGGGCGCAGGCATGCGGACCGGGCCAATAAGCCACCGAGGGGCCCGGCCTTGTGCCCGCGGCGTGCGGCAGACCCTGGCCGAAGGTCACCAGACCGCCGATCTCTTCGCCCCTGAACGGCAGGCCGGCGAGGACGCGCATCAGGGCTTCCTTGCCGCAGCCGGATTCGCCGAGCAGCACGACGGTCTGGCCCGCCTCCAGTGTCAGTGAGAAATGCCCAAGCTCGGGCCGCACCGCCGCCGGAGCCGCCACCGTCAGATCCTCGATGCGAAGCGCGGTGCTCATGGCAACCGGGCCTCGTCGAGCGTCGCCGCCAACCGCGCGAACAGGACCAGCAGCGTCAGCGCCGCCGCCGGAAAGCCCGCCACCCACCAGGCGCCCAGATAATGGGGAAATGCGGCGGCGATGATCGCGCCCAGATCGCGATGCGGCAGATGAGCGCCGAAGCCCAGGAAGCTTGCCGTCGACAGCGTAATCGCGGCGGCGGCGAGCGCACGGGCGGCATCGGCGACGAAGAGGTCGCCGAATTCGTAGGTGAGGTCGCGCCGCATCAGCGTGGCGACCGCAACGCCGGCGGCACGAGCGAATTCGGCATGCCGCGAGGCCGCCAGCACTGCGCCCCTGTCATAGGCGCGGGCAAAGGCGAAGGGAGCGGCGGCAAGACCGGCGGCGGCGGGCGCGAAAGCCGGCCCGGCGAGGCCGATAAGGAGGATGGCCAGCAGCAATGGCGGCACCGCGCCGACCATGCCGACCGACCAGCGCAGGCCGGTGCCGGTCACGCCCGACAGGCGCGCGGAAATGAAGCCCAGCGCGCTGCCTGCGGCAAGGCTGACGGCGGCCGCGAACATCGCACCCGTCAGCGTCAGTCCGAGACCGTGCACTGTCTCGCTGAAGATGTCGCGGCCGAGGCTGTCGGTGCCAAACGGAAAGCCAAGCGACGGGGCCGCGAGCAATGGACCGGCATGAGTGAGACCCGCCGGGGCCGGCGCCAGCACATTGCTGACGCCGACGGCGATCACCATCAGCGCCAGGCCGACGAACCCGGCCGCGCGCAAAACCGTACGCAGCGATCGGGCGGCGCGGTCGGACGGATCGTGGGCGGCGAGCGCGCTCATGGCAGCACCTTCGACGGCGTCAACACTCGCGCGCACACCGCGCCCGCGAAATCGGCGGCCAGCGCGATGGCGGCGAAGACGAGCAACACCAGAGCCGCGGCATCCCAGGCGTGGCGGGCGACCGCGTCGACGAACAACACCGCCGCGCCAGGCCAGCCGAAGACGAATTCGGCGACTGCGGCGGCCGACAACAAGGCGAGCGCGATCTGGCCGAGGCCGGCCATCACGCCAGACGCGATCTGGGGCAGGAAATAGGCAGCATCGGTCTCCAGGCCGGAAAGGCCCATCAGCCTGAGCCCCCGCCGGTAGGGCGCGCCGCGCGCAGTCGAAACAGCATCGCGCACGAGCACCTGCGTGGCCGCCGCCCCGGCCGCGCCCACCGTCAGCACCGGAAGCGCCAGCCCGCGGATCAGCGTGAGGGCGTCAGGCCGATGACCGGCGCTCCAGACGAGCGCGCCCAGCTCGCGTCCGCCCTGCCAGCCCAGAAGGCGATCGGCGAGCCACAGCAACAGCAGCGCGCCGCAAAAGACCGGTACGGAGGCGATGGTCTGCGCCACCGGCACGGCGGCGCGAAAGCGCGGGCCGCCGCCCAGCACGAAGCCCAGCGGCACGCCCATGATCAGCGCCACCACCGCGCCCGATCCGATCAGGCTCAGCGTGACCGGAAGCCGGCGGGCGAGATCGGCCGCGGCCGTGGCGTGGGAGGCTGGACTGGCGCCGAAATCGAGGCGCAGGACATGGCCGAGATGCAAGAACCAGATCGAAAACAGCGTGTCGCTGGGCGCATGCGGCGCCGCCAGCGCGGCCAGCACGCTCGCCAGCAGGCACGCCCCAAAAAGACCCAGCGCCAGCCGGCCGGCCCGCCGCAGTGCGAATTCCACCATACCTTTCGCCCCGATCGTCCCATTTCGGGTCAGGTTGGGCGGCATTTGGCCGCCACCTCCGCCTTCAAAGCAATCCCAATGCCTTGGCCCGATGCCTTTAGCTGGGAGCTAGAGCAGGCCCAGCGCCTTGAAGCTGGCGGTGCCGCCGCGGCCGACGACGAGATGGTCGTGCACGGCGATGTGGAGCGCCTTGGCCGCAGCCGCGATCTCGCGCGTCATCTCGATGTCGGCGCGCGACGGCGTGGGGTCTCCGCTGGGATGATTGTGGACGAGGATGATGGCCGAGGCCGAAAGCTCGAGCGCGCGCTTGACGATCTCGCGCGGATAGACCGGCGTGTGATCGACGGTGCCCTGCCCCTGCACCTCGTCGGCGATCAGGACGTTCTTGCGGTCGAGGAAGAGGATGCGGAATTCCTCGTGGGGGTTGCGGGCCATGGTGGCCGAGCAATAGTCGATCAGCGCGGTCCAGGAACTGAGCGCGGGCCTGCCGAGCAGCCGCGTCTTGGACAGCCGCAGCGCCGCGGCCTCGACAATCTTCAATTGCGCCACCACGGACTCGCCAATGCCGTCGATCTCGAGCAGGCGCGCACGCGGGGCGGCGATGGCCTCGGCGAAGCCGCCGAAGCGGTCGATCAGATGCTTGGCGAGCGGCTTGACGTCGCGCCGCGGGATGGCGGCGAACAGCACCAGCTCCATCAGCTCGTAATCGGGCATGGCCTCGGCGCCGCCCTCGACGAAGCGGGCGCGCAGCCGGGCGCGGTGTTCGAGGTAATGCGGCGCCTCTTCGGCCCGGCCCTCTTCGTCCTGAGTGGCCGCCTCGAAGCTGCGCGCCACGTCAGAGACGTGACGGCGGGGCCTGGTCGGCGTGCGTGCGGATTTCGCCATCGGCGTGAGCCCGGATTTCGATACCAGCGGCTTCTACTCTGCCCGATTTCCCGCCGCAGCCCAACAGGCCTAGCGGGGGCACCCTGGGCGGAGGGCCAGTGCGCTGGTTGGCAGATAGGCGCGAGTGTCATCTCCTAGGCCGAAGCGGCGCTCGCTTACAAAGTCTAAATTGGTCAAAGTAACATGAAATGACACTCGGTTTCTCATCCCCCGCAAGGCTCGATGCGTTGCGCAAGGAGCTTTCGACTTGGACACTGTACCAAGTCGTGCTCGATAAATATTACGTGCAGTTTGAATTCGAGAACGGCCACTGTCTCATGAACGTGGCATTCAGGTTCGAATTCCACTCAGCTGATAGCTCTCTCGCTTACGTCTACGACGTTCAGGCGCCAGGTGAACGAAAGATGCTCAACGTCGATAGAATTCTTAGACGCCCCATTAAAGCGGTTGAGGCCATCGACGACCGACACCTATCCCTCACATTTGATACCAAAGATTCGCTTGTCATCCATGACAGTCCGACCATGCGTTCGGTTTGGTTTTATCGGTATAACCCCGCCGATCATGACAAGCCGTTGCTATGGTTTGTAGAGGACGATGAGCACGAAACCGAAATATAAGATGCTACCTCTTTCGGCGAACAGCGAGCATTCGCGTCCGTTCATCAGATCGAGAATCTATCAGTTGGAGTGAACGCAATGGCCAAGGGGGCGGCGAAGAAGCCGGCGAAGGTCGCAAGGAAAGCCGCCGCCTCCCCCTCCCACCTCATCGACGCGCGGATTGCGGAGATGGGCGATTGGCGGGGCAAGATGCTCGGCCGGCTGCGCGCCCTCATCAAACAAGCCGATCCCGACGTGATCGAAGAGGTGAAATGGCGAAAGCCATCGAACCCGTTCGGCGTGCCGGTGTGGAAGCACGACGGCATCGTCTGTACCGGCGAGACCTACAAGGACAAGGTGAA
Source organism: uncultured Pseudomonadota bacterium (assembly GCA_963775165.1). Taxonomy (GTDB): domain Bacteria; phylum Pseudomonadota; class Alphaproteobacteria; order Micropepsales; family Micropepsaceae; genus Rhizomicrobium. Next base: position 296,692 of record CAVZHX010000005.1, on the reverse strand, counting down.
GCTGACCTTCGCGCACGGTGCCGCGCTCAAGGACCCCTCCGGCCTCTTCAACTCCAGCCTCGACGGCAATCAACGCCGCGCCATCGATGTCCATGAGGGCGACAAGATCGACGAGAAGGCGCTCACGGCGCTCATCCGCGCCGCCGTCGCCCTGAACGCGTCCGGCAAAAAGCGGGCCTAGCTCTTTAGTTTTGTCGCAATTCCGGACGGAAAACCGGTTCCCACTTTTCCTGGAATTGCTCTAGAAATAAGGCGGCTTGTCGAGGCCCTTGGGCGATTTGGTGAAAATCTCGACGCCGTCCTCGGTCACGCCGACGCTGTGCTCGAACTGCGCCGACAGCGAACGGTCGCGCGTCACCGCCGTCCAGCCGTCGTTCAACACCTTCACGCCGTAGCCGCCGAGATTGATCATGGGCTCGACGGTGAAGAACATGCCGGGCTTGAGCGCGAGCCCGTAACCCTTCTTGCCGTAATGGACGATGTTGGGCAGCGCATGGAAGATGCGCCCCACGCCATGGCCGCAGAAATCGCGCACCACACTGCAACGCTCCTCGCCTTCGGCGTAAGCCTGGATGGCATGGCCGATGTCGCCGGTGGTGGCGCCCGGTCTGACGATGGCGATGCCGCGCATCATCGAGTCATAGGTGATGTCGATAAGGCGCATGGCTTTGCGCTTGACCTCGCCCACCGGATACATGCGGCGAGGTGTCGCCATGCCAGCCGTCGAGGATGACGGTGACGTCGATATTGACGATGTCGCCTTCGCGCAGCGGCTTGTCGCAAGGGATGCCGTGGCAGACGACGTGGTTGATCGAGGTGCATAGCGTGTGGCGATAGCCGCGATAGCCCAGGCACGCCGGAACCGCGCCGTGATCGAGTGTGTATTCGATAGGCGAGCTTGTCGAGATGGGCGGTGGTGACGCCGGGCTGCACTTCGGGGACCAAGAGATCGAGCACTTCGGCCGCCAGCCGTCCGGCGCGGCGCATGCCCTCGAAACTCGCCGGATCGTGGACGGTGACGGCGAGGCTGGCGCGCCTGGCGGCTTCGAACGTCTCGGCGGACGGCAATTCGGAGCCCATTGGCGTCCTTTCAAGCAGGGTGCAATCGCGCCCGCGCAAGTCCGTGCGAGCATCTGCTAAGATAGGCCAGATTGCCAATTTTTACACCCCCACGGCGCAGCGCGCGCCGGCCGGAGCCCGTGAATGGCCGACAATTCCGCCCCCAGCCCCGTGACCGCGGCGATGATCGTGATCGGCGACGAGATCCTGTCGGGCCGCACCCAGGACACCAATTTCGCCTATGTCGCCAAATTTCTGGGCGCGCTCGGCATCGATCTGAAGGAGGCCCGCTTCGTCGCCGACGACACGGCCGAGATCGTCGAGGCCGTCAATGCGCTGCCGCGCCCGCTACACCTATGTCTTCACCTCCGGCGGCATCGGCCCCACCCATGACGACATCACCGCCGACGCCATCGCGGCGGCCTTCGGCGTCGGCATAGATTTTCACCCGCAAGCGATGCGCCTGCTCGCCGCGCGCTACAAGCCCGGCGAGTTCAACGAAATGCGCAAGCGCATGGCGCGCATGCCAGACGGCGCCACGCTGATCGCCAACAGCGTCTCGACTGCGCCCGGATTTGCGATCGGCAATGTCTTCGTCATGGCCGGCGTGCCGATGGTCTTCCGCGCCATGCTCGAAGACGTGGCCCTGCGGCTGACACGCGGCGTGCCGATGGTCGCGGTGACGATCCAGGCGCTGGCCGCCGAAGGCCGGATCGCCGCTGCCCTCGCGCGCGCGCAAAGCGAACACAAATCGGTCGCGATTGGCAGCTATCCTTTCTATCGTGAAGACGGGGCCGGCGTGCAGGTGGTGGTCCGTGGACGGTCGGCAGAGGCGGTGGAAGCGGCGGCGGAGGCCATCGAATCCGCACTCGCGGCCCAGGACGTGCCCACCGGGCGGCTGCCCGCCTGAGTAGAAAATTTTATAAGACTCTGACATTGCGCAAGAAAATACGTGACAGAGCGTGCCGATGGTACTACCTTCATTTTGGGTATGGCGTATGCCCAACTGGCTGATCCGGCATGAGATTGGCAAGATTTGGGAAAGTGTGGGGATTGTTTTCGGGCGCCACATTCTTATATCGAGTTGGGATAAGGATGTGACCGGGCATCCGTTCGCATGCCGAGGAGAGAAATAAAATGACAATGCGACGGGTGATTGCAGCTGCTCTTGGCGGCCTCATCGTCGCCGGGGCGGGGGTCGCGGTGGCGGCGAACCTGACCTCTTCCGGCCAGAACGACTTCTTTGCCTCCGGCACGCATCAATTCTACGTCTGGTGCGCGGACAGTCGCGATTACATGGCCACCGAGGCCGGCAACAACGCCGAAGACGCCCAGATGAAGCTCTATCAGGCCAACAAGGCCGCCGGCAGGACCAGCTGCTGGCCAGTGTGGCAGGGCCGCCTGTCGGGCTGAGTCCCAGCCAAAGAAGCGCGAACCGGCGGCCGCAAGGCCGCCGTTTTCATTTCTGGACCCCGAGCGATTTGGCTTCGGCCTCGATGGACGCGAGCGCCTGCGCATTGCCTTTCAGCGCGGTGCGCGCGTCGGCGAGCGCGGCCGTGGCCTTGGCCCTGTCGCCCAGCACCGAATAGGCGCGGATCAGCCGCTGCCAGCCATCGGGATCGTTGGGCTGGGTTTTGAGCCGGCCGGCAAGTTGGGCCACCATGGCGCCGATATCCGGCGCCTGCGCGGTGCCGGCCGCCACGCCTGTCGCCGTCAGCGAGGCAATCCGGTCCACCAGCATCGCGCGATAGGGGGCGTCGGGCGGGGCATCGTCGAGCAGGCCCTGCCACATGGCGAGCGCCTTCTTCGGTTGGCGCTTCTGCGCATAGGAAAGGCCGATGTAATAGCGCGCGGCCACATTCGCAGGATCGAGCTTGAGCGCGTCGCTGAAGGCGGCGTCCGCCTGGTCCGGCACGGTGCCCGAATTGGCCAGCGTCAGAGCCTCGCCGTAATTCGCGAGCAGGCCGGGCTTCACCTTCGCCGGGGCGAGATCGGCGGCCTGACGGAAGGCGCCGGCCGCATCGTTGGCGTCGCCGAGCGTGAGATAGCCGCGGCCGAGCAGCGTCCAGGCGGTGAGATCGTCGGGATGGGCGCGAACGCGGGCGGCAAGCGTCGCCACCAGCCCCGGCAGATCGGTGGCGGTGGGACCCGTCAGCGTGCGCAGCGCCAGACCGGGACTGCCCAGCATCAGATAGATGCCGCCGCCCACGCCCAGCACCAGCACTGCCGCTGCCGCGGCCAGAAGCGCGCGGCGGCGAAGCCGGTCTTCGCCGCGGGCCAGGATCGGCCACACCACGAAGCCCGCCGCGAGCGCGACGAAGGCCAGAAAGATCAGGGCGAGCACGGCGGTCATGGAGCGCGAGGGCCTAGCATGACCGAAGCGCGAATGCGACGCTGGCGCTGTCACAGGCGCCCCGGATCCGGCCATGTTCTCATTCAGCGGCAATCCGCTCGACCGCGCGGCTGAGAGACGCGGTGATACCGGCTGGCTGGCCGCGAAATGGCGCGATCCAGGCTCGCGCGTGCTGCCGCTGTGGCGGCTCAAGCCTTTGTTCCGCGGCAAAGAGAGCGACGAGGGGCCGCTTGAACCCGGCTTCGTGGGACCGAAGGTGGTGGGGCTGGCGGCCGCGGCCGATGCGGATCCGGTGTTCCTGGGACTGGAGGGCGACCGCGCCGTGTTCGCGATCGCGGTTGCTGGCGACGCCGATCCCGCCCTGGAGGGGCCGCTCGCCGGCCTTGGCCATTTCCGCGAGCTGCGCGCGGCGGCACTGTCCGGCGTCGCGGACGAGGGCGCACTGGCGATCATGGCAGAGGCCAAGGCGCTCATCGACTGGCATTGCCGCCACCGCTTCTGCGCCAATTGCGGGACACCGACCGAAGCGGGCGACGGCGGCTGGCGGCGGCATTGCTCCGCCTGCGACGCCGACCATTTCCCGCGCACCGATCCGGTCGTGATCATGCTGGCGACCGACGGCGAAGAATGTCTCGTCGGCCGCGCCGCGCGGTTCCCGCAGGGCATGGTCTCGGCGCTGGCCGGGTTCGTCGAGCCGGGCGAAAGCATCGAGGAAGCCGTGCGCCGTGAGATCCGCGAAGAGACCGGCGTGCGCGTGAGCGCGGTCCGCTATTACGCGAGCCAGCCCTGGCCATTTCCCTCATCGCTGATGATCGGCTGTTTCGCGACAGCCAAAAGCCGCGCGATCACGCTCGCCGACAACGAACTGGTCGAGGCCTTCTGGCTCGACAAGAGAACTGTGCGTGCGCTGCTCGCCGGCGAAACCATCGAAGGGCTTTCGATCCCAAAACCCTACGCCATCGCCCATCACCTGTTCAGAGCGTGGGCGGCGGGATGAGCGAGTTCGTTATCCGGCCCGCATGCGAAGACGAGTTCGACGCCATCGCCCGGCTGTGGATGGAAAGTGCGGCGCATGCAAATTTGTGCGATCCGAGCGAGGCGTTTCTGTCTGAGCTGCGCGCCCGCATTCCGCAAGAGATCGCCAAAGGCTGGCGGCTCTATGTGACCGACGATGACGGACGGATCGTGGCCATGCTGGCCATCGTTCCGAAGAATGGAAATCTCGATCAGATTTTTGTCGCGCCGGGGCGACAAGGCGAAGGAATCGGCAAGGCGTTGCTCGCTTTCGCACGCACGCAAATGCCCAGAGAGATCAGGTTACGCACCGCCGCAGCCAATGCGCGGGCGATCGCGTGGTATGAACGCGAAGGTTTTGTGCGCGAAAAAGTCGAGCAGCATCCGGCGAGCGGGCTCATAATGGCATATTATCGCTGGAAGGCATGAGCGGAGGCCTGCCGTGTCAATCAAATCCCGCCTCGAAGCCATCCGCGCCGACATCACCACGCTCGACGTCGATGCCATCGTCAACGCGGCCAACGCCGGCCTTCATCCCGGCGGCGGCGTCGACGGCGCGATCCGGCGCGCGGCGGGCCCCAGGCTCACCGAGGACACCGCGCGCATCGGCGAATGCCCGACGGGCACCGCCGCCATCACGCGCGGATACAATCTGCCGGCGCGGCATGTGATCCACACCGCGGCACCGGTCTTCAGCCAGGGCTATGACGAGGAGAAACAGGACCGGCAGCTTGCGTCCTGCTACGCCAGCGCGCTGGAATTGGCCGACGATTACGGCATCGCGACCATCGCCTTTCCTGCCATCGGCACCGGCATCTATGGCTGGCCGCCCGCGCGCGCGGCGGCCATCGCCTTCGACACCGTGGTGCGGCACCTGACGGCGGGCGGGAAGCAGACGCGCGTGATCTTCTGCTGTTTCAACGACGCCGATCGGGACCGCTACCGGAAGCTGATCGACAGCCTGAACGCCTAAAGCGCCGGCATCTGTTTGCGGAACGGGTGCGCCGGATAGACGCCCAGCATCGTCAGCTTGGTGGTGAAGAACTGCAGTTCCTCCAGCGCCAGCCGGACCTGCCGGTCGTCGGGATGGCCTTCGATGTCGGCGTAGAACTGGGTGGCGTTGAACGAGCCGCCGAGCTGATAGCTCTCCAGCTTGGTCATGTTGACGCCGTTGGTGGCGAAGCCGCCCATGCGCCTTGTAGAGCGCGGCCGGCACGTTCCGTACACGGAAGATGAAGGTGGTGATGACTCTGCCCCGTCGGCCGGCGCATCGTCGGGCTCGGCCGCCATGATGAGGAAGCGCGTCATGTTGTGCGGCTCGTCCTCGACATCGGCGCTTGAGCATCTCGAGGCCGTAGAATTCGCGCCGCCAGCGACGAGGCGATGGCGGCGACGCGGGGGTCCTTCAATTCGGCGACATGGCGCGCGGCGCCGGCGGTGTCGGACCAGCTCTGCGCCGTCAGTCCCAGCTCGCGGATGATCTTGCGGCACTGGCCGAGCGCCGGCGCCTGGCTCATCACGGTCTTGATGCCCGAAAGCTTGGCGCCCTTCAGCCCCAAGCAGCTGATGACGCACGCGATGAAAATGCTCGCCGACGATGTAAAGGCCGGCCTCGGGCAGAAGATGATGGATGTCGGCGATGCGGCCGTGGAGCGAATTCTCGATCGGAATGATGGCCAGATCGGTCTCGCCCTCGCGCACCGCGGCGACCGCATCCTCGAAAGTGGGGCTCGGCACGGCCTCGGCATGCAGGCAGCGCCTCGCGTGCGGCGAGATTGGCATAGGCCCCGGGCTCGCCCTGGAAGGCGACGCGCTTGCCGCGGCTCATCATCGACGCACTCATCAGGATAACTTTCCGAGCGCGATCGCGCGCCTTTTCGAGATCGGCTTCGAGTATCGACGCTGAGCGGCACGCTGTCCACGCGCGCGACCGCGATGGTCATGCCCGCTTCCAGCGCGCGCAATTGCTCAAGCTTCTCGCGCAGCTCCAGCGGCGAAGGCGGCAGCGCCACGAAGCGCGAAAGCGCGGCGCGCCTGAAGGCGTAGATGCCGACATGGTGAAACAGCGGCCCCTCGCCCGCGCGGCACGCGGGCGCGGCTGAAATAGAGCGCGCGGCCGCGAACCCCGGCGGCGTCCCAGACCACCACCGGCTTGACCACGAGGGATTGTCGTAATCGGCGGGGCCGTCGATCTCGGCGGCCAGCGTGGCGATGTCGGCGCCGGTCGGCGCCAGCGCCTCGGCCACCGTGCGCACATAGCCAGGATCGAGCGCCGGCAGGTCGCCCTGCAGATTGACCACCACGTCATGGCGCTCGTCGCGGTCGATCTCACGAAGCGCGGCATGGACGCGGTCGGAGCCCGAGGCGAGCTCCGGCGCGGTCAGAACGGCGCGGCCGCCCGCCTCCTCGACGGCTGCGGCGATCTCCCGCTCGGCCGCCGCCACCACCACCGGGCCGATGCCGGCGTCGCGCGCCCGGCGCCACACCCGCACGATCATGGGCACGCCGCCGATGTCGGCCAGCGGCTTGCCCGGCAAACGGCTCGACGCCATGCGCGCCGGAATGACCACGATTGGATTCATGCGTCACGCCTTTCGCCCGTATTCCCCGACACTTATGCGACGCTTCGCCGCAATGACGCTCACCACTCGGCGGGTAATGTCGCCCCGTCTCACGGGGGCGCATTGGTGCCGGCTGAAAGGCCGGCCCAATCCTGATCCGGGACGTCAAGCGGGCTACGGCCCATACAATGCGGAGCGTGACCTTATGGATTCCTGGGAGTGGAACAAGATCGCAGGTGCAATCTTGGGCACCGCGATTTTTGTCATGGTCATCGGCATCGTCTCCGAATCCGTCTATGATGTTCCGACCCGGCCAAGCCCGGCTACATCGTCCAGGGCGTCGTCGAAAGCGCCAGCACCTCGGCACCGGCCCAGCCCAAGGAAGAGCCGCTTCCCGATTTCGCCACCGCCATCCCCGCCGCCGACCATGAGCAGGGTGAGCAGATCGCGCAGCGATGCGCCCAGTGCCATGACTGGACCAAGGGCGGCCCCAACAAGATCGGCCCCAATCTCTATGGCGTGCTCGGCAGTCCGCGCGGCGAGGGCCGGGGCGGCTATGATTTCTCTGCCGCGATGAAGGCCAAGGGCGGCACCTGGACCTATGCCGAACTCTTCCGCTTCCTGCGCAGTCCGCAACTTTCGTCCCCGGCACCAAAATGACCTTCGCGGGCCTTCCCAGCGCAAATCGCGCTTGATATCATCGCCTATATCCGCAGCTGGGCCGATACGCCTGCACCGCTGCCCCCGCCGGAGGCCGCCGCTCCCGACAAGGACGACCACGGCACCGCCCCCGACAAGGACGACCACGGCACCGCGCCCAAGAAGTAATCATCGCCGCGGCGGATAGCGTTCGGCCAGAAGCGCATAGAGCGCGCGCGCCGCATTGGCCTCGCCGCCCACCTTGCGGCCGGGACGCGGCGCGGTCGTTCCAGCCCGGAATGTCGAGATGCACCCAGCTCTTCGTCGGCGTCGACGAAGCGGTTGAGGAACAGCGCGGCGGTGATCGCGCCGGCAAAGTGTATTGCGGGATCGTTGGTGAGATCGGCGATCGGCGCTGTCGAGCGTCTTCTCGTAGCCGCGCCACAGCGGCAGCCGCCACACCGGATCGTGCGACCGCGGCCATGGCGCGACAGATCGGCGGCGAGCGTCTCGTCGTCGGTGAAGAAGGGCGGCAGCTCCATGCCGGTGGCGACTGCGCGCCGCGCCGGTCAGGGTGGCGATGTCGATCAGCAGCTCGGGCGCCTCGCTCGTCGGCCCGCGCGAGCGCGTCGGCCAGCACCAGGCGGCCTTCGGCATCGGTGTTGCCGATCTCGACGGTTAGGCCCTTGCGGCTCGGGAACACGTCGCCGGGGCGATAGGCCTGCCCGACACCGAATTCTCCACCGCCGGAATCAGCACGCGCAGGCGCAGATCGAGCCCCGCGCCCATCGCCATGTGCGGCGACGGCGAGCGCGGCCGCCGCGCCGCCCATGTCCTTCTTCATCGTCGCCATGCCGCGCGGCGGTCTTGAGATCGAGCCGCCGGTATCGAAGCACACGCCCTTGCCGACCAGCGTGACGCTTGGGCGCGCCCGGCCGGCCCCAGCTGCAGGTCGATCAGGCGCGGCGCGCGCGCCGAGCCCCGCCCCACCGCATGGATCAGCGGGAAATTCCGCTTGAGCAGCGCCTCGCCCACGATGACGGAGACCTTCGCGCCATGGCTGCTCGGCCAGCGCGCTGCGCCGCGGCGGCAAGTTCGGCCGGGCCCATGTCGTTGGCCGGCGTGTTGATGAGATCGCGGGCCAGAAATACCGCCTTCGGCGATGCGGCTCGACCTCCGCGCCGTCGACATCCTCGGGCAGCACGAGCCTGGCGCGCGGCTTGTCCGCTTGCCTTGCGGTAGCGCGTGAAACCGTAGGTGCCGAGCGCCCAGGCGAGCGCCGGCATGGTCGCCGCCGCAGTATCCGGCGCACTCGCCGAGCCGGTAGGTGCCCGGCGGGCAGCTTCTCGGAGAAGGCCGCCAGCGCGAGCGGATCGCCGCCCTTGCCCAGCCCCAGGACGGCCGCAGGCCAGCCGCCCGTCCGCGCCGGGCACCAGCACCAGCTCGCCCGCGCTGGCCGCGAAGCCCGGCTGCCGCAGCCATGCGCGCCTCGCGCGCGGGCAGACGCGCCAGCAGCGCCTTCAGGCCGCGCGGCGGCCACGGCGTGGAGCGGCGCCGCGGCCCTTGCGTGCTCTCGACAAGGCTCACATGCATGACGGAGCCTTTGCAGTCGACGCGGCCGACTTTATGAATCGTCGCCGCCCGCATCGCAAGGGAGGCGAAGCATGGCCACGCGTTACACCCTCATCCTCGGCACCAAGAACTGGTCGAGCTGGAGCCTGCGGCCCTATCTGGCGCTGCGCGCGACCGGCGCGCCGTTCGAGCGAGATCGTGATCCCGCTTGCGCCGCCCGAAGCCACGAGCCGCGAAATCCTGCGCCCATTCGCCGGCCGGCAAGGTGCCGGTGCTGAAGATCGACGAGGGCGGCGACAGCCACGACGGTCTGGGACAGCCTGGCGATCTGCGAGACCCTTGCCGAACGCCATCCCGAGGCGGGGCTGTGGCCCGGCGATCCGGCAGCGCGCGGGCGATGGCGCGCAGCCTATGCCGCCGAGATGCATTCGGGCTTTCCCGACCTGCGCGAGCAGCTGCCGATGGATATTCGCGCGCCGCCTGCCCACGCCGGAGCTGCGCGACGACACCAAGGCCGAGATCGCGCGCATCTTCGAGGCCTGGCAGAGCGCGCTTGCGCGCTATGGCAGGACGGCGGCTTCCTGTTCGGCCGCTTCTCGATCGCCGATTGCATGTATGCGCCGGTGGTCTCGCGCTTTCGCACCTATGGCGTCGCGCTGCCGACGGCCTCGCCGAGCCTATAGCGCGCGCATCTTGGCGCTGCCGGCGATGGCGGATTGGATTGCGGCCGCGCGCGCCGAAGCCGCGGCCGGACTTCCGGAAGACTGATTTAGGAGTGGTGGTCCGGCGGCTGCGTGGGCATGGGCAGCTTCGGCAGCTTGCCGGCCTCGCGATAGAAGCGCGCAGCGCCGGGATGCAGCGGCGCCGGCAGGCCCAAAATCGCCGTGTCGAGACGGATCAGCTTGGCGCTGGGATCGGCGTGCGGCGAGCAATGCGCGGTTGGCCGGATTGAACAGCGCGCGCGTCATGCCGTAGACCAGATCCGCAGGCTCGGCGGCATTGACGATCCACAGCGCGCCGCACGTTGAACGGTGTCGATCGCGCCCGTGCCGGCATAGGCGCCGGCCGCGATGCTGGCCGCGCTGAGGCCCGGCAGCTCTTGAGCAGGCGGTCGCGGCCGTCGCCGTCGATCGGCACCAGCACTGCTTGCCCCCGCGCCATCAGATCGCCGATCAACGCGACCGGCGTCGCCGCCGACGAAGAAGAAGGCGTCGAGCTTGCCGTTTCGAGCGCGTCGGCGGCCGCCTCGGAGGACAGCGTTCTGCTGCTTGATGCGCCAGGGCGCGATCCGCCAGGCCGCCAGCACCGCACGCGCGGTCACGATCATGCCCGAGGCCGGATCGCCCAGCGACACCCGCTTGTTGCGAAGCGCGGAGACCGAATGATATGGGCCGATTTGGCGGCCACCAGATGGAGCTCTTCGGGAAAGAGATCGGCGATTACGCGAACGTGGCGTCTGCGGTCCGAGTTTCTTGAAGTCGCCGGTGCCGGCAACCGCCTCGGCGACGACGTCGGCCTGGGCGAACCCGGAATTGACCCGGCCGGCATCGACGTCGACGACATTGGCGATGGCCCCGGCACTGGTCCGCGCCGAGGCGATCAGTCCCGGCCGGCCCGCATACCCCGGCGGTGTCGCAGCGGGGCATGCCCGGCGGATGGCTGACCAGGCCGGCGATCGCCTGGCCGACGGGGAAATAGGTGCCCGAGCTGGGCCCGGTAGCGATGAGGAAGAACATGCGCTGGGCCCAGCTCGCCTGAGTGCCGAATCCGAGGACCGCGATCAGGGCCAGGGCAAAGAGCCCCACCCCTGCTGCCGACCACGTTGCGATGCGCCGTTCCATGGCTCGAGATTAGACAATCTTATTGCGTCAAGATTTGGACGCTGCCCCCAAAATCCCGAATTGATTTGCACTTTGCGAACATACTTAAGTGTTTGTTGAGGGGGGTACGTTCATGATTGGGGCGGGTCAATTGATCAAGGACCGTCCATGCGCCGCCTGCTTCTCAGCGCCGCCGCGAGCCTCGCCTGCGCACTGGCCACGTCGGGCTGTGCCGACCTCAATCCCTTCGACTCAAGCGCGCCGCCTCCGGCTCCAGCCAAACAGGCACAGGCCGCGCCGGCCGGCATTCAGCAGGCGAGCCCGCTTCCGACCGATGTCGACAACGAAATCGCCCGCGCTCAGGCGTTCCGCGCCAAGGGCCAGTTCGACGACGCCATCCACGTCCTTAGCCAGCTGATGCTGGTCGCGCCCGACAATCCGGGCGTGGTGGGCGAATACGGCAAGACGCTGACCCAGCAGGGCCGCGCCTCCGATGCCGTCGATTTCCTCTCCCGCGCCATCGAGCTGACGCCCGACGACTGGACGCTCTATTCGGCGCTCGGAGTCGACTACGACCAGCTCGACCGCCACGACGAGGCCGAAAACGCCTACAAGCACGCGCTGACGCTCAAGCCGGACAATCCGGCGGTGCTGAATAATTATGCCATGTCGCAGTTGATGGCCGGCCATCTCGATCACGCCGAGACGCTGCTCAAACAGGCCCAGACCCATGGCGGCGACGCCCCTAAGATCAAGAACAATCTGGCGATGATCGCGCAGATGCGCGCCAAACAGGGCGCACCCGTGGCGGCCCCGAATTCGGGCGCGGCCGGCCTGGCCAACAACGCGCCCGCGTTCAAGCTCGTCCCGGCGGGCAAGCCGGCGCCCAAGGTCGCCAGCGCCAAGCTCTCCCCGGTCAAGCCGACGCCAGCCCTCGCCACCACCGCGACCGCACAGGCGATTGGCCCGGTGATGCCGCTGAAGCTCGCCGCCCGGGTCAAGGACGTCGCCGGTGCGCCTCACCGGCTGCAGCCCGCCGTCCAGTTCCATCCCGTCAAGGCGGCCGAAGCGCAGAAGCCGGCCAAGCCCGCCGTGCCCCGAGTGGTGATGGAGAAGGTCCCCTTCGATCCGCTGGCCGGCAAGGTCTATCCGGCGCCGAAGTCCGCGCCCCATGAGGCGGTGGCCGCCAAGGCGAGCCATGACAAGCCCAAGATCGAGACCGCGAAGAAAAAGCCGGCCGCCAAGCCCGGCCTGCGCAAGCAACTCGCCAAGGAGTTGGCACCGGCGCTGCGTACCGCCAGCGACCTGTACTGAACCTTACAAATCCCAGTGCAAACAAGACGGCCCGCCCGTTGCGGCGCCGGCGTCCACTGTGACCGCCTTCATGACCGCTATATTGCGTGGAGAACTATCCGGTTGACGTACCACGGCGGAGACGTCTCGGCCGGGCCAGGATCAGGTCGTCGATCTCATGTCTCCGGCCCGTCTGGCACATCTGAGCGCGTCGAATTTCATCACCCGACGGCCGCCACCCCGTCAGAAGCTGTGCATCACCCGCATGATCGCCGGGCCCAGGATGACGACGAACAGGCACGGCAGGAAGAACACGATCATCGGCACGGTGAGCTTGGCGGGCAGGGCCGCGGCCTTCTTCTCGGCCTCGGACATGCGCATCTCGCGGTTTTCCTTGGCGGTGACCCGCAGCGCCTGGCCGAGCGGCGTGCCGTATTTCTCGGCCTGATTGAGGGCGGCGGCGACGGCCTTGACGCCGGAATGGCCGCAACGCCTGGCCAGATTGTCAAAGGCCTGACGGCGATCGGGAAGATAGGATAGTTCCGCCGTCGTCAGGCCGAATTCCTCGGCCAGCTCCACCGACTGCGATCCGACCTCGCCGGATACCCGCGTGAAGGCACCTTCGATCGACATGCCCGACTCGACGCAGATCAGGAGCAGATCCAGCGCATCCGGAAAGGCATGCATGATCGATTGCTGGCGGTGCTGAATCTTATTGGAGACGAACAGATCAGGCAGATAGAAGCCGAGTGCCGCCCCGCCGAAGGCCGCACCCATCTTCATCAGCGGCGACCAGCTGAAATGGGTGACGACGAAGAGGTAGAACAGTGCGGCGGCGAAGACGATGAACGGCATCACGAAGCGGAAGAACAGGAAGGTCACGACCGGCGCCTGCCCGCGAAAGCCGGCCCGCGCCAGCTTCTCGCGCGTGTTGGGCGATTCCAGGATGTTGGAGAGCTTGAGCCGGTCGACGACCTGCTTCATGAAGGTCAGGGGCTCGGTGGTGCGCAGCGCCCGCTTGCCGGTCTTGAGCTGGGCGTGATGGCGCACCCGTAGCTCCTCGCGCCGCTCCGACACCGCCTTCATGCGCGTGCCGAGCTGGTTGCGCTCGATCATCGGCAGCCCGATCGTGACGATGGTGGCGAAGGCGAAAATCGCCACCGCCGCCGAAATCATGAAGTTCTGGTCGAACAGCAGATCGAGGATTTCCTGTCCCATCGCCTCGCCGTCAATGCTTGAAGCTGATCATTTTTTTCATCACCGCAATGCCCGCCGCCATCCACAACAGACAGCCGAGCAGCATCAGATTGCCGGCGCGAGTTCGGTGAACAGCGGCTGGATATAGGTCGGCGTCGAAATGTAGACGAGCATCGCCACTCCCGGCGGCAGCGAGCCGATGATGGCCGCCGACGCCTTGGCTTCCGACGACATCGCCCTGATCTTGCCCTGCAGCCGCTTGCGGTCGCGCAACACGCCGGAGAGATTGCTCAGCGCTTCCGACAGATTGCCGCCCGACTTGGCCTGGATCGTCATGACGATGCTGAAGAAGTTGACCTCGGAGGTGGGCATGCGGTCATGCATGCGCTTGAGCCCCTGTTCGATAGTCACGCCGACCTTGAGCCCCTCGACCAGCTGCTGAATTCGCCCGCCACCGGCTGCGGCATTTCCCTGGCCACGATCTTGAGCGCCTCGTTGGTCGGCAGGCCCGACTTGACGCTGCGCACGATGATGTCGATAGCGTTGGCAAATTCGCTGGTGAAGGCCTTCTCGCGCCGCATCTTGAGGAAGGCGAGCGTCCAGCGCGGCAGGCTCAGGCCGGCGCTGGCGCCGGTCGCCAGCGCGATCCAAAGCGCCTGATTTGTGAGAAGGCAGCCGGCCACGGCCGCCAGCGCGACGATGGCCGAAATGATGTAATAGGTGCGCGGCGTGATCTCGAGACCCGCCTGCTCGATGCGGCGGCGCAGATTGGGCTTGATCTTCTTCGCGGCCTGCTGCTTTTCGAGGTCCTTCAGCATGTTCGAGACGTTCTTGCGACGCTGCTGATTGGCGTCGGCCGCGGCGCGGCCGTCGCGCAGCTGCGGTCCGGTCGACGCCGGCCACGCGCTTCTGCGTGCGCGCGCTCGACCCGCCCGCGAAAGCGAAAGCGACCCCGCCGATCGCAACGAAGAGGAAGAGCGCCACCAGCCCCAGCATGACCGTGCTCGACATCGCCCGGCCCTCTTATTGCTGCAAGGCGTCGAGCGCCTCGGCCAGTTCGCGCTCCATGCCGAAATAATGGGCGCGCTCCCAGAAGGCCGGCCGCACGATGCCGGTGCCGATGTGGCGGCCGGCGATGTGGCCAGTCTCGTCCTCGCCGTTGATCTCGTAGTGCAGCAGATCCTGGGTGATGATGACCTCGCCTTCGGTGCCGATCACCTCGGTGATGTGGGTGATGCGGCGCGAGCCGTCGCGCAGGCGCTCGGCCTGGACGATGACGTCGATCGAGCCGACGATCATTTCGCGGATCGTCTTCATGGGCAGCTGGATAGCCGCCCATGGTGATCATGCATTTCGAGACGGCTCATGGCTTCGCGCGGGCTGTTGGCGTGCAGCGTGCCCATCGAGCCGTCATGGCCGGTGTTCATGGCCTGCAAGCAGGTCGAAGGCCTCCGGTCCGCGCACCTCGCCGACGATGATGCGTTCGGGACGCATACGCAGACAGTTGCGCACGAGATCGCGCATGGTGATCTGGCCCTGGCCTTCAAGGTTCGGCGGCCGGGTTTCGAGGCGCACCACATGGGGCTGCTGCAGTTGCAAGTTCGGCGGCGTCTTCGCAGGTGATGATGCGCTCGTCGGCGTCGATGAAGGCGGTCAGCGAATTGAGCAGCGTGGTCTTGCCCGAGCCGGTGCCGCCGGAGATAAGGATGTTGCAGCGGCAGCGGCCGATCACCTGCAGGACCTTGGCGCCAGCGGGATTGACCGAGCCGAAGCGCACCAGATCCTCGAGACGTCAGCTTGTCCTTCTTGAATTTGCGGATCGTCAGGGTCGGCCCGTCGAGCGCCAGCGGCGGGGCGATGACGTTGACGCGGGAGCCGTCGAGCAGGCGCGCGTCGCAGATGGGCGAGGATTCGTCGACGCGGCGGCCGACCTGGCTGACGATGCGCTGGCAGATGTTCATCAGCTGCGCATTGTCGCGGAAGCGGATAGTGGTGAGCTGCACCTTGCCGCCGACTTCGATGAAGACCCGGCCGGCGCCGTTGACCATGATGTCGGCGATGTCGTCGCGGGCGAGCAAGCGGCTCGAGCGGGCCGTAACCCAGCACGTCGTTGCAGATGTCCTGAAGCAGGTGCTCCTGCTCGGCGATCGACATCACCACCGACTTGATCGAGATGATCTCGTTGACGATGTCGCGAATTTCCTCGCGCGCCGATTCGGGATCGAGCTGGGCGAGCTGCGCCAGGTCGATGGTGTCGATCAGCGCGTTGAAGATCGTCGTCTTGACCAGATAGTAGTCCTCCGAACGCGCGTCGCGGGACTGGTGCTGCGGCGCGGGCCGCGGCGGCGGCGGTGGGGCGCGCGGCGCCAGGGCTTCGCCTGAAGGCGGGCGGCGCGGCCGGCGCGGACTCGATTGGATCGGCCTTGGCCGGAGCCGGCGTCACTGGCTCCTTGGCAGGCGGATCGGATATGGCAGCGCGCTTGCCGAACATCTATCAGGCCCGCTTGCGTCCCGTCAGGAAGGAAAGAAAAGGCAAAATCCTCCTGCCGGCGTCTGGATCGGTGCGGCCTGTGAGCACGGTCGCGAATCTGCGGATGGCCTCCGCGGACTGCGCGCGCGGCTGCAGCTCGACCAGCATCTGGCCGTTGTTGGCCGCGGTGCCAAACAGGCCGGGCTCGAAGGGGAGCACCAGGGCCGGCGCCACACCGACGGTTTCGGCGAAGTCCTTGGCTGGAATTTCGGGCCGTTTGGCCACGCCGGTCTGGTTGAGCACGAGCTTGGGCGGGGCGTCATTGGGCCGGTTCTGCTTCAGCAGATCGACCAGCGCCTTGGCGGTGCGCAGGCTGGCCAGATCCGGGGTCGCCACGATCACCACCTCATCGGAGGCGAGGAGCGTGTGGCGCACCCAGGGCGCCCACAAATGGGGGATGTCCAACACTACGCAGGGCGTCATGTGGCGCACCGCGTCGATCACTGTCTCATAGGCGATGGCTTCGGCATCGCTGGCCCGCTCCAGCATCGCCGGCGAGGTGAACAGCGACAGATGCTCGCCAGCCTTCTGCAGCAGGCGATCGAGCAGGACGTCGTCGAGGCGCTCTGGTGCCGACAGCGCGTCGGCCACGCCCTGGCCCGGTTCCTCGTTGAAATTGAGGCTGACGGTGCCGTAGGGCAGATCGAGATCGATGACGGTGGTGTTGATGTGAAGGCGCTCGGCGATCGTCCAGGCCACGTTTTGGGCCAGGGTCGAGGAGCCGGCGCCGCCTCGCGCGGCCACGAAGCTGATGACGCGGCCGATAGGGGCGGCGTCGCGATCGAGATAGAGCCCCGAGATCACCTCAATCAAATGCAGGGGCGCGAGCGGCGCCACCAGATATTCGCTGACGCCGCGGCGCATCAATTCGCGATAGAGCTCGACATCGTTGGTGCGGCCAACGATGACGACCTTGGTGGTGGGATCGCAGACCTCGGCGAGCTGATCGATCTCGGCCAGCGCGGCCTGACCCTGCAGCCTGGTCTCGATGATCAGAAGATTGGGCGTGGTGTGGCCGGTGTAATGCTCGACGGCGCCCTGCACACCGCCCAGCTGGATGGTGACATGGGCCTTGGCGAGCCTGCGGTCGGCGGCCGCACGCTGCAGCGCCGCGCCGGTGTCCGGGAACTCGCAGAACGCGTGAATCGAAATGCGCGGCACGGGCCGCTCATGCGGTGCCGCACCGAAGCTTTGGTGCTCGTCGTGGACGCCTTCTTCTTGCGCCGGTTTCGCCATCAACGTCTCCGCATCATCAAACCTAGGGTACGCCCGTGATCACCGCGGACTGGTCGGCCGTCTTGGTTGCCGCAGTCGGCTTGCCCTGCTCGTAATTGTCCATGACCACCGCGCGCCGCGTCGCATCCGACGGCCCCAGCGCGCGCGGCTCGACCAGATCGCGCGGATTGGCGGCCATCGCGGCGAGATTGTGCTGGGTTGCGCAGCCGAAATTCGGCGAGGGCAGATTCGACGTGGTGTTGCCGTCATCGACCGACCAGCTGCAGGGCGCCGTGTCGGCCTTGAAAGTCATGAAGCCCACTTCGACCCCGGTGTCGCCATCGGTGGCATCGCGGGTGCCGACCAGAATGCGCGCACGCGGCACGCCCATATCCGCGAGCCTCTCGCCGAAATAATGGATCGCAGCCGACGAGCCGGGCGCGGCCGGCACCGAGACCGAGATCGCGCCGTTGCCGTTGGCCAGATATTGCCGCACGAAGGCGCCGAGCCTTGCGTCCTGGTCGGGCAGAAGGCCGGCCTCGGGCGTGGCGAAGGAGAGATTGAGATTCTTGTAGGCCGGCTGCACCGTGATCGGATGGTTGGTATCCGGATCGGCGGTCAAACCCTGATAAGCCTCCGGAGAGGCGCAGCTGCTCGCCAAGAGCACCGCGCCCAGCGCACTCGCCAGGAACCCGGCCCGGAAGATCTCGCTACCTGTCATGGCCTTGTCCTCTACTCGACGATGAAGCCGGTCTTGCCTTCGCCGGCCGATTTGACCGGTTTCGGCGAGGCCGGATTGGGTTTCTGCGGCTGGTTGAGCTTGCCCATCAAGATCGTCTGCAAATCGGTGGCCGGCTTGAAGCCGTCCGTCGGCAGCGCGATCTGCTCGTCCTTCACCGGGTTGACCAGATAGGGCGTGACGACGACGACGAGCTCGGTTTCGTTGTTCTGGAAGTCGCGGCTGCGGAACAGCGCGCCCAGCACCGGCATGTCCTTGAGTCCGGGGAAGGCGTCGATCTGCTGCTTGGTGGTGTGCTGCAACAGCCCGGCGATGGCGAAGCTGCCGCCCGAAGGCAATTCGACCGTGGTTTCGGCGCGGCGCACCGCAAGCGCGGGAATGGTGAAGGGCTGGACGCTAACCGTCTGGCCGTTGCCGTTGGTGGTGCTGCCGCCGCTCAAGCGTGAAGGCGCCGGTGTTGGTCAGTTCGCTGACCTCGGTGGAGATCTGCAGCGAAATCCGGTTCGGGCTGAGGACCACCGGGCGTGAACGACAGGCCGACGCCGAAATTCTTGAACTCGACGGAGACATTGCCGCTGGTATCGCGGCCGGCCGGCACCGGAAATTCGCCGCCGGCGAGGAATTTGGCGGTCTCGCCGGAAACCGCGATCAGATTGGGTTCGGCCAGTGTGTGCACAAGACCAACCGTCTCCAGCGCCTTGCAGCGTGCCCTGAACATTGTTCTTGATGGCGCAGGTGCCGCCGCCGTTGAAGGGCGTTGCCGGTGGTGCTGCCGGGTCGCGCAGACCTGACCGGCCTGCACGCCAGACAGATCGCTGAGCGCCTTGCCGACAAGGCCGTAGGGATTGGAGGTCGACGCGCCGATCGGCGCGCCGCCGACGATCGGCCGCGCCCGCCAGATCGATGCCGAGCTGCTTGGCGACCTGGCGCTGCACCTCGGCGATGCGCACCTTCAGCATCACCTGCTCGCCGCCGCCGATCTGACAGCATGTTGACGACCTTCTTGGGATCGCCGATGAAGCGGCCGGCCAGATCCTGGGCGCGGCGTGGAATCCTGGGCGTTGTCGACTTCGCCGGTGAGCACGATATTGTCGTTGAGCGCGGCGACCTTGATGTGCGCGCCTGGCATGTCGGTGTTGAGCATGTGCGCGAGATCGGTGACGTCGCGCTCGACGCGTGATGTCGATCGACAGAAGCTGGTGGCCGCCGCCGTCGAAGAAGAAGGCGTTGGTCTGGCCGACCTTCTTGGCCAGAAGGAAGATGCGCCGCGGCGTGCGCACCACCGCATCGACGATGTCGGGATTGGAAACCAGTACGTCGCGGGCAGGCGCATCGAGCTGGACGATCGCGGCCTTGTCGAGCGCCGAGCGTGATGCGCTGATGGGCCGCACCGCCGGTGCCCGGTCGAGACCGTGATCACGCGCGGCGCCGAGTCGGCCTCGCCCGCCTGCGGCGCCGGCACCGGTACTCAAGATCGCGGCGATCGCCAGCGAGACGGCAAAGCTGAGCCCGCGCATCGCCTCACTCCCCCGGACGCGATGTGCGCGCGCACGCCGTAACGGATGATGGAAACGCCCTTGTCGAGCGTGGTCTCGGCCACGGCGTCGATTGTCGGCGAGCGGCCTGAGCGACAGCGACAACACCCCGGCGCGGGCTTCGCGCGCAATCAGTTCGGCCTGCGATGGCGTCAGTTCGAGCGTCGCGGTCTTGCCGATGACGGCCTTCTTGTTGTCCTTGGTTTCGCCATAGGTCTGATCGACGGCAAGCACGCGCACGTCGCTCAGGATCGTGTCGGTCGCGAACGCGCCCTTCTGGCCCTGGGCTGCGCGAGTCAGCAGCACGTCGACACGATCGTTCGGCAGAATGAACCCGCCGGCGCCCGACTTGACGTCGATGCCGATCGAGACCGCGCGCATGCCGCGCGACAATTGCGCGGCCATGAAGCCGGCACTGTCGGCATGCACGATCTCCGTCGTGGTGACCGGTTGATTCTCGACGAGCGGCGCGCGCGCCACCGCGCCTTCGATGACCTTGCCGATATCGGATCCGCGGCGCGCGGTGATGTAGGTCGGATCGAGTGCGGATTGCGGCCACGCCTGCCAGCGTACCAGCTGCGGCGTCAGTTTGACGCCGGGCTGAATCGCGGCGGCGGCGACGAGCACGCGCACCGTGGCGGCGGCTTGCGGCGCAGTTGCAGCGGCACTCTTCTCGGTTCCGCCACCGACCAGACCGCGCACCAGAAGCGCGGCGACGACGGCGGCAACCGCGGCGAGGCCGAGAATGACGAGACGCGACCTGTTCATTGGATGGGCTCCTTCAACCCGATCCCATCACAAGACCCTTTAGAAAATGCTTAATAGAATGCTGCGAGCTGTTCCTACCCGCCCACGGAAACACGAAAAATTTCCGTGTAGGGAAGGAGCACGACGGCGCCGGCAGCCAGCGCCACGCCATAGGGGACACCGGCCGAGCTGTCGTGCAGGCGCTGCATCCACGGCCAGGCGAGAAATTGCGGCAGCGGCATGCGGCGTGCCGTCAGCAGCGCCAGCGTCAGCACCCCGCCCAGGAGCGCCGACACCAGCGTGTAGGCGAGGGCGTCGCGCCCGCCCAGGAGAAGGACGATGGCGGCGAAGAGCTTGGCGTCGCCGCCGCCGATATAATCGAGCGCAAACAAGGCGAAGCCGACAAGTAGCCCGATGGCGCCGGCGAGCACGTGCCAGCCCAGCGCGGCCGGCGGCATTCCCGTCGCCAGCGCCAGGACCAAGAAGCTCGCCGCCAGGACCGAAGGAATCACATTGGGGATGGTGAAACTGGCCAAGTCCCAGCCGGCGGCGACCATCAGCAGCGCCGGCAGAAGGGCGAGAACGAGGAACTGGGCAACCATCTCACTCACAATTCAAAGCGCGAGGACGCAAGCCTCGCGAAAACGAACGGCCGCTCCCACGAGCGGCCGTTCCGTCTCACTCCGTGATCGCGGCGATAAGAAAACGGCCGCCACCGATCACGCATCAACATTCGCCGAGGCGCTTACTGCGGCGCCACTGCGGTCGCGACGTCGTTGAAGGTCGACGTCAGGTTCGTGCCGATAAGCTGCACGGCCGCGATAATGACGACGGCAATGCCGGCGGCGATCAGGCCGTATTCGATCGCAGTCGCGCCGGATTTGTCGGCGATGAATTTCGAAACAAGGTTCTTCATTGGAAGCCTCCACTTGACTGACACCCTAAGCCCACTGCAGGCCCCTGTGTGGTTCGGACCCGCTCGTGGAATGGTCGTGATCTTACGCAGCCAGAATTAACGGCGACTTAAACGGCTTTGCTGCACACATGGCCCGATCGTGCCGGAACGATACGAAAAGCCCCGGTTGGAATGAAGGTGTACGTTTCCGGAGAGGGAAAATTAACCAGCCGCGTAAATGTCGTTGGCGATCACGCGAAAAGCGCGCCGGCGAATCGCAAATGCGCTTGTGGTCGCGATTTTCCGAGATCGTGTGGCAACGCCTTAAGGCTTCCTTTACGGCGGCGGACTTAATTTCGGCGCGATGAACCCGGCCGGAGGTCTCACGATGCGCCGCCTCAGTTATCGTATGATCATGCTCGCAGCGGGTCTGACCGCTTTCGCCGCACCGGCCTCGGCCAGAACCATCAGCGTTCCGATCGATCAGGCGCAGATCGTCACGTTCGACAAGTCGGTTTCGACCGTCTATGTCGGCAATCCGTCGATGGCGGACGTCACCGTGATCGATGCGCACCGCGTCTTCGTGCTCGGCAAGGCGTTCGGAACCACCAACCTCATCGCACTCGATCACAGGGGGCACTTCGTCTCCGACGATTCGCTCAAAGTCGAAGGTCACAGCTCGGGTATCGTCACGCTCAATCGCGGCGCGAGCCAGTATACCTTCGCCTGCGCCGGTGTGCGCTGCGAGGCGGCCCCCGTGCCGGGCGACGTATTGCCCAGCTTCTACGCGCCGGTCATGAGCGAGAATACCTCGCGCCAGGGTATGGGCCAGGGCTCGGCCAACGCCGGCAGCAACACCAGCGGCGGCGAGTAGGAACAACTGGCGCGGTAGGTCTAACACTTTGTTCAGCACGCGCCGCGCTAGTGTTTCAGCGGCCGCTCCGGCCGGCGTAATCTCGGCATCGCCAGGCTTCGAAGGATGCGTGTGATGAGAGTGCGCGGTCTCCTCGGCAAACGGCTCGGCGATCTCCGTGACCGCCTGCGGCGCAAAGGCCGTTCGGGTTCGGCGGCGATCGAATTCGCGATGCTGGCGCCGGTGCTCTTCCTCTTCCTGTTCGGCATCATCGAGACCGGCGTCCTGTTCTTCGCCGGCGCCTCGCTGCAGAACGCGACCGACGATACCGCGCGCCTGATCCGGACCGGTCAGATGTCGGGAAACCTGACCGCCAGCCAGATCAAGATCGCAATCTGCAACGAAGTCTCGGCGCTGATTTCGTCGACGTCCTGCAATGCCAATCTGCAGGTCGATCTGCGCTCCTACAACAGTTTCTCCTCCGTCAGCTATGGCGGCGTCACCAAACCCGACGGCAGCATCGATCCCACCAAGATGACGGTCGAATCGACGACCAGCTGCGAAGTGGTGCTGATGCGCAGCTTCTATCCCTGGACGGTGATGACGCCGCTGCTATCGCCGCTGCTTTCCAACATGCCGGGCGGAGACGTGCTGTTGGCATCGGCGGCGGCGTTCCGCACCGAGCCCTACCAGGCGGGCGCGACATGCTGAGAATCTTCAAACGATTTGCCAAAGCCAGAAGTGGGCTCGCCGCCGTCGAGTTCGCGCTCATCGCGCCGGTCATGGGGGTGCTTCTTATCGGCACGATCGACGTCTGCAATGCGCTGGCCTGCCGCAACAAGGTGACGATGCTGGCTGCCACCGGCGCCGATCTCGTGGCCCAGGTCAAGACGGTGGCGACAAGCGACGTCAGCGACGTCTTCGACGCCATGAATGCAATTATCTATCCCTTCCCCGGCCGGCCCAAGGTTGTGATCACGAGCATTCTGAGCGACGGCAACGGCGAGGGCACCGTCGACTGGAGCCAGGCGCAGGACGACACCGCGCTCACGCATGGCGCCACGGTCACGCTGCCGTCGGGACTGATGCCGAAGGACCAATGTGCGGCCGACGCCTGCAGCGT
This sequence comes from uncultured Pseudomonadota bacterium, assembly GCA_963775165.1. Classification (GTDB taxonomy): domain Bacteria; phylum Pseudomonadota; class Alphaproteobacteria; order Micropepsales; family Micropepsaceae; genus Rhizomicrobium. The sequence goes on along the minus strand of CAVZHX010000005.1, from coordinate 273,547 downwards.
GATCCTGGCGCAGGTGAGCTACGACTATTCCTCACCCATGGGCCATTTCATCCTCGGCACGGTGACGATGACCGACACCTTCTACGCCAAGCCGCGCCGTAGCGCCGAAGTCACCTGCACCGACTGCACGAGCTGAGCGCTGGAGCGATATCGCTTTCGTTGAAGCGCAATTTGCCGCAAAACCGGTTCCCACTTCTGCGATTGCGCTCTACTTTATATTTGTCGCGCAATTTGCCGCAAAACCGGTTCCCACTTGCGATTGCGCTCTACTTTATATTTGTCGCGCAATTTGCCGCAAAACCGGTTCCCACTTCTGCGATTGCGCTTCTAGCGCACGCGCACGAGGCCTTCCTGCGCCACCGAGGCGACCAGCCTGCCGTCCCGCGCATAGATCAGCCCTCGATTGAAGCCGCGCCCGCCCGAAGCGTCGGGACTGTCCTGCACATAGAGCAGCCATTCGTCGGCGCGGAAGGGGCGATGGAACCACATCGCGTGGTCGATGCTGGCCATCTGCAGGCGCGGATCGAAGAAGCTGATGCCGTGCGGCAACAGGCAGGTGTCGAGCAGCGTCATGTCGGAGGCATAGGCGAGCACGCATTGCTGCAGGCCCCGATCGTCCGGCAGCGGCCCGGTCGCGCGCATCCAGATGGCGCGGTGGGGCGGGCGCTTCTCGGTGTGCAGCATGTCGGCCCCGTCGAGGGGGCGTATTTCGATCGGCCGCTGCCGGGTGAGGAAACGCTCGCGCGCTTCGGGCGGCAGCGTGTCGACGACGGCCGCGCGCGCCTGGGCCTCTGTCGGCAGCGTGTCGGGGCCGGGCACGGCAGGGGCGTCGATCTGATGGTCGAGGCCGGTTTCATCGATCTGATACGAAACCGACATATGGAAGATGGCTCTTCCATGCTGAATGGCCACGACCCGGCGTGAGCTGAAGCTCCGTCCGTCGCGGCTGCGATCCACCTCGTAGAGGATCGGAACCCGCGGATCGCCCGGTCGCAGGAAGTAGGCGTGAAGCGAGTGACAGAACCGATCTTCGACCGTGCGCGTCGCCGCCACCAGCGCCTGACCCAGAACCTGCCCTCCAAAGACGCGCTGCGAGCGCTCTTTCGGGCTGGGACCGCGGAAGATGTTGACCTCGACCTGCTCGAGATCGAGCAGGTGGAGCAGCCCCTGGACCGGGCTTCTGCCGGGCGAATCGGCTCGCGTCATGTCCTCCCAATAGTCGAGCGGCCCGGGCCCGCGCAAGCGCGGGCAGCGCAGCCGCATCCCTTTGCCCTTCCAACCGTCTGAAAGGACCAAGGTCCGATCCATGCCCAATCCGCTTCTCGAACGTGCCGCCCACACCAGACCGGCCGCCACCAAGCGCGGAGCGCTCGAGCGTCTATTCACGCTGATGTTCAAGGGCTTCGTCTACAACCAGATCTGGGAAGACCCCGAGGTCGATCTCGAAGCGCTGGCGCTGGGGCCGGGCCATCGCCTGATCACGATCGCCTCGGGCGGCTGCAACGTGCTCAATTATCTGGCCGCCGATCCGGCGTGCATCATCGCCGTCGACATCAATCCCAACCACGTGGCGCTGACGCGGCTGAAGCTGGCCGCCCTTGCCGGCCTGCCCAGCCACGCCGAATTCTTCCGCTTCTTCGGCAGCGCCAAGAACAAGGAGAACGGGGCGGCCTATGACGACTTCCTGAGCGAGCGGCTCGACGCCAAGACACGCCGCTATTGGGAGAAGCGCATCCCGCTCACTGGCCGGCGCATCAACATGTTCGCGCGCGATCTCTACCGGCACGGATTGCTCGGCCGCTTCATCGGGCTGCTGCACACGATCGCAAGGCTGCACGGCAAGAAGCTGGACGGGCTCGTCAGCGCGCGCTCGGCCGCCGAACAGCGCGCGCAGTTCGAGGCGGTCCTGGCGCCCCTGTTCGAATCCAGGCCGATCAAGCTGTTGTCGAAATCGCCGATATCGCTCTACGCGCTTGGAATTCCGCCGGCGCAATATGAGGAGCTCGTCGCCGGCTCCGCCGATCCCATCACGGTGCTGCGCCAACGGGTGGAGAAGCTTGCCTGCGATTTTCCCGTTCACAGCAATTATTTCGCCTGGCAGGCCTTCGCCCGCGGCTACGACCTCGAGCACCGCCAGGCCATCCCCGCCTACCTGCGTGAGGAGGTCTATGAGACCATCCGCTCGCGCACCGGCCGCGTCGAAGTCCACCATGCCTCGCTGATCGATTTTCTGAAGAGCCAGCCGCCCGGGTCGCTGCACCGCTACGTGCTGCTCGACGCGCAGGACTGGATGACGCCCGACATGCTCGCCCAGCTCTGGAGCGAGATCGACCGCACCGCCAACGCCCGCGACGGGCGTGTGATCTTCCGCACCGCCGGCCCCGACTCGCCCCTGCCGCGCAAGCTGCCGGCGTCATTGCTGGCGCCGTGGACATATCTGGAGGCCGAGAGCCGCAGCTTCCACCTCAAGGACCGCTCCTCGATCTATGGCGGCTTCCACGTTTACACGCGCCGGGCGCTGTCGTGAGGCCGGCGCCGGAAGCGCCACGCGGCGGCCATGCGGCACTGATGGACCGGGTCTACCACCATCAGCGCTATATCTATGATTTTACGAGGAAATATTACCTCTTCGGACGCGACCGGCTGATCTGCGAACTCGATCTTGCCGCCGGCGAGGCGGTGGTCGAGATCGGCTGCGGCACCGCCCGCAACCTCATTGCCATGGCCAGGCACTATCCCGGGGCTCGCCTCTATGGGCTCGACGCCTCCCACGAGATGCTGAAGAGCGCCGAGCGCAATGTCGCCCGCGCCGGCCTCTCCGACCGCATCATGCTGGCCCAGGGCTATGGCGAACGGCTAACGCCGGACCTTTTCGGGCGTAGCGCGCCCTTCGACCGCGCCGTCTTCGCCTACAGCCTGTCGATGATTTCAGAGTGGTATCAGGCACTTACGGCCGCACAGGCGGCGCTGGCGGACGATGGGCGGCTGCATGTGGTCGACTTCGGCGATTTCGGAGGATTGCCGCTCGTGGCTCGTCATCTGCTGCGCGGCTGGCTCGGACATTTCCATGTCGAACCCCGGACCGCGTTCCTTCGGGCCACCGAATCAGCAATCATGGTGGGCGCCCGGGAACCTGGAGCAGATACAGCCGTTTCGATCTTGGCTGGGCGTTATGCGTTTGTGTTCTCCTGTCATAAATCCCGAATTCCAGCATTTGCGCTTTGATGTTGCAGTCGTGACACAGGGGAGGGGGATTCCAAGGTAAAATCATGGAAAGAGCCAAGCTTTTGTGCTTTTGCGCCTCCACATCGCCGCGGTTATCTTTTATACGGGAACCCGTACCCTGGGCACGTTGGTGGGGGTCCCTGCTCGTCGCCAGTTCACAAAGAGGGAAACAATGAAAATTCGCATGATCGCCCTGGCGGGCGTTGCTGTGGTCGCGCTGGCTGGTCCGGCGGCTGCAAGCAACATCACTGGCTGGTATCTCGGCCTCGGCGCTGGCTGGGACCACATGGGCAATGTCGAGGCCAAGTTCACTCCCAAGTCGGCGGGCACGGCGCAATCGGTCAAGATGGGCACGAACGACGGGGCGTTGATTCTCGGCGCATTCGGCTACCGCTTCCCCAACCGCTTGCGCATTGAAGATGAGATTGGCTACGTCGCCGCACTCCATCTCCGCAACCGACGCCTCGGGTCATGCCGACATCATCTCCGACATGATCAATTTCGCCTATGACGTGCCGCTTTCCGACAAATGGGATTTCAGCTTGGGTGCCGGCGCCGGCATCGGCCGGGCCGACGCGTTGGCCAAGCAGGTTTCAACGGGCTTCACCTATGTCGACGGCACGCACACCGGCTTCATGTGGCAGGCGATGGCCGGATTCAATTATTCGATTTCCGACGACGTCGACCTGTTCGTGAACTACCGCTACCGCTCGCTGTCCGTACATTCCAATCAGGGTACGAGCTTCACCAATTACAATGCCAGGATCGGCAATCTGAACGAGCAAGCCGCGATCTTCGGCATCCGCTGGTACGTGACGCCGCCACCTCCTCCGCCACCTCCTCCTCCACCTCCTCCACCTCCTCCGCCACCTCCGCCACCCCCGCCGCCGCCGCCACCGCCGCCGGTGAAGACCTACATCGTCTTCTTCGACTTCGATAAGTCGAACCTGACGGCCGAGGCGCAATCGGTGGTGACCGAAGCGGTCAAGACGGCGATGCAGAACGGCATCGTCAAGGTGATGATCACCGGCCACACCGATACGGTGGGTTCGCACAGCTACAACCAGAAGCTCTCGGAACGCCGAGCCGCGGCCGTGAAGGACGAAATGGTCCGTCAGGGCATGAACGCCACCGAGATCGCCACGCGTCGGCAAGAGCTTTGACGATCCGCTGGTACCGACCGGTCCGGGCGTGCGCGAGCCGCAGAACCGCCGTGCCGTGATCGAATTGGGTGCGGGCAGCGGCGAATAGCCGGCCGGCCCGTTACAGACAGGGAAAGGGCGGGCTCGGGCCCGCCCTTTTTCGTTGCGCGCCAAAGCCGGCGTACGGTCCGCGGCAATCCGCGATTGTCTGGGAGTTGGTACTACTTGCTGCGGGCGACCGCAGGAGCCGACGTCTGCTGCGCCGGCTGCACGGCCACCGGTGCCGAGGCGACGCTGCCCCGCAGCGGCGCGTTGCCGCCATCGCTGGCCACGCGCAGCGGATTGGGCTTCGGCACCACGTTCGGCGCCGATTTGGTCCCTGCCAGGCCCGTCGCCACACGGATGTCGCAGCTGTCGACGGGGCCGTCCTGCTGCACCGCGACCCCGGAAACGAAGTCGTCGAGCGTCGGTTTGTTCGGGTTCAGGGCGGCAGCGAAGACCAGCTGGGCCTGCCGGCAATAGCCGGCATTGTCGTGGATGCTGCGGATCGAAGAATTGTTGGCCAGCCGCGTCTTGAAGGCGTGATATTCGCTTTCGCCGTGGCCGCCCTCGAGACGGATGAACATCGATTTCAGGCGGCGGTCGGAACGCCGCAACTCGTTGCTGAACGACGTCTGGAAAGCGTTGTAGTTGACGATGTCGTGGCAGGTCAGCGCCGCCACCATCAGGTCCTGCTGGACCGCGGCGACCTGGATGGAGGTCACTTCCGCAGGCAGCGCGCACTTCTGCGCGCCCGAAGCCGCGGTTGCCGAGGCAACGATCGCGGAAAGCGCAACGGCACACATCCCCAGCCCATGTCTCATGCTCGCCCTGCCGTTGTCTCGCTACCGCACCGACCATAGCATCGCCGCCCACGGCCTGGCGACACCATTTCGCGGTCCGAGTTAAAATGTGATGGGTAAGTTCCTATGGATTATCAGCTATTTTACTGGCCAACGATCCAGGGCCGCGGCGAATTCGTGAGGCTCGCGCTCGAAGACGCAGGCACCGCCTATGCCGATGTCGCTCGCCTTGCCGGCGGCATGAACAAGATGCTGGCCCTGCTTGAGGGGCGTGGAACCGACCGGCCATCATTCGCGCCGCCGTTCCTCAAATCCGGCCGCCTTCTGATCGGCCAGACCGCAAACATACTATCCCATATTGGCACACGTCACGGCCTGGCGCCGGCAAGCGAGGCCAGCCGGCTGTGGACCCATCAATTGCAGCTGACTATTTGCGACCTGGTCGACGAGGTCCATGACAGCCACCATCCCATCGCAGGCAGTCTCTATTACGAGGACCAGAAGCCCGAAGCGGCCCGCCGCGCCGCCGATCTCGTCAGGAACCGGCTGCCCAAATATCTCGGCTATTTCGACGGCGTGCTGGCGCGGCAGGCGGGCTCCTATCTTCTCGGCAGGAGGGCGACCTACGCGGACCTATCGCTGTTCCAGGTGATGGAGGGGCTGGCTTTCGCCTTTCCCAAGGCCTCCAGACGGCTCGAAAAGCGCTTCGCGCGGCTCGCCGGACTGCGCGGCCGGGTCGCGGCGCGGCCTCGAATAGCCGCCTATCTCAAGTCGGACCGCCGGCTCGCCTTCAACCAGAGCGGCATTTTCCGCCGCTATCCCGAGCTCGACGGCTAAGGCCACGGAACGGCACCCCTTTTCTGCCACCGCCCTATGGCTTATGTGTGCGCCGCACCAGCGCGGGCGTTCCGCGCCGGGCCCAAAGGGATGATGTCATGTCGTACAAGGTCGCCGTGGTCGGCGCGACCGGGAATGTCGGCCGCGAGATGCTGGCCGTTCTGGCCGAACGCGCTTTTCCTGCCTCCGAAGTGGTGGCACTGGCTTCGACGAGGTCGGTGGGCACCGATGTCTCCTTCGGCGACGGCGTGCTCAAGGTCAAGGCGCTCGACTATTACGACTTCAAGGGCACCGATATCTGCCTGATGTGCGCGGGCGGCACGGTCTCGAAAGTGTGGTCGCCCAAGATCGCCGAGGCCGGCACCATCGTCATCGACAATTCGAGCGCCTGGCGCATGGACCGGCAGGTGCCCCTCATCGTGCCCGAAGTCAATGCGGATACGCTTGAGGACGGCATCCCGAAGGGCATCATCGCCAACCCCAATTGCTCGACGGCACAACTCGTCGTCGCGCTCAAGCCGCTGCACGATGCGGCGAAGATCAAGCGCCTCGTCGTCTCGACCTATCAATCGGTGTCGGGCGCCGGCAAGGAGGCGATGGACGAACTGTTCCGCCAGACGCGGGCGGTGTTTGTCGCCGATCCGATCGAGACAAAGCTCTTCTCCAAGCAGATCGCCTTCAATGTGATCCCGCATATCGGCGAGTTCCTCGATTCGGGTGTCACCAAGGAGGAATGGAAGATGATGGTCGAGGTGCAGAAGATCCTCGATCCCGACATCCAGACCTCCGTGACCTGCGTGCGCGTGCCGGTGTTTATCGGCCATTCCGAGGCCGTGAATATCGAGTTCGAGCGGCCGATCACCGCCGGCGAGGCACGCTCGCTCCTGCGCGAGGCGCCGGGCGTTCTGGTTGTCGACAAGCGCGAGGATGGCGGCTACGTCACCCCGATCGAATCGGCCGGCGAGGACGCCACCTATGTCAGCCGCATCCGCAAGGACCCGACCGTCGAGAACGGCCTGGTGATATGGGTGGTCTCCGACAATCTGCGCAAGGGCGCGGCGCTGAACGCCGTTCAGATCGCCGAATGCCTGATCAACCGCAACCTTCTGCGCAAGGCCGCCTGAGCGGCGCGAGCGCGATCGGCCGAAGCGGGATCAGGCTGTTAGAGCGTCTCGATCTCGGAGAGCGAGAAGGTCGAGCCCATCGGATTCTCGCCAATCACGAGCGATGTGTCGGACGCAAAATGATAGGGCGGCACCGGCAGGTTCATCGGCGCGGGCACGTCCTGGAAGACGCGGCCGGCCAGATCGTATTTCGAGCCGTGGCAGGGGCACAGATAGCCGCCCGGCCAGCTCGCATCGAGCGAACCGGGCTTGGGCGTGTATTCGGGGATGCAGCCCAGATGGGTGCAGATCCCGACCAACACCAGATATTCCGGCTTGAGCGAGCGCGACCAGTTGTTGGCGTAGGCAGGCTGCTGCATCTGCTCGGAATTGGGATCGCGCAGGCGGCTGAGCAGGCTCGGGTTCTTCAGCTCGGTCAGCGCGGCCTGAGGACGGCGGACCACGAAGATGGGCTTGGACTGCCACATCACCAGGACCTGCTGGCCCTCCGCCAGCTTGGACAGATCGACGGTCTGCGGTCCGCCGGCGGCCAGCACGTCGGAGGCCGGGTTCATCTGATCGACAAAGGGCCAAACGGTCAGCAATGCGCCGACGCCCGCAACCGCTCCGGTGGCGATATAGAGAAAATCGCGCCGCTTGACCTCCGGCATCCCCGCCGTCGCTGTGGTGTCGCTCACAATCCCGCCCTGGAATCTTCGGTTGCCGCCATCCGTGTACGCTGCCAAGTGGGAATCCCTCAAGTCAACATTGCGGTCACGTCGCCGCTGCGACGAATTGACGGAGCGGCCACCGATGCCGGCCGGGCCGCGCTTGGCGGGCGGGAGGCCTTGGGGTAGGTCTCGGGAAAAGCGGGCATCGCGGGAGCACCATGACGACCATGTGGCCGCGCCTTTGGGCGCCTTGTCTGCCCGGGCGGACCCTATGATCCGGCTTCTCAATGATTACCGCGCGCGCGTGGCGGCCGGCGAGCTCAAGCGCGACCGGCTCCAGGAAGCCGCCGCCGTCCGGCTGCAGGCACTAGCCGCCGCCCTGAAGGGCTACCGGCCCGGCGGCCGCAGTTTCTTTCGCCGCCCCCAAGCCCCGCCCAGGGGGCTCTACATCTGGGGCGACGTCGGGCGCGGCAAGTCCATGCTGATGGACCTGTTCTTCGCCCATGCGCCGCTGCGCCGCAAACGCCGCGTCCACTTCAACGCCTTCATGGCCGATGCCCACGCTCGCATCCATGTCGCCCGGCAGGACGCCGAGACCAGGGACCCGATCATGCCGGTCGCCAAGGCGCTGGCCGCCGAGGCCACGCTTCTGTGCTTCGACGAGTTCCAGGTCGGCGACGTCGCCGACGCCATGATCCTGGGCCGGCTGTTCGAGCAGCTGTTCGCGCAGGGCGTGGTGGTGGTGGCCACCTCCAATACAGCGCCGGAGCGGCTTTACGAAGGCGGGCTCAATCGCGGCCTGTTCCTGCCCTTTATCGCGCTGATCGAGACCCGCACCGAGATCGTGGAACTGAACGGCGAGCAGGACTACCGGATGCAGCGCATGGCCGGGCTCGATCTCTACATCACCCCGCTCGGTTCGGGCGCCGATGCCAGGATGGACGCGGCCTGGGCCCGGCTGACCGGCGAGGCGACAGGTGCGCCGGTGACGCTCAAGCTGCTGGGGCGCGAGCTCGCTGTGCCGCGGGCGGCGGGCGGGGTGGCGCGCTTCAGCTTCGCCGATCTGTGCGAGGCGCCGCTGGCGGGGCCAGATTATCTGGCCATCGCGCGCGCCTTCCACACCGTGATGGTCGACCGGGTGCCGGAAATCGGGCCCGAGCGGCGCAACGAGGCGCGCCGCTTCACCCTGCTGGTCGACACGCTCTACGACGAGGGCGTCAAGCTCGTCTGCTCGGCGGCGGTCCCGCCCGAGCGGCTCTACCCGGAAGGCGACGGCGCCCAAGGCTTCCGGCGCACGGTCTCCCGGCTCGCGGAGATGCGCAGCGCCGGCTATCTCGAACGCCGCGGCGGCGCCGAGGCCGCGCAATAGGAATTGTCCGCTAACCGCTCTCGCCCATAATGGCGTCCATGCGTGACCTCTTCTTCACCTTCTTCGGCGTGATCGCGGGCATTCTGCTCTACCGCTACCATCGCCCGATCCTGGCGGTGCTTGAGCGCTTCGATGCGAAGAACCGCGCCCGCATCGCGGAGCAGGCGCACGAACGCAGCGATGCGCTGGCCCATTTCCGCCACACGTTGAAGCTCGCCGACGAGCAGGTCGAAGCAGTGAGCGAAGTGACGGTATCCGATCCGCGCACGGCGACGCCGGTCACGCGCTATGTCTTCGAAGGCGAGCAATTCGCCACGCGGGCCGAGGCCGAGCATGCCCGCGAGGAACGGGTGCGGGCCAAGGCGCGCGCCTTCTACATGGAATTGCCGACGGCGCTTTCACCCCGCGGCGACGAGCGGCTGCACTGAGAGCGGGCTAGGCCGCTTCGCCCTTGAGCAATCGCGGCAGCTTGCCGATATCGCCGCCGGCGTTGCGCATGAAGAGCCGCCGCAACGGCCCGATCGCGTCGACCACGCCCATGCCGAGGTCGCGCGCCGATCGCAGCGGCGCGATGTCGTTGGAAAAAAGCCGGTTGAAGGCATCCATGGTGAGCCCCATGGTCACCGAATCGAAGCGGCGCCAGCGCTCGTAGCGCTTGAGCGTCTCGAGCCCGCCGATGTCGAGGCCGAGGCGGGCCGCATCGAGCACGATCTCCGCCAGCGCGGCGGCATCCTTCAAGCCCAGATTGAAACCCTGACCCGCGATCGGATGGATGCCATGGGCGGCATCGCCGGCGAGCGCGAAACGCGGGCGCACATAAGACCGCGCCAGATGGAATTTGAGCGGATAGGACCAGCGCGGACCGGCCGCGCGCGTCGCTCCCAGATGGGCGCCGAAGCGGCGCGCGATCTCGGCATCGAATTCTTCGTCGCCGAGTTTCATCATCTTCGGCGCGATGTCCGCGCGCTCGGTCCAGACCAATGAAGATCTGTTGGCATTATTTCGGCCCGGGGTCATCGGCAGAATTGCGAAGGGTCCGGCGGGCAGGAAATGCTCATAGGCCACGCCGTTGTGCGGGCGTTCGTGTTCGACGGTGGCCACGATCCCCCATTGCGGATAGGACCAGCCGATGGTGCCGATGCTCATTTCCTCGCGCATGGGCGAATCGCGGCCGTCGGCGGCGACGGCTAGATGCGCGCGCACAGCCTCGCCGTTCGACAGCGCCGCCGCGACATGGCCCTGCTGCACGTCGAGTCCCGTGAGCGCCGCGGGCGACATATAACTCAGATGCGCCTGCCCTTCGCCGGCCGCGAACAGGGCGCGGCGGATATGCCGGTTTTCGGCGATATAGCCCATGGGCTGGCCGATCTCGCCCGAATCGAAGTGCAGCGAGAACGGCGAGGGCGGCCGGCCCAGCGCGGCATCGGTAACCAGGATGTCGAGGATGGGCTGCGCGTGCGCCTTCAGGTGCGGCCACACGCCCAGCGCCTCGAACATGCGCACCGAGGAATAGGAGAGCGCACAGACCCGGCCGTCGAAGCCGGCATCGAGCGCCTGCGCGCGCGTCACGGGATCGACCACCGCCACTTCGAGGCCGGCCTGCGCCAGCGCCAGGCCGAGCGTCAGCCCGACCATGCCGCCGCCGCCGATCATGACGTCGGTGGTCTTCATTGTCACTTCCCTGCGCCCTTTCCGGGTGATCTGCAAGCCGGATCAAGTCGGTATGCGTTTTCCTGGGTGCAGTCAGGCGAATTCAAGGGCGAGCCGGCACAGGTGATCAGTAGCGCGCACGGACCTGGAGGCCCGCGTAGAAGGTGTGGAAATAGTCCAGCTTCAGCCGGCTCGGATCGGTGCCGTCACGCTCGATCACGGGCGCGCCCGGCTCGCCGCCATAGCCCACGCCTATCTCAGCGCCCCAGTTGCCCGGCGAGTCCCAGCCCAGCCTCACACCTGCCCGGTAGCCGGCGCCGAAGCCGTCGCCGCTCAATGCCCGCATGGAGTCCGGAAAGCCGGTGAAGCGGAGCATGTCCATCCCGCTCGCCTGGGAATGGACGGCGCTCAAGGTGAGCGTGCCGCCCAGATAGACATCGCCGGTGTCCTTGTTGCCGAGCGAGATCGCGACTTTCGGATCGGCGGTAATCGAAGCGGTGACGTGATGGACGTCGACCGTCGAGCCGTAGGAGAAGTCGCGCGCGAAACCCGGGATGCTGCCGGAGAAGGTTTCCTTTGTACGCACGCCGTCATAGCCGATGCGCGCGCTCAGATCGATCGAGATGCCGAGGCCCAAGGAATGGAATTTCCGGTTGAGCCCGATGGTGCCGCCGTTGCGGATCGCACTCCAGTCGTAATGCGCATCCTTAACGACGTTCAGTCCGCCGAACGAACCGAGCGAGAAGCCGGACGTCGTCCCCGTCGGACCGGGAATGACGAGAGTCTTTCCGGCGCCGGGATCGATTGTCGGATAGGATTGTTGCGCATCGGTCTGGGAACGCTCGTAGCCGAGCGTCACGCCGTAGCGGTCGAACAAGCGAAGGCCGGTGTCGATGCTGGCGCCGATCGAGAAGCCGTCTGCTCTCGGTTTGGCGTTCACGAGTTCGAGCGTGGGCTTGAGATCGCCAGGAGTTTCCGTTGCCGAGGACGGGTTGCGAGGGAATGCGTTCGAAGATGTAGCCCATGTCGAACTTCAGCTTCAGATGGCGCGGACAGATGATTTTCGACATGCGAGCTAATGCATCGCGCGCTTCGGCGGCGGCTTCGCGATAAACCTCCGGCGAATAGCCGGCCATCCAGATGATTTCGTCTTCGCCGCCGCGGGCGGCGAAGTCCATCTCGTCGATGAAATCTTCCAGCGCCTCGACGTCATCGGGATCGGAGCATTCCTGCGACCGATAGTAGATGGCGGCCCGCTCTACGGGATCGAACCAATGCTTGAAAAGATCGCCAACGTCTTGCAGCACCGCGGCCGACACAGGCGCCGGATGCTCCGCGGCCGACGAGGGCGCACCGCTTTCCGGACGTGGAGGTGGTATAGCGGCAGGCGGCGGCGTGGAGGATGGCGGCCCACAATCGGCAGGCAGACCGTTGAGAAGGCCCTGCGCATGCTGCGCTTGGGCCATCCACGCCGCTTCTCGATCAGGGTATTTCGTCGCGTTGTCCTGGAAGGTTTTGACCCAGTCGGCGAGTGCCGCACGATCTTCCCGGAACCTGTCGCAGTCGCCGCTGCGGCGTGCCTCGTCGGCGGTGTTGGCGAGCCGGTCGATCTGATCGGTGATAAACTTGCCGCCCTCTACCCGGGTTCGGATGTCTTCATTGAGCTTTTTCTCATCGGAAGCGGGCTGTTGTGCCCGCGCGCTAGGCAGCGCCACAGCGCATAGCAAACCGCAGACCGCCAATACCGCACATACGCGCCCCTCGACCGACATCTGCCTGCCCCCGCCCGAGTGCCGGACAAACGCACGGTCCGGTATGTCCAAAAGATTGCCGTCCGTTAATAGTCTTAAGAACCAAGGTTAGTCGCGTCAAACAGAATGGTGGTCGTTCCCCAATTAGTTTTTTGCACATTTTATAGGCGATTTCGATTTCCTGCCTGAAAATTGAGCCAACTCCTGGTGATCCAGTCACCGATCCATCGAAGAAATAGCAATCTTTTCAGATTGTTAGACGTTTCCTGGCCGCGGCACGGTTCTTGATGAAGCGTTAAGGCGTCCGGGCATTTGGCGGGCGCGCGGCAAGACATGGAAGGATCGGCGATGAAGCTCATTACGGCGATCATCAAGCCCTTCAAGCTCGACGAGGTGCGTGAACAGCTTTCCAGCCTCGGAGTGCAGGGGATGACCGTGACCGAAGTCAAAGGTTTCGGGCGCCAGAAGGGCCACACGGAGATCTATCGCGGCGCGGAATACGCCGTGAGCTTTCTCCCGAAGCTGAAGATCGAAGTGGCCGTCAAAGCTGAAATGGCGGACGCGGTGATTGAAGCGATCAGCAGCAAGGCAAAAACCGGACAGATCGGCGACGGCAAGATTTTCGTCACGCCGCTCGACTCTGTGGTGCGCATCCGCACGGGCGAAACCGACGGCGACGCGCTTTAGACGGCCGCCAAGCAACTTTCAGCACTCGCGGCAACAAGGGGACACCAAAATGCGATTGACAGAATTGAAACGGATGGGGATTGGCGCCGCCGCGAGCATGGCCACGCTGTTCCTCACGACCGGCGCGGCCTTTGCGGCCGACGCGCCCAAGATCGACACGGGCGACACGGCCTGGATGCTGACATCCAGCGCCCTCGTCCTGATGATGACCATTCCGGGCCTGGCCCTGTTCTACGGGGGGATGGTGCGGAAGAAGAACGTTCTGGCGACCATGGCCGAGAGCTTCGGCGCCACCTGCATCATCACCGTGTTGTGGATGATCATCGGCTATTCGATGGCCTTCACCACCAACGCCAATTCCGGAATCAATCAATTCATCGGCGGCTTCAATTATTTCCTGCTCGGTCCGATGGGTCTGAACGCCACGTCTTCGCTGGCACCGACGATACCTGAGTCGGTGTACATGTTCTTTCAGATGACGTTTGCGATCATCACGCCGGCGCTGATTGCCGGCGCGCTTGCCGATCGTATGAAATTCTCGGCCTTCATGTGGTTCATGTCGCTTTGGCTGATCCTGGTCTATTGCCCGGTCGCCCACTGGGTCTGGGGCGGCGGCTGGCTCGGCTCCCTCGGCGCGCTTGACTACGCCGGCGGCACCGTCGTGCATCTGAATGCCGGTACGGCCGGTCTTGTTACCGCACTGGTTCTGGGCAAGCGCAAGGGGCTCGGCACCGACAACATGTCGCCGCACAATCTCGTGCTTAGCGTCATCGGCGCCTCGCTGCTGTGGGTCGGCTGGTTCGGGTTCAACGCGGGTTCCGCGGTCACCTCCAACGTCAACGCCGGCATGGCGGCGGCCGTGACCCAGATCGCGACCGCGGCAGCGGCACTGTCGTGGATGTTCGCCGAATGGATCGTCGCCAAGAAGCCGTCCGTGCTCGGCATGATCTCGGGCGCGGTGGCGGGTCTTGTGGCCATTACTCCGGCTTCGGGCTTCGTCAATCCGGTGGGGGCGCTCATCATCGGCCTCACCGTGGGCGTGATCTGCTACATCGCCGCGGTCCATGTGAAGAAAATCTTCGGCTATGACGACGCGCTCGATGCGTGGGGCGTGCACGGAGTAGGCGGAGCCTGGGGCGCGTTGATGACCGGTGCCCTTGCCTCCAATGCGATCAACTCGGCCGCCAAGGGCTGGCTGATCGACGGCAACGGCCATCAGATGCTGATCCAGTTCTACGACATAGCGGGCGTCTTCGTGTATTGCGCCATCGGCACCTTCATCATCCTCAAGGTGATCGACATGATCATCGGTCTTCGGGTCTCTCCCGAAGTCGAGGTCGAAGGTCTCGACATCAACCTGCACGGCGAGATCGTGCACGACTGATCGGACAACAATTCTCCCCGAACTTGGGGCGCTCCCTCCCCGGAGCGCCCTTTTTTTCGTCGCGAATAGACGGCGGAGTCGGCACAGAGATAGACTCGCGCCCGTCGTTTACCCCCGAGTCGCGCCCATGTTTCCAGGCCGTCTGTCAGAATTGCCACCATCGGCTTTCGCCAAGCTCGCGAGCCTGCTCGAAGGCGTGCCGCCGGGCGCGGAGCCGCTCAGCCTCGCCGTCGGCGATCCCCGAGGCGTGGTGCCAGATTTCGTCAGCCGCATCCTGGCCGAACAGAGCTCGCGCTTCGGTGAATACCCGCCAATCCAGGGCGTGCCGGAATGGCGAAGGGCGGCAGCGGGCTGGATCGGACGGCGCTTCGGGCTGCCTGAGGCGGCCATCGATCCCGAACGCCATGTGCTGCCGCTGAACGGCACGCGCGAGGGCCTGTTCCTTGCCGCTTTTATCGTCACGCCTGAAAAAAAGGCAGGTGGCCGGCCCGCGATCCTCCTGCCCAACCCATTCTACCAATGCTACGCCGCGGCGATCCTGGCGGCGGGGGCCGAGCCGATCTTCGTGCCGGCGTTGGCCGAGACGGGATTCCTGCCGGCTTACGACCGCTTGCCCAAGAGCGTGCTCGAGCGCACGGCGGCGGCCTATATCTGCTCGCCCTCCAATCCCGAAGGCGCCTGCGCCGATGCCGATTATTGGCGAACGTTGTTCGGCCTGGCGGACACTTATGACTTCACGGTGTTCGCAGACGAATGCTACGCCGATATCTGGCTCGACCATGCGCCCGTCGGCGCGATGACGGCCCGCTTCGCGGAGAGCGGCGGCTTCGAACGGCTCCTGACCTTCCATTCACTGTCCAAGCGCTCCGGCCTGCCCGGCCTGCGCTCGGGCATCGTTGCCGGCGACCCCGAACTGATGGCGCGCTTCCGCGCCTTCCGCAATTACGCAGGGCCCCAGCTCGCGGTGCCGATCCAGCTTGTCTCGGCCGCGGCCTGGTCCGACGAAGCCCATGTCGCCGCAGGACGGACGGCCTATGCCGAGAAGTTCCGCGCGGCTGGGCGCATCCTCGGCAACCGGGCCGGATTCCAGCTTCCCGCCGGGGGCTTCTTCCTCTGGCTCGACGTCGGCAATGGCGAGGAGAGCGCACTCAGGCTGTGGCGGCAGGGCGGTATCCGGGTGCTGCCCGGCGCTTATATGGGCCGCGAATCCGAGCGGGGGAAAATCCAGTCAAATCCTGGCTTTCGCTATGTGCGGGTGGCGCTCGTTAGCGATTTGTCAACCATTAAGGCCACACTGGCACGGATGGGCGAAATTCTCTCGGCGGATGGTCCTTGAGCCATGGCGGCGCGGCGTAGCATCGGCGTCTATCAGCCGCGCAACAGGCGCGCGGCGATCGCCGACGCCATGGCCGAGGCACGGCTGGCGTTTGCTCGCCTCTGCGCGATTTTGATGCTCCGAGGCGCCGGGCTGCTGTTGTTCGCGGCCTCGGCCGCAGCTCTTATCGCGCTGGCAACCTACAATCCGGCCGACGCCAGCCTCGACAATGCGACGGGCGCGACTCCCACCAACCTTCTGGGCGGCTTCGGCGCCATTGCCGCCGATCTTCTGCTGCAGACATTCGGCATCGCCGCGCTCGCCGCGCTGGCGCCGCCGGCGATCTGGGGCGTGCGCGCGCTGACCGGACGGAACCTTCGTCATGCGATCTGGCGTGGCATCGCCTGGCCCCTGGGCGCTGTCTTGGCCGCGGCCGGCCTCGGCATCTTTGCCGCGCCGCATGCGCTTCCGGCCGGCGCCGGCGGGCTGATCGGCATTGCGGTGGCCGGACTCTCGCGCCATGTCGCCGACGTCTATGGCATGAACTGGCTCGCGACGGCGTTGCCGCTGATGCTGCTGGCGGCCGGCGCACCGCTCGCCTTTCTCGCCACCGGCCTGCGCTTCGCGCCGATCGCGCGCGGGGCCGTTACGGTGCCCGCTATCTTCGTCTGGCTCGCCACCATGCTGCATCTACCGTTCCGTCGCGCCGAAGAAGATGACGATTACGAATGGGACGACGAGGAAGAAAACGACACCGCGCTCGGCCTCACCGTCAAGCCCGAACCGATCGCGGCCCGGCGGCTGGCCGAACGGCGCGACAGCCGCATCAAGCGTGAAAAGGCGCGGGCAGAAACGGCGACGCGGCGGCGCCAGCCCGCCCTCAATCTGTCGGCCGGTGAATACCAATTGCCGGCGCTCGGGCTTCTGGCCGAGCCCGTGCATCGCGGCGGGAGCGCAGCCCTCTCCGACGACGCGCTCGAAGAGAACGCGCGCATGCTGGAGGCGGTGCTGGCCGATTTCGGCGTCCGCGGGCGCATCACTGCCGTGCGCCCCGGCCCGGTGGTTACGCTCTACGAATTCGAGCCGGCGGCGGGCGTCAAATCCTCGCGCGTGATTTCGCTCGCCGACGACGTCGCCCGCTCGATGAGCGCGGTGGCCGCCCGCATCGCCGCGATCCCTGGGCGCAACGTCATGGGCATCGAACTGCCCAATCTGCATCGCGAGACGGTTTTCCTGCGCGAGCTTCTGGCGAGCGCCGAATACGACAAGGCGCGCGCGCCGCTTGATGCTGGCGCTCGGGCAAGCACCATCGGCGGCGAGCCGGTGATGGCCGATCTCGCCAAGATGCCCCATCTGTTGATCGCCGGCACCACGGGCTCGGGCAAATCGGTGGCGCTCAACACCATGATCCTATCGCTGCTCTACCGCATGCCGCCGGATCTGTGCCGCCTCATCATGATCGATCCCAAGATGCTGGAGCTTTCGGTCTATGACGGCATTCCGCATCTGCTCGCCCCCGTCGTCACCGATCCCAAGAAGGCGGTGGTCGCGCTCAAATGGGCGGTGCGCGAGATGGAGGAGCGCTATCGCAAGATGTCGAAGCTCGGCGTGCGCGGCGTCGAGGCCTTCAACGAGCGCGTACGCAAGGCGCGCGGACAAGGGCGAGGTGCTGAAGCGCACGGTGCAGACCGGCTTCGACCGCGAGACCGGCAAGCCGATCTACGAGGACGAAGTCCTCGAGCTTGAGCCCATGCCCTATATCGTCGTCGTCGTCGACGAGATGGCCGACCTGATGATGATCTCCGGCAAGGAGATCGAGGGCGCGGTGCAGCGCCTGGCGCAGATGGCGCGCGCGGCCGGCATCCACCTGATCGCGGCGACGCAGCGCCCAGTCGGTCGACGTCATCACCGGCACCATCAAGGCCAATTTCCCGACCCGCATCTCCTTCCAGGTGACGTCCAAGATCGACAGCCGCACCATCCTGGGCGAACAGGGCGCCGAGCAGCTGCTCGGCCAGGGCGACATGCTCTACATGATGGCCGGCGGGCGCATCCGCCGCATCCACGGCCCCTTTGTTTCCGATCACGAGGTCGAGGACGTCGTGCGCTTCCTCAAGACCGCAGGGCACGCCCGACTATCTCGACGCCGTCACCGAAGAACCCGACGAGCGACGGCGACGATCCCTATGGCTCTGTCGGGCGGCAACGGCGGACTCGGCGACGACCTCTACGACAAGGCGCTGGCCATCGTGGCGCGCGACCGCAAGGCCTCGACCAGCTACATCCAGCGCCGGCTGCAGATCGGCTACAACCGCGCCGCCCGGCTGATCGAGCGCATGGAAGAAGAAGGCGTGATCTCGCGGCCCAACCACAAGGGCGCGCGCGAGGTGCTGCTGCCCGATCACGGGCAATAGACCTCGGGGATTGGGCAATATTCCGGATCATTCCGGGCTTCGCACAAATCGGCTATCGTCGCGCGCCGCACCCGCCGAGGACCGACGATGAGCTATGTGACCAATTCGCTGGCCATGAGCGAGACGGTGATAGGCCGGGCCCAGTTCCATTGGTGGTATCGCTTCACCGCACTCATGGCGCTTTTGATCCTGGGCATCGTCCTCATCGGCATCTGGATCTTCTTTGCGATGATGATCCGGCTGTGGACCACGGAGATCGCCGTCACGAACCAGCGCGTCATCTACAAGCGCGGACTGTTCCGGCTGGACACCGAAGAGATTGCCTTGCCCAACATCGAAGGCGTCAAGGTGCATCAGGGCATCTGGGGGCGGCTGCTCGGCTATGGCCGCGTGCGCATCGAGGGCACGGGCGTCGATGCCATCGAGACCCCCGACATCGCCCACCCGGTCGAATTCCGCCGCGCCATCGAGAACGCGAAGTTCGGTGGGACCAGCGCACGCCAGCCGGTTCGGTAACGGCCTGGCAATATTAAGATTCGTCCAGAATTGATATGACTCAACACCCCCGGCGGCGGGCCGCGCGATCATGCCACGGTCCAAACCCGTTGATCTACGCGTTTGCGTAGGACCGGTACGATCATCGTTCGCAGGGGGAGTTCTTCATGTCTGTTTTGTCGATCGCGGCGGCTTTCCGCCGCGCCGTTCTTGCGCTGGCCGCCGCCGCCGGCCTTCTGGCGTTGAGCGCGGGCGGAGCCGCCGCCGTGCCCGCCTATGCGGTGCAGACGGGCCAGGCCTGCGCGGCCTGCCATATCGGTTCCTTCGGCCCGCAACTCACGCCCTTCGGACGCGAATTCAAGCTCGAAGGCTACACGCTGCGTGCCGGCGACACGTTCACCGCGCCCGCTCTCGGCGATGGCCGTGTTCAGCTTCGTCCATACGGCCAAAGATCAACAGGCCCCGCCGGCAGACCATTACGGGCTCAACGACAATGGCGGGCTCGACGAAGCCAGCCTGTTCCTCGCCGGCGGCTATGGCAGCCATTTCGGCAGCTTCGCGCAGATGACCTTCGACGGCGTCGGCCGCAGCGTCTCCTGGGACAATCTCGATCTGCGGGCCGTCACCCAGACCACGCTCGACGGCGAGAATCTTCTTCTGGGCCTTTCGCTCAACAACAATCCCGGCATCCAGGACGCCTGGAACACGCTGGCCGCCTGGGGCTTTCCCTATACCGATTCCGACCTCATGCCGGGGCCGGATGCGGCGCCCGTCATGGCGGGCGGCTTCGCGCAGAGCGTGCTGGGGGCGAATGCCTATGCCTGGTGGAACCAGTCGATCTATGCCGAAGTCGGGCTCTACTGGATGCCGGGCAATGGCTTCCTGCGGACCATGGGTACCGACATCTCCGACATCGGCGGCATCATGGACGGCACCGCGCCCTATTTCCGCCTCGCTTACAGCAAGGATTACGGCGACCAGAATTTCGAAGTCGGCGGCTTCGGCATGTTCCCGAGCATGTATCCCGGTGGCGACCGCATCGACGGGGACCTCGGACCATTACTCCGACCTCGGCCTCGACGCCTCCTACCAATACATGGGCGATGGCACGGGCATCTACACCGTGAACGCGCGCTATACCCATGAAAGCCAGGACCTTGCCGCATCCTATCTTCTTCTCGATGCGGCCTACCGGCACAACAGCCTCAATGAGTTCCACATCGACGGCAGCTATTACTGGCACAACATGATCGGCGGCAGCATCGGCCTGTTCGACACCTGGGGCACGCGCGATCCCGTGCTCTATGCTGGCGACCGCACCTTCCGGCCCGACAGCCAGGGCGTCATCTTCCAGATCGACGGCACGCCCTTCGGCCAGGAGTCGAATGGCGACCCGCGCTTCAATATGCGGGTGGGGCTGCAATACGTCGCCTATACACAGTTCAACGGAGCCGGTAGCAATTACGACGGAACCGGGCGTAGTGCCTCGGACAACAACACGTTGAGGATTTTCACATGGTTTGCGCTTTAAGAGGGAGCTGGCGGCTGGCGCTCGTGGCGGGGGCCGCGGTCTTGACGGCGGGAGCGGCCCAGGCGGCGGGCGACGCCACCGCCGGCGCGCAGGTGTTCAAGCAATGCGCGATCTGTCATTCCGATGCCAAGGGCGCGCCGAACAAGATCGGCCCCAATCTGTGGGGCGTGGTCGGAAGCAGGGCCGGCACCGTAGCCGGCTTCAATTTTTCGCCCGCGATGAAAATGGCCGGACAGGCCGGCCTGGTCTGGAACGACCACGAGCTGGAGGAATATATCGAGCATCCCCAGAAGCTGGTGCCCGGCAACAAGATGCCCTTCGCGGGGCTGTCCAACGACCAGCAGGCCGCACGATGTCGTGGCCTATCTCGACACGCTGAAATAGGCGGCGGGCCCGGCCTCGAACTGGCGACCCGCCTGCGGCCGAGTGACGCTGGTGTCTTTTGCGTTGCAGCAAAGGCACGGTTCCGGAGCCAGCCGCCGTTACCGGTGACGCTTCGTTGACACGGGCCGGGCGGCGTGCCTAGTTTTTGCGCCGCACAAGAAAGTGGCGGCCCCCCACAAGGGTCCGGAGGCCCAAGTTCTCCCAGACATTGGGCATCCGGGAATAAACGGGCCGTCTTTCGGGGAAGGTCATCGAGCAACATGAAGGTCCTGGTCCCGGTCAAGCGGGTGATCGACTTCAACGTCAAGGTCCGCGTGAAGGCGGACGGGAGCGGCGTGGATCTGGCCAATGTCAAGATGAGCATGAACCCCTTCGACGAGATCGCAGTCGAAGAGGCCGTCCGGCTCAAGGAACAGGGCAAGGCGGCGGAGGTGATCGCCATCTCCATCGGCCCGGCCCAGGCGGCCGAGACCATCCGCACCGCGCTCGCCATGGGCGCCGACCGCGGCATCCTGGTGGCAGCCGACGGCCCGGTCGAGCCACTTGCGGTGGCCAAGATCCTGAAGGCCATCTGCGAGGCCGAGCAGCCGGGCCTCGTCATCCTGGGCAAACAGGCGATCGACGACGATTCCAACCAGACCGGCCAGATGCTGGCGGCTCTGCTGGGCTGGCCGCAGGGCACCTTTGCCCACAAGCTCGACACTCGGCGAGGGCTCGGCCAAGATCGAGCGCGAGATCGACGGCGGACTTCAGACCGTCGAGGTCAAGCTGCCGGCGGTC
Organism: uncultured Pseudomonadota bacterium; assembly: GCA_963775165.1. Classification (GTDB taxonomy): domain Bacteria; phylum Pseudomonadota; class Alphaproteobacteria; order Micropepsales; family Micropepsaceae; genus Rhizomicrobium. The sequence continues at coordinate 251,967 of CAVZHX010000005.1, read as the reverse complement.
ATGACCACCGATCTGCGCCTCAACGAGCCGCGCTACGCCTCGCTCCCCAACATCATGAAGGCCAAAAAGAAGCCGATCGACGAGAAGACGCCGGCCGATTACGGCGTCGACGTGACGCCGCGGCTCAAGGTGCTGAAGGTGACCGAGCCGCCCAAGCGCCAGGCCGGCGTCAAGGTGAAGTCGGTGGCCGAGCTTCTCGACAAGCTCAAGAACGAAGCAGGCGTGATCTGATGACCTCGCTCGTCATTGCCGAACACGACAATTCGACGCTCAAGGATGCGACGGCCAAGACCGTGACCGCCGCGGCCGGACTTGGCGGCCCCGTCCATGTGCTGGTGGCCGGCGAGAATTGCGGCGCAGTGGCCGAGGCCGCCGCCAAGATTTCGGGCGTCGAAAAGGTGCTGCTCGCCGATGATGCGCCTTACGGCAAGATGCTGGCCGAGCCGATGGAGGCGCTGATCCTGTCGCTCGCCGGCAACTACGACGCCTTCCTCGCGCCGGCCACCACCAACGGCAAGAACTTCTTGCCGCGTGTCGCCGCCAAACTCGATGTGCCGCAGATTTCGGAGATCGTGGCGGTCGAAAGCGCGAACGTGTTCCGCCGGCCGATCTATGCCGGCAACGCCATCGAGACCATCGAGGCGCCGGCGGGCAAGAAAGTGATCACGGTGCGCACGACCGCGTTCAAGGCGGCGGCGGACGGCGGCAGCGCGCCGGTCGAAAAGGTCAACGCCCCGGCCGATCCCGGCCTTTCCAGTTTCGTCGAGCGAAGAGCTGTCGAAGTCCGACCGGCCCGAGCTCACGGGCGCCAAGATCGTGATCTCCGGCGGGCGCGGCATGGGCTCGGGCGAGAATTTCCAGATGCTGGAGAAGATCGCCGACAAGCTGCACGCCGCGGTCGGCGCGTCACGCGCAGCCGTCGATGCCGGCTTCGTGCCCAACGACTACCAGGTCGGTCAGACCGGCAAGGTCGTGGCGCCCGACCTCTACATCGCCGTCGGCATTTCCGGGGCGATCCAACATCTGGCCGGCATGAAGGATTCCAAGGTCATCGCCGCCATCAACAAAGACGAGGAAGCGCCTATTTTCCAGGTCGCCGATTACGGCCTCGTGGCCGATCTGTTCCAGGCGCTCCCGGAAATGGACGAAGAGTTGACCAAGCTCGGTTACTGAGCGAGGTGCCATTCAGTTGAGGACGAACCAACAGGATTGTCATGAGCATTGAACGGGTGGGCGTGATCGGCGCGGGCCAGATGGGCAACGGCATTGCCCATGTCTGTGCGCTGGCCGGATATGACGTGATCCTCGAAGATATGAACGCCGACTCGCTCGGCCGTGCCATCGAGACCATCAAGACCAATATGCACCGCCAGGCCGGGCGCGGCCTCATCAAGGAGGCGGTGATCGAGCCCGCGCTCACGCGTATCCGCACGACCCTCAATCTCGACGACATGGGCGACCGCGACATCGTCATCGAGGCGGCGACCGAAGACGAAGCAGTCAAGCGCAAGATTTTCCAGGATCTGTGCCCGCGCCTCAACGCGCATTCCCTGGTCGCCACCAACACGTCTTCGATTTCGGTGACGAGGCTGGCGGCTTCCACCGACCGGCCCGAGCGTTTCATTGGCCTGCACTTCATGAATCCGGTGCCGATGATGCAGCTGGTCGAAGTGATCCGCGGCATCGCCACCGACGACGCCACCTACCAGGCCGCGCTTGAAATCGTGAAGCGTGTCGGCAAGACGGCGGCCTATGCCGAGGATTTTCCAGCCTTCATCGTCAACCGCATCCTGCTGCCGATGATCAACGAGGCCGTCTACACGCTTTACGAGGGCGTCGGCAATGTCGATGCCATCGACACCGCGATGCGGCTGGGCGCCAATCATCCGATGGGCCCCTTGCAGCTTGCCGATTTCATCGGGCTCGACACCTGTCTGTCGGTAATGCAGGTGCTCTATGAGGGGCTTGCCGATTCCAAGTACCGGCCCTGCCCGCTCCTGGTGAAATATGTCGAGGCCGGCTGGCTCGGCCGCAAGACCGGCCGCGGCTTCTACGATTACCGCGGCGACCACCCGGTACCGACGCGCTGATCAGGACGCCGGCCGGCCAGCTGCGCCCTTCGGCTTGGGCATCGGCAAGGCGTTGAAATAGGCGATCGCGCTCGGCGCGTCCCAATTGGAGGCCCCAATGGCGCGGGCGACTTCACGGCCCTCGGGGTCGATCAACATGCTTGTCGGCAGACCATAGGCATCGAAGGCGCGGATCAGGGCGACGGCGGTGTCGAGCCATACCCCCAGCGCGCCGGCGTGATTGACCTTAAGGTAGTCCGCGGTCTTCTTGGCGTCGGAGCGGCCGACATTGACGGCGACGACCTGGAGCCGCTTGTCCGGAATGGCCACCTGGAGCCTGGCCAGCGCCGGAAGCTCACGCACGCAGGGCCCGCACCAGGTCGCCCACAGATTGACCAGCACATAGCGGCCGCGGAACTCGCTCAACAGGTGCCGCTTGCCCGTGGCATCCGAAAAAGCCACGTCGGGCGCCGTTTTGGGCGCCTTTTCGGGCTTGAGTTGGGCCAGCGCCGCCGGCACCCGGTCCAACGGTTGGACAGGGCCGGAGAGGATCACATATAGAACGCCCAGCAGCGCGCCCAGCGCGATTGCCCCGCCAACAACGGCAAGGGGCTTGGCATACGGGACTTTGAAGCTGAGGCGAGGCATCCGGGCGGCACCGATGGCTAAGAACGAGATGTGGGGCGGCCGCTTCGCTGAGGGGCCCGCCGCCATCATGGAGGAGATAAACGCCTCCGTCGATTTCGACAAACGCCTGGCTGGCGAAGACCTCGCCGGATCGCAGGCCCATGCCGCCATGCTGGCCGCGCAAGGCATCATTTCCGCCGAGGATGCCGCGGCCATCTGCAGCCGGCCTGGATCAGATTGCCGCAGAAATCGAAGCCGGACATTTCGTCTTCAAGCGGGCGCTCGAGGACATCCATCTGAACATCGAGGCCAGGCTCGGCGAGATCATCGGACCGGCGGCCGGGCGCCTGCACACCGCGCGCTCGCGCAACGACCAGGTGGCGACCGATTTCAGGCTGTGGGTGCGGTCGGCCTGCGAACGCGCCGAGGCCGGACTTCAGGCGCTGCAGCGCGCGCTGCTCGCGCAGGCGGAAACGCACGCGGCCACCATCATGGCCGGCTTCACCCATATGCAGCCGGCGCAGCCCGTCACCTTCGGCCATCATTGCCTGGCCTATGTCGAGATGTTCGCCCGCGACCGCGACCGCTTCGCCGACCGCGCGCGCACGCATGAACGAAAGCCCGCTGGGCGCGGCCGCGCTCGCCGGCACGCCGTTCGGTATCGACCGCGAGATGACCGCCAAGGCGCTGGGCTTCGCACGGCCGATGCGCAATTCGCTCGATGCGGTGGCGTCGCGCGATTTCGCGCTCGATTATCTGGCCGCCGCATCGGTCGCCGCCACGCATCTGTCGCGGCTGGCAGAGGAGATCGTGATCTGGGCCTCGCCCGCCTTCGGCTTTATCACATTGAGCGACGCCTTTCGACCGGCTCCTCGATCATGCCGCAGAAGCGCAACCCGGACGCCGCAGAGCTGGTGCGCGCCAAATCGGGGCGCATCCTCGGCGCCTTCGTGGCGCTGACGGTCGTGATGAAGGGGCTCGCGCTCGCCTATGCCAAGGATCTGCAGGAAGACAAGGAGCAGGTCTTCGCCGCCGCCGATGCGCTCGATCTGTCGCTCGCCGCCATGGCCGGCATGGTCCGCGACCTCTCGGCAAACAAGCAGAAGATGCGCGCGGCCGCCGAAGCGGGATTTCCGACCGCGACCGACCTTGCCGATTGGTGCGTGCGTGCGCTCGGCAAGCCGTTCCGCGAGGCCCATCATATCGCGGGCCGCGTCGTCAAGCGCGCCGAGGAACTTGGCTGCGGATTGGACAAGGTGCCGCTTGTTGACATGCAGAAAATCGAGCCGGGCATCACCAAGGAGGTGTTTGCGGTGCTTGCCGCTCGAAGCCTCGGTCGATGCGCGCACCAGCTTCGGCGGCACCGCGCCGGTGCGCGTGCGCGAACAGATCGCAATTCTGGCGGGAGAAGCTGAAATGATCCGGCGCGTGTTCGCACTTATCGCCGTGTCGCTGGTGCTGGTGGCTTGCGGCGTCAAGACCGATTTGGCGAAGCCGAACGGCCAGCCATCGTCGAACGACCGCGACGATCCGTCCAAACCGCCGCATCCGCTCGGCCGATGAACCATTTTCAATACCGGAACGGCGTGCTTTGCGCCGAAGACGTCGATCTCGTCCGCCTCGCCGACGAAGTCGGCACGCCCTTCTATTGCTATTCGAGCGCCACGCTCGAACGCCATTACACCGTGTTCGCGAACGCCTTTCCGAAGGGCACGCTCGTCGCCTATTCGGTCAAGGCGAACGGCAATCTCGCGGTGCTGAAAACGCTGGCAAAGCTCGGCGCCGGCGCCGACATCGTCTCGCGTCGGAGAATTGAAAAAAGCGCTGGCTGCGGGAATTCCCGCGAACCGCATCGTCTTTTCCGGCGTCGGCAAGACCAGCGCGAGATGACGGCGGCGCTCGAAGCCGGCATCCACCAGTTCAATGTCGAAAGCGAGCCGGAGCTCGAAGCGCTGAACGACGTGGCGCTGTCGCTCGGCAAGCGCGCGCCGGTGACGATCCGCGTCAATCCGGACGTCGATGCCAAGACCCACGCCAAGATCACCACCGGCACCGCCGAAACCAAATTCGGCATCCCCTGGACGCGGGCCCGCGCGGCCTACAGACGCGCCGGACGACTGCCTGGCATCGAAGTCGTCGGCGTCGACGTCCATATCGGCAGCCAGATCACCGAGCTTGCGCCCTTCGAAGCGGCCTTCGTGCGCGTGACCGAGCTGGTGGCAACGCTTCGCGCCGATGGGCACGCCATTTCCCGCGTCGATCTGGGCGGCGGGCTCGGCGTGCCCTATCGCACCGACAACGAACCTCCGCCCGACCCCGCCGCCTATGGCGCCATGATCGCCCGCGTGACGGCCGGGCTGAACGCCGCGCTGATCCTCGAGCCGGGCCGGCTGATCGCCGCCAATGCCGGAATCCTGGTGGCCCGGGTGATCTATGTGAAGCAGGGCGAGACGGCGCGTTTCGTCATCATCGATGCCGGCATGAACGATCTGATCCGCCCGGCGCTTTACGACGCCCATCACGAGATCGTGTCGGTCAACGGACCAGTCCCCTGCACCGAGCGTTACGATGTGGTAGGACCGGTGTGCGAAACCGCGGATATTTTCGCCAGGGATTGCGCGCTGCCGCCGCTCAAATCCGGCGATCTGGTGGCGATCCTGACGGCAGGGGCCTATGGCGCGGTCATGGCTTCCGCCTACAATGCTCGGCCGCCGGCCGCCGAAGTGCTGGTCAGGGGCGCCGATTGGGGCGTCGTGCGACCGCGGTTGAGTGAGGACGCGCTTGTTGAACAGGATCGCCTCCCGGCTTGGCTTGAAGGCTGACCGCGTCGAGCGGTTCATCGCGCTCGCGCGCGCGGCCCTCGCCTGGGAGCGGCTGTGGCCGGCACTGTGGCCGGCGAGCGGCATCATCGGCCTGTTCGTCGCTGCGGCCCTGTTCGGCGTATTCGCCTATGTGCCCGGCTGGTTCCATGTGCTGACTCTGACCGCGGTCCTGCTGGCGGCGGCAGGGTTTCTGGTCGTGCGGTTCCGGCGGCTCAGCCTGCCCGGCTGGCGCGACGGCGCGCGCCGCATCGAGCGCGACTCGGCATTGGCCCACCGTCCCCTGACCGAGCGCGACGACGAGATGGCCGCCGGCCGCGGCGATCCCTGGGCCGAGGCGCTGTGGCAGGCTCATATGCGCCGGCTGCTGGCCTCCATCCGCCGGCTTCGGCTGGGCTGGCCGGCGCCCGGTCTGCCCGCGCGCGACCCCTATGCGCTGCGCTTCCTCGTCCTGCTCGCCATCGCGGCAGGCCTGATGGTCGCCGGCCGCGACTGGAACCGGCGCCTCGTCGCCGCCTTCGAACCGTCGCTCCACACCGCGACCTCGGCGGCGATGCTCGACGCCTGGCTCAATCCGCCGGCCTACACCGGCCAGGCACCGATCTATCTGCGCCACGGCGGCGATCAGGCGGGCCCGATCGTGGTGCCGGCCGGCTCCAAATTGATCGTGCGCGTCCATGGCGCCTCCGGCACGCCGAGCCTCAGCCTCGATCCGTGCGCCCGACAAGGGGGCCGCCTTCAAGGGCCAGGACGGCGAATACACCAGCGAAGTGACGCTCAAGAACGCCGCCGAGGTCACGGTCAGCAATGGCTGGCAGACGCTCGGACGCTGGCGCATCAAGACCGTCGCCGACACTCCGCCGGTGATCGCCTTCTCGGCGCCGCCGAGCAAGACCGGGCACGACGCCGTCAAGTTCGCCTTCACAGCCGGCGACGATTACGGCGTGGCCAAGGTGCGCGCGATCATCCGCCCGCTCAAGCCCGGGCTCAAATCGCACAAGCCCCTGATCGTCGATCTGCCGGTCGACAATCCGACCGGCAAGACCCTGCAGCAGACCACCTACAAGGACCTGACCGACAATCCCTATGCCGGGCTCAAGGTCTCGATCACGCTGGAGGCCACCGACGCCATCGGACAGACCGGCACGAGCAAACCCGCGACCTTTATCCTGCCGGCGCGGGTCTTCACCAATCCGCTGGCGCGTGCGCTGGTCGAGCAGCGCCAAAATCTGGCCATCGGCGAAATGGCGTCCACGCCCGTGGTCCAGCGCACGCTCGATGCACTGACGCTCGGCCCGGCGCTGTTCTATTCCGACAAGCAGACCGCGTTCCTGGCGATCCGGGCGGCGTATTGGGGCGTGCGCACCGCGCGCATGCACGACGACCTCACGCGTGTCGAAGACCTTCTGTGGCAGACGGCGCTGGCGCTGGAGAACGGCCAGCTGACGGCGGCCGCCGAAATGCTGCGCCGCCTGCAGCAGATGATTTCCAAGGCGCTTGCGAGCGGCGCGCCGCAGCAGACCGTCGAGCAATTGCTGCAACAGTACAAACAGGCGCTCGACAAATATCTGCAATCGCTGGCGCAGAACGCGCAGCACGATACGCAGAAGCAGATGTCGTCGAGCGCCACGACCGTCAGTCCCCAGCAGCTGCACGACCTGCTGAAGGCGATCCAGCAGCTGGCCCAGACCGGCGCGCGCAATCAGGCCTCGCAGATGCTGTCGATGCTGCAGAACCTGCTCGAAAACCTGCGCCTGTCCGACAACACCAATCAGGGTAGCAAGGGCTCGCCGCAGCAGCAGGCGACCCAGGACGCGATCAAGAAGCTGGGCGATCTCATGGGCAAGCAGCGCAGCTTGCTCGACAAGACCTTCCGCAAGGGCCAGAGCGACCAGGCGTCCAAGCCCGGCGACAACAAGAAACTTGCGCAGGAACAGGCGCAGCTCGCGCAGGACCTGCAAAAGATCACGAAAGGCCTGCCCAGCCAGGGCAAAAACGCTCCACCCACGCTGGGCCAGGCCGGCCAGCAGATGATCCAATCCCAGGGCGCGCTCAATCACGGCGATTTCCCGGGTTCGAGCCAGTCGCAGAAGAACGCGCTCGAAGCCTTGCGCGCGGGTGCACAGCAGCTCGCGCAGGACCTGATGCAGCAAGGCCAGCCCGGCCAGCAGCAGGGCAGCAACGAGGACCCGCTGGGCCGCGCCGACGGCGGCCGCGGCCTCGAAGTCGGCAATGTCAAGGTGCCCGACCAATCGCTGCTCGAGCGCGCGCACAAGATTCTCGAGGAGCTGCGTGCACGCGCGGCCCAGCGCGGCCGGCCCAAGGAAGAGCTCGATTACATCGACAGGCTCTTGAAGGAATTCTGATCAGTCTGCGGCGGCGATATGGGGCAGACCGCGGCCGAGGCCGGCGTCGTCCATGCCATAGCCGACGATGAAGGTGTCCACCCCGGTGAAGCAGGCGAAATCCGCATGAAGCGGTGCGCCATCGCGGCGCTTGTCGATGACGACGGCGGTCGTGACCGCGGCCGCGCCGGCCACGATCAGAAGATCGCGCGCGGCGGCGAGCGTGCGGCCGCGATCGAGCACGCCGTCGATGAGGAGAACCCGGCGGCCGCGCACATGATCGCCGGGGGCGGCGCGCACCACGACATCGCGGCCCTCGCGGCCGGCGCCATAGCTTGTCAACTGCACGAACTCGATTTCGAGATCGATGCCCTCGCCGGCGAGCGCGCGGGCCAGATCGGCGGCGAAAACAAATGCGCCCGTCAGCACCGGCACCATGATCTGCGGCGGCTGTGGCAGCGCCGCGATCGCGCGCGCCAGGGCGGCGATGCGGGCCCTGATCTCGTGTTCGGAAAAAAGAACGCGCGCCGCGCTCACCCCTTGGAATCCGCGAACTTCAATGTCAGATGGCGGGCGTTGTTGGGCGGGCTCGACAGCCGCGTGCTGAAATTCAGGCTCTGGCCGGCATGCAGCACCGCGGCATCGGGCGTGAAATCCCAGTGATAGAGCTCGTGGCCGTCCGCGGCCGACAGTGTCACGCGGATCGGCGGCACGGCGAGTTCGCGTCCGCTGACATTGACGAGCTTGCCGGTGATCGCGAGCACGGTCTGCTTGTCCTCGATCTCGCGCTTGTAGTTGACATCGAGGAAGGCGAGCCCGCGGGAGTTCACTGGAAGGCCCAGTGCCGAATAGAGGCTTGCCGATTGCGGCCACATCGTCGCGATCTGCAGACGGTAATTCACCGCCGCCCAGCCGATCACCAGCACGATGGCGACAAGAGCGAGCCAGCCGCCTGCCACGGCCAGCCGGTCGATGACGCGGCGGGGGCGCGCCGGTGCAGCTTCGGCGGCGGGCACGGCCTCGGCGGGCATAGCTTCGGCGGCGGGCGCTTCCAGCTCTACCTCGGATTCGGTCTCGGTCTCGACCGGCTCGGGCTGCGGCGCCCGTGCGGGCGAGGCCGCGAACGCCTCCTCCGCTTCGGCCTCAGGGGGCTCCTGATGCCAGCTATGGCCACATTTGGCGCAACGCACCACCCGGCCCGACGGCTGGAACGCGGCGTCGGAGGCCTGGTATCGCGTCGAACACTCGGGACAGGTGAGAATCATATTGTACCGAAAATAGGCACTTCACACTCCGAGCCGCAAGATTTCACAGAAAGGTGTAGGAACGCTTGTCTCGATGGGCCGTCCCGCTAAGGTCGGCCGCTATGGTGCGCTTCGAAAATGTCGGAATGCGCTACGGCCCCGGACCGGAGGTCCTGCGCGACGTCACCTTCGTTTTGGAGGCGGGCTCCTTCACGTTTCTGACCGGCCCCTCCGGGGCCGGCAAGACGACGCTGCTCAAGCTCATGTATCTCGCCGAACCGCCGTCACGCGGGCTGGTCACGCTGTTCGGCCAGGAACTCGCGACGGCGAAACGCAGGGCCTTTCCGGGCCTCAGGCGGCGCATCGGCGTGGTGTTCCAGGATTTCCGCCTGCTCGATCATCTCTCGGCTTTCGAGAATGTGGCGCTGCCTTTGCGGCTTGCCGGGCGCCGCGACGAGGATTACCGCCAGGACGTCGAAGAGCTTCTGACCTGGGTCGGCCTCGGCGACCGCATGCAGGCACGGCCGCCGACGCTGTCGGGAGGCGAGCAGCAACGCGTCGCCATCGCCCGCGCGGTCGTCGGCAGGCCCGACCTGTTGCTTGCCGACGAACCGACCGGCAATGTCGATCCCGACATCGGCCAGCGCCTGATCCGGCTGTTCTCCGAACTCAACCGGCTCGGTACGACCGTTCTGATCGCCACGCATGATCGCGGCCTGATCGAGAAGAATCGCGCAAGGGAGATGCGGCTTGTCGACGGCCGGCTGGTTGAATTGAGGATGCAACGCAATTGAGCGAACGCAGGGCCGCGCGGAACAATCGCATCATGCCGCGCGAGGAAGGCGCGGCACCGCTCGATCTCGTCATCGCGGTGATGGCGTTTCTGGCGGCGGTGACGCTGGGCGCCGCACTGGTCGCCAATCGCACGGCCCAGAGTTGGCAGCAGGGCCTTTCCGGAACGATCACGGTGCAGATCCTGCCACCCGCCGAGGGCCAGCCCGAACCGGCTTTGACGCAGGAGACGGGCGCCGCGCTCGCGGTGCTGCGTGGCACTTCAGGAATCGTCCATGCCGCGCCCTTGAGCCAGGACGAAGCGGCGAAGCTGGTCGAGCCGTGGCTCGGCAAGGGTGCGCTCGTCACCGACCTGCCGCTGCCGCGTCTGATCGACGCCACGGTCCTGCCGGGCGCGCGCATCGATCTGGTGGCGCTCGGCAAGAAGCTCAAATCCGCGGCTCCGGATTCGATGCTCGACGATCATAGCCACTGGATCGCGCGGCTGAGCACGGTCGCCGGCACGGTGATCTGGTCGGCCTATGGAATTCTGGTGCTGATCGCGCTGGCGACCGCAGCGACGGCGGCATTCGCCACGCGCGCCGGCCTTCAGGCCCACCACGAGATCGTCGCACTTCTGCATCAGATGGGCGCGCATGCGAGCTTCATCGCCGGCTCGTTCGACCGGCATTATTTCGTGCAAACCCTGGCGGCGAGCACCGCCGGCGCAGGGCTGGCGGCGCTCGTGTTCGTGGCGGCCGGAAGCCTCGAATATGTGGGCGTGGAGACGGTGCCGTTCCTGCCGCCCTTGACGCTGCATGCCGGCGAACTGGCCTGGCTTGTCGCCGTTCCCGTGGTTGCGGGCGTCATCGCATGGCTGACGGCCCGGCTCTCGGTGCTGGCGGCCTTGCGTGAAATCTATTGAAGGGAGCCGGTTCCGGTCTAAATTCGCCGGGAGGGGGCCGGCTCGAGAGAACGGAAGGGGATAGAAGGGTTTCGTATTGGCGTCGCCGCAGTCCAAACCGCCCCACCGACATGCGCAGCGGCGCCTCGCGTGGTGGCTTGTCCCGGTTGCGGTGGTGCTCTACGCAGCCGGCTTCGTCGTTTTTGCCGACCACCTGCCGCGCAAACCCGCCAAACTCGATTCCCCCGATGCCATCGTCGCGCTGACGGGCGGCGACGACAGGCTGCGTGCGGCGGTCCAGCTGTTCGAGCACGGCGTCGGCAAGCGGCTTCTCATCACCGGCGTTCATCCGACGACGACGAAAGAGGAACTCAAGGCCATCGTCCATGGCGGCGCGCGCTTCGACTGCTGCGCCGATCTGGGCTTTTCGGCAGCCGACACCCGCGGCAACGCCGCCGAAACGGCGGCTTGGACCAGGCGCCACAATTTCCACCGCCTCGTCATCGTCACGGCGAGCTACCACATGCCGCGCAGTCTCGCCGAATTCGCCGCCGAGATGCCGAATGTCGAACTCGAGCCCTGGCCCGTGGAGCCGGACGGTATCGACCTCAAAGAATGGTGGCTCGACCCGCACACGCTAAGACTGCTGCAGACCGAGTATGTGAAATATCTTGCGAGCCTGGTGCTTATTCGCGTGGTGAGCGAGAAGGAGCGCGCCGCCCTTGACCGCAGCGTGGCGCACGGCGAGGCTGCGCCCGCATCGCATGGCGGCAACTCCTGACGGACATGACCATCCTGCGCTCGTCGCTTTTTTTCGTCTGGTTCGTCTTGGCGTCGGTCGTGATCCACATCGCCGCACTTCCAGCGCTCGTGATGCCGCCGCGTGCCAGCCTGTTCGCGGGCGAGGTGTGGTCGCGCGCGATGCTGTGGGGGCTCAGGGTCTTCGCAGGCCTTGGCGCGGACGTGCGGGGACAGATCCCTCGAAAGGGCGCGCTGATCGCGGCCAAGCATATGAGCATGTGGGACACGATGGCGCTCTATCTCCAGCTCGACCATCCGCTGTTCGTGCTCAAACGTGAGTTGCTCTCGATCCCGTTCTTCGGCTGGTTCGTGAAGAGATCCGGGATGATCGCGGTCGATCGCCAAGGCGGTGCTGCGGCGCTGAGGGCCATGGCGGCCTCGGTGCGCGAAGCCATCGCGGGCGGCAAGGCGGTCATCATCTTTCCGGAAGGCACCCGCAAGGAACCCGGCGCCCCGCCTGACTACAAGCCTGGCGTGGCCGCACTCTATGGCCAGCTGGGCCACGAATGCGTGCCGGTGGCGCTCAATTCCGGCCTCTACTGGACCGGTTTCATCAAACAGCCCGGCCGGATCGTGCTGGAATTCCTGCCGCCGATCCCGCCGGGGCTCAAGCCGCGGGATTTCCTGGCCGAGCTTGAAACCAGGATCGAGACCGCCACCGCCAGCCTTTTGGCCGAGGGGCGGGCGGAGCTGACGCGGCGCGACCAACCCCCATAGGGCCATTGCTTTTGGAACGCATAGGGAACAAAATCGCCGCCGCATCATAGTTTGATTTGTACCAAGGCAGAGGCCCTCAGGTGCTTTAGAGTTCGGGCGAATGCGCGATATCTCCCACCAGATCTGGGACATGAAATACCGGCTCAAGGCGGCCGATGGCACGCCCACCGACCACGACGTGGCCGAGAGCTGGGCACGCGTGGCGCTGGCCGCTGCCCGCGCCGAAGCTCCCGACAAACGCCGCGAGACTGCGCTCGCCTTCGCCGGCGCGCTGGCTGGTCACCGCTTCCTGCCCGGCGGGCGCATCCTCGCCGGCGCCGGCACCGACCGCAGCGTGACGCTGTTCAATTGCTTCGTCATGGGCCGGATCGAAGACGACATGGGTTCGATCTTCGCCAATCTGCGCGAAGCGGCACTGACGCTGCAGCAGGGCGGCGGCATCGGCTACGACTTCTCGACGCTCAGGCCCAGGGGCGCGGCCGTCAAAGGCGTGGGCGCCGATGCCTCGGGCCCGGTCTCGTTCATGGAGGTGTGGGACGCGATGTGCCGCACCATCATGAGCGCAGGGTCGCGCCGCGGCGCGATGATGGCCACGCTTTCATGCGACCATCCCGATATCGAGGATTTCATCGAGGCCAAGAAGACGCCGGGCCGGCTGTCGATGTTCAACCTGTCGGTGCTCGTCGGCGATGCCTTCATCGAAGCCATCAAGGCCAACGCGATCTGGGACCTCGTCTTTGACGGCCGCGTCTACAAGACATTGCGCGCCCGCGAGCTGTGGGACCGCATCATGCGCGCGACCTACGATTACGCCGAGCCGGGCGTGATCTTCATCGACCGCATCAACGCCCAGAACAATCTCGCCTATTGCGAGGACATCCGCGCCACCAATCCTTGCGGCGAGCAGCCGCTGCCGCCCTATGGCGCCTGTCTGCTCGGCTCGGTCAATCTGGCGAAACTGATCAAGCGTCCTTTCGAAGAGGGTGCAGACATCGACGAAGAGGAGCTCGCGCGGCTGGCCAGGATCGCCGTGCGCCTGCTCGACGACGTGATCGATGTGTCACGATTTCCGCTTGCCGCCCAGCGCGGCGAGGCCATGGCCAAACGGCGCATCGGGCTTGGCGTGACGGGCTTGGCCGATGCGCTGGTCTTCTGCCGGGCACGTTACGGCTCGCCCGAGAGCATCGCGCTGATCGACCGCTGGCTGGAGATTCTGAACAGCGCCGCCTATGAGGCCTCGGCAGAGCTTGCGGAGGAGAAGGGCGCATTCCCGCTGTTCGACCGCGACAAATATCTTGCCCGTCCCGATATCGAGAGGCTGCCGCAGCACATCCGCGAGGCGATCGCCGCCCACGGCATCCGCAACGCGCTTGTGACATCGATCGCGCCAACCGGAACGATCTCGCTCTTCGCCGACAATGTCTCAAGCGGGATCGAGCCAGTCTTCGCCTATACCTACACGCGGAAGGTTCTGCTGCCCGACGGCAGCCGCGAAGAGGAAACCGTCGAAGATTACGCCTATCGCAAATTCCGCAAGACCTTTGGGGCCGAGGCGCCGCTGCCGGATTACTTCGTCAGTGCGCAGACGCTGTCGCCGGACGATCATCTGGCCGTGCAGGCCGCCGCCCAGCGCCACATCGATTCCTCGATCTCCAAGACCATCAACGTGCCGGTCGATATCGATTTCGCCGCCTTCAAGGACGTCTATCTCAAGGCCTATGATATGGGCTGCAAGGGCTGCACCACCTGCCGCCCCAATCAGGTGACGGGAGCGGTACTGACGGCGCCGGCGGAAGCGACGTCGCTGCCGGCGGAAGGGCCCGAAAGCGCCGAGCAGCCGCCACTGCCGATGGAACTGCCCCGGGTTCTGCCGCGCCTGCACCACGAGGCCGGCGACATCGTCTACATGACAAAGCCGCTCGACCGGCCGGAGCTTTTGCCGGGCACCACCTACAAGATCAAGTGGCTCGATTCCGATCACGCGTTCTACATCACGATCAATGACATCATTCAGGACGGGCGCCGCCGGCCCTTCGAGATCTTCATCAACTCGAAGAACATGGAGGCCTATGCCTGGACACTGGCGCTGACGCGCATGATCTCGGCCGTGTTCCGCCGCGGCGGCGACGTCTCCTTCGTGGTGGACGAGCTCAGGGCCGTGTTCGATCCGCGCGGCGGGCAGTGGACGAACGGCCATTACGTGCCTTCGCTTCTGGCCGCCATCGGCGAGGTGATCGAACGCCATCTCGTCGAAATCGGTTTCATGGCCCCGCGCGACAGCCACGAGGCCCCGCCCGAAATGAAGGCGGCCGCAGTCGCCGCCGAGGGCGCGCTGGCCAGAAGCTGCCCGCGCTGCTCGAGCCCGAGCTTCCTCAAGCTGGGAAATTGCGACACCTGCGTGTCGTGCGGCTATTCGCGCTGCGCCTGATCCCCCGCGACATCGTATCCGCGGGATGGGCCCCCAAAACCGGCTAGAGCAATTCCAGGAAAAGTGGGGACCGGTTGGCACGCTGGCGCTACCAACTCCGTCTGGAATTGCGTGAATACAAAGAATTGGAGCGGATCGTCAATTCTGTGAAACGATGATCCGCTCTAGACAGGGCCCAAGAGAAATTCCCGATGAGATATTCGCACCGCTTCTTCCTTTATGCGCCCGTGGCCGCAGTCGTGGCGCTGGCCGTGGGCGTGTCGGTCTATTGGTATGTGGCGGCCAATGCTTTCGCCAGCAGGCTCGAGGCACTTAATGGCCATGTCATCGCACCGGGCGTGACGCTGCATTTCAATTCCAAGTCGATCGGCGGCTTTCCCTTCCGCGTCGATGCGGTTCTCGAGAATCTTCGTCTCGACGTCGCTGCGCCCGGCGGTCCGGCGAGCTGGACCGCCGAGCACTTCGCGCTCCATATGCTCGATTACGCGGGCTCGCATCTGATCCTCGAGGCCGCTGGCAAGCAGACCTTCGCCTGGCGCGATTCTGCCGGCGCGGCGCACGGCTTCTCCTTCACGCCGGCGCTTCTGCGCGCAAGCACGATCGGCAGCGGCGGGCGCCTCGCTCGCTTCGATATCGAGCTGTATGGCGCGCAGACGCCGGCGCTCGGCGTCGCTCACACCGAACTTCACTTCCGCCGCGATCCGGATGCCGATGCACTCGACGTCGTTGTCATGGCCGACGACGTACATGTCGCACCTACTTTCGCCGGGGAGTTCGGCAAGACGATCTCCAAGTTCAGGCTCAAGGGCACGCTGGCACCGGCCGGCGAATGGAACGCGCTGCTCGCCGGCCGCCGCGACTGGCGCAGCGCCGCCGAGGCCTGGCGCGCCCATTCCGGCGCCCTCGACATCTCCGACGTCGAGATCGCCTGGGGCAAGGCCGATGTAAAAGGTGCGGGCACGCTGAGGCTAGATGGCGTGCGGCGTCCGACAGGCCTCATCAAGCTCAATTTCAATGGCGCGCGCGCACTGGCGGAGGCCGCAAAATCATCCAGGCCCGGCGACAGCGAAAAGGGCCTGTTCGCGGGCTTGGCCGCCGAAGCGGCGGCGGCCAAGCCCGATGTCCCGCTGCCGGTCACGGTCGCCTTCAAGGACGGGCTCGCCTATGTCGCCGACACGCCGGTGGGGTTCGTCGCGCCGCTCTACTGAGTCTTCTTCGCGGGGCGGCTGCGGCCGAAATTGGTTTCAGCGGTTTCCTGTCCGGCATCGACGATGCTGCGGCGGATGGCGCGTGTGCGCGTGAACAGGTTGAACAGCGCCTCGCCGTCGCCCCAGCGGATCGCGCGCTGCAGCACGTTCAGATCCTCGTTGAAGCGGCCCAGCATCTCCAGCACCGCCTCGCGATTGTTCAGGAACACATCGCGCCACATGGTCGGATCGGAGGCGGCGATACGGGTGAAATCCCGAAAGCCGCCGGCGGAGAACTTGATCACCTCGCCCTGCGTCACGGTTTCGAGATCGGCGGCGGTGCCGACGATATTGTAGGCGATCAGATGCGGCACATGGCTCGTGATCGCCAGCACCAGATCGTGATGCTTGGCATCCATGACCTCGACATTGCTGCCGCAGCGCGTCCAGAACGCGCTCAGCTTCTCAAGCGCCCCTGCGTCGATGCCGGGCGGCGGCGTGAGAATGCACCAGCGCCCGTCGAACAATTCGGCAAAGCCCGCGGACGGGCCCGACTGCTCGGTGCCGGCGACGGGATGGGCCGGAATGAGATGGACGCCTTCGGGCACGTGCGGGCCCACGTCGCGAATCACCGCACCCTTGACCGAGCCAACATCGGAGAGGATCGCGCCGGGCTTCAGACGGGGCGCCATCTGCTTTGCCAGCTCGCCGAAGGAGCCCACAGGCGTGGCCAGGATCACGAGATCGGCGTTCTCGACCGTCGCGCCGAGGTCGTCGGACAGCGAATCGGCGAAGCCCAGAACGCGGGCTTCGGCCAGCGTCTCGGCGCGGCGCGCATAGCCGGCGATGTGGGCGGCGAGGCCTGCGCGGCGGGCGGCATGGGCGATCGAGGAACCGATCAGCCCGATGCCGACCAACGCGATCTTGCCGAACAATGGCTTGGAATCGATGCTCATCGCGCTCAGCCCTCGTTCAGGAAATCGTCGAGCGCGGCGACGACGAGGCGATTGGCCTCTTCGTCGCCCACGGTCAGCCTGAGGCTATCAGGCAGGCCGTAACTGGCCACGCCACGCAAGATCAGGCCGCGCGCGGTCAGGAATGCGTCGGCCCTGGCCGCGGTGTGCGGACCCTCTGACGGAAAATGGATGAGCACGAAATTGGCCACGCTGTCGTCGGCGCGAAGCCCGAGCTTGCGGATATGTTCGATCAGCCATTCGCGCCAGCGGTCGTTGTGGGCGACTGCGGCCTCGACATGGCGTCTGTCGGCGATGGCGGCGGCGGCAGCGGCCTGGGCCGGGATCGAAACGTTGAACGGGCCGCGTACCCGGTTCAGCACATCGCACACATGGGCTGGCGCGAACGCCCAGCCGACGCGCAGCGCCGCCAGCCCGTAGATCTTCGAGAAGGTGCGCGTCATCACGACGTTTTCGAACTGCGACACCATCTCGATTTCGGATTCGTAATCGTTGCGGCGGACATATTCGGCATAGGCCGCATCGATCACCAGCAGCGTGTCGGGCGACAGGCCGGCATGGAGCCTGCGGACTTCTTCGCCGGTCAGATAGCTGCCGGTCGGATTGTTGGGATTGGCGAGATAGACCATGCGGGTTCTGGGCGTCACGGCCGCCAGCATCGCCTCGACATCGACCCGCAGATTGGTCTCCGGCACGGCCACAGGCACCGCGCTGTTGGCCAGCGTGGCGATGCGATAGACGAGGAAGGCATGAGCGCCGAACAGCACCTCGTCGCCGGGCCTCAGGTAGCAATTGGCCACAAGCGTCAGCAATTCGTCGGAGCCGTTGCCGCAGACGATGCGCTCGGGATTGAGCCCATGGGCCCTGGCGATCGCCTCGCGCAGAATGCCGGCGCTACCTTCGGGATAGATCGAAAGGCTGGCCGCCGCCGCCGCGAAGGCATCCTTCGCGGTGGGGCTGGCGCCCAGCGCCGATTCATTGGACGACAGCTTGAAGACGCGCTTGGCGCCGGGCGCACTGGCGCGGCCGCCGACATAGGGCGAGATGTCGAGAATTCCGGGCTTGGGCGAGGGAATCATGGGCGCGGTCCTTGCGCTTTATAGTCCACCGGATCGGCATAGCCGCCAACCGCCACGGCGCGCAGAATGCCATCGCCAGCCGCGGCAATGAGCGCCTCAAGCCGCGGATCGGCGGCCGCGATGAAGCCCTTGACCTCCAGCAGCAGTTCGCGCGTCGCACTCTTTGCCGCTTCCTGGCCGGCGGCGACGATCCGCGCCTCGATACCAGCCTGCTTTAAGAGCGTCTGAAGACGCGTGCGGCTGAATTCCTGCGCGGTCTCAAGGAACAGCACCGCGGTATCGTCGCCGGCCGGCTCTTGCGTGATCGAGGCGATGGCGTAGGCCGGCGGATATTCGAAACGGCCACCGTCATTGGTGACGAGAGGCAGGCGCGCGACGATGCGCGGGCCCTCTTCGCCTGCGGCAGCAAGCTGCGCCCACCAGGGCGAGACATTCTCGGCGCTCTCCGGCAAGGGAACGACACCGCAGGCCATCCTGTCCTCGGCGCAGGCATGGATAACGGCCGAGGCGGTGGCGTGGCCTGTCACGGGCAGGAGCGAGCCGAAATAGGTCCGCGCCAGGTCCCAGAAGGCGAGCCCATTCTCGCCGGAACAGACATGAACGGAATATCTGGCGTCGGCCGGCAGGCTGGCAATCAGGATCTCCCGCCAGATGCGCACGACGGCCCGCAAGGGGAAGTCGCCACGATGGCGGGCCACGATCCGGCGCAGCACGCCCGCGTCTTCGTTTGGCCTGAGCAGGCCTTGCCCCGGGTGTGTCTTCGCGCGCGCGCCCTGCAGCAGGGCCGCGCGCTGTATCAGAAGATCGTGGATCTGCCGGTCGATGCGGACGATCTCACGCGCCTGATCGTCTTGCGACGGCTTGTGCTGGGCCATAGCTGTCAGATGTCCAAGAGTCTTCGGGTCGCCCGCAGGGGGCGCGGGGCCCAAGGCGGGCCGGCCGCGCCCTAGGGCCACTCCGCCTGCACCGGCGCGGGACATTTCGGGCGGGTTCTATCGCAGGGCGGCCGGATTGGATAGGGGCGCCGGACAAAAGCCTGCCGCCGTCGGGCGTTGACACGGCCCGGCCCGCGGTCCAAGCAAGCGCCCCGCGCAAGGGAGCCGGGCTCGCGAGCATGATCGAAATCGCAAATCCTCGTTTTCTGCGGCCTCTCGCCGCCCCGGCGGCCCCGCCCGGCTCGGCGATGAGCTTCGGCGCCGACCACCCGCTGGTGCTCGATTCGGGTCGCCAGCTGAGCCCCTTCACCGTCGCCTACATGACCTATGGGACGCTGAATGCGGCCCGGACCAACGCCGTCCTCATCTGCCATGCGCTCACTGGCGACCAATTCGCCGCGAGCCAGCACCCCGTCACCGGCCGTCCCGGCTGGTGGGAGACCATGGTCGGGCCCGGCCGGCCGATCGACACCGACCGGTTCTACGTCATCTGCGCCAATGTCATCGGCGGCTGCATGGGCACCACCGGCCCCGCCGACACCGATCCGGCCACCGGCGAGCCCTACGGCCTCGATTTCCCGCTTGTCACCGTCCGCGACATGGTCCGCGCCCAGGCCATGCTGCTCGACGCGCTCGGAATCCAAGAGGTGCTGTGCGTGACCGGCGGCTCGATGGGCGGCATGCAGGCGCTGCAATGGGCGGCGAGCTATCCCGAACGCGTGGTCTCGGCCATGCCGATCGCGACGGCAGCGCGCCATTCGGCGCAGAACATCGCCTTCCACGAGGTCGGCCGCCAGGCAATCATGGCCGATCCGGACTGGCGGGGCGGCGAGTATCAGCTCCATGGCGTCAAACCCGCCAAGGGGCTGGCGGTCGCGCGTATGGCCGCGCACATCACCTATCTTTCCGAAGCGGCGCTGCAGCGGAAATTCGGCCGCACTTTGCAGAATCGCGAGGACTTCTCGTTCGCCTTTCGCCCGGACTTCCAGATCGAGAGCTACCTCCATCACCAGGGCATGACATTCGTCGACCGTTTCGACGCCAATGCCTATCTCTACATCACGCGCGCGATGGACTATTTCGATCTCGCCGCCGATTACGGCGGGGTCCTGGCCGAAGCCTTCGTCGGCACCACGACCCGCTTCTGCATCATCTCGTTCTCGAGCGATTGGCTGTTCCCGACATTGGAGAACAAGCGCATTGCGCATGCGCTGAACGCGGCCGCCGCCAATGTCAGCTTCGTAGAGATCGTAACCGACCGCGGCCACGACTCCTTCCTGCTCGACGAGCCGGAGATGTTTTCGACCGTGCGCGGCTTCTTGAGCTCAGTGGCCTCGGCGCGGGGAATCACGTGAACAGTCCGGCGCTGCGCCCAGAGCTTGCCGCCATCGCCGGCATGATCCCGGCGGGCTCGCGCGTGCTCGATGTCGGCTGCGGCGACGGCACGCTGCTCGAGCACTTGACCGCGACCAAGCATGTCGACGGGCGCGGCATCGAACTTTCGCAGCAGAATGTGAATGCGTGCGTGGCGCGCGGGCTTTCGGTGGTGCAGGGGGACGCCGATACCGACCTCGCCGATTATCCCAGCCAGGTCTTCGACATCGTCATCCTGAGCCAGACCATTCAGGCTACGCGCTCGCCCGCCCAAGTGCTGGGGCAGCTACTGCGCATCGGAAAGCACTCGATCGTATCATTGCCGAATTTCGGCCATTGGCGGATCCGGCTGGAATTGCTGCTGAACGGACGCATGCCGCGCACGCGTGCGCTCGAACATTCCTGGCATCAGACACCGAACATCCATCTCTGCACCATCGCAGATTTCGTGGCGTTGGCGCGCGAAGCCGGCGCCGTCATCGAAAGCGCGATGGCGCTTGGCGAGTCGGGCCGCACGCGATCCATGGAGCCAGATGCGTGGGGCCCGAATCTCTTCGCGAATGGTGCGATTTTCCTCCTAAGGCCGCGCTGACAAGATTGTCGTCAGCCCTGCACGCCCGCCAGGGCCTGTCGGCGGCGGCCGACTGCCACGGGCGTGGGCGCGCCGTAAAGGGTTTTGGACGCTTCGACCATGTGGACGCCGGCGAAGCCCGGCCACAGCCTTCGCCCAAAGCTTTCCCAGCCCGTGCCGCTATGGATCAGACGGCGCCCGCGCATGGGCGGAAACATCAGGGCGCAATCCCATCGCTCCGGCACGAACAACGATTCGGTCAGCATGCGAACGAGTTGGCTGCGGCTGAAGGGCCGGCCATGCGCGAAGGGCGAGGATTCGACCTGCGACCACAGCGAGCGGCGATTGGGCGCGACGATCACAAGCCGCCCGGCCGGCGCCAGCACCCGCCAGATCTGACGCATCAGCGGGCGGGAGCTGTCGGCGGATTCGACGGCATGGACCATGACGATGCGGTCGAACATCGCGTCGGGAAAGGGCAGCGCATCCTCGTCGCCGAGTGCCGATAGCACCTTGCCGTCAGCGGGCCAAGCGACCACGCCCTGTTGCGCCGGCATCAGCGCGATCACGCGCTCGGCCTCGGCGAGGAAGGGCCTGAGATAGGGAACCGCAAATCCGTAACCCAGCACGCGCCGCCCGCCGAGATCGGGCCACATCAGCCTGAGCCGGCGCATGATCTGACGGCGGGCGATCTGGCCCGTCGGCGTCTCGTAGAAGCTCGCCAGATTGCGAACATCGGTCTGCATGGAACCTGCCTACTCTTTGGCGCGGCGCGGTTCAACGGTGGGGCATGTGGTGCTAGGGTCGGCGCAGCGCCATCGGAGTGCCGTCATGGGTGAGATGTTGATCGAACTCGTCCCCTGCCTCAGGGACAATTACGCCTATCTACTGCGCGATGCCGATGCCGGGTTGTGCGCGATCGTGGACCCGTCGGAGGCCGAGCCCGTGCGGGCCAGGCTCGAGGCCCGCGGCGCCAAGCTGACACACATTCTCAACACCCATCACCATCTTGACCACACCGGCGGCAATCTGGCGCTCAAGGCCGAATTCGGAGCCGAAGTCGTGGGCCCGGCCAAGGACTGGGAGCGCATCCCCGGCATCGACGTCGGCGTCGACGAGAGTGCGCCCTGGCAATGGGGGCCGCACCGTGCCGCCATCCTCGAAATCCCGGCCCACACGCGCGCGCACATCGCCTTCGTGTTCGCGCAGGACAAGGCCGCTTTCACCGGCGACACACTCTTCGCGATGGGTTGCGGGCGGCTGTTCGAGGGCACCCCGGCGATGATGTGGGCGGCAATGCAGAAGCTGATGCGGCTCGATGACGATTGCCGCGTCTATTGTGGCCACGAATACACGCTCAACAATGGCCGCTTCGCGCTGACGGTCGAGCCCGGCAATGCCGATCTCGTCGCGCGCATGAAGGATGTCGAGGCGCTGCGCGCCAACGGCGAACCCACCATCCCCTCGACCATCGGGCTTGAGAAGCGCACCAATCCCTTCATGCGGCCGGATTCGCCGGAGATCCGCCGCACGCTGGGACTCGAGGGCGCCAGCGACGTCGAGGTGCTGGCCGAGACACGCCGGCGCAAGGACGAATTCTGATCAGGCCACGGGGCGGAATTCGCCATCCGTCTCGTCGAGCACTTCGAGCCGGCCGTCGGCGATGCCGAAGCGCGCGCCGTGAAGCGCGAGCGTGCCCCTGCCTGCGCGCTCGGCAATGAAAGGAAAGCTCATCAGCCGTTCGAGCGACAGGCGCACGGCGGCCCGTTCCACCGCGGTCTGGCGGTCGTCATGCTCATGGCCGCAGCGCGCGACTGCCGGCGCCAGGAGGTCGATCCATTGCGACAGGAACGGCATCGGCACTGCGGCCGAAGCATCGAGCGCGGCCCTGATTCCACCGCATTCGGCATGGCCCAGCACCACGATGTGGTGCACATTGAGCCCGAGCACCGCAAATGAGATCGCCGCACTGGTGCCGTGATAGCCCCCGCCCTCCTCGTAAGGCGGCACGATGTTGGCGACGTTGCGCAACACGAACAATTCGCCGGGCCTGACGCCGAAGATCGTCGCCGGATCGACCCGGCTGTCGCAGCAAGCGATCACCAGATAGTCCGGATTCTGGCCCTTGGCCAGCTCAGCATAGAGCGCGCGCTCGGCGGGCCAGCGGCCTGCCATGAAATTGCGGTAGCCTTCGATCAGACGCTGCATCGCGTGCTCCTCTCGGGCACGCTAACCCACGTTGGCCGTCCATATCCACGGCGGAATGCGAAATCTCAGTTGTCGCCGGATTTGTCGTCGCTCGAAGTGCCGCTGACCGTGTCGGCAGCCGTGCCGACAGCTGTGGAACCCACATCGGCGGCGGCGCCGACCACCGTAGAGCCGACATCGGCGATGGTGCTGGCCGCCTCATAGGCGATGCAACCGCTGAGTGCCGCCGACAGAGCCAGAACGGCCATAAGCCCGATGATCACACGCATGACCGGCAATCTCCCTTCGATGGCTCATAGTCTTACGGCAAGTCTCAACGAAGCGCTAACCCTGCGAGGCGCCGCGGCCGACACACGGCTTGAGAATGGAGGGCGCCCGCCTCAGCGGGCGAATTCGGCGGCCACGGCGGAGAATTGCAGGATGGCGGCGGCCAGCACCAAGGCGTGCCAGATCGCCTTGTGATAGGGCAAGCGCTCCCACAGATAGAAGATCACGCCCGCCGAATAGACCAGGCCGCCGCCGATCAGCAGCCAGAAATCGACGGTCGCCATCGCTTCGGCCAGCGGATGCAGCACCCAGACCACCATCCAGCCCATGGCGAGATACAGCGGGATGCTCACGATCTCCAGCCGGCCGGGATAGATCAGCTTCATCGCCACGCCAAACATCGCCATGAGCCAGATCGCCGACAGGATCAGGTCTCCGGTCGGGTAGGTCAGCCGGTTCACCGCAAACGGCGTATAGGTGGCGGCGATCATGATGAAGATCGCGGCCCGATCCAGCCGGCGCAACACCTGCTTGGAGGGGCGGTGATGCGGCATCAAATTGTAGGCCGCCGAGAAGCAAACCATCGCCAACAGGCCAACGCAATAGACCGAAACCGAGACCACGACATCGAGACCTGTCACATTGGCAAGCAGCCACAGGCAGGCATTGATCGCGAAAAGTATGCCGAGAACATGGACAACCATGTCGGCGCGGTGTTCGACCGTGGAATATCTGCGATGGGTGCTCGCGGATGACGGCGTCGTGAACAAAGACATCGGATGACCCTAAAGCTTGCCGTCTTGCTTTAACAAATGCGCAGCCAGCGCATTTCGATCCCTATCGAGATTGGGCAGGAACGCCGCCAGAAGCCCAATCGCCGGCAACAGCGACAGCATCATGTCGTTCAGGAGATGACAGAAGCTGATCGCATAGAGGATCGGATAGCTCACGGCGTAGGGCGAGGCGGCAACGCGCGGCGCGGCGGTGGTGCTCAACGGCAGGACCTTTAAGCGAAGCGGAAATCGGGTTCGAAGACGCGATCATAGAAAAAGGCGGGCACGAGCGCTATTGCCCGGAACCGCGCGAGCGCGCAATACAGCCTTGCACGACGCGCGGGAAAGGACGGCCATGACCCCCGGAAAGACCTCGAAGGCCCGGATCGAGACGCTGTTCGCGACGCGGCTCTATCGCGCGCGGGCGGCGGGCGCGGCGCTCAACGCCGAGCTGGAGCGCACCTGCCTTGCCATCGCCGCCGGCGACCGCGCCGGGCGCCGCTGGTCGAAGGAGCACGGCTACAAGGGCTACACCTCCTACGCCTCGCTCGACGATCTGCCGACGCGGGCGAGCGCGTTCGCCGAGCTGGCCACGCAACTGGACCGCCACGCGCGCGCCTTTGCCCGGTCGCT
This sequence comes from uncultured Pseudomonadota bacterium, assembly GCA_963775165.1. Classification (GTDB taxonomy): domain Bacteria; phylum Pseudomonadota; class Alphaproteobacteria; order Micropepsales; family Micropepsaceae; genus Rhizomicrobium. The sequence goes on along the minus strand of CAVZHX010000005.1, from coordinate 227,241 downwards.
CGATCTCGATTGCGATGTGCGGCGGCTCAAGCTCGACAGCATGTGGATCAATGTGCTGGCCCCCGGCGGCGTGCACAGCGGCCACATCCATCCCCATTCGGTGCTGAGCGGGACCTATTACGTGACGGTGCCCGAGGGCGCCGCGGCTATCCGCTTCGAGGACCCGCGGCTGCCACTGATGATGGCCGCCCCGCCCAAGCGGGCGAAGGCCGCGCGCGACAACCTGACCTTTGTGAGCATCGCACCCAAACCAGGCACGGTTCTGATGTGGGAAAGCTGGCTCCGCCACGAGGTGCCGATCAACGCGGCCAGACGCGGCCGCATCTCCATCAGTTTCAATTGCGCGCTGCGGTGAGGGGTGACCCGCCTAAGCTGAACCGAAGGGGAGCGCCTTTATAAACTCTGCCAAACGACCTGCCTCTCGTTCAGTCAGATCGCGAGGAAGCTCAATTGTCGTCAATAGGTCTGGCCGCAAATTGAATGAATGGCGGATGCACTCAACACCGGACTCGCCGACATCTTGCGCTGCCGCGTCCGGGAGGAATTCGTGAGCTTTGAGTTGCGGCACCTCATCAATTTTGCCTTGGGCGGCGCGGCCAGCTTCAATCATTGGTACTTCCCACCGGAACCTTGTCGGCTGACCGCGTCGGCCGACCACAAATTCACCTAGTGCCAAGGACGAAAGTGTCTTCAGCGCCGCGATTAAGTCACTCCGACTGCTTGCTTCTCCTTGATGCAACAAAATTTTCTCAAGGCGATCAACAGAAAGCTCTGACGAATTGTATTTTCGTCCAGAGACGTAATCTAGAACAGCTTTGACCGATGTATCATTTGCATATGCGCGACGTAATTTTTCTATATCGGGTGAAACTCCCATGACCGCCTCCTGTGCCCGTCCAAATTTCGATACCTATACCATTTAATGGTTCTTATATCAATAAGGTATTGAATTTTCTGCAGCGATATATTATAAGATGGCTATGTGCTCGGAAATTGGCCCGGCACGTGCTATTTTTGGAGTAATTTCAATGATTAAAAGAAATGACCCGCCGCTCCGCTATCGTCGTGCTCGCGCCACTGCCTCTCTGAGGAAGGTGCAGGAGACAGCCGAAGCGCTGCTCGGTTTACCCGTGGGTTCCGTGAAACTTGTTTATCCAAGTGGAAGGAAAGCTCGCGAGGATGCGACGGTCGCAGCGTTGAGGCGCCACTGGGATTCGCACGCATAGCAATCTATGCGCTGAGGCCCCTCACTCAATCTGGCGGGGATAGCGCTTGATGAAGGCGTCGAGCTTCTTCTCGAGGCCCGGCACATTGTATTCACGGTCCCAGGCGGTCAGCGCCTCGGCATGGATGCGTGCGCGGATGTCGGCCGGCAGCGCGCTCCAGCTGGCGAGCACGGCACTGCCCAGGCGGCGCACGAGGGCCTCCGCCTCGCTCGGATATTTGAAGGTGCGCTTCTGGGCGTCCTTGAAGGTCTGGGTCTCGGAGAATGTCTTGGTCTCGGGCATGGAACCTTCCTTCATGAGTGGGTAATGGGGGCGGCACGGCCCACCGCGCTCGCCCTGATCCTCTCGATCCGCCGGATTTCCCGCGTCCCGCCCCGGCACATTGCCGCCAACCCGGCCTTGCCCAGGGGTCATTATAGCCACGCCGCGCGCGGGCGCGAGGGGCCTATGCGCGCGCCACGAAAGATTTGTCTTCGGCGCAACCAGCCCCCTGGAGCGGATCATCGTTTCACGGAATCGACGATCCGCTCCAATTCTTCGTTTTCACCCAATTCCGGACGGAGTTGGTAGCGCCAGCGTGCCAACCGGTTCCCATTTTTCCTGGAATTGCTTTAGCCTGCCGCCCTTTCCAGGAGGTCATCATGTCCGCATATCTGATCGTGTCCTTCGCCGTCAGCGACCCCGAACGCTTCGCCGGTTACCGCGAGGCGGTGCCAGCGCTGATCGCGAAATATGGCGGGCGCTATCTGGTGCGCGGCGGCGATGTCGCGGCGCTGGAGGGCAGCTTCGACGGCCGCAAGCGCGTGGTGCTCGAATTTCCGTCGATGGAGGCGATCCACGAGTTCTGGAATTCGAGCGACTATGCCGAGGTCAAGAAGCTGCGCAAGGGCGCGGCCGAATTCGATGTGCTGGCGGTGCCGGGGGTCTGACGACGCGCGTTCTTAGCTATCCAAGAAACTCCTAAGCTTCCGGCTCCTGCTGGGGTGCTTGAGCTTGCGCAGGGCCTTGGCCTCGATCTGGCGGATGCGCTCGCGCGTGACACTGAATTGCTGGCCCACTTCCTCCAGCGTGTGGTCGGTGTTCATGCCGATGCCGAAGCGCATTCTGAGCACGCGCTCCTCGCGCGGCGTGAGCGTGGCCAGCACGCGCGTGGTGGTCTCGCGCAGGTTGGCCTGGATCGCCGCATCGATCGGCAGCACCGCGTTCTTGTCTTCGATGAAATCGCCCAGATGCGAATCCTCCTCGTCGCCGATGGGCGTCTCGAGGCTGATCGGCTCTTTGGCGATCTTGAGCACCTTGCGCACCTTTTCGAGCGGCATGGCCAGCCGCTCGGCCAGCTCTTCGGGCGTGGGCTCGCGGCCGATCTCGTGCAGCATCTGGCGGCTGGTGCGGACCAGCTTGTTGATGGTCTCGATCATGTGCACCGGGATGCGGATGGTGCGCGCCTGATCGGCGATCGAGCGGGTGATGGCCTGGCGGATCCACCAGGTCGCATAGGTCGAGAACTTGTAGCCGCGGCGGTATTCGAATTTGTCGACCGCCTTCATCAGGCCGATATTGCCTTCCTGGATAAGGTCGAGGAACTGAAGCCCGCGGTTGGTGTATTTCTTGGCGATGGAGATCACGAGGCGAAGGTTGGCTTCGATCATCTCCTTCTTGGCCTGGCCCGACTCGCGCTCGCCCTTCTGCACCGTCTGCACGATGCGGCGGAAATCGACGATGGAGGTGCGCATCTCCTGCGCCAGCGTCTGGATTTCGTCGCGCAGCTCGTGGATGCGCTCGCGCTCGGCGGTGGCGAATTCCTTCCAGCCGAGCGCAGTGAGCCGGCCCACGCGGCGCGTCCAGTTGGGATCGAGCTCGTTGCCGAAATGCTGCTTGAGGAAATCGACGCGGTCGACGCCGTGGGCCTCGGCCAGCCGGAGCAGCCGGCCTTCGAGGCTGACCAGGCGCCGGTTGATGCCGTACATCTGATCGATCAGCGCTTCGATGCGGTTGTTGTTGAGCCTGAGGCTCTTGACCAGATCGACGGTATCGGTGCGTAGCTTCTTGAAGCGGCGTTCCTGGCTGGTCGAAAGTTCGTCGTCGGCGAGCTGAGCCTCGACGCTCGCGTCCTGGAGCCTGCCAAGCTTCTTGTAGAGCGCAGCGATCTGGTCGAGCGCTTCCAGCACCTGAGGCTTCAGCGCGGCTTCCATTGCCGACAGCGGCAGATTGCCTTCGTCCTCGTCCTCTGCGTCGGCATCGGCGGCGGCCGCGGCTTCGCCCGGATCGGAGGGCTCGCCGTCCTTGGTCTCGGGCTTCGCCGGTTCGGGCTTCGCCGGTTCGGACTTGCGGACTTCGGCCAGGCCGGCCTGTCCGTTGCCCATCCCATTGACTGCGCCATTGGCTGCCCCATTGGCCGCCCCATTCAGGGGCGCGCCGTTGGCGGCCCCATTCGGGGAGGCAACGTTGGCGGCCCCGTTAGGTGCGGGCTGAGCGTCGGGTCCGGCGCCGTACATCGCTTCGAGGTCGATGATGTCGCGCAGCAGAACCTTGCCTTCGTTCAACTCGTCGCGCCACACGGTCAGCGCCTCGAAGGTAAGCGGGCTTTCGCACAGAGCCCCGATCATCAATTCGCGGCCGGCCTCGATGCGCTTGGCGATGGCGATTTCGCCCTCGCGGGAGAGCAACTCGACCGAACCCATCTCGCGCAGATACATGCGCACGGGATCGTCGGTGCGGTCATACTGCTCGGAGGCCTTGGCCGTGGTGACGACTTCCTTGCCGTCGGTGGTGGCGGGCACATCGCCTTCGCCGCCCTCCTCCTGCTCTTCGGATTCGATGACGTTGATGCCCATCTCGGACAGCATCGACATCGTGTCCTCGATCTGCTCGGAGGAAACCTTGTCTGAGGGCAGGACCTTGTTCAGCTCGTCATAAGTGACGTAGCCGCGCTGCTTGGCGCGCTGGATCATCTTGCGCACGCCGACATCGGACATGTCGAGCAGCGGCGAATCGGCATCCTCGCGCGCGGTTTGCGGCTCGGCCGGATCGGGCTTGCCGCTCTTGGCAGAAATCTTGGCTTCGGGCTTCTTGACCGCCTCGGCCGCGGCGACGCCCGCCTTCACCTGGGTCTCGGCCGAGGTGGTCTCGGCGTTGCCCTTGGCGCGCTTGGCCGGCGCCTTCTTGGGCGCGGGCGGCGTCGCCGGCTTGGCGGCTTTTGCGGCGGCGCGCGGCGCGGTCTTCTTGGCGGCGGCCGCAGGCGCAGCCTTCTTGGCGGCGGCCGCAGGCGTGGTCTTCTTGGTGACGGCCGCAGGCGCGGCCTTGGCACGCGCGGGCGGCGTCTTGGCCGCAGTCTTGGCCTTAGGGACAGCCTTGGGCTTTTCGCTCGCCTTGGCCCTGGCCGCGGGCTTGGCCTTCGCCGAGGCGCGCTTGACAGGAGCCGCCTTCGCCGAGGCACGCTTGGCCGCAGCCGGCCGCGCAGCCGCCGCCTTGGCGGGCTTCTTGGGCTTGGTAGTCTTCTTCTTCGTCACCACGGCAGTTCCATTGCTCGTCGTTGGCGGGCTTCTCCTGACCAATGTGGGGGATACGCCCGTCCGTTTCCAATCCTCAATCCAGCATGTCCCGGGGCCGGCGTTTGGTCGCCCGGCATTTGCGCTCAATCGTTGCGGCGGCCGTGCGAACCCAGAAGGCGGTGCGCGTCGCGCCAGCTTTCTTCGGTTGCCTCCGTCCTGAAACGCTCGACGGCGCGGGCGCGCTCCGGCGCCAGCTCCGCCATTTCGCGCAATTGTGCCACCGCCCGAAGCCAGCGGGCTTCAATATCCTCGCCATAAGCGGCCTCCTCATGGCCGCCCGCCGCCCCATCAAGCTCACTGGCCGTCCGGGGCGCCGAAAGGCGCTCGACCAGATCAGCCATGCCCGAACGTATGAGATGGTCCTCCAGCCCCTGTTTTTCAAGCCCAAAGCCGGAGGCGGCGAGGTTTAGGAGTTCGTGGCGCAGCCTGTCAAGGCGCGGGTCCGAGAAGGGCAAGGCGGCCAGAATTTCGGTGTGGCTGGCCGCCAAATCTGGCGCCTCCAGCAGCATGCGGGCGAGTTCCGCCTCTTTGATGCGGCGGGCCCCGCCGCCGCCTGCCCGCGCGATCAGGCTGTTCTTGACGGCTGGGGACACGGCCTCCTGGGCCAAAGGAGCCCGGCTCGGCCCACGACCGCCGGCTCGCTCTCCTTGACGGTGCATCGGCTGCCCCGCCGACGGTTTGCGGCGCTTGAAGGCCTCAAACACCCGTTCCCGGAAATCGCGGCGGTAATAATCCGCGATGGCCGAATCGGCGATCTGGGCCGCGATGCCGCCCAGAGCACGCTCCAGCCCTGCGCGGCGCTCGGGCGTCGAGAAATCCTTGCCCTCGGTTTCGCCGCGCCACAGCACCAGGCCCAGCGGCTCAGCGGCGTCCAGCAGCTTTTTCATGGTCGCTGCACCCTCACGCGCGATCAGCGTGTCGGGGTCCTCGCCCGGCGGCAGGAAGGCGAAGCGCAATGAGTGGCCGGGCTTCAGGTGCGGCAGCGCCAGATGGGCGGCCCGCAGGCCCGCGCGCAGGCCTGCCTGGTCGCCGTCGAAGGCCAGGATCGGCTCCGGCGCCGCCCGCCATAAGAGTGCCAGCTGGTCCTCGGTGAGCGCGGTGCCGAGCGGAGCGACCGCGTGATCCAGCCCTGCGCGCACCAGCGCGATCACGTCCATATAGCCTTCGGCCAGGATGATGGTGCCGGCCTTGAGCGCGGGGGCCCGTGCCGCTGCGAAGTTGTAAAGGCTGTGACCCTTGGAGAAGAGCGGCGTTTCGGCCGTATTGATGTATTTGGGCTTGGCATCGGCCTCGAGCGCACGGGCGCCGAAGGCGATGACGCGACCGCGCGAATCGGCGATCGGAAATGTGACGCGATTGAAGAAGAAGTCGCGGGGACCCCGGCCATCCTGCGCCGGGCGGGCAAGACCTGCCGCGATCATGCCGTCGAGCGTGACGTTCCTGGTCTTCAGATGCTCGATCAGGGCGTTGCCGCCGGACGGCGCAAAACCCAGGCGAAAGCGGCCGGCGGCGTCCAGGTCGAGCCCGCGGCCGGCCAGATAATCCCGTGCCGCCCGGCCGCGCGGGGCGCGAAGCTCAGCCTCGAAATAGGCGCAAGCCGCCTCGACAATGTCGTAAAGCGATTTCCGCTTCTCTTCGCGGGCTTCGTCTTCGGGCGACCATTTGGGCAGCTCGACGCCGGCCTCGCCTGCCAGCCGCTCGACGGCCTCCGGGAAGATGAGCCCTTCGGTCTCCATCAGCCATTTGAAGGCATCGCCGCCGGCCCCGCAGCCGAAGCAGTGATAGGTGCGCCGCTCGTTCTCGACCTTGAAGGAAGGCGTCTTTTCCTGGTGGAAGGGACAGCAGCCCCACATCACCCGGCCCTTGCGCACCAGCTTGACACGCCGGCCCACCAGCTGGACGAGGTCCGTCCGCCGCAGGATTTCCTCGAGCAGGCCTTGGCCGTAGCGCATGATCCCGTTCCTAGAACTTCACGTGACGCAGTGGAATTTGGCCTTGAGCGCGGCCGCCTCCGATGCACTCATACTGTCCGGTATGATATTCGTTTCTTCTCGCACCAGGACATAGAAGCCGTCCGGCTGTCTTTGCCACGCCACGAAGCCGCAAAGCTGTCCCTTTTTCGCTTCCGCTTCGTAGTCCAAGGCCGCATAGATGCCTGGCGGACCCAATGGAGAGTTCTTTTCCCAATCGATGGTCCTGACAATTCTGCTCTTCACATGCCCCACACTCGCGACCGAGCGGTTCGCGAGGCTCACATATTCCGCAAAGGGAAGCATAGCGGCAAGCGATGCGCCCAGAAGCGCGTAAGATTGCTCATACTGACCGCCGTCTTCGAGTGAAAAATAATGCTTGGTCAGGGAGACAACGGCCTGATTGTCGCTTCCCTGCGGTTGCCAATTGCCATAGACGCGAATCGACGTTTCAGGTTGCGCCGAACCGCCATGCTCTGCCGCCATGGTCTCCTGTGCTTGAAAGTCCAGCGCCTGGATTTGCGCCAGGAACGTCTTAAAGGCTGGTTGAGCGGAGTCCGGCGCGAACGACCAGCCCTGCTCCGCGACGCTCACGCCCTTCGCGTTTTGAATGACATATCTTCTGATGACGCCGGGATGCGCCGGGTGCCCAGGCTCCGTGAAATACCAAAGCTCCTGGGTTTTGTCGCAGGTGTAGATCAGAAGGTCCACATCATCTTGCGATGTGCAGTCCTTGTTGCCGGCCACTGAGTTCTAGCAGGCTTTGGTAGGTTGGGTGCTCGTCGGCCCGCACCCCCGTTGCGGCGACGGCCGAGAGACAGAGAACGGCAAGCACGAGCTTCCCCCGCCGACCCACCAGCTGGACGAGGTCCGTCCGCCGCAGGATTTCCTCGAGCAGGCCCTGGCCGTAGCGCATGGCCGCACCTTACGCCCTTTCCGGCGGCAGGCAGCAGCGGACTGCAGAGAAATCTGTTGGCGGTCCCGGCGGCCGACTAAGCCTTTCTATTGCCCCGGTTTGCCCGCGTCGGGATTGTCCGGCGTCAGCTTGAGGCTTTCCGGCGAACGGTAGCCAGGATCGCCCGGGAGCAGGATTTTCGTGCCTCCGGAAGCGGTTTCGCTCACATTGGCGTTTTCCTCGCACGACCACAGGTCTATGCGGGCGTCGGGGCTGCGGTTGCGCCGGTAGATCTGCACCACATGCCAGGGCTTGGCGAGATAGGCCGGATCCCAGATTGTTATGGCGTCTTCGAGATCGTTGTCATTGACCTTGCGAATACGCTCGAGCGTGCTGATCTTGCCCGAGTAGTAGGGCTGGCTGCGCTTGTACTGGTTCGGCCTCAGATTGATGGTATGGGCGACCAGCGTGTCGCCATCCCAGAATCCAATCGCATCGCCTTCCCACAACGGATAGGCCTCGTCCATCGGGATATGGCCGCGGCCGTCTGTGTAGATGCGGCGCACCTCGCTCACATTCTCGTTCATCTGATAGCTCTCGCGCGGCGTGTCGACCCATTCGATGCCGAACAGCGTCGACAGCGTGCGCGGGAAGCTGCTCGGCAGACAGGCCGAGATCGGATCCCATTCGTCGCCCTTGGCCACGCGCGCGAGCTCTTCGCGATAGGTCTTGATTCCCAAGGGCGTCAGATCGGCGGTGACGAGACCGTCGGACAGCTTGCCGGGCTGCTTGGGATCGAAAGTGGGCTTGCCGACCCTGAGGCGGATGCCCCACCAGTCGGGCATGTCGCCGCCGGTTTGCTTGGTGCCGCCATGCGCCTTGGCCTTCATGTCCAGAAAGGCCTTCCACGATGGCTGATACCAGGCCGCAATCGGCGTGTTCCAGGGCGGCTCTTCTTGCGCCGCGGCCGGCACGAGAGATGAGGCGCCAAGCAAACAGCCAGCAAAACACGCCAGAGCAGCCGTGCGTACCAATCGGCGAACTGGAATTGCCTCGACCTTGGTCATCTCCCATCCCCCAATTTATTTGCGTCTTATTTGCTTGTTTTTCGCTAGCACATACGGCCCTTGCCGTCACGGTGTGGTGGAACGGTCTGGAGCGCCGCCTATTTCGCCGACAGCAGACTTTTCACCGCGGCTGAGGCCTGAGCGAAATCCATCTGGCCGGCATAGCCCGCCTTGAGCGCCGCCATCACCTTGCCCATGTCTTTCATCGATGAGGCGCCGGTTTCAGCGATCGCACTTGCGACCGCCGATTGCATTTCTTCGGCGCTCATCTGCTTGGGCATGAATTCGCGGATGACGGCGATTTCCTCGCGCTCGGCGTCGGCGAGGTCGGCGCGGTTGCCGACCACAAAAGCGGTGATCGAATTCGTCGCGCTGCTTGATCATCTTGGCGAGCAGCGAAAACAGTTCGTCGTCGGGGACGACTTCGCGACTGGTTTCGGTGCGGGCGGCGATGTCGCGGTCCTTCACGCTGGCCAGCACCATGCGCAAGGTGGAGACGCGGCGGGCATCCCTCGCCTTCATCGCCTCCTTCAACGCCGCGTTCAACTGGTCGCGCAGGCCCATCTGATGCTCCCCGACTTGGAAAAGACCACTGTACTCCTGCTGCGACCATTGTTCAACACATTGAAAAATAATGATAATTTCTTACGGTCCACGGCTTGACCGAAGCCTCCCGCGTTCCTATTTTCGCCCGACTCCTCGAACGGTTTCCCACCATGGCCGACGCCTCTTCCGCCCCCGCCGCAACGCCGGCGGAGCCGTTTTCGCGCGGGCGCCGTGGCACGGCTGTGCTGGTGCTGGCCGATGGCACGGTGTTCGAGGGCCACGGCTTCGGCGCGGCGACGAATGCGGTCGGCGAAGTCTGCTTCAACACGGCGATGACAGGCTATGAGGAGATACTGACCGATCCGTCCTATGCCGGGCAGATCGTCGCCTTCACCTTCCCGCATATCGGCATCGTCGGCACCAACAGCGAAGACGTGGAAGCGACGACGCCGGTCGTGCGCGCGATGGTGGTGCGCGCCGACGCCGAGCACCCCTCCAATTACCGCAGCATTGCAGCACTCGACCGCTGGCTGGCGCAGAGCAACATCCCCGGCATCGCCGGCCTCGACACCCGCGCTTTGACCGCCCGCATCCGCGAACGCGGCATGCCACATGGCGTGGTGGCCCATGATCCGAATGGCAAATTCGATATCGATGCGCTTACGAAAAAGGCGCGCGGCTTTCCGGGCCTTGTCGGCCTCGACCTTGCCAAAGACGTGACCTGCCGGCAGAGCTACGCTTGGCGCGAAACGCCGTGGGAATGGGGCACGGGCTATGGCGAACAGGCTGCGCCTTCATGGCGCGCGGTCGTCATCGATTACGGCGTCAAGCGCAACATATTGCGCCAGCTTGCCGGACATGGCGCCGAAATCATCGTTCTGCCGGCCAATGCCACTTACGACGAGGTGATGCGCCATTCGCCCGACGGCGTTCTGCTCTCGAATGGCCCGGGCGATCCGGCGGCGACGGGAGAATATGCGATTCCAACCATCAAAGGCCTGATCGATTCGAATGTGCCGATGTTCGGCATCTGCCTCGGCCATCAGATCCTGGCGCTGGCGCTGGGGGCCAGGACCCGCAAGATGCGCCAAGGCCATCACGGCGCCAATCATCCGGTCAAGGATCTGGAGACCGGCAAGGTCGAGATCGTGTCGATGAACCACGGCTTCACGGTCGACGGCGACACGCTGCCCAGGGGCGTCAAGCAGACGCACATCTCGCTGTTCGACAAGAGCAATTGCGGGCTGCGCGTGGAAGGCAAGCCGATCTTCTCGGTGCAGTACCACCCCGAGGCCTCGCCCGGTCCGATGGATTCGCACTATCTGTTCCAACGCTTCGCCAAGGCCGCGCGGGGATAGTCAGGAGCCAGTACTACCTTTACACTTGGCGGCATTCAATTCTTGCGCTGCAGCTAACGAACTGAGCATTGAATGTCTGCTTCATCGTCAGAACTGTTGGCGACTTTGAGTCAGCTAGAGGAATTACTGGCCACAACGAGCGACGATCGTGTAACGCGACCCATAGCTGCTTTTGAGGAAGCTCTTCGTCAAATAAAGCGGTCATTCTCCGGCTCATGGCTGGGCTACCACGCAAACGTCTACTACTCCGGACTTAAGCCGGCACCACCGTACGCCCACTTCAGCCAAGAGTGGGGCTTAAAGGACATGCCATTTTCCTCGCTAGGGAGTACGGGCGAATGGGAAGAATTCGACCCGGAGGAGATAAAGCAGCACATTCGAGCGCTGGCTGGCGACCCTGACATGGGCACAGTGGAAGATGTAACTCGGAGATTGAATGACGCATTCGAGCACGACAAGTCCACAATCTTATCCATGCTTCTCAGTGAACTGGAGCACGACAAGGACAGCTTCTTGGAGAAGTTGAGCGCGGATCTGGAGGCGCTCGATGTCTATACAAGACATCAAATTATTGACCGCCTGAAACCGTCAGGTCAGATCATGACGCGTGATACGACAGCGGTCGGTCAAGGCATTACAGTCCCTCCCCACATTTCGATCGCTGCCGAAATCTTAACATTTCAAACCTCTGTGGAGGCGGTACGGCAACTTTCTTCCATCGCGCGCAAGGCAGGCTCACATCTTGCCCGGAAGGAAAAACGTCGCAGTGCGGCAACGTTGATCGGAACTAATGTTTTCATCGGACATGGTCGATCCCCGCTCTGGAAAGACCTAAAGGATTTTGTTCAGGATCGACTTAGATTGCCGTGGGACGAATTCAACCGCGTGCCAGTAGCTGGCATAAGTAATACCCAGCGGCTCTCCCAGATGTTGGATTCAGCGGCATTCGCCTTTCTTATTATGACGGCAGAAGATGAGCATGATGACGGCAATATCCATGCTCGGATGAACGTGGTTCACGAAGCCGGGCTATTCCAAGGGCGGCTTGGCTTTGCTCGCGCGATAATTCTCTTGGAAGAAGGCTGCGAGGAATTCAGCAATATACATGGGCTCGGGCAAATCAGATTCCCAAAGGGGAATTTGAAATCCGTACTTGAGGACGTGCGGTTGGTGCTTGAGCGGGAAGGGCTAATCGAAGCCTAATGGCACCGCCGCTAACGCCTGAGCTCCAGCACGTCCATGGTCGATTCCTGGACGGGATAGGGCATTTCGAGGCGCAGATGGCCGGGGCCGATGGCGGTCAAAAGGCCGATCTGATCGTCGGGCGTGGCGCCGGCGCCGGCGCTGACGCCGTTGCCGGGATAGGAATGGCGCGGCTCGCCGATCACCGATGAGGCGCCCAGATAGACGAAGCTGCCGCCGGCGAAGGGATAGAGATAGCCGTTGGTGTACTGGCTGCCGCTCAGCTTTTCGAGATAGGGCCCGCCGCCCTTCATCGAGATGCGGCAGCGGAACCAGTTATAGATCACATCGGGCGTGATGCCGCCGAGCTTGAGCGTGCGGCATTGCCACTCGCCGAGCAGCCCGCGAACCGATACCGGCGCAGGCCCCGGATCGAGCACGGAATGAAGGATCGCGAGATCGCCGGGCGCGGCGCCCTGTTCGGCCTGCTGCATGGCCTCGGCGCGCGATTGCTCGATGCGGGCGAGCCGCTGCTGGTCGGCCTGGCTGGCGACCTCCTGCCAGCCGGCATACGCAGCCGTCGTGCTGCAGGCGATGGCCGCGGCAACAAGGCCGGCCTTAAGCGTGCGCGCCTTCATTGGCCTTCTCCTTGTCGCTTCCGCCGCTTTCTTCGCCACCGTCGAAGCCGTTCTCCGGCGCCTGCCATCCCTTGAGGTCGGCCGTCGGCGGCATACCGACGATGTTGAAGCCGGCATCAACGAAATGGACCTCGCCGGTGACGCCGGCAGAAAGCGCGCTCAACAGATAGAGCGCAGCACCGCCGACATGATCGAGCTCGATCGATGTCTTGAGCGGGGCCTGCGCCTTGGTCCATTTGAACACCATGCGCGCGTCGCCGACAGCGGAGCCGGCCAGCGTGCGCATAGGCCCCGCCGAGATCGCGTTGACACGGATGCTGTCGCGACCAAGATCGGCAGCGAGATAGCGCACGCTCGCTTCGAGCGCGGCCTTGGCCACCCCCATCACATTGTAGTTCGGCATCACGCGGCTGGCACCCATATAGGTGAGCGTGATCATGGCGCCGCCGCCATGGCCCATGTCGGTCGACATCATGCGCGCAGCGCGCTGGGCGACCGCCGTGAAGGAATAGCAGGAGACCGACAGCGTGCGGCAGAAATTGGCGCGGGATGTGTCGACGTAACGGCCCTTGAGTTCGTCGCGGTCGGAAAAGGCGACGGCATGGACCAGAAAATCGAGGCCGCCCCATTCGCGCTCCAGCGTCTCGAACACGGCATCGAGCTGATCATCGCTCTCGACGTCGGCCGGAAGCACGATGCTCGAGCCGATCGAGGCGGCCAAGGGCTTCAGCCGCTTTGCCTGCGCCTCGCCCTGATAGGTGAAGGCGACCTCGGCGCCGTGGGCGGCAAGCGTGCGCGCGATGCCCCAGGCGATCGAGTGGTCGTTGGCGACGCCCATCACCAGGCCCCTGCGGCCCGCCATCAGTTTCGTGCTCGTCGTGTCGGCCTCAGCCATACTCGCTAGCCCCTTCAGGGTCTGTGCCGTTTCGGGACCTGCGACCAGCCATCGCCCCATACCAGCAAATTTCGTGCGCGCCCGCGGCCTCAGGTCTCCAGGCGTTGAAACACCAGCGCGGCATTGGTGCCGCCAAAACCAAAGCTGTTGGACATGGCCACGTTCACATCCGCGTTGTCGATTCTGGAGCGCACGATCGGCGCATCGCCGACCTCGGGATCGAGCTCCTCGATATTGGCGCTCTGGGCGATGAAACCATGATTCATCATCAGAAGCGTGTAGATCGCCTCGTGCACGCCGGCCGCGCCCTGGCTGTGGCCGGTCAGCGACTTGGTGGCGCTGATCGGCGGCATGCGCTTGCCGAAGATCTCGCGGATCGCATTGAGCTCCGGAATATCGCCGGCCTGGGTCGAGGTCGCGTGCGGATTGATGTAATCGACCGGCGCGGCCACGTTCTCAAGCGCCATCTGCATGCAGCGCACCGCACCTTCACCGGAGGGCGCCACCATGTCGGCGCCGTCGGCGGTGGCGCCGTAGCCGACAAGCTCGCCATAGATCTTGGCGCCACGGGCCTTTGCGTGATCGAGTTCTTCGAGCACCACAATGCCGCCGCCGCCCGAGATCACGAAGCCGTCGCGGTTCTTGTCATAGGCGCGGGAGGCCTTCTCGGGCGCGTCATTGTATTTCGACGACATCGCTCCCATGGCGTCGAACAGCACCGACAGCGTCCAGTCGAGTTCTTCGCCGCCACCGGCGAACATGATGTCCTGCTTGCCCCACTGGATCATCTCGGCGGCGTTGCCGATACAGTTGGCAGAGGTCGCGCACGCCGCGCTGATCGAATAATTGACGCCCTTGGTCTTGTACCAGGTGGACAGATTGGCCGAGCAGGTCGACGACATCGCCTTGGGCACCGCGAAGGGGCCGACGCGCTTGGGGCCCTTGCCGGGCTCGCGGGTAAGGTCGGCGGCGGCGACGATGGCGCGCGTCGAAGGCCCACCCGAGCCCACGATCAGCCCGGTGCGGGGATGGCTGACTTCATTGGGCTCGAGCCCCGCATCGCGGATTGCCTGCTCCATCGCCACCCAGCAATAGGCAGCGCCATCGCCCTGGAAGCGGCGGGCGCGGCGGTCGACCGTGCTGTCGAGGTCGATCTTGAGGCTGCCACAGACCCGGGAGCGGAAGCCGAGCCGGACGTAATCATCGGCCGCGACAATGCCGGATTTGGCCTCGCGCAGATTGGCCACGACTTCCTGGCTGTTGTTGCCGATCGAGGACACGATGCCCATGCCGGTGACGACCACGCGTCTCATGGACGGATTTCCTTCTTGAGCTTGTCCGGCGCCCCCGCATGGCGGCTGCGACAGCGGTCCGGGACCGGACCAACCCTTAGCAGGCGCCCGGCCAAAGGATAAGGGGCACCGGGAACGGGGTCACGCCGGCGCGGCCACGGCCTGCGGGGCGGTCTGGGCCTCTTCGGTGAACAGGCCCACGCGCAGATCCTTGGCCTCGTAAATCACCCGGCCGTCGACCTTCATTACCCCGTCGGCGACGCCGATCACGAACTTGCGCGTCACCACGCGCTTGAATTCGACATAATAGCTGACAAGCTTGTTCGAGGGCAGGACCATACCGGTGAACTTGACGTCGCCGACCCCCAGCGCCCGGCCCTTGCCGAGCCCGCCGAGCCAGCCCAGGAAAAATCCGGCCATCTGCCACATCGCGTCCAGGCCCAGGCAACCGGGCATCACCGGATCATCCTTGAAGTGGCATTTGAAGAACCACAGATCGGGCTTGATATCGAACTCGGCCTCGACCGAGCCCTTGCCCTGGGAGCCCCCATCCTCCGTGATTTTCGTGATCCGGTCGAACATCAGCATCGGCGGCAGTGGCAGGCGGGCATTGCCCGGCCCGAACAATTCGCCCCGCGCGCAGGCCAGCAGCCCCGCCAGATCAAAGCTCGATTTGCGTAGTGTCATTCGAAAAACCGTCCGTTCGATAGCTTCTTCCGTGCGGCCCCTTGAAGGGTGGGACTTGGCGACCGATATTTTGTTTGTTAGAAGCGTTCTAACAAAGCAGCGGCCGAGTTGCACCTTAGCAAACATGTGGGCCGAGTGTCAGCCGTGCAGAAGCCCGTTCGCGGCCGAGGCGTGCGGGACTCCGGGATTTCGGGATCGGATGAAATGGCCCATCGGGCAGCGAAAAAGGACGCTACGAATGCCGGTGCTCGGCTGAGAGCGGCGGGGCTCCGGCCCACGCGGCAGCGCGTCGCACTCGCCGGGCTGCTGTTCCGCCACGGCAACCGCCATCTGACCGCCGAATCACTGCACGCCGAGGCGCTCGAGGCCGGGGTCAGCGTGTCGCTGGCGACGGTCTACAACACCCTACACCAGTTCACCGAGGCTGGAATGCTGCGCCAGGTGGCCGTGGATTCAACCCGCTCCTATTTCGATACCAATGTTGAGGCACATCAACATTTCTACGCCGAAGAAGACGGCACGCTGCTCGACATCCCCGGCGACAGCATCGCCGTGGCCGGCGTTCCGAGCCCGCCCAAGGGCACGTCCATCGACCGGGTGGACGTCGTCATCCGCATCCGGCGAAGCTGAGGGCGGTCGCGCGCCGCGCCGCCAGAAAAAATTCACTTTAGAATTGTTCTAAATCATTGACAGCAGGCGCTGCCGAGCGCAAATTCATTTCGCGCGCGGGCCCCAAGCCCCAACCAGGCCCGCCCACCGCACAACACAGTTCGCAAGGGAAGAAGGAGAAAAACCATGGCTGCCCTCAAAGGCTCCAAGACCGCAAAGAACCTGGCCGACGCTTTCGCCGGCGAGAGCCAGGCCAACCGCCGTTACCTCTATTTCGCGCAGAAGGCCGATGTCGAGGGCTACAACGACGTTTCCACCGTGTTCCGCTCAACCGCCGAAGGCGAGACCGGCCACGCCCACGGCCATCTCGAATTCCTCGAGGCCGTCGGCGATCCGGCCACCGGCGAACCGATCGGGGGCACCGATCTGAACCTCAAGGCCGCGATCGCTGGCGAGACGCACGAATACACCGACATGTATCCGGGCATGGCCAAGACTGCCCGCGAGGAAGGCTTCGACGAGATCGCCGACTGGTTCGAAACCCTGGCCAAGGCGGAAAAGAGTCACGCCGGCCGCTTCCAGAAGGCGCTCAACACGCTGGGTCAGTAAGCGACGCAAATAGCGAGTGGCGAAGGGACTATTCGCCACTCGCTATCATCCGCCCCTATCCGCAATTCACTACCGGCCACTCACAAGCACATGTCCCGCGAAGGCAGCCTCGAGGCGCCCATGCGCCACCCCATCGACTGGCGGAGCCCGGACTTCACCGATCCGGAGAAGCTCGATGACGAGATGCGTCGAATCTTCGACATCTGTCACATCTGCCGGCGCTGCTTCAACCTGTGCGATTCCTTCCCGCGCCTGTTCGACCTGATCGACAGCGGCGAATCGGGCGAGCTCGACAGCGTGAAATCGGAGGATTTCGCGGGCGTCGTCGAGGCCTGCACGCTGTGCGACATGTGCTTCATGACGAAGTGTCCCTATGTGCCGCCGCATGAGTTCAATGTCGATTTTCCCCATCTGATGCTGCGCGCGCGCGCGGCCGAGGCCAAACAGGGCAAGACCAATTTCATCGCCCGCCAGCTCGCGGAAATGGACCGCAATGGTACGTTGGCGCGGTTGGCGAGCCCGCTCGCCAATTGGGCAACGCGCAAATCGAACGGGCTGACGCGGCCGCTCATGTCGGCTGTCGCCGATGTCGATCGCGACGCCGAACTGCCAAAATTCCGCACCAAGACCTTCGTCGCCGCCGATCGCGGCGATCCTATCCGCGCCAACGACGCGGCGCCGGCCTACGGCAAGCGCAAGGCCGCGCTCTTCGCCACCTGCTTCGTCAATTACAACAAGCCCGAGACGGGACTGGCGGCGCGCGCGGTGCTGAACCATCTGGGCGTGGAAACCGTCGTCGCCTATCCCGGCTGCTGCGGCATGCCGTTCCTCGAACAGGCCGAACTCGCCCGCGTGGCGGCGAACGCGGCCAAGGTGTCGAAAGAACTCGTCAAGCTGATCGACGAGGGCTACGACATCGTCGCGCTGACGGCCTCATGCGGGTTGATGTTCAAATTCGAATGGCCGCTGATCGTGCCGGACAACGAGGATGTAAAGAGGGTTTCGCAGGCGACATTCGACATCGACGAATATGTCGTCGACATCGCCAAGAAGGAGGGCCTGCCGGACGGGCTTTCATCCCTGCCCGAAGGCGTGAGCGTGCATCTGCCCTGTCATGCGCGCGCCCAGAACATGGGCCCCAAATCGGCGGAGATGCTGAAGCTGATCCCCGACACGCCCATCGACGTGATCGAGCGCTGCTCGGGCCATGGCGGCACCTTCGGCGTACTCAAGGAAACCCACAACGTCGCCATGAAGGTCGGCCGGCCGGTGTTCCGCACCGCCGTCGAGCAGGCGCGCGGCCACATCGCCTCGGACTGCCCGCTGGCGGGATTGCACATCCTGAACGGCGCCCGCCAAGCCGCGGCGAAGGAGGGCAAGACCCTGCCCGCCAAGTCCGCCGAACATCCCATCGAGGTCTTCGCGCGCGCCTATGGATTGAAGGAGAGTTGAGATGGCTGTGAACGAACGGCGCATCATGCACGAGGACATCATGGCGCCGGCCGATTACGCGGCCAGGCGCGCGGAGCTGCGCAAGAGCCTGGTCGCTGTGAAGAAGAACCGGCGCATGGAAGTGGGTCCCTTCGCCACCTTCTATTTCGAGAATTACGACACCATGCTTGCGCAGGTCCACGAGATGCTGCACATCGAAAAGGGCGGCGCCGAACAAATCCCCGGCGAACTCGAAACCTACAATCCGCTGATCCCGCAAGGTTCCGAACTTATCGCGACGCTGATGCTCGAGATCGACGATCCTGTGCGCCGCGCCCGCGAATTGCTGCGGCTCGCGGGCGTCGAGGAATCGGCCTATATCGAACTGGCCGGCCAGCGCATCGCCGGCACGCCGACCGAATACGACGAACGCACCACCCCCGACGGCAAGACCTCGTCGGTGCATTGGGTGCGCTTCGTCTTCACGCCCGAACGGATCGCGAAGTTCAAGGACCCCACGGTCCCGGCCGTGCTCGGCGTCGCGCACGCGGCCTATGGGCATATGGCCGTGATCCCGGCGCCCGTACGCGAAGAGTTGGCCAAAGATTTCGCCTAGCCAGGCTTGCGATGCAGGCGCTATGGTTGCTCCCCGCAATCCGCGGCGGTGAAATCGGACATCGACCATGGCGCAAGAGATTATCCTGCACAATTTCGCGAACTCGCCTTTTGCCGAGAAGATCCGATTGATCTTCGGCATGAAGGGCGCGGCGTGGCGTTCGGTGGAAATCCCGTCGATCATGCCCAAGCCGGACCTCATGCCGCTGACCGGTGGCTATCGCAGAACGCCGGTGATGCAGATTGGCGCCGATATTTTCTGCGACACACAGATCATCATCCGCGAGCTCGAGCGGCGCTTTCCCGAACCCAATCTGATGCCGGCGGGCAAAGGCCTCAGCTACGCGCTGGGATGCTGGTCTGACCGTATGTTCTTCAAGGCTACCGTGCCACTGATCTTTGCACGGGTGGGCGATTCACTTCCCGACGCATTCAAAAAGGATCGCGCCACGTTATTCGGCAGCTTTTCGGTGGACGCCATGAAGGCGGCCGCGCCGGCGATGCAGGATCAATGGCGCGCGCATGCCGGTTTCCTCGCCGAACAACTGGTCGACGGCCGTAGCTTCCTGATGGGCGACAATCCCACAATCGTCGATGCCCACAGCTACATGAACGTGTGGTTCCTCAAGGCCCGGGTCTGCGATTTCGCAGACAAAATCATGGACGAATGGCCGAAGCTCGGCTTCTGGTTCACGCGGCTGTCCGCGATCGGGCACGGCACCGTCGCGGAGATGAACTCGAAGGAGGCGCTCGGTATCGCCCGTGCCGCCTCGCCCGAAGCATCGCGCGCGGACGATCCTTTCGAAGCGCGCGGGCTGAAGCCGGGAGATCGCGTGACTGTCGCCGCCGACGATTACGGGCGCGATCCGGTCGAGGGCGAGGTCCTGTTCACGACCGCGCATGAGATCGCGATCCTGCGCAACGATCCCAAGGTCGGCGCGGTCGCCGTGCATTTCCCGCGCGTCGGCTTTGCCGTGACGCCGTTATGAAGACGGGCGAGGTGATATGCGCCCGCAAAGGGCCATGAACGCTGCCGGTCTGGAGACCCTCGAATTCGCCGATGGCCGATTGACCGGCCTGCACCAGAACGGAATTACTCGCTTCGCTGGCATTCCTTTTGCCAAGCCGCCCGTGGGCGCGCGGCGCTGGCGCATGCCGGAGCCGGCCGAGGCCTGGGCCGGCGTACGCGACGCCACCCGCTTCGCGCCGGTCTGTCCGCAGGCACCGACGCAGATCGAGCTCCTGATGGGCGCGACCATGGGCGAGCAGTCGGAGGACTGTCTCTACCTGAATGTGTGGACACCAGGCTTCGATGGCGCCAAGCGGCCCGTCATGATGTGGATCCATGGCGGCGCGTTCATGATCGGGGCCGGTAGCCAGTCGGTCTACAATGGCGAGCTGCTCGCCGCGCACGATGTCGTCATCGTCACCATCAATTATCGGCTGGGCGCCTTCGGCTTCGTCGACCTCTACGACGCCACCGACGGCAAATTGCCGGCAACGGGCAGTGAAGGCCTTGCCGATCAGATTCTCGCGCTCGACTGGGTGAGACGAAACATTTCGGACTTCGGCGGCGATCCCGGCAACATCACCATATTCGGCGAGTTGGCGGGCGGGATGTGCGTGGCGGCGCTGCTGACGGCGGGCCCTGCGCGCGGCATGTTCCACAAGGCTATCGCGCAATCGGGCGCAGCCCATATCGGCCACGACCGCGAGCGCGGGAGCCGCGTCGGCCGCACGGTGCTGAACGCGATGGGCATTCCCCCGTCGGATGCGGAACAGCTGTTGGAGATTCCCTATGGCGCCATCGTCGGCGCGCAGATCGCCGTCCAAGCCGAGGCGCGCGAGGGCAAGAGCGCGCGCATGCTGGGCACGCTGCCGTTCCAGCCCACTGTCGACGGGCAGATTCTCGATCGTGCCCCTCTTGCTGCGATCCGTGCCGGAGCGGCCGCCGGCATTCCGCTGCTCACCGGAACGACGGCCGAGGAATGGAAGCTGTTCGCCGCGCCCAATCCGGCGACGCGGCTAATGAGCGCCAAAGGCTTCGCCGCCCGCGCCGAACGGGTGGCGGGCGAAGCGGCGCCGCAACTGCTGGCGGCCTATGAGGACGGCTCTGTGTTCGAGCGCTTCTGTGCCTTCATGACCGACAAGGCCTTCACGATGCCCTGTATCCGCCTTCTGGAAGCGCACAGCGCCCATGCGCCGGTCTTCGCCTACCGCTTCGACTGGCGCTCAAAGCTCTTGGGCGGGCTCATGGGCTCCTGCCACGCGCTCGAATTGGGCTTTCTGTTCGGCAGCTATCGCGAGAGGCTGGGCGGCGCCTTCTTCGGAACGGGCGCGGAGGCCGATGCACTTTCGCAAACGATGATGGGCGCCTGGACGGCATTCGCCCGGAGCGGAAATCCGCAATCGCAGAATGTCGGCTCATGGCCCGCTTACGACGCCTCGGCGCGGAGGACCATGATTCTCGGCGACGGCAGCGCGCATATCGTCAAGGCGCCGAATGAGGCGCGGCGCCTGGCATGGTCGGCGATCGACGACCGTCATCTGGGACCGTGAACGCGAACTGCAGATTCAGTTCAGCCCGCCGGTCTCACGTCGCATCGGAGCGGAGTGACGCGGCGGAATCATGACGGCGCGATAGAGCAGCACCGGACGGGCCGCTCCCCGCAACGCCAGCCCGATCAGTGGAGCGCCGCTCTCGCCCGGACAGCCGCATTCGCCGCCCGCAAGCGCACGCTCGGCCTCGCGCAGCCAGACCAGATCGGACAGCGTACGCTTGCCTTCATCGAGCCGGGCCGCGATCTCGCACAAGCGATCGGCATAGTCCGGCGCGCTCGAACGCTCGAGCAGCTCCGCGGCTTGGCGCAGCAGATGGGCGGCACCGATTACGGTGGTCGGTTCGGTCTCGCGCAGCACCGCATGCAGCGACGCGATGATCGCGAGTTGGCGGCGCGTGGCACGCCAATCCTTTTCATGGCGTGCACGAGCGAGCGAGGCCTGGGCTGCCTCAAGCTCGTCCATCAAGCCGACAACGGGATCGATCCGCACGTGCATTCTCCAATTTCTGTCCCGGTCAGACAAGCAACGTTAGAACGAAATCGGATTTGCATAGAATAGCACGAACGCGCCGACGATGCACTTATCCCCGCTTTATTTCACATGGTAAGTTGCGCGACGGAGTACGTTCCGTTTCGGCACATCTTCACATGCGTGTGTTGCCGTCGACGATCTCGCCATAGCGTTTCTCGTCCAAGAGAATATATTGCTGCGCCGCAAAATCGAGCACGTAGAGCGGATCGGGGATCACGGCCGGATCGAAACCCTCCTTGACCAGTTCCACTTTGCGCAACTTGAAGGTGCCGGTGATTTCCATTTCCGGGCGAATGCGAACGAATACCGGAAGCGCGTAAGCCGGCAGGCTACCGGCAAGCCGGACGGCAAGGCCGCCGATGTCGAAACCGTCGCCGACGACAAGAGCGGCCATACCGGCGCGGCCGTCCATGCCGGGGACGGCGACGCCGTAGACATTGGCCTCCTTGACGCCGTCGATCACGCCCAGCGCTTCGGCCACCTCGTTGGTGGAGACGTTCTCGCCCTTCCAGCGGAAGGTATCGCCGATGCGATCGACGAAATAGAAATAACCGTGGGCGTCGCGCTGCATTAGGTCGCCGGTCCGGAACCAGGCATCGCCTTTCTCGAACACGTCGCGCAGGATCTTCTTCTCGGTGTCTTCGCGCCGCGTATAGCCTTCGAAATTCTTTCCTGGTTCGTTTTCAATGCGGCCGATAGCCTCGCCCGCCTCGCCCGGCTCACATTCGATGCAGAAACCGTCCGCGCCCCGCACCGGTATCTCGCGTTCCACATCGAAGCGGACAATGCGCGTCAGCAGCGTCGAGCGCATATAGGATGGTACGCGGCCAACCGCGCCCTGTTTGCCGTCATAGTTCAGCATCGAGACGTTGCCTTCGGTGGCGCCGTAGAACTCGACGATCTTCGGGATTGCGAAGCGCTTCTGGAAGGCGGGCCAGATCTCCGGCCTTAAGCCGTTGCCGGTGATGGCGCGCAGGCAATGGTCGCGCTCGTGCGGCTCCGGCGGCGCGTTCAGGAGATAGCGGCACAACTCGCCGATATACTGGAAGAAGGTGGCGCGATAGCGGTGACAATCCTCCCAGAATTCGCGCGCCGAGAATTTGCGCCGGATCACGATCGAGCCGCCGGCCGTCAGCGCCACGCCCAGCGCGCAGATGCCCCCCGCTGAGTGGTAGAGCGGCAGGACGTTGTACATGCGGTCGCGTTCGCCCGAATTCAGTGCGCCCGCAAATCCGTACATCATATAGAGCATGCGCATATGGCTGATATTGGCGGCCTTGGGCATCCCGGTGGTGCCGGACGTGAAGATGTAGAAGGCGCGGTCCTTGCAGGTGAGGCCGGCCCGAACGCTTGGGTCGAGCGTGTCGGCACTGGCTCTGAGCGCGGCGTCGAGGTCTTCACCGTCTTGGGCCGGCCCGCCGGAAATCCAGGCCTTGGGCGGCGCGTTGAGCAAGGCCCGGGCGTCGTCGTAGCTCCCCATAAGCTCGGCGCCGAGTATGAGATGCCTGGCCTCGACGGTCGCCAGTGAATGAGCCAGCGCCTGGCCCTTGAGATTGGTGTTGATGAGGGCTGCGGACGCGCCCAGTTTGACGAGGCCCAACCAGGCGGCAATGTAATCGGGCCGGTTCTCCATCAGAAGCGCCACCACATCGCCGCGGCCGATACCAAGACCGCGCGCCCAATTGGCGTAGCGGTTGGCGGCGCGATCGAGGTCGCGATAGCTCAGCGCTTCGTCGAGACAGAAGATCGCGGGATTGTCCGGCTTGTCGCGCGCAAATCCTTCGACGATGTCCGATATCGTGATAGGCGAGTCGGGCTCCAGATGCCGCATGCGGAACAGCGTGCGGCCGACCGAACTGATAAAGATCGTTTCGCGCGTGATCGCGTCGAACAATTCCATGCAGAATCAGGCCCAGCCCCAGGTGACGCGGCGCAGACTAGGCGGGCCCGAGGCGAACATCAAAGCAGGCGCTGGCGGCGGGGCCGGAACGGTTCCGCGGGCGCAACCGCGAGATCACCCGCTCCGGCCCCGGACGCGTTCAGCCGCTGGTCGCCGGCGGCGCGTTGGCGGCCGAGGGCGCCGAGGCCGCCGGCGGCGGTGGTGGTGGTCTCAGATGCGTGATGATCTGGTGCGCATCGATCGCGCGCGGCTGGTCCTTGCTTTGGTCTGCCGTCAACAGCACGATTTCGGCATAGGCCTGGTAGCGGGTGACCGGCCGTACCGTAAGGCCCGAGTTGAACGGGGGCCCGAACCCTCCGTAAGGCCGGTACGCCCAGTTGTGCCAGTACCAGCCATAGCCGCCCCAGCCCGGCCAGCCGACGAAGTCGGAATAATAGGTGGTCTTGGCGGCGGTGTTGCGCGTGTCAAAGAGGAAATATTGATAGCCGGCCTGCAGCGTCACCTCGGCCGCACGCAACAACAGATAGTTCTCCACCGTCTGCCGCGAAGTCACCGAATTGCCGGTGAAGGTCACGCGATAACGGTTCTGCGTCAGCTGCTGATCGGTGTAGCCGGTGGAATTCTCGGCCGTCTTTGGCGCATAGGGTGCCGGCTCCGAGGCGCAACCGGCGAGACCAAGCAGTGCAGCCACCGCCACGAACAGCGCACCGCGCGTTGCCACTTGGCGCATGGCCACGAGATTGGCGAACATGACACTCACTCCTTCCTGACCCTCCAAGCATGGTCCGGCGCGATTGCCAGGACATTTGCGTAATTCCATCATAAATCAACGCGGCGGCGTATAGCATTGCATCTCCGCCATATTCGCACGATAAATGACCAAACGTCATCTATGATCGGGGGCTGCCGAAAGCCCGGAATCCCGGCAATGGGAGCCGCTTCAAAGCCGGCGTGCAGGGGGGGATCGTGCATCCCGAAATCGTGACCAAAACCACGAACCTGTCCCCCCCCCGTGCCGCGGGCTTGCGGCTGGCGAGGATTCACAGCCATGAGCAGGTTGATGCTGATCCTGGCTCTAGTGCTGGCCGGTTGCGGCGTGCGCGGCGCCAAGCCCTGGCAAGGCTATGCCGAAGGCCGGGACGTTTTTGTTGAGGCGCCGCAGGCGGGATGGATCGGTTCGATAGCGGTCAGGCCCGGCGAAATCGTCAAAAAGGGAGCTGTGCTGTTCACGCTCGACGATGCCGGGCAGCGGGCCCTGCGCGACGAAGCGGAAGTCGCAATCAGTCAGGCCACGGGGGAGTTGGCGAAGGCCCAGACGCAACTGACCGAAGCCACGCGAAAGCTTGCCCGCGACACGTCGCTCACCGCCAGCGATGCCAGCCGGCCCGCGAGTGAGGCGGCCCGAAACGATTATCAAGCGGTCGAAGCGCAGGTCGCCCAGATCAAGGAACTGGAAGGTCAGGCCAAGGCGACGCTCAGCAGCGCACAGGCGCAGCTCTCGCGCAGGCGGATCAGGGCTCGCAGCGGCGGACGCATCGAGGAGGTCTACTACCGCCGCGGCGAATACGTCCCGGCATCGACGCCTGTGATTTCGCTGCTGCCGCGGCAGAATGTGTTCGTCCGCTTCTTCGTGCCGGAGGCGGACCTTGCCGATCTGAAGATGGGCCAGAGCGTCGCCATCTCCTGCGACGGTTGCGCCGGACACCTTACCGCCACGATCAGCTTCATCGCCCCACAGGAACAATTCGTGCCAGCGGCCTTCACCATCGCCAATCGTCAAGAGCTGGTGTTCAAGGTCGAAGCCCGCGCCCGGGAGGGGTTGCCGCTCGACCCGGGCCAGTCCGTCGAGGTCCGCCCGCTCGAGGGACAGGCTGGTTCTTAGCCCTGACGGCCGCGCCGGGCCGCTTCTGGCGCCAGTTCGTTGTCTGTTCGCCAGGAAGGTAGGGCGTCGCCTGCCGCGGCACTTAGGGCTATCCCGCCTACGGGACTTGCGAAAATCACCGCCAAACCTCACATTCCACCGAAGCAATATTGTCGGACCCGCGGTCACTTCCTGGCGCGGGCCGAGTTCGCGAAGTCCGCCGGGACTTGGCGGCGCATATCGGAAGTGGGGGTCCGAACGCCTCGCCATGATCGGCTTGTCCCTGATCCTGCAATTCGTGCTGGCCTGCGTGCTCGTTCTGCTGGCGCTGCTGTCCGCCCAGCTCTGCGCGCTGGCATTGATTCGCTATTTCAAGCGCCCGCGCCGGGCGGCCGCACCCGAAATCTCCGAGGAGGCGCTGCCGAGGGTGCTGGTGCAGCTTCCGGTCTGCGACGAGGGAGCGCTGGCGATGCGCGTGGCTGCTGCCGCTGCCAGGCTCGACTGGCCCCGTGACCGGCTTGAGATTCAGGTGCTCGACGACGGACGTGCGGAGAACCACGCCGCGCTCGCCGCGGCGGTGGCGCGGGTAATGCCGGCCGGCATCAATTTCTCGGTTCTGCGCCGTGGTGAGCGGACTGGCTTCAAGGCTGGCAATCTCGCCTTCGGTCTCCGCCGCTCGGACGCGCCGTACGTGGCCGTGTTCGATGCTGATTTTGTGCCGCCGCCGGATTTCCTGAAACGCACGGTGCCGGTGCTGGTCGCCGATCCGGGCCTGGCATTCGTGCAGGTACGCTGGGCCCACGCCAACCGCACGCGCAACTGGCTGACGCGCGCGCAAGGGCTTCTGCTCGACAGCCATTTCGCGGTCGAGCAGGAAGCTCGCTACCGCGCTGGCCTGCCGATGTCGTTCAACGGCACGGCAGGGGTATGGACCCGCGCGGCGATCGATCATGGCGGCGGCTGGACCGGCGACACGCTGACCGAAGACCTCGACCTCTCCATCCGCTGCGCGATGAAGGGCTGGCGCTCGGCGATGCTGTCCGATTTCGAAGTTCCGGGCGAGTTGCCTGAGACGGCAGCCGCATGGAGGGCTCAGCAGGCCCGATGGACCAAGGGCCATGCTCAGGTCGCGCGCAAGCTTTTGCCGGAGATATGGAAGAGCGCGATGCCGCTTTGGAAGAAGGCGGCGGTGACGCTGCAGATCTGCCAATTCGGCTTCTACATGCTGGCCGGGACGAGCGCGGTGATCAGCCTCACCTTGATGGCGATGGGCGTCGTCTACATGCAGACCGTGGCCGCGCTGGGCCTCGCGGTCACTGCACTCGGCATCACCGCGTCGGTCAGCTATCTCTATATGGGCCAGGCGATGCTCGGGCGCGAGCAGGCCCCGCATCTGGCGCGCTCACTTCTTCTTGCGATCATCTTCCCGGGCGGGCTCGTGCTTGCCAACACACGGGCGACGCTCGAAGCTTTCTCGAACGCAAGGATGGATTTCGTGCGCACGCCTAAAGCCGGCGCGCGCTATGCCGGCGGCTGGCGCGGCCGGCCGGAGCTGGCGGCGGGGCTGCTGCTACCGCTTTTTGCCTTCGCCGAACAGGCCTGGAGCGCGCCGTTCTTTGTCTTCGCCGCGGCCGGGCTGGTGTCGATCGGTCTGATGGGCTCGCGCGACCCCGCCGAGATCACGGCGGCCGAACCTGCAGCCGGCATCACCCCAGGCGAGTGAATTTTCGCCCGACAGCCGCGCCCGACCCACATTTACATTTGCCTCAAATTTTAAAAGATCAAATGCACCGAGGACGCCTAACGTCGTTTTGAGTCGGCCTGCCTAACCTTGCCCCATCGTCGCCAAAAATGGCGCAACACGGGGAAATGGATGCGGGCTCTTCGACAATTGGCGATCGTGGCGATTCTCTCACTCGCGGCCGCGGCCTGCGCCACCGATCCGCCCGCGCAGTTCGCAAGCTTCGGCCCAATGGGCGAGGTGCCCGACGGCGCACGCATCGAACGTCCCTCGCAGCCGCTGCAATGCGTGGCCTATGCGCGCGCGCGCGCCGGCATTTCGATCTACGGCGATGCCTGGACATGGTGGGGCCAGGCGGCTGGCCGCTACGCCCGCGGTTACACCCCTATGCCTGGTGCGGTCATGGTGCTGGACGGCTATGCCGGGCCGGAACGCGCCCATCTTGCCTATGTTCGCCGCGTCGTCTCATCGCGCGAAATCCGTGTCGATCACGCCAACTGGCTCGACCGGGGCAATATCCATCTGGACGATCCCGTGCTCGATGTCAGTCCCGACAATGACTGGAGCGAAGTGCGCGTCTTCAATCTGGAGGCCGGCGGCTGGGGCGGCCACGTCTACGACGTGCGCGGCTTCATCGGTCCTGCCGACGATATGGCGGCAGCGCGGCTGGCCGATCGCGACTGAGCGCAAAACCCGTTCCGTGACATTCGGAATCGTCGCTACGGCGAGCATAATGCTCGCGGCTTGCATAACCGTGCCGCCGCCGCGACCTGCCTCGCCGGTCATCCACGCAGCATCCGGAACGCCCATACCTCAAGCCGAAAAAAGCCCCGCCAATATCGCCGGTATAGGCGTCGAAAGGCCGGCCCGTCCGCTTCAATGCGTGAGCTATGTGCAGAGCCATTCCGCCGTCGCGATTCGCGGCGACGCCTGGACATGGTGGCGCCAGGCGCGCGGGCGCTACACCCGGTCGCACCAGCCATCTGTCGATGCCGTGATGGTGTTTTCCCGCGATCGACGATCCTGGAGCGGCCATGTCGCCGTCGTTGGCGCCGTGATCTCGGCCCGCGAAATCCGCATCGACCACGCCAACTGGCTTGGCCGCGGCCGAATCTATCTGGGCGATCCGGTCATGGACGTGAGCGCCGCCAGCGACTGGAGCCAAGTCAAGGTCTGGGAGAGCGACACCGGACGCTGGGGCATCCACAAATATCTGATCTCCGGGTTTGTCGGGCCGGAACCAGCGCAGGTGGCGTCCACAGGTCTTGATTATCAGAAAAAATCGTGTTTTATCAATATGTTGAATGAAGTTCTGCGCCATTCTGCCACGCCCCTCTTTTGCGCCCTCGCCGGCCGGGCATAAGGTCCGCCCTTCTCATGCGGAGCCATCCCGGCTTCGGCCGCGCGTCAACCGTGCTAAGGGGAATCGGCAAGACTTCCGGAGGAGCGAACAGGCCCGTTCGGGGCCCGCCGACGGACGTCACACCGCCGAGAGAATGTGAGCGATCCAACAACCGACAACGCCGACGCTCTCGAGCAAGGCGAAAAGATCGCCAGCCCTCCGACATCGCCGCCGCATGGCGGAGCGGCGCCCGGCCATGGCGGCGACGCGCGCACCGCGGCACTGACGCTGGGGGCGCTGGGTGTTGTTTTCGGCGATATCGGCACGAGCCCCCTCTATGCGCTGCGCGAGACGGTGCTGGCCACAGGGGGCGCTACCCCGGGACCGTCGGCGGTGTTCGGCGCGCTGTCGCTGATCTTCTGGTCGATCATGACCGTGGTCACGGTCAAATACGTCGTCCTCATCATGCGCGCCGACAATGACGGCGAAGGCGGGTCGCTGGCGCTGGCCGCGCTCGCCCATCGTTCGCCTGGCCTGAGCCGCAGCGTCAAGACCGTGATCGGCATCGCCGCCATCGTTGGCCTGTCGCTGTTCTACGGCGACGGCATGCTGACGCCGGCGATTTCGGTGTTGTCGGCCGTGGAAGGCATCGGCATCGGTTCGCGCGTGCTCGAACCGATGATCCTGCCACTGGCGCTCATCATCCTGGTCCTCTTGTTCGTGCTACAGAGCCGCGGCACCGCGCGCATCGGCCGCGTGTTCGGACCGGTCATGGCGGTGTGGTTCGCGGTACTGACCGGCCTTGGCCTGATGTGGATCGTCCAGGCGCCGGTGATCCTGAAGGCCCTCAACCCCTGATTACGCCATCGCACTGTTCGTGCGCGAGCCACTGACCGCCTTTTTGTCGCTGGGCGGGGTGGTGCTGGCGGTGACGGGCTGCGAAGCGCTTTACGCCGATATGGGCCATTTCGGCGCCAGGCCGATCCGGTTGGCGTGGTTCTTCGTGGTGCTGCCGGCGCTGACGCATCAATTACTTCGGTCAGGGCGCGTCGCTTCTGCTTTATCCACACCGCGCGGCGGCCGCGTTCTATTCGCTGGTGCCCGCCTGGGGCCATTACGCGCTGGTTTTGCTGGCGCGTGGCGGCGACCATCATCGCCTCTCAGGCCGTGATTTCCGGCGTCTTTTCGATCACCCGCCAGGCCGTGCAGCTCGGACAGATGCCGCGGATGGAGGTGCGCCACACCTCGGCCACCGATTACGGCCAGATCTACGTGCCGCGCATGAATGCGTTCCTGCTCGTCGGCGTGGTGCTGATCGTACTTATCTTCAGGAGCTCGTCCAATCTGGCCTCGGCTTATGGCATTGCGGTCACCGGCGTGATGGTGATCGACACCTTCAACGTTTCCCTGGTCGCGGCCAAGCAGTGGAATTGGGGCGTGCCGCTGGCGGCGGGAATATTCGGCCTGTTGGGCTTCATCGATCTCATGTTCTTTGCCTCCAATTCGATCAAGATCGTGGAAGGCGGCTGGCTGCCGATTTTCATCGCCGCTGTCGTGTTCCTGCTGATGGAGACCTGGCGCATCGGTCGGAGAGCCCATCTCGAACGCATCCGCAACGAATCGATGCCGGTCGACCTGTTCCTCGAACGCGCCGAGAAGACGCCCGTGCGCGTGGCCGGCACGGCGGTGTTCCTGTCGGCGCGCAGCGATTCGATCCCTGGCGCGCTGCTGCACAATCTCAAGCACAACAAGGTGCTGCACGAGCGGGTGCTGTTGGTGCATGTCGCCGTCGAAGACACACCTTTCGTCCCGCCGGACAAGCGCATCGAGGTCGAGAAGCTCGGCAAGGGCTTCTTCAACGTCAAAATCCATCACGGCTTCTTCGAGACGCCCGATGTGCCGCGCTCGATCGAGGAGGCGCGACCCTTCGGGCTCGCCCTCGACATCGAGACCACGACTTTCTTCATTGGGCATGAGACGTTGGTGCCCGCCGATCATCCCGCACTCGGCACCTGGCGCACTTGGATATATATGCGGCTGGCCGCAACAGCGTTGTCGCCGGCCCGCTTCTACCACCTGCCGCCGGGGCGCGTGGTCGAACTGGGCACGCAAGTGAGCATCTGACACCAGACACAAAAGAGAACCGACCGGGAGCAATCACACAGGAAGGCCACCCACGACATCCGCGGGACGGATGTCTTTCAAGGAGGCTGACATGACCGATGTCACCGAGAGTGGTACCAATCTTGAAGCAGCTTCGTCCAAGTCCTCCGCCGATCCATCGGGCGGAAACACCGGCGAACCGCCGGATAGTGGCGCTGGACGGCCGGGAGCTTCGTCCTGGCGGTCTGGCCGAAACCTGACGCTTAGCCTGGCGGCGCTCGGCGTCGTCTATGGCGACATCGGCACCAGCCCGCTTTACGCCTTGCGCGAATCGGCGCTCGCCGCGGGCGGGCCGCGACCAGACCATTTCGCGATCCTCGGCGCGATGTCCCTGATCTTCTGGTCGCTGATCGCTGGTCGTGACGTCTGAAATATGTCGCGCGTCATCTTGCGCGCCGACAATGACGGCGAAGGCGGCGTGCTGGCGCTGGCCTCGCTCGCCCATCGCGTACCGGGCCTCGGGCGGCGCGCCAAGCTGGCCATCGGCGTCGCCGCGATCCTGGGGCTGGCGCTGTTCTTCGGCGACGGCATGCTGACGCCTGCGATTTCGGTGCTGTCCGCGGTCGAGGGCCTGGCCGTGGAGAGCCCAGACTTTGCGCCGCTGGTCCTGCCGCTGTCGCTCGTCATTCTGATCGGGCTCTTCCTCTTGCAATCGCGCGGCACCGCCAAGGTCGGCCGCATGTTCGGGCCGGTGATGATCGTGTGGTTCGCCACACTCGCCGCGCTGGGCCTGGCCTCCATTGTGCGGGCGCCGCAAATCCTCTTCGCGCTCAATCCCTGGAACGGCATCGCGCTGTTCGTGCGCTGAACCGTGGACCGCTTTCGTCGCGCTGGGCGCGGTGGTGCTGGCCGTGACCGGCTGCGAGACGCTCTATGCCGACATGGGGCATTTCGGCAAATTCCCGATCCGCTTCGCCTGGCTCGCGCTCGTTTTACCGGCGCTGGTGCTCAACTATTTCGGACAGGGCGCGGCCTTGCTGCTGGCGCCGCAGAAGGCGGCATCGGCGTTCTATGCCGTGGCGCCAGCTTGGGCGCATTATCCGCTTGTTGCGCTTGCGACAGTTGCGACCATCATCGCCTCGCAGGCGGTGATCTCCGGCGTCTACTCGCATCACCCGACAGGCGGTGCAGCTCGGCATGCTGCCGCGCATGGAAATTCGTCACACCTCGGCAACCGACGATGGCCAGATCTACGTGCCGACGATGAATTGCGGTCCTGTGCATCGGCGTAGTGCTGATCGTGCTCGTGTTCAAGAGCTCGAATGCGCTGGCCGCGGCTTACGGCATCGCAGTCACAGGCATCATGGTCCTGAGCACGCTACTCGTCGGGCTGATCGCCCGCCGCCGCTGGAACTGGAACTGGTGGGCGGTGATCGCGGTGTTCGGCATCTTTGCGGCCGTCGATATCGCCTTCCTGTCGTCCAACGCCCTCAAGATCGTCGAAGGCGGCTGGTTCCCGTTGGCGATCGCCGCCGGTGTCTTTCTGGTGATGGACACATGGCGAGCCGGACGGCGCGCGCATCTGGAGGAGATTCGCAAGACGTCGCTGCCGCTCGACCTCTTCCTTGAGCGCGCCGACAAGACGCCTCAGCGCGTGGCGGGCACCGCCGTGTTCATGAACGTGCGCACCGATCTTGTGCCGGGCCCCTCCTGCATACCCTGAAGCACTTCAAGGTTCTGCATGAACGCGTGGTCCTGGCGAGTGTGGTTGTGGAGGACGTGCCCTTCGTGCGCGAGCGGAACCGGATCGAAGTCAACAAGCTCGGCAAGGGCTTCTTCGAGGTGAAGATCCGCTACGGCTTCTTCGAGACCGCCGACGTGCCGCGCGCGCTCGAACGGGCGAGGCCCTTCGGCTTCGCCTTCGATCGCGACACCACGACCTTCTTCCTCGGCCACGAGACGCTGGTGCCGGCAGAACACCCCAGTCTCAGCCACTGGCGGATCGCGCTTTACATGTGGCTTGCCTCGAACGCGCTGTCACCGGCCAGGTTCTTCCAGCTGCCGCCGAACCGCGTGGTCGAGCTGGGCACGCAGGTGAGCATCTAGAGCAATTCCAGGAAAAAGTGGGAACCGGTTTTCGGTCCGGAATTGCGTGAAAACGATGAATTAGAGCGCGTATACCAGCGCCTTCAGATAGGCGGTTTCGGGCAGCGCGGGGTGGATCGGATGATCCGGCCCCGCGCCCGCCTGGCGCAGAAGCGAAGCTCACGGCCCGCCCGCGCGATCCCGGCCGCGCATTCAAGCACAAAGCGCTCCGCCGGCATGTTGTGCGAGCACGACGCCAGAAGCAGGAAGCCGCCAGGTGCCGTGACCGCGGCGGCGAGGCGAGCGAGCTTGCGATAGGCGCGGGCGCCGGCTTCGAGGTCCTTCCTCGCCTTCACGAAGGGCGGCGGATCGGCGATCACGATATCGAAGACCTCGCCAGCCGCGCCCAGTCGCTCCAGCTCCTCGAGAACCTCCGTCTTGACGAACCGGCAGCGCGCCGAAACCGCGTTGGCGGCAGCGGCCTCTTCGGCAAGCGCAAGCGCAGGAGCCGAGCTGTCGAGGGAGATTACCTCGCGCGCGCCGCCGCGCACGGCGGCAAGTGCAAAGCCGCCGGTGTAGCAATAGGCGTCAAGCACGCTTTTGTCTTTCGCCAGACGGGCCATGAAGGCGCGGTTGTCGCGCTGGTCGTAGTACCATCCGGTTTTCTGGCCATGGGCGAGATCAGCGAAATAGCGCACGTCATTTTCGACAAGACCGAGACGGGCCGCGCCGCCCTTGGCGGCGCGCACAGATTGATCGAGCCCCTCGAGCGCGCGCACCGGCGTGTCGTTTCGCAGAATGACCGCATCGGGCGAAAGCAGGCGATCGAGCGCGGCAAGCATCGGCTCCGTCAGCGCTTCCATGCCGGCGGTGGTGATCTGGAGCGCGCAGGCATCGCCGAAACGGTCGATGGTCAGGCCCGGCAGACCGTCGCCTTCGGCATGGACGAGGCGGTAGAAGGGCGCCTCGTACAGCGCCTCGCGGATCGCAAGCGCGCGGAGGAGCCGCTTTGCAAACCAGTGCTCGTCGATGACGGCATCGGGCGCGGCATCGAGACGGCGCAGCGCAATCAGGCTCCTGGGATTGAAATAGAAAGTTCCGAAGCTCGCCCGGTCATCGCCGGCAAGGCGCACCACAGTGCCCGGCGCCAGCGATTTCGCCTCGGCGTCGAGCGCGATCTCGTTGGCGAACACCCAGGGCGCGCCGGCCCTGAGGCGGCGGCCCTCGCGCGGCTTCAGCCGAAGGAGCGGTCGCGTTGCCATCATCGATGCTCTACCGCAGGCGCAGGCGAAGGCGCATGCGTGCGTTCAACGAGATAGGAATAGAGTGCGTCGATCTCGTAATCCTTGAAGGCGCTGAAGCGGGTTTTGGCCAGCTGGGCCATTGCCGGCGCATGATGTCTGGCCGGCGCCTGTCCCGTACGCACTAAAGCAAAAAACTGCGAGCGCGAATAGGAGGCCACGATTTTCAAATCTGGCGCCGTGCCCGATCCGGTGAGATCGGTGGCGTGGCAGCTCGAGCATGCCATCGCCGCCAGATAACGGCCACCGTCCCAATGCGGTCCAACATTCAGCGGAGGATATCGACCGAGGTCGTAAGGATCGACAGGGGAAAGCTTGCCGGTCAGCACCGCCAGCCGCGCCTGCAAGCTGAAGTGCGGTTCGAGCCAGGCAGGCCCGGCTGGCGGCAGCGAGCGGATATAGCCGACGATGTCGGCCAGGTCGCTGTCGCGCATATAGACGTAAGCCGCAGATGGCATCACCCACAGGGCGCGCGCAGAGGGAGCAAGGCCGTGGCGCACAGCACGATCGAAATCGGCGTCCGTGGCGCTGGCAGCGAAGCGGCGCAGATTCGGCGCCGCGATCATCAGCCCCGGCGAAATCGACATGAGGCGGCCGCGCAAATGAGCGCCGTGACAATCGCGGCAGCCGAAGATCGTGGAGAGGTGTTCGCCCCAAGCGATGTCGGCCGGTTGCGTGGCGGCATGGATGATCGAGGACGGCAACGTGAAGCGGCGCACGAGCATGGCCTCGGAGGCCAGATAGACGGCTGCCGAAACGAAAAAGACAAGGCCTGCCACCAGACCCGCAGCAATTGCCGTCCATTTGAGAACTGCCATCATCCGTATCTTCGATCTTGAAGGCAGCAGCCATCTTGCGCGAATTCTCGGCCTCGGCCTAGCGCGCTGCCAAAAATTTGTGCGGCTAGGTTCGCACCGACGCAAAGTGCATTTCAGGCGACGGCGGCGTGACAAGGCCAGCGGGGGGCGCTAAACTTTATTCGCTCCGATCTGTACAGGGGTCATTCGCTTGCATTCGCCGCGGACATTTCCAAGCCTGACAGCCAAGGCGCCCCGCCTCGACGGCCGCCGGTTGATCGCGGCATTGGCGCTCGTCTTTTTCGCGTTCACCAATTTCGCGATCCAGACCCACGTCCACCTGCTTAGTGCGTTCCGGCCCGACGCAGCCGCAGCAAGCATGCGCTTCGAGCGGCCGCCGCCGCCACAAAATGCCAATCCGTTTGACGATCCGGCGACCTGCCCGCTCTGCCAGGACATTGCGCTCGCCGGCCATTACACGACGCCATCGGCCATCGCATTGGTTCTGCCTGCGCTGATCGCGCTTGCTGTCACGGCCGCGGTCGCGATGCCCGATTTCGTGGCCGCGATCTCGCATATCTGGCACGGCCGCGCACCCCCGCAAGACTAACTCCACACCATCGACTGACGGCTCGCCGCCCTGCGCTTCACGTGCATGGTCTGCGGGCCCGTTTCGCATCCCGCAGATCGCTTCGCGCCCGGCGCGGAGCCGATGGAGTTAGCAAAATGTCCAGATCGCATTGGCTTGCCGGCGGCGCGTTCGCCTGCTTTGTCCTTTCTTCTCTGGCGGTCGAAGCCCAGCAGACCGCACCGCTCGAAACCGTTACCGTCACCGCGGCGCTGAACAAGTCCCGTAACAACATCGAGACCCAGCTCGGCGCTTCGACCTACCGCATCAGCGCCACAGACATTGAAAGTGCGCCGGGCGGCGCCAACACTCTGATGAACCAGGTGATCCTACAGGCGCCCAGTGTGGCCCAGGATTCCTTCGGACAGCTCCATATCCGCGGCGATCACAATGGTCTGCAATACCGGCTCAACGGCGTGATCCTGCCGGAAGGCATCTCCGTGTTCGGCCAGACCCTGGACCCGCGGATCATCTCTTCGGTGCAATTGATTACTGGCGCCCTGCCGGCCGAATACGGATTGCGCACCGCCGGCATCATCGACATCACGACCAAGAGCGGTGCGCTGGAGCCTGGTGGGCAGGTTTCGATCTATGGCGGCAGCCACGGTACGATCCAGCCCAGCTTCGATTACGGCGGCTCGTCAGGGAATCTCAGCTATTTCGTCTCCGGCGATTTGCTGCGCAACACTCTCGGCATCGAATCGCCGGACGGCAGCGCCGACCCCATCCACGATACGACCTCGCAATATCACGCTTTCGGCTATGTGGACGACATACTCGACACGCACAGCCGCATCACTTTTGTGGCCGGCACCTCGAACGACTATTTTCAGATTCCCAATTCACTCGGCCTTTCACCGCAACTGGGATTGGACGTCAACGGCCAGACCGGTTATCCCAGCGCCAAGCTTGACGAGACCCAGCGCGAGGTGACGCATTTCGGTTTCGCCACCTACCAGCGCAGCCAGGGACATTTCGACTTTCAGGTTTCGGGATTGCTGCGCTATTCGAGCCTCAATTTCTCGCCTGATCCGCTGGGCGATCTGCTCTTCGACGGCATCGCGCAAAAGGCGATCAAGCGCGACACGGCCTATGGCTTGCAGGCCGACGGCGCCTATGACGTCAGCGAGCGGCACACCATCCGCGCCGGCCTCTTCATCCAGGCTGACCATACGACCAGCAATACGAGTTCACTGGTGCTGCCGACCGATGCGAACGGCAATCCCACCACCGACGTGCCGATCACGATCGTCGACAACGGCACCAAGACCGGCTGGACCTATTCGCTCTATCTGCAGGACGAATGGAAGCCGTTCACCCAGTTCACCGTAAATTACGGCATCCGCTTCGACCATTATTCGGCCTTCTCGAGCGGCGGCCAGCTCTCCCCGCGCGTCAATGTGGTGTGGGAGCCCGCCGACGGCACAACGCTGCACGCCGGCTATGCACGCTATTTCTCGCCGCCGCCGTTCGAGCTCGTCGGATCGGAATCTATCGCGAAATTTCTCAATACGACGAACGCACCCGCCGATACGCTCAACGACACACCGGTTGCCGAACGCGCCGACTATTATGATGTTGGCGCCTCGCAGCTGATCGGCGAGAATTTCACGCTGGGCGCCGACAGCTATTACAAGATCTCCCGCGACATGATCGATGAAGGCCAGTTCGGCGCTCCCATCATCCTGACGCCATTCAACTATGCGCACGGCAAGCAATACGGTATCGAGTTCACCGGCAATTACCGGATGGGCGGCTTCGCGGCTTACGGCAACCTCGCGTTCGAGCACGCCGTCGGCGAAGACATCTTCACGAGCCAGTTCCAGATCGATCCCGGCGACCTCGCCTATATCGCCAGCCACTACATCCATCTGGACCACGAACAGGCGCTGACGGCGTCGGGCGGGCTGTCCTACAGCTGGGCCGGCACGCGGCTGAGCCTCGACATGCTCTACGGCAGCGGATTGAGAAAGGACGGCGCCGTGCCCAATGGGGATCACGTGCCGGGCTACGCGCAGGTCAATCTGGGCGCCAGCCACGCCTTCGACGGCGGGGCGCTCGAGGCGGTAACCGTCCGCCTCGACGTCATCAACCTGTTCGACGACAAGTACCTGATCCGCGACGGCACCGGCGTGGGCGTGGGTGCGCCGCAATATGGCGCCCGCCGCGGCGTGTTCGTGGGGCTGTCGAAGGCCTTCTGAGCCCTTGCTGTCGGATTTTTAATGTGGAATGCGTGGAGTTGTGGCGCACGCGACAATCTCCCCGGTCGCGGGGCTGCGCCCGACTTTATAGAGTGCGCGGCGAGTTTGGGCGGGGCCCGCGCGACCGGCAAATCTGTGGGACGCGACACCGCCAGCGGGACCAGGGAATGGAAAAGCAGGAATTTCGCGCCGCCAGCTCGCTGGCCGCCGTCTTCTCGGTCCGGATGCTGGGCCTGTTCATGATCTACCCGGTGTTTGCCGCCTACGCTCAGAATCTGTCGGGCGCCACACCTTACAAGATCGGGCTGGCGTTGGGTATCTACGGCCTCAGCCAGGGCGTGTTGCAGATTCCGTTTGGTCTTCTGTCCGACCGCATCGGCCGCAAGACCATGATCGCGCTGGGCCTCATCCTGTTCGCGATCGGCAGCGGGGTGGCCGCGCTTTCCACTTCGATCGACGGCGTCGTCCTGGGCCGCGTGCTCCAGGGCGCCGGTGCGGTGGGCTCGGTGATCCTGGCGCTCTTGGCGGACCTCACTGCCGAGGAAAACCGCACCAAGGCGATGGCCATGGTGGGCATCACGATCGGCGCGTCCTTCATGGTGGCGCTGGTGGCCGGGCCGATCATCGCCGGCTTCATCGGCGTGGCCGGCATCTTCTGGCTGATGGTGGCGCTGGCGATCACCGGTATCGCCATCACTGAATTCGTCGTTCCCAGTCCAAGGCGGCTCGGCGTCCATCGCGACGCCGAAACCGTGCCGGCCATGCTGGGTTCGGTGCTGAAGAACCGAGACCTCTTGCGGCTCGATTTCGGCATCTTCGCGCTGCACGCGATGCTGATCGCGAGTTTCCTCGTGGTGCCGGGGCTTTTGAATCTGACGCTCGACGTGACGAGCCACGACCAGTGGGTCGTCTATCTGCCAGTGCTGGTGATCTCAGTCATCGTGATGGTGCCGGCCATCATCGTCGCCGAGAAGTACCGGCGCATGAAGACCGTATTCGTCGGCGCCGTCGCCGCGCTGGCGGCGAGCCAGATCATGCTGATCTTCGACGCGGACAATCTTTACGTCATGCTGGCCGCGATCACCGTCTTCTTCTCGGGCTTCAACGTCATGGAGGCCTCCCTGCCTTCGCTCGTCACCAAGACAGCCCCGCCCGATGCCAAGGGCACCGCCACCGGCATCTATTCGAGCTCTCAGTTTCTGGGCATTTTCGTCGGTGGCGTGGTCGGAGGCTGGGCGCAGCAGAGTGCGGGAGATGTCGGCGTCTTTGCGCTGACGGCGGCGCTGGCGCTTTTGTGGCTGGCGGTCGCGGCAACCATGAGCCAGCCCAGCTATCTGACGACGAAGCTGGTGCGGATCGGCAACGGCGAGGATGCCGACACGCTGGCCGCACGTCTGCGCCAGCTTCCGGGCGTGGCCGATGCAGTCGTGGTCGCCGAGGAAAAGCTCGCTTATCTCAAAGTCGATTCGAAAATCTTCGATGCGGCCAAAGCCGAAGCGCTGGCCGGCGCCGCGTAAGCAACGGCCAGCGGCATTCTACGGCGGGCCAACTCTCTCGCTGTCTATTCTGGTGATACTCGCAAAGCGTCATCCGCGCGACTGCATTGCCACCTGGCAAGTCCCGCCGCTACAGGTTCGTGCTTTTCGGGCCGGCGCCGGTTGGGCACAGCCCGGATTCGGATATCGTGAAGCCTTCAAGTGCGAAGTTCGACCGGCAGACCAGCCAGCTTGCCAGCATGACTGAGAAAGCCGCGCCCAGGGCCATACAAAGGGTCGCGAACGGGCCGATATGGAGCACATCGGATGCGATCAGCACCGTGAGAAATCCCGCCATTCCCGCCCCGGCATTGGCGGCGAGATAACGCAACGGAGTTTGGACGCCGAAGTGCGTCTGGATCAGGTGCCTTCGCGCAAGGGTTCGCACGATGGTTCCGAGCAGAACCCCCAGCGCCACGCCCGTGATTTCCAGACGCGCGGCCAGCAGCACGCTGAGGGTCAGCCCGACAAGACCGCTTGCCGCCGTGATCATCAATCCGGTCGAGGGCCGTCGATAGAAGAACAGCAGATCACCGACGCCGAAGGCACTTTGCAATGCTTCGACGGCGGCGAGGAGTAGCAATGCCCAATAGCCGGCGGCGAAGCTCCGCCCCAGCCAGCCCAGCAGCTCCGCTCCGATCGCGAACAGGCCGATCAGCACGGGCACCTGAACGGCGAGGATCAACCGTGAGGCAGAGGCGATCGCCCGGCCGGTCTCGGCCGGCCCCCTGGCGGTGAGCGTGTTCGACACGACCGGGACCAGCAGTCCGTCAAGGCTCTGACGTATCTGGCGCAGTGGGACGACTACCTGCTTCGCCATGCCGTAGATGCCCGCCGCCGACTCGCCGAGCAGTATGGCAACGAGATAGAGGTCAAAGCGCACGTAAAGGGCATCGACAAGTTCGCTGCCAGCATTCGCAGACGCCGAGCGGGCGCGTGCGACCAGACGCGCCAAACGGACACGATAACCCGCGAGCGACAGATGCGGATAGCAACTGCCGAGGCCAAACAGCGCGTAGCCCAGCGTGATCAGCGTCGCGATGCCGTAGGACAGCGGTAGCCCGGCCTCGGTCCAGCCCGCCTGGTGAGCGAGAACCGCGGCAACGACGCTCGTGTAAGGCAGGACGATACTCTTGCCGATCACCTCATAGCGGATCACATGCGTCCAGCGGGTTGCGGCGAACAGCAGTTCGCAAAGGGCCTGGCCGGGAATCGTTGGCGCCAGAAGCAGGATGGCCAGGGCCGTGTCGGCCGAAAGCACCGGCTCCGGGAGAAGTGCGATGACGACGGCAATCACGCCCGCGGTCGCACCGCTCGCGACGAGCACAATCAGCGCCGTATCGAGGATGACATGCCCGGCAGAGGTTTCCCCGTCACGCTCGTCGAGCCACTGAAAAAGCATCCAGCGGCTCCCGAGCCCGCCTGCGATCACCGCGACTTCCACCAGCGCCAGACCGACGACATAGGCGCCGAACAGCGCCGCGCCGTAGAGCCGGGCCGCAACGAACAGGAAGCCAAAACGCGCGCCGAAACGGACGGCGAAACCCACCGCCGTCGCTCCGCCGCCGCGCAGGATCAGTCGGCCGGCTGCCCGGCTGCCGCGGTCAGGCGACATGGCGCAAGCGGCCGATCGCCGCCTGTTCCTCGAACAGCTCGGTATATTGCGCGATCGTTGCGTCCATGCCGAATTTGGCCGCACGCGCCGGCCCGGCCGCAGCGAGCCGGTTGCGCAGTGCCCCGTCGTCGATCAGCATGTCGATCGCCGCACCGAGGGCCGTTTCGTCCTCGGGGGGGACGATCCAGCCACTCTTGCCATGCTCGACGAGCTCGGCCGAGCCGAAGCGGCAGTCGGCGGCTAGGGCCGGTGCGCCGCAGGCGAGCGCCTCGCCGAGCGCGGTGGGAAAGCCTTCCCAGCGCGAAGGCAGCACGAACAGCGTCGCCATCGCGACCCAAGCCCAGGGATTGTCCACAAATCCCTCAAAACGCACCTGCTTGGCGATGCCGAGCTCGCCGGCGAGGCGCTTCAGCGCGGTCTCGCGCGAGCCGCGTCCGAGGATGACGAGGTCGTGTTTCGCACGCGCCGCGCTCGCCGCATAGGCGCGCAACAGCAGATCCTGCCCTTTCTGGTATTCGAGCCGGCCGACCGTGACGATGAACGGCCGATCCGTCGGCGGAATCGGCTCGGCGGCGAGACAGCCGACGCGCGCCGCGTCGATAGGGTTGCGGATCACGCGCATGTGTGCGGGATTGAGTCCGAGATCCTCTACCAGTCCGTCGGACATCGCCTGGGAATTGGCGAGGACGCAATCGGCCGCCCGGTAGCAGCGGGTGACGATACGACGGACGAAAGAACGCGTGAGCGGACTCGCCAGCTCGTCGTCGATCACCGCCAGCGTATTGTTCCCTTCGCGGACGATCCAGCGCGGCCGATCTCGCATTCCCTTGAGTGCGGCATGCACGGCAAGCGTCGTCCCCTTGAGAAAGCTCATCACGGCGTCAGGGCGCTGCTCGTGGATCATCCGGCGAATCGCGTGTGGGGCGAGCAGCGCTCCGGCGAGCAGCTTGTCGGGGCGGTAGAAGCTCGAATTGTGCCCCTCGAAGACAAACCATCGGTCACCATTTTGGGGCGCATGGACGCGTTCGGGGTCGGCGTCCGCGAGGAATGGCCCGGACCTGCGCAGTAGCGCCATCTGCACATCGAGGCGCCGGGGATCGGAGCGGTTGAGCAGATGGACCGCGACTCGCTCCGCGCCGCCACCGTGGAGCGAACTGAGTACGAGCAGCACCCGCGCCGGCCGCGCCTTCCCCTCGAAGTTCATCCCAGCCGTCTCCTCGCAGCGCATCTTGCCGCCGGCCCGATAGCGTGGCAAGTTTGAGGGGGGAAAGGCGGGGCCTTGGGGCGTTACGAGCTTCTTGTCGGATCATCGGCATTTTGGGAGCGCGCCGCCGAGGACATAGTGGCGGCACGCGAGCGCCTATTCGTGCAAGCGATGACTTTCGAGGCGGACGCAGCCGGAAAGGCTGTGGCGGAAGCGATCGCCGCGAGCCGAGCCACCGACCGCCGCGTGCTGGTCGATGCCTTCTCGCGCGTCGTTATCAGCGACCATTTCGTCGGCTCGCCGCGTCTGTTCGTCGACCGCGGCTTCCGGCGCGAAGTGACCGGAACCCACGCCATGTTCAGCGATCTCGCCCGGAAAGGCGTGGATGTTCGCATGACCAACCCGTTGGGGCTCAACCCGCTACGATTCGGCGTACGTAACCACAAGAAGCTGATCGTCGCCGACGGCACTGCCTGGATCGGCGGGATCAACTTCAGCGACCACAATTTCGCATGGCACGATCTGATGCTCAGGATCGACGATGCTGCAGCGGCCGATTTTCTTGCAGCGGACTTCGAACAGACCTGGGCAGGCACGCCCAAGCCGAGCACCGGGCGTTTTGGCGCACTCTCGCTCCACTCGCTC
This sequence comes from uncultured Pseudomonadota bacterium, assembly GCA_963775165.1. Lineage (GTDB taxonomy): Bacteria > Pseudomonadota > Alphaproteobacteria > Micropepsales > Micropepsaceae > Rhizomicrobium. The sequence goes on along the minus strand of CAVZHX010000005.1, from coordinate 184,619 downwards.
GACGGCCGCGACAACGCCTCAGGCTTCGCGGCCCTGTTCGCGGCAATTTCGAAGGCGGAACGCAGCATTGCCGTGGTCAGCCCCTACCCAACCTTCCCGTTCGTCGGCGCGCTTGCCGAGGCGGCACGGCGAGGCGTCGCGGTTTCGCTGCTGACGCCGGTCGCGAACAACAAGCCGACAGTGCAGGACTGGTTGCTCGACGCCGCCGCGAACGCCGGGCTTGACGTCCGGCTGACGCCGGGCATGAGCCATCTGAAGGCAATGCTGATCGACGATGCACGGCTGGTGCTCGGCTCGACCAATTTCGACTTTGCGAGCTACAACGCCTCGGAGGAGTTCTACGCGATCATCGCCGATACGGCGCTTGTCGCGGATTTCGATCAGCAAGTGCTCACGCCGGCACTTGCCGTCTCGATATCTGTCGAAGGCTATCGCCCCTCAGCATTTCGGACGTGGTACACAAAAGGGGCACTCGGGATCGCAGCGGCGGTAACAAGAGCGCTGCGTGACACACGGCGAACCGCGGTTCCCTGGCGGTAGAATCCAATTCAAGCGAGCCGGGACAAAGTCTCGCACGGTGTCGCTTCGGCCAGCGCCGCGCGCTGGCCTCCGCGCCAGCGGTCGAGGAAGCTCGCCTGGTGGACGCAGCTCACCGTGCAATAGGGGGCACAGGCCTTGGGCGTATCGAACTCGCGCGCGAGGTCGGCGCGGCCATATTCGAGCAGCGGTATTCCCGGCGTGCCGCGCTGCTGCGAGCAATAGTGCACCAGCCCGTCCTCGCAGATATAGAGATAACGCGCGCCCGAGCGGCAGCGCCAGTTGTTGGGCTTGGCATTCATCAGATTCTTTTGGAACGCCCAATAGTTGAAACGGTGCACCAGGGAGCCTTCGGCCATCAGTGAGGCGTAGACCGCGCGCTGCGCGTCGGAGAGCTGCGCCAGCGTGCCGTCGTCGCCATGGATCACGCCGACCGTATGCGAGAAACCGAGCGACTTGGCGACGCGGGCGACTGTGATCGCGTCCTGCGTGCGTTCCTCCGTGATGCCGAGCACCGAATTGACGTTAACTTTGAAATCGGCGTGCTCGGCGAGAAGCTCAAGCCTTCCCCGCAGCGACTTGAGGCTCTTTTTCGAGACTTCGTCGGGGCTGACCCCGTCGATAGAGATTTGCAGCGCTTGCAGCCCTGCTTCGTTCATTGCTTCGATCCGCTGGCGAGTCAGCAGGAAGCCGTTGGTGATCGTCGTGACGACCATGCCGCGCGCGCGAATATGCGCAATGACTTGCTCATGGCCCGGATGTGTCAGCGGCTCGCCGCCGGTGAGCGTGATGATGCAGGTTCCGAACTCGGCGAGCCGATCGATTCGCGCGAACAGTGCCGAAAGCGGCACAGAATTGGAGACCTTGTCGAATTCGTTGCAATAGGCGCAATCGAGGTTGCAGTAGCGCGTGACAACCAGATGGGCGAGCAGCGGGCGGTGTGGCGCGAATAGCGCCGCGCCGAGATATCTTGCACCCTGGCGCCAGCCGATCTCAGCCATGGACCACGGCTTCAAGCTGTGCGGCGAGTTCGTCTTCCACCCGGAGATGGCGGCGGAAGAGGGCGATAGCGGATGCCATAATCGGCTTCATCTATTGGGATATCATGTCTTAAAGATTACGAAATATTATAGGAGCCAGCGCGAGCGGCAACTGCCTTCTCGACGAAAGCTGGATCGCGCAGCCACAAAAAGGGCGGCGGAAGGTCTGCGACAAGCCTTGCGTCTCCATGTGGAGCACGGTTGTGTAGCAACGGCAGAACGCTAAGGCATTGATATACAAAGAATTCAGGATTTGTATGGAAAGCGGAGTAACTTTGGTGCGGCCTCGGTGAAGCGGGCCGACCCTTCAGTTTAACGGCTAAAATGATGTTGTATTCTCAATTTCCGAAGGTTCGGCCGATCCGCTAGGTTGCGGCCGGGATAGAGGGTCGGAAACGCTCGTAGAGCCCGTAGGCGGCCTTCGCGAGCGCCTTTGGCGGCATGGACTTCGCGAGCGCCCGCATGGGGGTGGTGGCGGCCGAGATCCTCGCCGAACTTCACCACCAGATAACTTTGCACGCCCGCAGGATCGATCGGCCGGTCCTTGGCCAGCGCCCTCAACCCGTCTGGCGTCAGCGTGACGGGTGCTGCGCGATGCATAGGGTCGACGTATAGGTCCTTGCCGGCCTCGGCGCGCCGCTGCTCGCCTGCGCCTCGCGGTGCCGGCTCGAATAGACCGAGTGAGCCCCCCCTTTGGAATGGGCAGTGAGGCCTACCAGCGCCTTTCCCAGACTCTCAGGGCTTCATCCCAGTGTAACCCCAGCCGTTCGGCCAGCACAGCGGCCCACAACGCGAGCGCGGGCGCGCGATTGATGTGGATCGTCTTCGGCACGTCACGTTAGCGTGACCGCAGCGAGCAGGCTGGGCATTGATCTGGCGCAAGCTGCGCAGCCGCGCTCGCCTCCTCCGCGCGCTCGACGGCGGCCGACTCATGAGGGGTGTGTCGAGTTCGAGCCAGATGCACTGCCGCTTTGAGACCCCGTGGGCCCATGGTAGCGTCCGAAGTCTCCTTTTCCGGTACACGATGATCGATCCCAGGCTTGTAACTCCGGAGGTTCAGGGCGACCAGCTGGGTTGGGCGCCGCTCTTTACACCGGCATGGAACGACCGCATCGGCATCCTGTGCGGAGTTTCGATTGGCGACAGCAGCGGCACGCTAAAGGCGAGTCCGGACTTCGACCACGAAGACACGATTGACGCCGATCCCGTGACCGCTCTCTGCAACAAGATTTTGGTCCGTACCGCGTCCATCGGCGCGCAACCTGCCGCACGCCCGATGATCTATGAGACCTGCCGAGGTGGCTGGCCTGACAAGCATCGCATGACGCGTCGCTTTTGAACGCTGTGGGGGGATCCGGCATCGGCCGGAACAACCACGACCCTGAACGAAGAGATCGGGACGATGGCGGTTGATCGCAGGAGATTCCTGGCCGGGGGAGCCACCCTGACATCCACGGCTCTTGTTGGCGGAGGCGGCGCGCGTGGAGCCGAGAAGCCGACGCGTCCGATGCGCCGGATCGCCACCGAAGAAGCCTGGTCGATTCCCGAACAGCTCGATGCCTTCCGCGCTGTCAGCAAGAGCGTCTGGAACAATCTCGACGCCGAAAATGTCCGCCTGTTCGGCGAGGGTAGTCGCCCCGGCTCGCTCGCCGGCAATCTTCTCGATACCAAGAACCGACTCGCGGAAATGGACCGGCTGGGAATCGATATGCACGTGCTCTCGCTGACTTCTCCCGGGGTCCAGCTCTTCGACAAGGACACTGCCGTCTCCTTGGCAGCGCTGAGCAATGATCGCCTCGCGGAAGTCGTTCACGCCAAGCCCGACAGGTTTGGTGGATTGGCGAGTTTCGCGCCGCAGGATCCGGCCCGCGCGGCCAAGGAGATGGAACGAGCGATCAATACGCTCAAGCTCAATGGCTTCATCGTCAATTCGCATACCAACAACGAGTATCTGGACGAACCGAAGTTCTGGCCAATCCTCGAAGCGGCCGAAGCCCTGGGCCGACCGATATACCTGCATCCGCGCTGCCCGTCCGACGGCATGGCCGCGCCGTTTCGCGACTACCGCATGCGCGCGGCGATCTGGGGCTATCAGGCCGAAACGGGCACTCACGCCATGCGCCTGATGCTCAGCGGGGTGTTCGACCGCTTTCCCCGTCTTCAGATTGTTCTTGGGCACATGGGCGAGAACGTGCCGTTTCATCTGTGGCGCAGTGACAACTGGTACAAGCGCCGTGCGAGCGCCTACCCGTCGAAGCTGCCGCCGTCCGAGGTGATGAAGCGGAATTTCTACATCACCACCAGCGGCGTCGAGCATGGCCCAGCGTTGCGCTACACGATAGAGACTCTTGGCTCAGATCGGATCCTGTGGGCGATCGACTACCCCTATGAAGTCATGGCACCGGCGGTGGCATTCATGAACGAGGTCGAGATCAGCGACGAAGTCCGCGCTGCGATCTATCACAGGAATTCGGAGCGCGTGTTTCACATCCCAGCCAGCGCACCAGGTTGAGGTGAGCCGTGGAGATTAACTGCGTTTTCAAATGGGGGACGAACATATGAGCGCATATTCCGAGCCCGCGCAGGTCGCAGGCTCCCAGGCAGCGATCGTGGCTGGCCTGCCGATGCCGGAATTCCACCGCATCGGCGTGGAGCCGATCTCAGGTGCCTGCGGTTGCGAAATCGAAGGCGTAGATTTGCGCGAACCGCTGAACGAGGACACGCTGGCCGAAGTGATGAAGGCCTTCGAACATTTTCTCGTCATCGTGTTCCGCAACCAGAACCTGACACCAGAGCAGCACAAGGCGTTTTCCCGTTACTTCGGCCCGATCACCGAATTGCCGCAGGCGCCGACCTATGGCGGCCATAGCGACATGCAGGAAGTGCGGCGCGAGGCCCATGAGCCCAAGAATGTGGTGCCGTCCTTCGAGCATTTCCACACCGACAGCCCGTTTCTTCCAAGGCCGCCATTGTGCGTCGTCATGCGCGCGCTCGAGGTGCCGAAATATGGCGGCGACACGGCCTTTTCCAACGCCTATCTCGTCTATGAAAATCTGTCCGACGGGATGAAGGCACTGCTCGAGGGGCTGCAGGTGGTCTACTCGGGCAAGGACATCTGGTCGAAAAACGAGAAGCTGCCGCCCGAAGAGCGCCTGCGTCTGCGCGAGACGCACAATTTTTCCGAAGCCGAACTGGAAAGCGTGCATCCGGCCGTGCGCCTCCATCCGGTTACGGGGCGCAAGGCTCTCTATGTCACGACAGCCTATTTCAAGCACTTCGTCGGCTGGAATGAGGCTGAAAGCCGCGCGCTCCTGAGCTACCTGCAGAGCCTGGCGCAACAGCTGCATTATCATTGCCGGGTGAAATGGAAGAAAGACACGCTGCTGGTGTGGGACAATCGCTTTTTGCTTCATCGCGGCATTCACGATTTCATCTACGAGCGGCGCCACCTTGTCCGCACCACGGTCATGGGCGAACGGCCAATCGGTCCGGACGGCGCACGCTAGAGGATCGGACCGTTCGCTTGCTCTGCGCGCGAGAGGATTCGAGACGATGAGCGAGCTGGCTGGAACAGGCTCGGAAGCCGACGCGCGCCGGCCGCGGCTTTCGGCGGGCGGGAAGGACTGGACATTCGCGGTTGCCTACAGCCTCGGCTCCCTCACGCTGATTTCTGCATTCAATTATCTCGACCGCTCGCTGCTGGGCCTGGCGCTGCCGGCCATCAAGGCGGAGATGCAGGTCTCGGATACGGTGCTCGGCCTGGTGTCGGGCCTCGCCTTCCTTCTGTTCTATTCGCTCTTGGGCATTCCAATTGCCTGGGCCGCGGACCGCTGGAACCGCCGCAACATCATCGCCGCCGGGTTTGCCTTCTGGAGCATCATGACGATGTTTACCGGATTGGTCACCAATATCTGGCAGCTCGCTGCCACGCGGTTTTTGATGGGTGCGGGCGAGGCCACCGTGCTCGCGCCGGCCAATTCGATTGTTTCCGACCTGTTTCGGGAAGAACGGCGTCCCTTGGCATTGTCGATCCTCGCCACCGCCGTCTCAATTTCCTCCATCCTGTTCTTTCCGGTGGCGGGCTGGGTGGAGCAGCAATATGGCTGGCGCATGATGTTCATGGCAGCCGGAGTGCCGGGCACAGTCATGGCCGTGGTCTTCGCGCTGACGGTTCGCGAGCCGCCGCGTGGCCATAAAGAAGTACGCGCGTTTCCATTCGAACAGGAAAAACTTGGCGCCACCTTGGCGTTCTTGCTGCGCTCGCGTGCCTATCTCGCGCTTCTCGCGACGGCCACGCTGATGGGACTGAATGTCTTTGCCGCCAGCGTGTGGACACCGACCTTCCTGTACCGGGTGCATGGCATGCAGATCGGCGAAATCGCAGCGGTGATCGGTCCGCTGCGCGGCGTTTTCGGCTTCGCGGGCGTACTTTTGGGCGGCTTCGCGGTCGATCGGCTGGTTAGGCGCAATGCCCACTGGCGCGTGAGCCTGCCCGCCATCGCCTGCCTGCTCACGGCACCGGCCGAGTTGCTGTTCCTGCTCTCCGATTGGCGCCCGTTATGGATTGCCGCGTTCGCCGCCTCGGCCTTTTTCGCTCTGGTGCATCAGGGACCGCTGTTCTCGCTGGTTCTCAGTATTGCCAGATTGCGCATGCGCGCGGTCGCGATTGCACTGTTGCTGTTGTGCTCGGCCCTGCTGGGGCAGGCGGTGGGACCGTTCGCGGTCGGCGCGCTCGACGATGCCATGGCTGCGACGATCGGGCCGATGGCGATCCGTTATTCCCTGTTGATCACGCCCGCGAGCGCACTGCTGGCGGGGATCGCGCTGCTTCTGGCTGGCCGCTTCATGGCTGAGGACATGCCCGAGCCCGAGAAGCCATAGATCATCATGCCGACCAGGGGCTACTCGCGAAGCGCCTCCGAAGCGAGTCATAAGGCACCGGCTACGCCTGCTCGCTCGCCGACCGGCCGGTGCCCGGATCATGTCGTGGATGCCGGCATCGTCCTTGAACTAGCCAGCACCAAGCCGCCTGCCCCATTGGCGAATGCGCGACGGCAGCGAGGGCGTCGCCTCGCTGCTGGGCCGTAGCCCTGCCTTGCAGATCATCAGTGGGAGCTATGGCCGGGATCTTGCCGACAAGCTCGTGCGCGACGCACCGACGGTAGTGACGATCTGGAGTACCGTCTTGTGACAGCGTCACGATCGGCTCAGCACTGAACCGCTTTTTCGGCGTGACCGAGCTCCTTTCCAAGCCAATTTCTAAAAATTCGCTTGGTCCAAAAAGGGCCAGGTCAGGTCGAACCCCCTTGCAGCATGAAGCCGTCGAAGAAGGCCGAAAGTTCTGCATAGGCATCGAGCGGCAGGACATGGGCTACATACTGGTCAGGACGCACGACGACCATGCAGCCCCGATCCCGATCGATTCTCCGCATCTCGAAAATGTCATTGCCGCTCTTGAGATCCGGGCAGAATATCTTCTCGTAGTCGCGAAGGCCGAAGCGACCTTTCCGGGGGAGGAGGAATGTCGGCATGGCTTCGAGGCGGAGCTCGCGATGGCTCTGCTGGAAAACGGCGCGGACATCGATCACCGAGTCAATATCTGCCCCCGCTGGCGTATATTTCCGGACGGGTGAGTCAGACGACAGGCCGAGGAACTCGCACAGGGCGCGTATCCGAGAAGACGCATCGGACTGATCGTCAGCGCCTGAGAAGGCGAACAGACGCCAGCGGCCGTCAGCCACGACGGTGTGGCCGAGATGAACGGGCTTGGCGTCGGCCAGGCGAATGACTGGCGCAGAATGGAACCGCATGCCGATTGTGAGGCCTTCGGCCAAATGCTGGTAGGTCGGCTCGCCGGTCAGCACAGATGGCTTGTATCTCGTTACAGTCCCGGCAGTATAGCGTCCGTGCTGGATGAAATATTTCTGCACCTCCGCCGGTTCGACGCCGTGCGGATCCGCCGCGGATTTCATCGGAGCGCTCAGCATCCTGGCCCACTCGCGGTCGAAGTCGATCAGTTCCTTGGCAATGGCTTGGCGTTCGAACGAATAGGTGTGCAGGAGTTCGGGCCTGCACCGCCCGTGCAGGACATGGGCCAGCTTCCATCCCAGGTTGAAGGCGTCCTGCATGGACACATTCATGCCCAGTCCCGCCTTCGGGCTATGGGTATGGCAGGCATCGCCGGCGATGAACGCGCGCGGCCGGCGCGTCACGCCCTCTCCCTCCCGCACGTCGTCGAATTTGTCGGTGAGCCGTTGGCCAATCTCGTAGACTGACCACCAGGCGACCTCCTTCACCTCTAGGCTGTAGGGATTGAGTATCCGCCGTGCGGCCGCGATCAGATAGTCGACGGTGATATTCCGGCTTGCGGCCCGTTCGTTCTCATTGAGCTTGTCGAGCTCGACATAGATGCGGACCAGATAGCCGCCTTCGCGCGGAATGATTAGGATGCTGCCCTCTCTGGAAGACTGTATAAGAGACTTCAGCCGGATGTCGGGAAAGTCAGTGACGGCCAGCACATCCATCACACCCCACGCCTGATTGGCCGAATCCCCGCGAAGCTCCAGCCCGAGGGACTGACGCACCGTGCTGCGCGCCCCGTCACAACCGACCACGTAGCGGGCCCTGACCGTTTCTACCTGGCCCTCGTGCACGGGATCGATCCGTTCGAGCCTGACCATCACCGGGTGGTCTCCGGCGGCCGCATCCGGATTGATCTCGAGATCGATCAGACGCCGGGCGTAATCCGGCTCCAGCCGGTTCGGCGAATTGCGCATCACCTCCAAATAGAAGTCGTGCACGCGCGCCTGGTTCAGAATCACATGCGGAAATTCAGAGAGCCCGTCCTCGACGTCCTGGATCCGGCCGCCGCGCACAATGTTTTCCTGCTGTTTTTCGTCGGGCTTCCAGAACGTCGTCTCATTGACCCAGCAGGCTTCCTTCAGCAAACGTTCGCTGAAACCGAAGGCGTGGAACATTTCCGTCGTGCGGCAGGCGATGCCGTCGGCCTGCCCCAACTGCAGCGGGCCCGACTTCTGCTCGACGATTCGGGTCCTGATGTCGGGAAAGGCGGAAAGCTGCGCCGCCAGCGTCAGGCCGGCCGGCCCGCAGCCGACGATCAGAACGTCGACTTCGTCGGGAAGGGTATCGGCATCGGGCGACGCTTTCGCCTGCTCGGACGGCTCGGAGATCTCCGGACTTCCAGCTCTGAACCCGTTGAGGTGGAATTGCATGGGACCGTTTCCTGTGTACTTTTCCGCGGGACGTCTCAACCGTTCCTGTTCTATTCGCGAGCGGGCCGCCTGTCCTGGCCGTCACCGGTCCTGGTATCCGGCACACTCGCCTCGGTAGCGCGGCGCCCGGATCGACCTGACGGATCTTTTCACCAGCACGACGCAGACTAATGCAGAGCCGAGGTGCCATCTAGATGGGACATCGGTGGCGTCAGCGTCTGCGGTGCTGGTGAAGGGTGGCGCGGGTGCGGGACAAGCACCATCTCTCGGAGCGTCGGGGCTGACCGAATTTTCCGGCGAGGCACGCGTTCGCAGTGTCTGTGATTGATCAGCGGTGGTCTGCGCCCGCCATTGATGATTGGAATGAACTGGATTTTGGACCGCTATCGGCTGCAGACTGCTGCATAATAGAGAATGCGAAGGGTGGGCGCAGGAATGCCGGGAACGCAAACGATTGAGATCGGGACGCTTATCGAAGACCGGCGGCTGAGCGGTCTTCAATACGCGGTCGTTTTGTGGATGTGCGTGTTCATGGTCTTGGAAGGCTATGACATGCAGGTGATCGGCTTTGCCGCGCCTGCGATCCTGCGGGAATGGCACGTCAGCAAGGCGGCGTTCGGTCCCGTCATCAGCGCCAATGTCGTTGGCTACATGCTGGGCTCGATGCTCCTGGGTACAATCGGCGATCGGCTTGGCCGCAAGCGCGTGATCATTGGTGGAGCTCTGATCTTCGCGTTGTTCACGCTGGCGGCGGCATTTTCGAGTTCTCTGGATGAATTGCTGGCGCTGCGGGCGCTCGCCGGGATCGGACTCGGCGGTGCCGTGCCAACCGGAATTGCACTGGTGGCCGAGTACACACCCCATCGGATGCGCGCGACCATGATCGCATTGATGTATGTCGGCTACACACTTGGGGCGAGCATTGGCGGCTTTGCGGCGGCACTGACAATACCTATCTATGGCTGGCCAGCGGTGTTCGTGATCGGCGGCGTGGCGCCCCTTCCTTTGTGTCTGCTGCTGCTCTACGCGCTGCCGGAGTCGATTCGATTTCTGGCACTGAAGGGGGGCAGGGATGGCGAGGTCGCCGCCATCGCGCACAGACTTCGCCCGGAGGCGAAATTCTCTCACGCGACGCGGTTTATCGCCACCGAACGCCGCCGGGGCGGGTCTCCCGTGACCAGCCTTTTCCGCGACGGCCGCGCAGTGGTGACATCGCTGTTGTGGTTTTCGTTCGTTACCAGCCTGGCGGGCCATTACTTCCTGACCGGCTGGCTGCCGACGGTTCTGTCGGATTCGGGCCTCACCATTTCCCAAGCTAACGTTGCCGGCGGCCTGTTCAATGTCGGTGGTGCGGTCGGATCGTTGGCGGTCGGGCTGCTGCTGGATCGGGCGGGCATCAAGGTCGTGGTTCTTGCCTTCCTGCTGGCAACGCCCGTGGTCATCTCGCTGGGGATCATATCGGCGCCCAGCCTCGTGTTCCTGATGCTTGTCGTGGCAGTGGCGGGAGGGCTTGTGCTGGGCGGGCAAATCGGGCTCAACGCACTGTCGGGCATCATTTATCCCACGGCGATGCGTTCGACCGGCTCGGGATGGGCGTTTGGCATCGGGCGGATCGGCTCGATCTCAGGGCCCATCATCGGCGGCATCCTTATCACAATGGGGTTATCACGACCGTCATTGTTCCTGTGGGCGTCGGTGCCGCTGTTCCTCTGCGCTTTGGCGATGCTGGCCATGACATTGCGTATGAAAGGCGGACGCGCTTACGAAGTGGACGACGGCACGGCAGATCATGCGCCTGCGATCGAGGAAGGGCAGCAACCCGCCGAGTGAGACAGAAGGCGCAAACTGCGCATTCACGTGACCGCCAAATGCAAGGCGGCCCCTAGACCTTGTAGCTGCCGGCGAATGCGGGGGGAAACAGCTCTTCGACGTCGAGCAGCCGCCGGCAGACGCCCTGTTCGTGCGCATAGCGCAGGAATGTCTCCAGGGTGATCCGGTTTTCTGTGACCCCGTACGGGAAATAGTCGTCGCCGAGAAGATCGCGGCCCTCGCGGGCATACTCGAACCACCACGGGATAGGAACGAGGGAAACGGCGTTGTCGAAAATCCGCTCGAGGGTGCGGCGACGCAACTCTTCGAACGCCTCGAAAAGATTGCGCGCGACCCAAGGATTGACCTGAAGCACGTCCCGGCGCAGCACCACGGCATGCATGATTGGAAACACGCGGGTCTGGCGATAATAGGCGGCCTCGACTTCGCGAAAATTCTCGAAGAAACGGACGACGCGGGGATCGCCGCCTGCGAACGCAGAAGGCGGCCGCGCCGACAGTGCCGCATCGAGCTCGCCCGACAGCAGCATGTCATTGAGCGATTTGTCCTTCACGCGCGCCAGCTCAATGCCCTCCGGCAGTTCCAGACTGACCTTTTCGGCGCGCCCCGGTTGATTGACACCGGCCTGAACCCAATGGACGGAACGCAAGTCCAGTCCGAATTGATGGGCCAGAAAGCCCCGCGAATAGACGGCGGCGGTCTGTGACCACTCCGGCACGCCGACCTTGCGACCCGCGAGATCGTCAATCGACCTTATTGGGCCATCGCGGCGGACATAGAGCGAACTGTGGCGAAAGACGCGCGACGGGAAGACGGGAATGGCTACGAATCTGTCGTCGCCTTGCGCCCGCAATGACACGTATTTCGCCATGGAGAGCTCAGAGCCATCAAATTCTCCGTCACTCAGCGCACGGTAGAATATCTCCTCGACCGGCATAATCAGGCATCTGAGGTCGATGCCCTCAACCGGCACCCGGCCGCTCGCCAAATCCCGTGTGTGATCATAGTCGGCCAGCGCGATCGTCAGCGCCAGATTGCTCATATCGCTCGCCTCGCGGGCATCACTTCCCCCACACCGTGTCTTTATTCCGTCAATCAATTTGCGGTAAATGCCCCCCTAAATCCAGTTCATTTTCGGCTCGTCCATACGCCGGGACACCTCGTGCGTCGTCAGATTGACCGGGACAGCCGGTCCGGTAACACTGCCCGCGAAAATCGAACGAAACTGCCGCGTGGCACTTTTTTTTCGAAGGAACACAATGAGCTTCGATGCCACTGTCGCGACTGAATTGGCTCTTGCCAACCACATCCTGTTCCAGCAGGGGATCGTCGACGGCTTCGGACATGTCAGTCAGCGCAGCCCATCCGATCCGGCACGTTTCTTCATATCGCGCAGCCTGGCACCGGCCCTGGTCACGCCGGACGATATTCTCGAGCTCGACCTGGATGCCAGTGTGGTCGGCGGCAGCCAGGCCAAAACCTATCTGGAATGCTTCATCCATTCGGAGATTTATCGCCGCCGGTCCGATGTCCAGGCGGTGGTGCACAGCCATTCGCCCTCGGTCATTCCCTGGGGCGTCACGCCAGGCGAGTTGCGGCCGATTTTTCACATGAGCGCCTTTCTGGGCGGCGGCGTGCCGGTGTTCGACATTGGCGACGTTGCGGGGCCGACAAACATGCTCGTCAGTACCGCCCGCCTCGGAGCAGAGCTGGCCGAAGCGCTTGGGCCGCGCCCGGTGGCGCTGATGCGCGGACATGGCTCGGTCGCAGTGGGCGATTCCCTGCGGCAGGCGGTCTATCGCGCCATCTACCTCGAAGTGAACGCAAAGTTGCAGATGGATGCGAGCAGGCTCGGTCCAATCAGGTTCCTCGACGATGAAGAAGCTGCGCTGGCCGCAAAGCTCAACGACACGCAGATCGGCCGGCCGTGGGAATTGTGGGCACGCGCCGCGAAACGGGAAATTTAACGCTCCCGTGACCTGATGCGCATCTTGAAGACATCCGGGGATCCTATGACCGTCGCCGGCGGCGGTAAGCGGGGCCGCCATTCGTCAAACTCAACAAGCTGGTGCGCTATGCCGAGTGTGATTTGTCGGAGCACATCAATCGCCGCGTGCGGAGGCACACTTCCGACACTGGCCTGCTAACCAGTCAATGAGAGCAGCGTTGGCGGCCGATGCAATGCCACTTACTTCCACCGTGCTTCGATGGCGCCGGACATTGTCATAGAGCGAGAACTAACGTCATGAAGAAACTGGTGCCGCCTGGGTGACTCGAACACCCGACCCACGCATTACGAATGCGTTGCTCTACCGGCTGAGCTAAGGCGGCACACCGTCTGGGGCCCTGTCGGCTCCACGGCGCGGCGGAAAATACGCATCGCCACCGGCGCCTGCAACCGTGCTATGGGCCCGGCCCCGATTCTGGGCCACCGCCCTGGTCGGCGGACAGCGCTCATTTGCCGCGCCGAGATTGCACCGGCGCTCGGAACACCCTATGTCCCGCCAGCCGCCAGCCGCCAGCCCCGGCGGCAAGGCCCAGGAGCGAGCATGAGACTGCCCATCCACAGAGAAGGCTGGCCCTATATCGCCATCGCCGCGGTGGTGAATGGCTTGGTGTTCGCCTTTTTCGGCTGGCCCGGATGGGTGTTGCTGCCGTTAAGCCTGTGGGTGGTGGCGTTTTTCCGCGACCCAGAGCGTAACTCCCCGCCCGGCGACGACCTGATCCTGAGCCCGGCCGACGGCAAATTGCTGCCCGTTATCCGCGCCGCCCCGCCCAGTGAGCTGGGGCTGGGGGAGGACCCACGCACCCGGCTGTCGATTTTCATGAATGTTTTCAATGTCCATGTGAACCGAAACCCGGCCAGCGGCATGGTCGCGCAGCTGGCCTACCGGCCGGGGAAATTCTTCAACGCCTCATTCGACAAGGCCAGTGCCGACAATGAGCGCATGTCGATCCGGCTGGGGCTGGACGGCCGGCCGGAGCAGGAATTGGTGGTGGTCCAGATCGCAGGCCTGGTGGCGCGGCGGATCAAATGCGACCTCGAAAAAGGCCAGCATGTGCTGCGCGGTGAACGGTTCGGCATCATACGGTTCGGCAGCCGGCTGGACGTCTATCTCCCGGAAGGGGCCCGCGTCGTCGCCCGGCCAGGCCAGATCACTCGCGCCGGCGAGACGGTTCTGGCGGAATTACCCATTTGATGGCTAGAATAACAGTTATGCGAAGGCTGAGGCATGGCCGCACCGCCACCAAGGTGCAAGATGTGGTGCACGATTCCCACTCGCTGGGCCGTTTCGTCCCGAGTGGGCTGACGCTGCTTGGCCTGTGCTCGGGCACCACGGCGATCCGCTTCGCGCTCATGGAGCACTGGCAGGCCGCAGTAATCGCCATCGCAATCGCCGCGGTCCTCGACACCATGGACGGCAAGCTCGCCCGCCTACTGGGCGCCGACACCAAGTTTGGGGCGCAGCTCGATTCGCTGGCCGACCTCGTCAGCTTCGGCATCGCGCCGAGTGTGCTCGTTTACATGTGGACGCTCAATCAGGCCGGCGGCGCCGGCTGGACCATCGCGCTGGTGTTCTGCGTCTGCTGCGCGATCAGGCTCGCGCGTTTCAACATCGAAACCGTGGGCGCCGAGGATCTTGAAGACGCCAACAAGCATTTCACCGGCGTGCCAACACCAGCGGCGGCCTGCCTCATCATGCTGCCGATGCTCCTGAGCTTCCAGTTCAAGGGCACGTTCTTCGCCGATCCCATCCTCAACGGCGCTATCGTTTCGGTGGTCTCGCTACTGATGGTGAGCCGGCTGCCGACGCTTTCACTTAAAAATTTCCATGTCCCGTCCAAGTTGAGGCCTCTGGCTGCGCTGGCGGCGGCAGGCGTCATCACGCTCGCGGTACTATGGCCCTGGGCAACGTTGTCGGGCGGACTGATTCTCTACATCCTGACGCTGCCGCTCGCCGCCCGGCCGCGCTATGACGGCCGCCGCCTGCAGCGGCAATTCCCGCCGGCGCCCTGAAACTCTTTGGTTGGTCGCGGACCGGACGTCGAACCGGTTCCCACTTTGGCTGATCGCGCGCTAGCGCCCGCGCGGATGGGCGCGGGCATAGGTTTCCATCATCTGCCGGGTTTCGACCTTGGTGTAGGTCTGCGTCGTCGAGAGCGACGCATGGCCGAGCAATTCCTGCACGCTGCGAAGGTCGCCGCCGCCGGCCAGGACATGGGTGGCGAAGGAATGGCGCAGCGCATGCGGCGTTGCCCGCTCCGACAGGCCCAGCGCCCCGCGCAGACGCTGCATCAGCGCCTGCGCCTCACGCGCGCTCATCGGCTTGCCGCGGCGGGACAGAAATAGCGGGCCGCCGCGGGTGCCGGGAAAGGGCACGAGCCGTGCGTAATGTTCCACCGCTTCGCGCACGACCGGCAGCACCGGCACCGCGCGTTCCTTCCGTCCTTTGCCGAAAATCGTGAGCGAATCTCCCAACGGCACGTCGCCACGCTTCAGGGCCAGGGCCTCGGAAATGCGCAAGCCCATGCCGTAAAGCAGCGTCAGCAATGCGGTGTCGCGGGCGCCGATCCATTCGATCACATGTTCGCCGGCCTCTTCGAGCGTGCGCATGGCATCCAACTCGCTCAACGGCCTGGGCAGCGTGCGAGCGATGCGCGGCGTCTTGACGGCGCGCGCGGCGGCGTTGTCGACCACGCCTTCGCGCGCCAGATGCCGGAAGAAGCTGCGGATCGCCGCCAGCGCCCGCTGCACCCCGCGCGCGCCCAGCCCTTCGCCGCGGCGGCGCGTGACGAAGGCGCGGATATCGGCGGGTGTAAGCTTCGCAAGCGCGTATTCGCTGACCGGGCCGCCCAGATGGTCGCAAAGAAAATCGAGGAAGCGCGAAATGTCGTCGCCATAGGCGCGCAATGTGTGCGGGCTCATGCGGCGCTCATGGGCGAGCACCGACAGCCAGACGCGCTTCAATTCCTCGGCAGATCGAGCCATGCCGCAAACGCACGTTCGAGCGACCGCGCGAAGAAGCCGATCTGGGCGGCGATCTCCTCGCCCTCGAAGCGGCCGGGCGCGCGCGCACCCAGAACATAGACCGCGGCCGGCGCCTCGCCGCCAAGTCTCAGCCGGAACACCGCCAGGCTCTTGCAATCGCCGCCGCCGCTGCCAAACAGCACCTCGCCGCCATTGGAGAGGATGACGCCGCTGCCTTCGCGCCCCAGGATCGCCGAAACCAGGCCCGAGGCGATCAATCGCACGCCGTCCGTGCCGCCCGTGATCGCGCGGTTGCCATCGCCTTCGATGCAGATCCCGGCACGATCGCCGCCGAAGATCGCAGCCGAACCCACCACGACCGCGATCGCTTCGGCGAAGCATCTGGCGTCCAGCAAATCGAGCAGCAGCCGGCGCACGCCCTCGCCGAGACCGCGCCGGCCGCTGAGGCCTTCGCGTTCCGCGCGCAGCACCGCGTTTTCGGCGGCAAGCCGCTCGATGGTGTAGCGTTGCAGATCGCTCACCGCGGCGTCCGGGAAGCGCTCGGGCAAGAGCATCGCCAGAAGCTCGCCGTCATCGGCCAGCCGCGCGCGATTGAGCCTGATATAGGCCTTGACCGCTTCACGGGCCGCTTCAGCCGGATCGACAGATTCGAGTTCTGCGCGCTGCATGATGCCCAGCCCCGGGGATTGACCAAAAAGAATCACTGCCGAAAGTGTAGCCATGAAGACCCCCGGCTTGAAGCCCGGCACAATTACCGATGTAGGCCCATCGCGGCGTGCGGCTATCTTGCTGCCGCTGCCGCTTCCGGGCCCATACGACTACCGCATTGCCCAAGACCTCCCGCGCGGGACACTGGTCGTCGCTCCTTTGGGCCCGCGCGAGGTCTTGGGCGTGGTGTGGGGCGAGGACGAGGGCGGAGTTTCCGAGAAGAAGCTCAAGGAAGCGGTCCCGCTGGGCGATGGCCTGCGGCTGCCCGAAGCCTTGTGCGATTTCATCGACTGGGTGGCGCGCTACACGCTCAATCCGCCCGGCATGGTGCTGGCGCAGGCGCTGCGCGCGCGTGCCGCCTTCGAGCCCGAAGCTCCGCGGATCGGCTATGTGCGTGGCAAGGCGTTGCCGGCGCGCATGACAGAGGCCCGCACGCGGGTGCTGGAGGCGGCAGGCGACGGGCTTGCCCGCAGCGTCGCCGCGCTCGCCGAAGAGGCCAATGCCAGCCCGGCGGTGGTGCGCGGGCTGATCGAGGCCAGGGCGCTGGCGGCCTGCGAGCTTCCCGAATTCGTACCCTTCGCCAAGCCAAATCCCGAGCACGACCATGTCAAACTCAGCGCCGATCAGAAGGCGGCGGCCGAGGCCTTGCAGGGCAGCGTGGCGGCAGGCGTGTTTTCGGCCACGCTGCTCGACGGTGTCACCGGATCGGGCAAGACCGAGGTTTATTTCGAGGCGGTGGCCGAAGCGCTGACGCGCGGCAAGCAGGTGCTGATCCTGTTGCCGGAGATCGCGCTGACGGTGCAGTTCCTCGACCGTTTCGCGGCGCGCTTCGGCTGCCGGCCGGCAGAATGGCATTCCGATCTTTCGCAGAAGGAGAGAAAGCGCACCTATCGCGCGGTGATGAATGGCGAGGCGCGCGTGGTGGTGGGCGCGCGCTCGTCGCTGTTCCTGCCGTTTTCCGAGCTTGGACTCATCATCATCGACGAAGAGCATGAGCAGGCCTACAAGCAGGAAGAGGGCGTCATCTATCACGCCCGCGATATGGCGGTGGTGCGCGGGTCCATCGAAAACTGTCCAGTCGTGCTGGCGAGCGCGACGCCGTCGCTCGAAACCTATGTCAACGCATCGAGCGGGCGCTACAATTGGCTCAAGCTGCCCGCCCGCCACGGCAACGCCGCGATGCCAGAAATCAGATTGATCGACATGCGCAACGAGCGCGGCGAAGCGGGAAGCTGGATCTCGCCGCCTCTGCGCGACGCATTGCAGGCGACACTCGATGCCCACGAACAGGCGATGCTGTTCCTGAACCGCCGCGGCTATGCCCCGCTGACCTTGTGCGCGGGCTGCGGGCACAAGATGACATGCCCGAACTGCTCGGCCTGGCTGGTCGAGCACCGCTATCACCGCCGCCTCGTCTGCCATCATTGCGGCTTCGACATGCCAACGCCGAAGGCCTGCCCTGAGTGCCACGAGGAAGGCAGCCTGATCGCCTGCGGGCCCGGCGTCGAACGCGTGGCCGAGGAATTCGTGCAAGCGTTTCCCCATGCGCGCGTGGCGATTGCGTCATCCGACACCATGCACGGGCCCGAAGAGACGCAGGCCGCCATCCGCGCCATGGGACGGCGCGAGATCGACGTCTTGATCGGCACGCAGATCGTGGCCAAGGGGCACCATTTCCCGCAGCTCACGCTGGTCGGCGTGATCGACGCCGACCTCGGCGGCTCCGACGGCGATCTGCGCGCGCGCGAACGCACCTTCCAATTGCTGCATCAGGTGGCGGGACGCGCGGGCCGCGCCGAAAAGCCGGGGCTGGTGCTGATGCAGACGCGCAATCCCGACGATGCGGTGATGCAGGCGCATCGCCGCCAAGGATCGCGACGCTTTCTACGAACAGGAGCGCATGTATCGCGAGCGAGCGCACGCCCCGCCTTTCGGGCGGCTGGCCGCGATCATTCTGTCGAGCCATGACGGGGAAGCGGTGCAGGCGGCCGGACGCGCATTGGCGAAGGCGGCGCCGAAGGCCCGCGGCGTCAAAGTGTGGGGGCCGACGCCGGCCTTCTATCAGATCCTGCGCGGGCGCACGCGCGAGCGACTGCTGGTGCAGGCGGAGAAGAATGTCGATGTGCAGGCTTATTTGCGCGAGCTGGCTTGCGGCGGTGAAGTTGCCGAATGCGGTGCGCATGACCGTGGACGTCGATCCGGTGAGCTTTTTTCTGAACCGCGTCAGTGCGGCAGATTTAGCCTGTGAGGTTGTCTTGGATCATCCGGTCCAAGGCTCTGTAGCTGCCGCATCGTCTGCCAGGAATGCAGCCGCGATCGCCAGCCGTATCCGGCGCTCCGTCGCTGGCATCAGGCCCATCGCCACGCGCTTCGACTCGTCCGGATTACGATGCTGCGATGCGCAGCGTTCGGTGCCGCGTACGGCATACGCTTGTCGGCGTTCAATGTCGATGCATTGGTACTTGTCGCTAGAGCCGTTCGAATTCGGCTCAGCGCCGTCGCAGCGAATTGTAATAGACCCAGTCTGTTTCGATATGGACCTTGCTCGACGGAGTACACGCTTCACTCCGCATGTGCGAGCGCAGGTACAAGACTCACCGCACAAAGTTGCGACTCTGAGCACGCGATCGCCCTTATTCGACTGAAACTCCCGCACGTCCGCGAGATGCCCGGCGATCGCGGCGGCGGCGGCCATGGCGGGGCTGACCAGATGGGTGCGTCCGCCGCGGCCCTGGCGGCCTTCGAAATTGCGGTTGGAGGTCGAGGCGCAGCGCTCGCCCGGCTCCAGCTTGTCGGCGTTCATCGCCAGGCACATCGAGCAGCCCGGCTCGCGCCATTCGAAGCCGGCTTCGAGGAAGATCTTGTCGAGGCCTTCCTCTTCGGCCTGTTCCTTCACCAGGCCCGAGCCCGGCACGACCATCGCGCCGACATGGGCCGCGACCTTGCTTGCCCTTGGCGATGGCGGCGGCGGCGCGCAAATCCTCGATGCGCCCATTGGTGCAGGAGCCGATGAAGACGCGGTCGATCTTGACCTCGCGCAGCGGCGTGCCGGGCTTCAAATCCATATAGGCGAGCGCGCGTTCGATGCCTTCGCGCTTGTCCGCGTCGGCTATCGTCGCCGGGATCGGGCACGCGCCGGTGACCGGCAGCGCCTGTTCGGGCGCTGGTGCCCCAGGTCACCATCGGCGCGATGTCGCGCGGCGTCGAGCACGATCTCGGCGTCGAATTTCGCGCCGTCGTCGGATTTCAGCGTGCGCCAATAGGCGACCGCCGCTTCGAAGGCGGCGCGCCTTGGGCGCGCGCGGACGGCCCGCGACATAATCGAAGGTGGTCTCGTCCGGCGCGATCAGGCCGGCGCGCGCGCCGCCTTCGATGGTCATGTTGCAGAGCGTCATGCGCCCTTCCATCGAAAGCGCGCGGACCGCCTCGCCGGCATATTCGATGACATAGCCGGTGCCGCCCGCGGTGCCGATCTTGGCGATGACGGCGAGCGCGATGTCCTTGGCGGTGACGCCGAGCGGCAACGTGCCGTTCACGCGTCACGCGCATGTTCTTCGACTTCGGCGATCAGCAGCGTCTGCGTCGCCAGCACATGCTCGACTTCGCTGGTGCCGATGCCGAAGGCGAGCGCGCCGAAGGCGCCATGGGTCGAGGTGTGGGAATCGCCGCACACGATGGTGGTGCCGGGCAGCGTCCAGCCCTGCTCGGGCCCGACGATATGCACGATGCCCTGGCGGATGTCGTTCATCGCGAGATATTCGATGCCGAATTCGCGCGCGTTGCTTCTCCAGCGTCTGCGACCTGGGTCGCGCGATTCCGGATCGGCGATGCCCTTGGCGCGGTCCGTGGTCGGCACATTATGATCGGCGACGGCCAGCGTCAGTTCCGGGCGGCGCACCTTGCGGCCGGCCTCGCGCAGGCCCTCGAAGGCCTGCGGGCTCGTCACCTCGTGGACCAGATGGCGGTCGATATAGAGAACGCGGGGATTCGCCCGGCGTCTCGTGGACCAGATGGGCGTCCCAGATCTTGTCGTAGAGCGTTTTTGCCATGTGTCGTCCGTCCCTGTCGGGGGCCGTAACAACACCATCAGGGCCGAAGCTGCAAGAGGTTTGGCCTCAGGAGCCGTGGTAGAGATAGAACACAACCATGATGATGAGGATGGCGATGAACTGGGCCAACACGCGCAGCCGCATCAGCTTGTTCGACCATTCGCGGGCCTTCTGACCCTCGACGAACATGGTCGAAACGCCCGCCGCCAGCACCAGCCCGACAATGCCGATGGCGATGGCGACCAGAACCTTGCCCAACATGGAGACCTTTCCCGGCCGGCATCCGGCCGCCTTCGGTCGCCACTATAGCCCGGACGGGGCCACTTTCGCAGGGCCTGCGCGCCGCACGCCGGCCGGTGCCGGTCCCGGCCGGGCGCGCGCGGGTCTCAAGAGGCCAAAAGCGCCAGATGGACGAATGGGCCGAACGCAAGCGCAGCAGTGGCCAAGAGCAAGGCCGCGGTGATGCCGGCCACGATCGCGTCGTTGACGACGGAACTCGCCGGATTGGGAACAATCAATCTCGACATTGCAGGTACTCCTCACAAACGCCCCAACGCCAAAGAGCATGGCCCCCACAAGTCGCAGGACTTTGCCGGAAAGCCTGTTTTTCGTCGCGAAATTCGCGTGGGACGCTCGCCGGGCGACACATTGCGACCGCGATCACGATGCCCCTAGCCGTCCGCGCACCAGGGCTGGCGGCGGCCACCGCGATAGGCCCTGGCGTAGCCGTTCTTGATCATGGCTTGGCCGACGTCGCCGTCAGCATCGCGCACCACTGCATCGACACGGCCGCCATATTTGTCGTAGCGGACGGCCGAAAGCTCGACCTCGCCGCCGGCGAGGCGGCGGGCGAGATAGTCCCGAGCGGCCTCCGCGTGGCGCTTTTCCTCGGCGCAGCGGGCATGGAGCTCAGGCGCGTCGATGCCCTCGATGCGGACATGCACATCGATCGCCTGGCCGAGCCAGATGCGGGCCGCCGCTTCGAAGGTGTCGCCGTCGATGACGCGGACGACTTGAGCCCGGACCGGGCCGGCAAAGGCCGCCGCGGCCGCCTGTGGGCCTGGCGGCCCGCCCTCGCTGGACGGGCCGGTACCGAAGGCCAGCACCAAAAGCCCGGCACCGATGCCAAGGCTCCACAGCCTGTCCGCGTACAACCTGGTTCCCATATTGCAATCTTAGGTAGCAGAATGGGAACATAATACGAACTTACTGATTTGTCGAGAGCTACCAGCTGCCGGTGTTCGGCATGGAGGCCCAGGGCTCGGCCGGAGGCTTGGGCCGGCCCTCCTGCAGGAGCTCGATCGAGATGCCGTCGGGCGAGCGGACGAACGCCATGTGTCCGTCGCGTGGCGGCCGGTTGATGGTGACGCCGGCCTCCATCAGCTTGCGGCACGTCGCGTAGATGTCGTCCACCCGGTAGGCGAGGTGACCGAAATTGCGCCCGCCCGTGTACGCCTCGGAATCCCAATTGTAGGTCAGCTCGACCAGCGGGGCCTTGGTCTCGCGCGCTTCCTCCAGATCGCCGGGTGCGCACAGGAAGACGAGCGTGTAGCGGCCCTTCTCGCTCTCCATGCGGTGCATCTCGGTGAGGCCGAGCTTGTTGCAATAAAAATCGAGCGAGGCGTCGAGGTCGGAGACCCGGACCATGGTGTGCAGGTAACGCATCTCTCACTCCTTCGTCGCCAGGTTGGAACGTGCGACGCCCGCCAAACGCGTTAGGCCATCGCGTCGATCTCCTCGTCCGACAGACGGCCGGGCACGATCGTGACGGGAATCGGGAAGTCGCCCGCCTGCGGGCCCGCGAACAGAGACACCAGCGGCCCCGGACCCTCTTTCGAGGTCGCGGCCGCCAGCACCAGGATCGAAAGATCGGGATCGCCATTCAGCAGATTCATGATGCATTCGGCAGTGTCGCCATGCTCGATCACCATTTCCGGAATGAGGCCGGAAAGATCGTTGACGTATTTCGCCGCGGCGTGAATTGCGCTCTCGGCTTCCTCATGCGCCTCTTCGCGCATGATCTCCTCGACACCGCGCCATTGCTGGAAATCGGCGAGCTGGGCGACGCAAAGCAGCGACACGCGCCCGCCGGTGTGCTGGGCCCGCCGCGTGGCGAAGCGCAATGCCAGTTTGCATTCGGGCGTCTTGTCGACGACGACGAGGAATTTGCGCGGGAACCGGCGGGCGCCGCGAAGCTCCGCGGACGGCTCCGGCTGGGACGGACTGTCGCTCATGGCTGCGATGCTGCACCGGGCGGGCCCCGAGCGGCAAGAGCGACGTCAGCCTCGCGGACCTAACCCCGCCTTCAGTTTGTAAATTAGCTCAAGCGCCTGTTTCGGCGTCAACATATCTGGCACCGCCTCGCGCAGCATCGCTTCGACGGCGCTCGGCTTGGTTTCAGTCTTCGCCTGTGGCGCGGCCTGGAACAGCGGCAGATCGTCGATGCGGGCGAGCGGTTTGTGGCCTTCGCGGCCCTCGTCCAGCGCCTTCAGCACCTCCTCGGCGCGGGCAATCACGGGTGCGGGAAGCCCCGCCAGCTTGGCGACATGGATGCCGTAGGACCGGTCGGCCGCACCCGGCGCCACTTCGTGCAGGAAGACAATGGTATCGTTCCATTCGCTGACGCGCATGGTCACGCAGGCGAGCGATTTGAGACGGCCGGCAAGCGCCGTCATCTCGTGATAATGCGTGGCGAACAGTGCGCGCGAACGATTGACGTCGTGCAGATTCTCGGCCGCCGCCCAGGCGATGGCGAGCCCGTCGAAGGTTGCGGTGCCACGGCCGATCTCGTCGAGGATGACGAGGCTTCGCTCGGTCGCCTGATTCAAGATCGCCGCGGTCTCAACCATCTCCACCATGAAGGTGGAGCGGCCGCGCGCCAGATCGTCTGCGGCGCCAACGCGGGAAAACAGCTTGTCGACGATGCCGATATGCGCGGACTCGGCGGGGACGAAGCTGCCCATTTGCGCCAGAATCGCGATCAGCGCGTTCTGGCGCAGGAAGGTCGATTTGCCCGCCATGTTCGGGCCGGTGACGAGCCACAACCGGCCGACGCCTTCGGGCGACAGATCGCAATCATTGGGCACAAATGGCCCGGGATGTGCGGCCTCAATGGCGGCTTCAACGACCGGATGACGGCCGCGCCTGATCTCGAAGCCGAGCGCGGTGTCGACACGGGGGCGCACATAACGGCGCCCAATCGCAAGCTCGGCCAGCGCACTCGACACATCGAGGCAGGCCAGCGCGCTCGCAATCCCGGAGAGTGCCGTCTGCGCCGCGAGAGCTTCAGCCACCATCGCATCGAACAATTCGCGCTCGATGGCGATGGCCTGATCGCCGGCCTGCGAAATGCGGTTGGCCAACGTCGCGAGCTCGTCCGTCGAGAAGCGCACGGCGCTGCCGATGGTCTGGCGATGGCGGAAGAGCTGGCGGTTCGCCTCTGTCTGAAGCTTGTCGGCGTGGGCCGGCGTGGTTTCGATGAAATAGCCGAGCACGCCGTTGTGCTTGATCTTGAGCGAGGCGATCCCCGTCTCCTCGCGATAGCGCGCCTCGAGACGCGCGATGACGCGGCGGCTTTCGTCGCGCAGGGACCGCACCTCGTCGAGCGGCGCATGCGCGCCGGTGCGGACGAAGCCGCCGTCGCGGGCCAGGAATGGCGGCTCGGCCACCAGCAGATGCGAGAGCTGGTCGGAGAGGCGTGAGGCCGCCGCGATGCCTTCGACCAAGGCTCCGCGCGCGGCACGGGCCTCGCCCGGCGCTTCGGCAAGCGGATCGCCCAAGCCGCCAAGCCGGTCGCGAATCGCCCGGGCCGCGGCAAGCCCGTCGCGGAGCGCCGCCAGATCGCGCGGCCCCCCGCGGCCGACCGATAGCCGGGCGAGCGCCCGGGCGATGTCGGGGGCGCGGCGCAGCTGCTGGCGCAGATCGGCCCTCAAGCGCTCCTGCGCGGCGAAGCAGGCGACGGCGTCGTGACGGGCCGCGATCTCGACAGAATCGGTCAGCGGCGAGGCGAGCCTGGCCGCCAGTTCGCGGGCGCCGCCCGCGGTGACCGTGCCGTCGATGGTGGCCAGAAGCGAGCCGCGGCGGGCGCCCGCGAGCGTTTCCGTCAATTCGAGATTGCGGCGGGTGGCGGCGTCGAGCGCCATGAAAGCCCGTGCTTCGGTACGGAGAAGGGGCCTCAGGGCCGGCAACTTGCCCTTCTGCGTCAGCTCCAGATACCCGACCAGCGCACCGGCCGCCGACAGCTCGGCACGGCCGAACTGGCCGAAGCCTTCCAGCGCGGCGACGCGGTAGAGAGTCTTCAAGGCCCGTTCGCCGGCGCCCGAATCGAACTTGATCGCGGGCAGCGGCGTCAGCGCCGGACCGAGCGAGTTGAGCAGCGGACCCAGCACCTCGTCGGCGAGGACCGCGTCGGGCACCAGCAGCTCGCGCGGCGCCAGACGGGCCAGCTCGGCGGCGAGGTCTGCCGGGGCGACAGCACCCACCCTGAACTCGCCCGTGCTCATGTCGGCCGAGGCCAGCGCATAGTCTCCACCAGCGCGGCCGAGCGCCGCCAGCTGGTTGGCCGCCCGGGCGTCGAGCAGGGAATCCTCGGTCAGCGTCCCGGGCGTGACCAGGCGGATGACCTCGCGCGAAACGACGGACTTGGAACCCCGCTTCCTGGCCTCTGCCGGATCCTCGGTCTGCTCGCAGACGGCGACCCGGAAGCCCTTGCGGATCAGCTTTTCCAGATATTGCTCTGCAGCATGAACCGGGACCCCGCACATCGGAATGTCTTCGCCCAGATGCCGGCCGCGCTTGGTCAGCGCGATGTCGAGGGCTTCGGCCGCCCTCACGGCATCGTCGAAAAAAAGCTCATAAAAGTCGCCCATCCTGTAGAACAGCAGATACCCATCGTGCGCAGCCTTGATCTCCAGGTACTGCGCCATCATGGGGGTGGCGCCATCTGCGGCTTGCGGGACAGCGGGCGGGGCGGCATACGTGTTCATCGGCCGGACCCTAGCAGATCGACAAGCCTCGGAACGGCCCGCCGCGCGGCGGCCATTGAAAGGCCTGCTCAGATAGTCCGATATTCTGTGGATTGGCCCCAGCGGAGCAAGTATGCCCAGTTTCAAACGCCCCTCCGTCACCGAGGAAGAAGTCCTCGCCTTCCATGCCGGCGGCAAGCCGGGGAAGATCGAGATCACTGCCACCAAGCCGATGGCGACGCAGCGGGATCTGAGCCTCGCCTACAGCCCGGGCGTGGCCGTGCCCGTGCGCATCATCGCCGAGCGGCCGGACGCGGCCTTCGACTACACCGCCAAGGGCAATCTTGTTGCCGTGATCTCCAACGGCACCGCCATCCTGGGCCTGGGCAATCTGGGGGCGCTCGCGTCCAAGCCGGTGATGGAGGGCAAGGCCGTGCTCTTCAAGCGCTTCGCCGACGTCGACGCCATCGACCTCGAAATCGACACCACCGATGTGGACGAATTCATCGGCGCGGTGCGCTATCTGGGGCCTACCTTCGGCGGCATCAACCTGGAAGATATCAAGGCGCCGGACTGCTTCATCATCGAACAGCGCTTGCGCGAATTGATGGATATTCCGGTCTTCCACGACGACCAGCACGGCACCGCGATCATTTCGGCCGCCGGCATCATCAATGCGCTGCATCTGACGAACCGCAAAATTGACAGCATCAAGGTGGTGGTGAATGGCGCGGGCGCGGCCGGCATCGCCTGCCTCGAGCTGCTGAAGGCCATGGGCCTGCCGCACGACAATGCGATCCTGTGCGATTCCAAGGGCGTGGTCTGGCGTGGTCGCACCGAAGGCATGAACCAGTGGAAAAGCGCGCACGCCATCGAGACCAAGGCACGCAGCCTGGCCGACGCGCTTGCCGGCGCCGACGTGTTCCTGGGCCTTTCGGTCAAGGGCGCGGTGACGCAGGACATGGTCAAGTCCATGAACGGGGCGCCAATCATCTTCGCCATGGCCAATCCCGATCCCGAGATCACGCCGGAGGATGCGCGCGCTGTACGTCCCGACGCCATTGTCGCCACCGGACGCAGCGACTATCCCAACCAGGTCAACAATGTTCTGGGCTTTCCCTACATTTTCCGCGGCGCACTCGACGTGCGCGCGCGCACCATCAACGAGGAGATGAAGATCGCGGCGGTCCATGCGCTGGCTGAGCTGGCGCGCGAAGACGTGCCCGACGAGGTGGCGCTAGCCTATGGCAGCAGCCGGCCGGTCTATGGCCCCGACTACATTATTCCCGTGCCCTTCGATCCGCGCCTGATCAGCCGGGTGTCGTCGGCGGTGGCGGAGGCGGCCGTGCGCACCGGCGTGGCGCGGCGCGAGATGAAGGACAGCGAGGCCTATCGCGACCAGCTCACCGCGCGCCTCGATCCTTCTGCCGCACTGTTCCAACGCGTCACCGCGAGCGTGCGCGCCAATCCCAAGCGTGTCGTCTTCGCCGAGGGTGAAGAGGAATCGGTCATCCGCGCGGCGGCGGCGTTCCAGAATTCGGGGCTCGGCCGTTCGCTGCTGGTTGGCCGCCCTGACGTCGTCAAGGCGGCCTTCACGAGGATTGGGCTCGACGAGAACGCGCTCGAAATCCGCGTGCCGCATTCGGCCAAGGAGGCCACGCCTTATATCGACGCGCTCTATACGCGGCTGCAGCGGCGCGGCGCGCTCTATCGCGATTGCGCGCGCATGGTGACCAACGATCGCAACGTCTACGCCGCCTCGATGCTGGCGGCCGGCGATGCCGACGCCATGGTGACCGGCGTCACCCGCTCCTATTCGAGCGCGCTCAACGATATTCGCATGGTGCTCGACCCGCCCAAGGGCGAGCGACCCATCGGCATCAATGTGATTTTCGCGAGGGGTCGCGTCGTCTTCGTGGCCGACACTTCCGTCCACGAGATGCCGACGAGCGAGGAACTGGCCGACATCGCCATCCAGGTCGCCCGCCAGGCCCGCCGCTTCGGCTTCGAGCCCAGGGTGGCGCTGCTCGCCTCCTCGACCTTCGGCTTCCCCAGAAGCGAGCGCAGCGAGCGCATCGTCGAGGCGGTCCACATCCTCGACCGTCGCGGCGTTGATTTCGAATATGACGGCGAACTTGCCGCCGACGTCGCCCTCGATGCCGAGCGGCTGGCGGTCTACCCCTTCTGCCGGCTCACCGACACCGCCAATGTGCTGATCATGCCGGCCATCCATTCGGCCTCGATCTCAACCAAGCTGCTGCAGCAGATCGGCGGCAGCAACATGCTGGGCCCGCTTCTGGTGGGGCTGGAACGGCCGGTCCAGATCGCGCCTCTGGGCGGCAAGATGAGCGAAATCTACAACGCCGCACTCATCGCCGCGCTCTGAGGCGGGGCGGCTCCATGCGGCGGAATTGACGGCGATTTTGCTGCATTTTCTGGCCGCCGGGGACGGTTCCACGCCTTGCGGGCGCCTATCCCGGCTCCTATATACCCAATCAGTGGCGAGTCTGGCTTCGGCTAGGGCCGGATTTGTCAATGATTTCAAGGGGACGGGCAAGGGGCGCTCAGAACGAGGCCTGACAACCGTCCGCCACAACAAAGGGACTGACAGCAATGGCGAAGGTCATCGGCATCGACCTCGGCACCACGAACTCGTGCGTCGCCGTGATGGAGGGCGCAAGCCCCAAGGTCATCGAAAACGCAGAGGGCGGCCGCACCACCCCCTCCATCGTCGCGTTCACCAGTGACGGCGAGCGCCTCGTCGGCCAGGCCGCCAAGCGCCAGGCGGTCACCAACCCCGAACACACCTATTTCGCGATCAAGCGCCTGATCGGCCGGCGCTTCGACGATCCCATGACCAAGAAGGACATGGAGATGGTCCCCTACAAGATCGTCAAGGCCGACAATGGCGACGCCTGGGTGGCCGGCCGCGAAGGCAAGCGCTACGCCCCGTCAGAGATTTCCGGGTTCATCCTGCAGAAGATGAAGGAGACCGCCGAGGCCCATCTGGGCGAGAAGGTAACCCAGGCAGTCATCACGGTTCCGGCCTACTTCAACGATGCCCAGCGCCAGGCCACCAAGGACGCTGGCAAGATCGCCGGCCTCGAGGTGCTGCGCATCATCAACGAGCCGACTGCGGCCGCGCTCGCCTACGGCATGGACAAGAAAGGTTCCGGCACCATCGCGGTCTATGACCTCGGCGGCGGTACCTTCGACGTGTCGGTGCTGGAAATCGGCGACGGCGTCTTCGAGGTGAAATCCACCAATGGCGACACCTTCCTGGGTGGCGAGGATTTCGACACCCGCCTCGTCAATTATCTCGCCGACGAGTTCAAGAAAGAGCAGGGCATCGACCTGCGCCAGGACCGCCTCGCGCTCCAGCGGCTCAAGGAAGCCGCCGAGAAGGCCAAGATCGAGCTTTCGAGCGCCACCCAGACCGAAGTGAACCTGCCCTTCATCACGGCCGATCAATCCGGGCCGAAGCATCTGACGATGAAGATCACGCGCTCCAAGCTGGAAGCCCTTGTCGACGACCTGATCCAGCGCACGACCGGCCCCGTCAAGCAGGCACTCAAGGATGCCGGCGTCAGCGCCAGCCAAATCGACGAAGTGATCCTGGTCGGCGGCATGACCCGCATGCCCAAGGTGCAGGAAGCGGTCAAGCAGGTCTTCGGCAAGGAGCCGCACAAGGGCGTCAATCCGGACGAGGTCGTGGCCATAGGTGCGGCCATCCAGGCCGGCGTGCTGCAGGGCGAGGTGAAGGACGTTCTCCTGCTCGACGTGACGCCGCTTTCGCTCGGCATCGAGACCCTGGGCGGCGTGTTCACGCGCCTGATCGACCGCAACACCACGATCCCGACCAAGAAGAGCCAGGTGTTCTCGACCGCGGAGGACAACCAGACCGCAGTGACGATCCGCGTCTTCCAGGGCGAGCGCGAGATGGCAGCCGACAACAAGATGCTGGGTCAGTTCGACCTGATGGGCATTCCGCCGGCTCCGCGCGGCGTGCCGCAGGTCGAGGTCACCTTCGACATCGACGCCAACGGCATCGTCTCGGTCACGGCCAAGGACAAGGCCACGTCCAAGGAGCAGCAGATCCGCATCCAGGCCAGTGGCGGCTTGTCGGACGCCGACATCGACAAAATGGTCAAGGATGCCGAGGCCCATGCCGCCGACGACAAGACGCGCAAGGCGGCCGTCGAAGCCAAGAACCATGCCGAGGCGCTGATCCATTCCACCGAGAAGGCGCTGACCGAGCACGGCGACAAGGTCGGAACCGAAGAGCGCACGGCGATCGAGAACGCGCTGGCCGACCTCAAGGAAGCGGTCAAGGGCGACGACACCGATGCCGTCCAGGCCAAGACGCAGGCGCTGGCCCAGGCCTCGATGAAGCTCGGTGAAGCCATGTACAAGGCCCAGCAGGCGCAAGGCGAAGCCGGCGCTGCCGGCGATGGCGGTGCCAAGCCCGACGAGAACGTGGTCGACGCCGAGTTCTCGGAAGTCGACGACAATCAGAAGCCGGAAAACTGAAGAACGGAAATCTGAAGTCGGAAATCGGAACGTTGGAATTGGAGACGATTATGCAAGCTCTGATTTCCGGCTTTCGATTTCCGGTTTCTGATGCCCTGCCCGCGGGGGGCGCGCGATGAAGCGTTGCTATTACGAAACGCTCGGCTGCCAGAAGGGCGCTTCGATCGAAGAGATCAAGCTCTCCTATCGCCGGCTGGCCAAGGAGATGCACCCCGACCGCAATCCTGGCGACGCCGAGGCCGAGCACAAGATCAAGGAAATCAACGAGGCCTATGACGTCCTGAAGGACGATCAGAAGCGCGCCGCCTATGACCGCTTCGGCCATGCCGCCTTCGACAATGGCGGCGGCCGGCCGGGCGGCGGTTTTGGCGATTTCGCCGCCTCATTCACCGACATCTTCGACGATCTTTTCGGCGAGTTCACGGGCGGCCGGCGCGCCCGGCGTCAGAACCGCGGCGCCGACCTGCGTTACAACCTCGAAATCAGGCTCATCGACGCCTTCGCCGGCTACCACGCCGAGATCAAGGTGCCGTCGGCGGTCGCCTGCGAGGCCTGCGGCGCCACCGGTGCCGAGACCGGCTCCAATCCCGAGCAATGCCCGACCTGCTCCGGATCGGGGCGCGTGCGCGCGCAGCAGGGCTTCTTCACGGTCGAGCGCACCTGCCCCAATTGCCACGGCAATGGCCGCGTGATCCGCAATCCCTGCAAACCCTGCCAGGGCACCGGCCACATACAAAAGGAGCGGCTGCTCGGCGTCGACATTCCCGCCGGAGTCGAAGAAGGCACGCGCATCCGGCTTGCCGGCGAGGGCCAGGCCGGCATGAATGGCGGGCCGCCCGGCGATCTCTACATATTCGTCTCCGTCACGCCCCATCCCATCTTCCAGCGTGACGGCCACGATCTTTATTGCCGCTGCCCGATCTCGTTCACCACCGCCGCGCTCGGCGGCAGCGTCGAAGTGCCGACGCTCGACGGTGGCAAGATCGCCATCAAAATTCCCGAGGGCACGCAATCGGGCCGCCAGTTCCGCATGCGCTCCAAGGGCATGCCGGTGTTGCGCGGCGGCGGGCTCAGTGGCGATCTCTACGTCGAGGTCGCCGTCGAAACGCCGGTCAAGCTCACCAAGCGGCAGAAGGAGCTTTTGCGCGGCTTCGAGAAGGATTGCACGCCGGACACCCAGCCCGAATCCGAAGGCTTCTTCGCCAAGGTCAAGGAATTCCTCGGCAGCGCCAAGCCCGCCTAGGCGATCGCGCTTTCCGGATTGAAGCCTTCCGGCTCCATCAGTTCGGGTGAAAGCGGGTCCGCTTCAAGGGAATTGGATTGGGCCGCATTCGGCAGACGCGCCGGTTCCTGGCATTTCAGCATCCACAGAAGCCGGACGAGGAAAGCCGTCAGCACCAGCGCCGTACCCGGAATTCCAAACAGGCCCACCACCATCACCGTCACCGGCAGGCTCCAGACCGCGAGCAACAGCTTCGCGTCCCTGGCTTCTGTGAAGCGCGGACGCAGCGTCCACACCAGCCAGCCGAACACGACCATGTCGTAATTGAAGACATAGGGCGTCACCACGAAGCCCGCCGTGATCAGAACCGCGCGCGACAAAAGCGGATCGCGGCGCTTGGCGAAGGTCCAGGCCACAGCAGCGATCGCGAACAGCGTGAATGGGGCCTGCACCCAGGTGGCGACGTGATAGGAGAAATGCATCACCCGCATGTTCATGAACGGCGTCGGCATCATCATCGGCATCAGCGCCGTGCCGTACTTCATGACCTGTTCCTGAAAGGGAACGGCGAGCCTGAAATACTCGCTCCACGCCGAGAAGCCGAACACCGCGCAACTGACGGCGAACAGGCCCGCGAACGTCGCGGCCGCTGCGAAGATCGTGCGCCAACGCCCTTCGAGCACCAGCGCCAGCGGAATGAGAAGTCCGAGCTGCGGCTTCAGAGTCAAGAGCCCGAAGCAGATACCGGCCACGATCGGCCGGCGGTCGAGCAGCGTGAAGCCGCCGATCAGAAACGCCGCCGAGAAAAAGCCGTTCTGGCCGGCAAAGAGATTGACCACGACGGCCGGACACACGAACAGGAAGAACACGTCCTTCTTCGTGCAACCGCCACGACAGGAAGCGTAGAGATAGGCACCAAGGCCCGCCGCGCACCACAAAAAATAGGCCGGGATGTAAGGCAGGAACCCGAGGGGCCAGATGAACAGCAGAATGTCGGGCGGGTAGGACCAGTTGTGCCTCGGCAGGCCCGGCAGCACCGTGTGCAAATAGTGGACATAGAGGTTGTGGTCGAAGAGCTGGTGGATTTCGCCGCCGAGCACGGCGCGTGCGCCCATCCAGTCGTTGACGAAATCGCGGCCGATCATATAGCCGAAGGCATCGCGCGGCGGGTGGGTGTTCAAGAGGTAGCCGACATAGAAGACGACGAAGAACACGGCCGCGGCGAATGTCGCCTTGGCATAAATGTCGTCGTCGTATTTTTTCAAGCGGTCGAGGATCATTGGGCGAGCGGGTGCGCGGATACGGGCCGAAAGTATCCCCGGCGAAAGTCAAAGGAGGGTAAAGGCGCCACATACGCCTAGCGGCGGGGCGCCGATGAGGCCTATAATTGTGCCAAAGGAGACTTCTCGATGTCGAGCAAGGGCAATGTCAGCCCCATATCCGAGCAGTGGGAGTTCCTGCGCGGCCTGATCGCCAGCCCCAAGGGCGTCGGCGCCATCGCCCCTTCGAGCCCGGCCCTGGCGCGGGCCATCGCCGCCCAGGTCGATGCCGCTTCCTCCGGGCCGATCCTGGAGCTGGGACCCGGCACCGGCGTCATCACCGAGGCCCTGATCGGACACGGCATCGCGCCCGAGCGCATCACGGCCGTCGAATATGACCCTGACTTCGTGGCTCGCGTGCGCGCCCGCTGCCCGGGCGTCAATGTGATCCAGGGCGACGCCTTCGACCTCACCGCCACCCTCGGCCACGCCAATGGCGCGGCTTTCGCCGCCGTCGTCTCTGGCATTCCGCTGCTCAACTGGCCCGTCCCCGCCCGGCGTGCCCTGATCGAAGGCGCCTTCCGGCGGCTGCAGCCGGGTGCGCCCTTTGTCCAGTTCTCCTATGGGCTGACACCGCCAATGCCGCAGACCGACAGCTTCACCGTCAGCCGCGCCGCGGTGATCTGGGCCAATATTCCGCCGGCGCGGGTGTGGATTTATCGGGCACGTTGAGGCCGCTCAGGCGGCGCTGGCCGCGTCGAGTTCGGCCATCGCATCGCGATCGAGCGTAAGGCTCGCCGCGGCGATCAGATCGTCCAGTTGCGCGAGCGAGGTGGCGCTGGCGATGGGGGCGGTGATCGCGGGCTTGGCGATCAGCCAGGCGACGGCCGCTTGCGCCGGCGTGGCGCCGTATCGGGCGGCAACTGAATCGAGCGCGCCGAGGATCGCGAGCCCACGCGGGTTCAGATATTTCCCTGCCATCCGCTGGCCGCGCGGGCTTTTGCCGAGATCGGCTTCGCTGCGGTACTTGCCGGTGAGAAAGCCCGCGGCCAGCGCGAAATAGGGCACCACCGCGATATCATGATCGCGACACACCGCTTCGAGCGCGCCTTCGAAGGCGGCCCGTTCGGCGAGATTGTAAAGCGGCTGCAGAATCTCATAGCGCGGCCACGAATTCTTTTCGCTGATCGCAAGAGCCTGGGACAGCCGCTCCGCCGAATAGTTGGAGCCGCCGAGCACGCGCACCTTGCCGGCCTTCACGAGCCCGGCCATGGCATCGAGCGATTCCTCAAGCGGGGTGTTCTGGTCGTCGCGATGTGCAAAATAGATGTCGATGTAATCGGTCTTCAAGCGTTTCAGCGAGCCCTCGATGGCGGCGGCGATGTGGCGCCTGGACAAGCCGCCCTTGTCGTCGATCGGCAGCGTGCCGACCTTGGTCGCCAGCACCACCTTGTCGCGATTGCCGCGCGCGGCGAACCAATTGCCGAGCACGGTCTCCGACTCGCCGCCCTTATGACCGGGCACCCACATGGAATAGGAATCGGCGCTGTCGATCGCGTTGAAGCCGGCATCGAGAAAGCGATCAAGAATGCGGAAGCTGGTGGCCTCGTCGGCCGTCCAGCCAAAGACATTTCCGCCCAGCATCACCGGCGCGATTTTCAAATCCGACTTTCCGATTTTCCGCTTCTGCATCTTCTGCCTCCATCGCCTCGCGGCAGCTTCGAACTCTAGCGGCAACGCATGGGCCCATGCAAAAGGCCCCGCGAAATTTGTCACGGGGCCTTCATCTTCTTTGCGCTTGAGCCTGCGTCCTATTCGGCGGCTTCGGCCAGCCGGGGCGCGGCATCGAGCACGTCGGCGCCGACATGGCTTTCGTAGATTTTGAAATTGTCGCGGAACATGGAAACCAGCTTCCGCGCCTGGGCGTCATAGGCAGCCTTGTCGGCCCAGGTTTCGCGCGGGTTCAGGATCGCGGCGTCCACACCCGGCACCGCCACCGGCACGCGGAAGCGGAAATGCGGGTCGATGCGCATCTCGGCATTGGCGAGCGTGCCGTCAAGGCCCGCTGCCAGAAGCGCGCGCGTGGCCCTGATCGGCATGCGCCGGCCCACGCCATAGGCCCCGCCCGTCCAGCCGGTGTTGACGAGCCAGCAATCCGAGCCGTGCTGGGCGATCAGATCGCGCAACAGATTGCCGTATTCGGTGGGGTGGCGCGGCATGAAGGGCGCGCCGAAGCAGGTCGAAAAGGTCGGCTGCGGCTCCTTGCCCAGACCTTTCTCGGTGCCGGCGACCTTGGCGGTGAAGCCCGACAGGAAGTGGTACATGGCCTGGCTGGGCGTGAGCTTGGCGATCGGCGGCAGCACGCCGAAGGCGTCGGCCGTCAGCATGATGACGTTTTTGGGATGGCCGGCCATGCCGGTCGACGACGCATTGGGGATGAAGTCGATCGGATAGGCCGCGCGCGTGTTCTCAGTGTAGCGGTTGTCCTCGAGATCGAGCTCGCGCGTCACCGGGTCCATGACGACGTTTTCGAGCACGGTGCCGAAGCGCTCGGTCGTGGAGTAGATCTCCGGCTCGGCTTCGCGCGACAGCTTGATCACCTTGGCATAGCAGCCGCCTTCGAAGTTGAAGACGCCCGATTCGCCCCAGCCATGCTCGTCGTCGCCCACAAGCGTGCGCGAGGCATCGGCCGACAGTGTCGTTTTGCCGGTGCCGGACAGGCCGAAGAAGATCGCGGACTCGCGGCCCGTTCCGACATTGGCCGAGCAATGCATCGGCATCACGCGCTTGGGCGGCAGAAGGTAGTTGAGGATCGTGAACACCGACTTCTTCATCTCGCCGGCATAGGAAGTGCCGCCGATCAGAATCAACTTCTTCGTGAAATTGACCGCGATCACGGTGCCGGTGGCGCAGCCATGGATCGCCGGGTCGGCGTGGAAGCCCGGCAGATCGACGATCGTGTATTCGGGGACGAAGCCTTCCTTCTCCGCCGATGTCGGCTCGATCAACAGGTGCTGGACAAAGAGTGAATGCCAGGCGAGCTCGGCGACGATGCGCACGGGCAGGCGATGGGCCGGATCGGCGCCGCCATAGAGGTCCTGCACGAACAGCTCGCGGCCCTGGGCGTAGGACATCATCGAGGCGAACAGCGCCTCGAAATGGGCCGGGCTCATGGCCTTGTTGTTGTCCCACCAGACCTGGGATTCGCTCGCCGCGTCGCGCACGATGAACTTGTCGGAGGCCGAGCGGCCGGTGTGCTGACCGGTCAGAACCACAAAGGGTCCGTTCTTGGCCACCTGGCCTTCGCCGCGCAGCGTCGCCGCTTCGTAAAGCGCCGACGCGGTCAGGTTCCAGTGGACCGCTTTGAGATTGCGGAAGCCCTGATTTTCAAGCCCATAGGCGCTCGGGTGCCGCCCGTCCTGAGACATGCTCGCTCCTAGAATGTTTCCGCCACCATACACCAGCCGTGAAGTCGGCCGGAATTTGATGCTTGTCCGTTGCCGGCAAGAATAGGCGCTTTGACCCGGCCGGCGCAAACCACCTACACCGTCCCCGGCAAAAGGCAAGGCTCGTGAGACTTTGAAGTTAAAGACGAAACGCCGCGGAACATACGTTCTTTCAAGGCTCCTCGGCCGGGCCTTCCGCGGGCCCGCCGCTTGAGCTATGAGCGCGGGGCCATGACGCTTTCCGATGAGGATATCGACCGCTACGCCCGGCATATTGTGCTCAGGGAGGTGGGCGGGCCGGGCCAGGCCAGGCTCAGGGCCGCGCGCGTCCTGGTTGTGGGCGCGGGCGGGCTGGGCAGCCCCGTGATCCTCTATCTGGCCGCGGCCGGTATCGGCACCATCGGGATCGTCGATTTCGACACCGTGTCGCTCTCCAATCTGCAGCGCCAGATCGCCCACCGAAGCGCCGACATCGGAACCGCCAAGACGAACTCGGCCGCCCGCGCCGCCAAGGCCATCAATCCCGGCACCGCCATCGAGACCCACGATGTGCGGCTCACCGCCGCCAACGCACTGGAGCTGATCGGGGGCTACGACCTCGTCGCCGACGGCTCCGACAATTTCGACACCAGATTCCTGGTCAACGACGCCTGCTATCTGGCGGAGCGGACGCTGGTGTCGGCGGCTGTGACCGAATTCGACGGCCAGCTCGCCACCTTCAAGGCCCACGACAAATCCGGGGCCTTTCCCTGCTACCGCTGCATCTTCCCAGAGCCGCCGCCGCCGGGGACAGCGCCTTCCTGCTCGGAGACCGGGGTGCTGGGGGCGGCGGCCGGCGTCATGGGCACGCTGCAGGCGCTCGAGGTGCTCAAGGAAATCCTGGGGATCGGCGACAGCATGGCCGGGCGCCTTCTGATCTACGATGCGCTCGCCACCCGCTTCCGCAATGTCACCGTCAGGCCCGATCCTGCCTGCCCACTGTGCGGGACCAGCCCCCGCATCCACGATCTGACGGCTCATCGAGCGGGCCAAATTCCGCAGTCTTAACCGCAGCTTAAGCTGATCTCCCGGATACTCGCAAAACGCAACGTCTTGCGGACCGGCTCCATTCATGTCGCAACGGGAAGTACATTTCGAGGTCTTCAAGCGCCAGGGCGCCAGGGGCGGCTGGAAGCTGCACGACGTCATCAGCCATCGCGATGCCGCGCTGACGCTCGCCCAGGAGCTGATGACCGAGGGCGGAGCGACCGGGGTCAAGGTTATCAAGGAGACGTACGATTCCGAGACCGGAGACTACCTGACGCTGAAAATCTTCGAGGACGGCCACAACCAATCCAAGGTCGAGCCGGCTGCCGAGGACGTGCCCTCGACACTGCCCTGTTTCAAGCCGGACGACCTTTACTCCTACCACGCGCGCGCGACCATGGCGCGGCTGCTTACCGATTATCTGGCCCGCCAGAAGATGACGGTGACCGAACTCATCCACCGCGCCGACGCGCTGGAGAAGTTCGAGGCCACCGGCACCATCTACCAGCACGCGATCCAGAAGATCGCGGTGGCCCAGGCCTCTTCGACCAAGAAGCCGGTGCAGCAGATCATCAAGGATCTGAACGAGCTCGTCACGAAGGCGATCAACCGCGTCTACCGCGACGAGCGCAAGAATTATTTCCCGGACGTGGCACCCGGCCAATTCCGGGCGCTTGCCGACAAGCTGGCAGATGACAGCGACGGCAGCTATGTGCTTAACGGCGCGATCGCCAAATATCTGGCCCAGGCCACCGGCTGGAACGACAAGCTGGTCCGCCTGCTCGGCATCCTGGAGCAAGGCAAGGACGGCAGCCCGGGTGCTGCGCTGGTGCTGTCGGCAACCGATGGCATCGCCGCGGAAATCCTCAACGGCTCGGCGGCGCTGCACGACCTCATCGGCACCCACGACAATCTGGGCGACGCGCTGACCACGCTGATCCATCTCCTACTCGGCCAGAAGCGGCCGGAGAAATACGCGACCAACGGCGTCGCCGTGCTGACCCGGCATTTCGCCGCCGACGACCTTCCTGCCGCGCGCACGGCTATCGCCAACCGCATCATGGCCGAACTCAAGAGCATGAAGAAGCTGTCGGGCGATTCGATGCTCGAGGAGATCGCCATGCTCCGGCGCATTGCCAACAAGCTGGTGCTGGGCCAGGGCAAATATCTGAGCCACGAGGACCTGATCGCGGCCTTCACGCTGCGCTCGAAGCGGCTTGTCACCTACGAAGTTCTGGCGCGCTTCCTCGAACCCATCGCGGCGCCCGATGAAAAAATCGAAAAGCTTCTGACGATCGAGGAAAGCATCATCGGCGCGGAGAACAAACGCCAGCTTGCGGACGTCATGCTTCCGCTTATTACCGCGGCAGGCTTCACCAACCATTTCCAGAATCCGTCGACGCCGGTGCTTACCCGGCTGCAGCGGCTCGCCGAGTTGCAGACGCGCACCATGCGCTCGGGGCTCCAGGAGGACCGGCGCCGGGAAATCGCCAAGGCGATCGACAAGGTGGCCAGCGAAATCGAGGGCCGGGCCCGCATCCTGGAAGCGGTGGCGACCAAGAACACGAGCCACGTCGACAAGGTCGTCACCATGCTGAAGCTATGCATCAGCGGCGTGTTGACCGAAGGCCAGCTTGCCGGCAAGGCACGCGGCATGATCGTGGCGCATCTTGCCAAGCCCGGATTTCTTTCCGACTACGTCCTTTATGTGGCCCAGGGTGACGAAGCGCCGGAGCCCGACGCGGCCAGGGCCGAACTGCTCGAGACCCTGCAGAAGGCCGGCATCCCGGCCGACGCACTACCTGAGGCGCTGGCGGCCTAAGCGGCGCGGTTAGTGCGCGGCGTCCCAGTTGGCGGCTGCGCGGGCTTCCACCACCAGTGGCACCGACAAGGACAACGCCGGCTCGGCCGCCTTCTCCATCACTTCGCTGACCAGCTTGCAGGTTCGCTCCGCTTCCGCTTCGGGCGCCTCGAAGACGAGCTCGTCATGGACCTGCAACAGCATTTTCGCGTGCAGGCCTTCGGCAGCCAATGCCCCGGGCACGCGGATCATGGCGCGGCGGATGATGTCGGCGGCCGAGCCCTGGATGGGCGCGTTGATGGCCGCACGTTCGGCGCCGCCGCGCAGGCCCTGCACCTTGGAGGCGATCTCGCGGATATGGATGCGCCGGCCGAACAGGGTTTCGACGAAGCCGCGTTCGCGCGCGGCCTCCTTGGTGCGCTCCATATAGTCGCGGATGCCGGGGAAGCGCTCGAAATATTTCCTGATATAGGCGGATGCCTCGTCGCGCTCGATGCCGAGCTGGTTGGCGAGCCCGAAGCCCGAAATCCCGTAGACAATCCCAAAATTGATGGCCTTGGCGCGGCGGCGGATATCGGCGGGCATGCCTTCGACGGGCACGCCGAAAATCTCGGACGCCGTCATGGCATGGATGTCGACGCCCTTGGCGAAGGCGGCCTTGAGCGCCGGGATATCCGCGATGTGGGCCAGCAGCCTGAGTTCGATCTGGCTGTAATCGGCGCTGATCAGTTGAGTGCCCCTGGGCGCGATGAAGGCAGCGCGTATCTTGCGCCCGGCTTCGGTGCGGATCGGGATGTTCTGCAGGTTGGGATCGGTCGAGGCCAGCCGCCCCGTCGAGGTCGAGGCCATGGCGAAAGAGGTGTGGACGCGGCCGGTTTCGGGATTGATATAGGCCGGCAGCGCATCGGTGTAGGTGCCGCGCAGTTTGGCGAGCCCGCGCCAGTCGAGCACTTTTTGCGCGATGTCGTGACCCTGAAGCGCAAGCGTCTCCAGCGTGTCGGCATCGGTGGACCAGGCGCCGGTCTTGGTCTTGCGCCCGCCGGGTAGCGAGAATTTTCCGAACAGAATGTCGCCCAATTGCTTGGGCGAGGCGATGTTGAAATCTTCGCCGGCGAGTTTGTGAATCTCCTTCTCGAGTTTCGCCATGTCCTGCGCGAAGTCGTTGGAGAGCTTGCGCAACAGATCCGGATCGATGGCGATGCCCGCGCGCTCCATGTCGGCCAGCACGACCACCAGCGGGCGCTCCAGCGTTTCATAGACGGTCGCCATGGCTTCGGCGGCGAGCCGCGGCTTGAGCAGACCGGCCAGGCGAAAGGTGACGTCGGCGTCTTCGGCCGAGTAGCGGGTCGCCGCCTTCACATCGACGGCGTCGAAGGTGACCTTCTCGCGGCCTTTGCCGGCGACGTCGGTGAAGGAGATCGGCGTGTGGCCGAGATGGAGTTCGGATAGTTCGTCCATGCCGTGGCCGTGCAGGCCCGCTTCGAGCACATAGGACATCAGCATGGTGTCGTCGAATGGGGCGATACGAATGCCGCGCCGGGCGAAAATCAGCCAGTCATATTTCATGTTCTGGGCGATCTTGAGCACGCCTTCGTCTTCCAGCATCGGCTTCAATGCGGCGAGCACATCCGCTTCGGCAAGCTGTTCGATACCGCCGGCGCCGCCCAGATCGAGGCCCTGGCCCGAGCGATGGCCGCAAGGGATGTAGCAAGCCTTGCCCGCCGCCACCGCCAGCGAGACGCCGCATAATCCGGCCTGCATCGCATCGAGCGAGGTGGTCTCGGTGTCGACGCAGACCCGGCCTTCCTCCTTCGCGCGCGCGATCCAGGCGTTCAGCCGCTCCATCGCCGTCACGGTCTCATAGGCTTCGTAATCGATGGGCTTGAGCAATTGCCCGCGATCCATCACCGCGCCGGGCGCGCCGTCTGGTCTTTTGGCAGCCACGTCGTCGTTCGGCGGCTCTGGCGCGGCTCGGTCCGCCTTCGGGCCCGCCGGATCGGGTGCGGGCGCGATCGTATCGGGATCGTCGACACCGAAATGCGATGCCGCCCGCCGTATCAGCGCGTTGAACTCCATCGCTTTCAGAAAAGCGATCAACGGCTGCGGCTGCGGCTCGTGGGTGCCGAAATCGGCGACCGGTTCGGGCAGCGGCGCGGCGGCGTCGAGAGTGACAAGCGTCCTCGATATCCGCGCCATCTCGGCCTG
Organism: uncultured Pseudomonadota bacterium; assembly: GCA_963775165.1. Taxonomy (GTDB): domain Bacteria; phylum Pseudomonadota; class Alphaproteobacteria; order Micropepsales; family Micropepsaceae; genus Rhizomicrobium. Next base: position 143,780 of record CAVZHX010000005.1, on the reverse strand, counting down.
TTCGATCAGGCTTTCGCGGCGCTTGGGTTGCTTTATCTCGCTTGCGCGCGCCAGCAGCGCGTCGAGATCGCCGTAAGTATTGATCAGCTCGGCGGCGGTCTTGACGCCGATGCCGCGGACGCCAGGGACGTTGTCGGTGGAGTCTCCGGCCAGCGCCTGCACATCGATCACCTTCGATGGCGGCACGCCGAATTTCTCCATCACCTCGGCCGAGCCGATGCGCTTGTTCTTCATGGTGTCGAGAAGCTCGACCTCGCCGTCGACGACAAGCTGCATCAGGTCCTTGTCGGACGAGACGATGGTGACGCGCGCGCCGGCTTCACGCGCCGCCGCGGCATAGGCCGCGATCAGATCGTCGGCCTCGTAGCCGGCAAGCTCGATGGCCGGCACGCCGAAGGCGCGCGTGGCATCGCGCACCAGCGGGAATTGCGGGATCAGGTCCTCCGGCGGTTCGGGGCGGTTGGCCTTGTAGTCGGGATAGATCGCGTTCCTGAAGGTCTTGCGTCCGGCATCGAAGATCACGGCCAGATGGGTGGGCTTGTCGCCATCTCGCGTGTCCTCCAACAGCTTCCACAACATGTTGCAGTAACCGGAGACCGCGCCCGTCGGCAGCCCGTCCGATTTGCGCGTGAGCGGCGGCAGCGCGTGATAGGCGCGGAACAGATAGCCCGAGCCGTCGATCAGATAGAGATGATCGCCCGCCTTGAGCGGATGAGGCCCGATTTGGGCTGGCGCGCTCAATGATGCGCCTTGGCCCCCGGACGCAGCACGAAGCGGCGGTCGCAATAGGGGCATTCGACGAAATGCTCGTCGCCCATCTCCAGATAGACGCGCGGATGACCGAGCGCGCCTCCGCCGCCGTCGCAGACCGCGCGCGTGTCTTCGACTTCAATGGTTTCAGGGACTTCGACGGGCATGGGGCAATCCTGATCGAGCAAGCAGGCCGGATCATAGCGAGGCGAACGGCGTCCGCAACCGCGACCACACGTCCAATTCCTCGCTTTTCCGGGGATATAGGACGAAATGGGAAACCAGCGTCACGCTTTCAAGGGGGGGCCACAAATTTTTTTTGGCCTCGCCTTTTGGGCGCGCCGCGATAGGCTCAGGTCATGGTCAAGCTCAACCGCATCTACACCAGGACCGGCGACAAGGGCACGACCGCTCTGGGCGACGGAAAGCGGCTTCCCAAGCACGCGCTTCGGATCGAGGCCTTCGGCACCGTCGACGAGGCCAATGCCGCCATCGGGCTGGCCCGGCTATCGAGCGCGGGCGCGCTCGACGCCATGCTGGCGCGCATCCAGAACGACCTCTTCGACCTCGGCGCCGATCTTTGCGTGCCCGAGGGTGGCAACCGCAGCGAGGGCGCGCTCAGGATCGTCGAGGCCCAGACCGCCCGGCTGGAAGCCGAGATCGACCACATGAACGAGGGGCTTGCCCCGCTCAATTCCTTCGTGCTGCCGGGTGGGACGCCGGCCGCCGCCCATCTGCATCTGGCGCGCACCATCGTCCGCCGCGCCGAGAGGCTGATGGTGGCGCTGGCCGAACGCGAAAGCGTCGGCGCGCCCGCGCTCAAATACATCAACCGGCTGTCGGATCACCTGTTTGTGGCCGCGCGCTTCGCCAATGCCGAGGGCGGCGGCGACGTGTTGTGGATTCCGGGCGCCAATCGCTGAGCGAAGGCGCCTCAGGTTTCGATGCGATCGTGATGGCGGCCGAACAGGAAAGCCAGGATCACGCCCAGCACGCCCGAGACCCCGAACGCCCACATGCTGAGCACACCATAGACCCAGCCCGCAAGCCAGCCGGGCAGGGTGTCGTGCGTCCAGGTCTTGAACGCATTGACGCTCTGCATGTCGAACAGGGCCCAGACCTGTTCGACCGAACGCACCGTGACCTGGTTGTGCTCCAGCGAGGTGACGACATCCGCGCCAAGCAGCATCAAGGCGATCACGATCAAGATCAACGAAATCAAGCGGAACAAGACGGACATCGTGCCAGCCCCCAGGGACTATTGCCGAACTTTGAACGGTATCGGCCACGGCGGAATTGCACAAGAATGGTAAGCGGCCGTTAACCAAACTCGTTCGAAGGCGCGGCCCCTGCGCCACGGCGGCTGGCCGCCAGGCTCTGCAGGCGCCAGGCCACGACCCCGCCATAAACGTTGACCAGCGCGTGGACCGCCATCAGCCACCACAGGCTGCCCGAGACCACATAGAGCACCGCCAGCACCAATCCGATGAAGGCCGTCACAGCTACGCCGGGCGCGCCCTGATAGGCATGGCCCATGCCGAAGACGAAGGACGAAAGGATCAGCGCCCCGGCAATGCCCACGACCGGCGCCAGAAACCAGATCAGGAAGCCGCGATAGACGAGCTCCTCCCATACGCCGGCGGTGACGGCGACGGCCATGAAGACGGCGAGCTCGCGGCCGGTGGCGGGCGCCACCTTCATGCGGTCGACCGATTTCAGCGCCTTGTCGAGCCGCTTGTCGGAAAGCGACTTCACTCTCAGAACCTGCACGATCAGCACGAGCACGCCGAGGGCGACAACCCCGAAACCGCCCAAGTCCCAACTCCGCAGGGTGGGCGCGATCCCGATCATTGCGAAGTTGCGACCCAGCAAGAGCCAGGTACCGACAACCAGCGCCACCACCACCCAGCCGCGCACCACGATCTGCCAGTAGCGCGGGATCAGTCCGCGCGCCTGCGCGGGATGGCGCGAGAGCTGAACGCCGGAAAACGCCGACCAGGCCGGCATCACGATCACCGCGATGAGCAGCAGCGCGAAATCGTAGGCCGTGTGTCCGCTCAGAAATCGTTCATACATGGGCAGATCAGCGCCCGGGATAGGGCGCGCCATCCTTATGGGCGAAGGCGCCCTTCGAGGTGTCGAGCTGCATGTCTATGTCGGAGTAGACGACGAATTCGCTTCCAGCGCGCGTTCCGATCTCGAGACAGAGTGCGTCGGCGCCGGATTTGTTGATCAGATGATGGCCGTTGCCATCGTTCTTGGGGAAAGCCGCGCAGTCGCCAGCGCGCAGAATCTGTTCGCCGTCGTCATCGACGAGCAAGACTTCGCCAAAGAGCACATAAACGAATTCGTCTTCGTTCCTGTGCCAGTGCCGCTGGCTCGACCATGAGCCCGGCGGCAGGGTCAACAGATTGACGCCGAAATCGCGAAGACCTCCCGCATCGCCCAGACGCCGACGGAGCCGGGCGGCGCAAGGCGAGTCGAACGGCGCGGGATAGCCCGAGCCCTTGCGCGCGGGCACGGTGGCCAGATCGATCTTGGGCATGGCGGTCTCCGCGAATTTCGGATCCTTCGCAGCCTAGAGCAATTCCAGGAAAAGTGGGAACCGGTTTTCCGTCCGGAATTGCGTGATTACAAAGAACTGGAGCGGATCGTCGATTCCGTGAAACGATGATCCGCTCTAGACGAAAACCGCCCGCGGGGACATTCCACCGCGGGCGATCCGTTGACGGCGACGACAGCCCTATTCCGCCGACTTGGCTTCGGCTTCAGGCTTGGCCTTCTTGGTCAGGTCCTCGCCAGTCTCCTGATCGACGGCCTTCATCGACAACCGCACCTTGCCGCGGTCGTCGAAGCCCAGCAGCTTGACCTTCACGGCCTGGCCTTCGCTGACCACATCGGAGGTCTTGGCGACGCGCTGCGGCGCCAGCTCCGAAATATGGACGAGGCCGTCCTTGGGTCCGAAGAAGTTCACGAAGGCGCCGAAGTCCATGACCTTGACGATCTTGCCGTCATAGATCTCGCCGAGCTCGGGCTCGGCCGTCAGCGACTTGATCCATTTGACGGCAGCCTTGATCGATTCGCCGTCGGCCGAGGCGATCTTGACCGTGCCGTCGTCCTCGACGCTGATCTTGGCGCCCGTCTTCTCCACGATCTCGCGGATGACCTTGCCGCCGGTGCCGATGACGTCGCGGATCTTGTCGGTCGGGATCTTGATCTGCTCGATGCGCGGGGCATGCTCGCCGAGCTCGGCGCGGGCCTGGCCGATGGCTTTCGCCATCTCGCCCAGAATGTGCATGCGCCCTTCCTTGGCCTGGGCGAGCGCCACGCGCATGATCTCCTCGGTGATGCCGGAGATCTTGATGTCCATCTGCAGCGAGGTGACGCCGGCTTCGGTGCCGGCGACCTTGAAATCCATGTCGCCCAGATGGTCCTCGTCGCCCAGGATGTCGGAGAGAACGGCGTAGCGATCGCCTTCGAGGATCAGGCCCATGGCGATGCCGGCGGTCGGCGCGCGCAGTGGCACGCCCGCATCCATCAGCGCCAGCGAGGTGCCGCATACCGTCGCCATCGAGGAGGAGCCGTTGGACTCGGTGATCTCCGAGACCACACGGATGGTGTACGGGAATTCTTCCTTGGGCGGCAGCATGGGATGGATCGCGCGCCAGGCGAGCTTGCCGTGGCCGATCTCGCGCCGGCCCGGACCCATCATGCGGCCCGTCTCGCCCACCGAATAGGGCGGGAAATTGTAATGCAGCATGAACGTCTGCTTGAAGGTGCCTCCGAGCGAATCGACGAATTGCTCGTCCTCGGTGGTGCCCAGCGTGGCCACGACAAGGGCCTGGGTCTCGCCGCGCGTGAACAGCGACGAGCCATGGGTGCGCGGCAGCGTTCCGACCTGCGCCACGATGGGGCGCACCGTCTTGGTGTCGCGGCCGTCGATGCGGGTACCGGTGTCGAGCACGGCGAAGCGCATGACCTCGGCTTCGAGATCGTGGAACAGAGTCTTGAACTTGTTCTCGGCCAGCTTGCCCTCTTCGTCGCCCACGAACTCGGCCGCCGCACGGGCGCGGATCTCGGCGATGGTGTCGCGGCGTACGAACTTCTCTGGAATAAGGAACGCCGATTTCAGCTCGCTGCCGGCAAAGGCCTTGATGGCCTCGTAATGCGTCTTCGCATCGTCGATCGTGACGGCGCGCGGCTCCTTGGCGGCCTTCTCGGCCAGGCGGATGATGGCGTCGATCACGGTCTGCATGCCCTTGTGGCCGAACATGACCGCGCCCAGCATCACGTCTTCAGACAATTGCTGGGCCTCGGATTCGACCATCAGCACCGCGTCCGCGGTGCCGGCGACGGTGAGATCGAGCGCCGACGACGGCATGTCGTCGACGGTTGGGTTGAGCCTGTATTCGCCGTCGATATAGCCCACGCGCGCGGCCCCGATCGGTCCCATGAAGGGGATGCCGGAGATGGTCAGCGCGGCCGAGGCCGCCACCAAGCCGACGACATCGGGATCGTTCTCCATGTCGTGGCTCAAGACGGTGACGACCACCTGGGTCTCGTTGCGATAGCCTTCGGCGAAGAGCGGACGGATGGGACGGTCGATCAGCCGCGAGATCAGCGTTTCGCGCTCGGTGGGCCGGCCCTCGCGCTTGAAATAGCCGCCGGGAATCTTGCCGGCCGCATAGAATTTTTCCTGATAGTTGACAGTCAGAGGGAAGAAATCGATGCCGGGCTTGGGCTGGCGGGCGCCGACGGCAGTCGCCAGCACCATGGTTTCGCCATAGGTCGCCAGCACCGCGCCATCGGCTTGGCGGGCCATGCGGCCGGTTTCGAGGGTGAGCTTGCGCCCGCCCCAGTCGATCTCTTCACGGACGATATTGAACATCTTCACTTTCCTTCATTCCCAAAAGCCGGATTGCTTTTCGGGTGTTTCCGGCCGCGCACATCGCGACAGCCGGCAGTTCGGGCGCTCGCCCAGTCAGGCGTTCACCCAGTCAAAAGCATGCTTGGGGCCCATGGGCGGCCAGGGCGGCCCACCCGCGAACCTGCGCGTGTTTGATAAGGCAAGGGACGACGCGCCTTCAGCGCCTCAGACCCAGCCGGCCGATCAGGCCTTCATAGCGGGACTGATCGCAGGTCTTGACGTAGTCGAGCAACCGGCGGCGCTGCGACACCATCTTGATGAGGCCGCGGCGCGAATGGTTGTCCTTGTTATGCGTCTTGAAATGCTCGGTCAGATTGGCGATGCGCTCGGAGAGCACGGCCACCTGCACTTCGGGAGAGCCGGTATCACCCGGTTTGGTCGCATAGTCGTTGATAAGCTGCAGTTTGCGTTCAGCGGTGATCGACATATTTTCTCTCGGTCATCCAAAGTTGAAAACACGAAACGGTCTCAGTTCGCCTTCCGCAAGTTCGGCCAGCGCGATCGGCTCGCCGCCTGCGGTCGACAGATAGACCGTGAGCCCTTGCAGGTTTTCGTCCGTGCCGGCGCAGTCGGCCAGCCGGGCGAACTGGGCTGCCCTGCAGAGGATGGGATTTCCGCTGCGCAGGCGAACCGCGTCCGGGCCCGTGACGGCCAGCGCCGGGATGCCGTCCAGCGCGGTCGAAATGGGCTTCAAGTGCTCAAAAGCGGCCGGACTATGCATAAAACCCCTCAGCGTTTCCAGTGCTATCGCACCTTCGACCTTGAGGAGGCCGATTGCGGTGCGGCGGAGCTGGCTGACATGGGCCACTGTGCCCAGCGCGGCGGCCAGATCGCGCACCCAGGCCCGCACATAAGCCCCTTTGCCGCAACGCATTTCGAACACGGCATGGTCGCAATCGGGGATCTCGAGCAGGCCGGCTTCATGGATTTGCACGAGGCGGGGGGCGAGTTCCACCACCTGGCCGTCGCGGGCCAGATCGTAGGCCCGGGCGCCGCCCACCTTGATCGCCGAATAGACGGGCGGGGTCTGGACAATCTCGCCCACAAATCGGGGCAGGACGGCCTCGATGGCGGCCCTGGTGGGGCGGACATCGCAGGTGGCGATGACCGAGCCTTCGGTGTCGTCGGTTTCGGTGGCCTCGCCCCAGCGCACGGTGAAACGGTAGGTCTTCTCGGCGTCCATGGCGAAGGGGACGGTCTTGGTCGCCTCGCCCAGCGCCACGGCGAGGACGCCCGTGGCCATGGGATCGAGGGTGCCGGCATGGCCCGCCTTCTGCGCATCGAACACCCGCCTGACGACGCTGACGGCCTCGGTGGAGGTGATGCCCTCGGGCTTGTCGACGACGACCCAGCCGTGGACGGGCGCACCCTTCTTCCTACGCGCCATGGTCGTCGTCTTCGTCCCGCAGATCGCGCGCAACGCGGTCCGATTTCAGGATGGTCTCGATCTTCTCGGCCTCGGCGAAGGAGGTATCTTCGACGAACCGCAGCTCGGGCGTGAATTTGAGCGTGATCGCCTTGCCCATGACGCCGCGGATGAAGCTCTTATGGCGATTGAGCGCGACGAGCACCGCGCCCGCATTCTTGCCGCCCAATGGCTCGCAAAATACGGTGGCATGGCGCATGTCGGAGGACGGCCTGACCTCGGTCACCGTGACCGAGACGCCGTCGAGATCGGGATCGCGGATGTCCGCGCGAGCGAGGATTTCGGCCAGCGCATGGCGCAGCACCTCGCCGACGCGCAACTGGCGCTGGCTGGGGCCATGGGATGTTCTTGTATGATGTCGACTCACATTCACACGCGAGTAGCGAGTAGCGAACAGCGAGTAGAAAACCATTCGCCATTCGCGATTTCGCTATTCGCCCTCTATAGCGTGCGCTGGACGGTTTCGACCTCGTAACACTCGATGACGTCGCCCTTCTGCATGTCCTGATAATTGGCGAACGCCATGCCGCATTCCTGTCCGGTCTGGACCTCGCGCACCTCGTCCTTGAAGCGCTTCAAGGTCGAAAGTTCGCCTTCGTGGATCACGACGTTGTCACGGATCAGGCGGACACGGGCACCGCGGCGCACCTGGCCTTCCGTGACGCGGCAGCCGGCGACCTTGCCCACCTTCGAGATGGTGAAGACCTCGAGGATTTCGGCATTGCCGAGGAATTTCTCGCGGACTTCCGGCGCGAGCATGCCCGAGAGCACGGCTTTGATGTCGTCCACCACGTTGTAGATGATGTTGTAGTAGCGGATTTCGACGCCGTCGCGCTTGGCGCGCTCGCGCGCCTGGGCGTTGGCGCGCACATTGAATCCGATAATCGCACCGCCGCTTGCCTGCGCCAGGATCACGTCGGACTCGGTGATGGCGCCGACGCCACCCTGCAGGATCTGCGCGGCGACCTCTTCGGTGCCGAGCTTTTCGAGCGCGCCCTGGATGGCCTCGACCGAACCCTGCACGTCGGCCTTGATGACCAGCGGCAGGAACTTGGTCTCGCCGTCCTGCTGGCTCTTCAGGAGCTGATCGAGGCTCTGGCGCGAGGTGGTGGCCTGGCGCGACTCGCGGCGCTTGCGGGTACGATATTCCGTGACCTCGCGCGCGCGCGCTTCGCTTTCGACCACCACGAATTCGTCGCCGGCTTCGGGCACACCCGAAAGACCCTGCACCTCGACCGGCACCGAAGGTCCGGCGCTTTCGAGCGTCTCGCCGCGCTCGTTGACGAGCACGCGCACCCGGCCCCATTCGGAGCCGGCAACCAATATGTCGCCTTGGCGAAGCGTGCCGCGCTCGACCAGCACCGTCGCCACCGGCCCGCGGCCCTTGTCGAGCTTGGCCTCGATCACCGCGCCTTCGGCCGAGCGGTCGGGATTGGCCTTGAGGTCGAGGATTTCCGCCTGCAGCAGGATAGATTCTTCCAGCCGGTCGAGACCGGTGCCCTTGAGGGCCGAGACTTCCACGGCCTGGGTTTCGCCGCCCATGTCTTCGACCTGAATGTCGTATTGAAGGAGTTCCGTTTTGACGCGATTGGGATTGGCGTCCGGCTTGTCGATCTTGTTGATGGCGACGATGATGGGAACGCTCGCCGCCTTGGCGTGGCTGATCGCTTCGATCGTCTGCGGCATCACGCCGTCATCGGCGGCGACCACCAGGATGACGATGTCGGTGACCTCGGCGCCGCGCGCCCGCATGGCCGTGAACGCGGCGTGGCCGGGCGTGTCGAGGAAGGTGATCTTCTGGCCCGACCCCAGTTGCACCTGATAGGCGCCGATATGCTGGGTGATGCCGCCGGCCTCGCCCGAAACCACATCGGTCTTCCTGAGCGCGTCGAGCAGCGAGGTCTTGCCGTGATCGACATGGCCCATGACGGTGACGACCGGCGGACGCGGCTTCAGCGTCTCGGCGGCGTCGACCGAACCCGTCAGGCCTTCGAGAACGTCGGACTCGGCAACGCGCTTGACGGTGTGACCGTATTCGGTGGCGACGAGTTCGGCGGTGTCGGCGTCGATGGTGTCGTTGACGGTCACCATCATGCCGTTCTTCATCAGGACCTTGATGACGTCCACGGCGCGGCGCGCCATGCGATTGGCGAGTTCGGCGACCGTGATGGTTTCCGGAATCGTGATGTCGCGAGGCCCAACGGGGCCGGCCGGCTGGGCCTGGTGGCCCTTGTTCACGCGCTGCAGATGACGGCGGTAGGAAGCGACGGAGCGCATGCGCTCGTCGTCGCCGGAGAGAGCGCGCGCGACGGTGAGCTTGCCGCGGCGGCGGTCGCCAGGCGCTTTGCGCGTGACCGGCGGCTTGGGCGCGACCTTGCCGCCGGCTCTCTTGCTCTTGCTCTCTTCTTCCTCTTCGGCCTCGACACGGCGGCCGCGCGCGGGCTCGACCGTCGTGGATACTTCGGCCGGGCCTTCGGCCTTCTTGTCCCGGCGATGCAGTTCTTCCTCGGCGTGCTTGCGCGCCTCTTCCTCGGATTTGTGGCGGGCGTCCTCTTCGGCCTTGCGCTTGGCGGCGGCGGCGCGCTCGACGGCGAGTTTGACCTCTTCCTCCTCGTGCCGGTGGCGTTCTTCCTCGGCGTGCTTGCGCGCCTCCCGCTCGGCCACGCGGGCATCGGCGAGTGCGCGGCTGCGGGATCCCTTTTCCTCTTCGGTCAGTTCGCGCAGCACCACACCGGCGCGTGCGGTTTCGCGCGCCGCAGGCGCTGGCTGGGCCGCGGGCGTTGCCTGACCGGGGGCCTGCTTGGCTTCGTCCCCCTTGGCCGCTGCCTTGGGCTTGGCCGTTTCGGCCTTGGCCGCGGACGGCGCCACGCGCGTGCGCTTCTTCTCGACCACCACCGCCTTGGTGCGGCCATGGCTGAAGCTTTGCTTGACGGTCGAGGTCTCCGTCTTCTTCAGCGACAGCGTCTTGCTGCGGCCCGAGCGCGTCGTGTCGTTGGTCTCGCTCATTCAGTCCTTTCACCGGCGGGGATCGGACCCGCCTTGCCGTTGCTCATTGCCGAGGCGCGAAGGCCCGCAAGCCGCGCCGCGTTCATTTCAAGCCGTTCGGCCAGCTGTCCCGATTTTAGGGCAGCGTGTACCACATTCTCGCGGCCCAGGGCCAAGCTCAATTCTTGAGAATTGAGACAATCCAACACCTTGGGGGTCAATCCATGCGCCGATGCCACACCAAGGAGCTTGCGCCGCCCATCGGCCGCGCCGTCGCTGGCTTCGACCAGCAGGCAAGGCGGCGATTTGCCGGCAAGGGCCCGCGAAATCTGGTCGTACCCCAGGATCGCCGCACCGGCCCGGCGGGCCAGGCCGAGATCGTCGGCCATGCGACGGACCAGCAGGGCCTCGACACGGGCCGCCAGATCGCCTTCCACCTTGAGCGGGCGCCGGGCCGCACGCGCAAAATGGTTCTTTGTTGCAGCTTTTTCAATGGCTTGACGGTCTGCTGAGACCCACATGCCCCGCCCGGGCAAGCGGGCGTCGATATCGGGCACGACCTCGTCGTCCGGGCCGGCGACGAAGCGGATGAGCCCGCTATCGGGCAGCACGACGCCCGTCACGATGCAGCGCCGCTCGCGCCCGTGATGCTCGTCCGCCTGGACAGGAATCGCCACCGCTGCCGTCACGCCTCCTCCGCCGCCTCAGTCTCGCCGGTGTCTTCGCCGTCCGTCGCTTCCTCTTCCTCTGGCTCCGGCCATTGGTCGATCCAGCCCGCGGCGACGCGCGCCTTCATGATGATGGCATTGGCATCGTCGGGCGTGAGATCGAGGCCTTCGAGCGCGCCTTCGATCTTCACGCGCTCCTTGTCCTTGTTGGTTTCGTAATAGCCCAAGAGATCGTCGGTGGCGCAGCCGGCCAGATCCTCGAGCGTCTTGACTTCGTGTTCGCCGAGCGCGACCGCCATGGCGGTTGTCACGCCCTCGACCTCGAGCACGGCATCCTCGACGCCGAGCTCGCGGCGCTTGTCGTCCATCTCCTTGTTGCGGGCCTCGATATATTCGAGCGCACGGCTCTGCAGCTCCTCGGCCGTCTCGTCATCGAAGCCTTCGACCGAGGCCAGCTCCTGAAGCGGCACATAGGCCACGTCCTCGATATCGGCGAAGCCTTCGGAGGCGAGCAGCTGCGCCACCATCTCGTCGACATCGAGCGCCTCCATGAAGAGACTGGTGCGCTCGGTGAATTCCTTCTGGCGACGCTCCGATTCCTCGGCCTCGGTCAGGATGTCGATCTGCCAGCCGGTGAGCTGCGAGGCCAGCCGCACGTTCTGGCCGCGGCGGCCGATGGCGAGCGACAATTGCTCGTCCGGCACCACAACCTCGACCCTGTGGGTGTCCTCGTCGAGCACGACCTTGGTGACTTCGGCCGGCGCCAGCGCATTGACGATGAAGGTGGCCTGATCGGGCGACCAGGGAATGATGTCGATGCGCTCGCCCTGCAGCTCCTGCACGACCGCCTGCACGCGCACGCCGCGCATACCGACGCAGGCGCCGACGGGATCGACGGAGCTGTCCTTCGAGATCACCGCGATCTTGGCGCGGCTTCCCGGATCGCGGGCGACCGCGCGGATCTCGATGATGCCGTCGTAAATCTCGGGCACTTCCTGCGCGAACAGCCGCACCATAAATTGGGGATGGGAGCGGGAGAGGAATATCTGGGGCCCGCGAGTTCTCGCGGCGCACGTCGTAGATATAGGCGCGAATGCGGTCGCCGGTGCGGAAGGATTCGCGCGGGATCATCTCGTCGCGGCGGACCACGCCCTCGGCGCGTCCAAGATCGACCACGACGGAGCCGAACTCCACGCGTTTGACGATGCCGTGGACGATTTCGCCGATGCGGTCCTTGTATTCTTCATACTGCCGCTCGCGTTCGGCATCGCGGACCTTCTGCACGATCACCTGCTTGGCGGCCTGGGCGGCGATGCGGGAGAAATCGACCGGCGGCAGCGTCTCGGCGATGATGTCGCCGACCTGGGCGGCGGGATTGCGCCTGCGGGCATCTTCGAGGCTGATCTCGGTCTTGTCGTTCTCGACCAGCTCGACGACGTGCAGATAGCGCGAGACATGGGTCTCGCCGGTCTTGGGATCGATATCGACCTTGATGTCGTTCTCCGAGCCGTAGCGGGCCTTGGCCGCACGCTGCATCGCCTCTTCCATCGCGTGCAGGACCACCATCTTGTCGATGGACTTGTCGCGCGCGACGGCGTCGGCGATCTGCAAAAGTTCGGTTCGGTTGGCGGCAATGGCGGCCATTTTCGTCTTCTCCTATTGCGGGGCTTTCGCCCTCACCTTCAAATCTTCCTCGATAAGTTTGTCAGTCAAAACCAGCTTGGCGTCGGCGATTGCGCGGAATGGGAAGCTCTTGCGTGCGCCCTCCACGTCCATGACGACGTCGTTGCCGTCGAGCCCCAGAAGCAGGCCCTTGAAGCGCTTGCGGCCGGATGCGTCGGGGGCGGCGAGCTCAACCTTCGCCTCGTGACCGGACCAGCGGACATAATCGGTGATGCGCGTCAGCGGCCGGTCGATGCCGGGCGAAGAGACTTCGAGATTGTACTCGCCTTCGATCGGGTCCTCCCCATCGAGGAAATCCGAGAGCGCCCGGCTCAGGGTCACGCAATCGTCGACATTCATGGTGCCGTCTTCCCGTTCGGCCATGATCTGCAAGGTCTTGGTCTTGCCGCCCATCAGGCGCAGACGCACCAGCCTGAAGCCCGCCGATTCCACGACGGGCTCGATCATCCCTTGCAAATGCGACATCGCCGTGAGAATGGCGGCGGCCCTTTCGGCAACAAATCCAAAGACTTTCCCGCGCGGCGGCCCTTACCGGACCACCACGACAACGATGTTCTGTTGTCAGGGATGAGGGGCATATACCCTTAGCCCCCGAAAATTTCAAGGGCGGAGGAGGCTACTCCATCACGGTCCTGGGCGCGTAACGGTGGAGCAGGGCGCCATTGTCGTCGAGCCAGGCCTGGGGCCGCTCGACATTGCCGACGAGGCTTTCGACCAGCCGCCAGAAGCGGCGGCCGTGATTCATTTCGCGCAAATGGGCGACCTCGTGCGCCACCACATATTCGAGCACGAAGGGCGGGGCCAGGATCAGCCGCCAGGAAAAGGAGAGGTTGCGCGTGGTCGAGCACGAGCCCCAGCGGCTCGACGTGTCACGCACGGTGACGCGTGCGGGCCTGACGCCCAGAACCTCGGCGTAATACATGGCGCGCGCATCGAGCACCCGGCGGGCTTCGCGCTTCAGGAAATCGAGCACGCGGCGGGCGGCATGTTCGCTGCGGCCGTTGACGCGGATCACGCGCTCATAATCGCCGCGCTCGATCCAGACCGGACACCGGCCCGGCTCGCCAAACCGGATCACGTGGCTCTCGCCGCGATAGAGGATCCGCCGGCCCAGCCCCAGCGGAATGGGCTCGGGCACGTTCTCCAGTTTCTGCGCGATCCAGTCCGACTGCTTGCGGGCGAATTCCATCGCATGCGCGAGCGAACGCCGCGATGGCGCCACCACAGTCACCTCGCCGGTCGATGGATGCACACGCACGATCAACTGGCGCGCGCGCGGATTGAGCTTGAGCGTGACCGGCACCGGCTCGCCGTCGATCTTCAGCAATTTGCGTTGAACGCGCGGGCGCCGATGCATCGGTTTTGCTGGCGTTCGCTTTCTCATCTCATACGACCCCGGTTTTCCCAACTCGCCATTGGGGCCTTCCCTTTGCGGGCAAAGCTTGGTTCTCTTGCCCGCCCGCCCGAGACCACGACCCCATGCATGCCCGGCCCCGTTTTCATCTTGCGTTCCCTGTTCGCGACATCGCCGAAGCGCGCGCGTTTTACGGTGGACTGCTCGAATGCCGAGAGGGCCGGTCGGCGGACGAATGGGTCGATTTCGACTTCTTCGGCCACCAGATCGTCGCCCATTTATGCCACGAGACAGGGCCTAGCGAAGCCAAAAATTTGGTCGATGGCGAGGATGTTCCCGTGCGGCATTTTGGCGTCATCCTGGCGCTCGAAGAATGGCGTCAACTTGCGCAGAAACTCAAGCAAAATGGCGCCGATTTCATCATTTCCCCGCAAGTCCGTTTCACTGGCCAGCCGGGCGAGCAAGCCACCCTTTTCATCACCGATCCGAGCGGCAACGCCCTCGAGTTCAAGGCCTTCGCCGACGATGCCAGGGTGTTCGCCCGATGAGGCTCGCCCCCGAGCGGCTGGCGATGGCGCTGGGGCTGGTTTCCCTGGCGCTGATCGGCGGCGCGCTGAGCTTCGAATATCTGGGCGGGCTGCCGCCCTGCGAGATGTGCATGTGGCAGCGCTGGCCGCACTATGCCGCCATCGTGGCGGGGCTGGGTGGCGGGCTGGCGGTCTCAGGCGGCCTGTTGCCGCGGCCGGCCGGGCAATATGCCGCCGGGCTCGCTCTGATCCTGGTCGCAGGTTCCGGAGCCATCGGCGTCTATCACGCCGGCGTGGAGTGGCACCTGTGGGCGGGTCCCGCAACCTGCACCGGACCCGCTTTCCATTTCCAGGGCGCGCTCAACCTCAACGCGCCGGTGGTGGCCTGCGACAAGGCGCAGTGGCGGCTCTTCGGCATCTCGCTGGCGGGCTATAATGCCATCGTGTCCCTGGGTGCGGCGGCGTTCGCCGCGAGGTTGCTGATGAAGTCGAGACCGTCATGAGCCGACGCCCAAGACCCGCCGCTCCCGGCGTTGCCCCCGCCAGCGATGTCGACGCCATGATCCGCGTCGACCACGCCGGCGAGTACGGCGCGGTGCGCATCTATGATGGCCAGCTCGCGGTGCTCAAAGCCCGCGGGCCTCGGGCGCGCGGCGCGGTCGCCGCGATCCGCAAGATGGCCGAGCAGGAACAGGCCCATCTCGAGGCCTTCGACACACTGATCAACGAACGCAAGGTGCGCCCGACTGCGCTCGAGCCGGTGTGGCGGGCAGCGGGCTTCGCGCTGGGCGCGGCCACGGCCCTGATGGGCGAGAAGGCAGCGATGGCCTGCACGGCCGCCGTCGAGGAGGTCATCGACGAACATTACGGCCGCCAGCTCGACCGTCTCGACGACGCCGAATTGAAGGCGACGGTCGCCGCCTTCCGCGCCGACGAGATCGCCCACCGCGACGAGGCGCTCGCCCGCGGCGCCGAACAGGCACCCGGCTACCGGCTCCTGAGTGCGGCGATCAAATCCGGTTGCCGGCTGGCCATCAAATTATCCGAACGGCTGTGAGCGACGGATCCGACGAGCTGCTGGCAGAGGCCGCCCGTCCCCGCCGCGCCGGCTTCGACGACGCCCGCCGGCTCGCCCGGCTTCTGTCCGCCGCCTTCCTGACCGATCCCGTCATCGACTGGATCGCCCGGCCCGGCCCCAAGCGCGCCGGCGGGCTGGAACGCTTCTTCTTCTGGCTCCTGACAGCCCGCGCCATCCCCTTCGGCGAAACCTGGATAGCCCATTCCGGCGGCGCGGCGGCGGTATGGCTGCCGCCCGAGGTGCCGGCCACGGCCGGCGGCTTCGTCGAGCAGATGCGGCTCTTGCCGATGTTCATGAGGCTGTGCGGGCTGCCGCGAGTCCTGCGCGGGCAGAGGGTAGCGGCGGCGATGGAGAAGCATCATCCCGCCGCCCCGCATTTCTATCTGACCTTCATAGCGGTCGCGCCGAGGCTGCAGGGATTGGGATTGGGCTCGGCTATTCTTGCCGCGAGCCTCGCCCGCATCGACGCCATGGGGGCGGCGGCCTATCTCGAGAATTCCAATTCCAAGAACACGCGCTTCTACCGACGCGCCGGGTTTATCGCGCGCGGCAACATCGCCCCGGTCGGCGCTCCGCCGTTGCTGGCGATGTGGAGGGCGCCGAAGCCGCGAGCAATCGAAAGTCGGAAATCGGAAGTCCTGATTTCCGGTTTCTGATTTCCCATGCCCGGCGCTTACGGCTCCAATACGCTGTCCCAGTAAAGATAATCGACCCAACTGTGATGCAGATAGTTGGGCGGAAAGCGACGGCCATTGTTGCGCAGCTCGATCACGGATGGCCGGTGCGGCCAGGCACGCGGCTGCATGTGGGCCTGCTGCGGCAGCCGGCCGCCCTTCTTGAGATTGCAGCCGGCACAGGCGGCGACGACGTTGTCCCAGGTCGTGCGTCCGCCGCGCGAGCGCGGCACCACATGATCGAAAGTGAGGTCTTCAGCTGCGCCGCAATACTGGCATTCGAAGCGGTCGCGTAAAAATACGTTGAAGCGCGTGAAGGCGGGATTGCGCGCCGGTCTCACATAGCTCTTGAGCGAGACCACGGACGGCAGCTTCATCTCGAAGCTGGGCGAATGCACCGCGCGGTCGTATTCGGCCAGGATGTTCACGCGGTCAAGGAACACGGCCTTGATCGCGTCCTGCCATGACCACAGCGACAGCGGAAAATAGCTAAGCGGACGATGGTCTGCATTCAGCACCAGCGCCGGGCAATTGTCCGGCATCCGCTCGGCGGCTAACACGACACGCTCCTGTTGAAGACCTTCTCTCCCTTGAAAAGCGCATTGGGTGGGCGGACTTTACGGACATCGGCCCGGGAAGCCAAGCAGCCGCACGACGATAGCCGATTCGCCATGACAGGCGGGCGACACTCCGGGCTCAGCCGATGCGACAGGAAACCTCAGGGCGGGCGCGGGCAAACCGGCCCGACAGCGCCAGGGCGAGAAAGGCGCCGCCCAGTTCCAAGCCGCCGGCGTCGATGCCGTGGCCGAGACCTTGGGAGAGATGCCACTGAACCGCCGCACCCGCCGCGCCGAGCGCGGTGGCGCTCATGAACAGCGCATCGGCGGGGATCACATCGTCGGCATCGCCATGGACGAGCAGCAGCGGCGGACAATCGGGGCCGAGATCGGGCGGCGCGCCGCCGGCCAGCACGCCAGAATAGCCGACCACCGCCGCCGGTTTGGCGCCGCGGCTGAGCGCCACTGCGAGCGCGAGCATCGTTCCCTGACTGAAGCCGACCAGCGCCAGGCGCTCGCCAGTGAGGCCATGATGCGCCAGCTCGGATTCGAGAAAGCCGTTCAGGATCGGCGCCGCCGAGGCCACGCCATGCGCCAGTTCGTGCGGATCGAGCCGCGCAAGCGGGAACCATTGATAGCCGCGGCCCCCAGCGCACCGCTCCGGCGCATTGGGCGCGACGAAGGCGGCGCCCGGCAGCAAATCCTGCCAATGCGCGGCCAGCGCGATCAGGTCGTTGCCGTCGGCGCCGTAGCCGTGACACAGCACGACGAGATGCGTGGCCTTGCCCTGTCTGGGCGGCAGGCGCGGACCCGAAAGCGGATAGGCAGCGAACGACATCGGCGGCACCGGAGGTTGAAAGCGATGACAGCAAGCGCGCCGGAGCCTGTAGGATGCGGGCCATGATTGTCACGCGATTTGCGCCGAGTCCGACCGGATTTCTGCATCTGGGCCATGCCTTCGCCGCCATCACCGCCTTCGACGCCGCCGCGGCGGAAGGCGGTCACTTCCTGTTGCGCATCGAAGACCTCGATACCGGCCGCTGCCGGCCGCAGTTCGAACAGGCGATCTTCGCGGATCTGGCGTGGCTCGGCCTGTCGTGGCCCGAGCCGGTCCTGCACCAATCGAGGCGCAGTGACGCCTATCGCGCCGCGATCGCCGCGCTAGCCGAGATGGGTCTCATCTATCCCTGCTTCTGCACACGCAAGGAGATCGCCGAAGAAATCGCCGGCGCGGTGGAAGCGCCGCACGGGCCCGAAGGCCCGCTCTATCCCGGCACCTGCCGCAGACTGCCCGTGGCCGAGCGCGACCGGCGCATGCCAGGCGAGCCCTATGCGCTTCGTCTCGATGCGGCGAAGGCGGCCGCGCGTGCAGGCGCGCTCTCCTTCGAGGAACGGGGCGCAGGACCCAAGGGCGAGCACGGCACCATCGCCGTCGATCCAACATTGTCGGGCGACATCGTTCTGGCGCGCAAGGATATGCCGGCCGCCTATCATCTGGCGGTCGTCGTCGACGATGCGTTTCAGGGCGTGACGCTGGTCACGAGGGGAAACGATCTGTTCGCCGCCACCCATGTCCAGAGACTGTTGCAGGCCTTGCTGGGATTGCCGGTACCGGCTTACGCCCATCACCGCTTGATCCTCGATGAGCAAGGCAAGAAATTCTCCAAGCGCGATCGTGCCGTTACGCTGCGCGCGATGCGAGAGGAGGGGGTGACGCCGGACGAAATCCGCAGCAGACTTGGCATGTAACAGGGGGGGCTAAGCTGAAGCCGGACGACCGCAAAGCCAAGGCCAAACGCGCCGCTCTCAAGGCGCTGAGGCGTACGCGCCGCGCCGCCGACCGCGCAGGCGTCACGCTCTCCGATTGGGAAGGCGAATTCCTGGGCTCGGTCGAAGCCCGTGTGGAGACCTATGGCCGGGCCTTCGCCGATCCCGAAAAGGGCGAGGCCGAGGCCTCGCTGTCACGGCGGCAGGGCATCAAGCTCAAGGAGATCGGCGCCAAGGCGAAACACGGCGGCGAACCCGCAAAGACGCTCACGCGCAAATCCGGCCTGAAACGCGGCCCGGGCTTTGGCAAGCGCGTGAACAAACAGCCACGCGATGGCGGGTAGCGAGGCGAAACTCAATCTGGCCGAGGTCACCGCCATCGGCATCGGCGGCATGATCGGCGGCGGCATCTTCGCGGTGCTGGGGCTTGCCATCGCGACAGCCGGACATGCGGTGGCGCTGACGCTGGCCGGCGGCGGCGTGATCGCGCTTCTGACGGGGCTGTCCTATGCCCATCTGGGTCTTGCCTTCCGCGGCGATGGCGGCAGCTTCACCTATATCGAGCGCGCCTTCACGGCACCCGCGATCGCCGGCATGGCCGGATGGCTACTGGTGGCGGGCTATGTCGGCACGCTGTCGCTTTACGCCACGGCTTTCGGCGCCTATGGCGCCACGCTTCTGACCGGCTCCGGCGCGCCGCCGCTCGCTGCCGGCGCGCTTGCAGCGACGGTGCTGGGCGGATTTCTCATCATCAATCTGATCGGCGCGAAACTGTCCGGCGGCGTCGAACTCGGCGTGGTCGCCGTAAAGCTCGCGATCCTGGCGCTGTTCGCGGTGGTGGGCATGATGCGGGTGCACACAAGCCATTTCACGCCGCTGTTCGACCACGGCGTTGTCACCCCGCTGGTCGCGGTGGCGCTGATCTTCGTGGCTTACGAGGGCTTCGAGCTGATCCCCAATGCTGTCGATGAAATGGCCAACCCCGAACGCAATCTCAAGCGTGCGATCGTCATCGCCATTTTTGTCACCAGCGTGATCTATGTAGTGGTCGCAATCGCCGCGATGGGCAATCTGACTCCGGAGCAAATCCTCAACGATCAGGAATACGTCCTGGCGGTTGCCGCACAGCCGACGCTGGGCCATGCCGGCTTTATCATGATCGGCATCGCCGCGCTTCTGTCGACCGCTTCGGCGATCAATGCGACCCTGTTCGGCGCGGCGCGTCTGGCGATGGTGATGGCGAGCGAACATGCGCTGCCGCGCCTGTTCGCCAAGCGCAGGAAGAAGCGGCCGATCCCTTACGTGTCGCTTCTGATGCTGACGGCGCTGTCGCTTGTCTTCACGCTATCGGCCAACCTTTCCGTGATCTCGAGCTTTGCCAGCGCCACCTTTCTGCTGATTTTCGCGGGCGTGAATTTTGCGGCCTTCCGGCTCGCGCCCCGCATCGGGCTTGCCAGGCCGATCCCGTTGGCGGGGGGCGTTCTTTCCGTCGCCAGCTTCGCGATCCTCTTATGGCATGGCTGGGTCGCGGACAGGGCCAGCCTGATCTCGCTCGCCGCCTTCTACCTCACCGCAGGTGCGATCGAGGCCGTGCTCTGCTGGCTGCGCGGACCGAGAACCTTCCGCGCATCCCCCTGATTTCAAGGCGTCGACACAAGCTGCGCGCGGCAGCGGGCCCTGAACTGGCTTCGCGCCGCGAACCGGTTTATGACACGGCCATGAGCGAAGCCCACCCTATAGACCGTTTGTTCGCGACCATCGCCGCACGCAAGGGCGCCGATCCGGCGCAATCCTACACGGCCAAGCTGTTTTCGCAGGGCAAGCTCAAGATCGCCAAAAAGCTGGGGGAGGAAGGCGTGGAGACGGCGCTTGCTGCGGTGGCCGAGGACAATGCCGCGCTCGCCGCCGAGTTGGCCGATCTTCTCTATCATTTGCTGGTGCTGTGGGCGGCAGCGGGGCTTACGCCCGACGACATCTATGCCGCTCTGGCCGCGCGCGCCGGGCGCTCGGGGCTCGAGGAAAAAGCCTCTCGCGGGAGCTGAAAGACCTCACCCGGTCTTGGGCTTGTCGTCGTCGCCGCTGGCGGCCAGGCTCTTGACCAGATCAAGCACGCGGCGGCGCACCTTGGGGTCCTTGATGCGCATGAAGGCAAGACTCAGCTGCAGGCCTTCGCCGCTCGACAGGAATTCCATCACCGGCGGGCGGCTGGACTCTTCTGCAAAGCCGCGGGCCGATGCGGTCGGGAGCTGATCGACCACGCCTTCGTAGAAGTAGTCGATGGGCACGCCCAAAATCTGGGCCACATGGAACAGCCGGCCTGCGCCGATACGATTGACGCCCTTTTCGTATTTCTGGACCTGCTGGAAGGTCAGACCCAACATCTCGCCCAGCTTCTCCTGGCTCATGCCGATCAGCATACGGCGCAAGCGGACGCGGTTACCAACTTGGCCGTCGACGGGATTGGCCTGTTTCTTGGGCACCGCAGCCTTCAAAAATTTCCGTTTCCTTGAGGGAACTTAGCCACATTTCCATGGCGGCGGGAAGCCCCATTCACGAAGGCTTTAGCGGCGCTGACGAACCCCAATGTAGACAACGGCAGCACAAGCAAAGAGCAAGACAAAGAACGCCAGATCGCCAAATCGCGCATAAATTGTAGGGCTCAGCGCGACCGGCAGCTGCCCATCGACCACGCCCATCCTTCCCACACCCAGCTGCGACAGAATTCGTCCCAATGGATCGACAATTGCTGAGACGCCAGTATTCGCCGCGCGCGCGATCGGCAGACCCTCTTCGATCGCGCGCACACGCGCCGTCAACAGATGCTGGTGCGGTCCGGACGAGGATGGCGGGCCGAACCAGGAATCGTCGGTGACGTTGACTATCCATCCCGGCCGCACGGCGCCGATCGCCTCGCCGGGAAAAATCACCTCGTAGCAGATGAGCGGGTCCACTGTCGGGGCGCCGGGCACGGCATAGCTGTGAGGGCCGTCGCCTGTCGAAAATCCGCCCGGACTTTCGACCAGCTTGGACAGACCGAGCCGAGCCATCAAGGGTGCCAGCGGCAGATATTCCCCGAAGGGCACGAGATGGAATTTGTCGTAGACGTGCAGCAGCTGGCCGCCATGGGCGAATATGAGGAAGCTGTTGTAGTAGCGCGGCGGCACGTTGGCTGCGGTGACGGCGCGTTCGGCGCCCGTCATCAGAACGGCGCTGCCTTCGGTCAGCCTGACGACATCGTCGAGCGCGGCGGGCACCCGCAAAAGCAGAAACGGCGGGGCGGCTTCCGGCCAGACGATGTGCGTGGGCGCCGGCCCATTCTTCTCGCGGCTGAGATCGATCAGCGTCTGCCAATTCTTCGCGCGATCCTGCGGCAAAAATTTCTGATCCTGCGGCACGTCGGGCTGGACCAGACGCAGATGCACACCGGGCACAAACTGCGTCGGGTTCTCGGCCAGGCGCGCAAGGCCGGCGGCCCAGATCAAAACGAAGCCGGCTGAGATTGCCGCCGGAAGCACCCGGGCCTTCGGCGTTTTGTCGCCGAGCATGGCGAGCGAGGCGCCCAGCAGGATCGTCAACAGGGAAAGCCCGTAGGCGCCGACGACGCTCGCGCTTTGCAAGACGCCGAGCGAGGCGGCCCAACCATAGGCAGGCAGATTCCAGGGAAATCCGCTCAAGATATGGCCGCGCAGATATTCGGCGACCGCATAGAGAACCGTGAAGACGAAGATGCGCGCGAAGCCTTTGCGCCACAGCCATGCCGAGGCCGCCGTCGCGCATGCGGGAAAGAGTGCAAGCCCACCCGGAAACAGTGCGAGCGCGAAGGGGATCTGCCATTCATGCGCGCTCGGGTCGACCATGAAGGCATAGGCAACCCAGTAAAGTCCGGCGAGAAACTGGCCGAAGCCGAAGGCCCAGCCGAACAGAAAGGCGTTTCGCACCGGATTTGGGCGCAAACGCGCGCCGTCGATCAGCAGCACCAGGACCGCGTAGCCCGCGAGCAGCAGCGGAAAGATGCCATAAGGCGCAAAGGCGAGCGCGGAGAGAAGCCCGGCGACGAAAGCCAGGACGAGGCACCGCCATCCGCTGAGTGCGCGAAGCCAACCCGCGACGCGGGCGATGATGGTGGGCTGCGTCTGCGCCTCGGCCATGCGTCAGCGCATATCCGGCGTGGCCTGGGCCGCCGGCGGCACCGGGCGGATGCGCAGGCGCTTGACCCGCCTGGGATCGGCCTCCAGCACCTCGAATTCGTAACTGTGCGGATAGGGCACGATCTCGCCGCGCTGCGGAACGCGGCCCAGAAGCGAAACGACAAGGCCGCCCAGCGTATCGACCTCTTCGTCGGGGTCGGTGGGCACCAGCGCGATACCCGTCTCCTCCTGGAAGTCGTCGAGATCGAGGCGGGCATCGGCGTCGAAGGCGCCACTGGCAAGCTTGCGCAGGCGCGGCGCCTCGTCGATGTCGTGCTCGTCGTCGATCTCTCCGACGATCTGCTCGACCAGGTCCTCGATCGAAACCAGGCCGTCGGTGCCGCCATATTCGTCGATGACGAGCGCCAGATGCATGTGCGTGGTCTGCATCTTGAGCAGGAGCTCGCGGGCCGGCATCGACGGCGGCACGAACAGAAGATCGCGCTTGATCTTGGTGATGGGCACCTCGGGCCAGCGCATGAGTCCATCGGCGCCGATCTCGACCAGCGATAGCACGTCCTTGATGTGGATCAGCCCGGTGGGATCGTCGAGCGTCTCGCGGTAGAGCGGCAGGCGCGAATGCTGGGCCTCGCGGAAGGCGCGCACCAGATCGCACAGCGAGGTCGATTTCGTCGACGGCCACGATATCGGCGCGCGGCACCATCACGTCGTCGATCCGGAGCTCGCCGAATTTCAAGAGATTGGCGAGCATGACGCGCTCCTGCGCTGTCAACGCCACGTCGCTGCGCTCGCTCTCCTCGATAACCTGTTCGAGGCTTTCGCGGATGGATCTGTTGCCGCTTCCGCCGCGCAGCGCCTGAGCAAAGCGTTTCAGAAGCGAAACCGGGCCGGGCTCGTCGCCACCATTGCCCCGCGTGTCGGATTGGGAATCGGGATCGGACATCTTCGCTTCAGGCCGGCTCAGTCGCGCGCGCGGCGTAAGGATCGGCAATGCCGAGTTCGGCCAGAATCGCCACTTCGAGCCCCTCCATGGTCGCCGCGTCGGCTGCGCGTTCGTGATCGTACCCCAAAAGATGCAGGACGCCATGGATTGCCAGATGAATGGCGTGGTCGGCGAAGCTTCGGCCGGCCGCGCGGGCCTCGGCCGCGGCGACCCCGAAAGCGATGGCTATGTCGCCCAGATAGCCCGGTCCGCCCACGGCAGCGGGGAACGAAAGAACATTGGTCGGCTTGTCACGCCGCCGGAATTCGCGGTTAAGGCGGCGCAGCGTCGCGTCGTTCGTGAGAAGGATGGTGAGCGCGGTGCCAGCCCCGGCGCCGCCACGCGCCAGCGCCAGGCGCGCGGCGCGGCGCAAGCGGGCGCGCAGATCGGGCGCGCGCCATTTGGGCTCGTCTGTCACGATGGCTATCGGCGCCTGCGGCTTGGCCGCGCGGCGGGAGGCGTTCATCCTTCGTCCTTCCGCGGCCTCGCCCGTTTCGAAGCCGCGCTCTTCTCGCCGCCACTATAGGCACGGACGATGCGGGTGACGAGAGGATGGCGGACGACATCCTTGTCGGAAAAGCGGGCGACGGCGACACCTTCGACGCCGGAGAGCACGGCCAGCGCCTCGTTGAGCCCTTCGGCACGGCCACCTGGCAGGTCGCTCTGTGTCGAATTGCCGGCCACGACCATGCGCGAATCCTCGCCCAGCCGGGTCAGGAACATGCGCATCTGCGCCGAAGAGCAATTCTGGGCCTCGTCGAGGATCACGAGGGCGCGCGACAGCGTGCGCCCACGCATGAAGGCCAGCGGGGCCACCTCGATCGTGCCCTGCTCCATCAGGCGCACGCACTGGTCGCCCATGACCTCGAACAGCGCGTCGTAGAGCGGACGCAGATAAGGATCGATCTTCTCGCGCAGGTCGCCGGGCAGGAAGCCCAGGCGCTCGCCGGCTTCGAGCGCCGGCCGCGACAGGATCAGCCGCTCGATGCGGCGCTCATAGAGCAGATGCGCGCCGAAGGCGGCGGCGAGATAGGTCTTGCCAGTGCCGGCGGGGCCCACGCCGAAGACCAGCGGATGGGTGCGCATAAGATCGAGATAGGCGGCCTGGGCCGGCGAGCGCGTCCGTGTTACGCGCGTCGCAGCCGTCCTGAGCGAGGGGGCGCCGAAATCGGTACTTGGCTGGCCGAGGTTTTCCTGAGCGGCGAAGCGCAACTCGGCATCGACCTCGGGCAGGCCCGCCGCCTCGCCGGTCTCGATGCGCGCATAGAGCGCGCGCAGGACGGCCGCCGCCCGCTCGCGCGCTTGCGGAGCGCCTTCCACGGCGACGAGATTGCCCCGCATCGCCACCCGCACGCCCAGCTTCTGTTCGATGCGCACGAAATTCTTGGCATGCGCCCCGCTCAGATGCGCGAGCAAGGCGTTGTCGGGAAATTCGAGCGTCACTTGTTCCTTGGCGGCGGCTTTGGCGTTGTTGCGGCGAGGCGGGCTCAATGGGCCACCTCGTATTCGCGCGCGAAGGCCCCGGTGAGTTCGCCATGAAGCGAATTGGGCAGCACTTGCGCTATGCGCACGCGCGCGATCTGTCCGATCATTTCGGCGGCGCCGTCGACATGGACCGGCTGCAAATAGGGACTGCGGCCGACCGCCTGGCCCGGCTTCCTGCCTGGCCTTTCGAATAGCACGTCCATCGTGCGGCCTTCGCAACTCGCGTTGAACGCGTCCTGTTGCGCCGAAAGACGCGCCTGCAATTGCGCGAGTTGTTGCGATTTCACCTCTTCGGGCACCTGTCGCGCCGCGGTGGCGGCGGGCGTGCCGGGACGCGCGCTGTATTTGAACGAGAAAGCCTGGGCGTAATTCACCCGTTCCACCAGCGCCATGGTCGATTTCGAAATCCTCATCGGTCTCGCCCGGAAAGCCGACGATGAAATCCGACGACAGCGCCAGATCGGGCCTCGCCGCGCGGATACGACCGACGAGATCCAGATACATGCCGGCGCCGTGCTGGCGGTTCATCGCTTCGAGCACGCGGTCGGAGCCGGACTGGATCGGCAGATGCAGATAGGGCATCAGCTGCGGCACATCCTTGTGCGCCGCGATCAACTCGTCGCCCATGTCGCGCGGGTGCGAGGTCGTGTAACGCAGCCGCGCAAGCCCCTCGATTTCGGCCAGCGCATGGATGAGCCGCGCGAGCGACCAATCCTTTCCGTCCGGCCCTTCGCCGCGATAAGCATTGACGTTCTGGCCGAGCAACGTGATCTCGTGGGCGCCGCGGGCCACAAGCCGCTTGGCTTCTGCCAGGATTTGCGCGGCCGGCCGCGAGAACTCGGCGCCGCGCGTATAAGGCACCACGCAGAAGGTGCAGAACTTGTCGCAACCTTCCTGCACCGTGAGGAAGGCGGCCGGGCCCGATGCCGCGCCGTCGTCCGGCAGCGAATTGAATTTGTCTTCGGCGGGGAATTCGGTTTCGAGCGCATGGCCCGTCCCGCGCGCGATCTTCGCGATCATCTCGGGCAGGCGGTGATAGGATTGCGGGCCGACAACGATGTCGACCGCCGGCTGACGGGCGACCATCTCCGCGCCCTCGGCCTGCGCCACGCAGCCGGCGACGGCCACGATCATGCGGCCTCCGGCGTCGGCGCGTGCCTCTTTCAGGCGGCGGACGCGGCCGAGCTCTGAATAGACCTTCTCGGCCGCCTTCTCGCGGATATGGCAGGTGTTGAGGATCACCATATCCGCATCGTCAGGCAATTCGGCCGGGGCATAGCCGAGCGGCGCCAGAAGATCCGCCATGCGGGCGGAATCATAGACGTTCATCTGGCAGCCATAGGTCTTTATGAAGAGCTTCTTCATGGGCCCGCCTTATATGGGCGATGCGCGCCCGCGCGCAACCGAACGGGCTCAGGCGACAGCCTCCGTCAGATCGCCGGTCGCGGCTTCGCCGGCGGTTGCGGGCTCGGCGGGGCCCGGGACAAGCCCCGCCAGCGCCCGGGCCTGGCCGCGGCGCACCGCCGCCTCGCACATGCCCGCCAGCGCCTTGCGTCCGCCCGCGGAGTTGACCGTCATGGGCTTGTGGAATTCGATCACCACGTCCACCGGGCCGGTCTTCATCGCCTCCCATAGGTGCGGAACCAGCTCCATGTCGCCGTACCAGGCGAAGAATGGCCGGAATTCGCGGCCCATCGGAATGCCGTGAACGCCGACATAGGCGACGGACACCGGCTGGACCGGCACATGGCGCACGTTGCCGGCGGCATCGCGGCCCACCTCGGACTCGGCCGCGCCCATCAGCGCACTCTTGAAAGGCAGCACGCAATTGCCGTCGTTCGATGTGCCTTCGGGGAAGAGAATCAGCGCGTCGCCGGACTGCAGGCGCCGGCGCATCTCGTCGCGCGCCACGCGGGTCTGGGAACGGCGCTCGCGCTCGATGAAGACGGTTTCCTGCAGCCGCGCCAGCGTCGAAAAGAAGGGCCAGTTGCGGACTTCGGCCTTGGCCACGAAGGAGACGCGGGCGGCCGCCGACAAGACCGTGATGTCGAGCCATGAGGTGTGGTTGGCCACCATCAGCACGCCTTCGTCCTGTACGGGGGTGCCAATCATGCGGACACGAATTCCGAACAACGCGCACATGAAGCGATGATATTTGTGGGGAAAGGTCTTGCGCCGCGGCCGCTTGAAGCGCAGCGCCGAGGCCTGCCACGGCATCAGGATGAACGTGAGCAGGACAAAGACGGACAGAAGTACGGCGGCGCGCAGCGACTGCATGCGTGAATCGGCCCTATCCTTTGCCGACAGGCTTGTTGGCCCTCGGCACGCCATAAAGCTCAAGCCGGTGATCGACAAGTTCGAAGCCCAGCTCCTCGGCGATTATCCGCTGCAGCTTTTCGATTTCTTCATTGCGGAATTCGACGACGCGGCCCGACTGGATGTCGATCAGGTGGTCGTGATGCGAATCCGGCACTTCCTCGTAGCGCGAACGGCCGTCGCGGAAATCGTGGCGTTCGAGGATGCCGGCGTCCTCGAACAATTTGACGGTGCGATAGACCGTGGCGATGGAGATGTGCGGGTCGATGGCGGAGGCGCGCCGGTACAGTTCCTCGGCGTCGGGGTGATCGATCGCCTCCGACAGCACACGCGCAATCACACGCCGCTGGTCCGTCATCCGCAGCCCCTTGTCCGCGCACAAGTTCTCGATCCGCGTCACGATGTTCTCGCCCCACTGACTGCCCGGCGATTTTAGCCAGCTTGACCGCTCTTGCCCAAGCTTAGTTCGGGCGACGGCAATTCCCCTTTTCAAGACAAGGGCATCGGCCGGCGCCCCGCCGGGGCGGCCATAATAGCCGCGCCGCCGGCCGGCATCCTCGAAGCCCAGCCCGCGATAAAGGCCGAGCGCGGCCGCATTGTCCACGGCGACTTCGAGGAAGAGCACCTGCGCGCCCGCACGGACACAGTGTTCCATTGCCGCAACAACCAAGGCGCAGCCGAGCCCGCAGCGGCGGCGCGCCGGGCGGACGGCGAGCGCCAGAATCTCGGCCTCCCCACCGGCGGCACGGGCCAGAACGAAGCCGGCCGGTCCGGAATCGCTCTCTGCCAGCAGCGCAACCGCGCCGGGTGCCGCCAGAAGCGAACCTATGGCCTCGGCCGACCACGGATCGTCGGTTCCCTCGCGGTGGAGGGCGGCCATTGCCGGCAGATCCCCGGCCGCCGCTTCGCGGATCACAGGTGCCGTCATCGCCGGTTCCCGCCCACGGCCGGCAGCCGGGCATCGGGCGGCCTGAGGTAGAGCGGGCGCGGGGTGCCGGAGGGCTCCGGCGCCGCCAGCACCAGGCGGGCGACCCACAACGCGTCGGGATGGCGCACCGATGACAATTCGACTGACGCCCCCAATAGCCGGAGCGCTTCGGCGAGAGCGGGCGCCGCTGTCCCGGCCAGCGCAAACACGCCAGGCGGGGCCGAGGCGGATAGGGCCTCGATCACCTGCGCCCGCGGCATGAGCGCAGGTGCGAGACCCGGCACCATTTCCACGTAGAGCTCGTCGCGTTTGGCATCGTGGGCGGCGGCGGCGCGGCGCGCACCCGTCTCGGCCATCGCCTGATGGGCCATGGCGGCGAGCGTGGAGATGCCGCCAAGCGGCACGCCCAATGCGAGCCGCAAGCCCCGCATGAACGCCATGCCGACGCGCTGGCCAGTGAAGGTGCCGGGCCCGGTCGTCACGCCCAGACGATCCAATTGGGAAAAGCGGAGGCCCGCTTCGTCCATCGCCTCGCGCACCATCGGCGCCAGGGCCTCGGCATGGCCGCGCTCCATGACCACGAGACGGTGGGCCAGCACCTTGTCGTCGTCGAGCACGGCCACCGAGCAGGCGCCGAGCGCAGTGTCGACGGCGAGGATCTTCATGGCCGGTGCGTCCGCCGGCGCCGGTCAGAGAATCTTGCAGGCCTCATCGAAGGAGAGCCTCGGTCTGCGCGGCTGAATCTGGGCGTGGTCGCCATAGCCGAGATTGCACAGGAAATTCGATTTGATACTGGTTCCGGCAAAGAATTCGCGATCGACGCCCTCATTTTTGAATCCCGACATCGGCCCGCAATCGAGCCCCAGCGCGCGCGCGGCGATGATGAAATAACCGCCCTGCAACGAACCGTTGCGGAAGGCCTCCACCTTCGCCTTTTCGGGATCGGGGTCGGGTTTCTTTGTCCGTCCCGGATTGAGACGCTCCATCTGATCGAAATATCTGAGGTCGTAAGCGATGATCGCGGTGGCGGGCGCAGCCATGGTCTGCTCGACATTGCCGGCGTTCAAATGGGGTTTCAGCCGCGCCTTGGCCTCTTTGGAGACGATAAAAACGATGCGCCCCGGCGAGGAATTGCCGCTCGTGGGTGCAAGGCACATCAACTCGTAGAGCGCCATCAGAATCGCGGAACTGACAGGCTTGTCCTGCCAATTCCGGTGCGTGCGCGCGTCGCGGAAGATGGTGATGAGCGCTTCGTCGTTGATCGCATGTGTCATGACGGCGGCTTTCGAATCGAACCATACGACTCTTAGAAGCCCGTGCCCGCGTGCGCAATCAGACCGCTTCGACCGCGCTCACTTCCGGCACGTAGTGACGCAACATGTTCTCAATGCCGTTCTTGAGCGTCATCGTAGAGGACGGACAGCCCGCGCAGGAGCCGCGCATGTGCAACGAGACGACGCCCGTGGTGCCGTCATAGCCCTTGAAAATGATGTCGCCGCCGTCGCTGGCGACGGCCGGGCGCACGCGGGTTTCGATCAGTTCCTTGATCTGATCGACGATCTCGGCTTCTTCGCCGCTGTATTCGTGCTCTTCCTCGCCGCTTTCGGCGGCGGCGCCGGTTATCAGCGGTGCCCCGGTCGTGAAATGCTCCATGACCGCGCCCAGGATCGCGGGCTTCAGATGCTGCCAGTCGCCCCCGGATTTCGTCACCGAGATGAAATCGGCGCCGTAGAAGACACGGGAGACTTCCGGAATCGCGAACAGGGCGGCAGCCAGCGGCGAGCGTTGGGCGGCCCCGGTATCGGGGAAATCGGCGACCGCGCCTGCGCCCATGACATCCCGGCCGGGCAGGAATTTGAGCGTAGCCGGATTGGGGGTCGATTCGGTCTGGATGAACATGAAAGCCTCCGGGCGGCCAGGTTGGACCGCGTCCAATGTGCATAACTTAGATGGACCCGGCGGGCCCAAGGATCAAGGCCGCGGCAATTTTGCCGGCCCTAGAAATCGGAAATAAGGCCCTTTTTCTCCCAATCGCCGTAGCGTGTCGGCTCCGGCCCGGGCTGGCCGCCGAGTTCCCTGGGCGGGGGCGGGGCAGAGCCAGCCCCGGCACGCCGCGCCTCGGCCTCGGCCCGGGCGCGCTCACCAGCCGCGCGGACCCGGGCAGCGATCTCGGCCGCGCGGGACTTGCGCCGGTTTTCCTTGCCCTTGGCCATCGTCCTTCCGCTTCAGCTAGGTGGCCGCGCCGCCTTGACGGCCCCGGCCCCAGGCCACATCTGTCATGTGGCAATGCCGCCAGTCCCTTCTAGGGCGGGTGCGGCGTCGAAGGCAATCACGCGAAGATGAACACATTGCGCACCGGAATCCTGATGGCCGCGATGACCGGCCTGTTTCTGGCGGTCGGCTATCTGATCGGCGGGCAGACCGGCATGGCGATCGCCTTCGTGTTCGCGGCCGGCAGCAACCTTTTCGCCTATTGGAAATCGGACAAGGTGGTGCTGTCGATATACCGGGCACAGCCGGTCGATGCCGGGAGCGCACCGGACCTCGTCCACATTGTCGGGCAGCTTGCGCAAACCGCGGGACTGCCGATGCCCAAGGTCTATATCGTCGACAACCCGCAGCCCAACGCCTTCGCCACCGGGCGCAACCCCGAACACGCCGCGGTCTGCGTGACGACGGGGCTGCTCTCCATGGTCGACAATGAAGAACTGGCCGGCGTCCTCGCCCACGAGCTAAGCCACATCAAGCATCGCGATACACTGACCATGACGATCACGGCGACCATCGCCGGGGCCATTGCCATGCTCGCCAATCTGGCAATGTTCATGGGGATGTTCGGCGGCAGCAACAATCGCAACAATCCGTTTGGTTTCGTGGGCGTGATCCTGGTGTCGATCCTGGCGCCGATCGCCGCGATGATCGTGCAGATGGCGATCAGCCGCACCCGCGAATTCGAAGCCGACCGCGAAGGCGCCGAAATCTCCGGCCGGCCGCTGTGGCTTGCCTCGGCTCTCAAGCGCATCGAGGCCGGTGCCGAGAGCATCGAGAACCAAGCCGCCGACGCCCATCCGGCGACCGCGCATATGTTCATCGTCAATCCGCTGCACGGCAGCTTCTCGGGACTGTTCGCCAGCCATCCCTCGACCGAAGAGCGCATATTCCGCCTCAACGCGATGGCCGCGAAAATGGGCCAGGCCACGGCCAGGCCGAGCCCGTGGGCATGACGGGTGGCGTGAGCGCGGCCGCCGGTCTTGGCGCCCGCCAGGCCGCACAGGCCGTCTTGAGCGAAGTGCTGCGCAGACGCCGCCCGCTCGACGGTGCTCTCGACAACGTTCTGGCGACGGCGAGCCTTCCGGTACGCGACGCTGGCTTCGCCCGCATGATCGCGAGGGAGACGCTGCGCCGTTTCGGCCAGCTCGACGCGGTGATCCGCGAATTCGTTCCCAAAGCCCCACCGCCACACAAAGCCGGCCCGACGCTGGAAATCCTGCTCGCCGGCGCTTGCGAGCTTCTGTTCCTGGACGTGGCACCACATGCTGCCGTCGATGCTGCCAACCGGCTGGCGCTGGCCGACGTCCAGGCCAGACACTTCAAGCCGCTGATCAACGCGGTGCTGCGGCGTGTGGCACGCGAAGGCCCACAAGTGGTTGCCGTCCAAGACGCCGCGCACCTGAACACACCCGACTGGCTGTGGACGCGCTGGTGCACAGCTTATGGCGAGGAGACGGCGCGGGCGATTGCCACCGCGCATCTGAAACCGGCGCCGCTCGATCTGGTGATGACAGACAGACCTGTCGGATTCGAAGGCGCAACCGCGATGCCGGGCGGCGTGGTGCGGCTGCACGAAGGCGCGCGCGTCGATGGCTTGCCCGGCTATGATGACGGCGGATGGTGGGTGCAAGACTTCGCGGCCACATTGCCCGCGCGTCTGTTCGGAGACGTCAAGGGCAAGCGGGTCATCGATCTGTGCGCCGCACCCGGCGGCAAGACCGCCGAGCTGATCGCGATGGGCGCCGACGTTGTTGCGGTCGAGCGCGAGCCCGCACGCATGGGCCGCCTCAGAGCCAATCTCGAACGGCTCAAGATGACGGCGGAATTGATCGAAGCCGATCTGCGCGATCTGGCGGGCGAATTGCGCGCACCCTTCGTGCTGCTGGATGCGCCCTGCAGCGCCACCGGCACCATCCGCCGCCATCCCGAACTGCCCTGGATCAAATCGGCAGCCGATGTGAATGCATGCGCCGCCGCGGCCGGCGAATTGCTGGATGCCGCAGCCGGGATGGTCGAGCCCGGCGGCGTGCTCGTTTTTGCGGTGTGTTCCCTGGAGCCAGAGGAAGGCGGCGAACAGATCGCCGAATTCCTGTCGCGGCGGGACGATTTCCGCCGGATGCCGCTGGCAGCAAACGACGTATTCGGTCTGGATGAATTGATCGCACCAGACGGAAGTCTGCGCACGCTGCCCTGCCATCTGGCCGATCGGGGCGGCATGGACGGGTTCTATGCGGCGCGCCTTGTCCGATCAGGATAGGCGGCCGAGCGCATAGGCGATCGCCAGATAGATCTTTCCGGTGTCGGCGGAGAGCAGCGACGATGCGAGAAGGCCGCCGCCATCGCCTTCATGAGCGCGGGCGAGCAGCATCTCGAATTCTCCCAGATAGGTGTTGGCGGAATCGCGGAAGCGCGCGTTCTCGCGATAGAGCGTGGCGATCCGATTGACGGCGTCTGCATCGATCGCCTGTGCCAGGCGGCGCGCGAACACCGCGCGATCGCCCGCGAGATAGCGGCGCCATTCCTCGTCGCCCGGCGCCTCGCTGCCGGTGATGGCATCGAGATCGATGGCAAGATCGGATAGCGCCGCTTGCAGCGCGCCCAACGCCGCGGCCGCGACAGGTTTCAGATCGCGGATATTGTCGCCCGATTCAGCGGCGGCCAGAAGCTGGCTCATTTCCCAGCCCTTGGCTCCCGCCGGCTCCTTGCGGCGCGGACGCTGGGTCAGCTTGCGCGCGAGCTTGAGCAGACCGTCGCCATCGGGCTCCTCGGGGCCGGCTTCGGCAGCGATGCGCGGCGTGCTGCGTTGAGCGGTGCGCGAATGGATCGTCGACAGCGTGCGCGCCGACAAATCCAGGATTTCGTCGGTCTCGCTGCGGACCATTTCGCGCACGCGGGCAGCTTCCTGCTGGGCCACGCCCGGCAGCGTCAACAGGTGCCGCTCGACTTCCTCCACCGTCTTGGCGAGCGTGTCCTTGATATCCTTCGCCTCGGCGGCGAGGCTGCTCGAGACCTGCAGCAGGCGCTGGCATTCGGCCATCGCCTCGCCGACCAGCGCCTTGGCATTGGATCTGGCTTCGGACGCCGTCTCGCCGATCAGGGCCTGCGCATCGGTGCCTGCGTCGTGCAGCGCCTCGACAATGCGCTTGAGCGAATTGCCGGCCGCATCTCCGATATCCTTGAGACGCTCGGCTTCGCGCGCAAACGCGCCGGTCAACTGCTCGCCGCGCGAGGCCGCGTTGGCCATCAGCACCTCGATTCCGCGATGGGCCTCCTCGGCGAGGCCGGCGAATTTGCCGGCCTGCGCGCCGAGCGAAATGATCGCCCGTTCCATCGCTTCGCGTTCGGCGCCGAGTCCGCTCTCAAGCCCTTTGGCGCCTTCCTCGAGCCGCTGCAGCAGTTCTCCCATGCCGGCGCGGTGGCGCTCGTGACGCCCGAGCACGAACTCGGCCCGCGCCATCGCCGCATCCGTCACCGCTTCGACGCGCTTGGCCTGCAGATCGAGCTCGACGACCGCGGCATGGGGCGCTTCGGCGGCGGCCGTCGCAGCGCTTCGGAAATTGGCCGCGTGCGTGTCGAGCGCATTGCCGGCGGTCTTGAGCGTGCCCTCGGCCAATTTCGATCATCGCTTTGAGTTGGGCGGTGCGGCCGGCGATGATTTCGCTGGAGCGGGCGGCGGCATCGGCCAGCGTATCGGCCACGCCGTCGATGCGCTCACGCTCCTGGGTCAGCCGCGCGGCCACCGAATCCGCGCGCACATCGACGCGGGCACCGGCCTCGTCGATCGCCGCGATCTGATTGTCGAGCACGGTTTCAAGCGCGCGCATGCGCGTGAATGCGCCGTCGAGCCCGGCATTGAGCGCATCGAGCTCGCGCCTGACGGCACGGCCGAGCCGGGCTGCGGTGCGCGAGGCGGTTTCATCGGCGGAGAAAAGCCGTTCTGTGACTTCGGCGAGTTGTTCGGCCGCCACGCTCATGGCGCGGCCGCGAGAGAACGCCCAGGCCGTTATCATCAGCAAGACCGGAGGGGCGACGGCCGCGAAGGCCAGGATTGCGCCTTGCTGCAGATTGAGCGCGGTCAGGCCCGCAGGTCCGAAATAGCCCCAGACATAGGCTGGCACCGCACCCAGCCAGAAGACGCTCAGCAGCGCCGCGACCGTAATCGCGATATAGCCGCCTTGCGGCCGGCGCGTTCGGCGCTCGGCGCGCTCGTCGGCAAAACTCTCTGCCGCTGGCAGCAGAACGGGTTGGCCTCGCTCCTGTCCGGTCGTGACCACGATCAGCACCCCTCGACGCATCCACGAAGCACATCTTACGCGTAACCCGCCTGATTCGCGAGCCAATCCGGCACAATTGACCGTAAAGGGAGGGCATGGGCGGAGCCGGATGGGGGAACCCTTGGCCGCGGTGTTAACGCGTCCTTGAGTCCCTCCATGCGACACTTGGGCGGGTTTGGAAGAGGACAAGCCATGCCGGCAGCTGCTGTACAGGCCTGTGCGGTCGATCTGGAGCATCTGGCCCGCTACACCGGCGGCGATCCGGCCCTCGATGCGGAGGTGCTGCAACTCTTCCTCGACCAGTCGGCGACGCTGATGCGCCAGCTCCACAGCGTGCTCGAAGCCCGAGACCAGAAGAATTGGCGCGAGATCGTTCATGGTCTGAAGGGCGCCGCGCGGGGCATAGGTGCCTTCTCGCTAGGCGATGCGGCCCAAGCGGCCGAATTCCTGCCGCTGGCCGAAAATCCGGCCGCGGCAGCAGCCGCGCTGAAGGCTCTGACGGCCCGGATGGACACCGTTCACCGCTTCATCGAGGCGCATCTCGACCGCTGAATTGCGGTCAGTTTCCTGCCACCCATCGAGCAGATTGGATTCGGCGCAAGCCTTCGCTATAGCGCTGGCGACCAGCTTGCCCTGCCGCGGCCATAGCGCGCGGGCCGCGCCCATTGTGAAGCTTGCCATTTACACATATAGATCAGTGGGTACAAATTATATTACGAGAAGAAGGCGTAGAATATAGAATGAGTGCTGCGATCCAAACCGATGTCGCCATCATTGGCGCTGGCCCCATCGCGCTGTTTGCGGTGTTCGAACTGGGTCTTCTCGACCTCAAGGCGCATCTGGTCGATATCCTCGACAGGCCGGGCGGACAGCTGACCGAGCTCTATCCGGAGAAGCCGATCTACGACATCCCCGGCCTGCCGGTCGTCACCGCGCAGGAACTGGCCGATCGGCTGATGGAGCAGATCAAGCCCTTCGGCGCGACCTTTCATTTTCAACAGATGGCGAACGGGCTCGAGAAACTGCCCGACGGGCGCTGGAAGCTCACCACCGACACCGGCACCGAGATCATCGCACCGGTCTTGGTGATCGCCGCGGGAGGCGGCAGCTTCGTGCCCAAACGCCCGCCGCTTGCGGGCATCGAACAGTTCGAGGGCAAGTCGGTGCATTACGCCGTGCGCAAGATGGACGTCTTCCGCGGCAAGAACATCCTGATCGCCGGCGGCGGCGACTCGGCGCTCGACTGGACCATCAATCTGGCGCCGATCGCCAAATCGCTGACGCTCGTCCATCACCGCGACGGCTTCCGCGCCGCCCAGCACAGCGTCAACCAGATGCGCGAGCTGGCCGAACAGGGAAAGATCAAGTTCCACGTCGCCAGCGTGAAGGCGCTGCACGGCGCAGAAGGGCAGGTCCAGGCGGTCACACTTGCCGGCCCCGACAAGACGGAATGGCGCCACGAGACCGAAGCTTTCCTGCCCTTCTTTGGGCTCACCATGAAGCTCGGGCCGATCGCCGATTTCGGCCTGAACCTGCATGAGAACCTGATCCCGGTCGACACCGCGAAATTCGAAAGCGACACGCCGGGCATCTTCGCCATCGGCGACATCAACTATTATCCCGGCAAGCTGAAGCTGATCCTGTCGGGCTTCCACGAGGCGGCCTTGATGGCGCAGGCCGCATTCCATATCTGCAAGCCCAACGAGAAACTGCGCTTCCAGTACACGACCTCGTCGTCGAGCCTGCAAAAGAAACTGGGCGTGGCGTGAGAGCCTCCCTTAGGGTCCGAACGGCATGAAGATCATCGCAATCGATCGCAACGGGGCCGAGCACGCCATCGAAGGCCGCGACGGCTGGAGCGTGATGGAGATCCTGCGCGACGGCGATCTGCCCATCGCCGCCGAATGCGGCGGAGCCTGCGCGTGCGCGACCTGCCACGTCTATGTCGAGCAAAGCTGGTACGACAGGCTGCCGCCGCCGTCAGAAGCCGAGCTCGACATGCTCGACATGGCGCTGGCCGTCGAGCCCAACTCGCGGCTGTCGTGCCAGATCACCTGCTCCGACGAGCTGGACGGCATCAAGGTGACGCTGGCGCCGGAATAGAAAATTATTGTTTTGCGATAAATTATTTTCGTGATACAAGTTCTCCGGTGTCGGGACCGGAGGATTTCCATGGGCGTTTCCCCAAAACTCGTGCGGGCCAGCCGCATCATGGCGCTTCTGTCGCTGCTGGGCGCGATCCTCTATGTGGCGGGGGACTGCCTCGTCTTCCTGGCCCCGGATGCCGCGCGCGCCGTAGGGATCGAGATGCGCCACCCGGGCCTTCACATCAGCGAGGCGATTCCCTTTGCCTATCGCCTGGCGGCGCTGGTGGTGGATCTCATTCCCGCCGCGATCATGGTCTGGGCCTTGATAGAGCTCTATCGCCTGTTCCTGCATTATGCGAAGGGCGAGGTCTTTGACGCCGCCGCGCTCGGCAACCTCAACCGGGTGGCGGCGCTCATGTTCTGGCAGGTGCTGGTGAGCATCATCTCTCTGGCCCCGGTCTCCTACATCCTCAGCCTCCACCGCCCTGCGGGCCACGGCCAGATCAGCATTGGCGTCGGGCCGAACGATTTCGCTTTCCTGTTCATGGCGGGCGTGGTGCTGGTGATCGCGCGCGTGATGGCGGAAGCCCGCCGCGTGGCCGACGAGAATGCGGGCTTCGTGTGATGGCGATCGTCGTTCAACTCGACGTCATGCTGGCCCGGCGCAAGATGCGCTCCAAGGAACTCGCCGAAGCCATCGGCATCACCGAGGCCAACCTCTCGCTGCTCAAATCGGGCAAGGTGAAGGGTGTCCGTTTCTTCACGCTCGACAGGATCTGCGCGGTCCTCGACTGTCAGCCAGGCGACCTCCTGGAATACCGCGCCGATGCTAAAACGCATGAAACCTCGGGCAGCATCGCGACCTCACCTTAGGCCGTAGACACGGGCCGTTGTCCTGTCACTTGCACCGGGGCCGCGCTTCCTGTCCGATAGCGCGGAATCGGTAACCCGGCGGCTACGGGCGGAGCGTATATGTTTGGGCAAAGGCCCGCACAGAGAGCGATTGCGGTCGCCGCCGTTGTCCTGCTGCATATTCTTCTGATGTGGCTACTGTTGCGCGCGACATCGATCCACCTGACCTTGCCGCCGGCGTTCCGGGAACTGCCGATCACCGTCTATCTCCAACCGGCGCCCAAGCCCAAGCTCCCGCCGGCCAAACCCGAGCAAAAGAAAAAGGTGACGCTCGCCCCGCCGGTCAAGCGAGCGACCGGCATCGCGCAACCGCCCGCGCCGGCGGCGCCCCAGCCGGCCCAGCCTTACAACGGGCTCATGGCGCTCGGCCGCTATCTCAACAATTGCAGCAGCGGCAATTACGAGCAGCTCTCGTCCCTGGAATGGGCGCATTGCCTGGGCGACCAGTGGCCCGACCCGGGCGAACGGCCGCTGCTCCTCGGTGCTCAGGCGCCATCGATCTGGAAGACGCAAAAGGATCAGCAGAAGGCGCCGGTGCAGCCGTTCGAGACACAGTGCCCTCAGAACAGCCCGAACTCCAATCTCGGCCTGCCTTGCTACAATTTCGGCAAAGGCCTGGACAAGGTCTTCAACCAGTGAGCGGGAGCGCGACGCGCAGCGCTATCTATTTCGCCGGTTGCGTGCCGGCGCCGATCTGCTTGAGAGCGGCATCGTAGACGGCATTCAGGAAGTCCATCTCGACGTCGTCGTCCCGCGGATCGGCGTATTCGACCGTGGTTTCGACGATCCAGTGCTTGACCGCGGCGCCCGTGAAGGTGATGCGGTAATGCAGCGTCGCCAGATGCGCGGTCTCATAGGTTCGCGTGTAGACCTTGATCATGTTGCCGGCGGGTCCGAGATCGAGCGGTTTCTCATCCACCTTCTTGGCGCCGATCCCCTCCTGCTGCACGAATTCGGAGGTCAGCGAAGAGGCGGGGTTGTATTGGCCCTGGAGCGGCGTCAGCGATACCGTGCCGTAAATGCCGTCGAGCGCATAATAGCTGCAGAAATCGGTACCCGTTTCGAGGTCGCCTTCGCCGACGGCGTCGCGGATGTAGCGGCCGATCTTGTCGGGACAGACAAACTCAGAAGCGATATGAATCTTCTCGCCGTTGGGCCCGTCCTTGAAAACGGTCGATACATAGGTCGAGCCCGCATTCTGGGCCAGCGCCGCCGAGGCGCAGCACGCGGCGAGAAGGAGTGCGGCGGCAAATGATTTCATAGTCATGTCCGTGGTTTCGGCTTCCGTGCCGCGTTCATCGGCAAACTTATGTGCCCGCCTGCGGCTCCGCAAGGCCGGCCGCCTACACCGTGATCAACACGCAGACGACAGGATGTTGTGCTGTACCCCGCCCGGGCGATAAATTGCCGCCATGACGGATGACACGGCGAAAGCGGCGGAAAGGCCTTCGGCAAGCCTGCTTCAGGACGCGCTCACCCATCTCAACCGCAACGAGACCGCCGCCGCCGAAGCGGCTCTGGAGCGTGTGTTGCGGGCCAAACCCGAGGAAGCCAACGCGTTGCAGCTGATGGGGCTGGTCCGCCAGTCGCAGGACAGAAGCGCCGATGCCGAGGACTTTTATCGCCGCTCGCTCGCGGCCAACGCGGCGCAATCGCATGTGCATCACAATCTCGGCTCATTGCTCCATTCCCAGGGACGCTACGACGAAGCGATCGCGGAATACAGTGAAGCGATCCGCCAGAAACCGAATTATGCCGAAGCCCATTTGCGGCTCGGCCTCGCCCATCACGCAAAGGACGAATTCGAGGCCGCCGAGAAGGCCTATCGCGCCTGCCTGCGCATTCAGCCCAATTTTCTGATGGCCAAGCAAAGCCTGGGCGGGCTCCTCAACGACATGGAACGCCCCACCGAGGCCGAACGCATCCTGCGGCAGGCCCTTGCAGCTGCCCCGCGCGATCCGCGCCAGGTGGCGGCGCTTCAGCACAGTCTTGGCGTATCGATGAAGCGGCAGCGCCGTTTTGACGAGGCGCTGCAATTGTTCGACATCGCCCAGCGCACGGTGCCGGAAATGCCGCTTGCGGATCAGAACCGCGCCGATGTGCTGCAGGAACTCGGCCGGCTCGAGGAAGCGGTCGAGGTCTACCAGCGCGCCATCGCACGCAATCCGCTGGACTTCTTCGCCCATTTCGGTCTCAACCGCCTGCTCTACAGGCTCGGGCGCGACGACGAATTCATGCGGTCATTGGATGAAGTTGCCGTCCTTTATCCCGATGCCGGCTACCTGCCGCTGATCAAGGCCGATTTTCTCTTCCAGCTTGGCCGTTACGAGGAGGCACTCGAAGGGTATGCGCGCGCCGCGCCGCTGTTGCCCGAGGATGTCAAGCCACGCGATGGCATGGGCTTGGTCCACGCGCGCATGGGCCGCTTCAAGGAGGCGATCAAGGCCCATGAAGCCGCGCTCGCGCTCGAGCCGCAAAATGCGCTGGTCTGGGCCAACTTCGCCGAAACGCTGATACGCGCCGACGATCCCGAACGCGCGCTCGATGCCGCCGAACACGCCGTCGCGCTGGCGCCCGAGCACCAGCGTGCACTCGGCATCTGGGGGCTGGCGCTGCGCAAGCTCGGCGACGCGCGCGAGGAAGAACTCAATGACTACGAAAATCTGGTGCAGGTGTTCGAGCTGCCGCCGCCCGAAGGCTATAGCGACATGAAGTCCTTCAACCGCGATCTGAACGCCTATCTCGACGGGCTGCATCGCAACCGCCGCGAGATGATCGAGCAGACGTTGCGCGAGGGAACACAGACGCTCGACGCCCTTTTCGGCCGCGGCCACGATCTGGTCGAACGTCTGCGTGCGCGGATCGACGAAGCCGTGCTCGCCTATATCGCGGCGATGAAGCAGGATGAATCCCATCCGCTGTTCCGGCGGCGTACAGGCCGGATGCAGTATTCCGGCTCATGGTCGTCGCGCCTTCGCGATTGCGGCTTCCATACCAACCACACCCATCCCAGTGG
This sequence comes from uncultured Pseudomonadota bacterium, assembly GCA_963775165.1. Classification (GTDB taxonomy): domain Bacteria; phylum Pseudomonadota; class Alphaproteobacteria; order Micropepsales; family Micropepsaceae; genus Rhizomicrobium. Next base: position 102,965 of record CAVZHX010000005.1, on the reverse strand, counting down.
ATGGATCAGCTCCTGCTACTACGTGGCGCTGCCCGACGCCGTCGCCGGCCAAGAGGGCAAGCAGGGCTGGATCAAGTTCGGCGAGCCGCCCTTCGATGCCGGGTTCGCACAGCCCGTGCGCCGCACCATCCAGCCGAAAGCCGGGATGCTGGTGCTGTTTCCCTCCTATATGTGGCACGGCACCGTGCCGTTCCGCTCCCAGCAGACGCGCACCACCATCGCCTTCGACGCTGTGCCGGGCTAGGATAGCTGCCAGGGAAATTCCCGCGCAGATTGCGCTGGGGTTGGGGTCGGCCATGTTCGAACACCGGACCGTTGAGGCGGAGCCGCGCGCGGCATGACGGTCGCGCACGTCTACACCGTCGCCTTCCAGGGCATCGAGGCGCGCGATGTCGACGTGCAGGTCCATATCGGCGAGGGCGGCGGCACCGGCGGCGTCTTCAATATTGTCGGGCTGGCCGACAAGGCGGTGGGCGAAAGCCGCGAGCGGGTGCGCGCCGCGCTGTCGGCCATCGGGCTGGCGCTGCCCTCCAAGCGCATCACCGTCAATCTGGCGCCCGCCGATCTGCCCAAGGAAGGCAGCCATTACGACCTGCCGATCGCGCTCGGCCTGCTGGCGGCGATGGGCGTGCTGCCGGCGAGCGAGCTGGCCGACTACACCGCGCTCGGCGAACTGTCGCTCGACGCCCAGGTCACGGCGGTGGCCGGCGTTCTGCCCGCGGCGTTGGCGGCGAGCGAGCAAGGGCGCGGCCTCATCTGTCCGGCCGCGTGCGGGTCCGAGGCGGCCTGGGCGGGCGGCATCGAGATCATCGCCACGCCGTCGCTGATTGCGCTGGTCAATCACATGAAGGGCGTCCAGGTGCTTGAATCCGCCCGAGGCGCGGCTGGCCGACGAGACCGGCACGGTCCCGGACCTCAAGGACGTCAAGGGCCAGGAAACCGCCAAGCGCGCGCTCGAGATCGCCGCGGCCGGCGGCCACAACATGCTGATGATCGGACCGCCCGGCGCCGGCAAATCGATGCTGGCCGCGCGCCTGCCCGGCATCCTGCCGCCGCTGGACGCGCGCGAGGCGCTCGAAATCTCGATGGTGCAATCGCTCGCCGGCGAGCTGGCGGGCGGCGACGATCTCGCGCAGGCGGCCGTTTCGCAGCCCGCACCATTCCGCCTCGATGGCGGCGCTGGTCGGCGGCGGGCTGCGCGTCAAGCCCGGCGAAGTCAGCCTCGCGCATCTGGGCGTGCTGTTCCTCGACGAACTGCCGGAATTCCAGCGCGCGGTGCTCGATTCGCTGCGCCAGCCGATCGAGACCGGCGAAGCCGTCGTCGCGCGCGCCAATGCGCATGTGCGCTATCCGGCGCGCTTCCAGCTGGTCGCGGCGATGAATCCCTGCCGCTGCGGCTATCTCGGCGATCCGGCGCAGGCCTGCGGCCGCGCCCCCAAATGCGCCGCCGATTACCAGTCGAGGCTCTCGGGGCCGCTGCTCGACCGCATCGACATTCATGTCGAAGTGGCGGGCGTGTCGGCGCCGGACCTCACGCTGCCGCCGCCCGCCGAAGGCTCAGCCGAGGTTGCGGCGCGCGTGGCCGCGGCCCGCGCGATCCAGCGCGAACGCTACGACGAGATCGGGCCTGCGCACCAATGCGGAAGCCGAAGGCGAGCTGCTGGACCGCGTGGCCACGCCCGAGCGGGCCGGAGCCAGGCTTCTGACGCAGGCGGCCGAGACCATGCGGCTGACGGCGCGCGGCTACCATCGCGTGCTGCGCGTCGCGCGCACCATCGCCGATCTCGCTGGCGAAGCGGAAGTCGGCCGCGCCCATGTCGCCGAAGCATTGTCGTATCGCCGGCTTGCGCAATTCCACTGACGCCCAATGTTGCGCCTGGCCGCGCCGGTTCGGGGTGTGAAGGCAAGGCCTTACGGGCCCGCGGCCCGATATCCTTGCCACGTGTCCAGTGTTCCAACTATTCGAGTGTAGGTTGCATCCGCGGAACCCTCGATATACAAAATAAAGAAAGACCCGGTTCACGCGTGCTCGTGATTTCATGACTTGTCTCCATTTTCCAGCGCTTAAAGCTCTATTGGAGTTTTTGGGAGTTTTGTTTGGGGGGCACACGTAAACAGACCAAATCCCACGAACCCAAACGCCTTGCGATTGGCCGCCGCATCAAGCGTTTGCGGGAGAATCAGGGATTGTCCCGGCAGCAGATCGCGGCTCAATTGGCCGTGGACCTGACGGCTATCGCCGCTTGGGAAGCCGGCAAGTATTTGCCACGTGAAGTCCGGCGGGTGCAGCTGGCCGGGCTCCTGAACCTCAATGTCGCGAGCCTGTTTGCCGAGGAGCAGCATGTCTCGCCGGGCGAAGGCGCCGTCCTCATCGATATCCTGGGCGAGCTGCCCGGCCTGCTGCGGGAGTTGCTGAAGGAGACCGACCACACGCTGAAGGCTTTCCGCATTGCCGCGCCCCACCCCACTCCGGCTCACATACAGGAGGAATTCCGGATTCTGGTGGACCGGCGGCTGATGGACAAGACGATCAGAGTGGAGCGCATCGAGATCTTCTATCGCTTGCCGCGGCTCATGGAAGTGCTTTCGAACATCCTGCGCTATGCCGGCCGGCCCTATCGCGTGAAGGCCTTCTGTCCGAGAACGGCCGAGGTGATGCCGGGCATGGGCGGGTATATCTTCGACGATCAGGAATTCGTCATTGGCGCCTATTGGGGCGAAGCCCCGCCCCAGGGGCGCGCTGGCCTGCGCCTGTCGGGAGAGCCGTTCCGCACCTATTTCACAGACTATTGGAATGAGATCTGGCCGCGCGGCCAGCCATTGAATGGCGACAACGGCGCCGATCTGTTCGCGGTGCGGGAGGTGGCGCTGCAATTGGGCCTTGAGCCGGATGATTGGCCGCGATTCATCGAACAGGCACGCAAGCTTGACATCGGCGACGGTCTGCCTCCCATGATCTGAGCCCCCGTACGCCATCCCGGCGCGCTTGGCGGCACCGGACCAATGCCGTAAGACTTCGGGAAAATCCTTCGGGGGGCACGCAATGGCTGGGCGGCGCAGGCGAGGCTTTCGCCTGATCTATCTTCTTCTGGCGGTGCCGTTCATCGCCATGATCTGGATCGGCTCCTACAACCGCGCCGAGCCGGCGATCTGGGGCATTCCGTTCTTCTACTGGTATCAGCTTCTGTGGGACCCGCTGGGTGCCCTCCTGATCGTTCTCGTCTATCTCGCCGAGGAGCGCGGACAGGCCGCGGAGCCCAGCGCTGACGACAATCCGAGCGCGGGCGAACTGCTGTGAACGCGGCCCCGAACTGGCCAGCCTTGATCGTCTTCGTCGTTCTGTTCACGGCGGTCACGATTCTGGGATTCGTCGCCGCGCAATGGCGCAAGGGCGACCTCACCCAGCTTCATGAATGGGGCCTGGGCGGCCAGCGCTTCGGCACCATAGTGACCTGGTTTCTCTTGGGCGGCGACCTCTACACGGCCTACACCTTCATCGCCGTGCCGGCGCTGATGTTCGGCGCGGGCGCCGTCGGCTTCTTCGCCGTGCCGTTCTCGATCGTGATCTATCCGGTTCTGTTCGCGGTATTTCCGCGGCTGTGGAGCGTGTGCCGCAAGCGCGGCTATGTGACGGCAGCCGATTTCGTCCGTGGGCGCTTTGGCAATCAGCCATTGGCGCTGGCGATCGCGATCACTGGCATCGTGGCGACGATGCCCTATATCGCGCTGCAGCTGGTGGGCATCGAGGTGGTCGTCGGTGGCTTGGGAATCAACGGCGAATGGCCGCTCGTCATCGCCTTCCTGGTCCTGGCCGCCTACACCTACACCAGCGGCTTGCGCGCACCGGCGATGATCGCTGTGGTCAAGGACCTGCTCGTCTACATCACAATAATTGCCGCAGTCATCGTCATTCCCGCCCAGCTCGGCGGCTTCGGCAAGATTTTCGCGGCCGTGGATCCCGCCAAGCTGACGATCGCGGCCGGCACGGCGACCAATTGGGGCGGATCGAGTGCTTATGTGACACTCGCGCTCGGCTCGGCGCTGGCGCTGTTCCTCTACCCCCACGCGGTGACCGGCATCCTGTCCTCGTCGAGCCGCCACGTGATCCGCCGCAATGCCGCGGCACTTCCGGCCTATTCGCTGGCGCTGGGGCTGATCGCACTTCTGGGCTACATGGCGCTGGCCTCGGGCGTGAAGGACATGCCGGCCTATGCCACCGGCTTCAAAGAGTTCGGCGCCAATTATGCGGTGCCTGCGCTGTTCCTGCAGATGTTCCCGAGCTGGTTCGTGGGGATCGCCTTCGCCGCCGTGGCCGTTGGCGCACTGGTGCCGGCAGCGATCATGTCGATCGCCTGCGCCAATCTGTTCACGCGCAACATCTACAAGGAATATATCGAGCGCGATTGCACGGATGCCCGCGAAAGCAACGTGGCCAAGCTGGCCTCTCTGGTGGTCAAGATCGGCGCGCTGTTCTTCATCATCGCGCTGCCGCAATCCTACGCCATCCAGCTCCAGCTCCTGGGCGGCATCTGGATCATCCAGACGCTGCCAGCGGTGCTGCTGGGGCTCTACACGCGTTGGCTCGACCCCTGGGCTCTGCTTCTTGGCTGGCTGGCGGGGATCGTCGCCGGCACGGCGATGGCGGCGAGCCTCGGCTTCGCCAGCTCGACCTACGCGCTGCACATCCTGGGCGTCACGATCCCCTGCTACGCGGCCTTCAGCTCGCTGCTGCTGAACATTGCCGTCAGCGTGATCCTGAGCTTCGTCTTCAATCTGGCGGCGCGCGACGCCGCGCACACGGATGCGACGACGGCGGCCGATTACACGTAAGACGGATGCTCAGCCGAAGCGGCCGGTGATGTATTCCTCGGTCTTCCGGTTCTCCGGCGAGGTGAAGACCTTCTCGGTTTCGCCGAATTCGATCAGTTCGCCCAGGAACATGAAGGCCGTAAAATCGGAGACGCGGCTGGCCTGCTGCATGTTGTGGGTGACGATGACGATCGTATAGTCCTTCGACAATTCGTCGATCAGCTCCTCGATCTTGGCGGTCGAAATGGGATCGAGCGCGGAGGCCGGCTCGTCCAGCAGGATCACTTCGGGTTTGATCGCCACTGTGCGCGCAATGCACAGCCGCTGCTGCTGGCCGCCCGACAGGCTGAGGCCCGAATCCCTGAGCTTGTCCTTGACCTCGTCCCAGAGCGCGGCGCGCCGAAGCGCGTGTTCGACGCGATCGGCCAGCTCGCTACGCGACAGCTTCTCGTAGAGATTGATGCCGAAGGCGACGTTGTCGAAGATCGTCATGGGAAACGGCGTCGGCTTCTGAAACACCATGCCGATCTTGGAGCGCAACAGGTTGACGTCCTGGCTTCCTTCGAGAATGTCCTTGCCGTCGAGCAGGACCTGACCTTCGGCGCGCTGGTTGGGATAAAGCTCGTAGATACGGTTCAGCACGCGCAGCAAGGTCGATTTCCCGCAACCCGAGGGGCCGATGAAGGCGGTCACCATGCGCTCGTAGAGCGGAATCGAGACGTTCTTCAGCGCTTTCGTCTCGCCGTAGTAGAAGGACAGATCCTTGATCTCGATCCGGGTTTTGGGCGCGACCGACCCCACATCATTCATTACGTGCCTCGTTTGCCTTCGAAAACGCGGGCCAGGATGCTGAGTGCCAGAACCGCGAATGTGATGAGCAGGGCAGCCGCCCAAGCCAGATCGTGCCAGCCCTGATATGGCGACAGCGCGAAATTGAAAATGACGACCGGCAGATTGGCCATCGGGCCCGTGATATCGGTGCTCCAGAACTGGTTGTTGAACGCGGTGAACAGCAATGGCGCCGTTTCGCCGGAAATACGCGCAACCGCCAACAGAACGCCGGTAATCATGCCGGCGCGCGCGGCCCGCCAGGTCACCGTTCGGATCACGAAATTGCGCGGCGTGCCCAAAGCCGCCGCCGCCTCGCGCAAGGTGTTGGGAACCAGGATCAGCATGTTTTCGGTGGTGCGCACGACCACAGGAATCACAAGGACGGCAAGCGCTGCGGCCCCGGCAATCGCGGAGAACCCGCCCATGGGCACGACGAGCAGTTCATAAATGAACAGGCCGATGAGAATCGAAGGCGCGCTGAGCAGGATGTCGTTGACGAAGCGAATGATTGCGGCAACCCGCGAATGACGGCCATATTCGGCAAGATAGGTGCCCGCCATGACGCCGACCGGCGTGCCGATGGCCACGGCTATCGCGCTCATCAGCACGCTGCCCAAAATCGCGTTGGCCAATCCGCCTTCCAGCGTCGGCGCCGGCGTCATCTCGGTAAAGAGGCTGAGCCTCATCGGGGTGACACCCCGCCACAAAAGCTCGCCCAGGATCAGCCCCAGCCAGCTCAAACCGAAAACCGTGGTGCAGACTGACAACACCATGAAGACGCTGTTGGTCATGCGGCGCCTGGCGTAGCGGCTAATGCCCAGTGCGAGATTCATTGCGAACTGCCTCCCGCCCGGCGCTCCAGCCGCTTCAACAGGAATTGTGCTAGCGCCAAAACGACGAAGGTGATGAAGAACAGGATCAGGCCGAGTTCGATCAGCGAGGGAAGGTAGAGCGCGCCCAGCGCTTCTGTGAACTCGTTTGCGATCGCCGCCGATATCGTCGTGCCCGGCGCGAACAGGGATGGCGAGATGTTATGGGCATTGCCGATCACGAAGGTCACGGCCATGGTCTCGCCCAGCGCGCGGCCCAACGCCAGCATCGAGCCGCCCACGACACCGTGGCGGGCAAAGGGCAAGACCACCCGCCACATCACCTCCCAAGTGGTGCAGCCCACGCCATAGGCGGCTTCCTTCAGGATCGACGGCACGGTTTCGAACACGTCGCGGGTGATGGCGCTGATGAAGGGCAGAATCATGATCGACAGGATCAGAGCCGCCGTGAAAATGCCGATGCCGTAGGGGGCGCCGCCAAGTATGAGGTTGAGGCCGGGCACGCCGGAGAACAGGTCGATCAGCCACGGCTCGATATGGAGCTGAAAGAATGGCGCGAACACGAACAGGCCCCAGATGCCGTAAATGATGCTGGGGATGCCGGCCAACAGCTCGATGGCGATGCCGATCGGCCGTTGCAAGGACCGTGGACAAATCTCGGTCAGAAAAATGGCGATGCCGATGCCGACCGGAACGGCCACCAGCATGGCCAGAAGCGACGTCACCAGCGTGCCATAGATCGCCGCCAGGCCCCCGAATTTCTCGGTCACCGGGTTCCAGACTTCAGTGACCAGAAAGCCGAAGCCGAACGCTTTGACCGCCGGCCACGCGCCCACCGTCAGCGAGATCATGATGCCGATGAAAATCGCCATCACCAGCAGCGCCGCTGCAAAGGTCAGGGCATGGAACCGGGCGTCGCTGCGGCCGAAACGGCGCACGACAGTCGCTCTTTCCGTGCCTGCGAGTTGCTCGGTCAAGGCCAGATCGGCCATGGGATTGCGCGCACCTTCATTAACCGATTTGTGGCTCCGGCCAACCGCCACGGCACTGCCTTTTCCTTGGTTTTTTTCCTTGCAGCGCGAGGCTCCAATCCCGGGGCCCGGCCACAGCTGGCTGGAACGAACGCTCGGCCGGGTAATCCCACCATTTGAGGACCAACAGACGCGATAAGTGCGCCAAGCGATGCAACGTCCATCACAGTTTGGCGAAGGTTTTGTGACAGCGGTGGCCCGCCCGGCGGGCCCGGCGCGAGGGCTCCCGACAGGGCGTCAGCTTCGTATCCCCAAAATCGCGGGGCAAACGGCCCGTATGGCCGCCGGGATTAAGCATTTTGCAAGCACAGTCGGCGATACCTGAGAGGAACAGGAGAAATCCGCTTGCTGACTGCGCGCGCCGGAAAAATCCTTTTTGGACTCGGCATCTTAGCGATTGGCGGCGTGGCGCTGGCCGACGTCCTTCTGCACGGCCGGCTGACTCTGCTGTCGCCCATGGAGCTAGGCGCGGCGGCGCTTCTCGGGCTTGCGGTCCTCTTTCTCGGTCTGATCGAAGCTCGTGGCCGCGAAAAGACCCTTCGCGCCAGCACCACTGAGCTGCGCGGGGTGACGGCCAAGCTCGAGGCCTCACTGGCGGCCGTTTCAGCGATGAATTCGCGCCTCCACCAAAGCGAGACCCGCTACAAGGGACTGGTGGACGCCCAGGGCGACGCCATTTTCCGTCGCGCCCCCGACAGCCGGCTGACCTACGGCAACGACGCCTTTTTCATGCTCTTCGGTCTGGACCCACGCACCGCCATCGGCATGCCGTTCGCCACCGAACCCCATCCCGATAGCCGCGCCCCCTATTTCGGCAGCTTCGCCGGAAAGGAAACCGGGACCGTGCGCGTGCGCTACGACCAGCACGTCCGCACCGCCTATGGCTGGCGCTGGATCGCCTGGGAGGACTACGCGATCCGCGACCCCGACGGAAAACTGATCGATATCCAGAGCGTCGGTCGCGACATCACCGAACGCAAGGCGCTGGAGGCGGCGCTCACCGAAGCCCGCGACAGGGCCGAGGCGGCCAGTCGCGCCAAATCCGGGTTCCTGGCGACGATGAGCCATGAAATCCGCACGCCGATGAACGGCGTGCTCGGCATGTCTCGACTTTTGCTGGAAACCGACCTGCAGCCCGAACAGCGCAGTTACGCCGATGCCATCTGCGAATCCGGCGAGTCCCTCCTGGCGTTGATCGAGGACATTCTCGACTTCTCGAAGATCGAGGCCGGCACCATCACGCTCGAGGAAGATGAGGTGGACCTGCGCCAGTTGGTGAGCGGTGTGGTCGAGCTTCTGGCGCCGCGGGCCCACGGCAAGGACATCGAGATCGTCTTTGTGGTCTCTCCCGAGGTGCCGCGCGTGATCCGCGCCGATCGCATGCGGCTGAGGCAGGTGCTGACGAATCTGGTCGGCAATGCGGTGAAATTCACCGAGCTCGGCGGGGTGCGCGTGGACGTCGGCGTCGAGCGTATGAACGACCGCCAATATCTGCGCTTCGAGGTCCACGACACCGGCGTCGGCGTGGCGCCCGAAAAGCGGCAGGAGATCTTCAACGAATTCGTCCAGGCCGATACGGGCCATGCGCGCCGGTTCGGCGGCTCGGGTCTCGGCCTCGCCATTTCAAAGAGGCTCGTCGCGGCGATGGGCGGCGAGATCGGAATCGACCCGGCCAACGGCGGCGGCAGCGTATTCTGGTTCACGATGCCATCGGTCGTGGTGCGCGGAGCAGCGCAGGAGACACCCGTCAGGCTCGCCGGCCGGCGCATCGCCGTGGTCACCCGCAGCTCCGTCCTGCGCGGCGCGCTGGTGGCACAGATTCGAAATCTGGGCGGCGAGGCCGTGCCGCGCAGCACCTCCAAGAAGCTGCCCGACGACATCGACACGCTGCTGATCGACGCCGGCAACGGCACCGAGCCCGACCTGCCCACCCCGCCCGATTCCCACGTCTTTTCTCTGGTGCTGCTGACGCCGGGCGCGCGCTCTCACTTGCCGGACCTGAAAAGCCGGGGCTTTGCCGGTTACCTCGTCAAGCCGTTGCGGGAATCCTCGCTGGCGGAGCGAATCCTGACCGGCGACATGCCGACCCTAGACGGTGAGCCGCCGCGGCAGCCGCCCCGGAAGCCGACTCCGAGTGTCATCGACGTGGCGGACGAGCGGACGGGGCTGACCACGATCCTTCTCGCGGAGGACAGTCCGATCAATGCCATGCTGACGCGCGAGCTTCTGCGCCGGCGCGGCTACGAGATCGTCTGCGTGGCTTCCGGCGAGGAGGCACTGGCGGCGATGGAAGATCACGAGTTTGATCTGTTGCTGACCGATATCCACATGCCGGGAATGGACGGCATCGAAGCGGCCAGGCGCGTTCGCGCCAATGAAGAGCGGCTGGGCCGGCGGCGCACGCCCATCGTGGCGCTCACCGCCGACGCGCTGGAGACCGGCAAACAGGCTTGCCAGGACGCCGGCATGGATGGTTTTCTGACCAAGCCCGTAAACCCGACCGAGCTCGACGCCATGCTGGCAGATTTGTTCTCCGCACAGGAAGACGCCGGATCGTCCCGCGACGCCGCCGCATGACAGCGCGTCCACGCGGGCTCGCCGCTTTCAAGGCCTATCTCGAACCGCGCGCCCTGGTGATGACGGTGCTGGGCTTTTCGAGCGGATTGCCGTTCCTGCTCGTCGGCAACACCTTCGGCTATTGGCTCCGCGACGAAGGCACCTCGCTTGCGGCCATCGGCTTTTTGTCGTGGGTCGGCATCGCCTATTCGCTCAAGTTTCTGTGGGCGCCGCTGATCGATCGCGTCAACGCGCCGTTCCCCTTCGGGCTGCTTGGGCGGCGGCGCGGCTGGATGGCGATGGCGCAGGTGATCGTGGGATTTGGGCTGGTCGCGATGGCGGTGGCCGGTGTGGGCCACGGGCTTGTCGCCTTGGGTGTGCTGGCGCTGATCGTCGCCTTCGCCTCGTCCACGCAGGACATTGTGATCGACGCCTGGCGTATCGAATCGGCATCGGATGCTGATGAGCTTGGACTTCTCACCTCCGCTTACACCTTCGGATACCGCTGCGCGCTTCTGGCGACCGAAGCGGTGATCCTGCTCATCGCGACACGGATCGGCTGGAACGCATCCTATATTCTTTATGGCGTGTTGATGGCGGCCGGCATCGCTGCCTGCCTGTTCGCCGCCGAACCGATGAACGCCGACGACATCATGACACGCAAGGAAGCCGAAGCGCCGTTATGGACGCCGCGGGGGCTCTATGATGCGATTACGGGACCATTCATCGTCTTCTTCAAGAAGCATGGCGCCGCAGCACTTCTGATGCTGACCGCCATCAGCCTGTTTCAATTGCCGAACTTCGTGATGGGGCCGATGGCCAATCCTCTCTATCACGACATCGGCCTGTCTAAGGATGTCGTGGGCGTGGTTCGCGGCAGCTTCGGACTGGTCGCGGTGTTCCTTGGCGTGGCGGCCGGCGGATTCCTGTCGCTGCGGCTTGGCTACATGCGCGCGCTCCTGGTGGGCGGGGCCGCGCAGATTCTTGGGACGGCTGCCTATGCGATCCTGCCTTACGTGCACAACCCAGAAGTGTTCGCAGCCGTGATGATGGCCGACAATTTCGGCATCGCGGTCGCAGGCATCACGCTGGTGACCTACATGTCGAGCCTGACGAGCCTCGGCTACACCGCGACGCAATACGCTCTTCTGTCGTCGACCTATGCCTGGGCCGGCAAGATTCTGAAAGGGTTTTCCGGTGCCGTGGTCGAAGGCTTGAGTGCGACCCATGGCCTTATGGGTGCCTACGCAATCTTTTTCGTTGGCGCCGGCGCCATCGGCATTCCGGCCATCCTGCTGTTCATGCTGCTCGACTCGCGCCAGCGCGCGGCGGTGGCTCACACCTAAGGCGCAGCTGGGTTGCCGGTCGCCTGAAAATTGTGCAGGCGCGGCCATGCAAATCGCGCATGACGGAAAGATGACGCTGGGGGCACATTTTTCCGATCCGTTTGCAGGGTCCCGCGCCCTCCGGTAGGATCGTGGCGCTATTCGCGAAACGGGCTGTGGCTCCGTGCGTTCAGGCGGGGCGCCCGGGCGTTGCGCAAAGGAAGCGGACACCTTGGTCAACGTTTACGAGCCTGGTCCCGTCGAAGGGCGCCTTGAGCAATGGCCCGTCCTGGCCACGTTTGGCGCGCTGGAAGTCAGGCTGGCGGAAACCGAAGCCGAGGTCGAGGCCGCCCAGCAATTGCGCTACCGCGTCTTCTACGAAGAGATGTCGGCAATCCCGAGCCCGCAGATGCGCGCCGCCGGGCGCGACTTCGACCGCTTCGATACATTCTGCGATCACCTTCTTGTCGTCGACCGCGAGATCGTGGACGACGACGGCCAGCCCTGCGTGGTCGGCACCTACCGGCTGATGCGCAGCGACGATGCCCTTCGTGCCGGCGGCTTCTACACCGCAGGCGAATACGACATCGCGCCGATGTTGCGCATCCTGCCGGCCGGCGCGCGCGCGCTCGAGCTCGGCCGCTCCTGCGTCCTGAAAAGCTACCGCATCAAGCCGGCGACCATGCAGCTCCTTTGGCACGGCGTCATGCGCTACGTCGCCCGCTTCTCGGTCGACCTGTTGTTCGGCTGCGCCTCGCTTCACGGTACCGATCCGGACGCGATGGCGTTGCCGCTCTCCTATCTTCATCATTTCCACCGCATGCCGTCTGCCATCCGCGTCCACGCGCTGCCCGAACTTTTCGTGGAGATGAACCGGATGGACAAGGACGATATCGACGTCAAGGAAGCGCTGCGCGCCCTGCCGCCGATGATCAAGGGCTATGTCCGCGCCGGCTGCCTGATCGGCGAGGGTGCGGTGATCGACCGTCAGTTCGGCACGACGGACGTGCTGGTCTATATGCCGGTTGCCGACATCGCGCCGCGCTACAAAAGCCGCTTCGGCAAGGCCGCCTAGAGCAATTTCAGGAAAAGTGGCGCCCGGTTTTCCGTTCGGAATTGCGTGAAAAGCAAAGAATTGGAGCGGATCGTCGATTCCGTGAAACGATGATCCGCTCCAGCTCAGGCCAGATCGAACAACAGAATTTCCGCCGGCGCGCGGGCCTGAATTCGCACCGATGATTCGTCTGTGATCGCGGCGGCATCGCCCTGGTTCAACGCCTGCCCATTCACATCGACCTCGCCGCGGGCCACCTGGACCCAGGCGCGGCGGCCCGGCTTCAGGTCGTGATTGGCCTCGGCGCCTCCATCGAGCTTGGTCGTCCAGATTTCCGCGTCCTGCACAAGACGGACCTCTTGCGGGCCGGGCTCGGGTGCCGCGATGCGCACGAACTTGTTGGCGATGGCGCCCGCGTCGATCGCCTTCTGCTCGTAGGACGGCGCGATTCCCTGGCGCGAGGGCATGATCCAGATCTGCAGAAGATGGACCGGCTCGCTTCTGGAAGCGTTAAATTCGGAATGGACGATGCCGGTGCCGGCGCTCATGCGCTGTATTTCGCCGGGGCGGATGATCGAACCGGTGCCCAGCGAATCCTTGTGCTCCAGCGCGCCGGACAGCACATAGGTCACGATCTCCATGTCGCGATGGCCATGGGGCGGAAAACCGCCGGCGCCGGCGATGTGGTCCTCGTTGATGACGCGAAGCGCGCCGAAATGCATGTGCGCGGGGTCGTAATAATCGGCAAAAGAGAATGTGTGGCGGCTGTCGAGCCAGTCCATCTTGCCGCGGCCGCGGTCCTCGGATTTGCGCAGCGTGATCATGGAAGTCCTTTCTGCGGGAATGGTGGAGACGAGCCATTTTATGCGGGCTGTCAAGTCCCCCGGCCAGACTCAGCCGGCCGCGCGCCCCTTCAGCCGCCTCTCGATCGCATCCCAGATCATCGCCGCCCCATCGGGGCCGCCGAAGCGCTTGATCTCCTGGATTCCGGTGGGCGAGGTGACGTTGATCTCGGTGAGATAGTCGCCGATCACATCGATCCCCGCGAAGACCAGCCCGCGTATCTTGAGCTCCGAGCCCAGCGCCGCGCAGATCTCGCGTTCGCGCGCACTCAGCGTCGTGGGCTCCGGCCGGCCGCCGACGTGCATGTTTGAGCGTGCTTCGCCCTTGGCCGGCACGCGGTTGATCGCGCCGCCGAATTCCCCGTCGATAAGAATGATGCGCTTGTCACCCTGCCGCACCTCCGGCACGTAGCGTTGCACTATCACCGGCTCGCGGTAGAGGAGCGTGAACATTTCGAGCAGCGCCCCCATGTTCTCGTCGTCCTCCTTGAGGCGGAAGACCCCGGCTCCGCCATTGCCGTAGAGCGGCTTGATGATGATGTCGCGATGTTCGCTGCGAAACGCCACGATCTCGCTGCGGTCCGAGGTGATCAGCGTCGGCGGCATGAAGTCCTTGAATTGCGTCACGAACAGCTTTTCCGGCGCGTTGCGGACGTGAAATGGATCGTTGACCACCAGCGTCTTCGGCTGCAGCCGCTCGAGAATATGCGTGGCGGTGATATAGGCCATGTCGAAGGGCGGGTCTTGCCGCATCAGCACGATATCGACCTTGGCGAGATCGGTGACGGAGGACTCGCCGAGCGTGAAATGATCGCCCTTGACGTTGCGCACCGTGAGAGGGCGCGCTTTCGCGCTGATGTCGCCGTCGCGGAAGGTGAGATCGCGCGGTCCGTAGTAGAGGAGCGAGTGGCCCCGAGCCTGCGCCTCCAGGGCCAGCGCAAAGGTGGAATCGCCGGCGATGTCGATTCTGTCGATCGGGTCCATCTGGATTGCGACGGTAAGCGTCATGCGGAATATCCCCGACCTAATTGAGCCTGCGCTTGAGACCGGCCAGCGCCAGCGCCGCCTCGTTGTGCAGCGCTGCGCCGGGCCGCGCCACATCGAGGCAGGAACTCATAGGCATTCATCGCCGAACGCAAAGCGCCACCGGTTTCGAGAAGATGGCCAAGCTCGATCCACAGCCGCGGCCGGCCCGGTGCGATCATGACCATGCGAGTGGCGATTTCGATTGCCCGCGCGCGATCGCCGGCCTTCAACGCGCGCAGCTTGATGTTGTTCTGCAGCCGCAGCAGCACATCGGCGTCGCTGACAGCCCGGCCGAATGAAATCGGCTCGTCGGGATCGTTCGCCACCAGGCCGGGCGGCAGGCTCAGCCTCTCGCGGTCGACCAGGGCCCCGCCGTTGAAGGGATCTATCAAGGCCGTGCTGTCCTTGACCAAAACCCGCAACAGGAAGTGGCCCGGCGTGTTGAGACCGTGGGCTTCCAGCCGCCCGCACCGGGCGGCATGGATGTAGAGAACGCCCAGCGCCACCGGAAGCCCGCGCCGGCGTTCGATCACAGACATGAGATCGGCATTCTGCGGATCGTCATACTCGGTCCGGTCGCCGCTATAGGCGAAGCGACCGGCCAGCATGGACGACAACACCTGGGCTGCTTCTTCGGCATGCCGGACCCCGCCCAGCTCGTCGCGGCCGGCCGCGGCGATATCCGCGAGATGCGCTTCGTAGGGCGCGCGCGAGCGGCCAGCATGATCGATCGCGGCCAGCATCAAGGCGGCCTGCGCGATGTCGCATGGGCCTTCGCCGCGCTCGCCCAGATCGCGCAGATAGTCGTTGGGATCGGTCGGAGCAGGCTGCATGCGGCCCAGATTGCCCCAGCCCAGCCCGCTTCGCCAATCTTATAGGGCCGCACCCGCCTAGCGCTCCGGGCGCCAGGCATCGGTGAGGTGCCGCGGCAGGCTGCCGGGGGAGACCGTGACGACATCGAAGCGCACACCCTTGCGGGCCAGACCCGGCCGGCCGGAAAGGTAGAGGGCGGCGGCCCTCGCAATCCGCGCCTGCTGCCTCGGGCTGACCGATTGGGCCGCAGCGAGCGTCTCGGGCCTCGCCTTGACCTCGATGAAGCAGATGAGCCCAGAGGGTGCCCGGGCCACCAGGTCGATCTCCCCGGCGTAGGTCTGTACCCGCCTGCCGAGGATGCGGTAGCCCTTCAGAGCGAGCAGAAGCGCAGCCCATATCTCCCCGCGCCGGCCGCGGCGCTCGGCGGCCTGCCGCCGTGTGACCGGCCGCTCAGCCATCGCCCGGCTTCAGAACCAGCGCGCGGGCGTAAACGGCGCGGCGGGGTAGCCCCAGCGCTTCTGCGACCAGCTCGGACGCCGGCCGTACCGGCATGAACGCCAGCGCCCGTTCGAGAAGAGCGTCGATGCGTGCGGTATCCGGCGCCTCGTTCGCCGGCGGGCCGACCACGACCGTGATCTCGCCCCTCGGCCGGCCTTCTTCAGCGTAGCGAGCCGCAAGGGAGGCCAGATCGTCACGGCGCACCTCCTCGTGCAGCTTGGTAAGCTCACGGGCCACCGCCGCAGGCCTTGGGCCCAATATGTCCGCCATCTGCGCCAGACTTTCCGCCAGCCGCTGGGCCGACTCGAAGAACACCAGGCTCGCGGGCACCGGCTTCAGCCCTTCCAGAGCGGCGCGGCGTTCGCCAGCCTTGGCCGGCAGGAAGCCCGCGAACAGGAAGCGGTCGGTCGGCAGCCCGGCCAGCGCCAGAGCCGTCAAGGCTGCCGAGGCGCCCGGGATCGCATGCACCGTCACGCTCTCGGCCAGTGCCGCGCGCACCAGCTTGAAGCCGGGATCGGAGACGAGAGGCGTGCCGGCATCGCTGACCAGCGCTAGACGGGCGCCTTCGCGCAGCCGCGCCAGCAATCTGGGACGCTCGCGGGCGGCGTTGTGGTCGTTGTAGGCGCTGAGCGGCTTCGAAATCCCATAGATTGCCAGAAGCTTGGCCGTGACCCGCGTGTCTTCGGCGAGGATCGCATCGCAGCCGCGCAAGACATCGAGCGCCCGCAACGAGATGTCGCGGGCATGGCCGATCGGCGTGGCAGTGACGTAAAGTCCGGGGGTGAGCGGGGATTCCCGCGCGGCCGCCGGCGGCTCGGCGCTTTGCGATTTGACAGGGCGCGGCCTAGGCTGCGAGTCCGTTGACGCCGCTCCCTCACTCTTGTCGCCGCGCCAGGACGCGCCTTTCTTCGATGACCTTTTCTGCTGCCGCATGCCCTTCCGCCCTGGCCAAACTGCCGGAAAATCTACGCAAGACCAGCCGGCGCCTCGCCCGCCTTCTTTGTGCCATCGCAGGCGCGGCCGCGATAGCCGCCCTGGCCGGGTGCACCACGGCCGAGCAGGCCAAAGTGACGCCGCCGCCGCCCGTCGCCCCGCCGCCGCAAGCCGCCCCCCATCAGATCACAGGCGAGCAGCCTGGCTTTCTGCGCCTTCCCAATCTGCCGGCGCAGGTGGCGCCGGTGCGCGTGGGCATCATCCTGCCGTTCAGCAATGGCTCGCCCGCAACCCGCCAATTGGCGGCCAGCATGCTGAACGCGGCGGAGATGGCGATGTTCGATTCCGGCAAGCGCGACATCGTCCTGATGACGGGCGATGAAGGCGGTGGCGGCGGCGGCGAGGCCGCCGAGGCTGCCCGCGAGCTCATGGACAAGGGGGCCGAGATCATTCTGGGCCCGCTGTTCGCGAATTCCGTTCGTGCCGTGGCGCCAGTCGCGCGCGACCGCGGCGTGCCGGTGATCGCTTTCTCGACCGACCGCAGCGTGGCCGGCGACGGCGTCTATCTCCTAAGCTTTCAGCCGGAAAACGAAGTCCAGCGGATCGTCTCCTACGCCGCAAGCCAGGGCCATTCCAATTTCGCGGCGCTGGTGCCGCAGAGCGCCTATGGCGATCACATCGCCAACGCCTTCGGCGCCGACGTGAAGACCGCGGCCGGCCAGGTCGTCGACATCGAGCGGTTCGATCCCGCGAGCGGCGATGTGGTGGGCGCTGCGCAGAAGATCGCGGCCGCCTCGCCCGATACGCTTCTTGTTGCCCAGGGCGGCGACCTGTTGCGCGGCATCGCACCGACCCTCGCCTTCGATGGGCTCGACAACATGCATGTCCAACTCCTCGGCACCGGGCTGTGGGACGATCCCTCAAGCCTCAACCAGCCGGCCCTCGTCGGCGGCTGGTTTGCGGCCCCGCAGCCCGATGCCGATGATACCTTCGACAGCCGGTATCAGAATTCATTCGGCAGCAAGCCGCCGCAGTTGACCACACTGGCCTACGATGCCGTGTCGCTAGCGGCATTTCTGTCGCCGGGCCAGCCCTATCACCGCTTCACGCAAGCGGCACTCACCGATCCCAATGGCTTTGCCGGCGTGACGGGAATTTTCCGCTTCGATGCCAATGGCGACTGCGAACGCGGACTCGCCATTCTGGGCGTTGGCGACGATGGCTTCACCGTCATCAGCCCGGCACCGACGACCTTCCAGCGGCCCACATCCTGAATCAGGGCGCCAGTTCGGCGATCACACTGTTCAGCACCAGCCGGCCTTTCGGTGTGACGGCAAGCTGCGCGCCCGATTGCGTCAGAAGGCCCGCTTCTGCGAGTGCCGTGATCTTGCCGGCGCCCGGCATCACGCCCCATTGCATGCGATAGCGGTCAAGGTCGATTCCTTCGGCAAGGCGCAAATTCATCAACAAATGTTCGCGCGCCGCATCGGCAGGTGTCACTTCCGTCAGTGCGGTGATGCCATGGCCTTCGTGCGCCACCTTCTGGCGCCAGCGTTCGGGAAGGCGTTCGCACTCCGTGGCAATGCGTTTTCCAGCGACGTCGAGCCGTCCATGCGCACCCGGGCCGACCCCGGCATAGGCGCCGTAGCGCCAGTAGAGAAGGTTGTGGCGGCACTCGGCGCCCGGCCGGGCGTGGTTGGAAACCTCGTAGGCCGGCCGGCTGGCGGCCTCCGTCAGTGCCTGCGTCAGGTCATAGAGAACCGCTGCGTGATTGTCGTCCGGCACGCGAAGCTGGCCCAGTTCCGACATGGTCGCGAAGGGCGTCGCAGGCTCGATCGTAAGCTGATAAAGCGAGAGGTGTTCGGTGCCGAACGACAGCGCCTCGTTCAATTCGGCTTCCCAGTCTTTCGCTGTCTGGCCCGGCCGCGCATAGATCAGATCGAGAGAGACGCGATCGAAGACGTCCATTGCCATGGCCAACGCAGCCTTGGCCTCGGCGGCATCGTGCAGTCGGCCAAGAAATTTCAAGTCGGCATCATTGAGCGCCTGAACGCCCAGCGAGAGGCGATTGATGCCTGCCGTGCGATAATCGCGAAAGCGCGCGGCGTCGGCGCTGGCGGGGTTTGCTTCGAGCGTGATCTCGACCTCGTCCGAGATCGCCCAATGGCGCGCAATCGATTCCAGCACGGCTCCGGTCGTGGCCCCGCTCATCAATGACGGCGTGCCGCCGCCGAAAAAAACTGTTGCCACCTCGGGGCAGGAATTGCCTTGCATTGCAGCGACATATTCGAGTTCACGCGCGATCGCGCGCGCCCAGTCCAGATCATCGAAATCGGAGCGCACGTGACTGTTGAAGTCGCAATAGGGGCATTTGGCCGCGCAGAAAGGCCAATGCACATAGATGCCGAAGCCCGTGCTCATGATCCGATCTGCAACGCCGCCATCAGCTTGGCGAAGGCCCGCGCGCGATGGCTGATCGCGTGTTTGCGCGCCGGCTCGATTTCACCGAAGGTCTTGTCCATACCATCCGCGACGAAAATCGGATCATAGCCGAAGCCGCGGGCACCGCGCGGCGGAAAGACGAGATGCCCGTGAACCTCGCCTTCGAAGATTTCGCAGGTACCATCGGGCAAAGCGAGCGCGAGCGCGCAGACAAATTTGGCGGCAAGGTTCGCGGCGCCTTTCTCCTTCAATTCGCGCTCGACGCGGGCCATGGCGATGGGAAAATCCTTTGCGTCTCCTGCCCAGCGCGCCGAATAGATGCCGGGCGCGCCGCCGAGCGCCTCGACCGCAAGACCGGAATCGTCGGCAAGCGCCGGCAGCGCGCTGGCGGCGGCCGCGGCCCGCGCTTTCAGGGCCGCGTTTTCGGCGAAGGTCGAGCCCGTCTCCTCAGGCTCCGGCAATCCCATTTCGGCAGCGCCTTCGGCGACAAGACTCAAAGGTGCAAGCAAGTCCCTGATCTCGCGAACCTTGCCCCGATTGTGACTGGCCACGACCAGCGTGCTGCCGTGCGCAAGCTTCATGCGCCGAGCGCGGTCTTCTGCAGGGCAATCAGCTCGGCGATGCCTTTGCGGGCGAGCTTGACGAGACTCGCAAATTCCTCCTCGCTGAAGGGCGCGCCTTCGGCGGTGCCCTGAATCTCGACGATCCCGCCCGAACCTGTGAGGACGAAATTGGCGTCGGTCTCGGCCGCGGAATCCTCGGCGTAATCGAGGTCCAGCACCGGTGCGCCTTGCCAGATGCCGCATGAGACGGCCGCGATAGTGTCCTTGAGCAGCGGCCGGGTCACCAAACCTGTTTTCTTCATGAAATTGGCGCATTGGGCGAGCGCCACATAGGCCCCGGTGATGGATGCGGTGCGCGTGCCGCCATCGGCCTGGATGACGTCGCAATCCAACACGATCTGGCGTTCGCCGAGCACCGAAAGATCGGTCACGGCCCTCAGCGAGCGGCCGATCAGGCGCTGGATTTCCTGGGTGCGGCCAGACTGCTTGCCGGACGCCGCCTCGCGGCGCATTCGCTCGTGGGTGGCGCGCGGCAGCATGCCGTATTCGGCCGTAACCCAGCCCTTGCCCGAGCCCTTGAGGAAGGGGGGCGCGGTCTCCTGAAGGCTGGCCGTGACAAAGACGTGGGTGTCGCCGAACTTGACCAGGCAGGAGCCTTCGGCATGTTTGGCGATCCCGGGCTGAAGGCTGACCGGGCGCAATTGGTCGGCGGCGCGCTGGCTGGGGCGCATGGGTGTCCCTTGAAGTCGAGAATGTCTGCCGCTACCTAACCTTGTCGGGTAGGGTGCGCAACGCAGGCGCCCGCCGATTTTTGGAAAATCCAGCAATTCCATGGCGTTCTGCCAGCCGTGGAAACGAATTTTCGAGGTTCGCGACCGTGAACGCGCCGACCAGAGACGCCAGCGAAGCCCGCCGGCTCGCCTCCGAGCTGGGCGAGCGGCCGCGCGAGGTGTTTCGCCACCTGGTGGACGCCTTCCTGACCTCGGGCGAACCGGTAGGCTCGCGCACGCTCTCCCAGCGCCTGCCCCTGTCGCTGTCGCCGGCCTCGATCCGCAATGTGATGGCGGATCTGGAGACGCTTGGCCTGCTGCAATCGCCCCATACCAGCGCCGGCCGTATCCCCACCGAAAAGGGCCTGCGTCTGTTCGTGGACGGACTTCTGGAGATCGGCGATCTCACGCCCACCGAGCGGGCGGCCATCGAGGCGCGGGTCGCCGGGAGCGGCCGCGGGCTGGAAGACGTGGTGACCCACGCGACCGTGATGCTGTCGGGGCTTTCGCGCTGCGCCGGCCTGGTGGTCGCCCCCAAGCATGACAGTGCCATCAAGCACATCGAATTCGTCTCGGCCGCGCCGGCCAAGACGCTGGTCGTGATCGTGGGCGAGGACGGCCAAGTCGAAAATCGCCTGATCGACACGCCGAGCGGCCTGCCGGCCTCGGCACTGGCGGAGGCCTCCAATTATCTGAATGCGCGGCTGCGCGGCCGTACGCTCGATGCGGCGAAAACCGAGATCATGACCGACCTGGAATCGAGGCGCGCCGAACTCGATACGCTGACGGCCAAGATTGTGGCAGAGGGCCTGGCGACACTGGCGGAACCCGGCGGCGCCAGCCGCAGTGCCGAGGAGAAGGTGCTGATCGTGCGCGGGGCCTCGCATCTGCTCGACAGCGTCGAGGCGCAAACCGATCTCGAACGCATCCGCAACCTGTTCGACGACATCGAACGCAAGAACGATCTCATCCGCCTGCTCGAGCTGGCCAAGGACGGCGACGGCGTGCGCATCTTCATCGGCTCGGAGAACCGGCTTTTCAGCCTCTCCGGCTCGTCGATCGTGGCCGCACCTTATGCGGATTCGAAAGGCAAAATCGTGGGCGTGATCGCGGTTCTTGGGCCCACGCGCCTCAACTACGCCCGTATCATTCCGATGGTGGATTACACGGCCAAGGTCGTGGGCCGCCTGCTCGCCTGAACGATTATCCAAGGACCTGCTCATGAGCGGCAACGACGATTACATTCCCGAAAACCAGCCGGCGGCGAATGGCGAGGAGACCGAAGAGGTCTCCGCGCTGAAGGCCGAGATGGCCCAGATGAAAGACCGGGCGCTGCGGGCACTTGCGGAAGCCGAGAACACGCGCCGCCGCGCCGAGCGCGAAAAAAAGGACGCTTCGCAATACGCAATCGCGAATTTCGCGCGCGATATGTTGCAGGTGGCCGACAATTTCGCCCGCGCCATTCTGGCCTGCCCCGCCGAAGCCCGCGAAAACGCGCCACCCCAGCTCAAGGCCGTGATCGAAGGCGTCGAGGCGACAGACCGCCAGCTGATGGCGACGCTCGAACGCTATGGCATCCAGCAGATCGACACCGCGGAGGGGAAATTCGATCCCAATCTGCACCAGGCGATCGCCGAAGTGCCGGGCCGCGGCAAGCCGGCCGGCAGCATTGTCGATGTCGTCCAGGTCGGTTACGTCATTGGCGAAAGGCTGCTTAGGCCGGCGATGGTGACGATTGCACGCAAGGACGACGGCGAAACGCCGCCGGACAGGTCATCGAACAATGACCCCGGCGGCACTGTGAACACGCAGGCCTAAGGCGCCGGTGCCAGGGGGGATCGCATGAGTGCTGTCCGGATCGTCGTGGCGGGTGCCGGAGGCCGCATGGGCCGCGCGATCATCCGCGCGATCGCCGAAACGAAGGATTGCGTGCTGGCCGGCGCGCTGGAAGCCACCGGCCATGCTGATCTGGGGGCCGATGCGGCGGCGCTTGCGGGATTACAGGGCGCAGGCATTCCGTTGACCGACGATCCCCTGCCGCTCATCGCCCATGCCGATGCGGTGATCGATTTCACGGTGCCGAAGGTCTCGGTCGCCCTTGCCAAACTCACCGCGCAGGCGCGCATCGTCCAAGTCATCGGCACCACCGGATTTGCTGGCGATGACGAAGCCAAGATTCGCGCCGCCGCGCGCCATGCGGTGATCGTCAAATCGGGCAATATGAGCATGGGCGTCACGCTTCTTGCCGCGCTCGTCGCGCAGGCGGCCAAGGCGCTACCCGGTTTCGACATAGAGATAGTCGAAATGCATCATCGCATGAAAGTCGACGCCCCATCCGGCACGGCGCTGCTGCTTGGTCGGGCGGCCGCAGACGCCCGCGGCGTCTCTCTTGACGACAAGGCGGTGCACTCGCGCGAAGGCCGCACCGGCGCCCGCGCCGAAGGCGCGATCGGCTTTGCCGCCTTGCGCGGCGGCACTGTCGTCGGCGAGCACAAGGTGATTCTGGCGGGCCCCCATGAGCGCATCGAACTCGGCCACATTGCCGAGGACCGCATGATTTTCGCCAATGGGGCGGTCGCCGCGGCGCGCTGGGGCCAGGGCCGCAAGCCCGGCCTTTACGGCATGGCCGATGTGCTCGGTCTCAAAGATCGAGGCTAGACGGGGCGGAATTCCTTGGCGGCCCTGAGCGCCGACATCAACGCCTCGGCCAGCGAGGCGCGTTCCTTGGGTGCGAGAAAGGCCCCGATCTGGACCGAACGGCCGTGACTGGAAAGCACCAGCTTGCGTGCAGGCATCACGTCGTCTTCCAACGTGATCCGCACCCAATAGGGATTGAGCGTGATTTCGCTGGGCTCTCCCTTGGCGGGATTGCGACAGATACGCAGCTCCGAACTCGTCAGCGTCACGTGCTCGCTGCGCTGCGCGGCCCTGCGGCTGGCACGGAACGCCCATGCGAGCAGCAAGACATCGGCGCCCATGAACGGGGTGATCGGCCAGGCGCCGCGCAGCATGAAGCTAAGGCCGAAGGCGAAATTGATGGCGCCGACCACAATCAGAATGATCATCAGCGCCCGCGGGCTCATGGGCCGATTCGGACGCAGGACGGCATCGAAGAAGACCGGGCCCGAACGATATTCGCTCATGGCGTTACAATGGGACGCGGTCCGGCCTCTTTCAAGCGCCCGTCGGTCGCAGCCCCGAGCCCCGCCACGCGCCTAGTTGGGCGGGAGGCGTTCCAATCGCGGTTCGTGTATGAGGGGGCCGGGCTGCCGGCGGCAGGGATATTTTCGTGACAAGAGCGTAGCGGCGTGAGGGCATGGCGATGACGAAGCGCTTCACGGACAAGGAGGTGGAGACCTTTTTTGCCCGGCTCGAGGAGATGGACCCCGATCCTCGAAGCGAGCTCCGCTACAACAATCCCTACACGCTGCTCGTCGCCGTCGTGCTGTCGGCGCAGGCGACGGACAAGGGTGTGAACAAGGCGACCAAGGAATTGTTCAGGGTCGCCGATGCGCCTCAGAAGATGCTGAAGCTGGGCGAAGCCGAGCTGATCGCGCACATCAAGACCATCGGCCTGTTCCGCAACAAGGCTAAAAATATCATCGCGCTGTCACAGGCGCTGATCGACAAGCATGGCGGCAAGGTGCCGGCCGACCGTGAAGCGCTCGAGGCGCTGGCCGGCGTCGGACGCAAGACCGCGAACGTGGTGCTCAATGTGGCCTTTCATCAGCCGACCATCGCCGTCGACACCCATATCTTCCGCGTCGCCAACCGAACCGGGCTGGCACCGGGAAAGAATCCACTGGCCGTCGAACTGGCGCTCGAAGCCTGCGTGCCGGAAAAATACAAATTGCGCGCCCATCACTGGCTGATCCTGCATGGCCGTTATGTCTGCACCGCGCGGCGGCCGCATTGCCCGGTTTGCGTCGTGCGCGATCTGTGCCGCTTCCCCGACAAGACGAAAGAGCCAGCCCCGGCCGCAAGGCCGACCAAGAAAAGACGCGCTACGAAGTCGGTGCGGCCTGGGCGCGCAGCGCTTCGAGGCAAGTAGGGTCGGCAGGATCTTCGCTGCCGCGCGGCAGCGTCTCGACATGGCGGACCTGCAGCATGCTGCCGTCAGGATAAAGAAAGAAGAACGCCTTGCAGCCGGCACCGTCATAGCGCCACAACTCGTCGGCGCCGTCCTTGCGCACGAAGGCAGGCGTGCCAAGCGCCACCCGCAATTGGACCGCGGTCAGGCCGGTATATTGCGGCGGCGGAGGCGGGGTGGGTGGCATTGCCGGCACTGCGGGCGGCGGCGCAGGTGCCGGCGGCGGTTCAGACCCAAACAGGCCCGACAACGGCACGGTCACGGAACTCGAGACCGAAGACAATGTGGTGCAGGCGGCCAGAGCGGCGCAACAGATCGCGACACCGGCGGCGCGAAGGGCTCGTGTCGTCAAACCGGACGCTCCTCATGCACATAGAGCTTGTAGACATGCACCATGAAGGCGGCTCCGAACAAGGGCGCGAAAAAATTGACGAACGGGACGGCGGAAAGTGCGGCCAGAATCAGCCCCGCCGTCCACACGCCGAAGGCATGGCGGCGTCGTAGCGCCCTTGCCGCGGACTGCGACATGTGTCGCAGCGCGGCGAGCTCGAAGAATTCGCGGCCCAGGAGCCAGCCATTGACGGCAACCGTCACCATCGTTCCGATCCCGGGCAAAAGAAAATTGAACGGCAGTAGCAGAATGTTCAGCACAATCACCCAAACCGCGAGCCGCAAGCCAGCGGCCAGTCCGGTCGAAAATGGCACACCCGCCGAGGGTGGATCGGCCGGATAATATTTCTTCTCCACGGCTCCTGCGATCTCGTCCAGGAACAGCGAGGCGAACAAGGCTGCGACCGGCGCGCCAAGAAAGAACAGTCCCACCACTACGACCAGGTCCGCGATCCAGTCGACGAGCGTGGTGACCCACTGCCAGTGGGACGTGGGCAGATAGGTGAGCACGTAATTCGCGCCCAGGAATAGTCCTGCGAACAGAATCAGCGTCAGCACGAGCGACTTCAGCAAGACGCCGCGGAAAGTGGGATCGAAAATGATTGCCGCCGCCTTGCGCGCGCTTGCGAACATTGCCGCCGTCCTTTATCGACAGGTGCCTCACGCCAAATATGATCAGCCGAGGGACCAGAAAATGGCTCAGAAATACGATGTTGCCGGCTTGGGCAATGCCATTGTCGACGTGATCGCCGCCACCGACAACGACTTCCTGCTCACGCACAATGTCGCCAAGGGCGTCATGACCCTGATCGACGAGTATCGCGCCCATCAGCTCCTGCAGGTGCTCCCGGAAGGCCGCGAAGTCGCCGGCGGATCGGCCGCCAACACCATGGCGGGCCTAGCCTCCTTCGGCGGTAAGGGCGTGTTCATCGGCAAGGTCAAGGCGGACCGGCTGGGCGAAAGCTTCGCCGAAAGCCTAAGACAGCTTGGCCTCGATTTCGATACCAAGATGGCGGCCGACGGCGCCCAGACCGCCTGCTGCCTGATTGCCGTGACACCCGACGGCCAGCGCAGCATGAATACCTATCTGGGCGCCTGCCGCCTGATCGGGCCCGACGACATCGACGAGGACGCGATCGCGGCCGCCGCGGTGCTCTATATCGAAGGCTATCTGTGGGACGAGCCTGCCGCCAAGGCGGCGATCGAAAAGGCGATTGCAGCCGCGAAGAAGGCCGGTCGCAAGGTGGCATTCACGCTTTCCGATCCTTTCTGCGTCGAGCGCTGGCGCAGCGAATTCCGCGAACTCGTGGACACCAGGATCGACATCCTCTTCGCCAACGAAGCCGAAGCCAAAGCGCTGTTCGAAGTCGACGAATTCGACGACGTGCTGCAGGCGCTGCATCCGTGGAAAGGCGTGGCCGCGCTCACCCGCTCCGAAAAGGGTTGCGTCGTGGTGCGCGGGACCGAAGTTCATGTGCTCGACGCGGTGCCCATCGAACGTGTGGTGGATACGACCGGGGCCGGCGATCAGTTCGCTGCGGGTTTCCTCTATGGGTGGACGCGCAACAGGCCGCTGCCGGTTTGCGGCAGGCTTGGCGCCCTCGCCGCCGCCGAGGTGATTTCGCATTACGGCGCGCGGCCCGAGGTCGATCTGAGAACGCTGGCCGCGGCCTCCGATCTCATCTGATCATTCGCCGATCACATGCAGCATGATCGCGCGTCTGTGCGCGTGGTCACGATGTTCGAACAGATAGAGGCCCTGCCAGGTACCAAACGTAGGCACTGCGTTGCGCACGGGTATCGAGATCGAAACGGTGGTAAGCGCGCTGCGGATATGCGCGGGCATGTCGTCCGCGCCTTCCGTGGTGTGGCGGTAGAGGCTCACGTCACGCGAGACCAGGCGCCGCATGAAGCTTTCGAGATCGGCCAGCACGTCCGGATCGGCGTTCTCCTGAATCAGAAGTGAGGCCGACGTGTGCTGCACGAAGCAGGTCAACAGGCCTTCATCAATTCCGGCGCGGGCAACGACTCCCACCGCTTCACGCGTAAAATCATAAAGGCCGGGTCCCCGCGTCTGAACGTGAACGGTGTCGAAATGCTGCTTCATGACGGCGCCTGCTTGCGCAGATAGACGTAGAGCGCGCCGTCGCCGCCATGACGGCGATGCGCCTGCCGCACATCGGCGACGAGCGAGGCTAGAGCGGGCCCGGCGAGCCAGCGCGGTGCCATCGTCCTCAGCACGCCGCGGCGCCGGCGCTCGATCTCAAGATCGAACGGTTCGTCGGGCGCGGCCGGGCCAAGGCCCTTGCCGGTGACAACCAGAGCAAGCCGGCAGCCGCGTGCCGCCGCCGTGCGCAGGAATGTGAGCAGTGCGCGATGGGCGGCAGCTTCGGTCATTCCGTGCAGATCGAGTCTTGCGTCAGGCTCGATCGTCCCGCGGCTGAGCCGCTGCGCGGTGCGGCCGTCGAGGCCACCGCCGGGCGGTGGACGTTTCCGCAGCCCGGCGGCGCCGGGCTTGGCCTTCTTGGCGGCACCGGACTTGGGCCGGGCGGCGGATTTTGTCGTCGCGGGCACGCTGTCCTTTAGCGCGGCTTCGAACAGCGCCCGCTCATCACTGGTGACGTCGCGGCGGCGGCTCATGGCGCGGCCCCTGGAAAAGTCGTCCCGCTGCCCAGCCCGTCCGCGAGCGGCTTGGGCAGCAGCACATAGAGTTCGCCTGGCGATTTCATGCGGCCCGCGATCTCTTCGGCGTCCTTGCCGCGACCCCAGAACAGATCTCCGCGTACGGCGCCGCGAATGGCGCCGCCCGTATCCTGGGCGATGAGCAGCCGGGCATAAGGCCGGTCGGGCTCGGCCGGATCGGTTGCCGGCACCGTGGTCACAACGAAAAACGGCGTTCCCAAGGGGTGCAGCCGCGGGTCGACGGCCAAACTCGCCTCCGGCGTCAGATCGACGCCCTCGGTGCCAGGACTGCCGAGGGAGGGATCGCCGATCGGCATCTCGCGAAAGAAGACATAGGACCGGTCGGTCTCCATCACGCGGCGTGCCTGGTCCTTGTGCGCCGTCAGCCAGGCGCGGATCGACTGCAGCGAGACCTGGTCTCGGGGGATCGCACCTTCGTCCGCCAGCGTGCGGCCGATGGCGGTGTACGGCCTGCCGTTCTGGGCGGCATAGGCGACGGCCGCGGTGCCGCCGTCCGGAAACTCGACCACTCCGGAGCCCTGGATATGCAGAAAGAACAACGAAATCGGATCGGCGGCATAGAACAGCACCGGCGCGCTCTTGAGACCTTCGGCGTCGATCTTCGCCCGGTCGGGATAGGGGACCAGCTCATGGCCATCGAGGTGGCCAGCGATATGCTCATGGGCCCATTGGGGCCGGAACTGGCCGAGATCGACGCTGATCAGATCGTCCGGCACGCCATACACCGGGGTTTGAAAGCGCCCCTGCCGGACGCGACTGCCTTCGATCCGAGGCTCGTAGTAGCCAGTGAAAAGGCCTTCGTGGACACGGCCGGCGCTCACCTCCACGGGCGTGAACCAGCGCTCGAACCAGGCGCGCGACGCCTCGGCCCCGGGATGTCCGCCCGGTATGGCGGCGCAATCCGGTAGCCAGTCCCCCACGGTACCCGCATAGCCGGCGCCGCCCATGGCCGCACCCGCGGGCTTCTTGCTCAACACCGCGCAGGAGCGCCCGAACGCTGCCAGCGCCAGGCCCGGATCAAAGGCTCGCCAGCCCGGCAACGCCGCATACCGCGTCGGTGTGAGGCGCAGCGGCCCCGGGACCGGTGCCAGTACGAACCGCCACACCAGCCAGCCGGCAACGGTGGCGCCCAAGAGAAAAATCGAGACAAGAACGAAAAGGCGCGAACGGTTCAGCGCCATTCCGGGACCCGGATCAGGCGTCTTCGCCGTGGGTGGCGACGATGGCCCAATTGGGATCGCCGGCGCGCACGTCGCGCGTGAAGGTCCAGACGTCGTTCACCGTTCGCACGGTCTTGGAATCGCCTTCGACCACATGGCCATCGGCATCGCTGGTCACAGAGATGTACTGGGCAGAGAAATTCACCGTGACCTCAGCGGTGCGGCGTTTGAGCGCAGCGTGCGCGATGGCGGCATCGCGGAAGCCCACGAACGTGAATTCCACCTTCTGTTTCTTCTGCTCGCGTGCGCGAATGACGCCGTCGAACGCCGTAAAGACTTCATCGCTCAGAAGCGAGCGCAGCGTCTGGCGGTCACCTGCGGCAAAAGCGGTCACAACCATTTCGTAGGCCTGCTTGGCACCATCCAGAAAATGCTCTTCTTCGAAACTGCGATCGGCCAGCTTGATATCGAGCAGCCCTCTGGCCAGCGGATCGCCCGGCTTGTCCAGAGGCTCGGCGCGCGCAGTGCGGTCAGGCAAAGCCACCACATTGTCGGCCGCCTTCGGGCTGGCACTGCGATGCAGACCAAATCGTTCCTGCGGCGGGCGCTCATTGCCGGTTCTCCGGCCCAGCACCGTGTAGAGCCGGAACAGGATGACCCCGGCCACCATGGCAATCAGCAAAATGAACAAGAGCTGAGAATTCAGCATACCAGACCTTTCGGCCCCTCATCTGCCCCGAGCCGCACACAGATCGGCGCCGCGCTACCCTAACGCTCCTATCTGACAGGGTCCAGCGCGGCCGCACGGCGCCTTAAAATTCCGCCCCCCGGCGGGCCGGGACGGGTCACGGAGTTTTGTGCGCGACCTCACCAGGATACCGCCTCAGAGCTTGTCTTGTCGCTCCGGGCGTTCCGTGATAGCCCCCCGCGGAACTCACCAAACGATCCCGAAGGGGCCCCCATGAGCGACGATCTGAGCATGCCGAACGGCGACAGCAACACCGGAAACGGCGAACAGCCCGAGTTCCGGATGCAAGTCGTCGGACAATACGTCAAGGACCTCTCCTTCGAGAACCCGGGCGCGCCAATGGCCATGGCGTCCCGGCCCGAGATCGATCTGGGCGTCGATCTCCAGGCCCGCCGGTTCGAACAAGATCGTTACGAAGTGGAGCTGCGCCTTCGGGTTTCGGCCAAGGCTGAGGAGAAGCCGGTCTTTTTGCTGGAACTCGTCTATGCCGGGCTGTTCATGATCCAGAACGTGCCCGATGAGGTGCTGCAGCAGGTGTTGCTGATCGAGGCGCCGCATCTGCTTTTCCCCTTCGCTCGGCGCATTGTCGCCGATGCGGTCCGCGACGGAGGGATGCCGCCATTGATGATCGAGCCGATCGATTTCGTAGGCTTGTATCGCGCCAAGATGGCCGATGCGCAGCAGCAGAGCGGAACAGCTTAACCGGACGGCGTCGCCTTCGGCCAGAGCCACACTGCATCATTGCCCAGGTCCTCAAGAAGCGCGGCGTGGGCTTCGGCCTCTGCTTGGCTGAGGCGCGAATCCAAAGGCGCGGCCCGCTGGCGCGTGACCATGTTCTCGACCATGGCGGCATCCTGATCCTTGCCGGCCGGCGCCAGTTCCAACCGTGTCTGCCGGCCGCCGATGAGTTCGAGATAGAGGCGCGCCGTCAGTTCGGCGTCGAGAAGTGCGCCGTGCTTGGCGCGCGCGGAAAGGTCGATGCCGAAGCGCTTGCAAAGCTCGTCCAACGAGTAGCGCACGCCCGGCAGCTTGGCCTTGGCGATCTCTATCGTGTCGATCGCCCGCGCCAGGGGAATGGACGGCCGTTCGCAACGCGCCAGCTCGGCGTTGATGAATTTGATGTCGAAGCCGGCATTGTGGATCACGAGCGGCGAGTCGCCGAGAAATTCGAGAAAGCCCTCGGCAACCGCCGCGAACAGCGGCTTGTCGGCCAGGAATTCGTCGGACAGACCGTGTATTCGCTGGGATTCGACCGGGACTGTCCGCTCGGGATTGAGGTAAGAATGGAAAACCTGCCCGCTTGGCAGGTGATCGAGCAGTTCGATGCAGCCGAGCTCGACGACCCGATGGCCATCGCTGGGATCGAGACCCGTGGTCTCGGTGTCGAACACGATTTCGCGTATCACTGCCGTCTCCGCGATGCCGACCGTCTCCTCAGCTCGGCAACGATCTCTTTCACCTGCTCGAAAGCATGGTCCAGCCCGCGGCTGGTTTCGACCACAAAATGCGCGCGCGCGCGCTTTTCCACATCCGGCATCTGACGGGCGAGGATCGCTTGGAGCGTTTCCATGCTCATGCCGGGCCGCACCAGCACGCGCTGGCGCTGCATCTCGGGCGGCGCCGAAACCACGACGACGGCATCCATACGCTTCTCGCCGCCGGTTTCGAACAGAAGCGGGATATCGAGCACCACCATGTCGGCGCCAGCCTTGGCAGCCGCATCTATGAAATCCTGCTGATCGCGCGCGACCAACGGATGAACAATGGCTTCGAGCTTTTCGAAGCCGCCACTCTCTTCCGTCAAAGCCCGCGCCAGCGCCGCTCGATCGACCGCGCCGTCTTTCACGCAGCCCGGGAATGCCGTGGCGATTTCGGCCACGGCGGCTCCGCCTGGTTCATAGAGGCGATGCACCGCGGCATCGGAATCGTAAACGGCAATGCCGAGGCGGGCGAACATCCTGGCGGTTTCGGTCTTGCCCATGCCGATCGAACCGGTCAGGCCGACCAGGAAAGGGCGCCTAGCAGTCATGACCGAGCGCCTGTTCCAACTCGGCGCGTAGCGCCGGCGTCACCTCCGGCGTCACGCCAAAGAACGCCGCGAAAGACGGCGCCGCCTGATGCATCAGCATGCCAAGCCCGTCGATGACGCGATGCCCGCGCGCAGCGGCAGCCTCGAGCAACGCTGTTCTGAGCGGTCTATAGACGAGGTCGCAAACCGCGGCGTCCTTCGGCAGGGCTGCGAGCGGCAGATCGAGCGGCGCCTTTCCCTCGAGCCCCGCGCTCGTGGCGTTGACGAGCAACGCCGCGCCGGACGCCGCCTTTGCCCAATCGCTCCACAATACCGGTACAAGCTGTGCAAAAGTTTTTCCGCCCAGATTTTGGGCGAGGGCCTGCGCACGCGACTGCGTACGGTTGACGATGCGAATTTCCCGCGCACCGAGTTCGGCCAGCGCCAGCGCCGCACCGCGCGCGGCCCCGCCGGCGCCAAGAAGCACAACGATCTTGCCGCGCAGAGCTTCCGGACCCAACTCGGCGACGAGACTGTCTCGAAGGCCGGCGATATCGGTGTTGCGGCCTTCAATCCTGCCACCCTCGCCAAATATCAGAAGATTGACGGCACCGGCAGCTTCGGCGGCCGCATCGAGGTCACTCGACAATGCAAATGCGGCCTCCTTGTGCGGCACCGTGACATTGACGCCGGCAAAGCCGGCTTTCATGAGACCTTCGATCACCCGCGCGAAGTCTTCCCGCCGAACGGGTAGCGGTACATAAGCGCCGTCGATCCCGCAGCTCCGCAGCCAAAAGCCGTGCAGCCGCGGCGACAGCGAATGCGCCACGGGCCATCCGATCACCCCTGCAAGCCTTGTGCTCATCGTGCAATGATGCCTTGGTCACGCAGCGCCGTCAGCAGCGCCAGCATCGGCAAGCCCAGAATCGCGAAATAATCCCCGTCTATCCGCGAAAAGAGCTGCAATCCATGGGCCTCCAGCCGGTAACAGCCAACTCCGGTCAGGAGGGCTTC
The DNA here is from genome assembly GCA_963775165.1 of uncultured Pseudomonadota bacterium. Classification (GTDB taxonomy): domain Bacteria; phylum Pseudomonadota; class Alphaproteobacteria; order Micropepsales; family Micropepsaceae; genus Rhizomicrobium. Next base: position 70,529 of record CAVZHX010000005.1, on the reverse strand, counting down.
GCCTTCAGCGGCGATGTAGGCAGCCAGGAACTCGTCGGAAAAATCGCGCATGGTCAGCGTCGCGCGCCCCAGGTGACGCCAGATGGGCGCACCAGCCTTGGCCAGCACAGCGGCCGTAAGCAAGGAATGGCTCTGGCCGCGCAAACAGCGCAATAGCTCGGAGGCGGCGGCCAGGTCTCCGCATTTGCTGATGAGATCTCCCCGGAATTCGAGGACCTGATCGGCGCCCAGCACCAGCGCCTCCGGATAACGGGCCGAAATACGGATAGCTTTCAGCTCAGCCAGAGCGTCCGCGATCAATGACGGCGAGGCGCCCTCGGCCAAAAAGGACTCCTTCAACCCCTCTTCGTCGACCGCGGCAGGCTCCACCTCGAACGGCACGCCAGCGGCACGCAGCAGCTGCGCCCGCGTGTGGCTGCCCGAGGCAAGGATAAGGGTGGTCATCCTCTGGCCTCTTGGCGCTCGGTCAGGAGATTGAGCACGGCGGCGGCCGTCTCCTCGACCGAGCGGCGCGTGACATCGATGGCCGGCCAGCCGTGGCTTTCGAACAATTTGCGCGTGGCCATGACCTCGGCACGGACGGCATCGAGATCGACATAATTCGTGTCGCGCGCCTCGCCAAGGCTTGTAAGCCGGTTCCGCCTGATCTGGACCAGACGGTCCGGGGATGCCCACAGCCCGACGATCAGCGGCCGCTTTGCGGCAAGCAGCTGGGACGGCAAAGCAATCCCTGGCACAACCGGCACATTGGCTGCATTCACGCCGCGGATGGCGAGATATACGCAGGTCGGTGTTTTCGAAGTGCGGCTCGCACCGAGGAGGACCACCTCCGCATCTTCGATCATGTCGAGCGACTGGCCATCGTCATGTGTGATGGTGTAGTTCAACGCTTCGATGCGGTGGAGGTAACGCTGGTCGAGTTCGTGCTGGGCGCCCGGCCGATGCGTTTCCGCAGCGCCCAAATATTGCTTCATCAAAGCAATTGGCCCATCGAGTACCCCCTGGAATGGAACGCCGATGGCAGTGCATTGAGCTTCAAGCTCGCGGCGGAGCTCCGGGTTGACGACGGTGAAATAAACTGGCCCTGGGGCCTCACGGATATGCTCGATAACACGTTCCAATTGGCGGCTACTACGCACCAAGGCGTAGAAATGCTCATGCACCTCGATTCCCTCGAACTGGCCACACGCGGCCTTGGCGATGGTGTTCAGAGTTTCGCCGGTCGCATCCGATACCAAATGAAGATGAAATTTCCTGTTCATAGCGTGAGACCCTTCAAACCGCTACGTCCCCACAGCATCCACAATCATCCACGCTAATACCCGATAGCTAACATACCCCACCTTAGACCAGTATACATGTCCACCGTATGGCAACCTCCTAATTCCTAGCGCGACCAAGATGTGGATGATTGTTTCCCCCTCCATTCTTCCCGACCAGGCACTAGCTCTTGAGTCCAAACGATTTGCAGCCTACAGGGACATCCATGCACCACTTCGCCCACAACCCACAGGCCAAACAACATCTTCATAGATTCCAGGACTTCTTTATTTTGAAGAAAGATGAAGCAGGAAAACTGTTAGCTACCCTTGGGCAACAGACAACGATGCCGCCGCCCATTTGGCTGATGCGGCAGGCTGGACGTTACCTGCCGGAATATCGTTCCATGCGCGTGAAGGCGGGTTCCTTCTGGGCGATGTGCATGGATGTTGAGATGGCTACGGAGATCACGCTGCAGCCCGTTCGGCGTTTCGATCTTGATGCCGCGATTCTGTTTTCAGATATTCTGGTTATCCCATTCGCGCTGGGCAGCGAGGTCCGCTTCGAGGAGGGCATCGGACCGCTTTTGACGCCTTACCGCGAGCTCGCATCTGTGGAGTTGGATCCTGAGATGTGGGCCCAGCGATTGCGACCGGTCTACGACACCGTTCGGACGGTGAGGGCAACGCTTCCGCGTGAGGCTGCGCTTCTGGGGTTTGCCGGTGCCCCATGGACCCTTGCGACGTATCTTGCCGAAGGGAGAGGCTCTGTGGACCAGCGTGCAGCCAAGCTGTGGGGCTATCGAGACCCTGAGGGATTTGGGCGGTTGCTGAATCTGCTCGCCGATTGTGTGGCTGTTCATCTTGTCCGCCAGCTTGAAGCCGGGGCGGATGCTGTGCAGCTGTTTGACAGCTGGGCTGGCGGCTTGGCGGACCAGCCATACCGCGAGTGGGTTGTAAAGCCGACGAAGCAAGTCGTCGCGGCGGTGCGTGCGGCACGGCCTGACGCGAAGATCATCGGTTTTCCTCGCGCGGCGACGCTGGCAGGATATGAATATTACGCGGCCGAGACTGGGGTCGACGCAATCTCGGTAGATACGGCGGTTCCGATGGCATGGGCGGCCAAAGAGCTGAGCCCTCACGTGGCGGTACAAGGCAATCTTGATCCGCTGGTACTGCTCGCCGGCGGCGAGGCAATGGACCAGGCGGCGGATGCAATAGTGAGGGCTATGGCAGGCGTGCCCTTCATCTTCAATCTGGGTCATGGGGTGCTGCCGGAAACGCCGCCCGAGCATGTGGCTCATCTCGTGGCCCGGGTCAGGGGCGGGCGGTGAAGCTTGCCGTCGTTCTCTTCAATCTGGGCGGGCCGGACGGGCCCGACGCCGTCAAGCCGTTTCTCGTCAATCTGTTTTCCGATCGGGCGATCATCCGGCTGCCGGCTCTGCTGCGTTGGCCGCTGGCCCGCGTGATTGCAGGCCGGCGGGCGAAAGTGGCCCGCGAAATCTATGCGAAGATGGGCGGCGCTTCTCCTCTGCTGCCCGAGACGCAGGCCCAGGCGCTCGCCCTCGACATGGCCTTGGACCGCCGTGGGCGGACGGCCCGGAGCTTCATCGCCATGCGCTATTGGCGGCCCCTCGCGAGCGAGGCCGCAGCGGCAGTCAAGGCCTGGGGACCGGACCAGATCGTGCTATTGCCGCTCTACCCCCAATTCTCCACGACCACCGCGGCATCCTCGCTCGCCGATTGGCGGAAGGCGGCGCGCGCGGCGGGCCTTACCGCACCCACAAGCCGGGTGTGTTGCTATCCTTGGGACAAAGGCCTCGTCGCGGCCGCGACACGGCTTCTCGGCGAGGCGCTGGCCGGCGCAAAGGCGGGGCTTTCCTATCGCGTGCTGTTTTCGGCCCATGGCCTGCCCAAATCCATCGTGGCGGCGGGCGATCCCTATCAATGGCAGGTGGAACAGACGGCGGCGGCCATCGTGGAGGCGCTGGGCCGGCCGGAGCTCGACCATGTGGTCTGTTACCAGAGCCGGGTGGGACGGCTGGAATGGATCGGGCCGGAGACGGACGCCGAAATCCGCCGCGCCGGTCAGGATGGCAAGGGCGTGATTGTGGTGCCGATCGCATTCGTCTCTGAACATTCCGAGACGCTGGTCGAGCTCGACATCGACTACGCCCGACTGGCGCGCGAGGCCGGCGCGGCCGATTATGTGCGGGCCCCGACCGTGGGCGTAGCGCTGGAGTTCATCGAGGGCCTGGCGGACCTGGTCGAGGCCGCGCTGGACGAGGATGGGCCTATCACCTGCGGCGAAGGCCGGATTTGCCCGGACCAATGGGCCGGGTGCGGGTTTGCAAGGTAGAGGAGGAATCCGTTGAACGCCTATCTGTGGATCAAGGCACTCCACGTCATTTCCGTGATCGCCTGGATGTCGGGGATGTTCTATTTGCCGCGGCTGTTCGTTTACCACTGCGAGACGACGCCCGGCTCGCCGGACTCCGAGCGCTTCAAGCGGATGGAACGGAAGCTGCTCAGAATCATCGTCAATCCGGCGATGATCGCGACCTGGATCTTTGGCCTGACGCTGTCCTTCATGCCGGCGACCGACGCCTGGCATCAGGGCTGGTTCCACGCCAAATTCGCGCTGGTGCTGGTGATGAGCGGCGTCCATGGACTCTTTGCCCACTGGACCCACGATTTCGCCCGGGACGAAAACAAGCACTCGGCCAAGTTCTACCGAATCCTGAACGAAGTGCCCACGCTCCTGATGATCGCGGTCGTGATCCTGGCTGTCGTCAAGCCATTCTGACGTCCGCTTTTAAGACAAATCGCGACGGTTCTGGTCTTGACGGCTATTTGCAAGGGCACCATATCGCGGTATAAGGCGTTAGTTCCCCAATCCCGCCATGGGCTGCGGCACAAGGTGCGCGCGGAACCAGAGGTGGCCGAGACGCGGCCCGGCGAACGTTCTTGCCTGTTGATATCGGGTAGCCGGTCCCTCGACCGTCTGACCGCATCCGGGTGCCTTAATTCCTTCCTTTCACTTGTTTCAGGTGTTTCTTCCATGACTGTGCAAACCGGCCTGCAGGCGATGAAACTGCAGGATCTCAAAGCAAAATCCCCGACCGAACTTCTGGCCTTTGCCGAGGAACTCGAGATCGAGAACGCCTCGACCATGCGCAAGCAGGACATGATGTTCGCGATCCTTAAAGAGCTGGCCGAGCGGGACGTCGAGATCACGGGCGCCGGCACGCTCGAGGTCCTGCAGGACGGCTTCGGCTTCCTGCGCTCGCCTGAGTTCGAACTATCTGGCCGGCCCGGACGACATCTATGTCAGCCCTTCCCAGATCCGCCGTTTCGGCCTCAGGACCGGCGACACAGTCGAAGGCCCGATCCGCGGTCCCAAGGACGGAGAGCGCTACTTCGCCCTGCTCAAGGTGTCGTCCATCAATTTCGAGAGTCCCGAAGCCACCAAGCACAAGGTCCATTTCGACAACCTGACGCCGCTCTATCCGACCCAGTGGCTGAAAATGGAGATCGAGGACCCCACCATCAAGGACCGTACCGGCCGCGTCATCGACATCGTGGCGCCGCAGGGCAAGGGCCAGCGCGCGCTCATCACCGCGCCGCCGCGCACCGGCAAGACCGTGATCCTGCAGAACATCGCCAAGGCGATCGCGGCCAATCATCCCGAATGCTACCTGATCGTTCTGCTGATCGACGAGCGGCCCGAAGAAGTCACCGACATGCAGCGGACCGTTATAGGCGAGGTGATTTCGTCCACCTTCGACGAACCGGCCAGCCGCCACGTGCAGGTGGCCGAGATGGTGATCGAGAAGGCCAAGCGCCTGGTCGAGCACAAGCGCGACGTCATCATCCTGCTCGATTCGATCACTCGCCTCGGACGCGCCTACAACACGGTGGTGCCGTCTTCGGGAAAGGTCCTGACCGGCGGCGTTGACGCCAATGCTCTGCAGCGGCCCAAGCGCTTCTTCGGCGCCGCCCGCAACATCGAAGAGGGCGGATCGCTCACCATCATCGCCACCGCGCTGATCGACACCGGCAGCCGCATGGACGAAGTGATTTTCGAAGAGTTCAAGGGCACCGGCAATTCGGAAATCATCCTGGACCGCAAGGTGGCGGACAAGCGCGTGTTCCCGGCGATCGACATCCTCCGCTCCGGCACCCGCAAGGACGAGTTGCTGACGGACAAGGCCACGCTGTCGAAGATGTATGTGCTGCGCCGTATCCTGGCGCCGATGGGCACGGTCGATGCCATCGAGTTCCTCAACGACAAGCTGCGTTCGTCCAAGAACAACGCCGATTTCTTCGAAAGCATGAATACGTAGGCTTACGGAATCAGCACCGTGGCGCCCGTGGTCTTGCGCGAGGCCAACGCCTCGTGGGCTGCGCGCGCCTTAGCCAGCGCGAAGCGCTGATTGATCTGGATCTTCACGATCCCTCTGGCGATGACGTCGAAAAGATCGGAGGCAGTCTCGCGCAACTCCTTGGCGTCGCGCGCGTAGTGGCGCAGCGATGGCCGCGTCAGATAGAGCGAGCCCTTGGTGTTGAGGATGCCCGGTTCGACCGGTGGCACCGGACCGCTGGCATTGCCGAAGCTCACCATCATTCCGCGCACGGCAAGACAATCGAGCGAGCCTTCGAAAGTGTCCTTGCCGATCGAATCGTAGACCACCGGCACGCCCTGGCCCCCAGTGATCTCGCGCACGGCCGCGACCCAGTCGTCCTTGCGCGTGTTGAGCACATGCGTGCAGCCGTTCTGCTTTGCCAGCGCGATCTTGTCGGCGGAGCCCACCGTGCCGATGACGGTGGCGCCCAGGTGCTTGGCCCACTGGCAGGCGATGAGCCCCACGCCGCCGGCCGCGGCATGGAACAGGATGGTCTGGCCCGCCTGCACCGGAAAGGTGCGCTTCAGCAGGTATTGCGCGGTCATGCCCTTGAGCATCGAGGCGGCGGCCACCTCGTCGCTGACGCCGTCGGGCAGCTTGACCAGGCTGTCGGCGGCGACGTTGCTGGCCTCGGCATAGCCGCTGGCCGCTACGGTGCAGAAACCTGCGCGATCGCCCGGTTTGAAGCCGGTCACGCCCTCGCCCACTGCCTCGACCACGCCGGCCGCTTCGCTGCCCAGACCCGTGGGTGGCGTCACCGGATAAAGGCCCGTGCGGTGATAGATATCGATGAAGTTGACGCCGATGGCGGTGTGGCGGAGCCGCACCTGGCCCGGCCCCGGCGGCGGCAGGGCGACATCGACATATTCGAGGACTTCGGGCCCGCCGGTCTTCTCGATGCGGATGGCCTTCATTGCGATTTTTCCTATCTCTTTGATCCAGCTACAAAAAGGCCGAAAGGTTGTTTTTCGGTTTTTGCCCGAATTCCCCGCCCCCTGGGGGGGCCCTCCTCCCGTCGCCGGAGCGCCCCGTCAGCCAACAGCCACCTTGCGCAACATGGCGCGGGCGGCGGCGGATTTAAGGGTGCCGGTGTCAGCTCAGGTGCTGGCGGAAGAAGGTCGCGGTGCGGCCATTGGCGAGGTCGGCACAGGCCTTGTCGTAATGCTGGCCGCCTTCGCGGGCAAAGGCGTGATCCATCTGCGGATAGTGGTGGATGGTGACGTGCGCGTTGGCCTTCAGCCCGTCCATTACGGCCTTCTGGGCTTCGGGCGGCATGAACTGGTCCTTGCCGGCGATGTGCAGCATCAGCGGCTTCTTGATGTTCTTGGCCTCGCCCAGCATGGACTGGATGTTGACCCCGTAATAGCCGACGCAGGCGTCGGCGTCGGTGCGGCAGGCGGTGAGGTAGGCGAGCAGCCCACCCAGGCAATAGCCGACGGCGCCGACCTTGCCGGTGCAGCCCGATACTCCGCGCAGATGGGTGATGGTGGCCTGGATGTCCTTGACGCCGGCCTGGGCATCGAAACGGGTCATCAGGTCGAAGGCCTTCTTCCATTCGGCCTCGGACTTGTCGGTGAGCTGGACGCCCGGCTCCAGGCGCCAGAACAGATCTGGCGCCAGCGCGAAATAGCCGCGCGCGGCCAGCGCATCGGCGACATCGCGCATCACCTTGTTGACGCCGAAAATCTCCTGAATGACGACGACGCCGGGGCCGCGGCCGGCGGCTGGCGCGGCCAGATAGCCGCCAAAACGGCCATCGGGCCCCTCAATTGTGATGTCTTTGCCGGGCATGTTTGATCCTTCCCCTGAACGGCGACAGGTTATCGCCTCTTGCGCCGCCGCGCTACGGCGAGGTCGCGGCCCGCTTCAGGTCTGCTGGCTTCAAGTCTGGGCTGGCGGCCGTGAGGGAAGCTGGAGCATCTGCGACAGCTGCACCGGATTGGTCACGGGCGGAGAGCAATTCTGCTGCTGGCAGACATAGGCCGTGGGCTGGCCGTTCTGCATGGTCTTGCCATAGGCGGGATGGCCCTCGGCGAGCTGCTCGCGCGGATCGACCGTCACCAGCACCCGGGCCGGCAGGCTGCGCCCGCGCACCGAATTGATCAGCTCCTGGGTCCTCGGATTGCCGAACTCGCCGACGATGACGATCTGCAGCCCCAAAAGAATGTTCTCGAGCGAATTGACGTAGGTCGGCATCGACATGCCGGCGCGCTGCATCTCGCCGGAGAAGGCATCGACCAGGGCGTTGGAGCGCTCGCGATAGAAGACGTCGGCGGTGAGCATGTAGAGCGTCGACAGCACCTGGATCATGACCCCGTTGGCCGACGGGACAACGTGATCGAAGACCATGCGCGCCCGCGCGATCAGGGGATCGGCTTCGTCGCTGGTGGTGAAATAGCCGCCGTTTTGCATGTCCCAGAAATGCTGATTGAGCATGCGGGCCCAGGCCTGGGCGCGTTCGAGGAAGCGCTTGTCGGCGGTGGCGTCGTAGAGCGCCAGTGCCGCGCGCGCCATCTGCGCGTAGTCGTCGGCGAAGCCCGGGCTGCCACGCTTGCCGTCGCGCCAGGTGTGGAACAGCTTGTCGCCGTCGCCCATCGCGGTGCAGATGAAATCGAAGGCGGTGACGGCGGCATCGATCCAGGAGCCGTTGCGGAAGACGGCGCCGGCGTTCGCGAGGCTCGCGATCATCATGCCGTTCCAGTCGGTCATGAGTTTGTCGTCGCGGGCGGGGGGCGTGCGTTTGCCGCGTGCGGCCAGCAGCAGGCTTCTTTGCTTGGCCAGCAGCGCCTCGTCGGCATCGGACAAGGGATAACCGGCAACGCCGCCCAGGCGATTGAGCACGGTCTTGCCTTCGTGATTGCCGTCGCGGGTGACGCTGTAGACCTCCTTGAAGCGCTGCGCATAGGTGCCGCGCAGAGCCGCATCGATCTCGGCCTCGGTCCACAGATAATATTTGCCCTCTTCGCCTTCGCTGTCGGCATCGAGGCTGCACGCGAATCCTTTTTCGACCCGCATGTCGCGCAGCACCCAGGCGATGGTTTCGGCGACGCGGTCGCGATAGAGCGGGTTGCGATTGAACTGCCAGATCAGCGTCAGGATGTCGACGATCTGCGCCTGGTCGTAGAGCATCTTTTCGAAATGCGGCACGATCCAGCGTTCGTCGGTGGAGTAGCGGCAGAAGCCGCCGCCGAGGTGATCGTAGATGCCGCCCATCAACATGTTTCCCAGCGCGGTGTTGACGAGCTGATTGAACTGTTCGATGCCGGTACGCAGATAGCCGCGCCACAGAAGCTCGACCAGCGCGGTCACCGGAAATTTCGGCGCGCCGGTGACGCCGCCGAAGAAGACATCGAAACGCTGGCCGACATGAACGGCGAGATCGTCGAGGATGCGCGGATGGACCTGCGCGCGCAGATCGCGGCTCCACAGCGAGGCGAGGGCCTGTTGCACGCGCTCGGTGGTGTTGGCGACCGGCTCCTGCTGCTCGCGCCAGATGCGGGCGACGTCGTTGAGCACGGTCTTGAACGGGACCTGGCCGAAGCGCGACTCGTTGGGGAAGTAGGTGCCGGCGAAGAAGGGCTCGCCCGCGGGCGTCAGGAACATGGTGAGCGGCCAGCCGCCCTGATGGCCCATGGAATTGGCCGCTGCCTGATAGAGCTGATCGAGGTCGGGGCGTTCCTCGCGGTCGACCTTGATGTTGACGAAGTGCTCGTTCATCAGCGTCGCGGTTTCGGGATCGCTGAAGCTCTCGTGGTTCATCACGTGGCACCAGTGGCAGGCCGAATAGCCGATCGACAGAAGGATCGGCTTGGCGCTGGTGCGCGCTTCCTCGAGCGTCTCTGGGCTCCAGCCCCGCCAATGGACGGGATTGTCCTTGTGCGAGAGCAGATAGCGGCTGGTTTCCTGATCGAGGAGATTGCGGCTCATGACTGGTTCCTGGACGAAGACGGGTTCATCGATGAAGACGGGGCGGGCCGGCCCCTGTTGCCCGGCCGGGCGCATTGGACGTAGCGTTCCCAAACGCGCCCGCAGCCGTACCCTTTAGGCGCGCGAATGAGGCAGTCAAGCCGATGAAAGTCAATGTCGAAATCGATATGACACCGGAGGAGGCGCGACGTCTGATGGGCCTTCCCGACGTCGCCGTCTTTCAGAAGAAAATGATGGACGAGATGGAAGAGCGGATGCGCACGGCACTCGATGCTTCCGATCCCGAAGCGATGATGAAGGCGTGGACGCCGCTGATGCCGGGCTTCGAGCAGTTCCAGCGCTTTCTGTGGGACGCTGCCGCCAAGGCGGCCGGCAGCGAAGCGAAGAAGCCCTCCTCCGCCAAACCGGCGCGCTGAGGCCCGATGTCCGGCACCGTCTATGCGCTGTCGAGCGGGGCCGCGCGCGCGGCCATCGCGGTGGTGCGGGTCTCGGGGCCGGATGCGGGCGCGGCCGTGGCGTCGCTCACGGGCCGGCGGAGTTTGCCGCCGCGACAGGCGGTGCTGACCAAGCTCAGGGGCGCCGGCGGCGAGTTCCTGGATTGGGCGCTGGCGTTGTGGTTCCCGGGCCCGGCGAGCGAGACCGGCGAGGATTTGGCCGAATTCCATGTCCATGGCGGCAGCTCGGTGATCGAGGCGGTGCTGGCGGCCCTGGGGGCGGTGCCGGGTCTGAGGCCGGCCGAGCCCGGCGCCTTCACGCGCCAGGCGGTCGAGAACGGAAAGCTCGACCTGACCGGCGCCGAGGCTTTGGCCGATCTGATCGAGGCCGAGACCGAGGCCCAGCGGCGCCAGGCGCTTCGGCAGATGGGCGGGGCTTTGGCCGCGCTTTGCGACGGCTGGCGCGACCGGCTGATCCGGGCGCTGGCCTGGGCGGAGGCCGCGATCGACTTCTCCGACGAGGAATTGCCTGAGGGCGTGAGCGCCGGTGCGCGGGCCGCGGTGATTGAAATCGTTGAGGAAATACAAGCACATCTGGACGATGCCCATCGTGGGGAGTTGGTGCGTGAGGGTATTTACTTAACAGTGATCGGTCAGCCGAACAGTGGTAAGAGCACGCTGGTCAACGCGCTGGCCCGCCGCGATGTCGCCATCGTCTCGGCGACCGCCGGCACCACCCGCGACGTCATCGAGGTGCGGCTGGACCTGGGCGGCTATGCCGTGACGCTGGCCGACACCGCCGGCTTGCGCGAGGCGGCCGGTAGTCGGCCGAGATCGAGGCCGAGGGCGTGCGCCGGGCCCTAGCCCGCGCCGAGGCCGCCGACATCGTCGTGCTGGTGCTGGACGGCACCGCCGCCGATCCCTTCGCCGGCATTCCGGAGGCCGCCCGCGCCCGCGCGGCGCTGACGGTCTGGAACAAGGCCGATCTGCCCTTCCCGGAGCCGCGGCAGGGCCTCGCAATCTCGGCCAGGACCGGCCAGGGCCTGCCCGATCTGATCGCGGCGCTGACTGGGCTGGTCCGAGAGCAGCTGGCAGGGGCAGGCGAGGCGCCGGTGCTGACGCGGGCTCGCCATCGCCGGGCGCTCGAGGATGCCGCCACGGCGCTCGGCCGTGCCCTGGCGGCCCCGTCCGGCGCGCCGGAACTGGCCGCCGAGGACATGCGACTTGGCTCTTCGCGCGCTCGGCCGCATCACCGGCCGCGTCGATGTCGAGGAACTGCTGGATGTTGTCTTCCGCGACTTCTGTATCGGGAAGTGAAGAATGAGCCTCGCCCGCGTTAATCACGGGCGAGGCCATTACCGCATCCAGCTAACGTTTAAAGTGTTCGTTCTGTTCTATGTGCTGGGCGCCACGTACCAGCATGAACCGGGGATGTGCACACCCGCGGCAAGGGGGAAACACCTTCCCGTACACACATGTGACCTTGTGTGGTTGTGCGTGTGCGGGGTCATGGATGACCCTGTAAATGCCGGAACGCTCTACCTTGTCTCCAGGCTTGTAGATTTCTGTCATGTCAAACAGTCCTTTTCTCTCGCTCGCAAGTTGCGAACTGAACGAAGGACCGGCTTGACTGAATGGGGGGACGTGATTCGAAGAGTGAATTATACAGAGGCCACGCCGCAGCCGGTCCAACGGATTTGCGGTTCGCCGGAGAGCCGGGGTGCCAGCCCCGGCTTTTTTCTTCGGCATCAGTCGGCGGAACTATGGGGCCGACTCTTTCCAGCACGCAATAGCGAAGTGGTTAACGAAATCTGACCCCCCATATCTTGGGATTAGAACCGTCGCCGAAGTCTTTGAAGACACTCATGTCAAGGGCGAATCGCGCTCGGGAAAAATATTTTTCCGGCGGTCACGATGTTAAGGCACTGAAGACGTTGATGTTTCACGTGAAACATTCGCGGATTGGCCCTTGTCCGGGAGGACTGCCGATCCTATTCAGGCGGCCATGAGCGGCTTCGACGTCATCGTCATCGGGGGCGGGCATGCCGGCTGCGAGGCCGCGGCGGCCGCCGCGCGGGCGGGCGCCAGCACGCTGCTCCTGACCCACAAGACTTCCACCATTGGCGAGATGTCGTGCAACCCGGCCATCGGCGGGCTGGGCAAGGGCCATCTGGTCCGGGAGATCGATGCGCTGGACGGGCTGATGGGCCGGGTCGCGGACGCGGCCGGCATCCAGTTCCGCCTGCTCAACCGGCGCAAGGGACCGGCGGTGCGCGGCCCCCGGGCCCAGGCCGACCGCAAGCTCTACCGCGCGGCCATGCAGGCGGCGCTGGCGGCGGTGCCGGGCCTCGATATCCGCGAAGCCGCAGCCGAGGACCTGATCCTGCAGGACGGCCGGGTGGCCGGCGTCGTCACGGCCGATGGCGCGTAGATCGCGGCCGGGGCGGTGGTGCTGACCACCGGCACCTTCCTGAACGGGCTGATCCATATCGGCGAACGCAAAATTCCTGGCGGGGAGAGTGGGAGAAAGCGCCGTCGATCGGGCTGTCGAAGACGCTCTACGGCCTGGGTTTGCGCATGGGCCGGCTCAAGACCGGCACGCCGCCGCGGCTGGACGGCCGCACGATCGATTGGGCGTCTTTGGAGGCCCAGCCCGGCGACGACCCGCCGGTGCCGTTCTCCTTCCTGACGCGGGCGATCACGACGCCGCAGATCCAGTGCCATGTCACCCGGACCACGCTGCAGACCCACGAGATCATCCGCGCCAATCTTGATCGCGCGCCGATCTATTCCGGGCAAATTGAAGGTACCGGTCCCCGGTACTGTCCCTCGATCGAGGACAAGGTGGTGCGCTTTTCGGCCCGCGACAGCCACCAGATCTTTCTCGAACCCGAGGGGCTGGACGACGACACCGTCTATCCCAACGGCATCTCGACCTCGCTGCCCGAGGAGGTCCAGCGCGAGCTGGTGGCCACCATCCCGGGGCTGGAGCGGGCGCGGATGGTCCGGCCCGGCTATGCCATCGAATACGATTATGTCGATCCGCGCGAGCTGACGCCGGCGTTGGAGGTCAAGGCCGCGCCCGGGCTCTATCTGGCCGGCCAGATCAACGGCACCACGGGCTATGAGGAGGCCGCCGCCCAGGGCCTGATGGCGGGGCTCAATGCCGCCCGTGCGGTGGGCGGGCTTGACCCGATTATTCTCGACCGGGCCACCGCCTATATCGGCGTGTTGATCGACGACCTCGTGACCAAGGGCGTCAGCGAGCCCTACCGCATGTTCACCAGCCGGGCCGAATACCGCCTGACGCTGAGAGCCGACAATGCCGACCAGCGGCTGACGCCGTTGGGCGAGACGGCCGGATTGATCGGGCGCGAACGGGCGGCTGCCTTTGCAGCGAAGCAGGCCCAGCTGGCGGCGGCGCGGGCGCGGATGACCGCGCTGAACCTGACTCCCAACGCGGCCCGCCGCCACGGCATCGCCATTCGGCTCGACGGCGTGCGGCGCACGGCCCTCGATCTGCTCAGCCTGCCGGGGGTCGATTTCACGGCGCTCACGCGGATCTGGCCGGAGCTGGGTGGAGTCGCGGCCGACGCGATCGAGCAGCTCGAAATCGACGCCCAATATGCAGGCTATCTCGACCGTCAGGACGCCGACATCCTCGCCTTCCGCCGCGACGAGGCGCTGGCGCTGCCCTCCGATCTCGACTACGGCGCCGTGTTCGGGCTTTCGACCGAGGCCGCGCAGAAGCTGGCGGCGATCCGGCCGGCGACCCTCGGCCAGGCCGCGCGCATCGATGGCGTGACCCCGGCCGCGCTGACGCTGGTGCTGGCCCATATCCGCAATCGTGCGGCCAGGCGCCGTGCTTCCTGAGCCTTTCGGCCCGGAGGAGTTCGCGCACGCGAGCGGTGTTTCACGTGAAACACTGGCGCGGTTGAAGGCCTATGTGGCGCTGCTAACGGAATGGAACGCCCGCCAAAATCTCGTATCTGCCGCTTCGCTGGCCGATGTCTGGCGCCGCCATGTCTGGGATTTGGCCCAGCTCATGGAATTCATTCCGGCCGAGGCCATGAGCCTGGTCGATCTGGGCAGCGGCGCCGGTTTTCCCGGCCTGGTGCTGGCGGCGCTGCTGCGCGAGCGGGCCGGATTCCGAACGGTGCTCTATGAGGCGACCACCAAGAAATGCCAGTTCCTTGAAGCTGCGGCTGTGCGCATGGAAGTCGCCGCCGAAATCCGCAACGCCCGGATCGAAGAGGCCGGGCCGGAGCCATTCGATGTCGTCGCCGCGCGGGCCTGCGCGCCGCTTTCCAAACTGCTGGCCTATGCACAGCATTTCCAGGGGCGGCGGACCCTAAATCTCTTCCTCAAGGGACAAAGTGTTGAGGCTGAATTGACCGAATCCCATAAATCTTGGAGGATGCGGCTCAAGCGGCATCCAAGCCGCACGGACCCTTCCGGAGTGATCCTGGAGATTCGGGAGCTACGCCATGTCGCTTCTGCCCGCTGACGCTGCCCGGCCGCACCCGCGCGTGCTGGTGGTCGCCAACCAGAAGGGCGGCGTCGGCAAGACCACGACCGCCATCAATCTGGGCACGGCGCTCGCCGCCATCGGCCAGCCCACACTCATCATCGACATCGACCCGCAGGGCAATGCCTCGACCGGGCTCGGCGTCCACGGCCCCGATCGCAAGGTCACGATCTATGATGTGCTGATGGGTGCGGCGAGCCTGGCCGAGGCCGTGACGCCGACGCGCATTCCGGGTCTGTCGTTGGTGCCGTCGACCGTGGATCTGTCGGGCGCCGAGCTCGAATTGATCGACAATCCCCGGCGCAACTTCGTGCTGAAGGAGGCGCTGGCCGCCCTGGCGGCAGAAAATACCAACAATTTCAGCTATATCCTGATCGACTGCCCGCCCTCGCTGACGCTTCTGACGGTCAACGCGATGGCCGCGGCCGATGCCGTGGTGGTGCCGCTGCAATGCGAGTTCTTCGCGTTGGAGGGGCTCAGCCAGCTTCTGAAGACCATCGATCTGGTGCGCGCCAACCTCAATCCGGACCTCGATATCCAGGGCATCGTCCTGACCATGTTCGACAAGCGCAACCGGCTGTCCGACCAGGTCGCCGCCGATGTCCGCGAGCATATGGGCGAGAAGGTCTACAACACCATCATCCCCCGCAATGTGCGGATCTCCGAGGCGCCGAGCCATGGCCTTCCGGCGCTGGTCTATGACCTGCGCTGCCCCGGAAGCCAGGCCTATATCAGGCTCGCCGGCGAGCTGATCAAGCGCGAGCGGGCGAGATTGGCGGCGTGATGGCGGAGGAACGTCCCCGCGCGCTCGGCCGCGGGCTATCCGCGCTGATGGGCGACAAGCCGGCCGAAGAGGCGGGCAGGCCCAGGGCGGGCCGCACCCTGCCGATCGCCTTTCTGAAGCCTAACCGCTTCCAGCCACGCAAGAATTTCTCGGCCGAGGAGCTCGCCGATCTCGCCAATTCGATCCGCGAGAAGGGGATGCTGCTGCCGATCCTGGCGCGGCCGGTGCTGGGCGTCCCCGATTCCTACGAGATCGTGGCGGGCGAGCGGCGCTGGCGCGCGGCCCAGATGGCCAAGCTGCACGAGGTGCCGGTGGTCGTGCGCGAGATGAGCGACGCCGAGTTGCTCGAGCTTGCGATCATCGAGAACGTCCAGCGCAGCGACCTCAACGCAGTCGAAGAAGCGACGGCTTATCAGGAGCTCATCGACCGCTTCGGCTATACCCAGGAGCGCCTGGCGCAAGACGTCGGCAAGAGCCGCAGCCACATCGCCAACACGTTGAGGCTGCTCAAGCTTCCCGCGGCCGTGCAAGCCATGTTGCGCGACGGAAAGCTGACCGCGGGCCATGCGCGAACGCTGATCGGTCTGCCGAACGCCGAAGAGCTGGCACAGGAGATCGTAGCCGGCGGCCTCAATGTGCGGCAGGCGGAGCGGCGCGCGCCGGCCAGGACGGGCAAGGCCAAAACGCCGCATGAGAAGAATCCCGACGTTAGGGCTTTGGAAACAAGTCTTACCAATATGTTAGGACTTATCGTTCAAGTTGTGGATAAGCCGGGCAAGGGCGGAGAGCTGCGAATCGCCTACAAAACCCTGGAACAATTGGACGACCTCATCCGCCGTCTCAACAGACCGGGCTAGCCTATTCTGCTTAATAGAAATTAAGGATACTTACCAACTCGTTAATGGCCGCCGGCCAGCGCCAGCGCGGCCGCCGAATCGATGCGGCCGTCATAAAGCGCCCGGCCGATCACCACGCCCGCTATGTTCGGGCTCTTCGCCGCCAAAAGCTCCTCGATGTCCGCCAGCCCCGCCACGCCGCCCGAAGCGATGACGGGGATGCGGACGCTGTTTGCGAGCTGGGCGGTCGCCTCGACATTCAGCCCCTGCAGCATGCCGTCGCGGGCGATGTCGGTGAAGATGATGGCGGCAACGCCGGCATCCTCGAAGCGGCGGGCGAGATCGGCCGTCTCCATCTGCGAGGTCTCGGCCCAGCCTTCGACCGCGACCTTGCCGCCGCGGGCGTCGATGCCGACGACGATGCCGCCGGGATGGGCGCGCGCCGCCTCCTTCACCAGCTCCGGATTGCGCAAGGCGGCGGTGCCCAGGATCACCCGCGTGATCCCCGCCTCGAGCCAGGCCTCGATCGCCGCGCGGTCGCGGATGCCGCCGCCAAGCTGGATCGGCAGGTCGATGGCGGCGCGGATGGCGCGGATCGCCGGCGCGTTGGCCGAGCGGCCTGCAAAGGCGCCGTTGAGGTCCACACAATGCAGCCATTCGAAGCCGGCATCCGCGAAAGCGCGCGCCTGGGCGGCCGGATCGGCGTTGAAGATCGTGGCCTCGCCCATCTCGCCGCGCTTCAGCCGCACGCAGGCGCCGTCCTTCAGATCGATGGCGGGGAAAAGAATCACGGCCGCCAGCCCAGAAAGTTCTGAAGAATGCGCAGGCCCACCGCCTGGCTCTTCTCCGGGTGGAACTGGGTGCCGACGATGTTGGCCCGGCCGATGGCGGCGGTGACCGGCCCGCCATAATCGGTGGTCGCCAGCACGGCCTCGGCGTCCTCGGCTTCGAAGCCATAGGAATGGACGAAATAGGCGTGCGCGCTCTTTTCGATCCCGTCGAACAGCGGATGGGGGCGCAGGATCGTCAGCTCGTTCCAGCCCATATGCGGAATCTTGAGCGACAGGTCCGATGGGGTGAGCTTCACCACCTCGCCGTCGATCCAGCCCAGGCCGGGCGTCTCGCCGAACTCGCGGCCGACGGTGGCGAGCAACTGCATGCCCACGCAGATGCCGAGGAATGGCGCCCCGCGGGCGAGCACCGCTACTTCCAGCGCCGCGCGCATGCCCGAGATCGCGCTCACGCCCGCCATGCAATCGGCGAAGGCGCCCACGCCCGGCAGCACGACGCGCTCGGCACGCGCGACCGCGCTTGGGTCGGAGGTGACCACGATCTCGTGGCCGGTTCCGCCTTCGGCCGCGGCGCGCGCCAGCGCCTTCTCGGCGGAACGCAGATTCCCCGAGCCGTAATCGATGAGGGCGACGGTCGGCGCCACGCTAAGGCTTTCATTGTTGCCGCGCGGGCTTTTAGCCCAAAGCCCGCTCTGCGCCAAACCGAAGCCGATGGCGCGCTGTTACGGCGAATAGCCCAGCCGCAGCATGCCTTCGGACTTGCCCTCGACCGTCCCCTTGGTGAGCCATTCGAGCGAGGCGTGGAAGAGCAGCAGATGGTTCTTCTCCCACATCGCGTTGTGGGACGAGCAGGCGAGATCGACGAAGACCTTATCCTTGGCGCCGAGGTCGGCATAAAGCTGGCGCACCCGCGGCTGCGGCACCTGCTTGTCGTTCTGGCCAGACACCATCAGGAAAGGCGTATGCATCGTCGCCACCGCCGCCTTGTCGAAGCCCCAGGTCGGCACAAGCGGCGCCCGGCGCACCCCGGTGCCCCAGCTGGCACCCACCGGATCGGAGGCGAGCATCTGCGTCCAGACCGCCTTGCTCACAGCCGGATCGTATTGGCCGGGGCAGCCGACCTGGCGGTCCCAATTGGCGGTGAAGTCGGCTGACGATTGCGAGGTCATGGACCCGTCCTTGTAGGCGATGGTCTTGGGCTCATCGAGCGGACCGTCGGGCTGGTACGCCGGCGCCAGCGCGACAATACGATCGATCTTGCCGGGATGCCGCGCCGCATAGCCCGCCATCCGCGGCCCGCCCTGCGACCAGCCGACCAGCGAGAGCTTGTCGACATGACGCAGCGCGCGGATACGGTCCACCACCGCATCGATATCGTTCCAGTCCGAGCCCATGGTCGTAATCGGCCCGGTGAAGGTGGGCGGGCAGACGGCCGCAATCACTGTCGGAACGAATTGCGCCTGGGCCTGCTTGGGGAAATTGCAGGCGTCGCGCATCGGCGCCGGGCGGGTAGAGCGGCCATAGCCGGTCATGTCCATGGAGAATACGTCGAAGCCGGCCTTGGCGAGATAGGCCATCCAGCTGTAATCCCCATAGCGGACGTCGAAGGCGACTTCGGCGGGCGTGCCCGCGCCATGCACGAACAGCACGACGCGCCCGGCCCTCGGCCCGCCGCGCAGGACCGTGCCCGGAAGCACCACTTCACGCACATAGAGCAGCGCGTCGCGGCCCGCCATCGCCGGAGCGGTGGATGTCACCCGCACATAATGGTCGACCCGCAGCAGGTGCGAACCGTCGCCTTTTGATGCCGGCGCCGCCGCGGCAGAGGCGCAAAGCATCGGCAAGATCAACAGCGACGCGAGAAATCCGGACGCGCGGCCAGCGGACAATTTCATCTTTTCCCCCCGTTTGTCTGCGACGCCCATTCCCGGCCCTGCCCGAAATGGACCTCGCCCGATATTCATTCCCTATAACACCAAGACGCAGTGCGGGCGATACGGATGAGGCTGACGATCTGGCCGAGATCAGGACGCCGCTGAAGCGGCGTAGTCTTCATCCCACGACGACGATGGCATTAAGCGCGCGTTTCTCTTCGTCCGACGGCACTTGCCACATCGTCTCGACATAGTCGAACATCTCGCGGCTGATCGCGAAGGGCAGGCGGTCGGCGTCGGCTGGCGTGGCGTTGCGGGCCTCGATGCGCCGCCAGCGTTCGTCCGCATCGACGTCGAGAACATGAAGGTGCACCGAAAGGCCGGCGTCGGCGGCAAGCCGCGCCGCCTCGGTGCGATGGGTGGCCGTGGTAAATCCGAGATCGAGCACGCAGGGCGTGCCGCGCTCGGCGACTTGGCGGACCGTCGTCCAGATCTGGGTCATGCAGCGTTCGACGCGCACCATCGCCCAGGCCGGGTCGATCGGATCGGCGCTGTCCATCCAGTAGAGGGTGGTCATCCACTGGTCGATGGAAAAATGCACCGCGCCGATGCGCGCACAAAGCTCGCGGGCATAGGTGGTCTTGCCCGCCCCTGTCGAGCCGCAGATCAAATGAACCTTATGATTGGGGCTCGCGGCATGCATCCCTAATCCGCATCCATCTTCAGCGCGGCGATGAAGGCTTCCTGGGGGATGTCGACCTTGCCGAACTGGCGCATCTTCTTCTTGCCCTCTTTCTGCTTGTCGAGGAGCTTGCGCTTGCGGGAGATGTCGCCGCCATAGCATTTGGCCGTCACGTCCTTGCGCAGGGCGCTGATGGTTTCGCGCGCGATGATCTTGCCGCCGATGGCCGCCTGAATCGGAATCTGAAAGAGATGGCGCGGGATCAGTTCCTTCAGCTTCTCGCACATCGAACGGCCGCGCGCCTCGGCACGGGCGCGGTTGACGATGATGGACAGCGCATCGACCGGCTCGGCATTGACCAGGATCGACATCTTGACGAGGTCGCCTTCCTCATAGCCTTCGATGTGATAATCGAAGCTGGCGTAACCGCGGCTCACGCTCTTGAGCCGGTCGTAGAAATCGAACACCACTTCGTTGAGCGGCAGCATGTAGACCAGCATGGCGCGGTTGCCGGCATAGGTGAGCTGTTCCTGGCGGCCGCGGCGGTCCTCGCACAGCTTCAAGACCGCGCCCAGATATTCGTCGGGCACCAGTATCGTGGCCTTGATCCACGGCTCCTCGATTCGCGCAATGCGCATCACCTCCGGCATGTCGGCGGGATTGTGCAGCTCTTTCATCGTGCCGTCGGTCAGGTGGATGCGGTAGATGACCGATGGCGCGGTGGTGATGAGATCGAGATTGAATTCGCGCTCCAGCCGCTCGCGCACGATTTCGAGGTGGAGAAGCCCGAGAAAGCCGCAGCGGAACCCGAAGCCGAGCGCGGCCGAAGTCTCGGTCTCGTAATTGAAGCTGGCATCGTTCAGGTGCAGCTTGCCCAGCGCCTCGCGCAAATCCTCGAAATTTGCGGCATCGACCGGGAAGAGGCCGCAGAACACCACCTGCTGCGCCGGCTTGAAGCCGGGCAGCGGCACAGCCACGCCCTTTTTCTCGTCGGTGATGGTGTCGCCCACCTGGGTGTCGGCCACCTGTTTGATCGCGGCGGTGATGAAGCCGATCTCGCCGGGGCCAAGCTCGTCCACGGGCGTCTTCTTGGGCGTGAATGTGCCCACCTGCTCGACGCCGTAGACGGCGTCCGAGGCCATCATGCGGATGCGCTGGCCGCGTCTGAGCCTGCCGTCGATCACGCGCACCAGCACGACGACGCCGAGGTAGAAATCGTACCAGCTATCGACCAGAAGCGCCTTCAGCGGCGCATTGGCCTGGCCCTTCGGCGCGGGCAGCCGCTTGACGATGGCCTCCAGCACGGCCTCGACGTTGAGCCCGGTCTTGGCCGAAATCGGGATCGCCTCGGACGCGTCGATGCCGATGACGTCCTCGATCTGCTCTCGAATGCGCTCCGGTTCGGCCGCGGGCAGGTCGATCTTGTTCAGGACCGGCACGATCTCCAGGCCGGCATCGATGGCCTGATAGACGTTCGCCAGCGTCTGGGCTTCGACGCCCTGGCTGGCATCGACCACCAGAAGCGCGCCTTCGCAAGCCGCCAGACAGCGGCTCACCTCATAGGCGAAGTCCACATGGCCGGGCGTGTCCATGAGGTTCAAGACGTAGGTGGCCCCATCCTTGGCTTTGTATTCCAGCCGCACGGTCTGGGCCTTGATGGTGATGCCGCGCTCGCGCTCGATCGCCATCGAATCGAGCACCTGCTCTTTCATCTCACGCAGCGTCAGCCCGCCGGTGATCTGGATCAGCCGGTCGGCCAGCGTCGATTTGCCATGGTCGATATGGGCGACGATGGAGAAATTGCGGATATGGGCGAGGTCTGTCATGCGCGCGCTATGTAGCGATGACCGCAGGTTCCGTCCAGTTCACCCCGGTCCGCGGCGTGCAAGCCGCAAGGCGGCGGCCAGCGGGATCAGTGCGGCCAATTGTGCCGCCACCGACAGGGTGACAAGCCCCGCGAGCGAGACATCGTACAGCGCACCCAGCGCCGCGCTTCCTGCGAACCAGGCGACGCCAAAGATCGCCGCGAACACCCCATAGGCACGGGCGCGCGTGCCCACCGGCACCAGCGCGGCCACCGCCGCCGGCATCACCGTCTCCTGCACGCCAAGCCCGATGCCCCACAGCAGCGTGCCGGCGAGCGCGGCATAAAAACCGCCGAAGAAGGCGAGCGGCGCCACCACCGCGCCCAGCAACGTGCCGGGCACCAGCACCATGAGCCCGGCGCGGTCGAACCAGCGCCCGAAGAGCAGCGAGGCTACGCCGTCGCTTGCCATCGCCGCGGCGTAGAAGAGCGGGATGGCGGCCGCGCTCACGGTCTGAGCTTTCGCGAAATGAAAGGCGATCAGCGTGAAGTCGGCAAAGCCGAAGGCGACAAGACCGGCCGCTGCGGCATAGCACCAATAAGCGCGGGCGAGCCGCTTGTCCTGAGCCGCTTCGGCTTCGTGCGGCGCAAGATGGCCCGCGTCGCCGAAGCGTAGCCGCGTCGCGAACACGGAGATCAGTGTCAGCGCCGCCGGCACGCCCAGCCACAGTAGCGCGGTGCGATAATCCCCGTGCAGCGCCAGAACGCCGGCCGCGATCAGGGGCCCGGCGATGGCGCCCAACTGGTCGAGCGCCTCGTGAAGCCCGAAGGCCCAGCCCTGGCCCATCTGTTCGCCGGCGCGGGACAGCATCACGTCGCGCGCCGGATTGCGAACTGCCTTGCCCGCGCGCTCGAGGATGATGAGGAGGGCCGCCACCCACCAATTGCCCGCGAGCGCGAGCGCCGGCACCGCCAGCATCTGCACCACATAGCCGGCGAGCGTGATCGGCCAATAGGCCCGCGTCCTGTCGGCGGCACTGCCGGAGAAAAGGCGCAGCATGTAGCCGGCTAGCTCGCCGGTGCCGGCGATGAGGCCGACCGCAGTGCCGCTGGCGCCCAGCGTGGCCAGGAACGGGCCGCTGATGCCGCGCATGCCTTCATAGGCCGCGTCGGCGAACAGGGAGACGATGCCGAAGGCGACGACAAAGAGAAGCGCGCTGCGTTTGTCGAAGGCCTGCGGCGCACTCATGATGGACTGTCGCAGCGGTGGCGCATCAGACAGAACAAAAATCGGGCAGTCCGCAACCGCGCGCCTATGATCGGATGTTCATTGCTTCGGCGGCGCGACGTTCTTGCCAAGCGGATAATCGCTTGCCGTCGTATCGCCCATGCGGCAGCGCCACTTGCCGAAACTCGAATACCAGCATTCGCCGCTCGCGTGCTGAGCGTTGTAGGTGGTGCAGTTGTGCCCTCGGCTATAATCGTTCGAGTATTCACAAGCGTACTCAAGATAGGTGCCGACGATCGGGTAGACCGACACACCATAGTCAATGTCGCCGTCTCCGTCGCCCGCCGAACCGGTGTGCGGCGAGCCGGCCTGAATCCGCAGATTGCGATAGAGTCTATAGTAGCTTCCGGAACGGCCTTCCGCGTGGCATTGCACGAGCTTTGCGAGGACCGCCGGCTGGGGCAGGCTCTTGCTCGAAACCACCGGACAGACTGCCGGATCGGGTGCGCCGAAAGGCTTGCCGTCACCGGGGTTGGCAAACGCTGCAGTAGAGACAAACAAAAGAGTTGCACTGAGGACAATGGCGTTGCGCATGTTCCCTCCGATAGCCCATCATGCGGAGCGAGTAGGCCATGGCGCCCTTACGTCCGCAAGATGCCGCCGGTGGCCTTGGCGACGGCGGCGACGATCTTGCCGGCAACCGCCTCGATCTCGGCGTCGGTCAAGGTCTTGTCTTTCGGCTGCATGCGTACGCTGATTGCCAGCGACTTCTTGCCCTCGGGCACGCCCGTGCCTTCATAGACGTCGAACACGGCGACGGCCTCGATCAGATTGCGGTCGGCCATCCGTGCGGGCTTGAGCAGATCTTCGGCGGCGACTTTCGTGTCGACCACGAAGGCGAAGTCGCGCTCCACCGGCTGGAAGGAAGACGGCGCAAACGTACCTTTTGAATGGCCTACCGCTTCGCTGCTTGAGGCCGAACGCGCTTTTCCCTTCGCCTTGGGTTCTGGTATCTCGCCCAGGAAGATCTCGAACGCGGCTGCGGCGCCCTTGATGTCGAAGGCCTGGGCGATCTTGGGATGGAGTTCGCCGAAATGGCCGATCAGGTTGCGGCCGAGCGCCAGCGTGCCGGCGCGGCCGGGGTGATACCAGCCGGGCGCGCCCGCTTTGATCGGCGCGGACATGGCACTGCCCATCGCCGCTTCAATCGCGGTCAGCATATCGGCCTTGACGTCGAAGGCGTCGGCGGCGTGGGTGGATTTCGCCCAGTCGCGCGCCGGCCCGCCGATGCGCAGGCCCGCGGCGACGGTCTTTTGCGCGCCGGGCATGCCGCTTTCAAACGCCGGGCCGATCTCGAACAACATCAGCTCGGAAATACCGCGCGCCTGATTGCGCGCCGCGGCAGCCAGCAGCGACGGCAAGACGGACGGCCGCATGGCGTCGAGATCGGCGGCGATGGGATTTTCGAGCTGGCGGGCTTCGTCGCCGCCGCCGAAGAGCGCCGCATGCGCGCGCGGAATGAAGGAATAGGATACGGTTTCGTTGAAGCCGCGCGCGGCGAGCAGGCGGCGCACCGTGCGCAGCCGCCGCTGCGCACCGGTGAGAACGGGCCGCGCCACGGCATGGGGCCGCGTCATCGGCACCGAGGGCACATGCTCGATGCCGTGGATGCGCACCACCTCCTCGACCAGGTCGGCCGCGCCTTCGATGTCGCTGCGCCACGATGGCGGCGTGACCTTGAGCGGCTCACCGCGTTCGACCACGAAGCCGAGACCCACGAGGATGCGCGTGATCTCCGTGCAGAGGCAGATCGAGGCCGGAAAGCCGCGTCACATCGGACGCGGTGAACGCGATCTGCCGCCGCCACTCCGGCACCGCGCCGGCCACCACGGTCTCGCCAGGCTCGCCGCCGCAGAATTCGAGGATCAGCTTCGTCGCCAGCTCCAGCCCCGGCACCACGAATTCGGGATCGACGCCGCGCTCGAAGCGGTAGCGCGCATCGGAGACAATGCCGAGCTTGCGCCCCGTCGCCGCGATCGAGGCCGGATCGAAATAGGCGGATTCGACGAAGACATTGACGGTCCCTTCGGTGCAGCCGGTCTCCTCGCCGCCCATGACGCCGGCGATGCCGCGCGCCGCCTTCTCGTCGGCGATCACGCACATCGCCGAATCGAGGATGTAGGTGCGGCCGTCGAGTGCACGAATCTGCTCGCCGTCCTCGGCCATGCGCGCCTGCATGTTGCCGTGTAGAGTTGTCGGCGTCGAACACATGCAAGCGGCCGGCCGCGGTCATAGGCGATGAGATTGGTGACATCGACCAGCGCCGAGATGGGGCGCAAGCCGATGGCGCGCAAGCGATCCTGCACCCATTTTGGCGAAGGCCCGTTCTTCACATTGCGGATCAGGCGGCCGGCGAAGAGCGGGCAGGCGCTTGCGGTGTCGGGCGAGAAATTGAGCGCGATGGATTTGGGTGAGGGGAATTTGCCGGCCACCGCATGCGACCGGCGCGCTCTTCAGCCGCCCGAGGCCCGCGGCGGCCAGATCGCGGGCGATCCCATGAACGCTTGTGCAATCGCCGCGATTGGGCGTGATGGCGACGTCGATCACCGGATCGCCGAGACCGAGCGCCTGCGCCGCCGGCGCGCCCAATTCGGCGTCGGGCGCAAGTTCGATGATGCCCTGGTGTTCGTCGGACAACAGCAGTTCGCGTTCCGAGCACAGCATGCCGCGCGATTCGATCCCGCGGATGGTGCCGATCTTGAGTGCTTCGCCGCTCGCCGGGATGACCGCGCCGGGCTTGGCGAACACCGCCTTCATGCCGGTGTGCGCGTTGGGCGCGCCGCAGATCACCTGGACGATATCGGCGCCGGTGTCGACCATGCACAGCTTGAGCTTGTCGGCATTGGGATGCTTCTCGGCGGAGACCACATGGGCGACGGTGAAATCGGCAAGCCGCGTGCCGGCATCCTCGACCGATTCCACTTCGAGACCGATAGCGGTGAGCTTGTCGGCGATGGTCGCGGCACCGGCATCGGTGTCGAGATGGTCCTTGAGCCAGGAGAGCGTGAATTTCATCGGCTGAGCCCCCCGTCCAGCGTCGGGATGTCGAGGGCGGCGAAGCCGTAATGCCGGAGCCAGCGCAGATCGGATTCGAAGAAGGGCCGGAGATCGGGGATGCCGTATTTCAGCATCGCGAGCCGGTCGATGCCGCCGCCGAAGGCATAGCCCTGATATTTGGCCGGATCGATGCCGCACATCTCCAGCACGCGCGGGTGCACCATGCCGGAGCCGGCGAGCTCCAGCCAGTCATTGCCGTTGCCGAACTTGATCTGGCCGCCCGAGCGGTCGCAGCGCAGATCCCATTCGACGCTCGGTTCGGTGAAGGGAAAGAAGCTGGGCCGCGCGCGCAGCTCGACCTGTCGACCTCGAAGAAGGCCTTGCAGAATTCCTCCATCACCCATTTGAGATGGCCCAGATGGGTGACCTCGTCGATGACGAGGCCTTCGAACTGGTGGAACATCGGCGAATGGGTGGCGTCGGAATCGACGCGATAGGCGCGCCCCGGCGCGATGATGCGGATGGGCGGCTTCTGCGTTCAGCATGGTGCGCACCTGCACCGGCGAAGTGTGGGTGCGCAGCACGTGACGCGAGCCGTCGCCTGCTCCTTCAGATAGAACGTGTCGTGCATCTGGCGCGCCGGATGATCGGGCGGGATGTTGAGCTTGGTGAAATTGTAATCGTCGAATTCGACGTCCGGACCTTCGGCGACCGCGAAGCCAAGATCGGCGAAGATCGCGGTCACCTCGTCCAAGCACCTGGCAGACCGGATGGATGGTGCCGCTCGGTTCAGGGCGCGCCGGCAGGGTCACGTCGATGCGTTCGGCGGCGAGCCGCGCGTTGAGCGCTTCATCGGCCAGTTGCGCCTTGCGCGCGGCGATGGCGTCCGCCACGCGGTCGCGCAGGCCGTTGAAGAGCGGGCCATTGGCCTTGCGCGCGTCGGGGCTCATGCCGCCGAGCGATTTCAGAAGCTCGCTGACGCTGCCCTTCTTGCCCAGCGCGGCGACGCGCACGGCGTCCAGCGCGGCCTCGTCGCCGGCGTTTGCGATCGCATCGAGAATGGAGGTTTCGAGGGCTTGGATGTCGTTCATGGATAACCCCGCAAGGAAGTCGGCTTGAACCACGGCCCGGGCGGGATGCCAAGACCGCGTGGCTCCGATGGGGTCCGAAGCAACTTTACGCGTTCGCCTGATCCACCAGAGCCTTGAAGGCCTTGGGCTCGCGCACGGCCAGATCGGCGAGAACCTTGCGGTCGATCTCGATCCCGGCTTTGGCGAGCCCGCTGATAAATCGGCTGTAGGTGAGGCCATGCTCGCGGCAGGCGGCATTGATGCGCTGGATCCACAGCGCGCGGAAATTGCGCTTCTTGCAGCTTGCGGCCGATGTAATTGTACTGCAGCGAGCGGTCGACGGCGGCGTTGGCCGAGGTGATGGTGTTCTTGCGGCGGCCCCGGAAGCCTTTGGCCTGCTTGAACACCCGCTTGCGGCGGGCGTGGGAGGGGACGGCGCGGGGTGCTTTCGACATGGTTCCGGCCCCCTACGCGTAAGGCATCCAGCGCTTCACGCGCTGGGTTTCGGAGGCGCTCATGATCGAGGTGCCGCGCAGCTCGCGGATCTGCTCGTTGGAGCGCTTGATCATGCCGTGGCGCTTGCCGGCCTGGCCGTGCTTGATCTTGCCGTTGGCGGTGAATTTGAAGCGCTTTTTGGCGCTCGACTTGGTCTTCAGCTTGGACATTTTGCTTTCCTGGGGCTCGACCCATCGGGGGCCCGGTCGCGTTCGGGAGCCGCCACGGCATGCCCTTTCGCCGGGCGGCTCGAAAGGGGGCGTCTTATACGGCATCTTCACGGCTTGGCAAGACGATGCTGCGGCGCCGTGCGGGCTCGCCGCGTTATCCTCTTTGCAGGCATCATCCCGCCCGCCGGCAGCGGCGCCGAAGCGAGCGGATCGTGACACGGGAAAAATTCTTGAAATTCAGCAAGTTAGCTGTGCCAGTCGCTGTTCTGGCCGGCGGTCGCGCTGATGGTCTGGGGCGAGCTGACCGCCGACCGCGCCGGCGATCCGCTGCATCTGTGGGACAAGCTGCTGCATTTCACCGCCTATTTCGGGCTGGCGGGGCTGGCCTTTGTGGCGCTGGGCGGCGGCCGGCGGGCGCTCGTGGCCGCGCTCGGCCTGATCGTGCTGGGGGGCGTGCTCGAAATCCTCCAGGGCATGATCGGCCGCGACATGAGTTTCTACGACGAAGTGGCCAACACTCTGGGCGTGGCGGCCGGAATCCTCGCGGGCTGGGCCTACCTGGCGCTGCTGGCGCCGCGCCGCCTTGTTCAAGACAAAGGCGGCGGACTAGCGTTTTCCGCGCGCAATTCCGGAGGCCCCTCCATGTTCGAGGAATTCAAGAAATTCGCGATGCGCGGCAGCGTGATCGATCTCGCCGTCGGCGTGATTGTGGGCGCGTCGTTCACCGGCATCGTCAATTCGCTCGTCAAGGACATCATCAATCCGATCCTGGGGCTGGTCATCGGCGGGATCGATTTTTCGAATTTCTTTGTCGTGCTCAAGGGCGATCATGCGGCGGCGACACTGGCCGACGCCGCCAAGGCGGGCGATGTGACGCTGAACTATGGCGTCTTCGTCAATACCCTGATCAATTTCCTGATCGTGGCGTTCGTGCTGTTCATGGTCATGCGCCAGATCAACAAACTGACTCAACCGAAACCCGCGGCACCGGCGGCGGCGCCGCCGCCGGCCGAAGATGTCGTGCTGTTGCGCGAAATCCGTGACCTTCTGAAGGCGCGCGCATGAGACAGGCGCTGGTGCTGGTGGTTGCGCTGGCGCTCGTCGCGGCCACGGTCTCGGCGATCGCTGCATCGAAGACCGCGGATATGATCCGGGCGACGATGCAGTTCTACCGCGCCGCGCTGCCGGTCGAGCCCGGCGGGGTGCCCGACGCCAAGGCCCGCGCCTCGCTCAAGCCGTACATCTCGCCCGCGCTCGATGAGCTTCTGGCGCGCGCCGGACAGGCCGAGACCGATTATGCAAAGGCGGCCAGGGGCGTGGCGCCGCCGCTGCTGGCCGGCGACATCTTCACGTCGTCCTACGACGGGGCGACCTCGTTCACGGTCGAGTCCTGCCAGGCCAAGGGGACCGGGGCAGAATGTAGCGTCGCCTTGACCTATGCTCCCAAAGGCGATTCGCGATTCGCCGGCTCGCGCCATTGGAGCGACCGCGTGGAACTTGTGCGCAGCGATGGCGGCTGGCGCGTCGACGACATCGACTATGGCGGGATCTGGCCCGACGCCAATATGGGCACGCTAAGGGCCAATCTGGCGTTCGCGATCGCAAACGCTCTGGGGGCGGGCCGCTAGGCCGGCGGACGGGTATCGGAGAGCATGAAGGCCGCAGCGAGGATTCTGGCCGCCCTGGCGCTCTGTGCGGCCGCGCCGGGGGCGGCGTTTGCGGATTGGAATCTCGCCCCGCTCAAGCTCGATCTCGGCGACGGCTGGAGCGCGAGCCTCGGCGCCGCCGCCGATCTTGCCGGCTACACCACCGATCAAAGCCGCAACGGCGCCACCGCCTATGTGCTGGCATCGCCGCGCCTCGAGAAGCTGTTCGCCAATGGCTGGCAGGCCGGCATGACGTCGACGCTCAACCTCTATCACGACACGCTGTCCGGAGATCGTTACGGCAATGATGTCTTCGAGAAGGCCTACGGCTTCGTGCGCACGCCCTATGGCCGCGTGGAGCTGGGCCAGAGTCGACGGCGCCGCCTACGAGATGGCGGTCACCGGCCCCGTCGTCGCGTCCGCCGTCGCGCTCGACGACGCCGACGTCACCTTCTTCCGCGATCCGGCGAGCGGGGCCGCGCTCGCCGACATGTTCCGTGTACGGACTTCTGTCTTCGCCACCGCCAACGCCGCCAAGATCTCCTATTATTCGCCGCGGCTGTTCGGCATCCAGCTCGGCGGCTCTTACACGCCCGCCATGGTCAAGGAGGTGCTGCCGTTCGCCGGAACCGCACCGAAATTGGCGGACCGGCAGGACAACCTGTTCGAAGGGGCGATCAATTACACCGGCTTCTTCGGCGCGACCTCGCTCGGCGCCTATGCCGGGCTTGCGGTCGGCCATGATGCCCAACGGACCTTCGGGCATTCGAACCTGTTCGACTGGGCGGTGGGCGGCGAGATCGATCAGGACCTGGGCGCAGTCACGCTCGCCCTCGGCGGCGCGTACCATCAGTCGAACGCCTATGCCTTCGACATCGGGCGCGCCTTCCGCAGCAGTCTCACCCACGCGATCCATGCCAGCACCAAGCTGACCGCAGGGTCGTGGACTCTGGGCCTCGAATATTCGCGCGCAGCCGCCGACCCGGATGCCGCGGTGCCGCGCCTCGACATCACCGGCAGCGAAGCCGCGATCGGCTATCAGCTCAATTCAAATCTGCAACTGACCGCAGGCTGGCAGCATCAACATTTCGCGCGCGACTGCGGCACCTTCTATAACGGTGCGGCCACGCTCGATCTCAATGCGGAATTCCTGTACCTGAATTTTCATGTTTAGACCGCGAGCGCGCCGACGGCGGCGATGCCGGCCGCGCCCGATCCGATGAGGCGAAGGGCGTTGCGCACGCCGATGCCGCCCAGCGCATAGACGGGAATGCCGCTCGCGCGCACAAGCGCCGCAAAGCGCATCGGACCGAGGGGTGCGGCGTGCTCATGGCTTGAGGTCGCGAATACGGGCGCGACGAACACCGCGTCGCAGCGTTGCGCACGCGCGAGCGACTGGGCGTCATGTGCGGCGCAGCTGATGAACCAATTGGGAAAGCGCGCGCGCCAATGGACCGCTTCATGCGCGCGCGCCTGCGGCAGATGCAGGCCGTCGGCACCGATATGCGCGGCGAGCGCGGGGTCGTTCGCGATCAGCACAAAAAGATCGCGCGCCCTGGCAACGCCCATCAGTTGCGCGGCCAATGTCGCGCGCCTTTCCGCCTCGCGCGCGCGCAAAATGACGAGACTGCCGCGCGGCAGCGCGCGTGACGCGGCAACCGGATCGGCAAGGCGCAGATCGTCGGTCATCAGAACCAGCGGTGGCACCAGGCCGGCATGGGCCGAGCGCGCATTGAGCGCCGCCGCCGCCCTTGCTAGCCTCGCCCGGCTTTCTCGATCGGCCATCCATGTCCTCCGTTTCCGTCACGCCCGAAGACGCGCTCGGCGCCATCCTCGCGCGCATCGCCGCCGCGCGAAAGGCCGCGGTGGCGCCGGCCAAGGCGGTGACGCTGGTCGCGGTCTCGAAAACGCACGGGCCGGAGAGGATTCGTCCCCTGCTCGAAGCCGGACAGCGTGTCTTCGGCGAGAACCGGGTGCAGGAGGCGCGCGCCAAATGGCCGGCGCTGAAAGAACAATATCCGGACATCGCACTTCATCTGATCGGGCCGCTGCAAACCAACAAGGCGGGTGAAGCGGTGGCGCTGTTCGATTGCATCCATTCGCTCGACCGCGCCAAGCTCGCTCACGCACTCGCCGTCGAGATGGAGAAGGCCGGCAAGCGGCCGATCTTTTCGTTCAGGTCAACACCGGCGCCGAGCCGCAGAAGGCAGGCGTCGTGCCGGCCGAGGCGCCGGCGCTGATCGCGCTCGCCCGCGACGAGCTGAAGCTGCCGGTCCAGGGACTGATGTGCATACCGCCGCAGGACGAAAATCCGGCGCCGCATTTTGCATTGCTGGCGAAGATCGCGCGCGAGCACGATCTGCCCTTCCTCAGCATGGGCATGAGCGCCGATTTCGAGATCGCGATTCGGTTCGGGGCCACCCATGTGCGGATCGGCAGCGCTCTGTTCGGGATGCGCGATTAGGGCTGAGGCGCGCTCAGGCCAAGCGATTTCTCATAGGCGTCCATCGCCCGCATGCCGAGCGACGGATCGATGCCATGGGCCTTGACCGCGTCCATGAAGGCGGCCGGATCGGTCAGGACCGTAGGCAGCGCCGTCGACTGGGCCGGGGTGACGGCAGCCGGTGCCTGGCTCGCGGCGGTCTGTGTGGGTACCTGGCTCGAAGCAGCCGGCGCGGCAGGCGGATTGGCCGCGACCGCGGTGGGCTGCGAGGAGCCGGTGCCGATGCCGGTGGCGTCTTCCGCCCAAGCCAGAACGGTGTCGCCGAAATTCTTGCCTGTCGCGTCCTTGAAGATGAGGTTGGCGACCGAAGCGCCGAGCCCGACCAGTCCGCCATAGAGCGCATCGCCGGCCACCTGCTCCACATCGCCGATCTTGTCGCCGGTGATGGCGCGATAGAGGGTCGAGATCACTGGCAGATGCTGCAGCGGATTGATGACGTCCAGCAGATCGCCAAGGAAGGATTCGCCGCCGCCCGATTGCGACGCCACCGCCGTCCCGGCCACAGGCGTGATGTCGACGCTCTGGAGCGCGGCGCCGGACGCGTTCTGGGCGCGCGAAGACATCGTCGCCAGGAACGAGCTCTGGATGCCTTGGGCGAAATCCGGGATCGGCATGGCAAGCACAAAGCAAGCCGCCTGCCAGCGCACGCATCCGGCTTTTGCGCCATCCGGCGCCCGCACCCGGCAAAATCTGCCGCGTCCTTCCTACCGGCTCAGAACAGATGACCGGCCTTGGCCGCCTTGGTCGCGAGATAGGCGCGGTTGTGTTCGTTGCCGGGAAAGGCATGCGGCACGCGCTCGGCCACCTCGATGCCGGCAGCCTCGAGCGCCGCCACCTTGTGCGGATTGTTGGTCAGCAGCCGCACGGCGTCGTAGCCCAGCATGCGCAGCATCTTCGCGGCCACGCCGTAAAGCCGCTCGTCGGCTTCGAAGCCGAGGCGGGTGTTGGCCTCGATGGTATCGAAGCCCTGATCCTGGAGCTCATAGGCGCGAAGCTTGTTGATGAGGCCGATGCCGCGGCCCTCCTGCGCAAGATAGAGCAGCACACCGCCGCCGGCCCCGGAGATCGTCTCGATGGCGCCGCGCAGCTGCGCTCCGCAATCGCATTTGAGCGAGGCCAAGAGATCGCCGGTAAAGCATTCCGAATGCAGCCGCGTCAGCACCGGCGCGTGCGGGGCCGGCGCATTGATAAGGACGGCATAGTGCTCGGGTCCGCCGTCGCCGGGGCGGAAGGCGGCCAGCTCGGCATGTTCGGCGCCTTCGAGCGGCACCCGCGCGCGGGCCACCAGCCTGAGCTCGGCGATGCTGTCGTCGTCGTAAGCGGCGACGGATGCGGCGTCGATTTCGGTCATCTCGGGCGTCGCCGCCGCATCGGGCCAGGTCAGAGCCGCCGGCAACAGTCCTGCCAGCTTGGCGAGCCTGACCGCGGCGGATGCGGCTTGCGGCAGGCTCTCGCGGGACGCGGCGAAGGGGCCCTTGAGCGGCTCGGCGAGATCGGAGGTGGGGTCGGCGATGGCGCGCAGATGGGCTGCGCTCCACTCGCTGGCCCGCGCAATCGCCACCACGCCGGGCGTGTAAAGCCGGATCTTGAGGGTGGCGGCGCGGGCATGGGTCAGGATCACCTGCCCGGGTGCGCCGGCGGCCCGGGCAAGACGGGCGATGGCGGCATCGCTCGCGGTCTCGACCGACAGCACCACCAGCGTGCCACCCTCGCCATCGATGACGACCGGCAGGCCCCGGCGCAGCGCGCCCGCGGCCCCGGCCACGGCGGCGAGGCGCGCGGCGGCGGAGGCGGGCCGTTGCGGCGGCGAAGATTTGGCGGATGCGGCCATGCATCCCACATACACCGGCAGGCCGAAAGCGGGTAGACTTCGCCCCGGCGGGCGTGGGGGCAGAGATTGGACAACAGTCCGAGGAGCACACATGCCGAATGAGAAACGGGTCCTCTTGGTCGATGACGACCCCATGCTGCGGGCCTCTGTCGCCGAACAGCTCGCCGCCGAGGGCGACTACGCCCCGGTCGAAGCCGACAGCGCGTCCGCCGCCCGCGCCCGGGCCCGCGAAGGCCTATACGAATTCATGATCCTCGATGTCGGCCTGCCCGATGGCGATGGCCGCAAGCTCTGCCGCGAATTCCGCGAGCTGGGCGTCACCTGCCCCATCATCCTGCTCACCGCCAAGGATTCCGATGCCGACGTGATCGAAGGGCTGGAATCGGGCGCCAACGACTACATCGCCAAGCCCTTCCGCTTCGCCGTGCTGATGGCGCGCATTCACGCCCATCTCAGAAGCCACGCGCAAAGCGAAGAGGCGGTCTACCGCGTCGGGCACTACACCTTCCAGCCATCCGCCAAGGTGCTGATCGACGCCGCCGGCAACCGCGTGCGGCTGACCGAGAAGGAAACCAACATTCTCAAATTCCTCTATCGCGCCCGGCAGACGGTGGGGCGCGAGACCTTGCTGCATGAGGTCTGGGGCTACAATCCGGCGGTCACCACCCACACGCTGGAGACCCACATCTACCGCCTGCGCCAGAAGATCGAGCGGAACCCCGGACGGGCCCAGATACTGATCACCGAAAGCGGCGGTTATCGGCTGGTGGCCTGACGCCCCGCCAGCTAGGCGTTTTGCGCATGGCTTCCATGCAAATTCCAAATTCATGCCGCACTAGTATTAAGCACATATATGTAGGGAGTAACGAATAGCGCCGGGAGGTGATCATCCCGGAACAGTTGCGATCGATGGCAGGCGGCGAACGGCTACTATTATTGATCGTCATTCATGCCTGAGCGCCTCGATGGGATCGAGGCGCGCTGCGCGCCGGGCCGGAAAAAATCCGAAACCGACACCGACCGCGCCCGAAAACAGCAAGGCGATCACCACCACCAGCGGCTGGAAGACGAAGGGCAGCTTGAGGAAATGGGCGCCGATGGCCGAGGCGCCCAGCCCGATCCCCATGCCGATGATGCCGCCGAACACGCTCATCACCACCGCTTCGATCAGGAACTGAAGCAGCACGTCATGGGCGCGCGCGCCGATGGCGAGGCGGATGCCGATCTCGCGCGTGCGCTCGGTGACCGAGACCAGCATGATGTTCATGATGCCGATGCCGCCGACCAGCAAGCTGACGGCGGCCACCGCCGCCAGGAAGGCGGTCAGGATGCCGGTCGTGGTCTCGACCATCTGGGTGATCTCGCGCATGTCGTTGACCTGAAAATCGTCGAGCGCGCCGCCGCCGAGGTGGCGGCGCTCCCTCATCAGCTTTTCGAGCGCGGACTTGGCCTGGCCGATCTGCGAGGCCTCCTGGACCGAAATCCAGATCGAGCCGATGTCGGTGTTGCCGGCGATGCGCCGCTGCACCGTGCGCAAGGGCATGACGACGAGATCGTCCTGATCCTGGCCGAAGGTCGATTGCCCCTTGCTGACCAGCACGCCGACGACCTGGCACGAGATCTTGTCGACGCGGATATTGGCGCCGAGCGGGTTCTGGGCGCCGAACAGGTCGCTCACGATCGTCTGTCCGATCACGCAGACCGATTTGCCGGCCTGGACCTCGGCCTGGGTGAACTGGCGGCCCGAGGCCAGCGGCCATTCGCGCGCGGTGAAATAGGCGTTGGTGGTGCCCATCGCCTGGGTCGTGGCGTTGCGGTTGCCGTTCACGGCCGAGACCGAACTCTGCACCACCGGGGCCACCGCGGCCAGATCGGGGATTTCGCGCTGGACGGCCTCGGCGTCCGCGTTTCCGAAAGGCGGCGCGCTGTTGAGCGCGCCCGCGCGGCGCTCGCCCGGCGTCACGATCAAAAGATTGCGGCCCATCGAGGCGATGTTGGAGGTCACGCTTTGGGTGGCGCCTGCGCCCAGCGTCACCATGCCGATCACCGCACCGACGCCGATGATGATGCCCAGCGTCGTCAGCCCCGCACGCATCAAATTGTTGCGGATCTCGCGCAGCGCCAGAATGAAGGCGTTGCCGATCATGCGTAAGCCTTCTGCTTTTGCGTGTCCGAGGCGATGCGACCGTCGAGGAAGCGGATCTGGCGGTGTGCGTAGCGGGCGATATCCTCTTCGTGGGTAACGAGAACGATGGTGAGCCCGCGCTTTTCGTTGAGATCGCGCAAGAGCTCCATGATCTCGTGGCTGCGGGCCGAATCGAGATTGCCGGTCGGCTCGTCGGCGAACATCACCGCGGGTTCCGTCACCAGCGCGCGCGCGATCGCCACGCGCTGCTGCTGGCCGCCGGAAAGTTCGGCAGGGCGTATGGTCGCCCCGATCGGCCAGCCCCACCTGCTTCAACGCCTCGAGCGCGCGGACGTGGCGTTCGGCCTTGGGCACGCCGCGATAGATCAGCGGCAGTTCGAGATTCTCCATCGCCGTCGTGCGCTTGAGCAGATTGTAGCCCTGGAACACGAAGCCGATGTAATAGCGTCTGAGCAGCGCGCGCTGGTCCCGGGTCAGGCTGCCGACATCGGCGCCGCGAAAGAAATAATGTCCCGAGGTGGGCGTATCGAGACAGCCCAATATGTTCATGGAGGTGGATTTGCCCGAGCCCGAAGGGCCCATGACGGCGACGAATTCGCCGTTGTCGATCCGCACATCGATGCCGGCGAGCGCCACCACGGAGGCTTCGCCATGCCCGTAGACCTTGGTCACCCCTCTGAGATCGATGAGGGCCGGCCGGCTCATGGCGCGGCTGTTGCCCTTCGCCGCCGGGCTTGACGATGTCGGTCGCGACCTCGTCGCCGGCGGCGAGGCCGCCGGAGAGCACTTGCGTCTCGCGCCCGTTGGTGGCGCCGAGCTTGAGGTCGACTGGCGCGATCTTGGTGCCCTTCACGACCCAGACCCGGCCCCAATTGACGCCGTTCTCCGGCCTGGGCGGCTTGGGCGCGTTCTTGGCGATGGCGTCGGGCGGGGTGAAGCGCAGCGCGCCGTTGGGCACCAGCAGCGCGTCCTTGATCGTCGGCGGCCTGGATGTCGGCGGTCGCCGTCATGCCCGGCTTCAAGCAGCACCTCGGGATTGTCGACGATCAACACGCCCTGATAGGTGACGACGCCGTTGCACGGTCTGCGGGGCGTTGTGGACCGAGATCAGCTTGGCGTGGAAGGTCCGCGTCGGATAGGCGTCGACGGTGAAGGTCGCCGTCTGCCCGGAACGCACCTGCCCGACATCGGCTTCGTCGATATCGACATCCAGCTCCATCTGCGACAGGTCGCTGGCCAGCGTGAACAGGATCGGCGTCTGGAAGCCGGCGGTCACGGTCTGGCCCGCCGACATTTTGCGGTCCAGCACCACGCCGTCGATGGGCGAGCGGATGGTCGCCTTGCCGATCTGGGTCGTGTACTGCTGGACCTGCGCCTGGGCGAGCGAGACGCGAGCCTTGGCGCGCGCCCCGTCGGCGATGGCCTTGTCGAGGTCCTGCGGCGAAACCGCGTTGCTCTTGGCGAGCGCGCGATAGCGCGTCAACGTCTGGGCATCCTGGACGGCCGTGGCCTTGTTCTGCGCCAGCGTCGCCTGGGCCTGCGCGAGCTGGGCGCGGAGCTGATCGGTGTTGATCTGCGCCAGCACCTCGCCCTTCTTGACGCGGTCGTTGAAATCGACATTGACGGCATCGAGCTTGCCGGAGACTTCGGCGCCGACATCGACCTCGTCGCGCGGGCCCAGCGTGCCGGTGGCGTTGACCATGATCTGCAGCGGCCCGCGGCTCACGGGCTGCGTCACGTACTGGGTCGAGGACCCGCGAGAGAAGATCAGCCCGCCGGCGACGACCAGCACCACCACGACTGCCAGCCCGATCGCGATCCTCGTGCGTGTGATGCTGCCGCGCACGCGGCCCAGGCTCAGCCGGGCGATCATGTCGCTGTCGGGCGTCTGGTCGGGAAAGTCCGGCTTGTCGTTCACGGAAGCTGTCCGGTTGCTCCCGCCGGGGGCGGCTGGCGGAACCTGTGTTGGCAGTCAGACCTGTATGTCAGAATGGAGTGCCCCAGCGTCAAGGCGCAGGCCGCAAATAGACGGCAAATCGGGCAATAAACTTGTCGCAAATCGTCGGGAGGGTAACTTTCGGCTAGTATTCATTTAAGGCGCGTTAACCATTGGCGCCTAGAACGGCGGGCGGCTCTTCCGCGCGGGATGCGATGGCCCGATCCAAGAAAATGGCCCCCCGGACGAGGCGATGGCTCGATGCCATCGCCGCCTACGAGCCGCCACCGCCGCCCAAGCCGCCAAAAGCGCGCAAGCCCCCGCGAAGCTGGCCCTATGTGCTCACGCTTCTGCTGGTGCTGGGGCCTGATCTTCGGCGCCGTGGGCTGGTCGCGGTGGATTTCGACCCTGCCCGACACCAGCAATCTGCTGGCGAAGGGGCCGTCGCACGACATCACCATCCTCGATACTCGCGGCCGGCTGATCGCGCGGCGCGGGCTGACCCGCGGGGCCATGGTGCCGGTCTCGGCGCTGCCGGCCTATGTGCCCGACGCCTTCATCGCCATCGAGGACCGCCGCTTCCGCTCCCATTTCGGGCTCGATCCCATCGGCATGGCGCGCGCGGCGTTCGAGAACCTGGTCGCCGGCCATGTGGTGCAGGGCGGCTCGACCATCACCCAGCAGCTCGCCAAGAACCTGTTCCTCGATCCCAAGCGCACCTTCGACCGCAAGATGCAGGAGGCGCTGCTCGCGCTCTATCTGGAGTCGCGCTACTCCAAGGACGAGATCCTCACGCTCTATCTGAACCGGGTCTATTTCGGCGCCGGCGCCTATGGCATCGAGGCCGCCGCCGAGCGCTTCTTCGGCAAGCCGGCGGCCAGGCTCACCCTGACCGAAGCGGCGATGCTGGCGGGCAGCGTGCGGGCGCCCGCCAACTACAATCCGCTGAGCGATCCCGACGCCTCGATGGCGCGCGCGGGCCTGGTGCTGGCGGCGATGACAGATTGCGGCTTCATCACGGCCGAAAATGCGCGGCTGGCGAAGGCGACGCGGCCGCGCGTCGTGCGCCGGAACGGCACGCCGGGCTCGGGCTATTTCGCCGATTGGGTGGAGGGCCAGCTGCCGGGCTTCATCGGCGAGGTCGCCGGACCGGTGATCGTGCACACCACCTTCGATCTCGTGTTTCAGGCCGAGGCCGAGCGCGCGGTGAGCCAGGGCCTGGCGCAGGAAGGGGCGCAAATACGCCGCCCATCAGGCGGCGCTCGTGGCGATGACGCCGGAAGGCGCAGTCGTCGCGATGGTGGGCGGCCGCTCCTACGAGCAAAGCCCGTTCAACCGCGCCACCGACGCGCTGCGCCAGCCAGGTTCGGCCTTCAAGCCCTTCGTCTATCTGACCGCCTTCGAGCGCGGCCACAAACCGGACGACGTGATGGTGGACGGGCCGGTCGACATCCACGGCTGGAAGCCCACCGATTACGAAGGCCGCTTCGAAGGCCCGATGACGCTGACGGACGCCTTCGCGAAATCCTCCAACGTCATCGCCGCCAAGCTCACGGTCGAGGAAGGCCCCGCCGCCGTCGCCAGGACCGCGCGCCGGCTCGGCATCACCACACCCTTGGCCGCCGTGCCGGCGATCGCGCTCGGCACCTCCTCGGTGACGCCGCTCGAACTGACCGGCGCCTATGCGAGCTTCGCCAATGGCGGCAACGGCGTGGTGCCCTACGCCATCACGGCAGTCACGACTCCTTCGGGCAAGGTGCTCTATGCGCGCAAGAGCTCCGGCCTCGGCCCGGTGATGCCGCCCGAGGACAATGCGGGCGGTCACCCAACTGATGGTGGCGACGGTCAAGACCGGAACCGGACGCGCCGCCGCCCTCGACGACCGGCCCGTGGGCGGCAAGACCGGCACCACGCAGGATTATCGCGACGCCTGGTTCGTCGGCTTCACCGCCGATTACGTCTGCGGTGTGTGGGTCGGAAACGACGACAACACGCCGATGAAGAACGCGACCGGCGGCGAATTGCCGGCACATATCTTCAAGGGCTTCATGAGCCGAGCCGAGAACGGCCTGCCGGTGCGACCGCTGGCGGGAACGACGTTGGTGGCGCAAGTCCAGCCCAAGCCCGACAACGACAAGTCGCTCACCATCGAGGACATCATCAACAGCATATTCGGCGGCTAAGGCTGTTGGCTTGGCCGCTTGTGACCCGTCCAGCGTTCGGTGTGGGCGACATCGTCGACAAGGTTTTCGAGCTGCATGATCGTCTTCGGCATGCCTGCGCGCAGGCCGGCATAATCCTCGACAGTCTTCTCATGGCCGTCATAGGCGAGGGTGAGCCGCTTGGTCGGCATGTCGGTGATCCGGCCACGATAGGAATTGCGGAAGGCAAAGAAATTGGCGGCGTAGAATTCGCGGAACAGCTGGTGCGCACGGGCGCGTGGAATGCGCGATATGTGACGCCCCGTCACGGTGACGAACTTCTTGCCTTCATAGATCACCCTGCCGTCGCCGTGAATGATGACGCGATAGGCGGGGCAGCGGCCGTAACACAGGCCCCGCTCCAACGTGATGCGCAGGCTGTTCCAATCGCGGATCGGCGGCGTGGCGAGGCCATGCCCGGTTTGCGCGGCGGCTGCGCCAGCCCATGCCAGAACGAGCACAACGACGAGAGCTGAAACGAAATGCGGAAAATGGCGGGCGGGGGTGTTGCGCATGGCCGGCGTCTCCGCGGCAGTTCCGCGCGCAGCTTCGATCCGATGCGCGGCTTTTTCAAGGCGCGATGCGCTAGACACGCACAAAGGTGAAATAGGCGGGCACGCCGCGGATGGCCTTGGCCTCGTAGCGCGTCTGTGGCCAGCCTGCGGGGCGGATGCGCCAGTCGCAGGCCCCGCGTGCCGTCCATGCGAAGGCCGGATGGGCGCACAATCGCTCTAATGCCCAGGCGACATAACCGGGATCGTCGGAGGCGAAGCGCAGCTCGGCGCCGGGTTTCATGACGCGCGCCAGCGCACCCAGCGATTCCATTTGAATGAAGCGGCGCTTGTGATGGCGCGTCTTGGGCCAGGGGTCGGGAAACAGGATCACGACGCGGCCGAGGCTCGCGTCCGGCAGCGCTTCGATCACATCGCGCGCATCGCCCATGTGGATGCGGATGTTGCCGCCCTCGCCCGGCTCCAGCTTGGACAGAAGTTTCGCGACGCCATTGACGAAAGGCTCCGCACCGATGAGGCCGGCATCGCGCTCGGTGCGCGCCAGCGCAAGCAGATGTTCGCCGGCGCCGAAGCCGATCTCCAGCCAGACATCTTTCACATGATGGGTGGCCGGGTCGCGCTGTGCTCGCGCTTCGCTGCCCGGCCATGACTGGAAGTATTGCCGGGGATCGCGGCCTTGCTCGATCTGCAGCGCCAGCTTCGGCAGCAGCGTTTCGAGCAGCCCGGCCTGGCGGCCGCGCAGCGTCGGGCCCTTGCGGCGGCCATAGACGAGCCGGCGTGCGCGTTCGGGGTGGGCATCCGTCATGTTGCCTCACGCAGAGGCTTTTTCTCCCCCGCTTGCGGGGGAGGTGTCGGGCGCGCATCGCGCGAGCACGACGGAGGGGGGAGACGCCGCACAAGCCCCCTCCACCGCTTCGCGGTCCGTCGGCCGCCGCCCGCCATTGGTCCGAGGGCGGCCAAGCCGACCCCCCGTAAACAGGAGAGGAAGGCGTTTTTGCATCTCCGCGTCTCGAAGGATCAAAATGCCTTCTTCAGTGCGTCGACGAGATCGGTCTTCTCCCAGGAGAAGCCGCCATCGGCGTCGGGCTCGCGGCCGAAATGGCCATAGGCCGCCGTGCGCGCATAGATCGGCCGCAGCAGAGCCAGATGCTCGCGGATGCCCCGCGGCTTCAGACTCATGAGCTGGGGCAGCAATGCTTCCAGCTTCTCTTCATCGACCTGGCCGGTACCGTGGGTGTCGACATAGACCGACAAGGGATCGGAGACGCCGATGGCATAGGCGAGCTGGATGGTGCAGCGGTCGGCGAGACCGGCGGCCACCACGTTCTTGGCGAGGTAGCGCGCGGCATAGGCGGCGGAACGGTCGACCTTGGTCGAATCCTTGCCGGAGAAGGCGCCGCCGCCATGCGGCGCCGCACCGCCATAGGTGTCGACGATGATCTTGCGGCCGGTGAGCCCGCAATCGCCGTCCGGCCCGCCGACGACGAAGGCGCCGGTCGGATTGACGTGCCACGCCGTGTCATCGGTGATGAGATCGCCGGGCAGGGCCTCGCGCGCATAAGGTTCGATCACCTTGCGCACGTCGTCGGAGGTCATGGTCTCGTCGAGATGCTGGGTCGAGACCACGATCTGCGTCACATGCACGGGCTTGTGGTTCACATATTGCAGCGTCACCTGGCTCTTGGCGTCGGGGCCGAGCTTGGGCTCGCGTCCCGATTTGCGCGCCGCCGCCATCAGCTTGAGGATGCGATGGCTGTAGGCGAGCGGCGCCGGCATCAGTTCGGGCGTTTCGTTGCAGGCATAGCCGAACATGATGCCCTGGTCGCCGGCGCCTTCGTCCTTGTTGCCGGCGGCGTCGACCCCTTGGGCGATGTGCGGCGACTGCTCGTGCAGCAGCACTTCGACATTCGCGGTCTTCCAGTGAAAGCCATCCTGTTCGTAGCCGATGTCGCGAATGGCGGCGCGCGTCGTCTCGATGATCATCTCCGGCGTGATTTCCTTCGGCCCCCGCGTCTCGCCGGCGATGATGACGCGATTGGTCGTGGCCATGGTCTCGCAGGCCACCCGGATGAGATTGGGCGCCACGCCGTGCTTGGGTCCGACGCCGAAGAACAGATCCACGACCTCGTCGGAAATGCGATCGCACACCTTGTCGGGATGGCCTTCCGATACGCTCTCGCTGGTGAACAGGTAATTCGATCGTGACATTGCGGCACCCCTTTCGGACATCAAGCTCGATAACGCCGCGTCTTTTTGCAAGGAACACGGCGTCGGTCAACAGCGGCGGCCGGTGACCGGCATTGCCGCCCAATCTGCCCACCGCCATCCCAAGCGGGGACGCAGTGGGACGCAAGAAACGTTCAAGCGTTGCTTAGAGAATGAAGCGCGAAAGGTCCTGATCCTTGGCCAGATCGTCGACGCGGGCATGGACGTAAGCGGCGTCGATCGCGACCGTGGAACCGCCGCGCTCGGTGGCGGTGAAGCTGATGTCGTCGAGCACGCGCTCCATGATGGTGTGCAGACGGCGCGCGCCGATGTTCTCGACGCTGGCATTGACCTGGGCGGCGACGTCGGCGATGGCGGCGATGCCGTCCTCGCTGAAATCGAGCCTGACGCCCTCGGTCTGCATCAGCGCGACGTATTGCTTGATCAGGCTGGCTTCGGGCTCGGTCAGGATGCGCTTGAAATCGTCGCGGGTCAGCGCGGAAAGTTCCACGCGGATCGGCAACCGCCCCTGAAGCTCCGGCAACAGATCGGAGGGCTTGGCCGTGTGGAAAGCGCCCGAGGCGATGAAAAGAATATGATCGGTCTTGACCGTGCCGTGCTTGGTGGCGACCGAAGTGCCTTCGATCAGCGGCAACAGATCGCGCTGCACGCCTTCGCGGGAGATGTCGCCGCCGCCGCGTTGCTCCGAGCGGGCGCAGATCTTGTCAATCTCGTCGAGGAAGACGATGCCGTTGTTCTCGACGGTCTCGATGGCCGTGCGCATGATGGCATCGTTGTCGAGCAGCTTGTCGGCCTCTTCGGCCACCAGCGGATCGTGGGCGGCAGCCACCGTCATGCGCCTGGGTGCGGCGCGTCCGCCGAACTTGCCGAAGATGTCGCCGAGATTGAGCACGCCTACCTGCGCGCCCGGCATGCCGGGAATCTCGAAGGTCGGAGCGCCGCCGCTTTCGCGCATGTCGAGCTCGATCTCCTTGTCGTCGAGTTCGCCCGCGCGCAGCCGCTTGCGGAAAGCCTCGCGCGTGGCAGAGCCGGCCTTGGCGCCGACGAGGGCATCGAGGATGCGTTCTTCGGCGCCGGCCTCGGCGCGGGCCTCGACCTCCTTGCGCTTGTGGGCGCGGACCTGGGCGAGGCCGACTTCGAGCAGATCCCGCACGATCTGCTCGACGTCGCGGCCGACATAGCCCACTTCGGTGAATTTGGTCGCTTCGACCTTGAGAAACGGCGCCTGGGCGAGCTTGGCCAGCCGGCGCGAAATCTCGGTCTTGCCGACGCCGGTCGGCCCGATCATCAGGATGTTCTTGGGCAGCACTTCCTCGCGCAGCTCCGGCGCCAGCTGTTGCCTGCGCCAGCGGTTCCGAAGCGCGATGGCGACGGCACGCTTGGCGTCGTTCTGGCCGACGATAAAGCGATCGAGTTCGGAGACGATCTCGCGGGGGGTGAAAGAGGCACTGCTCATGCGATGGCGAGGCTTTCGATGACCACGGCGTCATTGGTGTAGATGCAGATGCCGGCGGCGATCTTCATGGCGCGGCGCGCGATCTCCTCGGCGGAAAGGTCGAAATCCGCGAGCGCCCGGGCCGCCGCCAGCGCGTAAGGCCCGCCCGAGCCGATGCCGATCATGCCGTCCTCGGGCTCGACCACATCGCCGGTGCCGGAGAGTATGAGCGAGGTCTTGGCGTCGGCGACCGCCATCATGGCCTCCAGCCGCCTGAGATAGCGGTCGGTGCGCCAGTCCTTGGCCAGTTCCACGCAGGCCCGGGCCAGGTTGCCCGGGTGCTGCTCGAGCTTGGATTCCAGCCGTTCGAACAGGGCGAAGGCGTCGGCGGTGGCCCCGGCGAAGCCTGCGATGACGTCGCCCCCATTCGGGCCCTTGCCCAGCCGCCTGACCTTTCTGGCGTTGGACTTCATGACCGTGTTGCCCAGCGTGACCTGGCCGTCGCCGGCCACCACCACCTGGCCCTTCTTGCGCAGGGACAGGATCGTGGTCGAGCGCCAGCGGGCGCTGTCGTCCGGGGTGCGGGAGGCTGCCTCAGGGCTATCGGCCATTTCCGGGATTAACCTTTGGCTGTTATACGTCCGATCCGGACCTGACATAGGGCGGCCAGATGCGCACCGCAACCGTCGAACGCAAGACGCGGGAGACCGAAATCGTCGTTTCGCTCGATCTCGATGGATCGGGCGATGCCGATATCGACACCGGTATCGGCTTCCTCGATCACATGCTGGAGAGCTTCTCCCGCCATTCGATGATCGACCTCAAGGTGCGCGCGCAGGGCGATCTGCACGTCGATTTTCACCACACCACCGAGGATACCGGCATCGTCATCGGCATGGCGGTGAAGAAGGCGCTGGGCGACTATTCCGGCATCATGCGCTTCGGGGCCGCGCTCATCCCCATGGACGAGACCTGCACGCGGATCGCCGCCGACGTG
Organism: uncultured Pseudomonadota bacterium; assembly: GCA_963775165.1. Lineage (GTDB taxonomy): Bacteria > Pseudomonadota > Alphaproteobacteria > Micropepsales > Micropepsaceae > Rhizomicrobium. The sequence continues at coordinate 25,751 of CAVZHX010000005.1, read as the reverse complement.
GCCGGCCGGCCCTATCTGGTGTGGCGGGTGGACATCCCCAAGCCCAAGCTCGGCGAGATGGACACCGAGCTGTTCAAGGAATGGTTCCAGGCCTTCGCCCAGAACGCTGGCATCTGCCTGCATGTCGAGAACCTCTACGGCACCAATAGCCACCACATCGTCGAAAGCTGCTTCAAGGGCGTGGCCCGCGCGCTTCGCCAGGCCGTGGCGCCGGACGAGCGGCTGGAAGGCGGCATCGCCTCGACCAAGGGCGTGGTGGACGATGCCGACGACGATCTTTAGGTAAATGACCTACTGATTCCAGCTGGTTGGCTCTCCGTCTTGAATAATGACGCAGGCGTCATTTTATTGAACTCGAGGCGATGCCGGCCTATAGTGGCGCCAAGGCGTTTCTTTCCGGGCGGGGCATTTCGCCATGTCGCAGATCACCAAGGACAAGGCCTACGACGCCGTCGAGGCCACCGACTATCCGGCGATGATGGAGCCGCAGCGCTACGTCAGCCGCACGGGCGCCTTCGACCGCATCATCTCGGCTGCCCACGATCATTTCTGGGACCCGCTCGACAAGCGCTACATCGATTTCAGCGAGCCCTTCGATCCTGTGGCCACGCCGATCCTGGAAGAGAGCTTCTTCCCGATCTTCGAGACCCGCGTCGGCCAGGCGATGACGCCCGAGCAGAAGCGGGTATTCATCAGCGAGGCGACGCGCTGGCTGCTCTCGGCGATTCTGCACGGCGAACAGGGCGCGCTGTCGCTGTCGGCCTCGCTCTGCCACATCCTGCGCGATCCGGGCGCGCAGGAATATGCTGCCAATCAGACCCGCGAAGAGGCCCGCCACGTCACCGCCTTCTCGGCGTACATCAAGGCGCGCTGGGGCACGCCCTTGCCCTGCGGCGAGACGCTGAAGAATCTGCTCACCGAGATCGTGCTGGCGCCGGAGGTCTACAAGAAGATCGTCGGCATGCAGATGCTGGTCGAGGGCCTGGCCATGGGCGCGTTCGCGATGCTTTACCAGAAGGCGCGCGATCCGCTTCTTGTGAAGCTGTGCCAGCTCGTCATGACCGACGAGGCCTTCCACCACAAATTCGGAAAGATCTGGGCCGACCGCACCATGCCCAAGCTCAGCCAGGACGAGCACGACACCGTCGAGGACTGGGCGGTCACATGCTTCCAGACGCTGCTGTTCAACCTGCTCAATCCGCTGCAGATGCGCACGGTCTATGATCATGTAGGCGTCGACGCCGACGACGCCATGGCCGCCATCCGTGAAGCCTTCGGCGATGCCGAGCGGCGCGAGCGGATGAAGGAATCGGCCAACGTCTTCCGCGTGCTGACCAAGACGCTGCTGAAGGCCGGCATCATCACCGATCGCAGCCGCGCCTATTACGCCATCTATGTCGACATGGACGAGCTCAAGGCCGAGGGCGAGCGCATGGTCGGCGACGCCATCGCCGAGGAAGGCATCGCCTATCTGCAGACCATCAATTTCGGCGAGGCCAAGACCGGCAAGTCGCTGCTGGCGGCGGCGGAGTAGCATTCGTCGCAGTTGATTCTTTGTTCCCAGAATGTTCCATTGCGTCCCTGAAAATGGGACCGGCATGTCGAGTCGCGCAGATAAACTTCGAGGACAGAAAGCAGAACTGCTAGTCGATCTATGGCTCTACCCGGCTGACCAAGGCGGACGAGCGCGCCCGATCGGCTTGGGGTGGGGTTGCCCCTGTTCGGTGGAGCAGACAGTAGGCGCGGGATTCATCGGTTATGACGGTTGGCCACTATTAGATCGCGAGCTCGAACCCGGTGAATCTCGTCGCGTGGGCTTTGTTTTCCTATCAGGTCAACAAGCCGTGACCGCGCTTAGCGCCACGGGTAAATTCTATCTCTGGGAAGCTGGATTGATCGGCGAGGCTACGATAGTCGGCCGAGAAAATTCAGAAAATGTCCACTCATGAACGGGCACACGGCCACCGATGTCGCGCGGGGCGTCAGCCGCCTGCTGATGCAGGAGGGCTTTTCGCCCATCCTCGAATTCACGCTGGCCAACGGACGCCGGCTCGACGTGGCCGCGCTGGGGCCGGACGGCACGGTCGTGGGCGTGGAGATCAAGGTCGCGATCTCCGACCTCAAATCCGATCAGAAATGGCCGGATTACCTCGACTTCTGCGAGCTCTTCTATTTCGCGATTCCGCCCGATTTCCCCGAGGAGCTGGTGCCGGAAACCACCGGCCTGATCGTCGCCGACCGCTATGGCGGGGCGATCGTGCGGCCCTCACCGGTCACCAGGCTGCATCCCAGCCGCCGCAAGGCGGTCACGCTGAGCTTCGGTATTGTTGCGGCCGAGCGGCTGGCTGCGGCCGTGGAGCTGATCGCCGATCCGCGCGGGATCACGGTATTGCCGGTGGAGGAGGAGTGATGCCCGTCACCAAGGCGCAAGCGAAGCAAGATCGCGCTGTCGTTTCCGGGCGCGCTGGAGAAGCCGTCATATGGGCGTCCCGCGGTTTTCATCGACAAGAAGTTCTTCACCCGCATCCGCGCCGAGGACGATTCGATCGTGATGCGCGTGGACGGGATCGAACAGCGCGACATGATGCTGGAACTCGATCCGGGGACCTATTTCATCACCGATCACTACAAGAACTGGCCGGTCATTCTTGTGCGCATGGCCAAGATCAATGTGAGCGAGCTCAAATTCATGCTGGAGCGCCGCTGGCGCCAGATCGCGCCGAAGAAGTTGGTGCGCGAAGCCGACGGCGAAACGAAACCGGCGAAGAAAAAGGTGACGAAGACGCCTGCAAAGCCCGCCGCCAAACGCAAAACGAAAGCGAAGAAGGCGCGTTAGCGCGGGGAACGCTTCGCCAGAATCCGCTGCAACGTGCGGCGGTGCATGTTCAGCCTGCGCGCGGTCTCCGAGACATTGTGGCCGCACAATTCGTAGACGCGCTGGATGTGCTCCCAGCGCACGCGGTCGGCCGACATCGGATTCTCCGGCGGCTTGGGCTTGGAGCCGGGCGGCGCCAAGAGTGCGGCCATGATGTCGTCGGCGTCGGCGGGCTTGGGCAGGTAATCGATGGCGCCGTATTTCACCGCGGCCACGGCAGTGGCGATATTGCCGAAGCCCGTCAGCACCACCACGCGCGCATCGGGGCGGGTTTCGTGCAGCAGCTCCACCACGTCGAGGCCGTTGCCGTCGTCGAGCTTCAGATCCACGACGGCGAAGGCCGGCGGGGCTTCCCTGGCGCGGGCCAGACCCTGCGCCACCGTCTCGGCGATGGCGACCTCGAAGCCGCGCGTTTCCATGGCGCGGGCCAGCCGCTCGCGAAGCGGGCGGTCGTCCTCGACGATCAGGAGGCTGCGGTCCTCGGGAAGCTGGTCGGTCTGGGTCATGGCGGGGTCCTCGGCGGCGTCGATAGCGCCCCCGGCCGCCGCAGGCAAGACATAGTGTCACCAAGCCGAAATAACTACAGCGTACTTGCCGTCCCCGGCGGGCTGTCGCCGTCCAGCGCGCCGCGCGGCCAGCGGGCGATGACCCGGGCGCCGTCATGGGGAATATTACGGACCTGGACGCGCCCCCCGGTCTGTTCGATCAGCGTCTTGGCGATGAAGAAGCCCAGCCCCATGCCCTGTTGGGTGCCGAAGGCCGGGGCGGGGCCGAGATCGGTTTCTCCGGGCGCATAGGTCCCCGGCCGCGAGGTGACGTAAGGCTCGCCGATCTGCTCCAGGATTTCCGGGGCGAAACCCGGCCCGTCGTCCTCTACCGAGACCCGGATCGACTTGGCGTCCCACTGGGCGCGGATATTGATGCGGCTCGTGGCGAAATCGGCGGCATTGGCGATCAGGTTGCCGAGCCCGTGCTGGAGCTCGGGGACCCGCCAGACCTTGGGCACCGGGCCGGCGCCCTCACCCGGTTCCAGATGGATCGCGATCTCGAGGTCCTCGTTGCGGTAAGGTCCGGCCAGATCGTCGAGCACCGCCCCCAGCGACATGCGCTGGGTGGCGTCGAGCACGCTCTGCTCGGGCCGGGCGAGCTGGGTCAGAATCCCGCGGCAGCGCTCGGCCTGTTGACGCAGCAGGCGGGCATCTTCGGCCTGGGGCGAGCCGGCGGGCAGCTCGCGTTCGAGCTCGTGGCTGACGACGGCGATGGTGCCGAGCGGCGTGCCGAGCTCATGGGCGGCGGCGGCGGCCAGCGCGCCGATCGCGGCCATGCGATGCTCGCGCGCCAGCGCCAGCTGCGTCGCCGCCAGTCCCGCCGACATGCGCGCGGCCTCGGATGCGATGCGCCAGGCATAGATCGAGGTGAAACCGATGCCGATCACGATCGAGGCCCAGATGCCGCCCTGATAGAGCGGCGGCAGCGCCAGCGTCTCGTGCGCGGCCCACGGCAGGGGCTCATGGACGACCGCGATCAGCGACACCGCCACGAAGGACAGCACGCCCAGGATCAGCGTGTTGCCGAGATTGAGGGTCGAGGCCGCGATCACCACCGGCCCCAGAAACATCAGGGCGAAGGGGTTGATCAGCCCGCCCGTCAGATAAAGGAGTGCCGCGAGCTGCAAGACGTCATAGGCCAGATGCACCGTGGCTTCGCGATTGGTGAGGCGGTGGCTCGCCGGAAAGCGCACCGCCAAGAGCAGATTGAGCACGATGCTGGCGGCGATGACGCCGCCGCAGCGCCACAGCGGCAGCTGATAGCCGAGCCCGAAATAGACCACGAACAGCGTCGCCGACTGGCCGCCGATGGCGAGCCAGCGCAGATTGGACAGCGTGCGCAGCCTGACCCGCCCGCGCGCCGTGGGCGCGGCGAAGGAGAACTCGTCGGCAAGCCGCGCCGGCCACAGATGCAGCCAGGATCTGGCATGGGCATTCGCGTCGTTCATCTTCGGTCCATCGCCCCGCCGCCGCCCGGCCACGGGCGACCATTCGTCACTTCATTCCTCGGGGTGCGGAGTTTATCAATCCGGCGACGGGCCGTCCCCACTCATGTTGCCGAGGCCAAAGGGTCCCAGAAATGAAGAAACCCGCCGCCATCCTCGCCATCGTCGTGGTCTTCACCGCGCTGGCGGCGAGCCTCATCTGGCTGGTCGGCGATCGGATCGGCGAGCAGGGCCCCGGCTTCGGCCACACCGTTCACACCGGCCAGGCCAGTATCGGCGGGCCCTTCTCGCTCATCGACCAGAACGGCCAGACCAAAAGCGACAAGGACTTCGCCGGCCGCTACATGCTCGTCTATTTCGGTTACACCAATTGCCCCGACGTCTGCCCCACGACGCTGAGCGTGATCGCGCGGGCCATGGACAAGCTGGGCGCGCAGGGCAAACAGATCGTGCCGATCTTCATCACCGTCGATCCCGCGCGCGACACCCCGGCCGTGCTCAAGCATTATCTCGGCATCTTCGGGCCGGAATTCGCCGGGCTGACGGGGCCGATGCCGTCGATCGCCCTCGTCGCCAAGGAATACCACGTCTATTACAAGAAGCATGAGCCGGTGAACGGCATGTATGCCGTCGACCATTCCAACGTGATCTATCTGATGGGCCCCGACGGCAATTTCATTGCCGACTATGACGAGACGCTGGGCCCCGACGGCCTGGCCAAGGCCCTCGAAGCGCAGCTCTCCCAATCATAGCCGCGGCGACCGACGCCACCGGTCCCAAACGTGCTATAGTCCGGCCATATGGGAGCGCCGGAACGGCCTTGCGAAGGAAGGAACCTCTGTCATGGGTGCGGATGTGAAGGAGAAGACGGCGGAAACGGCAGCGAAGGAGACGACGAGCCGCGTGCAGACGCGCGGGCTGCACCATCTGGCGTTTCTGACCAAGGATCTCACTGAAACCATCAAATTCTATAACGGCGTTCTTGATATGCCGATCACGGTCACCTTGAACCTGCCGGACAAGGACCCGTTCGAAGGGTTGCTGTCCTGGCCGCCCGGCGGCAAGACGATGCGCGGCGTGGTGGCCGGAATCCGCCATTATTTCTTCGATTGCGGCAATGGCAGTCTGGCCTTCTTCGAGGACAACGGCAGCTTTGGCGACATGCATCAGGACCTCGGCCCGATGCATCATCTCTCCCTCAGAGTGAACACCAAGGACGAGCTGCTGGCCGTGCGGCAGAAGCTGCTCGACAACGACATTCCGGTTTCCAATGTCGTGGATCACGGCATGTGCTGGTCGATCTATTTCGAGGACCCCAACGGCATCTACCTCGAATATTCCGTGGACACTGCCGAATACAGCGAAGAAAAGCCGTTCTTGGAAGACCACGATCCGCTGCCGGAGGCGCGCCGGGTGCTGGGCGACAAGTATGAGGAAAAGCTGATCCGTTTTCGCGAAGGCCATCAGTGGAAGGCCAACGAAGACTAGGCCCTTCGCCAGCGTCAGGCCGGCGGAATCTCGACGCCCGCCTGCACGCAGGCCGCGATCAGCGTGTTGCGCATCAGGCAGGTGATGGTCATGGCGCCGACGCCGCCGGGCACCGGCGTGATGGCGCCGGCGACTTTTTCCGCCGCCGCGTAATCGACGTCGCCGACGATCTTGTAGCCGCCGTCCGGCAGTATCCGACGCGGTTGATACCGACATCGATCACCGTGGCGCCGGGCTTGACCCAGTCGCCTTTCACATATTCCGGCCGGCCGATGGCGGCGACGAGGATGTCGGCGCGCCGCGCATGCTCGGGCAGATCGCGCGTTCTGGAATGGGCCATCGTCACGGTGGCATTGGCCGCCAGCAGGAGCTGGGCGGCGGGCTTGCCGAACAGCAGCGAGCGGCCGATGACGAGCGCTTCCTTGCCGGCGATATCGCCCACATATTCCTTGAGCAGCATCATCACGCCGGCCGGCGTGCAGGAGACGAGCTTGGCGCGGCCGCTGAGCAGCAGCCCGGCATTGGTGGGCGTCAGCGCATCGACGTCCTTGGCGGGGTCGAGCGTGTCGAGGACGGCGGCCTCGCGCACCTGTTTGGGCAGTGGCATCTGCACCAGGATGCCGTGCACGCTCTTGTCGTCGTTGAGCGCGCGCACGCGGGCCAGCACTTCATGTTCCGGCACGTCTTCGGCCAGATGAAAATGGACCGAATTGAAGCCCAGCTTCTCGGCGGTCTTGTTCTTGTTGCGGACATAGACCTCGCTGGCCGGATCGCTGCCGACGAGAACCGTGGCGAGCCCCGGCACCAGATTGTGGGCCCGCCTGAGGCGTGCGGTCTCCTCGGCGATGCGGGTCCTGAGCCCGCTCGCGGAAACCTTGCCGTCGATGATGATCGCGCTCATGACGCCTCTCCCAAAGTTTCGAGTACCGAGCGCAGATAATCGGCTGGGCCGTCCACGTTCAATTGTTTCAGCCGCGACGTTTCACCGCTCGCGATCGCAACGGCCGATTTTGTCACGCCCAGGGTCCTGGCGATGAGCGCGATCAGCGCGGTATTGGCCTTGCCGGCTTCGGGAGGGGCTGCGACGCGGACCTTGAGACGGGCACGCCCATCGCTTCCCACCGCCCACCCCACAATCGCGTCGCGCCCGCCCTTGGGCGTCAATCGCACTGCAAAGCGCACGCCGCCCTCGCGGAGGGTGACGGCCGCCGACGCGCTCACGCCAGATAATAGGCGATGAGATAACTCAGGAACTGCAGGCCGATCAGCACGATCAAGGGCGAGATGTCGAGTCCGCCGATCGGCGGAATGATGCGGCGGGCCTGGCGGAACACCGGTTCGGTCAGCGCGTCCAGCAGATGCACGACGGAGCGGGCGAACTGGTTGTGGACATTGATGACGTTGAAGGCGACCAGCCAGCTCATGACCACCGCGGCGATCACGATCCAGGTGTAGATGTTGATCAGCTGGAGAAGCAGCCACACGAATGGATTGAGCTGGTACATGAGGCGAAGGGCGTCTCCTGTCGGTCCGGGGATGGATGCCTTCGAGGCGGTTGGGTCCGGAATGTCCGTTTTCGAACCAGGGGCTCTTGTGCCAGCGCGCTCCTCGCGAGGCAAGCCGCGTGGAACTTCCGGGGGCTGGCCCGCCACGGCCGACGCGTCCACCTTGACAGCATCGGGGGCCGATTCCTACATACCGGCCCGCGCGGGTGCCTTTCGCGGCGCGGGATGCCTCGGCCTGGGGCTGTAGCTCAGTTGGGAGAGCGCCTCGTTCGCAATGAGGAGGTCAGCGGTTCGATCCCGCTCAGCTCCACCAGGCTTCGCCTCACTTCTTCCCCGTGTAGCTGACCCGCCAGATCGCCTTGCCCGTGTCGTCGGCGATGAGCAGGCTGCCATCCTTGGCCACCGCAAGGCCCACGGGCCGACCCCACACCATGGCGGGGTCATTGCCCGAGCGCCACCAGCCGGTGACGAAATTCTCATAACCCGCTTGCGGGCGGTTGCCGTTGAACTTGATGCGCACGACCTTGTAGCCGGTCGGCGTCTGCGCGTTCCACGAACCGTGCAGGGCCACGAAGGCGTCGCCCTTGTAGTCCGCAGGGAACTGGTTGCCCTCGTAAAAGACCAGGCCGAGCGGGGCCGAATGCGGCTGGAACAGGACGTCCGGTGTCGCCGCCTTGGCCACCATGTCGGGCCGCTTGCTGCCGTAACCGGGATCGGGATGGGGCCCGGTATAGGCATAGGGCCAGCCGAAGAACTGGCCCTGTTTGACGCGGGTGAAGTAGTCGGGCGGCAGATAGGTGCCCAGCATGTCGCGCTCGTTGACGACCACGTAGAGATCGTCCGTACCCGGATAAATCGCCAGGCCCACCGGATTGCGCGTGCCGGTGACGAAGGGCTCAAGCGTGCCGTCGTCACTGACGCGGCTGATGGCGGCGTGCGGCGCCGGGTCGATGCCGACGTTCTCGGTGCTGCCTTCGGCGAGGTAAAGCTCGCCCTTGGGCCCGAAGACGATGTTGCGCGTCCAGTGGCCGCTCCATTCGCCGAGCGCGCCCTTGCGCGTGATCATCCGGCGCGCGCCCGCCTTGAGCGCGCCGTCGCTGTAGTCGAGCCTCCAGATGCCGTGGACGTCGCCGAGATAGAGCGCGCCGTTGTGCAGGGCGAGGCCGAAGGGCCGTTCGAAATCGTCGGCGAAAGTGGTGACCGTGTCGGCCTTGCCGTCGCCGTTGGTGTCGCGCAGGAGCGTGATCTTGCCCGCCTCGGATTCGGCTGTGAGCACATCGCCATTGGGCAGCACCAGCAGCGAGCGCGGCGCGGTGAGGCCGGAGGCGAACAGCGAGACCGAAAAGTCCGCCGGTACGCGCAGAGTCGCGCCCTGCGGCCGCGCGATGGTGGTCGAGACATTGGCCACGCCCTTGGTGGCGTAGGGCTTGGGCAGGTCGGCCGGCGTGAGGCGGAACTGGGCGCCGGGGGCCTGCGGGTCGGCCGGGACTTGCGCGGCGATCGCCGAGCCCACCTCCAGGCCAAGACATAACCCAATGATTGCGCTTGCAATTTTTGAAGTTCGGATCATCGCCTCTCCTCCGGGTGGCTCGCCCATCAACCGCGCCTTTACCTCATGCGCGTAAGCAGAAGGCCAACGCGGAAGGTAGTCCATGCGATCCGGCCTGTCTGCCCTTGTCCCTGTCGCCGCCGTCGTCTGCGGCCTCACGCTGACGGCTGGGCCCGTGCGCGCCGACGGCAAGCAGATGCCGCAGCACAAGATCACCCAGGCCAAGAGCTATCTCGCGCTCCAGCCGATGTATGCGACCATCATCGACAATGGCCGGCCGGTGGGACTGCTGCTCGTCGCCATCGGCCTCAACATCCCCGATGCCGATCTGCGCGACCGCACCGTCGATGCCATGCCGATCCTGTACGACTCCTATGTGCGCAGCCTGATGTCGTTCACCGCCGCCGCCGTGCGGCCATGGGAACAGCCCGACGTCAATCTGATCTCGACGCGCCTGCAGCACGTCACTGATCGCGTGCTGCGAAGCAAAGGTGCGCAGGTGCTGCTCAGCCAGGTGGTGATTCGCATTTCGCGCTAGAGCCGGCGGCGACGTGCGGGACCTGTTATGTTATAACAATGCCCGATGGACCTGCCCCAACCAGATAACGCAGCCCTTCTGCGCGCCGACGATATCAGCGTCAGCGTGGCCGGCGCGCGCATCGTCGAGCATGTGAACCTGAGCCTCAGCCCGCGCGAGATCGTGGTGCTGATCGGGCCCAACGGCTCGGGCAAGACGACGCTGTTGCGCGCGCTTCTGGGCCTTGTCGCCTATCGCGGCACCGTCGCCCGCCGGCCGGGCCTCAAAATCGGCTATGTCCCGCAATATTTCGCGCGCGATCATTCGCTGCCGCTGACGGCACGGCGGCTGATCGAGGTTTATGCCCATGACGGTGCAGAGGCGGCCGAGGCGGCGCTCGTCCGCCTTGGCATCGCCGCGCTGGCGGACAAGCAGGTCTCGACGCTCTCGGGCGGGGAACTCGCCCGCGTGCTGCTGGCCCGCGCCATCGTTCACCGCCCCGATCTGCTGCTGCTGGATGAGCCCTTTGCCGGCGTCGATCTGGCCGGGGAGGCCGCGCTCTACCGGCTGATCGCGGAGCTGCGCGATGAGCTCGGCTGCGCGGTCTTGCTCGTCAGCCACGATCTGCACGTGGTGATGGCCGAGGCGAGCCGCGTGATCTGCCTCAACCGCCACATCTGCTGCGAGGGCGCGGCGGGCTCCGTGATTCAGGATCCGGCCTTTGTGGAATTGTTCGGGCCACGCATCGCCGCCGAGCTGGCGCTTTATGTCCATCATCACGATCACCGACATCTGCCCACCGGCGAGGTCCGCGCCGTGCCCGACGGCGAACCGGCGCCTCACGATCGCCATCGCCACGAGCACGGCCATGGATAGCTTCCTGCTCGATTCCTTCGTCTGGCGCGCAATACTGGGCGCCGCATTGCTCGGCGCGGCGGCGGGACCGCTGGGCTGCTTCGTGCTGTGGCGGCGCATGGCCTATCTCGGCGAATCCGTCGCCCATATGGGACTTCTGGGCGCAGGCCTCGGCCTCCTCGTCGGGGTGGCGCCGATTGCGGGCGTGGCCCTCGTCGCCGTCGTGGCGGCGTTGATCATGGCCCACGCCGGCGACCGCTACATCCCGTCCGGCACGTTCATCGGGATGGTCGGCCATGTCGGTCTGGCGCTCGGATTCATCGTGCTGGCGACGATGGAAACGGTGCGCGCCGATCTTCTGGGCTATCTGTTCGGCGATGTGCTGTCGATGTCGGCGGGCGACATCACTCTCGTCGCCGCCGGCGGCGTGGTCATGCTGGCGGTGCTGTGGTTCCTGTGGCGGCCCTTGCTCGCGGTCACCGTGAACCGCGACATCGCGGTGGCCGAAGGCCGCAACGCCGCACTCGCCGATGCCGCCTTTCTGGTTCTGGTCGCCGGCCTGGTAGCGCTTGCGCTCAAGATCGTCGGCGCGCTTCTGATCGTGGCGCTGCTGCTTATTCCACCAGCCGCGGCGCGGCCGCTGGCGCGGACACCCGAAACCATGGCCGTGATCGCCGCTTTGATCGGCGCAGCGTCGGCGCCGCTTGGAATCGGTGCGGCCTATGTGGTCGATGCGCCGGCGGGCCCCTCTATCGTGTTGGCCGCGGCCGCGCTCTTCGTCCTCATCGCCGTTGGCACGCGTTTGCGTGCAAGCGCGCAGAGCTTGCGATGAGCGTGCGCGCAGATCTGGCGCAATCGCGGCACGATCATGCCCATTGCGTGCGCGATGCGCTCGGCGCGGCCAAGGAGTTCGCGCGCCGGCGCGAGCTTCGCTTCACGCCGCTGAGATGGCGGGTGCTCGAGATCGTGCTCGGCAGCCACAAGCCGATGGGCGCCTATGAGATCCTGCGCGCGCTCGGCGACAGAGACACCGCGCGCGAACCTGCGCCGCCCACCGTCTATCGCGCGCTCGATTTCCTGCTGCGCGAGGGCTTCGTGCACCGGATCGACACGCTGAACGCCTATGCCGCCTGCTTCGCGCCGGGGCGCCGTCATCGCATGCATTTTCTTCTCTGCAAGGCCTGCGGCTGCGTCGCCGAGATCGAATATCGCCCCCTCGACCGGGCGCTACAGAATGCCGCCGCCGGCATGGGCTTCGCCGTCGAGCGCGAGACCGTCGAGATCGCCGGGTTGTGCGCGGCCTGTGCGGAAAATTCGAGCGAACCTTCTTCGTCCCGGCAGGCGACGTGATAGGGTGAGTGGCGCGGGGTTGCCGGGGATGGGCAACAGATCGCGCGATCATCAGAGGCAGGGATGCGGGTAGGGGCAAAGTCGGCGACGGTGTGGATGCTGCCGCTCGCAGTTCTTGCTGCGGCCATGATCGTGATCGGCCTCGATCCCGGCCACATCGCCACCAGCATCCGCGAGACTCAGTTCGACGCCTATCAGATCCTGCACCGGCGGGCCTATGCCGACACGCTGGCCAAGAGCGGCTATAGCGTGCGTATCCTCAAATTTGACGATGCCGCCGCGGCGCGCTTCGGAGCGTGGCCATTTTCCTATGGCGTCCTTGGCGGGCTGATCTCGAAATTGCAGGCGGCTGGGGCGGCCATCGTCGTTGTCGATGCGCCGCTTGTCGCATCCGATCCGGTCTCGCCGCGGGCCTTTGCGCAATCCCTGCCCGCGGGTGCGAACAACGACGCGGTGCGCTCTGCGCTGAACGCGCTGCCCGCCCCCAGTGCGGCGCTCGCAGCCACGCTGGCCGCGCGCGATTCGGTGACGGGCTTCACCCTCACCCATGGCGGCGCCGGACCGCCCCCCCCCGCCAAAGGCATGGTGACATTCGACGGGCCGGCCAGCGTGCGCGCCACCATTCCCGCTTATGATCACGCGCTTGCACCGCTCGCCCCGATCGCGGCGGCGAGCGCGGGGCTGGGCGCGCGCAATCTCGATCCCGGTCCGGATGGCAGGCTGCGCGCGATGCCGCTCCTGTTCCGGTTCGGCGGCCGCCTGTTGCCGTCGCTGGATGCCGAGACAATGCGGCTGGCGGCCGGAGTGGCAACGCTTCGGGTCACCACGCGCGAGCGCGGGCTTTCGGGCATCGGTGCGGCGAGCACCGTCTCCGATCTCAAAGCCGGCTCTCTTTCGGTGCCGGTTCGCGGCGACGGTGCGATGGAGATCTATTTTTCCGGCCCGAACGCGAAGCGGGACATCTCCGCCACGGCGCTGGACGAAGGAAAGATCGCCGCCGGGGCGCTCAGCCACGCCATCGTCTATATCGCACCGCCGGATACCAGGGTCGCGACCCCGCTCGGCTACGAAAGCGTCGCCGCGCTGCATGCAGAAGCCATGGAGACCATGCTCTCGGGCATGGCACTCGTGCGCGCGAACGGGCTTTACGGGGGTCTCGTATTCATTCTGGTGGTCGGCATCGGAATCGCGGCGCTGCTGTCGCGCGCGGGGCTCATATGGGCGGCGGTGCTGACCGTCGCCGCGATCGCGGCGGCGCAGAGCTTCACCTGGCTCCTGTTCGTGCACAGCCGCATCCTGTTCGATTCGCTGAGTCCCTCACTGGCGCTGGGTGCGAGCTTCATGGCGGGCTACACCGCGCGCGCGCTCGAGATCGCGCGCATGCGGGCGCGGCTGCGCCATGCCTTCGCCGGCTCTGTTCCCGCCGCGGCGCTCGACCTGATCGCGCGCAGGCCCGATCTGCTCAAGATCGAAGGCGAGAGCCGGACGGTGACGTGTCTCGCTTGCGGCGTGCGTGGCTACGCGGCGCTGGCCGATTCCTTCGCCGACGATCCGGCGGGATTCACGCTTCTGATGGGCACGGTGATGCCGCCGCTCATCAATGCCGCCATCGGACAGGGCGCGATGGTCGAGCGTCTCACCGGCGGTGGCTTCATGGCCTATTGGAACGCGCCGCTCGACGACCCCGAACATGCGATCCACGCCTGCGAAGCCGCCAGCCGCATGACCGTGGTGCTGGCCGAAGTCAACGAGCAGCTCTCGCGCGAGCGCCGCTTCGACGGCACCGCCTTCGAGCCGGTCGAAATCGGTATCGGCATCTCGACCGGACTGGCCGTCGCCGGCGGCTATGACGCGGCCGGCCGCTTCATCTATTCCGTCAGCGGCGATTGCACGCTTTTGGCCGAGCGCATCCGCACGCTGTCGGGGCAATACGGTCCAGCCATCATCGTCTCCGACGACACGCGCAAGGCGGCGGCGCGCGGCTTCGCTTTCCTCGAAGTCGATTTCGTCGCCTGCGGTCCGCGCGAGGAGCCGCTCAAACTGTTCGCGATGCTCGGCAACCCGGTGGTGCGCGCGAGCCCGAAGTTCCGCGCGCTGGCCACCTTCCACGAGCACATCTTCCAGTCGCTGCGCAGCCAGCAATGGGACAAGACCCGCGATCTGATCGCCCAATGCCGCAGTCTCTCCGGCGCCAGCCAGAAGCTCTACGATCTGCATCTGACGCGCATCGGCTATTTCGAGGAGCACCCGCCCGGCGCCGATTGGGACGGTGCCTTCCGCACCATCCTGAAGTGAACGGACCTGTCACGCGGCCGGGCCATTTGGCAAAGCCGGGCGATCCGGGCGATAAGTCGCCACTGCCCGTCCACGCCCGATGACCAACGCATCCGAACGCCATTTCTCCGCCGATTACCGCGCCGCGCGCGACGCCTTCGTCGCGGGCGCGCGGGCGGCGGGGTTGGGCGTCACCAGCCGGGTGCATCCGGGGGCGGCGGCGAAAGACGGAGGGCCGCTGTTTCTCGACACCGTGACGGCCGGCCCGCGCGACGCCAAGGCCGGCCTGCTTCTGATTTCGGCCACCCATGGTGTCGAAGGCTATTTCGGCTCGGCGGTGCAGACCGGCCTCCTGCGCGAGGGCATCGCCGGCCGCGTGCCCGAAGGGGTGCGCCTCGTCATGGTGCACGCGCTCAACCCTTTCGGCTTTTCCTGGGACCGCCGCGTCGACGAGAACAATGTCGACGTCAACCGCAATTTCGTCGATCACGACGACCCACCGGCCAATGCCGACTATGCGGCGCTGGCCGATGCGATCGCGCCGCCGCAGATGAGCGAGGCCGCGCTTGCCGCCGCCGGTGCGCGGCTTGCCGATTACGCGCGCGCCCACGGCGCCTTCGCGCTGCAGGCGGCCTTGTCCAAGGGCCAATATACGCATCCGCAAGGGCTCTATTTCGGCGGCAAAGGGCTCTCCTGGTCGTTGCGGATGCTGCGCGAGGTGCTGGGCCAGGAGCTGGCCGGCGTGGCGCGGCTCGTGACCATCGATTTCCACACCGGGCTGGGCGAACGCGGCGCGGCCGAGCTGATCGTCGAGGATTTGCCCGGCACGCCCGGCTTCGCGCGCGCCAAAGCGGTGTGGGGCCAGATGGTGCGCTCCACCGGCGCCGGGGATTCGGTCTCGGCTCCGCTCACCGGCACGGTCGATGCCGCGGTGGCGGCGTGGATGGGCGATGCGGAAGTGACGTTCGCGGCTCTCGAGGTCGGCACCAGGCCGGTGGGCGACGTCTTCGCGGCGCTCAGACGGGAGAACTGGCTGCGCTGCCACGGCCGCGGCAACGATGACGACGCGGCCGCGATGGAAGCGGAGATTCGCGCGGCCTTCTATCCGCAGGACGCCGAATGGAAGCGGCAGGTGTGGGGGCACGCTGCCGACAGCCGTCGCGGCCGCGCTCAAGGCCCTGGCCTGAAACACAGCGATTGCGGGCCCAAGATTGCGGGTGAGGGGGCGCTGGGCTATAGCACGAGCACGCGCGCCCGTAGCTCAGCTGGATAGAGTGCTGCCCTCCGAAGGCAGAGGTCACAGGTTCGAATCCTGTCGGGCGCGCCATTCCCGAACAAAAGTGGGCACTGCGGCTGGAACGTCGCCGGATGTGATGGCGGCCGCGATGGCGGATTTGGGGCCGGATATGACGGCCTTGTCGCGGTTCACGACGATCTCCGACACAAGTCCGTGCACGTAGCGGCGCTGCAGCTGGGCCGGTGCTTCGATCAGGCTGTTGCGCAGCTTGGCGGCGAACGTTCCGGCCTGAGCATTGGACAGCGTGCGACGCAGGGGCGGCGTTTCCTTGTCCAAGGTGTCGAGCAGGCGCACGGTTTGGTCGCGCCGGGCTTCAAGGCCCTCGACCGTTTCACGGAACGATGCGGTGTCTGTGACGGTGCCTTCGGCCAGCGCCGTGTAGAGGCGCTGCAGCTGTTTGTCGGTGTCGGCGAGTTGCTTGCGCAATGCTGTTCTGCGCTGGGCACCGTTCGATGCGACGGCGCGGCGATGGCGGTGGGCTTCGTGCAAGAGCCTTGTCAGGCGCTCGGGCGTGAGCAGCCGCTCGGCGAGCGCTGCGATCACAAGCTTGTCGAACTGCGGCATGGACACGGTGACGGGATCGGGACAGGCGGCGCGGCCTTTCAGCCGTGCGTTGGCGCAGGTGTAGTAGCGATAGCGTCCGCTCTTGCCGGTGCGCAGCATCAGGGGCGCTCCGCATCTGTGGCAGCGCACAAGACCCGTGAGCAGGACAGGGCTGTTGACGAGGCGCGGGGCGGTGACGTTGGGGCGGCGCAGGTGCAGCCGCGCCTGGACCCGCTTGAAGTCCTTGGCGGGGATGATCTTGGGAACGGCGATTGCCACCCATTCGTCCCGGGGCCGCTTCTTGCCCGTCCGGCTGTCATGCCGGTTGTAGTGGTGGGTGCCCGCATAGGTCTCGGCGGTCAAGGTGCGGTGGACCGTGCCGGTGTAGAAGGCGGTGCCACGATGGGTGAGACCGTGCGCATTGAGCCATGAGGCGATGTCCTTGATGCCCATGGGGCCCTTGCTGCCGTCGCCTTTGAGGAACAGCTTGAAGATCAAACGCACGGTCTCGGCTTCGCGGGGTTCGATCTCAAGGCGCTTCTTGGTGCGCTGGCCGCGTTGTTCGACAACGACGGTGCGATAGCCGAAGGGCGGCCTGGCCCCGTTCCAGAAACCTTGCCTTGCGTTCTCCAGCATGGTGCGGGTGACATGCTTGGCGGTCTCGGCGCTGTTGTACTGGTCGGCGGCGGCCATGATGGTTTCGGCAAACTCCGCCGTTGCGCCCTCGCCGAAGTTCTGGGTGATCGAGACCAGCGTGACGCCGTGCTTCTGCAGGCGGCGCTTGGAGGCCACATAGCCCACCGCGTCGCGGAAGAAGCGCGACTGGCTGTGCACCAGCACCACATCGAAAGGCGAGGGATCGGTGCAGGCGGTGTCCATCAACCTTTGGAACTCGGGGCGCCTGTCGTCGCGGGCGCTGGCGCCGGGATCGACGAATTCCCGCACCACGTGCCAGCCCTTGGCCTGGCAATAGCGCCTGGCCTGGGCGAGCTGGTCGGGAATGGAGATGTCGTTCTCCGCCTGCCGCGTGGTGGAGACCCTGGCATAGACCGCGACGCGCTTGCTCATGGGCAATCCTCGTTGTCGTTGGCGGCAGGACCGAGAGCTTCCAGCAGCTGAGCGAACACTTCAACCTCGACCGGCTGGACGGGCAGGTCTGGCGAGATGCGGACTTCGGCGCGCAAGGCCTTGCCAGACCTGCGGCAGCTCTTGCCGGCAGGGCTGCCGGTCACCTGAGACAGGGGCTCGGCAGGGCTTGGGACAATATCGGAGCCACGATCCGCAGGACTCACCTTGGCCTGGCCAGGGCTGTCAGGGCAGCTCTCAGTCACTGGCGGCACACGCTTGGCAGCGCTAGGGGCGCCTGCCTCTTGGACCGGAGCTGCCTCGGGCCCGCCATTGTCGTTGGCGGGCGGGGCCAGGCGCATAGGTGGGCTTTGCCGATGACGGCTCACGACTTCACTCCTTTGTAGCGAATAGAAGGAATGAAGTGGCGCAGTGGCAGTGTGAGAGTAGCTGAGGCGGCAGGCTGAGCCCGTCCGGCGGCGCCGTCAAGTGAGAATGCGGGAAACACTGCGTCCGTTGACCGGCCACGGCGTTGCGGACTGCACCGGCCAGTGCTGCGACGATGCAGCGAGCATCCAGGCTCGATATCGGGGCCAACGCAGGCCAATACAGGCCAAATACAGGACCGGCACAGGACGGATGCAGGGCCGATACAGGGCCTGAACGCCAGAGCTTGAGAGAGCTGTCGCCGGGCTACGGCGAAGTCCGGGCGATTGGCGGAGCACGCACGCGCCGAGAGTTGCCCGATGCCGAAGTCGTGGACTTCAGGGCAACGTCTCGGATGGAGGGAGGGATTGTCTTTAGATGACATAGGGCCCCACGCATTAGGTTCGATGGCGCGGGATACCACTGCTAACGTCCCAACATGATTCGCGCTCGCCTGCAAGCCTGGCCCGCGACCAGGGGAGCGGCATGGCGTGCAGGCCCAAGGCGGCCGAGCGGATAGCGATTCGGGGAAGGGCATGGCGGTTCTCTCCTTACAAAACACAATCGGAAAGAACGGCCTTGCGATGGGTTCAGGGTGCCGGCTCGGGCCCCACAGTCAAGGGGGGTCTAAATGGCGGAGAGGTCAAACAGAGGGGACACAGGGGTCAACAAGGGGGGTGACAGGTCACCTGCCAAGTCACTTGCAAGTCACTTGGACAGGCGATTTGGCGGATTTTCGGGCACAGACGAAAAATTTCTTCGATGGGGTCTATCGGACCCTCCATTAGACCCCTCATGAGGGGTCTAATGGCGCAACCCGCGATCCAACTCGCGGCTCTGCGGGGGAGTGATTCGGTCGCGTCACCCGCAGGAGACACCACGGCAAGACCGTGTCCGGGGCCCCGGCGGGGCCGGGCGGTGACGCCCACACCGTCTGTCGCCATGATCGCCTTGTCGCAGGTCCGCCTATGGCAGGCCCCGGGTCAATCGGATGCCATGATGTCCAGGCGGGACTCTGCGCCGATGTCAGGCCCGGCCTGGCGGCACCGAACAGTGCCTTGCAAATGACGGCGCATCGCGTCTTGGCCTTTCGCAGCGTCCACCGAACCCGGTCAACGCCCTGTCAGGGCGTGATACTAAAAGCAGATTTCGTCGCGTCGCTCATGCGCCATCATCTCCATAATGATGAACGCCAGGCACCATCATTTTATCAATGCATACGTTCGTAACAACAAAGCTGTGAATATTTGTCAGAATATATTGCAGGTATAGAAGCGGTATGCTCGCATAGATAGCAACGAATAGTCTCGCGTTCGTGAGGCGTGCCCCATCCTGTTTTGAGTATCTGCCAAAGCGTCTGACCATGTGCACGTCAGGCGAAGCGGTTCTGCGTATTCAAAATTCACGAAATCTTGTCGAGGTCCGCAGTCCAGCCCGTTTGCAACCCCCGCGCCGCTTCTGCGCCCTCACTCCCGCCGAACGCAGCAAATATGGAGTGCCTGATGAACAGGAAAATTCTTGCCGTTATCGCAGGCGGCCTACTCACAGCGCTCGCCTCGTCGGCCGCTTCGGCAGCGACCTGCTCCGCCTACACCTACACGCTCAGCAACGGCACGACCGCCGATGCCAGCCAGGTCATGCAGAACTTCAACGATATTCTCAGTTGCGCGAACACCAGCCTAGCGCCGCTGGCGAGCCCGAGCTTCACCGGCAATGTCGGCATCGGAACGTCAAGTCCGATGAACCTGCTCGATCTCAATACGACCGGCAACAGCAGCGGGATAGATTTGGACGGCAAGCTGGCGATGTCGGGCTACAGCAGCAATACCTGGCTTCGGTTGAACGACAATGGCGATTTTTCAAGCGGCACGTACACAATGGGCATATTGCGCGCCGACGGCGGTTTCGAGGTCGGGGGCAACGGCGCAAATTTTCATGTCGATTCGTCCGGCAATGTCGGTATCGGGGTATCGACCCCCGGAGTGCCGCTGATTGTCCGCAATACCGCCGCTCAGTTGGAGCTTTCCTATAACACCTCGATCTATTCGGACCTCAAAACGGCCGGCAGCGGATATTTGTATCTGCAGCCGACCGGGGCGCGCGTCTACGTCGCCGAGGCGAGTTTGGCTAACAGTGTTTACGTCTATGACTATTCGGGAACCAACACCGCTCATTCGCGCTTGAACGCCCACAACCTCCTTTTGGAGGACGATTCGGGGAACACAACGGCATACGTGGCAGGGGATGGTGTCAGCTATCTGAATGGCGGCAATGTGGGGATCGGGACAACGTCGCCGGATCGAACGCTGGAAGTCAACGGCGAGATCAAGGTGGACACGCTG
The DNA here is from genome assembly GCA_963775165.1 of uncultured Pseudomonadota bacterium. GTDB lineage: Bacteria > Pseudomonadota > Alphaproteobacteria > Micropepsales > Micropepsaceae > Rhizomicrobium. The sequence continues at coordinate 5,672 of CAVZHX010000005.1, read as the reverse complement.
GGGTCCGGCTCGACGTCTCTTTGCATCGACGGCTCAAGCGTGATCGCTAGCTGCTCGTCGAGCATCCGCTACAAGACGGACGTGCAGACCTCTCCGTTCGGGCTCTCGCAGGTCGAAAAGATGCGCCCGGTCACCTTCACCTGGAAGAACGGCGACGGGAAGGATTTCGGCTTCATCGCCGAGGAGATGGCGAAGATTAGCCCGCTGTTCGTCACCTACCGCGACGGCCGGATCGAGGGCGTCAAGTATCCGCAATTGGTCTCGGTGCTGGCCGGCGCCATCCAGAAGCAACAGAAGCAGATCGGCGCGCTGCAAGCCGCCAACGATAAACAGGCCGCGGCCATGCAGCGGCAACAAGCCGAGATCGGCGCACTGCAGGCTGCCAACGCCAAACCGGCGTCGGCGATGCAGCAGCTGCAGTCAGCCGTCGCCGGGCTTCAACACCAGGTCCGAATCCACACGGCGTCGAAGTAGGGGAGGCGAGCCATGGCAAGTTGGGGACGGCGCATTGCCTATGCGGCCATCGCATCCTTCGTCGCCGGCGCGGCCATGCTTTCCAGCGCGGCGGCCACAGGCTCCGAATGCAGCACGGACACCGAATGCTATCAATACGACGCTTACGGCCGGCTGACCCAGGTCACCTACACCGACGGATCGTGCGTGAAATACACCTACGACAACGCCGGCAATCTCACATCGACCGTCAGCGAAACCACCTGCAGCTGAATTCGCGCACAGCCTTTCGAAGGGGCCGCAGCATGTCCAGCATTGCCCACCAATTCCGTGTTGAAACGAAGACCATCTTTCGCGTGCGCCTGATCGGAAAAGTCCTGATCACGGCCATTGCGGCATCGTACGCAGCGCTTTGCAGTGGACCGGTCTTCGCCGACGATCCCGGCCTACCGCCGCCGATGATGACGCAGATCATCGATTCCAACGGCGTCAATCTGACCACCCGCGCAACGAAGCTATACGGACCGACTGTATCGGTGGGTCAGCCCAATGAAGGTGGCCTGTCCTGGACGCCTTACACGAATGCTCAACAATGGGTCACGGATTGGTCCAACAGCAATGTCAAGTATGAGGTCGAGTCGCCGCAAATCTACACTGTCACCCTGATGGGTCAGCCGGAGACATTCACAAAATCCGGCAGCACGTTTTCGCCGGCCTATGGGACCGGCGGTGCGCTGACCTATGATGGAACCATGTACACCTATACCAATCGCCAGGGCGCTGTTGCCGTATTCACGGCGCCAAGCCCGGCCCTGCACTGCGTCAGCTACTGCACGGTCGGGTTGATCTCCACCCTAACTTATGCCGATGGGGAAAAGCTGAACTTTGTGCTCCTGACCTCTAGCTCCAACGTCACGATGCAGTCGGTCACCAGTAATCTCGGCTATCAGCTGAAGGCGAACTTCAACAGCAGTTCACAGATCGTCAGCGTCATGGCGATCAACAACGCCTATGAGTATTGCGATCCAACGGCGACGACATGCACGCCCAGCGACTCCTGGCCGACGATGACCTACGGGTATCCGAGCGGGAGCGAGGGGTCGGTGTCGGTGTCCGACGGCGCAGGCCACACCAGCACGACCAGCAGCAGCTACACGATGTCTACGATAGGCGGCATCACGCACTACCAGCAAACGGTGACGCGACCGGGTGGGCAATACCTCGAATACGATTATGACAACTGCACAAGTGGCTGCTATCCGGCCCACATGGACGTGACCGACGGCGCCAACACCTGGGGTTATCAGGTGCAGCAGAACAGCCCAACGGACGAACGGGGCATGACAGTCACCGATCCGGTTGGGCACGTGCGCTACGTCAAATCGTACAGCCAGGTAGGTATGCCGATTGAGGACAGGCGCGATCCATCCGGCCTCGATCTGACAGATACCTATTCCTATGACGGCGACAACCGTCTGACAGAGCACGAATATCCAGAGATAAATTACACGACATATATCTATGACAGCCGCGGCAATGTCACCGAGATCGACAAGAATCCGGTTCCTGGCAGCGGCTCCCCGACCATCACGATGACGGCGCAATATCCGTCGAGCTGCGATTCCAGCAATTACCGCTATTGCAACAAGGCGACATGGGTCAAGGACGCCAACGGCAACGAGACCGATTACACCTACGATTCCAATAGCGGTTATGTGGCGACGGTGACGGGACCGGCGGTCAACGGCCAGCGGCCGCTGACGACCTACACCTATACGCAGGAGAATGCCTGGTACAAGGACAGCTCCGGGACCATCGTCGAGGCTTCGACCGGCGTCTACAAGCTGACCAAGATCGTTAAATGCAAGATCGACGCCGGAGACTGGGGCTCGCCCACCAAATGGGGCAACGTCACCTGGACCTCGGACGGCTCCTGCGACGGCACGGCCAACCAGATCGTCACCACCTACACCTATCAGCAGGGCAACTCGACCACGCCGAGCAATCTGCAACTGATCTCGACCACGACCAAGTCGGGCGACAACGCGGTGTCGGCGACCGCTTCGACGACCTACGACATGTACGGCAACGTGGCCTCGACCACCGACGCCAATATGAAAACGACGACCTTCTATTACGACCTCGACCGCCACCTGATCGGCAAGATCGGGCCCGAGGTGAACAGTTCCTATCCGGCGACACAGACCACCTACGACGACGACGGCAATGTCTCCAAGGTCGAGCAGGGCACGACCGACACCCAGGGCACCAACTGGTCCACGGACTTCACGCCCGCCTCGCAGGTGACCTACGCCTTCGACGCCTATAGCGGTCTTAAGGATAAGGCCACCTCGGCCTATGTCTCCGGCAGTACGGTCACGTCCATCTCGGTGACGCAGTACACCTATGACGGCGCGCGCAATCTTGAATGCACGGCGGTGCGGGAGAATTCGGCGGTGTTCGGTTCGCTGCCGTCATCGGCCTGCGACCAGTCCACCGAGGGCAGCTACGGCCCCGACCAGATCGCCGAGAACGGCTACGATGCCGCGGGCCGCCTCCTGACCGTCACCACAGGCGTCGGCACCAGCACAACCATCACCCAGACCAACGCCTATACCGCCAACAGCCAGCCCTCATATGTTGAGGACGGCAGCGGCAACCGCACCTGCTACACCTATGACGGCCTGGACCGGCTGACCGAAACCGAGTTCCCGGACAAGTCGACGGCCCACACCTGCAACACGAGCGACAACGAACAATTCACCTATGACGACAACGGCAACCGGCTCACGGTGACGCTGAGGAGCGGCGATGTGGTGCATTACGCCTATGACGCGCTGAACCGCAAGATCTCCAAAATCTTCAACAGCGGCAGTTCCAACGACGTCTATTACGGCTACGACCTGGTCGGTGATCTGCTCTATGCCCATACCGGCAGCGCGGGCGGCGATGGCGTCGATTACGCCTATGACGCGCTCGGCCGCCAGACCGCCGAGACCGAATACGGCCGCACCGTGACTTCGCACTACGACGACAACGGAAACCGCGACAAGCTGTTCTATCCGGACGGCGACGAGATCGACTACACCTACGACGCCTTGAACCGCATGGTGAAGGTCGAGCAGGGTTCGACGGTGCTGGCGCAATACGCCTATGACGACCCGCTCGGCCGCGAGACCGGCATCACCCGCAGCAACAGCATCAGCACTGCCATGACCTATACCGCCACGTCCCAGCACTGGACGCTGGCGCAGAGCGGGGCGCCGTCCAAGAACGTCACCTTCGGCTTCGATTACACGCCTGGCGGCCAGCTCACCGACCGCACCGTCAACAACGGCAATTACGAATATGGCGCCGCATCGGCGGCGACAACGCCCTATTGCCCCAACGGCCTCAACCAGTATGCCACGGTCGGCGGCTCCGGCAGCTCCTGCACCAGCGGCACGAGCTATTCCTACAGCACCAACGGCAACCTCACCTCCGACGGCTCGCGCAGCTTCACCTACGATCTCGACAACCGGCTGACCGAGGTCTCCGGCTCGGCCGCGATGACGCTGAGCTACGATCCGCTGGGCCGTCTGCACCGGACCGTGGCCGGTTCGACGACCGAGCAATATCTCTATGACGGCAGCCAGCTGATCGCCGAATATGACGGTTCCGGCAATGTGCTGCGCCGCTATGTGCCCGGCCAGGGCGCCGATGAAACCCTGGTCTGGTACGAAGGTTCCGATCTGTCCTCGCCCTCATGGCTGACCACCGACCAACTGGGCTCGGTGATCGCGACCACGAATTCGTCGGGCACGGTGACGGCGACCTATGCCTATTCCGCCACCGGCGAGCCCTCCGGCGGCTTCGCCTCGGGCGGGCCCGCCTTCCGCTACACCGGCCAGGTCGCGCTGGCGGCTGTGGGGCTCTACTATTACAAGGCGCGCATGTACGACCCTGTGCTGGGCCGCTTTTTGCAGACCGATCCCGTGGGCTACAGCGCCGGCAGGAACCTCTATGCCTATGTTGGAAACGATCCCGTCAATGCGACCGACCCGAGCGGGTTGGATCCCCTCGATTATTACGTCGGAAGCTACGACGTCATATCTCCCACCACTGTTACGAAGAATTATAAGGTGACTACCACCTATCGTATTGGCAACAACGCGTATACGGACGTTAGTTATACCAGCTTGACATGGAGTGCTGGCGGCACAAATGGCGGCTTGGCCGCGTCAAGCGGATTGACATTAGCCACAACGACGGTTGATTGGCAGGGCAATATCGTAACAAGTCCACCGCCGCATATTACGATTTGAATGCCATCTCTCAAAAGTCCGTGTTGAATTCATAGGAGTACACAGAAAACAACTACAGCCATACCGAATTCCCTATTTGGGAAGACTTGAGTGGATAATTGTCAGTTTGATAAATGGCAGCGCAGTATATGAAATCCCTCATACGCGGCACAGATTAAATTTCTAAATCAGTACATTTCATCTCATCTGAATGTCCCAGACATTCTTCAAACTGAATTATTCGATTTTAAAATAAAGCAGAATTTGCACTTTTACCAGGCCAAATTGCCGTTCGAAACCAGTGAGAGGTGTCCGCGTGGGCCAGAACTCTACCTATATAGCATCGTGCCTGCCATGGCCGTCATCGCATCGGTTGATGGAGTTCCGCTTTTCTCGCTCCGCATAGCTCGCCTTCTTGGAAACTCAGCTAAGGTGGACGTGATTTTTCTCGCACTTTTAGTGACGGGCTTGGCGCTTTTGATCTGGCTTCTCTTACCACAATTGAACCAAATTCAGACGGGATTTGTATTGTATGAAAGCCCTTCTAGTGTGAAGCTTTTTTTGTGGCGAGAGAAAATTCAGAGGGCATTTTTTTTCATAGATATCTTGCTGGTAGTCTTGTCCGCCTTTTGCGTTGTGACGCTTGCTGTACGTAGGAAGAGGCCTATGCTCACATGGATAGCATTGGGCGTTATCGGCAATATCGGATCTGTGATCTGGATATTGAGAAATGGAAAGCAGCTTATGAAGTAATTCACCCGTAATGGGCTTTTGTTCGTCAGTCCCTCCGAGTGATTATCGCGCCGCTGGGATCATGCTTCCGTTCTGTGTGAGCATGACGGCTCCACATCATGCCATCAATTTTAGCGAAGATTTGGGTAGGAGTAGAAATAGCTCACGAAAAATCCGCTCGCTTTCAAGGTCGGGTGACTGCCA